>NZ_MDAG01000026.1:0-46063 GCF_002876705.1 Enterovibrio norvegicus | reverse complement strand
ATCAATTTTGAAGCCGTTTCACCGTACTGATTCAGTGGCCAGTTCCGTGTGGAGCAGGTCGCCGTGTCAGTGAGGTCGCATTATAGGGATGGTTCAGATCTTGGCAAGGGCTTTTTGTGAAAAACATCACGAAAAGCGCCCGCTCGAGCACTAATTGAGCAGGTTGGTGTATTTTGATACGGAAACAGGTATCGATAGGTTTTTGAAGCTTCCTGAACGGTCATTCCAGGATACGCTAACAATAAGTACCTTCGCGTAGGGCTCTTCAACGCCAGTTTCATCGGGATCCTTTAGCACTCCACCTTCAGCCCCCCTTAGAACAATAGAGAAAGGGCTACCATTTTCTAGCGACAATTTACAATCCGTGATGTCAGCTAGCGTTCTATCGGCGCAGCTAGAACCTATCGTATTAAAGCTTTGAAGCATGGCAATTTGCCTTTCAGCAATATAGGTCGCTTTAACAAATAGACCTGCGTTAGCTTTTTCTACCTCTATATAGCTGTATAGCTTTAGTGTTCCAACGCCTGATAGCACAACAATAAAGATAGATATCAGAACCTCTACCAATGAAAACCCACGATTAGAAGTCATGAATGCTCCCTTTTAATATCCTAGGTATACCAGAACCTCCTGGCGATGGGTCTTTACCTTCGTCATACCCTGGCTTAAATGATCCCTTCACGAGTGATATTGAACCCGGAACATCGACGAGATAGCTTCCCTTACTCTCATAGGAGCCATGGAAGTAAAACGGTAATTTACCCCATTTACTCGAATCATTTTTGTACTCAAGAATCAACTCAGCACAAAGAGAAGACATCGCTCCGCCTTCACATAGATTGTGACCCGTCCCGTCTGTCTTTTGATATGCTCCCCACGAATCTGCGAGGCTACTTTCTGAATAATCGACCGTAAACTGAAAAATTGTTCCATGAAATGTGAAAGCATCTTTAGCGCCGACCACACCATTCTTTATAACGACAAGCGGAGGGTTTTCACTACTTCCTGCACCAGATAGCCCAGCTATAAAACAGTCGCCATCAACCCAGATCTTTTTTTTACCCGCATCGATTTCAGACTTAATGGTACTGCCGCAACTGCTAACCGCTTCTTTGTTTGAAATCGCAGATCCTGTGGTTATCTTTACGTCAAAAGTCTTTTTTACACTTGCCCAATTTTCTTTGGGTGTATAAAACAAATCTTGGAATACATCGATATTTTCTTGATTATCTAATATGTCAGATTCGAATTTGTTTGTTACAGGATCAGACTTCGCAGGTATGTGAGTGCTGAAGTTTTCATGACATTGCTCATTCGTTCCGGTCAGTGCCGATTTGAATTCAGCGGAACTTTTGCCAACATCGATAGTGACATCGCCTCCTGCAATAATGGCAATGCACTCATATATACCTATATCTCCATCGGTACCGATTTTGTCGCCTTTCGCAGGTATCCAAGCATTACCGCCATCTAGAACCAAACTGCCCGAGGTCTTGAATGTTGCAGCCGTAGCTCCACCAGATTTAACCAATACACTCTGAACGGCATAGCCTGACGTGGCACTCAATGTCCAGTGCGTCATGTCATCAGTCAATGTAATACTGCTGTTTGTTGGCGCTTGACAAACATCAAAGACTGATTGGCTAAAATCAGCATCTTTTGGATTGAGCCCCTTTTCCTCAAACACTGCAATGGCGCAATCTAGCCCGGCTTTAGCGTTTGCTCTTTGCTGAGTATCTATCACTATGTTTTGTGAATTTTTAATGTCTGAAATCCCCGAGCTTCCAACTGATATAGCAAACAAAGCGATAATTAAAACAACACTGCTAACTACAGCTAACGTAGCCATTCCTTTTTGGTTGTTCATGCATTAACCATCCACGTTGGGTACAACAACGGAGAAATTTACCGAATCAACGACCGAGCTGTCTGCTTTCAATGAAGCTTTGATCTCTATGTCAATAGATTGAAGGCGATTCGTATTGCTGCCAACAGAGTGGTAGCTGCTTCTTTGGAAAGTCAGTGTATTAATAACGATCCTGTCGAAAGTCATATCTCGCCAATATCCACTTGTACCGCCATCAGAGCTACCACTGCCGCAGTTCCAATTCGTAAGCCCTTTCCAATTTTCATAAACTTCAATGACAGGGTTATTCTTACTGTCTTGTCCTAACCTGTATCCCTTCGCATCATCTTTATTAAGAGATAAGGCTCCCGAACGCTTGTCATGGTTGTAGGCAAATAGGATGCATGCCCTTTTCTTCGTTTCAGTCGCGCTATCATCGATTAAAATTGAAGAAGAATCACCTAACGAATCTGACAACATAAAGACATTCGTAGACACGCAGTCAAAGCAAAAACCCGCTCTTTTTATCTCATTGCTTATCGTTGTCGCTAACATATTTAGCTGAGTATTGAGGAAATCCCTTTGGAGTTGTTGCGTACCCATGCTGGTGTTAACTGAAAACAAGGCGAGAGCGGAGGCAAGAACGATAAGACTGACGGTCAAGCCAATCATCATTTCTATAAGGGTGTAACCGTACAGCAATGCTTTTTTCATGATGGACAAGCATCCCAATCACTCACGGCTGTGTTACTGCATCCTTTTAGACCGGAATATTGTCGGATCATAATGCCAGACTCTTTGCCTGTTTCAGATCCTGCCGAAAGTTTGAGCGTCGTGTTTGTAGAGGGAAGGCCAGTCATATGTGAGAAGTGAAAGAGTTTTACTGGTCCAGTTTCCACTGGAGATTGGACGGCAACCAAGTCGTCAATATCAAGAAAAACCTTCTGCAAACCTTCATTATCCGAACAAGAAAACGCCTTAGCATCAGATGTTTCGCTTAAACCAATACAACCACCAAACACATTGGAAACAGGGATGTAATGTACATAGACATTACGATGACGTTTTAGCGACTCTGATTGCCCGACTTCCAAAACCGAAAGCAACTGCATTGCAGTGCTTTCAACCTTCGCAGTTTTGTGTGAGGAAACATATGTAGGGACTGCTACCGCTGTGACCACTGCCAGTACTGACAAGGTTGTTATCATTTCAATTAAGCTAAATCCGCGTAGTCGATTCCAATAACTCACTGTTGACGTCCAATATTTCCAACATAACTTGTCTGGATATTATCACGAAGATAACTTATGCCTTTGGAATCAATAAAGAATTACTGCATAGCGAAGATAAAAATGGTTCGAGGAATCAAAACGTTACAACTGGGTATGACATTGATCGAAATATTAGTGGCTATCGCTATTATTGGTGCGCTGACATCTATAGCGGTACCCGCATTCAGCAACTATTTGATCCAAGCAGAAAGAAGCCGTGTACAAACCGATCTTTATCAATTGCAGGTTTGGGTAGAGCAGCAATACACAGCTACAAGCGCTTACCCTTCAAAAATAGAATGCACAAGATGCCAAGTATCCGAGGAATATACATTTTCTATCGACAATTCAGGGGCAGGCAATGACGTTTACAAAATTAAGGCCACCCCAAAATCAACGTCAAATCAGAAAAATGATACCGACTGCTACACAATGATCATTAATGCTGCATCGGAGCAATCAAACACGAGTAAAGATGGAACCGCATTAGATAGCAGCAAATGTTGGACATAAAAAAACCGGCCATCAGGCCGGTTTTTTGTATTCGCTTTGCGTCTTAGCTTGTCAGGTCATCAAAGAATTTTTTGACGCCATCAAAGAAGCCTTCAGATTTAGGCTTGTGCTTTTTCGCTGCACTTCCACCCAAAGACTCTTCAAACTCTTTTAGAAGTTCTTTTTGTTTGCTGCTTAGGTTAACAGGCGTTTCTACCACAAGCTTACAAATCAAATCACCGACGCCGCCGCCGCGCACTGACTGAACACCTTTACCACGCATGCGGAACATGCGACCGGTTTGTGTTTCAGACGGTACTTTCAGGCTAACACGGCCATCAAGAGTTGGGACTTCAACTTCACCACCTAGCGCAGCCATCGTAAAGCTCACAGGCACTTCGCAATAAAGGTTGTTGGCATCACGCGTAAAGATGTGGTGGTCGCGAACGTGAACTTGTACGTATAAGTCACCCGCTGGTGCACCAAACTCTCCAGCTTCACCTTCGCCAGTCAAACGGATACGGTCACCCGTGTCGACACCTGCTGGGATCTTCACGCTAAGTGTTTTGGTTTTCTGAACTCGTCCTTGACCATGGCAAGAATCACAAGGATCTTTGATGATTTTTCCACGACCGTGACAGGTAGGACAGGTTTGCTGAACTGCGAAGAAGCCTTGACGCATCTGCACTTGGCCTTGGCCATGACACGTACCACAAGTTTGTGGTGATGAGCCCGCTTTCGCGCCACTGCCACCACATGGGTCACAGCTTACATAGGTAGGAACATCGATTTCGCGTGTAATACCGCGAACCGCCTCTTCAAGAGACAATTCCATGTTGTAACGAAGATCCGCGCCGCGTTGCGCACGTTGTGCACCACCGCCACGACGACCACCGCCAAAAATGTCACCGAAGACATCACCAAAGATGTCACTGAAGTCTGCGCTTCCGCCACCGAAACCGCCGCCACCCATGCCACCTTGTTCAAATGCAGCATGACCGTACTGATCGTAAGCAGCACGTTTCTGATCGTCAGTTAAGATTTCATAGGCAAGTTTAACTTCCTTAAACTTATCTGTGGCTGACTCATCACCTGGATTTTTATCAGGGTGATATTTCATCGCCAGACGCTTGTACGCTTTTTTAATGTCGCGTTCGCTGGCGTCACGGCTTACGCCAAGTACTTCATAAAAATCACGTTTTGACATTTTTCAGTTGTCACCTGTTTTTATACTAGGCGGACAAAAATCCGCTTCGCATGATACAACTACGGGCGGAGGAGAATCCTCCTACGCCCGTGCGAAATAAAACGGCTAGCTAAAAATTAGCTGGTTTTATTTTTTGTCGTCTTTAACTTCTTCGAACTCAGCATCAACAACATCGTCGTCTTGCTTAGACTCTGCACCGGCGTCTTGAGCTTGAGCAGACTGGGCTTGTTGCTGTGCAACTTCCATCAATTTCTGAGAAGCGGCGATAAGCGCTTGTACTTTCTCGTCGATTGCTGCTTTGTCTTCGCCTTTACGCGCTTCTTCTAGCTCAGAGATAGCAGTTTCAATTTTTGCTTTCTCGTCTGCTGGTAGTGCGTCGCCAGCTTCTTCAATTTGCTTGCGAGTACCGTGAACCATTTGGTCAGCTTGGTTGCGAGCAGTAACCAGTTCTTCGAACTTCTTATCTGCTTCTTTGTTCGCTTCCGCTTCCTGAACCATTTTCTCGATTTCGTCGTCGCTCAGACCACCCGATGCTTGGATAGTAATCTTCTGCTCTTTACCTGTGCTCTTGTCTTTTGCAGACACGTGCAAAATACCATCCGCATCCAAGTCGAAAGTAACTTCGATTTGTGGCATACCACGTGGTGCCGCTTGAATACCTTCTAGGTTAAATTGACCTAGAGATTTGTTATGCATGGATTGCTTACGCTCACCTTGCAGAACATGGATAGTTACTGCGTTTTGATTGTCGTCAGCTGTTGAGAACACTTGATTCGCCTTAGTAGGGATCGTGGTGTTTTTCTCAATCAGTTTCGTCATCACACCGCCCATGGTTTCGATACCAAGAGACAGTGGAGTAACGTCTAGTAGAAGTACGTCTTTAACGTCACCCGCAAGAACACCACCTTGAACCGCAGCACCAACAGCAACTGCTTCATCAGGGTTTACGTCTTTACGTGCTTCTTTACCAAAGAATTCAGCAACTTTTGCTTGAACCATTGGCATGCGAGTTTGACCACCAACCAAGATAACATCGTTGATGTCGTTAACAGACAGGTCCGCATCCGCAAGAGCAACTTTCAATGGCTCCAGTGAACGTTGAACCAAATCTTCAACAAGAGACTCAAGCTTCGCACGAGTCACTTTGATGTTCATGTGTTTAGGGCCTGACGCATCAGCAGTGATGTACGGCAGGTTAACGTCAGTTTGTTGCGCAGAAGACAATTCGATCTTCGCTTTTTCTGCAGCTTCTTTTAGACGCTGCATCGCTAGCGGATCTTTACGCAGGTCAATACCTTGGTCTTTTTTGAACTCTTCAACCAAGTAATTGATCATGCGGTTATCGAAATCTTCGCCGCCTAGGTGAGTGTCACCGTTGGTTGCTAGAACTTCGAATGTTTTCTCGCCGTCAACTTCATCAATCTCGATGATTGAGATATCGAAAGTACCACCACCAAGGTCGTATACCGCGATAGTGCGGTCGCCGCCTTCTTTATCCAGACCGTATGCCAATGCAGCAGCGGTTGGTTCGTTGATGATACGTTTAACTTCTAGACCTGCGATACGACCAGCATCTTTGGTTGCTTGACGCTGAGCATCGTTGAAGTACGCAGGAACAGTGATAACCGCGCCAGTGACTTCCTCACCAAGGAAATCTTCTGCAGTTTTCTTCATTTTTTTCAGAACTTCGGCAGAAATCTGAGGCGCAGCCATTTTCTCGCCTTTCGCTTCTACCCAAGCGTCGCCATTGTCAGCTTTAACAATTTTGAACGGCATGATTTCGATATCACGTTGTACTTCTTCGTCTTCAAAACGACGACCGATCAGACGTTTGATCGCGTACACTGTGTTTTCTGGGTTAGTAACAGCTTGGCGTTTTGCAGGCTGACCTACTAAAGTTTCACCGTCCTGGGTGTATGCGATGATCGATGGCGTTGTGCGATCGCCTTCGGCGTTTTCGATTACGCGTGGCTTGTCACCGTCTAGTACTGCTACACATGAGTTGGTAGTACCCAAGTCGATACCAATGATCTTACCCATTTGGTTTTCTCCGAAAATTCATCTTATATATTGCGTAACCCCTATATGGGGTTGGCTATTCAGGGTTCAACCCTAATAAAGAAAATTTTTTATTTTCTTTCCCGTTGACAGGTAAATGAGGGCTGCTTTTTTGCTTTCAAGGCTTCAAACGAAAAAAAACCCGCTTAAAAACGGGTTTTCTTCAAAACTGGCAATATTAGGCTTGTTCGTTAACGTTGCCTGATGCTGCTTTTGAAACCATAACCATCGCTGGACGTACAACGCGACCATTCAGTGCGTAGCCTTTTTGCATGACCAACATCACTGTGTTTGGTGCATGCTCAGCACTTTCTTGAATAGACATAGCTTGGTGGAATTCAGGGTTGAAGGCTTCACCTTCAGGGTTTAGCTCAACAAGGCCAAATTTCGCCACAGAATCTTTCATGGTTTTCAAGGTCAACTCAACACCTTCAAGCATAGGCTTCAGTGTTTCGTTTTCTTTGTCTGCCATTTCTAGGGCGCGTTCCATGTTGTCGATAACTGGAAGCAGTTCATTCGCAAAACGTTCCAATGCAAATTTACGCGCTTTATCGATCTCTTGCTCGGTACGACGACGAATGTTTTCAACATCTGCGCGTGCACGTAGCACGCTATCTTGCTGCTCTTTTACCGTCGCTTCGCTTGCTTCAAGCGCCGCTTCAAGTTCAGTGATCCTACTAATCATCGCATCAGTCTCTGCATCAAGGGCGTTTTCGTCCTGTGACGCAGCCGCGTCGTTTTGCAATTCTTCTTCCTGGATCTTATTTTCTTCGTTGCTCATGCTCTCTCCGACACAATACTCTGTGTTAACTCCCCAAAAAACCGATATTGGGAAATCAATCTCGACAGTTTTGCTTATTATGGGGATGTATGCCCGTGTTTCAAGGTGTCATTCGTGGCAAAGCACGACAAGCTTTTATCAATAACTTATAATTGAGCCTCTAAATGGCGCAGGATCAATAAGATGTCAAAGCGTTTCAATACTATCGCTCTGGTTGGTAAGCCAAGAAATCCGGAGGCGGTAGCGACTCACGAGAGTCTTTACCAGTGGCTTACTGAACAAGGTTATCGCACATTGGTCGATAACCGACTTGATAATTACTTAAATATTCCCGCGCAAGATTTTCACGATTTACTTTCCCTGGGCGAAAAAGCCGATCTCGCGATTGTCATTGGTGGTGATGGCAACATGCTGGGTGCAGCACGCGTTTTATCGCGTTTCGATATTTCTGTTATTGGGATTAACCGCGGCAACCTTGGCTTTTTGACCGACATTGATCCTGATGATTACGAAGCGGCACTGACGTCTGTTTTAGAAGGCGACTACGTCGAGGAACATCGTTTCCTATTGGAAGCAGAAGTTCATCGTCATGGGCAGATTAAAAGTCATAACGCGGCCCTCAACGAAGCTGTGCTTCACCCAGGTCAAGTTGCACATATGATTGAATTTGAGGTGTATATTGATGATAACTTCGCCTTCTCTCAACGTTCGGATGGTTTAATCGTTTCAACACCGACTGGCTCAACCGCGTATAGCTTATCGGGTGGCGGTCCGATTCTATCGCCAAGTTTAGATGCTATTTCACTGGTTCCTATGTTTCCGCATACGCTCTCGAGTCGACCACTGGTTGTCGACGCAAACCGTCACATTAAATTGGTGGTTTCCCCAGACAATGGAAGCACGCTAGAAGTCAGTTGCGATAGCCAAGTTTCTCTTCCCGTCAATCCAGGGGATGAAGTTCACATCTACCGCAGTCCATCGTTCTTGCAGTTGATTCATCCCAAAAATTACAGCTATTACAAAACGCTGCGTACAAAACTAGGATGGTCAAACAAACTGTTTTAGTTCTCATCCATTCATACAAAAAGAGCAGGCTTAGCCTGCTCTTTTTGTTATCTAAATCACATTTTTCTCATTCACAGTGCATTGAACAACTTTACTGTATGTAATCACAGTATATACTGTATATATCAACAGGTGATGATTAATACAGGTACTCATACATGCTGGCGCACATTACGATTCAGAACTTTGCCATTGTTAAAGCGTTGGAACTCGACTTTCACAAAGGAATGACAACCATTACGGGTGAAACCGGAGCGGGTAAATCTATTGCGATTGATGCACTTGGCCTATGCCTCGGCGATCGCTCAGACCCTTCAATGGTACGTCCTGGTGAAGAGAAAGCTGAGATTGTGGCCCTGTTTAATTTGCAGAATAATCCTGCCGCACGACGCTGGTTAGAAGACAATGAACTGGTTGATGGTGACGAATGCATTCTTCGTAGAATCATTACCAAAGAAGGTCGCTCTCGCGCCTTAATTAATGGCAGCCCAGTACCAGCATCTCAGCAAAAATCACTTGGTCAGCATTTGATCAACATTCATGGCCAGCACGCGCACCAACTATTGATGCGTAACGACTACCAACTAACTCTGCTGGATCAGTATTCAGGCCACCAAAACCTGCTGCATACTATGCGACAGCGTTATCAGGCATGGCGTGCCGCGAGAAATGAACTCAAACAGCTAGAAAAAAACAAAGATGCTTTCGAAGCACAAAAACAGCTTCTTGAATACCAAGTAAACGAGCTTAACGAATTAGCACTGGGTGAAAACGAATACCCAGAACTGGAAGAAGAGCACAGACGCCTTTCCAATTGTGGTGATATCGCCATTTGTAGCCAAAGCGTGCTTCAAGCCCTGACTGAAGACGACAATAACAATGCCATGTCATTGTTGCAGTTTGCACAGCATAAGCTCGCTGAGCTTGCCGCGATGGATTCGCGTTTTTCTGAACTGACCCAAATGTTAGATGAAGCCTATATTCAAGTTCAGGAAACCACGCACGAGATTTCCAGTTACATGGATAGACTCGACATGGATCCTTCACGCCTCAGCTATTTAGATGAGCGCATGGCAACGATTCTTCGTTTGTCACGCAAGCACCAAGTCGCGCCTGATTCGCTGTTTGCCGCGCATCAATCTCTGGTGACAGAGCTAGAAACGTTTAACAGCAGCGATGAAAAAGTTGAGCAATTGGCTGCTGATGTCGATGCTAAATATCAATCGTGTTTACTTGCAGCGGAAAAACTCAGCAAGAGTCGTAAGCGTTACGCGAAAGAGCTCGACAAGCTGATTTCATCCAGCATGCATGAATTAAGCATGGAACACGGTAAATTTCACATTGCCCTAGAAAGTAGCCCTGATAATAATTTGTCGCCTCTGGGTGTTGATAGCATTGAATTGCTGGTTTCCACTAACCCAGGCCAACCTATGCAGGCGCTTGGAAAAGTGGCGTCTGGTGGTGAGCTATCACGTATCTCTCTTGCTATTCAAGTTATCACGGCACAGAAAGTGGATACCCCAAGTTTGATTTTCGATGAAGTCGATGTCGGTATCAGTGGTCCAACAGCCGCCATCGTAGGGCGACTGCTAAGAAAACTTGGCGAGTCCACCCAAGTAATGTGTGTGACACACTTGCCACAAGTCGCGGGTTGCGGTCATCAGCAAATGTTTGTGACTAAGACCAGCAACAAAGGCAACACCACCACAAGCATGGTGCCTCTGGATGTGTCGTCACGCGTTCAAGAACTCGCGCGTTTGCTTGGTGGTAGCGAAATCACTGAGCACACGTTGGCAAACGCACGTGAACTGCTCATCGCAGCGTGATTTTCAGATTTATGGGTGTTTGTGGTCTAAGATAAGAAACTTTTTGGAAATAGCACGGTCGAACTGACAAGTTCAAGCAAGAGATTTTTACTTCTCGTATTAGCTTGTTTATCATCGACCCCTATTTTGGAAATGAAGTAAGAAGTCATGCGTTGGAAAAACATCGCTGTGGTATCACTTGTTTTAGCCAGCCTTACAGGCTGTTCTCTTGCTAACAAGTTGGTTTACCGCATAGATATTAATCAGGGAAACTACATCGACCAAAATGCAGTTGAAGAACTCAAGTTTGGCATGACCAAGGAACAAGTAAAATTCTTACTTGGTCCTCCAATGTTAGTGGAATCAGGCTATCCGAATACTTGGTATTTTGTGCAATACCTCAAACCTGGGCACGATGCGCCAGAACAAAAAGAACTGATTTTGTCATTCGATGACAGCAACCAATTGGTTGGCATGAAAGGCGATTATCAACCCGGCACACGGTTCTTTGAAGCCATTCGCTAACGCGTTCCCCTTTACAAAAAAACCCGCTACTGCGGGTTTTTTTCTATCTGGGCTATGTGAAATAGCGACCTACTTGAGCATTTTCTCTAGCTGCTCTTTGTTCGTGTGTCGTATGTCTTTGCCTTTCACGAAATAAATAATGTATTCACAAATGTTCTGGCAACGATCACCCACACGTTCTATCGCTCGTGCAGACCACATCACTTTCAATACGTTAGGAATAGAGCGTGGGTCTTCCATCATATAGGTCATTAACTGACGAATGATCGCTTCGTATTCTTTATCGAGTTGGTCGTCTGAGTGGTAAACCTTCATGGCCGCATCAACGTCCATGCGTGCAAATGCATCCAGCACATCATGCAACATACGGGCGGCTTTCTGCCCAAGGTTCTCAAGGGATACTAAGAACGGCTGCTGATGGTTTGAAAAGTTATCCAGCGCCATTTTCGCGATGCTGTCAGCAACATCACCAATGCGCTCTAAATCCGTGATTGTTTTGATGATAGCAATAACCAAACGTAGATCGCCCGCCGTTGGCTGACGCTTGGCGATGATCCTCGTACAAGCCTCATCGATCGCCACCTCCATCGAATTAACCTTGTGATCTTCTTTGATCACCTGCTTTGCAAGGTCAGCATCTTGATAATGCATCGCGCGCAGCGCATCCGTTAACTGACGCTCCACCAGCCCTCCCATCGCTAAAACATGTGTGCGAATAGATTCAAGTTCAGCATTGAACTGACCTGAAATATGGCGGCTGATGTTGAGGTTATCCATCTACGTAAGATCCTTAGCCGTAACGGCCAGTAATATAGTCTTCGGTTTGCTTGTTCTTGGGTGTGGTGAACAGCGTATCTGTGTCCGCATATTCTACCAACTTCCCTAAATTGATAAACGCGGTTTGATCAGAAACACGTGCTGCTTGCTGCATATTGTGCGTAACAATAACCACGGTAAATTTGCGTTTTAAATCATTGATCAATTCTTCAATGGTCAGCGTGGAAATAGGGTCGAGCGCCGATGTCGGTTCATCAAGAAGCAGAACTTCCGGTTCAATGGCAATCGCTCTCGCAATCACCAAACGTTGTTGCTGACCGCCCGACAAACCAAAGGCGTTTTCATGAAGGCGATCTTTTACCTCATCCCACAATGCTGCGCCACGAAGCGACCGTTCGACCGCATCATCCAAGGTACGCGCATTTTTCACACCCTGAAGGCGAAGACCATAAATCACATTCTCATAAATGGATTTAGGAAACGGATTTGGCCGTTGAAATACCATCCCAACTTGGCGACGTAATGCAGGCACATCCACATCTTCATTGTAGATGTTCATCCCATGCAGCGATATTTCACCGCTTACGCGACAGCCATCCACCAAATCGTTCATTCGATTAATACAACGAAGTAGCGTCGATTTTCCGCACCCTGACGGACCGATAAATGCCGTCACTTTCCCTTTGGGAATACGCATATTGATATCGAACAATGCCTGAGTATTGCCGTAGTGCAGGTTGAGATTTTTGATCACCAATGCCGTCTGTTCATCAGGCAGTGATGACAGATCAACCGGGCCAGGCAATCCAATGTTGGCATTGATAGAGATCATTTCGCTATCGGTTCCTCATGAAGAATTACACTTCTTGTTCAAGCGCACGATACTTCTCGCGCAAGTGGTTACGAATGGTGATTGCCGCCAAATTCAAACTCACAATCACGGTGACCAGTAAAAACGATGTCGCGTATACCAGAGGTCTCGCCGACTCAATGTTTGGGCTTTGGAAGCCGACATCATAAACATGGTAACCCAGGTGCATGAACTTTCTGTCTAGGTGAAGAAACGGGAAGTTACCATCAAGCGGTAGACTTGGCGCGACTTTCACCACCCCAACGAGCATCAAAGGAGCAACTTCCCCTGCAGCCCGGGCGATAGCCAAAATCAATCCCGTCATAATCGCAGGGCTTGCCATAGGCAAAACGATGCGCCACAAGGTTTCTGATTGTGTTGCACCCAGCGCCATTGAGCCATGACGCACAGACGAAGGAATACGCGCTAAGCCCTCTTCTGTCGATACAATCACAACTGGCAAGGTCAAAATGGCCAAGGTCAATGAAGACCAAAGAATACCTGGAGTACCGAACGTTGGATTGGGTAAATCGTCCGAATAAAACAGGGCATCAATGTTGCCGCCAACGAAATAAACGAAGAAACCCAACCCAAACACGCCATAGACAATCGACGGCACACCCGCCAAGTTCACAACGGCAATTCGAATCATGCGAGTAAACGCATTCTTACTGGCATATTCATGCAGATATACGGCAGATAACACCCCAAGTGGTGTCACCATGATTGACATCAGCAATACCATTAACACGGTACCAAAAATGGCGGGGAACACGCCGCCTTCTGAGTTTGCTTCACGCGGGTCTTCTGTCACAAATCGACCAATGTGAACCAACCAATGCCCTAATTTTTCATGCCACCCCATCGCATTGGGATACCAGACAGACAACACATCATCGATAGGTATCATGACAGAGTGACCATTACGATCTTTTACAATTAAGCTGTCTAGGGACATTTCAGTGCGCAGTGACGCTAACGTAGCTTCTAATCCTGCGTAGCGAGATTTCAACGCCACAATTTCATCATTCACCGAATCAGGCACGGACTCACCCGCTTTAAGCAATGCTCTTTCTTCCACACGAAGCGCATTTAGCGCATAACTGACCTTGCCGATTTCAGTGTGTTCAATAAGAGAAATCTCGTCACGGTGATCACTCGCCAACGTGACCTTTTGTTCAATCAAACTTGGCGTAAGCGTCTCATCAACCAGTTTACCACCCTGCATGTAGCCACTCGGAATGCCGAAGAAGACCCCGTTTTCAACGCGTTCAACCACCGCAAGATCTGGCAATGCTTTTTGAGAAAGCAGGTTTTGCTCCAGCACTGAGATAAAGTCGTGTGCCTCTCGCTCACGGTTCGCAATCTTAATCAATAAACGCGTGTGGTCTAACAGTGTCGGGTTTTTAAGCGCAATACCGGCTTCTTGAAGTTGAATTGAAGACACGTTCTCAGTGCCATAGATTTCACCAATAAATGTCTCAACACCGCTCGGAGTATCAATTTCAAATTGATAAACAGGTGACGGCCAAAAGTACGCCAATCCCTTCCAACCAATAAGCAACATCACCCCAAGCACAGCAATAAGGCACAGGCTGACCATGCCAGCAGACATCCATACCCAAGGTGAACTTCTGTTCAAGCGTTTAAACATAATCACACCCCGCTAACGAGCGCTTCGATGTGAGGAGAAAGCCATTACAACGCACGGTATTTCTCCCGCAACCGCTGACGAACAAATTCAGCAATCGTGTTGAACAAGAAGGTGAAACTGAACAAGATAAACGCGGTGAGGAACAACACGCGATAATGGGAACTGCCCACCTCGGATTCGGGCATTTCAACTGCAATGTTGGCCGACAGAGTCCGCAGCCCTTCAAAGGGGTTCCACTCCATCAATGGCGTGTTACCTGTCGCCATCAGAACAATCATGGTTTCTCCAACCGCACGGCCTAACCCCATCATCACCGCGGAGAAAATGCCCGGGCTTGCCGTCAGCAATACGACGCGTGTAAGGGTTTGCCAATGGGTTGCACCCAAGGCTAGTGAACCATTCGTAAGGTGGCTAGGCACAGAGAAAATCGCATCTTCCGCGATGGTAAAAATCGTCGGTACGACAGCAAACCCCATCGCCAATCCAACAACAATGGCATTTCGTTGATCGAAATTCACGCCAAGCACATCGGTGACAAAAACACGGCTATCGCCACCGAGATAATGCATTTCAATGTAAGGGCCAATCGCAAATGCCGTGTATCCCAACAGCAAAATAAGAGGGATAAGAACAAACAAGTGTCCGCCACTTGGCAGGTGCTTTCTCACTGACCGCGGCAATTCAGCCCAAGCAAATGCGGTGACCAAAAATGCAATCGGCAATGCAAAGAAGATGAGCAACACGGCAGGTAAATGGGTTTCAACAATGGGTGCAAGCCAAAGCCCAGCAAGAAAGCCGAGAATGACTGTCGGCAATGCTTCCATGATTTCAATCGTCGGCTTCACCACTTTACGTAAGCCCGATGGCATGAAATACGCCGTGTAGATAGCACCACCAACGGCTAAAGGCACCGCAAAAAGAAGCGCAAATGCCGCCACTTTTATCGTTCCGAACACGATAGGCACCGCACTCAATTTACCTTCAAATGATTCATCACCAGATGTTGATTGCCACACATAGTCAGGCTCGCTATAGCCTTCATACCAGATTTGGCTCCACAACGATCGGATGCTCACATCAGGGTGAGGGTTATCAACATCCAGCAACGTTAGAGTATTGCCTTGCTCTGCAATCAAGCGATCCGCACGCGGCGAGAACGAAAATGCTTCAACACCTTTCGCCAAATCCGAGAAAGAAAAACGATCATCGGTTTCACTCGGCGCGTGCCATAAGGTTAATTTCCCGAATTCAGATAAATTGGCAAACACATTACGATGCAATTCCGCCGCCATAATACCCGGAGGAGTATCAAAGCTCCGCGCTAACGTCAGCGATCTCGCATTGGCTTTGACGACGTCAAACCACTGCCCTATCTGACCGTTCTCTAAGCGGATCAACAAAGAGTGCCCACCCGCCAACGCTGTCATTGAGCGTGGTTCTTGATTCGTCACGGCCTCGATATCAACCGTTTCTCTCAGCGCGATATCGCGACGAAGCACACTGTAGACCTTCAGCTTAGATTCCGATAGAACGTACACTTTACGGCCATCATGGGCAGCTAACACGGTTGATCCCGACAACACAGGAAAAACAGCTCTACGCGTTTCTTTCCCTTGCTCTTGAACTGAAATGATCAGTTCATTAGCAACGATGCCCGCCACCAGCAAATGGTCGCCTTCCATCGAAAAAGACACCGACGATACTGGCGCCTCCCCCTCACTCAAATCTACAGTTTGAAGCGGCTGAATATCAGGGGTGAATTGGCGAGTGCCATTTTGGTAATGAGCAAGAAAGCGGAGTCGATGCAACGACACTTCGCCATTATTCAGCCCGTAAGCAACTTTGCCTGCCGCCGTCGATGCAGCAAAAAAACTGGTAGGCGAAAACGCGAGTTGCTGTTGAAGAAGCGTTTCGGGTTTCTCATTTAACGAAAAAACGACCAGCTCACCAGTGTCTGAATAGCGAAAACCAAATTGGTTATTTTCGTCAATGCCGAGCTGTGCAGGCGCACCAGAGAGAGGTATCTCCAGACGTGTGTCAATCGTCACATCTGGGCTTTTAAAAAGAGGAAACACAACATATGCGAGGTAGAAGAAAATCAATAGCAACGCAAAAAGCACGACTAACCCGCCACCGATAACGGATAAGCGAGCAAGTTTGTCTTTCAAGCGCCGACGGGGATCACCTTGTGTCAGCACATTGGCGGCGTTTGCCATTGGTACCTCTGAATCTAGATTTAGTGGCTCATATTATGTCTTTTTGATGACATAATTGTGACAGTGCATAAATATGTAAATCGTGTAGCAAGTGACATGAGGCGCCGATAAAAGGTATTGAGGCCTTTGTTAACATTGATTCAAGACACACTTCCTAATGGCTCAATAACGCGTCAGTGGACATGCAATAGACCTGCTTTAATAATGGAAGACCCACCGATGCAGATGTTAAGGATTAACCATGAAGCAGCTAGTGATCACCCTGATCGGCACAGATAGGCCAGGACTTGTCGAAACACTCTCCGATACCGTATTTCAACATCACGGCAGCTGGCAAGCGAGTAGCCTGAGTAAACTTGCGGGCAAGTTCGCCGGAATCATACAAGTAGACATCAAAAATGAAGATGTGGACTCGCTCGCAAAAGCACTGAACGGCATTCCAGAGCTTGACGTATTGATCGCGGATACGCCGCGTCAATCCGAACCAGATAGCACTACACACTCTCTCACAGTGACAGGCAATGACCGCTCGGGCATTATTCAAGAGGTTACGCGAGAAATTGCGAAATTTGGTATTAATATCAACAAACTGAAAAGCCACGCACAAAGTGCCGCCAATTCTGGTGGCATGATTTTCACGGCAGATTTCGATCTTGATATCGCCAATTCAATCCCTTTATCGGATCTCGGAGAAGCATTGGAAGGCTTGTCTGACGATCTCATCGTGGAGTTTGACGTCAGCGATATCTGAATAAGTAGGAAAGGGAAGGATGAGTGCTGACACGTTTTTCATAGATAAAGAACTAAGCTGGCTATCGTTTAACGAAAGGGTATTACAAGAAGCGGCCGACAAAAGCGTTCCGATCATCGAACGTGTCCGTTTTCTCGGTATTTTCTCAAGCAACCTTGATGAGTTTTATCAGGTCAGGTTTGCCGATGTAAAACGCCGACTCATTATTAGCGAAGAGCAACACGGAGACGTGGGCGTTCGTGAACTGATGAGTAAAATCCAAGAAAAGGTGCTTAAACTCAATCAAGATTTTGACCACCTTTATAACGATATTTTGTTGGAGATGGCGCGTCGCCATATCTTCTTGGTCAATGAAAGACAATTGACTGAATATCAACAAAACTGGCTTAAACGCTTTTTCGTCAGCAGCCTCCTTCCCCACATCACACCCATTATCCTAACGGAAAAAATGGATGTACTGTCTTTCTTGAAAGATGCTTACTCCTATATTGGTGTCGAGCTCAAAAAAGAAGGACAACCAACGCGCTACGCACTCATTGAAATCCCAACAGATGACGTAGAACGCTTCATCAAAGTACCAGAGCCCAAAGGCAAGCGCCGTCGTAAAACCATCATCTTACTCGACAACATCATTCGTCTTTGTCTTGATGAAATCTTCCGTGGTTTCTTCGACTATGACAGCATCGAAGCCTATGCGATGAAAATGACGAGAGATGCAGAATACGATTTAACACACGAAGTCGACCACAGCTTGCTTGAAAACATGTCAGACAGTCTCGACCAACGCTTAACCGCCCTTCCGGTGCGTTTCGTTTATCAAAGAGACATGCCTGAAGACATGATTGAACGCATCATCAAAATGCTGAAGATCTCTGATTACGACAGCGTTCTGCCTGGCGCACGCTACCACAACTTCAAAGACTTCATTGGTTTCCCAAATGTGGGGATGAAGTACCTTGAAAACCCGGCGTTACCCGCCATTGAATCTACCGACTTCATGCGTCATAACAACGCATTTGATGCAATCCGAGCGCGCGATGTGCTTTTGTATTACCCCTACCACACCTTCAGACACATGACGGAATTGGTTCGCCAAGCCTCATTCGATCCCAAGGTGCGTAGCATTCGCATCAACATCTATCGTGTTGCGAAAAACAGCCGAATCATTAACTCGATGATCGATGCGGCGAATAACGGTAAACGCGTCACCGTAGTCGTTGAACTTCAGGCCCGCTTTGATGAAGAAGCAAACATAGAATGGGCACGCGTATTAACGGATGCAGGCGTAAAAGTCGTCTTCGGCACACCCGGCCTAAAAATCCACTCAAAGCTATGCCTCATATCTCGCCGCGAAGAAGATGGCGTTCAGGAATATGCGCACATAGGTACAGGTAACTTTCACGAGAAAACCGCCCGTATCTATACCGATTTTTCCTTGTTTACTGCCGATAAAACACTGACAACTGAAGTTCGCAAGGTGTTCAACTTCATAGAGAACCCCTACAAGCCCGTGAAGTTCTCCAACCTTATTGTTTCACCACGCAATTCACGCAGTCGTCTTTACAAGCTTATCGAACGCGAAATTGAACATGCCCGTGCAAAGCGCAAATCTGGCATCACGCTCAAAGTAAACAATCTTGTAGACCCTGGGCTGGTGAACTTGCTTTACAAAGCCAGCAGTGAAGGCGTGAAGATACGCATGATCATTCGTGGTATGTGCTCACTGATCCCTGGTGTTAAAGGCCTGAGTCAAAATATCAAAGCCATCAGTATTGTCGACCGCTTCCTTGAACATCCACGCGTATTCGCTTTCGAAAATGGTGGGGAACGCGATGTTTACATCTCTTCTGCTGACTGGATGACACGCAACATCGACAATCGCATCGAAGTCGCTACGCCCATCAAAGACGAACGCCTGAAACAACGCATCATGGACATTCTTGAAATTCAATTCCTAGACCGTGCGAAGGCGCGTGTTTTGGATAAAGACATGTCAAATGCGTATGTAAAACGTGGAAATCGCAAAAAAGTTCGTTCGCAAACTGCCATTTACGATTACCTTAAACAAGTAGAACGAGCAGAAAAGCGGCAGGCGGACAAACAAAAGAATGAATGACGACGTTAGTGCAGAAAAGCCAAGAGAAATTGCAGCCATTGATATCGGTTCCAACAGTTTTCACATGGTCGTTGCCCGCGTCGTCGGGCAAGGACTGCAAATCGTCAGTCGACACAAGCAGCGTGTCAGATTAGCGTCTGGATTAGACAGCCATCAAAACCTAGACAATGCCGCCATCACGCGCGGCATTGAATGTTTAAGTATGTTTGCTGAACGCCTGCAAGGGTTTGATGAAGCAAACGTTCGTGTTGCCGCAACGTTCACGCTTCGAGAAGCGAAGAACAGCCATGTGTTCTTGCAGCGCGCCGCTAACGTATTCCCTTATCCTATTGAGATCATTCCTGGCATTGAAGAAGCCCGATTGATCTACATGGGTGTCAGCCACACACAACCCGGCGAAGGAAAAAAGTTGGTGGTTGATATTGGTGGAGGCAGTACCGAGCTGGTAATAGGGCGCGATTTCTACGCCGCACTCACGAACAGCAAGCACATGGGTTGCGTCAGCTACAACGCACGTTTTTTCAAAGATGGGCAAATATCAGCGAAGCGATTTACGTCCGCGCAGCTCGCTGCAGAATTGAAACTCGAAAGTATCGCCAGACAATACATCCGATACGGTTGGAATGAAGCTGTTGGTTCGTCTGGCAGCATTAAGGCCATCCGAGAAGTGCTTATTGCGTCAGGCCATGATGATGGGCATATCACACGCAAGCGACTCGATACCCTTATCGAAGCATTGTTGACGTTCAAGCACAGCGAAGACATCGACTTACCGGGACTGTCACCCGATAGACAACCTGTGTTCGCTGCGGGACTCGCCATTTTATCCGGCATTTTCAGTGCATTGAAGCTTGAAAAAATGGTGTTTTCAAACGGCGCTTTGCGCGAAGGGTTACTGTATGAAATGGAGGATCGCTTCCAGCACAGTGACATTCGAAGCCGCACCGCCGCTGATTTGGCCGAGCGATATCATATTGATAGCCAACATGCCGATAGAGTGCAGCAAGTCGCGTCTAGCTTATACCTCCAAGCAGAGCCTCAATTGAGCTCAAAAAAGGAGGAGTTATCCGTTTTACTAAGATGGGCGGCACAGCTTCATGAAGTGGGGTTAAGTATCTCGCACTCTGGTTTTCACAAGCATTCTGCCTACATATTGCAAAACACGAACCTACCAGGTTTCAACCAAGAGCAGCAAACCGTGCTTGCTACCCTTGCACGCTTTCATCGAAAGGCACTAAAACTGGGGGAAATGCCCGACTTCACCTTGTTTAAATCCAAGCATATCTTCCCTTTAATCAGGTCACTTCGGTTAGCGTGTGTATTGAACGTTCAACGATCTGACGATCCGTTACCCGACGTTGAACTGGTCGTAAACGAAGATGTGTGGACGTTGCGCTTTCCCAAAACATGGTTACGTCAAAATAGATTGCTAGAAGCGGATTTGATCGTTGAACAGGCATTGTGGCAAAACGCAGGCTGGACGCTTGATATTTCGGAATAAATGACACCTCGACGCACAGCGCTTGGGTAAAGCATCAAGTGACAACGAAAAAGCCGAAGCAATTTGCTTCGGCTTTTTTCATGTTCAATAACTCACGGAGAATAGCTGACAGAATCAGTCCAGCCCCACCAGCTCAAGCTGCTCTTGAATCACTATTTCAGGGAGGGCGACAAAACCTTCTGACGACACCAAAGCCTGACCTTGGCGAGAAAGCATCATCTTAATGAATTCCGCTTCCATACTCTGTAGTGGCTTATCAGGCACTTTGTTCACATATACATAAAGATAACGGGATAGCGGATAAATACCCGACGTTACCTTGTCTGCCGTCGCGTAGATAAGCTCTCCATCTACGTTCAGTGGTAACATTTTGGCCCCCGCAGTGCGATACCCTACACCCGCATAACCAATGGCATTAAGAGAAGAGCTCACCGATTGCACCACAGAGGCAGAGCCTGGCTGTTCATTCACATCGCTACGAAAATCCCCATCACACAAGGCTTCATCTTTAAAAAAGCCATAAGTGCCCGACACAGAGTTTCGACCAAATAACTGAATGCTACGTTTTTCCCAGCTGCCTTCGAGCCCCATTTGACCCCAGCGTGTTATCCGCAGTGTCGAGCCACAACGCAGGGTTTCTGAAAACAGTGCATCCACATCATCAAGAGAAACACCTTCTATGGGATTATCCTGATGAACGAAAATCGCCATGGCATCAATCGCGACTTTTATCGCCGTCGGCGGATACCCGTATCGACGCTCAAATAACTCCACTTCCTTCGCGCGCATTTTGCGGCTCATGGTGCCGAATTGCGCCGTTGACTCAATCAAAGCGGGCACAGCAGTGGAAGAGCCTGCGGTTTGAATTTGCATGTTCACGTTGGGGTAATATTGCTTAAACAACGCCCCCCATTGCGTCACAAGGTTGGCCAAAGTATCAGAACCCACCGTCGACAGGTTTCCAGAAATATCGTCAGTGCGGTAATACAACGGCAAATGATCGTCAGCGTTTGCCGCCGAACTTGTCGCGAGCACACCGGTGACCAGCGTGCTCACGGCTAATAGCACACTCGCAACGCGCCTTAGCATGACAAACGCTCCGGCAAGGTAAAGGAGAACACACTGCCTTTACCCACTTGGCTTCTAATCTCAAGTTCCGACTCATGGTGGTTCAGGGCGTGCTTCACGATCGCCAACCCTAAGCCACTGCCACCGGTTTGGCGCGAGCGTGCTTTATCGACGCGATAGAAGCGTTCGGTCAGGCGATCAATATGCTGAGGTGCGATACCTTCACCGCTGTCGGTCACTTCCAAACGCGGCCCTTTTAATGAACGGAACCAGCGTACTTTAATCGCCGCCCCTTCGGGTGTGTGTTTCACGGCGTTATACACCAAGTTGGAAATCGCACTGCGTAACTGATCATCGTCACCCAGCACTTGAAGGGAATGATCGACATCAAACTCAAAGGTATGAGCCTGATCGCCACTCAATGTTTGCGCTTCTTTTTCAAGTACATCCAACATCGCGGGAACATTCACTTTCTGGTCGAGCGCTATTTTCACGCTCGCTTCGATTTTAGATAGCGTCAGCAGTTGCTCCACCAACCCTTCCATACGAGACAATTGTTCCGTCATCACCCCGTGGGCTTTATCCCACATTGGACCTTGCAGCATTTCTGGGTCTTCAGACATTTCCAAATAACCGCGTAATACTGTCATCGGGGTACGTAATTCGTGGGAGACGTTAGCAAAAAAGTTTCTGCGCATGCCTTCGAGCTGTTTCAACTGAGTAATGTCACGTACCACCATCAGGTACTCACCTTCAGCATAGGGCATGGTTCGAAACTCAAGGGTTTTAGACGCAAGCAGCGGTGAACGCATTTCGAAAGCATCACCAAATTCAGCACGAGAAAGGTATTCGATAAATTCTGGCGTACGAATCAGGTTCGCGATGTACTGTCCCGCATCATCAGGCATGCGAAAGCCTAAGAGTTCTTGAGCCAGCTTGTTACACCAAACGATAGAACCATCGTGCTCAAACACCACAACGGCATCAGGCAACGATTCGGCACCGTTTCTGAATCGACGGATCAGATTAGCAAGCTCTTTACGGCGACGGCGGTTACGTTTTTGAAGGCGGTAAATGCCATTAAACAGCGGCGTCCAACTGCCTGAGCCGGAAGGTGGCGTGAGACTACGCTCTTTCCAGAGCCAATCAGAAAGCTTTAGCTGGTGATAGAAATTCCACAGCAAAACAAGAACGGTTGCGAGAAGGAGTAGCCAAGGCAAACCGCCAAAGAACCATCCTATGATGAACCAAGGTAAATAAAAAAAAGCCAGCTCAAGAGCCAGCTTCTTCCATGTGAGTCTTTCGACCATCTATGTCTCCAGCCTGTCATCCAGTGGCCATTGGATAACAATATGAAAGCGTATCCGTGAGGATTAAGAGCGAGTCGAGAAGCGGTAACCAGCGCCACGAACGGTTTGAACCAGTTTGTCGTGACCTTCTTCTTCGAGCGCTTTGCGTAAACGACGAATATGCACGTCTACTGTGCGATCTTCAACATAAACGTTAGTGCCCCAGACGTTGTTTAGCAGTTGTTCACGGCTATAAACACGTTCTTGGTGGGTCATGAAAAAGTGCAGCATTTTGAATTCAGTCGGGCCCATATCCAGCGGCTTTTCATTTGCCGTCACACGGTGCGATACAGGATCTAACTTCAAACCTTGCACATCGATAACGTCATCCAATGACGTGGGTGACACTCGACGCATGACCGCTTTTAAGCGTGCCATCAACTCTTTCGGTGAGAATGGCTTGGTGATGTAATCATCTGCGCCCACTTCCAAACCACGAACTTTATCTTCTTCTTCACCACGCGCAGTCAGCATAACTACGGGGATCTGACGTGTAAGTTCGTCGCGTTTAAGGTGCTTAATCAGGTTGATCCCTGAACCGCCTGGCAACATCCAATCCATGAGGATTAATTCCGGGTACGGCTCGCAGATCTTTTCCAGCGCGCTGTCATAGTCTTCTGCTTCTACGGCCTGATAGCCTTTTTGCTCTAGTACAAAACACAACATCTCACGAATCGGTGCTTCGTCTTCTACAACAAGAATCCGTCTTACCATTATTTAATAATCCAGTTAACGTTTATTTCTTGGACGCCATTATGTGATTATATTATGACATTTTTGTGACCCATCACGAGCTATCACAGCACAGAAAATCATCCCAACTGTCGTCATTTCACGACAGGCCACGGAAAATGCCGCCTTCAACACGATGACGATGATGCTACACGATAATGATTTTCTAACTCACTGATCCCTAACCCTGTCTTTTTCGTCACACGCAATTGCGTCGGAATACGTTCCTTCATGGCTTCGATATGGCTGATCACACCAATCATCTTGCCAGATGCATTTAAGCTGTCGAGCGCATCCAATGCAATGTCTAGGGTTTCACTGTCTAACGTGCCAAACCCTTCATCAAGGAAAAGCGAATCAATGCTGGTTTTGTGGCTCACAAGATCAGACAGCGCCAGTGCCAACGCCAGACTGACCAAGAAGCTTTCACCGCCGGATAGGGTTTTCGTGTCACGCTCTATGTCGCCTTGCCATGTATCAAGCACACTCAACTCCAACCCCTCGCCCTGCTTGCGGTTAAGCTGATAACGGCCATGAATACGGTCCAGTTGCTTGTTGGCAAGGTAGACAAGATTATCCAGCGTTAAGCCTTGGGCGAACTTACGGAATTTATCGCCCTTTTGAGAGCCGATCAGTGAGTGCAAGTACTGAATATCATCATAATCTGCGCGAAGACGCTCAATCTGTTCAAACAAGGCTTGCTGATTCTCTCGGCGTTGCTTATCCGATGATAATTCATTGCTCAATTCACCACTGCGTTTTGCCAGTTGGTTCAACACATCCGTCTGAGCCTGAAGGGCTGTTTCCACCTCATCCAGTGGTGTTTGCTCTAGTAGTTCTGCATTATCACGTGCCAATACTTCTGCCACGTGACATTGTGCTTTTTGAAGCAGGACTTTCGCGCCTTCCAAGGCATTCTCAAGTTGGCGCTTTTCTACCAACAGTTGCTGCTTTTCTTCTTCAGGCAACAAGGCAGATTGGAAGGTATAAAGCGATGTGAAAGGCGATGCCTTCAAACGTTCATTCCACGTTGCTTCTTTGCTTGCCGTATCTTCTTTCTGGCCATTGAGCGCTTGCTCTAAGCTGCTTGTTTCTGCTTGAATTGCACGTAAATCACCTTGGCAATGTTGAGCTTGCTGCTGAGTTACCGTCACGGTTTCTTCGGCGTTCGCTAATGTCACAGCACTCTGTTGCCTTTCTTGTTCCGCCACTTTGTCGCCGAACAATTCTTCGCGTTGCGTTTTCGCGGCATTCAATGCCCCAAGCAGTTTCTCGCTGTCCGTTTGCACGGCTAACAGCTGCTCATTCAACGCGCTCAGCTCACGAGAGATACTCGCAAGTTCAGATTCCAACAGCGCTACCGTCTTTCCAAGTACGTCTTTACGCTGTGTATTTTGTTCCCACTGTTCAGCATCTTGCTTTCTTTCCTCAAGCCAGGTTAATAGCGTGTCGGCATGTGGCGCGGTGTAACCGCTATCGGCAATTTGCGTGTTCAGGCCCGCTTGCAAGGTATCGAGCTTGTCTAAACGCTGGCGCAGGTCTTCGAGCAAACGTTGTAACTGTCGTTCATTGTTTTCAATGGTTAGCGTCAGCAAAGACAGTGCCTGTTCAAACCCTGCTTGTGCACGCACGGCTTCATCCCATTGCTGCTTAGCAAGTTGAAGGTGCTTGTCGTGCTCTTTTAGCTGAGCCAGCGTTTGGGTCAATGTATCTCGCGCATTCTTTTGCTCATCATTGAAGGCCATAAACGCGTCTTGTTGCGATATCGTCAACGCCAGACCCAATGCTGCAGAGGTTTCGGCCCACTGGTGTTCTAATGCTGCCTGCTGAGATTGTGTGCGGGTGAGTTGCTGTTCAAGCTCAGTGACGTAACGCTTGCATGTTTCCAGCTTCACGCCGGTTTCTTTACCTGTAATTTCCAGCTGACTCAGTGCTGTTTCGGCATCCATTTTCTGTTGAACGGTTTCCGATACATTCAGTACCGCCCCAGCCAACGCAGGGTGTTCAGTCGAGCCACACAGTGGACACGCCTCCTCGGGCTGAAGTGCTGCGCGATATTGAGCGAGGTGCTCTTCTTGACTGACAAGCTTGCCTAGCGCGTCAATAAGTTGCTTTTTATCTTTGAACTGACCGCGAAGTGCCACCAGCTCTTGTTCTAGGGTTGTCGCTAACACCGTTTGCTGTTCAAGTAGCGCTCGCTTCTCGACATTGTCTTTATCAATATCCAACCATTGCTGCTGCCACTGGCTCAACTGGAAATGCGTTGAAAGCTGATTGTTTAATCGCTCACGCTGCTTATCCAATGCATCCACATCACCTTTTGCTGTGGCTTCTGCAAACGCATGTTGCAGCGCCTCCCAGTGGCGTTTCGCCGTATCACTGGTTACAACGGCGGTGAGTTGTTCTTTTTGATCTTTCTCCGCACGGGCTTTGTCAGCATTGAGGGCGGCCATGAGGGTCTTTTCTTGCTCATGCAGCCCCGCCATTGCAGATTGTTCTTGCTGAATCTGCTCACCCATTTGTGCCCACCTACCAAGGTGTTGTTGAAGCATTCCCGCCGATTGATGCTCACTCAGGAACGTCGTCACCACATCGAGTGCTTGGGTTTGCTCCTCTAGGGCTCGCGCTTTTGCGTCACGATCCGAGGTATGTTCAACACACTTGGTTTGTAATGCCATACACTGCGCAGACATCTCTTGATGACGCTGAGCGCTATGTTTGATCTCGTTATCAAGTGGCATGACTTTTTCGGTGATCAACACATCAAGCGCTTGGTGCTGCACTTTCGTCTGCTTCAAGGTGTCCAGCGCTAATGTCAGGGCTTTTTCAGCCATTTCGTTTTGGGCCGTACTGCTTGTCAGCATGTGCTGTTTCGCCGCCAATGCGTCTGCACTTGATGCACTTTTTTGCACGGCGGTTCGCCATAGCTCGTAGGGCATCCGCAGCTTCTCTGCAGGCTCACTGTTTTCTAATTTTTCAATGCGCGGTTGGGCAGCGTCCCAGTTTGATTTCGCAAGGTGTTGCTGCTGTTCTGCCTGTGACTGTTCCTGTTGGCTCTTTTGGTATTCCTTCCACCACGCAAGATGAGCCACGAGTTCAGCCTGTCGCCCTTGTTGTGCTTTATGGTTAGCGTCCACGTCAGCCAAGGCCACTTCGATGGCTTCAATCTCTTCAGCATTCAGCAGTTGAACACCTTTGGCTTCCGCTTCTTTTTGACCAAGTTGCAATTTTGCTGCAGCAAAATGCTCATGCACTTTCTCAGAGATTCGACCGTAAATCTCCGTGCCCGTGAGTTCTTCTAACAACTCCGCACGTTCGTTTTCTTTGGCATTTAAGAAGGCGGCAAAATCACCTTGCGACAACATCATGGATTTAGTGAATCGCGAAAAATCGAGGCCAGTGATGTCTTCCACCAACTCATTCTTCTGCTTCACTTGTGTTGCCAACACCTTGTCCGTTTTTGCATCGACAAGCTCAACGTCGGCTTGTTGCAAGTTACCGTCAACCTTGCCACGAGAACGTCGCATGCTCCAAAACGCGCGGTACGGGTGACCTTTCACTTCAAACTCGACTTCTGCGGCACACTCCGCCGTGCCCCGCGTCATGATTTCATTGCTTGATGTGGAGATCAGCCCCAATCGTGGTGTTTGGTGATAAAGCGCCAAGCAGATGGCATCCAACAAGGTCGTTTTACCTGCCCCCGTCGCACCGGTAATGGCAAATAAGCCATTGTCTGAAAACGGTGTTTGGGTGAAATCAATCTTCCATTCGCCTTTCAGCGAGTTCAAATTTTTAAAGCGTAAGCTGAGGATTTTCATTCGCCCGCCTCCACATGCTCAACTTCCGCGACGATTTGCGCGAACTGCGTTTGAATGCGGGCTTTACGGGCTTCTTCCACTTCGCCGTCAAACACTTCTAAGTCGAGACGTTTTTGGAAAACGTCTTGCGGGGTTAATTCCGCCAAAGTTTCTTTTGCCTCTTGGGTCAGTGCTTGCGATTTTTGTGTGCGAGCGCGTTGCAGTTGAAGCACTTCCACATTGAGGTCTTCGGTAAGCAGCTGAATGCGCTGCTGCAAGTCGGACAGATAGTCTTGCACCGCGACTTCGATGTGCAGCCAAATAGGTTTTGGATCATCATGATCTTTTAACGCAGAAAGCTGTACCTCTATCTCTTCCAGCGACCCTTTTAGGACAGCCATAGGCTGAAAGCTCGGTACGCTGATAGGCTCGATACCAATGCGCTGCTCACCGTCGAATTCCACCAGCACCACTTGCTTGCTGAATTTAAGTTCATCGAAGCTAAGAGGGATCGGCGATCCGCTGTAGCGAATATGCTCTGATTTAGCGACAATTTGAGGACGGTGAATGTGCCCTAAGGCGATGTAATCCGCAGGGGGAAAACCATCAGCCGCAAAGCCATCCAGTGAACCGATATAGATGTCACGCACCGATTTAGACGGGCTAACCCCTAACGCCGTTAAATGCCCAGTGGTGATAATGGGCACTTGCCATTGCTGTTCACTGCGCAATTCAACCGCAGCTTGATACAAGGCGTGATAATGGGCTTTGATGGCATCGCCTAACGCTTGGCGTTTTTCGGTGCCAGACTCCCCAGCACGGCTGGTCATCACATCGCGAGGGCGTACAAAAGGCACTGCACAGACAATCGCGCCGACGTCACCCGCCTTGGTTTTCAGCGTCAACAATTGGTCTTGAAGGTCGTCACTGGTGTTGGCCACCACTTGTGTATGAAGGCAAGCCAGTAACGATTTAGATTCTTTTAGCGTGGATACTGAGTCATGGTTTCCACCTAAGACAATCAACGAGCAATGACGCTGGCTGATTGACACCACAAACTGGTTATACAGTTCACGTGCATAGCTTGGCGGCGCGCCAGTATCAAACACATCTCCCGCGACAATAACGGCATCTATTTGGTGTTCATCGATTTGATTTAACAACCAGTCTAGAAACGCTTGGTGCTCGCTTCGGCGACTTTTTGTGAAGAAATTTTGTCCTAAATGCCAGTCAGAGGTGTGAAGTATTTTCATCGCAAGTTGTGTGCTCGTTCTTGTGCTCAGTGCCAAATTGTACCCCATTTGAAGCGACATTCTCCCTTGAATGCAATACCATGTGGCCTTTGTCATTACTGGATGGATAAAGCCTCGCCATGATTTGGTTCAAGAACATTTTCACCTACCGCCTTTCGCGCGATATCGACCTCGACCCAGAGCACATTGAGAAGCAATTGTCTGAGTTTCGCTTCACGCCTTGTGGCAGCCAAGACATGCAAAAATTCGGCTGGACCACTGCGCTAGGTAAACATGGCGACATGATGACCCACGTAAGTGATGGCAACATTCTGATCTGTGCGCGCAAAGAAGAGAAAATGCTTCCTGCTTCCGTCATCAAAGACTCGCTAAACGCGCGTGTTGATGCGATGGAAACAGAGCAAGGCCGTCCATTGAAGAAAAAAGAAAAAGACAGCATTAAAGATGACATCGTGATGGATTTGCTGCCGCGCGCATTCAGCCGTTTGAGCCAAACCTATGCGTTGATCATGCCAAAAACTGGCCTCGTGATTGTTGATGCCGGCAGTGCAAAAAAAGCAGAAGACGTGTTGGCATTGCTACGTAAATCATTGGGTAGTCTGCCTGTGGTGCCTGTTGAAACCAACAAGCCTGTCGAGCTAGCGATGACAGAATGGGTTCGCTCAAACGCTGCACCCAAAGGTTTCACCATTGGTGATGAAGCTGAGTTAAAAGCGATTCTGGAACAAGGCGGCGTGATCCGCTGTAAGCAACAAGATCTGTCGAGTGATGAAATTCTCGCGCACATCGAAGCGGAAAAGTTGGTGACCAAACTGGCACTTAACTGGCAAGACCGTATCGAACTGATGCTTTGTGATGACATGTCTATCAAGCGCATTAAGTTCTCTGAAGAACTGCGTGATCAAAATGCAGACATCGACCGTGAAGACATCGCTCAACGCCTTGATGCAGATTTGTCTCTGATGTGCGGTGAGCTTGGCGCGTTCTTGCCAAACCTTTATGAAGAACTTGATGGGATTGATACGGGAAGCGACTAAACCTTTCGCTTCGCGATCATATCGCCACATAAAAAAACAGCGCCAATCGGCGCTGTTTTTTTATGTTCAAAAGCCACTACATCTTTGCAAACATCATCTTGTCGTAAGACGCCACAGATTTTTTGAAATCGGTCATTTCACTGCGTGATACAGAAGTGGCCATCGGGATTTTCGCCGTCATTGGGTTAACAGCACGACCACGGATCAGCAGTTCATAGTGAATGTGGGGCCCAGTGACACGACCGCTACGTCCTGATAAGGCAATGCGCTGACCACGCGTCACACGTTGGCCTTTACGCACCAAAATTTTACTGTTGTGCAGGTAACGTGTTCGGAATTGGTTCCCGTGATCCACAACGATGTATTTACCCGCATAAGGGTGATTTCTCACCATGACAATCACACCATCCCCTGTCGACACTACCGGCGTACCCGTTGGTACGGCAAAGTCAGTACCGTTGTGCGGAGATACGCGCCCCGTCACAGGGTGCTTACGTTTCGGATTAAAGCTCGAACTGATACGTTTTTTGCTTACCGTCGGATAGCGCTGGAAAGCACGCTGCAAGCTATTACCGCTCTTATCGTAGTAATTTCCGTCTGTGTGCAAATACGCAGTGATCGGCGCGCCACGACGTTCAATACGTATGGCTTGAATTTCTCGTTGACCACTCGGCACACCGTCAACAAATTGCTCAGCGCGAACCACTTCAAAGCGATCACCTGCGCGCAAATCTCGCGAGAAGTTGATTTTGTCTTTAAGCAGGTTGGTAACGGTATCCACGTCGTTGTAACTCAGCCCCGCTTTTCGCGCTGAAACAGAGAAACTGCCTTTGATATCGCCCGCGGAGACGGTTTGCACCCACTCGCCAGGAATATCGATTTCGTTGAACACGAACGTGCCGTCATCTTCTCGCTGGTACATCACTTTCGATGCGACGTTAAATTCCAGTTCGAGCTTGTCGAGATGCTTCGCGGAGCCATCAACCCAAAAACGCAAAATATCCCCCGGTTGAAGGGTATCAATGCGCAGATGGTTAAGGTCGGTTTCCATCAAATTAAGCAAATCGCTATAAGGAATACCTAACTTCATGAAAATCTGGCTAAGGCTATCACCAGATTGAATGGTGTATTCATAATCTGGGAGCGCCAGTTTTTCAATCACGGCAGTGTCAGTCACTGCCACATCATTCGCGGGGAAAGAGGGAAGCAAAGAATTCGAAATCGTTAAAGGGATGATTCGAGACGCGTCCGAGCTTAAGAAATTGACGGACACGGCGACCGTCACAAGTGACAATCCCATTAAGCCAAGCATCGATTTAGACAACTTACTCATCGTCTTGGTTTTCTTTTCGTACATTAAACGACTTCTCAATTACGCAGTATTTATTCATCACGACCTGACAAGAGTATAGACACACGCCACGTGTTTCAATTTATCGCCATCCATTACTGGCAATTAACACCAAGCTATTCCGTCATTTTATGCGCACACTTCGCATAAACCCTTGGGCTGTAAGAATGACATTATTTTCTTCAAAAGGTTTCCAGAATCGAACTGGCTATGTTAACAAGATCACAGTAAAATCGCCGCTCCTTCGCATCAGCGTCTGATGCGCCTGACTTACACTCAGAAATAAGAAGCATTGAATATGTTTGTTCCAGAACTTCTCTCGCCTGCTGGCAGCTTAAAAAACATGCGTTATGCGTTTGCTTACGGTGCAGATGCGGTTTATGCAGGCCAACCACGTTACAGCCTTCGCGTGCGTAACAATGAGTTTAACCATGAGAATCTTCAAATCGGCATCGATGAAGCCCACGCATTGGGTAAGAAGTTCTATGTGGTGTGCAATATCCAACCGCACAACTCAAAGCTAAAAACCTTTATCCGCGATCTAAAGCCTGTTGTTGATATGGGCCCAGATGCGCTGATCATGTCAGACCCAGGTTTGATCATGATGGTTCGCGAAGCGTTCCCAGAAATGGTGATTCACTTGTCTGTTCAAGCGAATGCCGTTAACTGGGCGACGGTGAAGTTCTGGCAAACTCAAGGCATTGAGCGCGTGATCCTTTCACGTGAACTGTCTTTAGAAGAAATCGAAGAAGTACGTAAAGAAGTGCCAGAAATGGAGATTGAAATCTTCGTTCATGGTGCACTTTGCATGGCGTACTCAGGCCGCTGTTTGCTTTCTGGTTACATTAACAAACGTGACCCGAACCAAGGTACTTGTACTAACGCATGCCGTTGGGAATACAAAGCAGAGAAAGCGCAAGAAGACGAAACGGGTCAAATCGTTGAAGTGCAAGATGCCGTACAAGTTCAAGACGTTGAAGAACGTCCTGACAACACGCTGGGTCTTGGTAAACCAACCGACGAAGTTGTACTGCTGAGCGAAGCACATCGCCCAGAAGAGAAAATGGCAGCATTTGAAGACGAGCACGGCACTTACATCATGAACTCAAAAGATCTTCGCGCTATCCAGCACGTTGACCGTTTGACGAAGATGGGCGTTCACTCGCTGAAAATCGAAGGCCGTACGAAGTCTTTCTACTACTGCGCACGCACTGCGCAAGTATATCGTAAGGCGATCGATGACGCGGTAGCAGGTAAGCCGTTTGACGAAACCTTGATGAGCACCCTAGAAAGCTTGGCGCACCGCGGTTACACCGAAGGTTTCCTTCGTCGTCACAATCACAGCGAATACCAAAACTACGACTACGGCTACTCGGTTTCAGACGCGCAGCAGTTTGTTGGTGAATTTACGGGTAAACGCCGCGGTGATTTGGCTGAAATCGAAGTGAAAAACAAGTTTGTTGTGGGTGATTCTCTGGAAGTGATGACACCAAACGGCAACGTGACCTTCACGCTAGAAACGATGGAAAACCGCAAGAGCGAAATCATCGACGACGCGAAAGGTAACGGACACTTTGTGTTTATCCCAGTGCCTGCGGATATGGATCTTTCTTTCGGTCTATTAATGCGCAACTTGGTAGATGGGACAAATACCCGCAACCCGGTTACTGCTCAAACTGCGAGCGCGTAATCCATGGCACTGCTGATCACCGAGAAGTGCATTAACTGCGACATGTGCGATCCAGAGTGCCCGAACGAAGCCATTACGTTCGGGGCTGAGATCTACGAAATCGATCCAGACAAATGCACGGAATGCGTGGGTCACTATGAAAAGCCAACGTGTCAGTCGGTTTGCCCTATCACGAACTGCATCGTTATCGATCCAGAACATCGTGAAACGAACGATGAACTCTTAGAGAAGTTCGTTACCCTTCAGGGTCTAGCATAAGAAAAGCGCCGAAAGGCGCTTTTTTATTGTCCGCTAAATGTCATTGCGCACTTTTACCTCACTGACGAAGTACCACCAAGCACTGCTCTGGTTTTACTTTCACCCGCTTTTTCTTCTTCGTCGTCACGACCTTTTTCTGTTCATCTTTAGGTTTTGGCCGCCAACTTATGAGTTCACTGCCACAGCCATCGCCTTGCGGGGGCGCTGCTTGATCAACACAAGAAGTATTTCCATCAGGGCAGCGAAGTCGAACATGCATGTGGTAATGATGTCCCCACCACGGCCTGACCTTTTGTAGCCATTCTCTGTCCTCCCATGTCATTTCACACAAGGTCTCTTTAATGACAGGGTGAACAAAGATGCGTGCAACTTCCGGCTCTGAGGCTGCCACTTGGAAAAGAACGGCATGTTCCTCAAGCCAATTATCTCGACGCAACGAATAGGATTTCAAATCAACCATGCTGATTGCTGTCGGTTTTTCGACAATGTTTTTCTTGAGCCTTTCCGGCGCAAAGCTCAGCCAGATATCGGCATCAAGGCCGGTTTGATGGCTGGAATGCCCACTGGTGAAGTTTCCCCCACGAGGCATTGAAATGTCGGCAATCAATAAGTCATCCAGACCGAACCCTTTCGTTTTCCCCGCGAGTTTCGTCAGGTAGGCAATCATATCTGGGTGACCGTAGTATCGATTCCTTGATGGGCGAATAACTTGATACCCTTCCCCCACCAGCGGCATGGCTTCTCCACCTTGAAGACAACCATTGGCATAACTGCCTATCGATTGTTCTTGGCCATTTGACGGCAGGCCCGCGCGCTCCCATGGATTTGCCAATGCCATGGTTACACCCAAAAAGAATAAAGCAAACAGAAAAAGCATGAATAAGGTTTTCTTCATCTCATCCCCACAAGAAAGCGTTTCTCTATGATCTTAGCAGGCTAGACTTACGCAAGTGGCAATAGGTTACTCAAAGAGTAGAGCAAAGAAGATAATTGTAATCAAAATCAAAAAGGAGAAGCTCAGCTTCTCCTTTTGTAAATGTTTACCCATGCCCTAAGACATGACGTAAGAGGAACGTTCGTTCCTCTTACCTTTGGCATTAGAAGCCCCAGTTAACACCCAATTTGATGTTACGTCCTGGTTCAAACGTACCATTAAAGTCTTCACTCAAGCTCGCTTGATCTCGGTAAGCTTTATCAAACACATTCTTCACCGACGCTGTCAGCGCGAGATCTTCGCCGCTGATTGGCATCCATTGCGCATACAAATCGTGTACACCGTAACCTGGTTTTTCTTCTGAGCCGTCAGGCACATCCGTCAGACGATCGACAAAGCGACCTGTCCAACCAAATTCCAAATCATCCGTCGCAAAGTAGTTCACCGTAGTTACAAGAGTGTCCCCCGTTGCCGTGCCGATATTCATATTACCGTCGCTCAGAGGCACGCCATTTAGTTCTGGTTCAGCTCGGCTGTAACTGATGGTCGCCGCAACACTTTCCAACTGATATCCAGCGGAAACAGTAAACCCTTGGTTATCCAATGTGCCAACGTTCTCGAAAATGCTGCTCTCGCGATCAACAACATCTTCAATTTTACTGTCAAAAACGGTTGCAGATAGGTAGCCGTTGTCGAAGCTCCAGTTTACAGTCAGTTCAGTGTTTTTCGCCGTTTCACCCTTACGGTCATTGGCGCTATAGGCATAATCCAACAGCCACAGTTCACTCACTTGAGGGCCACGGAATGCTTCAGCATAACCAAGGATAACGTTCACATCTTCAGTGATGAAATACGTTGCTGCGACATTGGGGCTGAACCCGCTGTCGGAAATGTCTGTGCCTTCTGAGCGAGAGTCGCCATCTCGTAGATCTTCATCTAGGGCATAATGGTCATATCGCGCACCCGCACTTAGCATCATGGACTGCGTAAGACTGTAGTCACCTTGAAGATAGACACCCACCTGATCACCCTTGTCTACAAAGGTCTGGTTACCTCCGCTAAACGTGGATTCATCTCTACGGAAATCCGTACCGTAAATTAGCGTGAGTTGCTCGAATGTTGATGTATTGCGAATATCACCACCAATTGACTCTGTATTGCCGATGTAAGTGCCGAATCTAGGATCGTTGAAACGTTCAAGGTTCAAATCGGTGTAATAGAATGTGGTATCTAGATTCAGCCAAGTGCTGCCTGAATCCAAAAGATAGTTTAACGTTGCAGTATCGCGGTAAGTGCTTTGCAGCAATGGGTAGTTTCGGCTGAAGTCACCCATGTGAGGACGCGCGTAACGGGTCGCGTCATCTTCTTTGCGCTCATAACTGAAGGTAAGCGTTTGAGCGTCCGTTAATTCACCAACAATCTTCGCGAAACCAAACTTGTTACGGAAGCCTGTGTATTCAGCCGTGTCTCCGTTACCATCTTCATAATCGTCTTGGTCGGTGTAGCCCAAAGAAGCCAAAACAGTGACTTTATCGCTCAGTGCGCCATAACCTGTCGCAGATGTTTTAAAGCCATCTGTGTTATCGGAATAGGTGGTTTTTACTCGACCACCAAATTGCTCACCCGCTTCGAGTAGCGCACGAGGATCTTTGGTTTTCATTTTGATAGCACCACCTAAGGCACCTGCGCCATCAGTCGCACGCCCGGCACCTGCTGAGACGTCAACTTGCTCAAGTAACTCAGGTTCAATAAACAAGCTACCTTGATGGTGAAATAATGAGCCGGCTTGAACAGCACCATCAATGGTGACATTCAACATGGTGTCTTCAAGACCACGCACATACACTTTCTGCGAGTAGTCCGTCCCCCCTCCTACCGAAACTTCAGAGCTTGTGCGGAAAATATCGTTGAGATCACTCGCTTGGCTTTTCTCCAATTGACTAGCATCAATCGTGACGTCTGCGGCTTGGAGAGGGTTACCAGTAACAACGACGGTTTCGTCGGTATTTGCGATGGCTACATGACTGAAAAGTGCAGTACATACAGCAATATTGAGCGGGGATATTTTGAAGCTACTTCCTTGGAACATCTTGTTTACTTCCATTAATGATAACGATAATGATTTTCATTATTATCAAAAAGAAGTGCTGTTCTGTAAACGCATTTTACAACTGTTACAATTATACTAAATAATTGATTTTAAAAACCTTAATCGAAATAAGTGTACTCCTCACCGTTGATTAGGAAAAACAATACCCTACGCCGTGCGCTGTTTGTAGACGCTCCGCATCCATTCCTGCCGCCACGAGTTTTTTACGTACTCGACTCAAATGCATGTCTAAACTTCGATCGTATTTTTGAAACTCTCTAGAAAGAACCCGTTGATACAAATAGTCTTTACTCAGGATCTGATGTTGCTGAACCACCAATGTCCAAAGCAACTTAAATTGAATGGGAGTGACTGAAATAACTTGCCCATCAAAGGTCACGATCTGTTGCTTTTTATCCATGGCAAGTTGATCAACGATCATTAGAGAATGTTGGAACGGCATGGGCTGCTGTCCCGTTCTTCTTAAGATCGCCGCCGTTCGACAAACAATTTCACTGAAAGGTTGTTGGCGCGTGATGTAGTCATCCGCGCCATAGAGAAAGCTGTTAACACAAGTAAGCTGGCAGTATGTTTTTGCTAATAAAACAATGGGAACTGATGCCTTTTGACGCAGTTGTTTGAGTAAGCAGTGACCTTTCATTTCAGGAAGCGATGTCGATAACATCACGAGTTCAACTGCAAGTTGATCATGCAGTGCTAACGCTTCCTCGGATGATAAACACCAGCGAGCCATAAAGCCTTTGCGTTGAAGTTGATCGACAAGCACTTGTCCGTACTTTTTATCAGGCTCAACAACCAGCAAAATATTTCCATGCTGTGCTCCTCGTGCATTCATTACTTCACTCACATCTTTTTTCGAGCCCATTAAATGCGATCGATTATCAATATCATTACGTTTTATAAAAGCCTATCACCTTACATATAGGATCCATGTCACATAAATTGGGTCTAATTAGTTGGGCGACACATTCATTTTGATTATGAATGCATGCGAATGTGCCGTTGAACGGAATCGAGCGCAGCTTTATCCCCCAATAGCGTTTGCTTAACGTCATTGCCAAACCATTCCAACGAGGCTGTTGCATGATCGTTTTTCAACACTTCGGGGAGAAATCGATGGTAATCCATCGCTCCTTCTAACAGAGGCACCATGCCATAACGACAACCTGCGGGTGAGTAAACATTGTCTGGAGAAAATACGTTTAACTGATCTCTCGAACGTACATTTTTCAAATGGTAGTGCCCGATGCAATGCGCCACGCGCCGATGGAAAGCAACAGGGTCTTCTCCTGCTTCCCAAACGTGCAAGGTATCAAAGTTCAGTTTCAATGCCGGATGGTTAACTTCTTCCAGCAACTGAATAATGGAGTTAGGAGTATCCGCTAAGGTTCCAGGGTGCGTTTCGACAAGCACATCCAGCCCTAAATCGGCCGCATAACAACAAATTTTATGTAGGCGGTGTGTCATTGTCTTTCGCTGCTTAACATCAACGAGATGACTCGCCTGATGCCCAGCAAAAGTGCGGACTTTTGACGTTTCCCAGTAATTCGCTAAACGACAGATATGCTGACACTTTTCTTCTGCATCTCGCGCATCTCCCACTATGGGGAGATAATCACTAAGCATTGAAATAGACAACCCCATATCCTTGATCCACTTGGCATCATATTGAGGCTGCGTTTCTAACCCACGCGCATGAACCCCCCAAAGCTCTATACCTTGAAAGTCATGACACCTCGCCCACTCTGCGATGTTTTCTAAAGAAACCAGATGATGTCGAAACGAAATCGTGCAAATTGATAACTGCATATCACACAGCCTCAGCGCATTTTTCAACGTTCAAATCATTGAGTTCACACCAATCTCTATACACTTCATGGAGACGCTTTTTAATGCGCATTTCGGTTTTATTCTGCTTATTTAACAGAGCATAAATACCCACCTGCAAAGACAAATCTTTGGTCTCAGCAAGCTTCATGATTTGATACTGAATAGATGAGTAGGTTTGAATTAACTCTTCAATCACATCACACCAGCGCTCAAAATCATCATCGACGAGACCAAGTGCACGCCAGAAGAATGCAAAACCATGTTCATACGCATACTTACGAACGGCAATAACCCGAATTTCACGTAATGCGAAATTCAAGGCAGACAGAGAAACACCATGAGCACCCGATATATGCGCATTAAGAATGGTGCGAATGGCTTCCGTCAGTGGGTTCGAGCTCCCAATAAAGCATGCTTCAAAATAGGCTTTCACATCCTCGGGAGCAGCGTGTTTCAAACCCTGCTCATCAAACACATAACCACCGGCGACACTCGGCTGTGCAATAGCATTCAGAATGCGTTCGCGATCAAGCAAGCCTTCCCAACGAAAATCAGGATCTAGCACCATAAGTTTTTCAGGGTTATCCGTGTTTTCCAACATGACATAATGGGGGAAAGGGTTCTGGCTAAACTTATTCTCTCTCTCTGGCAGTTGGTACATGTCCAACATAACCATCAGGTTTGTTGTCTTCGGCTTTTGTGCCAATAACACATTCATTTCTTGAATGTTTTGTCGCTTAGACACATTCTCGTTATACCAAGAATCTAGGCGAACGCCGTAAAGGCGCTGATACCACGAAAGAAACTGTTCATGATTGATATCGTCAGAATGGTATTGAAGCTGAAAGTCTTCACTGATGGTAAAAGTGGCATCCCACACGCCGAAATAGAACGGACGATGATCGATCCCGTTGCGTTTGAGCGACTCGCACACACAACTGACAAAGCAATGCACTTTTACGTCTTCAAACTCTTCCGTTGTCACCTCATCGACCACCTCAACCTTATTGTTCACTCGGCACAGAAAGTCGGCCAAGCTCGACACGGTTGCGTAATCCGCAGCAGTGATGTTTTGCTCGGGCACGCTCAATCCTAAATCGAGTTCTAGATGCAGAATAAGCTGAAGAATCAGCACTGAATCAAGATACAGGTCTTCATTTAACTTTGCCGATTCACTGAAGCTGTCCATATGTCGGCTTTGCATGTTTTCAGCCAGCACTTGTCGGATGGATTCGATGATGTCTTCGCGCTGCATGGTACCTCCTTACCCTAACGCCGGAATTGAAATTGTGCTTTGTGATAACACCTTGCGGTTAATCTTGCCGTTCGCCATTTTTTCAATTTCTTCACATTGCTCGATATCTACGGGTAGCTGATAAGACGCTAATCTGGTTCCACACCAATGGCGAATGCGACTTGGTTCTAACTGATTCGTAGCAATAAATTGCAGACAAACACGCTCCCCAGAAAAAGGATCAGGGCGCTTAAAGACGATCGCTTCCGTGACGTCAGGGATTTCCAGCACAACATTTTCGATGTCTTGTGGATAAACATTCAGCCCCGATACGTTGATCATGTCGTCGCACCGAGATACAAAATAAAGCGCCCCTTTGTCATCAATATACCCAAGGTCTTGGGTGTGGATGGTTACATCGCCTTTTGTGATCACAATTTCATCAGGACAAGAAGCATCGTTTCCTGCAAAGACCTGCAAATGTGGTAACGGCTGTCCTATTTGGTTTGCGGTGAGCGTATTTGCGTTAATGGCAATACAACCTGCCTCCGAGCAACCGTATTGCTGGAAGACGTGTTTTGTTTTCTCTCGCAACGCATCAAACCAAGCCCCAGGAAGTACAGTGCCTGACGTCATTACCGCGTGTAACCTCTGATCTTTTGGATAAAGCTGAACCACGGAGTTAATCAGCGCGGGAGAGGAATACAGCAAGTGATTCGGTGTATTTAATAAGGTTTTTAGCAAGTATTTCGGGTTGATGTTATTGATGATAACGGGTGTTAACCCTCGCTTTAGGGCGACAAGTACGCCGGCTATTAGCCCATAAGAATGCGTGATGGGACATGCAATAAGTGGCGTCATAGTGTGAGGGGTTGAGAAGAAAGACACATAACTTTCAACTTCCTCAGCAATGGATTGCCAAGTGCGTGTGATCACTTTTGGTTCACCCGTTGTTCCTGAACTTGTTTGAACAAGTACTGCATCTTTATCAACTGTACTGTTTTGCAATGTCATCGCGGGCTGGTGTTTATCGAACAACAAGAAATGGCACTCAGCACGGTTCGCTAAGCGTTTGGCCGCAAGGCGAGGTGTCGGCGCAAATATCGGGTAAAAAGACCCGCCGTGTTGGCGCAAATACAGACACACAGACAATACATAAGCAGGGTCCTCACTGCATATCGCAAAGCGTTTTCCCGCGCAGTCTCCAAGGATGGGATCGGCTTTAAATGCCTCATAAGCGTCATGAAAATACTCATGACCATAGAATTCATCGTTAACAAAAATCATAACGTCCCTATTGTTCAATATGCTAAATAGACAGTGGGTTTGGAATATAGTGGTGGCACTCGGCGCTACTCGCCTTCAGCTTTCTTGTCATAAGAGATTCGGTGAGAATTTCGGGTGCTCGGTATCCAAGCAGCGACAAGCGCTCAGCAAGCTCAGGGTGTTCTTTTTCATACTCGTCGAGTTTGTGAGAAACACGGCGCCAAAACTCGTGTTCAGGCAAAGGATAAAAAGTACTGATAAGGTGTGAAACGTCGGCAAGGTTGTAGATAAACAAGGTATCCATGACAAGCTCTCGCAGCAGTTCGATCGAACTCATTGCGTAATAATCATCGAGCAGCGCATCACTGAGTGAAGGTTCAATCTCTGCAAAATTCGGCACCGCGTCTGCATCACGGATAAATGCGGCGTTGTACTCGACGCTCTCATGAAAGTCTCGAACAATGATACGCTCTGGCCACCCATCACGATGCACTAGAACCATGTTCTGACCATGGGGTTCTATACCGATGCCATGTTTCACCAAGAGATGCCATATTGGTGTTACCGTCACTTCGATAAGCTGCGCTAGCCATGCATCAAGTCCATAGCGTTCAACCCAACCCGTAACGAATGGCAGCCCATCATGTTCCACCATCATGATGGCGTTAAACGGAATAGCCGCTTCTCCTTTTTTCAAATGAAGCTCTACACTTTCTCTAAAAATAACAGCCAGTTGACCTAATTCAGTTGATGACGTCACATCCAATGAATCATCAGAAAACCGTGCACCAGCATACTCGTTGAGAATGCTGATCCCGCCCAATTCACCATCACGATGGAGTGTGTTTTCAAGCCATTGAGAAACCATGGGGGCAAGGCAAACAGAATGTGCAGCAAGGTTTCGATGAGAAGAGGTGTTCACCATATTCATCGGTAACTTTATGTTCGGGTGCAGGGGTGACTCTTTGTTCAACAGCGTTCGTACGGATTGCGTCGCCACATATTTATCTGAACCAATGCCAAGAAATATAATGTCTTTCGTCGCAAGGTATTTTGCTAGCCAACCGTCTTTCAATTGCTGCCATTGCCAAGGATGGATTGGCAGCAACGCATAATCATCCCATGTCGCATCATGAGCATTTAGCGCGCCGGACAATCGACTCCATTGCCCATGACCAAGCTCATTAAGCCAAAAGTGTGTCTGCTCTACAGGTAAGGTTTGCTTGAAGTAAGAATGACGAACCGCCAGCCAATACAGGTTAAAGACATTGCCCGCTTCAGGCCCAAATGCTCGATGGTCAGCTTCACTAAAACCCGTTCTCGCTTTAAATGAGGGATGATAGGGGTGCCCTTCATCCAGTTGATTTTCTAGCTCGGAATAGCTTGATGCACGTCGTGATAACCGCTTAGGTAAGTGCTGAACATTCCAACGACTGAGTTGTGCCGTTTGAAGAAACTCTTCTGTCAGCGCTTTTTTGATGCTCGCTGTGGTTGGGAGATCATCAATGATCGTCAGCCATTCGCTACTCACGTCGATAGATCGCCCATTGATTTTCAGGCTATTCATCATTAATCGATACCGACCGAATGCACCAATGCTGCCCTTAACCTTGTATTCACGGTTACCCATCATCCATAAGAACTCGTCAGTCAAAGATGAGGGGGACGGTTCAACTAACTTTTCAAACAACAAGGACTCAAGTAACTGCTTGATAACTCTTATTTCTGGTGGCAGTTGTTCACAATTAGGCAGAGGCATAGTTAACCTCCGTTGGCTCTTCTAGGCAGGTCATCACCAACGGGTTAGGAATATGGCAATAGATCGCTTGTTCATTTTCGACCGTCAACTCGTCAACGTCATGCACGCGTGTTAATAGATTGCCTTTGGCGGGAATACTGGATCGAGAGAGGAGCTGATCAACAAACAAGGTGCCAGCGCCAGTGAGAACGTGACGCAATGCTAAAAGGCGCTGCTGAACGAAGCTGACCAATATTCTTTCTTCAACCAAGCCGTCTGAACCCAAACGGCCAACAATAGAGAACAAATTATTAATCAAAAGGTAATACGCGAATCGATCACAAATAACGTCATCGTCAAAGTACAGAGCATCAACCGTGACTGACTCTGGCTCCATAGCCGCGAGGTGGTTTCTGTACGCATTCGATAAGTAGAAACCTTGGTTGTCCCTGAAGTAGTAAATAGACGGGTAGCCCTCTTCTAACTGAAGAACGCTATTTTGCTGATGCGCTTCCAAGGCGATGCCATGCTCATCGTAGAGCTTTAGCATAGGCTCGATACTGCATTCCCAATACTTAGCAAACCATTTAATGGAAGCTTGAGAAAGTGAGGTGTGATCTCTTAATGCGATGGTTTGAACGAAGCGAGACAACATCGATGTCTCCCCCGGAAGGGCCTCTTGGGTCAGCGCCGCAATGGTAATAACGTCAGCATCTTTTCCGGCCGAAAAGGGGTTCTCTCTGATAATGACTTCAAACCCTGTTTCGCTTTGTTCCGGCAAGACAACTGTAATGTAAGCAGGGTCTGTGATGATTTTGAATTGCGGATACGCTTCGCTGAATCCTGTTTTTCGATAGAGTGTCGCCATCACAACCCCAGCATCAAGTTCATGCCTTTTATTCACGCGTAGTGAGTTCGTTATTTTGACCGGCAGCGAGAATTTATACATCCACGCTAAATTCGCGTTATACAAAGAGCGAACGGAAGATGTTGCGGTGAAATCAACGCCCTGCGTACCTAAGTCGACGACCAAACCTTCCGACATCAACCGACGAACACTCGATTGGTGAATAAGCCATTGAGCTTGTAATGGGTGCATGGGTAGCACCAAGTGACCCTCTTTTATAGGTGATGATATTGGCAATGAAGACGTGATGATCTCTTCTGCAGAGATAGTCAGCACGGAACGCTGACATATAAGGCGTCGAGCAACACTGAAATAATGCAGTGAGAAACGCCCCTTGGTCTCTGGCGCATAATAGGCATGATGATAATCAAGCATACCTTGACGACTTTTTGGGGTTGGGTGTTGCCAATGTCCATATAACAGGGACTGTTCCGCATCGATAAAATCTGTGCTTACCAGCTTAGGATCATCAAGTCTTTGCGAAATATACGCATCCATTAATGAGCGACTTTCATTTACGCGGGAAAGCAGTTCTTGTTTATTCCTTTCACGCTGAACATTGAAGGTCGAAAAAACATTTGATGAGAAAATGGTTTCAATAAGGAGTTGCACAACACTCGAAAAAGGCACCTCTTGCCATTTACAACTCGACGGGTGGAACAGATAGGCTCGAGAAAATCGATGACACCCCACTAAGGTGCGGTAGTTGATGGTAACGGCAAGTTTAGTGCTTTGGGCTGCCAGAGGCGTTTCAACGACCCAGGCACAAGCTTCGAGTGGCATCGATTTGTCCGCGTCTTGCCATTGCTTCGCGGTATACCAATGTCCTTCATCTATCTCTTTTAAGTAGCAATTGAAGAAAGCCTGAAATGATGCAATATCTGCAATTTCCTTTGCGTTCTGACTCAAAATGACCTCACCTTCAAAGCGAGCAACACTCTTTGTAAGTGCTACATCCAACAAGGCTGAGAATCCTAAGTGATATTAATTATCATTTCACTAACTGTTACTTTTGTTACAACGCCCCTCCAGAAAGGTCTCAAATTCACAACCGGTCCCTAGTGATGATTCACTCACTCGAACAAGATAACGTTTTTACACAAAGCATGACTCTCAATGGCCACAAAAAACCGCATTACTGACGCGCCGATCATCCCAACATTCTTCTACTTCGCCTTACCTTCCCTCGCTGGATTGCTTGCCATATCAAGTGCCAGCATTGTTGACGGTATATTTGTTGGACGCTATCTAGGCGCAGCACCTCTTGCATCAATTAACCTGCTCATTCCTTACTTTACGTTTATGTTTTCTGTTTGCTTGATGATTGCGATAGGAGGAACAGTATTGGCGGGTAGATATTTAGGTGAAAAGAAGCAGAAAAAAGCAGACGCTATATTTTCCCAATCTCTCATTAGCGCAATGTTGTTCACGGCAGCAATGGCGACGATCGTGACACCAAACAGTGGGTACCTATTTGATGCCCTCAATGCGCCACAAGACATACATGAAACCATGAATAGCTATTTTGGCATTATGTCTTTCTGCCTAATCATCCAATTGACCACCATGGTGTTGTATTACTTTGTACGTGCCGACGGTTTTCCGGTATTAGCAACGACGGCGCTCATCTTTGGCTCAATCACCAATATTGCATTGGATATTCTTTTCCTCGGATACTTAGGGTTAGGCATTGAATGGGCTGCATGGGCGACCACGATTGCCCAGAGTCTACAGCTCGTCGTTTTGCTTTCCTTTTTTGTGCAGAAAAACAGAACCCTGAAGCTCACGTTAAAGGGTTTAAAAATCAAAGAGTCCACACGCGCATTCGTCAATGGATTTTCTGAATTCATCAATGAAATATCTGTAGGGATAGTGATTTTTACTGTTCACTGGCTCTTGCTCGTAAACGGAGATGATGCAGCAATTGCAGGCTTCTCTATCGCAAATTATGTTCTGTTTATCAGCATGATGGCGTACTACGGTATTGTGGATGCTATCCATATTCTTGTGAGTCAAAATCTAGGTGTTGGGAATCTCCGCCGTATCAGACAATTCATGATATTAGCGGCAGTAACTATTCTAAGTATTAGCACTGTACTAGTGTTGGTATGTACGCAGTTCCCTCAGCATATCTCCCAATTGTTCCTCTCAGATCTAGAAAGCGCATCACAGCAAAGTGCTTTGCTCTATCTGAATATCCTTTGGCCATGCCTTATGTTCAGTGGCCTGAATGTCTTAATCTCCGCGTATTTCACCGCAATCCAGAAACCATTGCAATCCACTGCAATCGCATTAAGCAGAGGGTTACTGCTTCCAGTGATACTCCTCCTCTCCTTTTCGACCTATCTGAAACAAACACACTTTCTCGCCGCCCTACCCGTCGCCGAATTCATAACACTAGCTTTAGCGCTGACTTTGTTTGCTGTGCACCAGAAACGGAAGACTCCCGACGCCCCTGTCTATACTTGAGTCCAAAACAAAAAGGCCCCGCTATTACTAGCGAGGCTTCTTAATAAATGGCGAAGCGGCCGGGGGCCTGCACATCCGAGACTCAAGCCGAAGGCTCATGAGAGCCCATTAACAAAACCTACAGA
>NZ_MDAG01000025.1:0-101876 GCF_002876705.1 Enterovibrio norvegicus | reverse complement strand
GTTCACCGCATCCAAAACGTCTTGTTGACTTCCTTCAACCGCGATAAGCACTGGGCTTTTCCGTTGAAGCAGGCGGGCATTCTACTGATTCAAACCAACGCGTCAAGCGTTTATTTATCATCGATTTTTGAAGCCATTTCCCATCTGATTTCGTAGAGCGATTTCTCTTTAAGAAGTCGTTCTCCGTGTCAGTGAGGCGGCATTATAGAGACTGAGATCACATTGGCAAGCGTTTTTATTCGTTTTTATTTCGACTGAACACAATTCAACCTAAACTTTAAAAAACACAACATATTGCAACATTAGATAACGGTCACATTCACTCACTGGTAATAACAATTCAATAACCGTAATATCGAACCGACAATTGTATTTATTTCAATCAGCATTGATTTCTATTCTTCATGCTACTTCTTCTAACAGAACTTTAAATTAGACGATTATGAGAACATCTATAAGTTTGCTTATTGCAGCAGCCATTGCTGGACTGGGCGCATTACTGCTCAATACTTCACAACTAATATCGAGTACCGGGTTCGCATTTGCAATGGGTGCCATAACCGTAGGTATTGCCCTTTCTCTTTTATCTACTAAATCTACAGACACTACTTCTGAGGCGTCTTCGCTTAATTCAAAAACAATCTATGTAGGTAACCTGCCTTATCGTGCAAATGAAAATGACGTGAAGGAGCTCTTCGCTGAATACGGTGAAGTGTTTGCGGTACGTTTGATGAAAGACAAAAGGACAGGGAAACGTAGAGGGTTTGGTTTTGTTGTCATGGCCGCCGCAGATGCACCAGCAGCCATTGACCAACTAAACAATAGTGAATACGGTGAAAGGACGTTAAAAGTCAGGGAAGCGAATGACCCTAGAAAGTCGGAGCGCGTTCAATAGGCGAAAAGCCTAGTAGTGACAACTCCTGATTTAACGCACTCTCTTCTTTTACTGGTGCACTACTAAATACTCTGTGTTTATGTTTATTGAAGAAGGCCTTTTGGCCTTCTTCTTTTATTAGCTCTGCAACTCTACTCGCAATCGCTTCTCCCGAATCGATCACCCTACAGTCTTTACCTACCACCTCTTCAATTTCTTCTTTAAGCAATGGAAAGTGAGTGCAGCCTAAAACGATACAGTCTACCTGCCCAATAAACGGGGCGAGAATGTCTTTTAATATACTTTTATTTACAAGCTTGCCACGTAATTTGGACTCCCCCATTTGAACCAACTCGGTCGAACCAACCATATTAACGTGGCAATCAGGCGCGAAATCATTTACGAGCTGGAAAGTATAAGGACGCTTTATTGTGGCTGGCGTGGCTAAAAGACCAATGTTTTTCGTCTTGCTTAATACTGCGGCAGGCTTTATCGCGGGAACGACGCCAACGACAGGAATAGACAGCATGTCTCGAAGGTATGGAAGTACAAGTGTGCTTGCGGTATTGCACGCAATGACCACCAACGAAATGTCGTGTTCAGCGCAGATCGACGACACCATACCAGTGACCCTAGACACCAATACGTCGTCTTTCAATTCACCGTAAGGAAATGCTTCATTGTCGAAGGCATAAATCACATGCTGTTCAGGCATCACCTTTGTGATTTCTCGATAGACTGACAGCCCACCGACACCAGAATCAAAAATCAGCACACTTTTCACATCTATTACCTTCATCATTATTTTCGCCGTCATGATACTGCGCATGATCAGATTTTAAAATCTCTCACTCAAGAAGGCGGTGTATCTGATGATGAAAACGCCCTTCGCGTTTAACAGTATCGACCTCTGTGATGAGTGGGTAAGAGAAGCATGGCGCATCTGTGACCAATGTATGGAATTCACCATCCTCACCACACGGATCACAATGGGCAGGCAAATCATTAAGAAGTCGCTGATCGTAAGCTCTTCCTAGGAAGCTTCCGTCTAGTTGCGAGGTATCAACCGTGGTCAGTCTCGTAACAATACCCACCTCTATGATCTCTCTGGCGAGCAGTGCGCTGTCTTGGCCAATAAGCGGAAACACACATTCCCACCCTTCCGGCTCTATGTAACCTCGACGGTATGCTTCTATACCATTGCAAAACATATCCCCGAACGCGACAGCATCAACCTCAAGGCCGCAATACTTGATACCACTAATGATCGCTTGCTGGTATACATCGTTAGGAGGGAACACCTGATCCAGTTCGATCAGAACCAAAGGCAGGCCAATGCTTTTCGCTTGCGCCTTAACGATATCAATGGGTGTGGCTTGAAAAGGCACTTCCCCATCGACATACGACGTATATAAGCCGACGACGTCATAGTCCGGGGTTTGCTGAAGCCTGCAAAGTGTGAGTGTTGAATCTTTGCCTGATGACCAACTCACGATGACACGTTTTTTCATTGCTGTTCTCGGATGAAAAAAGCCGCCCGTAGGCGGCTTAGATTACTAAAGTAGTTAGTAAGCAAAATTCAGATTAACGTAGAATGCTCGTTCAGCTGCAGGATAGTCACCCGCTGTCTCATATTCTTTATCAAACAAATTAGAGACCTTTCCGCCCAACGTTATATTGTCGTTGATGTCATATTGAGCAGTAACATCCCAAACAGAGAAACTGCCCAGAACATCTCCACCAGAGAAATTAGGTCGTTCACCTTGATACATAAATTGGGTACCCAATAAAACATCACTTACCCGAGTAGATGTACGCCATTTTGCCAACTTCTCTGCGCGTCGAGCAAGCTGCTCATTTTTGGTCACATCTTTAGGATCCCGTAACTCTGCAGAGATTTCGTTATATATCGGGCCTAGGTCAAACCCCGCAATTAACTCAACACCTTTGATACGTGCTTCTTCCACGTTCTCTTGCATTCCATCAGGCCAATTTCCCGAGTACACGATTAGATTATCAATTGTATTGATATAGCCATTCAGACTCCAATTGACATCGTAAGTGACCCCTTCAATGCCTACTTCAATATTTTCGGATTTTTCAGGCTTAAGATTAGCATTGCCTGACGACCCATAGAGTTTATCAAAGCCCGGAGCCTTGAATGCTGTACCGTAACTACCGAAAATACGGTAGTCATCATTAACATCCCAACCCGCTGCGACTAAGCCAGTAGTATTTCCACCAAACTGATCGTTGTCATCATGACGAACACTACCTTCAAGCAAAATACTATCAGTGATGTTCCAATTGGCTAAACCAAACACTCCGATGTTTTGACGAGGGTTGTCCTGAATCGAATCAGCTGAGATGAAGCTACCATCGAGATACTTCTCCAGCGTCAAATCAACACCCGCAGTCAGAGCAAAGTTATCTCTCGCTTGGTAGCGAGATGTTAAACTCGAATAGATTTGGCGAATTTCACTGGTCAGGCTATCCGCTGACGGACTTGAACCTTCCTCGTAGTCGTAGTTTTTCTGCTCACCAACCTCTATGCGCGCTAAGGTATTCCATTTACCAGCCGTATAGCCTGAATCTGCACCTATAGACTTACTCTCAACCCAGAGATATCTTTTCTCTCCAAGGCCGCCCGCAAACCCCACTTCATTTTCATACCAACGGCCAACTACATTGGAGCTCCAGTTTTCACTTGGAGCGTAGCTAAGACGCAAAGAAACATTTTTACTCTCAAATCCGTGTTCGTCGTCAACAGGTGCAATGTCAGGGCGCACATTGTAACCATCAGTGGATTCTAGCCCCCCCATAAACTGCATAGATACATCATCTGAGAGTTTCTGAGTAACACCCGCATTTGCGGATGCAGAACCAAAGCTCCCACCTCCAATACCAAAACGGGTGCCCTCTGCGTCGTTGCGAGTAATGATGTTAATTACACCACCGATTGCATCAGAGCCATAGACTGTCGCTCCGGAACCTCTGATGACTTCAATGCGCTCGACGGTATTAAGTGGCAGCATATTAAAGTCAATTGTTCCCAGCATTGTGCGAGGCAATCGAACACCATCAACCATAACTAGAACATGATTAGAATTGGTGCCTCTTAAAAAGATAGATGCCAGTTGTCCTCGACCACCACTTTGTCCAATTTCAATACCCGGGAGTGTTTTAAGTGCATCAACCAAGCTATTTGCTTGAAGTTCCTCAATATCTGAACGAGTGAGTACAGATACAGGAGCAAGGACTGTTGATACTGGCTGCTCAAATCGAGAGGCGGTGACGACCATAGTGTCGTCGATAGAAGGGGTGTTTGTTTCGGCGTGCGCAAACACAGCCATTGGCAGCATTCCTGCTACCCAATACTTATGAGACATATCAGATCCATAATCGCGTGTATCTAATGATGTCAGGAATTCCTGATACCATATTGTGATCCAGCTGATATTCGGACTTAGAGACGGCCTACAATGACGACTTCCCACCCCCTATCTTAGATAGAAGCACAGTGTCTGGCTTTCGCCGTGTCACCTTCGTTTCTCATTACCGCTGCGCGCCAGTTCTGGATTTTCACCAGATTCCCAGCTGGAAGTAAAAAGCGCGCCGATTATAGTGAAGTCAGCGCGTTATTGATACTTTGATTGTGAGATCTGAGTCCTATTTGAACCGCAAAGAAGACGGTGTGTTACCAAAAAACTAGTAGCTGAGGCTGACGAAATCGACTTCCTCTACATCCAATTTCATCTTTATATAGACGGTTAACACAAAGAAGAAATTGGCGAGAAGATTTGCAAAGCGTGGCAGCTCAGGTTCAAACGTCACCCCCGACTCATCCAAACGGTGTAGCAAGCGAACGGTTTTTTTCGACCCCGAGCGGCATTGATGCAACGCCATCACAGCAACAGGTCCGCGCGGTAAAACGAAACGAGAGATTCGCCCTTTACTCGCTTCGTTGTAATAGTCATAGCGCGCGTGAAGCCATTCAAGGTCTTCTTCGAAGATTGCCGTCTTCCCACGTACCGACCCATTAAGGTGATAAATCTTCGGATGAAGGATTTCAAGATCTGCCACCACATCATCAAACCCCTCGGGCATTTGCGCCAACACCATACCCACTAAGCTACACAACTCATCGGTATGCACCTCATAGTCACACGTCAGTGCCGATTCATAGATGAAGGGATAACAAATTTCTTTACGGTTTTTGGGTTTTCGAAAGGTCATGATCATTCCTGCCATAGCAAACTGCGCCAATATTATCCTATGCACTGAATTTACGCTGCCACATTGTCCGATTGGCGAAAAAGTCAGCGAAAAGGCTGGACAATATGGATGGGCTACTTACAATTTGCGCTCATTTTTAGTTACGCAGGTTAGGTAATATGAGCAACACCCTGATTGACACCCGCCAGTATCAGGCACAGCTGGACGAGAAAATTGCCCGCATGAATGAGGCATTTAGCGCGTTCAACACGCCTGAGCTCGAGGTGTTTCCGTCTCCAGACAAGCACTATCGTATGCGTGCAGAGTTTCGCGTCTGGCATGAAGGGGATGATCTCTATTACATCATGTTTAACCAAGAGACGAAGGAAAAGTATCGCGTGGATGAATTTCCACAAGCGAGCCGCATCATCAATGATCTGATGCCTCTCTTGGTCGACGCAATTAAGCCTATCGAAAGCCTGCGCCGTAAGCTTTTCCAAGTCGACTTCCTCTCTACATTGAGCGGCGAAGTACTGGTCTCCATGCTTTATCACCGTCAATTGGATGAAGAGTGGGAGAAGAACGCGCGTGAGCTGAAGCAAGGCCTAAATGATGAAGGGTTTAACCTGAACCTGATTGGCCGCGCACGTAAGCAAAAAATCATCATCGACCGCGATTACGTGGTTGAAAAGCTGACAGTTCACGATCGTACGTTGACTTACCAGCAAATCGAAAACAGCTTCACGCAGCCAAACGGCAAAGTCGCAGAGAAAATGTTGGAATGGGCAGTAGACTGCACCCAAGACAGCACGGGCGATCTGCTTGAGCTTTATTGCGGTAATGGCAACTTTTCATTGGCGCTGGCCCACAACTTCGATCGCGTGTTAGCGACTGAATTGGCGAAGCCGTCAGTGGAATCTGCGCAATTCAACATTGCAGCAAACAACGCTGATAACGTACAAATCATCCGTATGTCTGCAGAAGAGTTTACGGAAGCGATGGAAGGTAAGCGCGAGTTTCGTCGCCTTCAGCAAGCGAACGTTGATCTAAAAAGCTATAACTGCAACACCATCTTTGTTGATCCACCACGCTCAGGCATGGACGAAGGAACGTGCCGTATGGTTCAAACCTACGACCGTATTCTCTACATTTCTTGCAACCCAGAAACGCTAAAAGAGAACCTTGAGATTCTCTCTGAAACACACCGCGTTTCTCGTTTTGCGCTGTTTGACCAATTCCCATACACCCATCATATGGAAGCGGGTGTCATGCTGGAACGTAAATAAAACAGCAAACGCGATGCAATAAAAAAGGAGCCTAAGGCTCCTTTTTTGCGTTTAGTCGAACAGACTCGATCGCTTATTCTTCAACGGCTTCTTTTTTCCCTTTCAACCAACCCATGCGATGGAAAATCCAAAACGCGAGGATCATGGTGACAATGATAGAGAAGAAATTACCGCCGATGTCGGGCATTTGCATACGTACAAATGCCGAGTATCCGAACGCACCGACTAAGAAACACGCAAACGCGATAAGCGGCGTGCCTTCGGTGAGAGGTTGTGTAAGGTGTTGCTGGTAGAAACAGTAGATAGACAAAACAAACGCGATTATTGGAAAAATCGAGAATGCTACGCTATCAACGAACAGTGTCGACAATGTCGCACTGCCACATAAACCCGCGATTACCGCGAGGAGGAGAAATTTACGCTCAGATTGATGATTTTGTTCCATAATTCTTACCTGCCTGAAGACAACTTATCCTTGAGAGCATTGCGTTCCCGCTCTTTACGGTACCAGTAAGCGCCCTTTGCAATCATGCGCAATTGTGTCACCAATCGCTCAGCGAGTTCAGCACGCGCTCGCTTGTCCAGATCGAGTGCTTCTGCACCAGAACTGAATACCAAGGTCACACATGCTTCCGCCTGATTATAGGCTTCATCACGGGTTAGTCCGGTTTTCGCTTCGAAGTATTCTGTCAATTCAGCCACAAAGTGCTGAATCTCACGGGCCACAGCCGCGCGGAATGCTGTCGATGTACCAGAGCGTTCACGCAATAACAGCCTGAACACGTTCGGGCTGCTTTCGATAAATTCCATGAAAGTTTCTACTGACGTTCTGACCACACTGCCTTCGGTCGCGATGCGTTGACGCGCTTGTCGCATCAGTTGACGCAACAGCAGGCCTCCTTCATCAACCATGGTCAGGCCTAATTCATCCATGTCTTTAAAATGGCGATAGAAAGAAGTCGGCGCAATACCGGCTCCTCGTGCCACTTCACGGAGGCTTAAACTGGAAAAACTGCGATCGGCGCTGAGCTGACTAAATGCAGCATCGATCAACGTACGACGTGTTTTTTCTTTCTGTTGAGCTCTTATTCCCATCGCCAGTGTTTACCTCATGAAATCTAACCGCAAACTATACCCGCTTTTTACAAGGAGTTCAGTGGGTCTCACTGTTCGTTTTTGCAATCCCTGTGTTAGATCACCACAACGAGACAGAATTATGACCTGAATAGCGACCTTTTCGCCCAAAGTTGCGTGATCACCTACGCTGATTAGTAGTGAGTGTGTTCTCGTTAAGCCCCTGTGGCGTTACAATCAGCTCGCGATTCTTAACATAATGAAAACAAAAGGTCATAAGGATATGAGCAAAGCATCCCCTACATCGCCTAGCCATTTTGACGTTATCGTGATCGGCAGTGGCCCTGGTGGCGAAGGTGCCGCCATGGGTTTAACCAAAGCTGGTTTGCGCGTTGCTGTCGTCGAAAAAGAAGAGACCGTCGGTGGTGGTTGTACCCACTGGGGCACCATCCCATCCAAAGCGCTGCGCCATACCGTTAGCCGTATTATCGAGTTCAACAAAAGCCCGATCTATTCAGGTGACAATCGATATGTTCACAGTACTTTCTCCGCCATTCTTGGCCACGCGCAATCTGTGATCGGTAAGCAAACCCGTATGCGCCAAGGCTTCTATGACCGTAATGCCTGCTCTATTTTGCATGGCAGTGCACGTTTTAGCGGCACAAATGAATTACAAGTCACCGCGAAAGACGGCAGTGTTGACACCTACACCGCTGATAAGTTTGTCATTGCGACAGGCTCTAGCCCTTATCGTCCAAACGATGTCGACTTCAAGCACCCTCGCATTTATGACAGTGATTCAATCCTGTCTTTAGAGCACGACCCTCGCCACGTCATTATTTATGGAGCAGGGGTCATTGGCAGTGAATATGCGTCGATATTCCGTGGTCTTGGTATCAAGGTCGATTTGATTAACACCCGTGATCGTTTGTTGTCTTTCCTTGATAACGAAATGTCTGACTCGCTTTCCTACCACTTCTGGAACAGCGGTGTACTGATTCGTAACGATGAAACGTACGAGCGTATCGAGGGCACCAAAGACGGCGTCATTTTGCACCTGCAATCTGGTAAGAAAATGCGTGCAGATTGCATCTTGTTCGCGAATGGGCGTTCCGGTAATACCCACTCACTCAATCTCAAAGCAGTTGGCCTAAAAGCCGACTCTCGTGGTCAGTTAAAAGTGAACGACAACTACGGCACAGAGGTCGAACATGTTTTTGCTGTGGGTGATGTTATCGGTTACCCAAGCCTGGCAAGTGCGGCTTATGACCAAGGCCGCATTGTGGCGCAAGCCATTGTTGAAGGCCAAGCAACAGGCCGACTGATCGACCACATTCCAACGGGCATTTATACCATCCCTGAAATCAGTTCTGTTGGCAAAACCGAGCAAGAACTGACGGCAGATAAAGTGCCCTATGAAGTCGGTCGTGCGCAGTTTAAACACCTGGCACGCGCGCAGATTGCGGGCATGGATGTCGGCAGTTTGAAGATCTTATTCCACCGTGAAACCAAAGAAATTTTAGGGATTCACTGTTTCGGCGAACGCGCCGCAGAAATCATTCACATCGGTCAGGCGATTTTCGAGCAAAAAGGTGAAGGGAATACGCTGGACTACTTCATCAATACCACGTTCAACTACCCAACCATGGCTGAGGCTTACCGTGTTGCGGCATTGAATGGATTGAATAGGTTGTTCTAAGACTGGGTCCTAAAAATAATTGAGTCTTGTTTTAGGTCTTAAAGAGTTTTGCTCACGCAGAAAGACATCACCTTTTTAAGCACTAGGCCCAACAAAAAACGGAGCGAATGCTCCGTTTTTTTTATTGCTGGCTTAAAGAAGGCATTAACCTTCTAAGCGCACGATATCTCGCCAAGGCAGTCCGGTGTCACCCAACACAATAAAGTTAGGGTTTTCGAACGAATCTCTTTCATTGTAAGAAAGGGGCGACAACGTCATGTCTAAAATACGGCCACCGGATTCTTCGACAATGCACTGTGTTGCAGCCGTGTCCCACTCGCCCGTCGGACCTAAACGTAGGTAGCAATCCACCGCACCTTCAGCCACCAAACATGACTTCAGCGCGGCGGAGCCTAAAGGCACCAAATCATAATTACGGCTAGGATCCAAACGTTCAGTGATCTTACTGATGTCTTGTCGACGGCTAATCGCAATGGAAAGTGATGACATTTCATCGTCATGCTTGAGGATAGATAAACGCACTTTTTCGCCATCCGGCATGATTTTCCATGCGCCGTGACCTTTCGCCGCGTAATACGACACACCCGAGACGGGGCCATACACTACGCCCATCACGGGTTGATTGTTTTCAACCAACGCAATGATGGTGGCAAAGTCACCGCTACCTGCGATAAATTCTTGTGTTCCATCGAGTGGATCCACCAGCCAATATCTGTCCCACTTTTCGCGCTCAGACAATGGCACAGTCGCGTCTTCTTCAGAAAGCACGGGAATGTCGGGGGTGAGCGCCGTCAATCGCTCAGTCACCAGCTTGTGTGCAGCTAAGTCTGCACTGGTGACAGGCGTGTCGTCGCTTTTTATGTTTTTTTCAAAATCACCACGTTGGTAAATATCCAGAATCACTTGTCCGGATGCACGTGCGATTTCAATCACTGGTTGCAGTAGCTGTGACAACTCCATGTGATACTCCTCTTGGGCCTTCACACTACGACTGCTTTCAATGCCTTTTGGTCACTGAAAGTAACGCCGACAGTTTTTACTGGCCGGAAAGATGTTTCAGTGCCAGCAGCAATGCGGTAATGCTGCGGGCTTCCCCAAAATCAATGTGAGACAGTAGCGCTTCAGCCTGATTAACAGGCCAACGAACAAGTTCCAACGGCTCGGGTTCATCGCCCTCGAGCTTCTCTGGATACAGGTCATGCGCAAGAAATAACGTCATTTTGCTTGAGAAATACGACGGTGCAAGTACCACCTCTTTCAGTGGTAAAAGCTGGTTAGCGCCAAAGCCGATTTCTTCTTTTAGCTCTCGGTTTGCAGCATCAAGTGCGGTTTCACCAAGATCAATGAGGCCTTTTGGAAAGCCTAGTTCATAACGTTCCGTTCCGGCAGCATATTCACGCACCAGAAGCAGGTCGCCATGTTCAGTCACAGGCACAATCATTACAGCGTTTCTGCCGCTCGGTTTCATGCGCTCGTATGTGCGCTCTTCCCCGTTACTAAAACGAAGTTCCAGAGACTCGATTTGGAAAAGACGCGATTTAGCGACGACTTTTGCATCCAAGATCTCGGGGGGCGTGAGTTTCTTTGTCATGTGTTCTCTCCTAACAAAGGCTGTTAGCTACCAAAGCTGAGTCGGTAGCGTCCTTCGTTGTCTGGCTTTCCAAGCCAGCTTAACTGATTCTTCATGCTCTCTGGTAACGCATCGCCGGGAATGAACCAACCATTAATGTTGTAACGCTGACTCGGGTCAAGTGAGAGAGTAAACTCGCTCTGCAATGCATCCGATTTACTGTCACCATTCAACACCAGGCTACCTTCATCACACGTGACATCCGCCACCACTAACCCCGGGTCGACGTTACCTAACGGAGAACTTACGCTTCCTTGAGACCACGCAATATTGCCATCCAATGTATCGCAAAATGGCTCATTCATCAGGTAATCACGTACAGTGACATCAAATTGCCCCGAGACACCAACAGGCAAAGGGTAAGGCACGTAAGATTGAATGAATGAGGCTGGCGCGGACAGTAAAAGCTGCTTTGCAAACACACCATTGAATCCATAACCCACATTACCACGCGCTGATAATCCTGAGCCTGCTAAACGTACCGACACATCAGCCTTACCGGTAAACAAAGGCAGAACATTCAACGTCCAATTTAACGTACCCAGAGGTTGCCCTTGCCACGTAAATTGCTTGGCCGAACCGTTCCATAACGTCCCCGAGACACCAGTAAAGTCGGCGCCAGTGTTCGAAGGCAAATGGCGAAGCGCAAAACTCGCGGGAATGTGCACGATAACGCTGGTCACGAGAAGGATGACAAAGACCAGTCCGGTGAAAATTTTACCTTTCATCTCAACCCCGCCCCAACTGCAGACGCTTCACTTCAACCATACCTTCGGTATCCGTTTTGCCTAAATCGATAAATTTCACCTGCACACCCTGAGAAGAAGAAAGAAACTCCAACCAGTTCAACAACGTGCTGAAAGACATGGGTTTTAGCCACACTTGAATATCTTCTTGCTGCGGCTGCAACCTAACAATTTCTAATTTGTAGCGTTTAACACTGCTTGTCACCGCTTGGTTGAGTGGTAACGTACTCACTTGCGAGCGGTTACCCGTTGCAGTACGAAGCGCTTCAATTTCTGCGGCTTTTCCATCAACCCAAGCCAGTAACGCTTTTTCGCTCGCCAGTTTCTGCTTTGCTTGTTCGGCACGATCTTGCAGCGGGCTTATCAACCCCCAATACAAACCACCCAACAATAGTACTGCCGCTGCTGCCCCTAACAAGCGTTGCTCACGAAGCGACAAGCCTTTCCAATACGCGATAAATGCTTTCATTACGACGCCCTCTTCAACACAAAGGCACCTGTGACGCTTTCACGATCACGGCTTGTTTGGCCAATGCTTGTTTCATATTTACTAGAGAGTACTTCTCGCAACTTATCAAAATCTGCAAAGTCTTTACCACGGGCATTAAAGCGCAGTTCGCCACGCTTTTGGTCATAGCGAATAGAGTCCAAACGAATGCCTGACACGCCTTTCAACATCGGACCTAATTCGTGCAACCACACCATCAACCCCGTTTGTTCTCCTGCACCGGAAAGCCGGTTCACTTCTGATTCCATTAAACGACGCAGGTAACTGGTGGTTGGAATACGCTGATTATTCGGTAACACAGAACGCAATCGGGTTTCGCTTTGCTCACGATATTGTTTCGCCTGCGCTTCCATTTGGTAAATGCCCGCCACTTTTTCAGCGCCAAGCACAGACAACAATATCCCCGCAGCGATGGCGACACTTCGCCAAGGCTTTAGGTGTTTATAAATTTGATTTTGTGGCTTGTAGCGACCCGTCAACAATGAAGCTCGGCTCGACATGGCACCTTGCGCCAGTAGCAACATGACTAACTCAGAAGGTTCACAACGCCAGTTTTCAGGGGCATCTTCAGGCAATGCTGAATAGCTGATCACAGCACGTTCTTCTGCTTCGTTATCATCATGTGAATCAGCGACGCTTTTTAGCCACATAGGCAGCCAAGCAGGTTCTGCCGTTCCACCTTGCGTATCACTCACGCGCGCCAACCAGCGGTTGTTCAACGATGCCACGCTCACGGCATCATCATGCAGTGGCAAGCACAAACAATCAGGAACAAGACGTTTAAGTGTCATGCCTTCATCAGACAATTCCGAAAGCCAACGCGTCAAGATGCGATGCTCAATGACCGCCACATGCGCCTGCGTACTAGACTTTCCAAGCAGGGTGACATGCACCTGATCGACATCTTGCGCTAAATCATCCTCTAGCAAGTAAGGCAACACAGTTTCCAACTGGCGTTCGCTACCAGAGGGAATAGCCACAGAGGCTAAAGTCAACGCTGCGCTATCCGCCAACGCCATGACATCACGGTCTTTGGCATACTCTGCCAATTGTGCCAAATTCTCAGCTTCTCCCGATGCAATCACATCTTGCTGACTTGGCGACCATACTAGCCACGGTATTGCTTCCTGCGGATCACTGTTAAGCCTTATCGTCAGGATCTCGCTCACTCATTCCTCCAAAGCGGCGACGGACAACGTTGACCGTGCCTGAATCATCTCTTACCAACAGCGCGCGCATTCGTAAGCTCGTGCTGTCGAGGGTAATGGTTGTATCTAGTTCAAAGAAGCGACTTCGAACATCAAAAAAGTTCTGAAGACGTTCTCTGTCTTCTTGTTTTAAGCTGCTTAACACGGGCTCTGCCATAAAGCTCGCCACGTCTTTCCAGCCATCAACAGCGTTTCGTTCGTTGATCAGTTGTTTAGCCTGGTCATCACTTAAATTCGGGTGAAAAATGGCACTCAGTATTGGTGCGTCTTCTTCTGTCAGTGTATTCACGTTTACGACAAGGTTGCCATTGGGGACGGCACAGAGAAACGGGCTGACTTTCTCATACATCTCTTGGGATACGCCGTTTACCGCGCGCCACTCAGAGATATCTGCAATAAAATTGTTTGGTGCGACATGAGCCAATGAACGCGCTTCATACTCACTGTCTTCGACACCCAACGTCGATTGCACATCTGTGTTGGTATCAATGTATTCCCACGTGGATGCTGCGGCAGTTTCTGCTTCAAAGCTATCGATGCCTTGAGACTCTATCAATTGCTGTAGCGCCGTCACCAACAACGGATTTGTACCATTCTCTAGCGGTTTAATGTCCCGCAGGCCATTCACGTTGAAGCAGGCTTGGCGGTCGAACACACTGCCCGTGGCTTGCCCACCATCCAACGGATAAATTTGGTCTCGCACCGCCCAAGGCTGGCTGAGTGTCACGGTTTCATCGCTGTCGATGCTCTCTTCAATGCCGTAGCGAGCAAGTGCTTCTACAGATTGCGCATACCAATACGCTTGTTGGTATCGGATCTGGCTTTCAGCACGGTTGAAGTTCACGAACATACGGCTCGACATGCTCACAGCGACAGTCGTCATCAGTGCCATGATCAGCAACACCACCAGCAATGCTACACCACGTTGGGAGTGCTTCATCATTGCACGCCTCCAACAGCAGGGGTATCCGCGATCTTTTGACCCGGCAACAGATACACGCGTGTTAGCTCGCCGTATCGTTCCGTTTCAAGCGTCACGCGAACCGCTTTAGGCATGACATTCGCGCTATCCCAATTTTTCTGCCAGCTTTCTTCACCAAGCACTTCAAAGGTTAAATTTGTCAGGCCTTCCATCAACGGCATCACAGCAGGTTCCGTGGCAGAGCTGTCATCTGCGTACATCCAACGAATACGCTCTAGCGTTTCATCGTGTAAGCGATACCCCACTTTTACCACCTCCCCCCGAGGGAAGAGCTGTTGTGGGTTGATCCAACCACCGCGTACAAATCGAATACCTGCGGCTTCTGAATCCAATAAGTTATCACCGAGCTCAAGCAGTTTGTCTTCAGCTTCATCGCCACCATTTCGGTATTGGCGCGCCAACATCTGACGAAAATCGCTGTCCATGATCACCAAGCTACGTTGCAAGGTTTTCAACGCATCACCCACTTCTTCCGTTTGTTGGTTAGCGTTGATCACATTACGAAAGATCTGATTTGCAGCCACACTCAAGGTGGCAAAAATCATCAGTGCCAACAGCACTTCAATCAAGGTGAAACCATGCGCTTTACGAGACGTTAACGTCGTTATCTTATTCACCTTAGCCATTCGGGACATACGTCCTCACGGAGAGCAGTTGGTTTGTCTTCTCTTCGTTCTGCCACACGATCACATCCACGGCCTTGAGCGCATTGTCCACCGTAGGCACCGGTTGGATTGTCCAAAACCATGTGCGGCCCGCCAACTCAGACTTGCCATTTTTAGCCGACGTTGGCACTTTCCCTTCAAGGGTAAACAAGGCCAATTCATTGTCAGCAACCATGGCTGCAAAGGTTTTCTCTTCCAAGGCACCGAGCGAGTTAACATGTTGCCCTGTTGCATTCAGCACCGCCATGGCAGCCACTGCAAACACAGCCATTGCCACAAGCACTTCAATCAGGGTAAAGCCGCGAGCTCGTCTCACTCTTTATCCTTATTCAGCGCCATAATTTCAAAGGTCGCGACATCATTGCCTTTGACTTGCCACAAACGCTTATCATCCGCCAAGAAGGTCAGCGTGAATGGAATGATTTCACCATTTCCCATCAGCACCACTTGAGGTGGCTTAGGTTTGTCTTCTTCCTCAGCAAACAACTCTTCATCAAACAGACCTTTGCGATCGAACAAGCGATCTTCTTCATTCACAAAACCTGAGACTTCCAAGTCCATCTCAATCCCCTCTGGCATTGAAATCGCGTTGGCATACCGCCCCTCAGAGACAGGTCGCCATTCTTTTGGTGTCAGTTGATTCAAGGTGTAGCTGTCATTATCAAAGCGCAGCCCAAAGGTTTGTCCTGTCAGCAGCGCTTGCTCTGTCCACAGTTGCACCAATTGGTAAAAACGCTGCGCTTCTTCTTTCGCTTCATCACTCTGATTTTGTGGAAGATTAGGCACAACAACCACTGCACTGACTGCTAACAAAAGCAGTACCAGCAAAATTTCCAGCAATGTAAATCCGGTTGAGTGCCCATTCTTCACAATCAGTTAATCTCTAGCATGTTCCAGTTACCGATGTCTTGATTGACACCCTCACCGCCTTCTTGGTTATCCGCACCCAGGGTGAAGATATCCGTTGTGCCGTGCTCGCCTGGGTTCAAGTACTGGTAATCGTTACCCCAAGGGTCTTGCGGAAGACGCTTGATGTAACCATCTTGGCGATAGCTACGTGGTTCTGGCGATGAGGTAGGTTTCGACACCAACGCATCCAGACCTTGGTCTGTGGTTGGGTAAACGCTGTTGTCTAGACGGTACATATCCAACGCACCTTCCAGTGCACTGATATCTGTGATCGCTTTTTGCTGGTCAGCTTTATCTTTGTTACCGAGAAGGTTAGGGACAACCAAACTTGCCAATACACCCAAAATAACGATAACAACCATGATTTCCAGCAGGGTGAAGCCCTGTTGACGACGTTGCATGTTCTATCTCTCCTGAAAAATTGCTGCTTAGCAGCTTATGTTTTGCTTATACACCAACAATATTGTTGAGCTGAATAATGGGCATCAAGGTTGCCACAACAATGAAAAGCACGATGCCTGCCATGCAGACAATCAGTAACGGGCCAAAAATCCCGAGTGCGATATTGACCTGAGATTCAAAGTCGCGGTCTTGGTTATCCGCAGCGCGAGTTAGCATTTGCTCCAACTCACCACTGCGCTCACCACTGGCGATCATATGAAGCATCATCGGTGGGAACAGTTTGGATTTCTCAAGCGACACACGAAGGCTTGCCCCTTCACGCACACGATCGGACGCTTCCAGCACCTTGGTTTTCACCCAGGTATTGGTCATCACATCGGCGGCGACCTTCATGCCATCAAGCAAAGGAATGGCGCTTGAGGTACAAATTGACAAGGTACGTGCAAAGCGTGATGTGTTGAGTCCACGCGCCACGCGCCCAATCACAGGCATACCCAACACATGATGATCCCAATTGAGTTTGCGGGTTTCATTTTTCAGTAGCATTTTGGTGAGCACTAAGAGCCCCACAAACACCACAAGGACGAGCACCCCCCAATTGGTCACAAAGTCACTGGCACTGAGCAGCACCTGCGTAATGCCGGGCAATTCAGCGCCTGTACGCAAAAACTGCCCAACGATGTCAGGCACCACGGTCGCCAACAAGAAAGCGACGATCGCAATCGCCGCCACAGTCAGCACAATCGGATATACCATGGCTTGAATCAGTTTGTTTTTAACTTGCTGACGGTTTTCGACGAAGTCCGCCAAACGCTCAAGCACAGGGCCCAAGTGACCGGATTTTTCACCCGCAGCCACCATGGCACGAAACAGTTGATCAAACACATGTGGGTAATCACCCAAACTGTCCGACAAGGTATAACCTTCAACAACGCGTGCACGTACCCCTGTCAGCATGTTCTTTAGACGCTGCTTTTCAGTTTGTTCAGCCACCGCCTTAATGCATTCTTCCAAAGGCATGGAGGCTTGCACCAAGGTCGCCAGCTGGCGAGTGATCAACGCCAACTCACTGGTGCTGATTCCACGTTGGAAACCCACGGATTGAGATCGCTGCTGTTGCTGCTCTTTCTCACGCGTTTGGGCTATATCAACGGGAACCAAGCCTTTTTCGCGCAGCATTTGCCTTGCAAGACGGGCGGTGTCGGCCTCAATCACACCTTTGATGGTGCGACCTTTAGGGTTAAGTGCTTTGTATTCGAACGCTGCCATTACCCCTCCCGCGTAACGCGAAGGACTTCTTCGAGCGTGGTCTGGCCGAGCCTGACTTTCATCAAACCATCGGCACGAATGCTTGGCGAATGTTGGCGAGCATAACGCTCAATGGCTTGCTCACCTTCTTCGTTGTGGATCAGCTCTTGTACGTGCGTATCCACCACCAGCAGCTCGTGAATACCGGTACGGCCACGATAGCCTTTGTTGTTACAGTGCTTACAGCCACTTGGACGATACAAGGTCAGCGATTCATCTTCCGACATACCAAACCAAGATTTGCTTGGCGCATCCGCTTCATACGGCTCTTTGCAGTCTTGGCATAATGTACGAACAAGACGCTGTGCAAGCACACCCAACAATGACGAAGACACGAGGAAAGGCTCAATGCCCATATCACGCAAACGCGTGATCGCACCCACGGCGGTGTTAGTGTGCAAGGTTGACAGTACCAAGTGACCCGTTAACGAGGCTTGAACCGCAATCTGCGCGGTTTCTAGGTCACGGATCTCACCGACCATCACGACATCTGGATCTTGACGCAAAATAGCGCGAAGACCGCGAGCAAAGGTCATGTCGACTTTGGCATTGACCTGCGTTTGACCGATACCGTCGATATCAAATTCGATCGGATCTTCTACCGTCAAAATATTACGTTCAGCGCTGTTAAGTTCGGTCAAACCCGCATACAAGGTCGTGGATTTACCCGAACCGGTTGGGCCAGTGACGAGCAAAATACCATGAGGGCGTTTAATGAGCGTTTGGAAGCTATCATGCACCGAACGCGTCATGCCCAAACTTTCGAGGTCAAGCTGGGTGGCATTTTTATCAAGTAGACGCAACACCACACGCTCGCCGTGAGACGATGGCATGGTGGACACACGCACATCGACGGCACGGCCACCAATGCGCAGTGAAATTCGGCCATCTTGCGGTACACGCTTTTCGGCAATGTCGAGACGCGCCATAACTTTGATACGCGACACGAGCAGCGGCGCCAGTTTGCGACTTGGGCTTAACACCTCGCGAAGCACGCCATCGACACGAAAACGGATCGACAGGGTTTTCTCAAACGTTTCAATGTGAATATCAGACGCGGTTTCTTTGATCGCCTCACCCAGCATGGCGTTGATCAATTTGATGATCGGCGCATCGTCTTCCGATTCCAGCAAATCCTCGCTTTGCGGCAGCTCTTCTGCCAAGGCAAAGAAATCATCACTGTCCGCACCGATGTCTTCCATCAATTGCTGTGCTTCCGACGAATCACGTTGATAGAGTTGCGTCAGCTTGGGATCGAAATCTTCAACACGCAGTTGGATCGGCGTAAAAGATTGCCCAAGCACACGACGCACTTCCATCAATACTTCTGCACGCGGCTGGTCTTTGTAATACATCAACCAACCGGTATCGGTACGCTCAACCATCACGCCATGACGTTTCGCAAAACCAAACGGCAGACGTAATGCCAAGATAGGCATGACTTGCTCAAGTACTTCATCAGAAACTGCTGGCAGCTCATCCATCGCGTTTACCTCAGTTCCGATAAAATGGCACGGATTTCTGCAGGCATGGTCAGATCGTTACCAAACTCAGGTAGCACTGGCGTCGTCACTCCCGGCATCAGTTTCACTTCTTCTTGCGCGCGGTAAATTTGCTCTGCACGAATGTAGTTGTACTTGCGCTGCGTAATGCCGTCAGCCGTCAAACCGGTGCGAATGATCGTCGGCTTGATAAACAGCATCAAGTTACGTTTTGTTTTACCTGAAGACGTAGATTTGAACAGGTGACCAAGGAATGGAATATCACCCAAGATTGGCACTTTCTGCTCGCTTTCATTGGTTTGTTCATCAATCAAACCACTCAACACGATCATTTGCTGGTCAGCCGCCAAAATCGACGTTGTAAGTTGGCGTTTACCAAAGCGAATGTCTACTGCGCCACTTGCGCCCAGTACGTTAGAAATTTCCTGTTCGATGCTGAGCTGAACAGAATCACCTTCATTGATTTGAGGCGTTACCTTCAGCTTGATACCCACGTCTTTACGTTCAACGGTCTGGAATGGGTTGTCATTATTGGAGCCTGTTGCAGAACCTGTCACAACCGGCACTTCTTCACCGACGATGAATGAGGCTTCTTCGTTGTCGAGCACCATCAAGCTCGGTGAAGACAGAATGTTCGAATCGCTGTTGGACGATACCGCTGTGACCAACGCAGTCCAATCACCAAACACAACACCCGCCGCCAAGCCGCTCACGCCGCCTAACACTTCAGCAATCGCCGTTGGGTCACCAGCTTCAGTAACAGGAACCTGCACGGCAATATTATCTCTATCAAATTGTGTTTCAGTTGTGGTGGTGTCTTTAGCTTGCTCTTGTGCCGCAAGGTAGTTGGTGATCGGTACACCCGTATTACCAAACTGGATACCACCACCATCAAGCGAACCCCACTGAACGCCAAGGTTTGCACCGTCGCTTTCAGAAATTTCAACAATCATGGCTTCGATAAGCACTTGTGCTCGGCGAATATCAAGCTGTGAAATGACACTTTCAAGGGCACGCATGATATCGGGCGGCGCAGTGATCACGAGGGCGTTAGTGCCTTTGTGTGCAGAGATTTTCACGTCCTTGCCCGCTTGTGCTCCGCCAGATTTCTGACCGCCCTGCTTTTCAGCAATCAGGTTGTCAGACACACCTTGAAGGACATCAACCACGTCTTCGGCTTTTGCATAACGCAGGTACACAACACGGTTGTTGCCCGTGGTAGCCATTTCGCGGTCAAGTTGACGAATTAGGTTACGGATACGCTCACGAACCTGAGGTTCGCCAGAGACGAGAATTGAGTTAGTGCGCTCATCAGCAACAAAACTTGGTTGCAACAATGCTGGGGTATTTTTACCGTCTGCTTGTTTGTGCAAGCTTTCAACGATACGTACCATTTCAGATGCCGACGCGTGGTTAAGGTTAACGATCTCAACTTCCGTATCACCCGCCCTGTCCACACGATCAATGATTTCAGCCAGTCGATTCACAACCGCAGCACGGCCGGTGATCATAATGACGTTTGCCGGGTCGTAGTGAACAACGTTACCCGCACCCGCATTGTCGATAAGTTGACGTAGCAAAGGAGACAATTCACGTACGGTTACGTTTTTCACCGACACAACGCGCGTAATAACCGCATCACCTTGGATGGTGTTGTCATCACCGACAACGGGAACGGCTGCCTGCTTCGCGTCTTTATCGCGAATGACTTTCAACACACCGTTTTCCATCTCAACCACAGCAAACCCGTAAACCTCAAGCACGTTGAGGAAGAACTGGTAATACTGATCATCGTTCAGGACGTCATAGCTACGTACATTCACTTTGCCGCGTACAGCGGGATCGACAATGATGGTTTTTTCTAGGTTACGACCAACAATCTCGATAAATTCTTGGATGTCCGTTCCTTTAAAACTGGCACTGAATTCAGCGGCCCATGCGCCCATGCTTTGCATCGCTAACACGCCGGCGACTAGCCACGTTTTACGTTTCTTCCACGTATCCACTCTGTTCTCCGTTTCCAGTCCTACTTACAGGCTGATATAAATGTCGTGCAACTGACCGTCGCGCTGAACGGTGAGACTGATCTCTGAGGCATCAGACAAGCTTTGCCAAATACGGTTCATTTCAGCAGGGTTTGTTAGGTCAGCACCGTTAAGGCCAACTGCTACGTCTCCGGACTTCAAACCCGCCTCATCAAATAAACGGCTATCGCTACCAGGACCGATGCGATACCCAACTAATCCATTTTCACCCTGCTCTTGAGACAAGGTGATGTATTTCAGTAACGCTTGCGGGTTACTCAGGATTTCCGCCTTCACATTACTAAGATCTGGCTTGCCTGTATTTCGTCTGACAGGCGCAGACGCTTTTTGACGCGTCGCTGGCTTGGTTTGGCCGCGCGCATTGTAATCGACACCCGCCAACATCAAAGCTTCATCTCGTCCGTTATTGCGTAAAATGACGCGGTCGTTCAAAACTTGACGCAAAGTAACGCGAGTTCCTTCAATGGCTTCGCCAATACCATAGGTTTTTTGCGAGCCACGGTTTGCGATCACCGCCAAACCACGCTCAGGTTCAGAACTCGCCACCAATCCGACAAGCGTCAGATTCAGACGGGTACGCGGGGCATCAACCACTGGCTCAGGTTTTTTAGGGGCTGGCGCTGTTTTTTCGCTGAAGCGCCCAAAAATATTATGATTAACGATCTGATCGATTTGATAGGCAGGTGTGACTTGTCCAACCGAAACTTGAGAGGGTGCAGAAGAAACAACCGTCGCGTCAGCGGGTACAAACCATACCCATAGCAAGCGGCCTAACGTCCATGCCAGTATAAATAGCAATATCCGTGTCACCCACTTCGCTGCCGAGGCAGGAGCGTCCTTTCCTAATTGTGGCGGCGCAAAGTTCCCTAAGCGCTTCATCCCGAAATTTGCAAACATGCTTTTCCTGTCTAATTACATCAGCAATGCATTGGCAACCAATATGTTGACTGTTTTTAGCGCCTTGATGCAGGAATCATTAGTATGACTCAACAATTTACCTTTTTTCAGACCAATTGCCGATAATACAGAACTGATTTTTGACTGAATGATTCCATCTCGGCTTGAAAGTTAGACGGATCGACACCATATCGAGCCCTGAATTGTGATGCTGATCGTATTAACCAATTGTGGTAAGTTTAGCCACCTGAATGTAAAGGAGTGTTTAGTGGGTTCAAAACACGACAATTCCGACCAAAATTTGCAAGTTCGCCTAGACAAGTGGTTGTGGGCCGCGCGCTTTTACAAAACACGAAACTTGGCGAGAAACATGATTGACGGTGGCAAAGTTCATTATAACGGCCAGCGGTCAAAACCGAGCAAATTGGTTGAAGTCGGTGCGGAAATCCGACTGCGCCAAGGTGCTGAAGAAAAAACCATCGTGGTTGAGCAGCTCAGCGAACATCGACGTGGTGCCCCAGAAGCACAAGCGCTCTATAGCGAAACCGATGCCAGCGTGACATTGCGCGAGCAAAAGAGCCTCGAACGCAAACTCAATGCGCACAACCCGAGCCCAGAACGCCGACCTGACAAAAAGCAGCGACGCGATATTATCAAATTTAAAAACAGTAACGATTAACGCCGGAGAAGTTATCCCATGGCACAAGACAGTCTGCACCGTTACTTGTTCGATGGCGTTTCAGTACGCGGCGAACTGGTTCAATTATCTGACTCTTTTGAACAACTCACAGGCAGCAAGGAATACCCTGCTCCCATTAAGAACCTGCTCGGTGAGCTTATGGTTGCGACCAGCTTGCTTACAGCGACCTTGAAATTTGAAGGCAGCATTACCGTACAAATCCAAGGTGACGGTCCCGTACCCCTTGTGGTTATCAACGGTAACCACGAACAAGTGCTTCGTGGCACAGCGCGTTGGCATGGAGAGCTTGCTGACGACATCACCTTGCAAGGCATGATCGGCAAAGGGCAAATCGTGATCACGATTGAACCTGAGAAAGGTGAACGTTACCAAGGTATCGTTGGCTTGGAAGGCGAGACCCTTCAAGAATGTATTGAAGATTACTTTGAGCGTTCTGAGCAGCTAAAAACACGTTTGTGGCTTCGCACGGGTGACGTTGACGGTAAAAACCATGCGTCAGGCATGTTGCTTCAAGTGATGCCAGATGGCCAAGGAAGTGACGAAGATTTCGACCACCTTGCGCAATTAACTGACACGGTGAAGAACGAAGAATTGTTCACTTTGGCCGCTGAAGACGTTCTTTACAGACTTTATCACCAAGAAAATGTAAAAGTCTTCGAGCCGAAAAACGTGACATTCAAGTGTACATGCTCTCGTGAGCGCAGTGCTTCTGCGATTGCTGCAATTGAACGCCAAGAAGTTGAGAAAATGGTCGTTGAGACAGGAAATCTCAAACTTCACTGCGATTATTGTGGCACGGACTATGAATTCGACAGTGTTGATATTAAAGCAATTTTCGATCAAAACAGTCCATCATCAGATTCTATGCATTAATATTTTCCTTAAATAATTAACGCACAAAAAACCAACAAAAATCGGCCTCCTGGCCGATTTTTGTTCTCTTTCTCGCCTCTTTCCTAAAAAAAACACGCCGACCTTCAACTGCTTAATTTTGTACAAATAATAACCGATATCGAGTGGCACAAGTGCTTAACATGGCGGTAATATAAAAGGTACAGACTGGTTAAGAGTATTACATTCCCTTAATTTGTTTGTGGTTATTTTTTGAATTAACTCTCTGAATTACCTAGTTCAGGTTGCTAGCATGGACGACAGTTAAACACATCTTACCCAAGGAGCACCTATGACTGTCATGAACGTCGAGAAAAAGGTTGCAAGAAATATGGATTTGTCACTGCACGGCTTACACAATGTTAAGGAAGTAATTCGTAACCCAAGTTATGAGCAACTCTTTACTGAAGAAACAAAAGCTGAGCTTGAAGGATATGAGAAAGGCGTTGTTACCGAACTAGGTGCAGTGTCGGTCGATACTGGTATTTTTACTGGTCGCTCTCCGAAAGACAAATACATCGTACGAGATGCCACCACTGAAAATACCCTATGGTGGTCAGATCAAGGCGCTAATGATAATAAAGCGATCGAACAGCATGTCTGGGATGATCTGAAAGCCCTTGTGACAACCCAACTATCTGGCAAGCGTCTGTTCGTCGTTGACGGCTACTGTGGCGCAAACCCTGATACTCGCTTATGCATTCGCGTTATCACAGAAGTTGCTTGGCAAGCACACTTCGTTAAAAACATGTTTATCCGCCCAACAGAAGAAGAGCTGGAAAACTTTGAACCTGATTTCGTGGTAATGAACGGTGCTAAGTGCGTCAATGAGAAGTGGGAAGAGCATGGTCTGAACTCTGAAAACTTCACAGTATTTAACCTGACCGAGAAAATGCAATTGATCGGCGGTACATGGTACGGCGGCGAAATGAAGAAAGGCATGTTCGCAATGATGAACTACTTCCTGCCTTTGCAAGACATTGCATCCATGCACTGTTCTGCAAACATGGGCAAAGAAGGCGATGTTGCGATTTTCTTCGGTCTTTCTGGTACAGGCAAAACCACCCTGTCTACCGATCCTAAGCGTGAGCTTATCGGTGATGACGAACATGGTTGGGATGACAACGGTGTCTTCAACTTTGAAGGGGGTTGCTACGCGAAAACCATCAAGCTATCGAAAGAAGCTGAGCCTGATATCTACAATGCAATCCGTCGTGATGCACTGCTAGAGAACGTTACCGTTCGTAAAGATGGCTCTATCGATTTTGATGACGGTTCGAAAACGGAGAACACCCGTGTTTCCTACCCTATCTACCACATTGAAAACATCGTTAAACCCGTATCGAAAGGCGGTCACGCAAACAAAGTGATCTTCTTGTCTGCGGATGCATTCGGCGTATTGCCACCTGTATCTAAACTGACTCCAGAGCAAACCAAGTACCACTTCTTGTCTGGCTTCACGGCCAAACTAGCAGGTACTGAACGTGGTATCACTGAGCCGACACCAACGTTCTCTGCATGTTTCGGTAAAGCGTTCCTGACGCTTCACCCTACCAAATACGCAGAAGTACTGGTTAAACGCATGGAAGCCGTTGGCGCAGAAGCTTACTTGGTTAACACCGGTTGGAACGGCACAGGCAAACGTATCTCAATCAAAGATACACGCGGCATTATCGACGCTATCCTTGATGGTTCTATCGAGAAAGCAGAAACAAAAATCATCCCAACGTTCAATCTGGAAGTGCCTACCAGCCTGCCAGGTGTTGATTCAGGCATCTTGGATCCACGTGACACGTATGTTGACCCGCTACAGTGGGAAAGCAAAGCGGAAGATTTGGCGCAGCGCTTTATCAACAACTTCGTTGAGTATACTGACAACGACGAAGGCAAAGCATTGGTTAAAGCGGGTCCACAACTCGACTAAAACAAACTTGCAGATGAAAGCCCCCAACTGGGGGCTTTCTTTTTCCCGCCGATGTGATCCTCGTTTCTTTTCATGTTGTCTCACGCCCTTGCCGCTTTCGGCTTGAATAACAGACCTTTTTACGCCAACCTCAACACACTATGCGGGTGTGAACCCGACCCATGCGTATTCCTCACAAACTCAGGTTCATCGTTATCCTTGGTTTGAGTATTTAAAGAGATCATCTCCACATGCGTTTGCTTGCAAAGTTGCTCACGTCGCTACTCATCGTGCTCGTTGTTGCACTGTGCACCTTCCTGACGGTTCTACACACGTCATATGGTTTACCTATGGTGCAACGCGTTGTTAGCACGCTTACGCCTTATCAGCTCAATGCCAATGCGCTTGAGTACGACATCCTTTCGCCTTTTAGCGTTGCATTTGATGACCCAGAACTGTTTCAGGACAATCGTGGTGAGTCTGTCGCATACCTGTCTTTCACCGTCTCGCCTCTCGATAGCCTCACCGGACAGCTCGTGCTAAAAAGCCTGGTGATTCGTGGCGCCACCATCGACGACACTCTGCCTGAATGGGTACCAAGTACGTTGTCGGTAAAACACATTGCACTGGATGATTTGGCCTATGACAGCGATGGACTGTCTTTCTCTCAAGCCGACGTTCAACTGTCGAATTGGCAAAACAGTGAAAAAGAGTGGGGGACGTGGAACGGCAAGTTTCAATTTTCGGCGCCTCACATTTCACTTCAAGGTCAGACACTCTCGAACTTGCTGCTCGACAGCGAAAAGCGGGATGATATATGGGAAGTGTGGGGATTATCCTTCAACAGCATTTTTGGCAACATCACAGGTAGCGCCACCCTTGATGCAAACGACCATTGGACCGTTCACCAACTTGGCGTAAGTGACGCCCGGATCGAACCTTCAGAGGCTTTGTCGGCACTGTCCTCGCAATGGCAGGCTTTTTCTCAACACTATTCCATGGACATTCGCAGGCTCGACCTGCTCGATGTCAGTGCTGAAATGCCCACGCTGAGCATTGACCACCTCAACCTTTCCGCGCAATCCATGACGGTAAAAAACGGCGAACTGACGTGGGCCAACAGCAACGTACCCTCGTTGTTATCATTCAACGCAAACTTGCTGCGTTACGACACGTGGGTGCTGACGGACGCATTGGGTGAGTTTTCACTTTCTCCTGATCTTCTGCGCGTTAACGCATTCTCCTCCAAGATTAACGACGAAGGCTTTATCTCGTTTGCTGGTGACATCAGCAAGACAAGTATACAACTCGACACCTTGGTGGTTAATGGGTTTGACCTTACGCTCCAGGCGCCCTTATTTAGCACACTAAAAACAGCATGGTCAGCGCTGAATGATATTCGAATAGCGTCACTTTCAGTGCGACACACCAATGTTACCGTGCCCGATGTGAACTTCCCGCTGCAGTTCATTGGCATCAATTTGCGGGGCAATGCGTTATCACTGCGAGAAAAGCAACGCTCAGGCATGTGGCAAGGCGACCTCACCGTCAGCATGAAAGCCGCCAGCGTGAATCGCGTTTCAGTCTCAGCACCGCATGCGAGCATGTCCGTCAATGATGGAGTATGGCAATTGGACACGTTGTCATTGTCATTCCGTCAAGGCCAGTTGAACGCAACCGCCAAGGTCGATTTAGCCAACCCAAGTCGACCTTGGGAGATGAAGGCACAAGGCCTCAGTATTCCAACCACGCTTTATCAACAGTGGCTTGATATTAATTTACCGCTATCCGGTGAGCATGACGTATACGCGGCGTTTTCTGGCCTTGCAGCAAGCAACGACAGCTTTGCATACAGTTTGACTGGCACCTTGAATGCAACGCCGCACCGAGTCCTCTTTTCTCGCTCGCCAGGAACAACGTTGTCTCAAGACATTCTGAATGTGTTCATGGGCACCGAGCGTGCTCAAGATGCCGTGGCGTTGCCTTTGGTCATGGGAGACATTGCCATTACCGCCGACAGAGGACGCATCCACATCACGCCTACAACCATTGAAGATGACAATGAAAAAACCGAACTTTCTGGTGAGTGGGATTTAGTGACCCGAGATGGAAAGCTGTCAAACAACACGTTAAAAAGCAATATCTTGGAGATCGACTAGCGGGAAAAATCCCCCTCTTTGCCAACGTATCTCAGGACGGGACAAACGTCAGACACAAAAAAGCGCGAAGATTTCGCGCTTTTTTCGTTAGTGCGGTGTTGTTGTTCATCAGCACGCTTGCTGATCGCTTACCCAAACAGCAAGGTTTGCGTCGGCGTTTGGTGTTGATGTGACGTGCTTTCTTCAGGCACCAACATATAGGTGCCTGCAAACACACCCGCAATCTCGTCGCCGCTGTAGAGCGTCACTTCCAATTTCACACGGGCTTTTCGCCCATCCGCTAAGCGGTCTAAATCGCCGCTTAGTCCATCAAGGGATACCACGGCACGTGGACGCTCAGTGATCGGTTTTCGATAACGAATGTGGCTATCTGCTAATACGATACCTGCGGTGAGCTGTCGCTCTTTCATCAATAACCACACCATCCCCCACCCCGTGAGGGTTGCCATGCTAAACACACTGCCAGCAAACATGGAATCATGAGGATTCAGGTTAGCGTTAAGCAACGCGGACACTTCAAAACGGTAGCCCGTGAACTGAGTGATACGAATGCCCATTTTGTCGCTGATCGGGATTTGTGTTTGCCAGCGTTTCTGAAGCTCACTGCACCATTCTGGACGGCGAACAACATCAGACATCATATCAAGGGGTTTGAGCATTTGTTGATGGCGTACAGGGCCACGCTCTTCGTTCAATTCACCTTGGCTGACAAAACCGTTACCACTGTAAAACCCAATGGCATCTTCGCGGGCGTTACATACAAGGCGTTTTGCCCCTTCTTGGCGCGCAAGTGATTCGAGCGCCATCAAGATCAGCGCACCAAGACCGCGCTTTCGATAATCAGGGGAAACCGCCATGTAGCGAATCTGCCCGTCGTTATCTGGGCTAATGTACAAACGACCAATCGCAATCGGCTCGCCTTTGGCATCCACGATCATGCGGTGAATCGCACCGACATCGTAGGCATCACGCTCAGAGCCTTCTGGCTGACACCAAGGTTCGCGCAGCATCTGCCAGCGAAAATGGAAGTACGCATTCAATTCGTCTTCCTTCGTTGGTGTGATCAATCGAAACATTTCGCAGCTCTCCTTGCGAACCTGAAGTAAACCTTTAAGCCTGAAGCCAGAAAGTGACAGGACCATCATTGGTTAGGCTGACTTTCATGTCAGCAGCAAACACGCCGTTCTCAGTATGAACACCGCTGTCACGGCAATACTGCGAAAACAATTGGTACAGTCTGTCAGCTTCCGCTGGCGGTGCTCCATTAAAACTAGGACGCATCCCTTTTTTTGTATCGGCGGCTAACGTAAATTGCGACACCACCAACACCTGACCACCCGCTTGTTGCACGTTCAAATTCATTTTCCCTTCGTCATCACCAAAAATGCGATAACCCAGAACTTTCTCGTGTAAGCGATGCGCTTTTTTGTCGTCATCCCCTTTTTCAACACCCAACAGCACCAGTAGCCCATGATCAATCGCACCCACCACATCACCGTCTACCACGACGCGTGCTTCACTGACTCGCTGGATCAGCGCAATCATACCAGCCCCTCTCTTATCATCTTAATTATCAGTAAGTTGTTCGTTTGTTGACGGCTCCTCAACATGCCACAACTTTTTCTCACCCAGCGAGGCGGTCACTTCCGCGCCAAGCAATACGATGCACCAACTGAGGTACACCCAAACAAACAACAGCGGCACCACCGCCAGCGCGCCATAAATCAGCTCATAAGACGGAAATTTCGACACATAGATGGCGAACCCCTTCTTACTGAGTTCAAACAACAAGCTTGCGGAAACCGCACCTGTCAGCGCATGCCAAAGTACCACTGGACGATTAGGCACCAAGGTGTAAAGCCCAAAGAAAGCGATAGTGGTTAATAAGAACGGCAACATGCGAAGCAGTGACGGGATCCATTGCTCAGTACCTTCCACATTGAGCAAATTCAATGAACCAAGGTAAGAACTTACACCGAGGCTGGTGCCCACCAACACGGGGCCCAATGTCAGCACCATCCAATAAATAGAAAACGAAATAACCGGTGCCCGCTTGTGCTGCACACGCCAGATGTAGTTTAAGATTTTGTCGATCGCTGAAATCATCATCAAGGCAACAACGAACAGGAAAGCGACACCCACTGCGGTCATTCGCCCAGCATTCGACACAAACTCATCAAGGTATTTCTCGAGCGCTTCCCCCGATGCAGGAACAAAGTTATGCAGGACAAAAGATTTGATTTCATCGCCCGCGCCCGCAAAACTTGGGAATATTGAGAGTGCCGAAAGTACCACAGTGATCAGCGGCACAAGAGATAACAAAGTGACGTACGCCATATAGCCGGCATTAACCGTCAATCGATCGTGACTTACTCGCGACACCAAGTGTCTTGCGAAAGCGAATAACGTCTGCCCCACCTTGGGCAATGAATGCTTGAGTCGTTCCACAGCTTCAACCATAGTTTGTTATTAATATAATCTTTGTTAAGAAACCTAATCATACACGAATGCGTAAAGGAGTTTACCGTGCGTCTACTCACCACCCTATTTCTTATTTTCGCTTTGTCAGGCTGTCAGTCTGCGTACTACGCAACCATGGAAAAGGTTGGCGTTCACAAGCGTGACATTATGGCCGATCGCGTTGAAGCGGCCTCAGAAGCGCAACAAGAAGCCAGTGAGCAATTCACGAGTGCGCTTGAAGCACTCACTGCCCTGACCAATTTCGATGGTGGTGAATTAGAAGCCATGTATAACACCATCAATGACCAATACGAAGAGAGCGAAGCCACAGTTGAAAACGTAAAAGAGCGCATTGAGGCGGTCGAAGATGTCTCTGATGCATTGTTTGACGAGTGGCAGGAAGAATTGTCTTTGTATTCAAGTGCAAAATTGCGCCGTGAGAGTGAACGTAAACTGAAAAACACAGAGCGCAGCTACACCCAAATGCTCGCCGCTATGCGAAAAGCTGAAAGCAAAATGGAGCCTGTGCTCGATACACTTCGGGACAACAGCTTGTACCTCAAACATAACTTAAATGCTGCAGCCATTGGTGCACTCAAAGGCGAGTTTGCTGGGCTAGAAGATGATATCAACCTTGCAATCAAAGACATGCAGGCAGCCATCAATGAGTCTGAGCGCTTCCTCGCCACATTGAAGAACTAATTAAGGATTGGCTGTTTCTTATAAGTGAAACATCCCATGTAACCGTTTTCCCTTATCGTGTGTGCAGGCAACTTCTTGCCTGTATTCAACGGTATGAATACACCACGCGGCTTGAACCATAGGTCACCGCTGATGGATATTCGCCGTCTCTCAACTCGGAGGAGAACACATGGGTATTATTTCTTGGATCATTCTTGGGCTACTTGCCGGCATCTTGGCGAAGTGGATTATGCCTGGGAAAGACGGTGGTGGTTTCATTATGACCACGCTACTGGGTATCGCTGGTGCGGTTGTCGGCGGCTGGGTGAGTTCACTGCTTGGCCTTGGCACTGCTGGCGGTCTAAGCCTAGGTAGCATTGTGATGGCAACCGTTGGCGCGCTTATCTTGTTGTTCCTATACAACCGATTCGCCAAGTAAGCCATCTATTCCAGAACAGCCTCTTACGCTATGTCATGTTGGGATGCTCAGGAATAAAAAACGTTAGATACAAAAAAGCCTCCAATCATGGAGGCTTTTTTATTCGCTACCGTTAAGTCACGATAGCGTTAGCGTTGGTAAATACATTACCCGCGGCTTGCGCGTTTACGCTCGTTCTCAGTAAGAAGTTTCTTACGGATACGGATGCTTTCTGGTGTTACTTCTACCAATTCGTCGTCATCGATGAATTCTAGTGCTTGCTCAAGGGTGTACTTGATAGCAGGTGAAAGTGTTTGAGCTTCGTCAGTACCAGATGCACGAACGTTGGTCAGCTGCTTACCTTTCAGACAGTTAACAGTCAGGTCGTTAGAACGGTTATGGATACCGATAACTTGACCTTCATAAACTTCATCTGCGTGTTCAGCAAACAAACGGCCACGCTCTTGCAGGTTAAACAGTGCGTAAGTCAGTGCTTTACCCGTTGCGTTAGAAATCAATACGCCATTTTTACGCTGACCGATAATGCCAGGTTTCATTGGACCGTAGTGATCAAACGTGTGGTAAATCAAACCAGAACCTGAAGTCAACGTCAGGAATTCAGTTTGGAAACCGATCAGACCACGTGAAGGCATGATGAAGTCCATGCGCACACGGCCTTTACCGTCTGGAGACATGTCAGTCAGTTCACCTTTACGAAGACCGATTTTCTCCATTACGCCGCCTTGGTTTTCTTCCAATACGTCGATGGTTACGGTTTCAAACGGTTCCATTTTCTGGCCGTCTTCTTCTTTGATGATTACTTCTGGACGAGATACTGCTAGCTCGAAACCTTCACGACGCATGTTTTCGATCAGGATAGACAGGTGAAGTTCACCACGGCCTGAAACACGGAAGCGATCTGGGTTGTCAGTTTCTTCAACGCGCAATGCAACGTTGTGAACCAATTCTTTTTGCAGACGCTCAAGGATGTTACGTGACGTCACGTACTTACCTTCTTTACCTGCAAAAGGAGAGGTGTTGACTTGGAAAGTCATGGTCACGGTTGGTTCGTCAACAGACAATGGTGGCAGCGCTTCAACAGCGTTCACATCACAGATAGTGTCAGAGATTTTCATCTCGCCAAGACCTGTAATTGCAACGATGTTACCCGCGTGTGCTTGATCGATGTCATGACGCTCAAGGCCAAGGTAACCCAGTACAGTGCCGACTTTACCGTTACGGGTTTTGCCGTCTGCACCAACGATGGTCACTTGTTGGTTAGGCTTAACCGAACCACGTGTTACACGGCCAACACCGATAACACCAACGTATGAGCTGTAGTCCAACTGAGAGATTTGCATCTGCAGTGAACCTTCAGAATCAACTTTTGGAGCAGAAACGTTGTCAACGATAGCTTGGAACAACGGTTCCATGTTCTCGCCAGTTTCGCCTTCTTCCAACGTCGCCCAGCCGTTTAGTGCTGATGCGTAAACCACTTGGAAATCCAGTTGTTCGTCAGTTGCACCAAGGTTGTCGAACAGGTCAAATACCTGATCCATAACCCAATCAGGACGTGCGCCTGGACGGTCAATCTTGTTAATAACAACAATTGGCTTCAAACCGTGACCGAACGCTTTTTGCGTTACGAAACGGGTTTGTGGCATTGGACCATCAACGGCATCAACAATCAGAAGAACCGAGTCAACCATCGACATGATACGCTCAACTTCACCACCGAAATCGGCGTGTCCTGGAGTATCAACGATGTTGATGCGGTAATCATTCCAGTTAATTGCGGTGTTTTTCGCAAGAATGGTGATACCACGCTCTTTCTCGATGTCGTTCGAGTCCATGACACGTTCTTCGTGCTCGCCACGGGTTTCCAGGGTGCCAGACTGCTGAAGCAGCTTATCAACCAAGGTAGTTTTGCCGTGGTCAACGTGCGCGATAATCGCGATATTTCTTAGTTTATCTAACTGTAACGTAGACATGGGTTCTCTTTCACTCAAAAAAGATGTGTCGCAAAAGGCACTCTAGCTACATTACTAGAGGCATTCATCGCCACTTGATTAAAAAAACGACCGTAATTTAACAGATTCTTACTCAAAACACTTCAACAATGTGACCTAGGACCAATTTATATTCGCCTCGCCTTAGTGATGACACACTTTTAGCCCCTCTTAATATAGTCGCATCCCCTGTCTTTGCGCCTTTAGCGGGTCATCTCTGTGCTAGATAGCATCATGCATCAGCTTTCCGATCGAGATCACAGGTACAACATCGCTCATGTTTCTCACCCCCAACATTGATTGACAACATGAGGCAACCGCTGCTGAATGAAGGGATTGGACACGCATTCTTTTTAGATGCACCAAAACAGTGCGGACGCGCACCAAAAGTGAACATTACTGGCGGTATTTTGCGGACAAGATGACCCAAAATCAGGCAGTAACAGGGTTTTAAAACTTGGCACGCTTTTCGCTTAGTAGCATACAGATTCATTTTTTGTCTGAGCGAAACAAGCTGCTTAGCCAATTTAGAGATAATTGACACCGGAGGTTTATTCACATGTCAGTAGAAAACGTACTTGCCTTAATCCAAGAGCACGAAGTGAAATTTGTTGATCTGCGTTTTACCGATACCAAAGGTAAAGAGCAGCACATCTCAATCCCAGCACATCAAGTTGATGCAGACTTCTTTGAAGACGGCAAAATGTTTGATGGTTCTTCCGTAGCAGGCTGGAAAGGCATTAACGAATCAGACATGGTAATGATGCCTGACGCATCTACTGCTGTACTTGACCCGTTCACCGAAGACAGCACCCTAAACGTGCGTTGTGACATTCTTGAGCCAGCAACAATGCAAGGCTACGATCGCGACCCACGCTCAATCTCAAAGCGTGCTGAAGACTACATGCGTGCTTCTGGTATTGCAGACACCGTGCTTGTTGGTCCAGAACCAGAGTTCTTCTTGTTTGATGACGTGAAGTTCGCCACCGACATGTCAGGTTCTTTCTACAAAATTGATGATGTAGAAGCGAGCTGGAACAGCGGTGCGTCTTTTGAAGGTGGTAACAAAGGTCACCGTCCAGGCGTGAAAGGCGGTTACTTCCCAGTCGCACCTGTTGATTCATCACAAGACATCCGTTCAGCAATGTGTCTGGTTATGGAAGAGATGGGTCTGGTTGTTGAAGCGCACCACCACGAAGTTGCAACAGCAGGTCAGAACGAAATCGCAACGCGTTTCAACACGTTGACGTCAAAAGCTGATGAAATCCAAATCTACAAGTACGTTGTTCACAACGTAGCACACGCATTTGGTAAAACTGCGACCTTCATGCCTAAGCCACTTGTTGGTGATAACGGTTCTGGTATGCACGTTCACATGTCTTTGAACAAAGACGGTCAGAACTTGTTTGCGGGTGATAAATACGGCGGTCTATCTGAAATGGCGCTGTACTACATTGGCGGTATCATCAAGCACGCACGTGCTATCAACGCCTTTGCTAACCCAGCAACTAACTCATACAAACGTCTTGTTCCAGGCTTCGAAGCGCCAGTTATGCTTGCATACTCTGCACGTAACCGTTCAGCTTCTATCCGTATCCCAGTGGTACCAAGCCCGAAAGCACGCCGTATCGAAGCGCGTTTCCCAGATCCAGCAGCCAACCCATACTTGGCGTTTGCAGCACTTCTGATGGCAGGTCTTGACGGTATCAAGAACAAGATCCACCCTGGCGATGCAATGGACAAAGATTTGTATGACCTTCCAGCGGAAGAAGCAGCAGAGATTCCAAAAGTTGCAGAGTCTTTGGAAATTGCATTGAAAGCACTTGACGAAGATCGTGAGTTCTTGACTTCAGGCGGCGTATTCTCTGACGATTTCATCGATTCTTACATCGGATTGAAATCTCAGGACGTGGAAAAAGTAAACATGACCACGCACCCATTGGAATTTGAACTGTACTACTCAGTGTAATACATTCAGTTTCATATCAGATCAAAGGGCTCGCTCACAAGCGGGCCCTTTTTCTATTGTCGTAAACAAGATCAGGCGCAAAATAACACTTTACTCTTCAGGATGTTAAACGATGCGCTCGTTCCGTGTTTTCCTGCTTTCAAGCCTAATGCTCTATTTTGGTGCACCTTCTCTTTCCATTGCGTCCGATGAGTACTACCGCTGGGTAGACGAGAACGGCGTCATGCACTTTAGCGATGCACCACCCGACGTCAGCGTAGAACTCGACATACAGATTGATGTGGTGCCATTAGAAAAACAAACCACAAAGACAAACATACCCACGCCCGATGCGCCTCCTGCACCACCAGAGCCAGAGGCCCCAGCCATGGCAACCGCGGTACGCCTTGTTTCGCCTTCCCAAGAAGCCACGATTAGAAACAACGAAGGCAACATCAGCATCAAGGTCGATACCGATTTACCCTTGGGCAAAGACCAAGCGTTACGCCTGGTTATGGACGGGGAAAAACTATCAACCCAAAGCGCTAACCGTTGGCAACTCAACAACGTAGACCGAGGTGCTCACCAGTTAAATGTGCAATTACTACAAAATGGCAAGGTAATTGCAGCAACCCAGTCAGTGACTGTGTTTTTGCACCGAGCAACAAAGCCTAAAGCGCCAAAACCGACACCACGGTAGGGGTGTAACAAACACAGAGTTCTCGATATGCCATTAATTGATATCGAACGCTGCACAACAACGCACTATCGCGTAAACTAGAATGCACCAATATGGTGCATTCAAACTAGGAAGGTGATGTGGCTACTCTGACCGAAACTGTAATGGACAACCTGATCACAGCAGTGCTGGTGCTCGACAACGAGCTTGTCGTGGCCTATGCCAACCCTGCGGCTGAGCAATTGTTCTGCCAAAGTGCACGTCGCCTGCGCGATCACCCTCTGACAGAGTTACTGCAACACAGCTCCATCGATTTAGTGCAGGTCAAAGAAACCCTCGAGAACGGACAAAGCCTCACGGACAGCGATGTCACACTTGTTATCGATGGCCACCAGCGGAAAGTCGAATTCAGTGCGAGCCCATTAATGTGGGAACGCAGCCCATCCATGCTGCTTGAGATCAAAGCCATTGGGCATCAACGTCGCATCAGCAAAGAGCTCTCCCAGCAAGCCCAGCAGCAAGCCGCTCGAGAATTAGTGCGTGGCCTCGCGCATGAAATCAAAAACCCACTTGGGGGCTTACGCGGCGCGGCGCAATTGCTGGAGAAAATGCTGCCGGACCCAAGCCTGCACGAATATACGCGCATCATCATCGAACAGGCTGACCGGCTACGGAACTTGGTCGATCGCTTATTGGGGCCACAAAAACCCGGACATCGCCAACACGAGAACATTCACGTCATCTTGGAGAAAGTGCGCCAATTGGTCGAACTCGAATCTGGCGATATATCCATTGTCAGAGATTACGACCCAAGCTTGCCCGACCTAGAGATGGACCCCGATCAGATGGAACAAGCCATACTGAATGTGGTCAGCAATGCCGCACAAATACTGCAAGAACTGCACGCACTAAACACCCACGAAGGTGAAATCACACTTAGAACGCGTACCGAACATCAAGTGGTCATTAACGGGCAGCGCCATCGTCTTGCCGCCCGCATTGATATTTCGGATAACGGCCCGGGTATTGCCCCCGATCTTCAAGACACGCTCTTTTACCCCATGGTATCAGGACGCGCTGGCGGCACTGGGCTAGGCCTTTCTATTACGCGAAACCTCATTGATCAGCATAAAGGCAACATTCATGTCAGCAGCTGGCCGGGGCATACCACCTTCACCATTTTGTTACCAATTCGTCGCTAAGGGGAGCTCATGAGCAAAGGATTAATTTGGGTCGTTGATGACGACAGCTCAATTCGCTGGGTATTAGAACGCACGCTAAACGCCGCTGGCTTGGCCTGTGAGACGTTCGCAGATGCAGACAGCGTGTTAGAAGGCTTAAACCGAGAAGTGCCCGATGTGTTGGTCTCAGACATCCGTATGCCGGGAACAGACGGTTTTACCCTGCTCAATCGCCTTCAAGAAGAATACCCAACCCTGCCCGTCATTATCATGACCGCACACTCGGATCTCGACGCAGCTGTGAGTGCCTACAAAAAAGGCGCATTCGAGTACTTGCCGAAACCTTTCGACATTGACGAAGCCGTTGCCTTGGTTGAGCGTGCTGTTTCCCACAGCCAAGAGCAAAAACGTCAGCGCTCTCCGCGTGAATCACAAGAAACCGTGCCGGAGATCATTGGTGAAGCACCCTCAATGCAGGAAGTGTTTCGTGCCATCGGCCGTTTATCCCGCTCCTCCATTTCCGTCTTGATTAACGGTGAATCGGGCACAGGCAAAGAGTTAGTTGCCCATGCCTTGCACCGTCATAGCCCACGCGCCAAGAATGCGTTTATCGCCTTGAACATGGCGGCCATTCCGAAAGATTTGATTGAATCTGAATTGTTTGGCCATGAGAAAGGCGCATTTACTGGGGCGAATAGCATTCGCCAAGGCCGTTTTGAGCAAGCCAATGGCGGCACGCTGTTTTTGGATGAAATCGGCGACATGCCGTTAGATATTCAAACCCGCTTGCTGCGCGTATTGGCGGACGGGCAGTTTTATCGTGTCGGTGGGCATTCAGCGATTAACGTTGATGTGCGTATTATCGCCGCAACGCACCAAAACCTCGAAAAATTGGTGGCAGAAGGCAGCTTCCGTGAAGATTTATTCCATCGCCTGAACGTTATTCGCGTTCACCTTCCCCCGCTGCGAGAACGCCGCCAAGACATCGGACAGCTCGCCAAGCATTTTCTCAAGCGTGCGTCCGACGAACTCGATATCGAGGTGAAATCGCTGCATGCCAGCACGCTCGATCTCATTTCAGGCCTCGCTTGGCCGGGCAACGTGCGTCAGCTCGAGAACACGTGTCGCTGGCTTACCGTGATGGGCAGTGGCAAAGAAATTTTGCCCGAAGACCTTCCGCCAGAACTGCTGCAACCGACCGATACCCTTGAAGAAGGCGAAGGTGGCGGTTGGCAATCTGCGCTCTCGCAGTGGGCGAAGCATTCGTTGGGTAACGGCGATGACAACCTGCTCAGAGAGGCTTTGCCTGAATTTGAGCGCATCTTGTTACAAGAGGCTCTCAGCCACACGCGAGGCCACAAACAAGAGGCTGCAAAACTGCTCGGTTGGGGGCGCAACACACTGACGCGTAAACTCAAAGAACTGCACATCCCTTAAACTCACCGATGAGCTTATTCGCGTAAGGGCAGTCACCGCCCTTACGCATGATGAATAGGTTGGGTTCTTTATCGCTGAGCAATAAATCAACAACTTTGGTTAACATTGACAACAAAACCGCTCAATCGAGTGGTTTGTCTTCACCAATCTACTGACGCGCCTATTTTTAGTCCTTATACTTCTCAAAAGTTGATTTAAGGATATTTGGCTATGATCGCAACCCACCTTCCACTGACGGACCTTCACCGTCACCTTGATGGCAATATTCGTATTAATACCATTTTGGAACTGGGTCAGAAGTTCGGAATGGCGCTCCCTGCGACCACCATCGAAACACTTCGTCCACACGTACAAGTGATGTCTAACGAACCTGATTTGGTTGGCTTCCTGTCCAAATTGGATTGGGGTGTCGCTGTACTTGGCGATCTAGACGCGGTGCGCCGTGTTGCTTACGAGAATGTCGAAGACGCATTGAATGCCCGCATTGATTACGCTGAGCTGCGTTTTTCTCCTTACTACATGGCCATGAAGCATAACCTGCCCGTGCAAGGCGTGGTTGAAGCCGTGATTGACGGTGTAAAAGCCGGTAGCCAAGATTTCGGCGTGAAAACCAACCTGATTGGCATCATGAGCCGCACCTTCGGTGTGGACGCTTGCATGCAAGAATTGGATGCGTTATTGGCACTCAAACAGCACCTCGTCGCCGTTGATTTGGCCGGTGATGAACTTGGCCAGCCTGGTGAGCAATTTAACGACCATTTCGCAAAAGTACGCAAAGCAGGACTCAATGTCACCGTGCATGCGGGCGAAGCTGCAGGCGCTGAAAGCATGTGGCAAGCCATTAACGAATTAGGCGCGACCCGCATTGGTCACGGCGTAAAAGCCATCCAAGATCCACGCTTAATGGATTACCTTGCCAAGCACCGCATTGGTATCGAATCCGCCCTAACGTCAAACGTGCAAACCAGCACTGTCGAGAGCTTCGCAACTCACCCAGTGAAAGCCTTCCTTGAGCATGGCATCTTGGCATCACTAAACACCGATGACCCTGCGGTCTCTGGTATTGAACTGCCACACGAATATGACGTGGCTGCGCCTCAAGCAGGTTTGAGCCAAGCGCAAATCATTCAGCTGCAAGAAAATGGTCTCGAGATCGCTTACTTGTCCGCCAGTGAAAAAGCAGCGCTAAAGGCAAAAAGCACACGCTCGCGCGTAAACGCATGTAAAACAATGCGTTGATGGCAGCACCCTGCACGGTAGGCCTGTCAGGGTTAAGCGTTATAAAAAACACCAGCAAATTGCTGGTGTTTTTTTGAGCGAAGCTGACGTACAATGCCGCCGATTTTTTAACACGCCGGATGAAACGCTCATGTTCGACGCACTATTTACACTGAATGAAATGGCAGCAGCGGGCCCAGGTCAACTGGCCGCGGCAGCTCTCGCTGTGGTACTGGCTGTATTCAGCCTAGGCAGCGGCGCGTAAGCGCAAAGCAATAACGCCAGATCGAAAAAAGCCGCGATAGCGGCTTTTTTCGTTTTTGTCTTTGGTGATCTCGCTAACTCGCGTAGCGATCACCTTCAGTCACTCATCACATTAAATCACTCGAGAGAACTGCTGCTGGCGTGCACGATCGCGAAGGTAGGTGTCAAAACACATACAGATATTGCGGATCAGTAAACGGCCTTTCAGCGTCACCTTGATGCTTGTCGCATCCACGTCCACCAACTCATCATCAACGAAGCACTGAAGTAGCGATAAATCTTCAGCGAAGTACTTATCGAATTCAATGTCATAGGTGCCTTCAATCTCGGACTTATCAAGATAGAAATTACAGATCAGCGATTTAATGACTTCACGGCGCAACAAATCGTCGCCATCTAACATGACGCCTTTCCACAGCGCATGACGTTGCTCTTCCACTTGGCCGTAATATTTCTTCAGCTCTTTTTGGTTTTGAGCATAACAATCACCAATCATGGAAATCGCTGACACACCCAAACCCAGCAAATCACAGTCGCCTTGCGTGGTGTAGCCTTGGAAGTTGCGGTGAAGGTTTCCTTCACGCTGTGCCACAGCAAGCTCATCATCCGGCAACGCAAAGTGATCCATACCAATGAATTGGTAGCCTTCACTCGTCAACGTACCAATGGTTTGCTCCAACATGGACAAACGCACTTGTGGCGACGGTAAATCTTCATCTTTGATTTTACGCTGAGCAGCAAACAACGATGGTAGGTGCGCATAATTGAAAACAGACAAGCGTCCCGGCTTCATCTCAAGCACTTGCGACAGGGTTTTCGCAAATGTCTCACCGTTTTGGTGTGGAAGGCCATAAATCAAATCAAGGTTGGTTGAGCGGAAGCCCAAGGTTTTAGCACGCGACACCATGTCACGAATGAAGGTTTCATCCTGCTCACGGTTCACCGCTTTCTGTACGGTTTTATCAAAGTCCTGAACGCCAATACTTAAACGGTTAAAGCCTTCACTGCGCAGGTGATCAAGCATATCCAGCTCGATTTCGCGCGGATCGACTTCGATGCTGATTTCAGCATTGTCATCCAGTTGGAATTCTTGGCGAAGCAGCCCCATCAATCGAGAGACCTGCTCTTTGGTCAAAAAGGTTGGCGTGCCGCCGCCCCAATGAAGCTGTGTCACGTTGCGATCATGCAGCAAATACGCACGCTGGCGGATTTCTTGCTCTAGCGCATCCAAATACGCATCCGCTTTGTGCTGATGTCGTGTAATGACTTTATTGCAGCCACAGTAGTAGCAAAGCGTATGACAAAAAGGGATATGAACGTAGAGAGACAGGTTTCTCTCTGGGTATTGGGTACATGCCATGTCAAATTCCGCGGCGGTAAACACCTCATGGAATTCCAGCGCGGTTGGATAGGAGGTATAACGAGGGCCTGAGTAGTTGTACTTCTCGATCAGACTCTGATCCCAAATGATTTGCTGTTTTGACATGTATATTTCGCCCAATATGAACAACCGGAGAGTATTATTTTGCCACACTCTCCGGTGTCAGATGAATCAATCTCGCTGCTCAACGGCAATTTTGCTGGACTGATCGTAGCGATCAGCTCGCTAACGTCCGAATAGGTGTCATCTTGGCACCAGTAAAAGCGAGGATTTCTTCGAGTTCGATTTTGATCGCATCCTGAAGACGAGTTTCCGTTTTCATGCGCTCTAAATCATGACGCATCCTTTCTTTTTTCGGGATGGCCTTTCGGGCGTCACCACGTGGCATGTCCTTAACCACGTCATACAATTCATAAAGCGCAGGAAAGCGCGTCGGGTAATCCACACGCTTTTCTCCCTGTAGGTGATCCATGATCATAAACAGACGGATCGCCGCTTCTGACAAATCGCATTGATCTTGCAATGTTGCCATCGCAATCACATCAACGCTTTCGATGATCTTGTTGTTTCTTTGGGTAATCGCCGCTTTTTGTTGCGCAGCCTGAAAGCGAGTTTGTCGACGAAGTTTCGACAACAACCAACCGGCATAACTTGCTAACCCAAGAACAATGACGCCGCCAAGCGCCACAACACCTAAAGGAAGAGTCTCCAACACTTACTCCTGATCGAATTTTAGGTTTTCAAACTCAGCCAATAAATCATCGTCGCCGCGGCGCGATTTCTTTCCTTTTGGCTGTTCTACTGGCGCTTCTTCTTGCTCTTCTTCCAGCAAGCCAAGCTGTGCCATCAACGCTTCAATGCGATCCAGTTTCTCATCAACGTAAGACTGCAGACCTGCACCGAGCTTCTCGCCATTTTCAATACGGTCTAACAACACATTTAGTTGTGCATCGTTTTCAAGCATGTCCAATTCTTTTGCAGCATCTAGGCGACGAACCTTTTTACCTTCTGCTGACTTTGGATGTGGCTTTTGCTCAACAATCAATGCGATAGGCTTTTTGCTACCCAAACGAGGGTCTCTTGTTGCGTTGATTTGGCGTTGCTTTTCGACTTTACCATCAGAATGGCGAGAGCCCGCTTTCAAACCTTTACGACGGTTTGCGCGTTTGCGTGCCAATGACGCAACGTCATCTTTGCTCAATGAACGGTCATTGTATTGTGCAGGACCTTCAGAGCCGACTTTGCGTGCTTTCTTCTTGCGGGTCATTCGTTTTTCTTCCTCAGTAAAATTACGTCGTTACCAACAAAGTCCACGTCAAGACCATCACGATCTGCCAAAAAGCAGAACGTTTCGCGACTAAAAAAACTCACGTGGGTTGGATCGTTCTTGTAATGCCAGCGCTTAAACGCGTCAGCATCAATAACGAGCTTGGTCATGATAGCTAACCAGCCTCCAGGCTTAACCAGACTCAGTAACTGTCTCCATTCCTTGTGAGGCAAGTAAAAATGTTCAATCGCTTCGGTGCAGGTAACGAAATCGTATTGCGTCTCGAGCACCGTGGTGTCAGGCGAAAAATACGGATCGTAAATCGACATTGTATGCCCTTTATCCGCCAGCATGCTGGCCAACACAGGACCAGGCCCACAACCAAAGTCTAAGCCTCGCTGAGAGGCCATACCGAGCTTTTCGCTCAGTGGCATGGCAATGCGGCTCAGAAACTGGCGATAGCCTTCATCTTCCGCCGAATTCTCATGCAGGTCGTAATGCGCTTTCTCTTCATCCGGTGAAAGTCGGCTAGCAGGATCGGCGAAAACCAGTGAACAAGGGTCACAACGGAAATATCGACGACGTTTATCCTGCTCAAAATCGACGACATGGGTCGACTGACAAAGCGGGCAATCAAGGGTCATTGGAGATTTCTACACCAAAGTGAATGGCGGAAATGTATCAGAAAGATGGATAAGAAAAAAGCGACAGGCAAGGCCTGTCGCTCTATAGCGTTCTAAAGAACGGATTTTACCGTTTTCATCCCTAACAGTAACACCACTTCCCGGTGAACAATATTCCTTTTGTGATAGGGCTTCCTGCCGTTTTTATTTGAATTTTGCTCGTCAACATCCTGTTGTCTCCACCATCCTGGCGGGTGTCATTCTCTCGTCCAGAGAGTGTCCTATCGGCGTTATTCCTTCACACCGCTTGTCATCCTGACAACAAAACATCCTGTTCTTTCTAAGGCTCATCCAGAGCCAGTATCCGTTTGTCCGCTACGCACCCTGCGTCATCGTCCTGATGGTCCATTCCGTGTCGTGTTCCCTGTCGACATAGATAAGTTTACGAGTCTCTCGAAAACAAAACAGGTCATGTTTCACAAAACGCACTACCCATTTTTGGGGAAATTAAATATCTACCTGAAATGTAGAACAAAAAAATAAAGTCTGTCATTTTTTCGCGCGTATGACGCGTCTAACAATGGTCGATCGCTTACACGCAAACAGGAAAAATGCTCAGAAAGACAAAAGGCAGCTCTCGCTGCCTTTTTGATAACTTAACCTTTCAATGCCAGATTACGGCATCAGGATGGTGATCAGTGCAAACCGCCAACATAAAGAGAAATCGCTTCAATCTCTTTGTCGGAGAGCTTAGATGCAACAATTTGCATCATGCCATTCATGTCGTTGTTTCGCTGCTTATCACGGAATGCCATCAACTGAGATTTGATGTAATCAGCATGTTGGCTAGAGATTTTAGGAAAGCCGGACAGTGCCGTGCCGTTACCACGAGGGCCATGACAGGCAATACACGCTGCAATGCCACGCTCTTTATCACCAGCGAGGTACAATTGCTCACCAACAGGGATTGACGATTCAGGCGTGCTACCGGCTTTCGGTGTTTGTGCCGCGAAGTATGCCGCGAGATCGGACATATCTTCTTCTGACAGAGAGGCAACCATGCCGGCCATGACGGCGTTATTTCGGCCTTGAGCGCCACCAGAGGTCATTCCCAACTTAAAATCTTTAAGTTGCTTCAAAAGATATTTTTCGTGCTGGCCTGCCAAAACTGGGTTTGCAGCGATGAGGCTGTTACCATCAGCGCCATGACAAGCTGCGCAAGTGGCTGATTTTGCTTTACCTGCTTCTGCATCACCCTGTGCATAGACGGTAAAACTCGCAAGTAAGGTGAGTAATAGCGCTAATTTCTTCATGACATTCCATTTATAATTATCAAGCTTCCAATACCACGATGCTCGCGCCATCATGATACAATCATTGAGCAAAAACCGAGCACGGATATTTTACACAATTTCACATAAAAGTAATCAGTCGACTACATAAAGTCGAGACGGAGTTAACAGTGAATCCTTCACTCAACTATCGCAATACCCACTTTATTACCAGTGCACCGGACATTCGTGCCCTGCCAGCTGATACCGGGATCGAGGTTGCCTTTGCAGGCAGATCGAACGCGGGTAAATCGAGCTCTATTAACAGACTATGTGATCATAAGGGTCTGGTAAAGGTGAGTAAGACACCAGGTCGCACTCAATTAATTAACCTTTTCAAAGTGGATGAGGGATGCCACATCGTTGACTTACCTGGGTATGGCTTTGCGCAAGTCCCCCTGGAAATGAAGAAAAAATGGCAAAAATCCCTTGGGGAATATTTGCAAAAACGTGATCAGCTCAAGGGCTTGGTGGTGCTAATGGATATCCGCCACCCACTGAAAGAGCTCGATCAGCAACTGATTTTCTGGGCGGTAGATTCGAACCTTCCTGTTCTTGCTCTGCTCACCAAGTGTGACAAGCTGAAAAGCGGCGCACGTAAAGCAGAGCTGGTGAAAGTTCGTGAAGCAGCAAAAGACTTTGGCGGCGATGTGGAAGTCGAACTCTACTCATCACTCAAAGGTGTTGGCGTAGATAAGCTGCGCAAAAAACTTGATGGCTGGTACTTCCCATATCATGAAAGCGGTGTTGAGACTGACGTTGAAGACAGCGCTGACGCAGTGCCAGCGGACGTTGATTCTGCGGAATAAGCACGCCAAATAAAAACCCCACCTCATGGGTGGGGTAACGGGAGAGAAATAGGAGGTTTTTTTATTCGTTATAGAATCAGTGTCAGCAATGATTCTCATCCTCGCAAGTCCACACCACCCGCATCACCTGTTTTTTTGCCTTACTTAACAGACAGCTAATTCATTCCGCCTTTTAACCTTATGATTCATCATGTTTTTAGTTATCCAAAAAAATCTTATTTTTTTAAAAGAATTATCATGATTCAAACATGTTTTTTGGCTACAGAATTACTGGAATTGAGTTACAGAATAAAAGGTAAAAAAATGGCCGAACTGAGAGTCAGATCGGCCAGAATCAACATGGAGATGCACTGTCTTAAACACTACCGCAGTGAGTCTCTACACATTAAGAATAAGAAGCAGTGGTTATTATAGCGTCAACATTGATAATTTAAAGTAATTACTCTAATTTTGTTTACTCAAAGACAACAACACACAGAAAAACAAGACTAAATCATTGTTATTTAATCAATTAAAGAAATAGAAAGAGACGAATGAAAGGTTGGATTCGCCACATAAAAAATGCCCCGGTCGATATACATCGACCGGGGCTGCTGAATCAGCTAAATCCAATAACGTGAAACAAAAGGTCTGAAAGATAGAACATCTTACCTCTGTACCCTACGCGAATAACTGTATACCAAATGTTCGATTAAGAAAACCCTTTACGTAATTTTTTTTCATAAAATTATAAAAAAGAACACGAGATGTATTCATCTTGTTTCATTGGGTCGAAAAAAAAGCCCACTATCGTGGACTTTTTTCGCGTTAAATTTTAAGTGTTTACCAATTCAACATCGCTAAGTCGCCCGGTTTTAGTGGGCTTGGTCCCAGTTAATACCGCTACCTGATTCAGCAATCAAAGGCACTTCAAGCATTGCCGCCGACTCCATGAGCCTGCAAACCATCGCTTCTACCTCAGGCAGGTGTTCGGTATCGACTTCCAACACCAATTCATCGTGCACTTGCATGATGAGAGAAACACGTCCTTCAGGCTGCTGCTGAATCCAACTATCTACAAAAATCATCGCACGTTTAATGATATCAGCCGCCGTACCTTGCATCGGTGCGTTAATCGCCGCACGTTCCGCTGCTTTACGGCGCATACCATTGCTTGATTTGATCTCTGGCAGGTGTAATCGACGTCCAAAGATAGTTTCAACATACCCTTGCTCCGCCGCCTGCAAACGTGTGATTTCCATGTATTGCTTCACGCCAGGGTAGCGTTCAAAATAACGCTCCATGTATTGTTGCGCTTCACCGCGTGGAATCCCCAACTGCTTCGCGAGACCGAATGCACTCATGCCGTAGATCAAACCAAAGTTAATCGCCTTCGCACGTCGACGCATTTCAGACGTCACATCCGAAATATCAATGCCCATCACTTCTGCAGCAGTGGCACTGTGGATGTCTTTACCATGTCGGAATGCATCAATTAACGCTTCATCACCCGACAAGTGCGCCATGATACGCAGTTCGATTTGAGAGTAATCGACAGCAAGAATGGTTTTACCTGCAGGTGCAATGAAGGCTTGGCGAATGCGACGACCTTCTTCATTACGAATTGGAATGTTCTGCAAGTTAGGATCGGTTGAAGACAAACGTCCTGTCGCTGTTACTGCTTGGTGATATGACGTGTGAACACGCTTGGTGGCTGGGTTCACCATCTTCGGCAATTTGTCAGTGTAGGTGGATTTTAGCTTCGCCAATCCACGGTATTCCAAAATGCGTTTTGGTAGTGGGTAATCCAACGCCAGCTCTTGCAACACTTCTTCATTGGTTGAAGGTGTGCCTGACGGTGTTTTTTTGATGACCGGCAGCCCCATTTTTTCAAACAGAATGGCTTGCAGCTGTTTTGGCGAGCTGAGATTAAACTCTTCACCTGCCAGTTCAAACGTCTCTTTTTCAAGGACGGCCAAACGTGCTGCAATTTCTATCGATTGCTTGCCAAGCATGTCGCTATCAATCAACACACCGTGGCGTTCAATACGCGAAAGCACAGGCACTAACGGCATCTCATATTGCTCGAAAATGGCTTTGAGCTTGTCATCACCATTGAGATGGACAATCAACGCAAGGTGCAAGCGCAACGTCACATCGGCGTCTTCCGCAGCATACGCAGCCGCCTGCTCCAGCTCAATTTGGTTGAACGTTAGCTGCTTTTTACCTTTACCCGCAATGTCTTCAAAGCTGATGCACTTATGCTGCAGGTAACGCGTGGCAAGGCTATCCATATCATGACGGCCAGCCACACTGTTATACACGTAAGATTCCAACATGGTATCGAACGCAATACCCTTCATGTTGATGTCGTAACGCGCCAACACACTGGCATCGTATTTGAGGTTTTGACCTACCTTCAATGCGCCAGCATCTTCCAGCCAGCCCTTCATTTCAGCAATCACCCAATCACGATCCAATTGACTAGGCGCATCAAGGTAATCGTGAGCAACGGGGACATAAGCCGCTTCACCCGGTGCAATGGCAAAGGAAAGACCAACCAAGTTAGCTTCCATGTAATTCAGGCTGTCTGTTTCGGTATCGAAAGCAACCACATCAGCGGCGCGCAGTTTGTCCATCCACGCGTGGAACGCTTCTTCGGTCAATACCGTGTCATATTGGCTGCGATCGATAGCAGCCGCAGAGAATTCAGCGTCTTTCGCGGCAGCGGTTGATGAAGTACCCGCAGATGCAGAAGAAGAGGCACCAGCCGCGACGGAGTCAATACCAGCATTGCCGCTTTGCGCTTCTGCAAGCCAACGCTTGAAGTTCAATTCTGTAAACAGCGTCACCAGCTTTTCGTTATCAGCGGTGCCATTGATCAACGCTTCAGGGCGAGCAGGCAATTCACAATCCAGCTTAATGGTTGCTAGTTCATAAGACAGGTAAGCATGTTCACGGTTGTCTTCGAGCTTTTTCGCCATGGTTTTAGAGCCACGGAAACCTAAGCCTGCAATTTGGTCAAGGTTGTCATACAACGTATCCAAACCACCGATGCCCGCGATCAAGGCCGTTGCTGTTTTTTCACCCACACCAGGAACACCCGGAATGTTATCGACTTTATCGCCCATCAGTGCGAGGTAATCGATGATGTGCTCAGGGCCGAAGCCGTACTTATCATGCACACCCTGTGGATCCATGATGACATTGGTCATGGTGTTGATCAGCGTGACGTTTTCATCAACCAGCTGCGCCATGTCTTTATCGCCCGTACTGATCAAGATCGGCATACCCGCCGCCGAACCTTGTGTCGCGAGCGTACCGATCACGTCGTCCGCTTCCACGCCTTCGATCACCATCATTGGGAAGCCCATGGCTTCAATGATCTCGTGCAATGGCGCGATCTGACCGCGAAGATCATCCGGCATTGGCGGACGATTCGCTTTGTACTCACTGTACATGTCGTCGCGGAAGGTCTTTCCTTTGGCGTCAAAAATCACCGCCACATTTGATTTTGGGTACTGCTTCACCAAACTGCGTAGCATGTTGACTACGCCATACACGGCACCCGTCGGTTCACCTTTTGCATTGGTGAGATTAGGAGAAGCGTGGTACGCGCGGTAAAGGTAGGAAGAGCCGTCGACCAAAATCAACGGGTTTTCAGGATTCATGGCCATAACTGTCTTAGCTAACCGGAAAATGATGGATAGGTAAGGATGCCATGACTAAGGAAATCTGTTAACCCACGATTGAGAGATAGTTACCCAAACATCCATAAGTTGAAGGATTCAGCGTACTTTACACCCCATAGTCAGCGAGAAAATGGTTTATACCCAAACAACCTAAATCCTGCATCCTCAGGTCGTTTGGGTATAAGTGGCCGATTGGCTTAAAATTAATGCTGGAAATTCACACAGTAGGCCGAAAAGGACGACCATTTAAAACCCTACGTTGAGTTATACAACACACGCCGTTCTGTGGATAAGTTTGTTGGTATTTATTTTTAACGTGTTAGATCGCTTGTGTATATTTATAAAATAAGAAAATTAATTCCTTATTTTATAAATAGTTAACACCAACACTTTGATCGTGATCAGGATCGTGATCAGATCATCGACTGTGGAAAAAGAAATTATTCTTCTCTCAACTCGACGAAAAACCAAATTTTCGTCCTGAAATGAAAGGATGTGATCTCGTTGCATTCAAATACACATCGCTTTGCTCATAATCTGAACTTCTTTTGATGATTAGATAGGCATCATTCCGCTGCCACTCTTTTCGATTATCCACTGATACGAGGTGCTGAGAATGAAAAATATTGCCGTGATTTTATCCGGGTGTGGTGTCTTTGATGGCACAGAAATTCACGAAGCGGTGCTATCCCTCCTCGCGATAGAGCAAGCTGGCGCGAAATGGCATTGCTTCGCACCGGATATTGAAAAGCGTCACGTGCTTAATCATCAAACAGGCGAAGAAAGCGGCGCACCACGGAATGTGCTGGAAGAATCGGCACGCATTGCGCGTGGCGAGGTGCGCCCTCTCTCTACGCTAGATGTTCGAGAATTCAATGCATTGCTGCTACCGGGCGGTTTTGGTGTGGCAAAGAACTTGTGTGATTTCGCCGTCAATGGCACGGCAATGACAGTACAAGAAGACGTATTGGCGGCATGTAAAGCCTTCGCTGAAGCAGAGAAACCGGCAGGCTACTTGTGTATTTCTCCCATACTGATCCCTGCGATCTATGGCCCTGGCGCTAAAGGCACCATAGGGAATGATCCTGAGACGGCTGCCGCATTCAATGCGATGGGCGGTGAACACATCCAATGCCCTGTCGATGACTTCGTTTTGGATCAAAGCCGTCGTGTGCTTTCAACCCCTGCTTATATGCTGGCTAACAGTGTCAGTGAGGCGGCGTCAGGCATTAACAAATTGGTCGCGAAATTGGTGGAGTTGGGATAATTCGAACTCAAGGGGTAAAAGAGGTAAGCCAAAAAGAAAAAAGCGACGCCGGAAGGGGCGTCGCCTGCATCAGGGTAAACTGCTAGAAAAGGCGCAGTCTAATGCAAATACATATACTGGAAGCAATGTGAGCAATGTCGTGTGCCCCTCAGCGAAGATATCGCGTTTCGCCTTAGGACGAGATAATAATAACCATTCTCATTATCATCTGACAAGCCCTTTCGTTCAATTTTTCTTCAGTCTTTAGTTAGATGTGATCTTTTTCACAAAATGTAGGCGGTACTGCGCCAATTCATCTTTCTTTTCTAAATGCTCTATGTGGTAGTGATTATTCAGTAACAAGCACAGCATGCCCGCATAGCAGTTGCGAGACTTCACGCGAATGGTTTGGTAGCCATGGTTTGCCACCCAACGCTCCTGCGCATGCAGTAAGCCTTGTGCAATGCCTCGACGACGCCCTTGCTTAGTCACACCGCCGATCCAGCTATAAAAGCAATCGTCATCCAGTTGATAGCCAAGTTTAACGCCAACCAATTCGCCATCGTCGTCAGCCACCAACACAAGACATGCTTTGTCGCCTATGCGCCGTTTAAGAGATGCTAACGTTTCAACACGCGCGAACTCTTCAATTTTCCCGAGCACGTTCACGGCTTCTGCCAGCGTGCCTTCTCGAATAATCATGGTAAACATCCTCATTACAAAAGCGTCCAAGCGCCCGTCTAGCGAGTATAGTTATTCCGACGTGACACGATATGTTTCGGAGCAATAAAGCCCCAGCTCCAAACCTGGAGCATAAAAAAAGCCGATCTCCCGATCGGCTCCTCTTCCCTCAAAACTGTGTGTTTGCGTTAGACGCGGCTTGAACTCGGCTGCTCAATCGCAACGCTCGCCTCCACCTTGGTGATCCGACTGACAACATAATTCAGCAGCACACCGTACATCGGCACAAACAATCCAAGGCTGATCACCAGCTTGAATGCGTAATCCACCAGCGCGATTTCTTTCCAGTTTTCCGCCATAAAAGCATCAGGACTGTTGTAAAACGCAATGGCAAAAAACGCCAAGGTATCAATCGCATTACCAAACAACGTTGAGCAGCTAGGCGCAACCCACCATTTCTTGGTTTGACGCAGACGATTGAACACATGAATGTCGAGGATTTGTCCCAGCATGTATGCCATGAAACTTGCGGCGGCAATACGGGCGACAAACAGGTTAAATTCCGTCAGATGTGCGAGACCTTGATACTGTCCTTGATAAAACAGCACGGATAACACATAAGAAATCAGCAGTGACGGCACCATGACACTGAAGATGATCCGACGCGCCATGCCTGCACCATAGATACGTACCGTTAAATCTGTTGCCAGAAAAATAAACGGAAAGGTAAATGCGCCCCAAGTGGTATGAAAACCAAAAATGGTGAAAGGCAGCTGAACCAAATAGTTGCTAGATGCAATGATGACGAGGTGGAAAACCACCAAGTATGAAAGGGCTTTGCGCTGTTGCGCGGGCGTAAAAGTGCTCATTGTGAACCTTTTTGTCATTGGGGGCGAGGGAACCCAAATTAACTACAAATGCTAAGCCTTTGGACTTAACACCTTATTTTTCACTGATTCGCGAACCTATTTGGCGCGCTCATTCTTAACGAATGGATCAGAAGGTGGCGAATTATACAGCAAATCGTTCGATTGCCAACTGCCTTTAGGAGTGTGAGGAAAGGAGTTGATTAGAGAGCCATTGATTCAAGAATGAAAGTTCGTCATCGCCGTCAGCACCAAGGCGTTCTAGCCATAAACTTGCGCTGTAATGCTCGGCTTTTAACATAAATTGCACGCCCTCAAAATCGACCAACCAGCTCATCAAATCGGCATCCATTTGCTTTTCAATGATGGCAGCATCAATCAATTGGCAAAACGCAGCGGCATAAGCGTCTGCATTGTCGAAATCAAGATCATCAATGGCCAACACAAAGCGCCCTTCTTCGATATCAAAAAGGGCAACACTGGCGCGTGTCAGAATGCGGTTATCCGTAACTGGCATCGTTTGAGTCCATGGTGATGTGATCTTCAATCACGTCCAAAAAGACATTGCCGTATTTTTCGAGCTTACGTTGACCCACGCCGTTCACTGCGAGCAGCTCACCTTGCGAGGTTGGGATCATCTCCGCCATCTCAATCAAGGTGGCATCGTTAAAGACCACGTACGGCGGCACATCTTCTTCATCTGCAATGGCTTTACGCAATTTACGCAGTTTTGCGAAGAGCTTTTTATCGTAATTTCGTTTGCCAAGCTTGTCTGCTTTGCTGCGCGGCGACAAACCTAAACGCGGTACGGCCAATTCCAGCGCAATTTCACCACGTAATAATGGACGCGCTTCTTCGGTCAATTGCAGCACGGAGCTTCGAGCAATGTTCTGCACTAAATACCCACGATGAATCAACTGACGGTAAATGCTAACCCAATATTCATGGCTGTTATCTTTACCCAATCCATAGGTGCTGAGCTTTTCATGGGCATGATCTTTGATGCGTTGGTTTTGCATGCCGCGAAGCACTTCCACCACATAACCCACACCAAAGCTTTGGTTCACGCGGTACACACAAGACAGCGCCTTTTGCGCCTGCTCAGTACCATCAAACAAAGTCGGTGGGTCTAGGCAGATATCACAGTTGCCGCACGGCTTCTCTCGATATTCACCAAAGTAGTTTAGTAGCACCAAACGGCGACACGTTAAGGCTTCAGCAAAAGCCCCCATGGCATTCAGCTTGTGGCTTTCCACCTGCTTTTGCGGGCCTTCTGGCTTTTCTTGCAAGCAGCGATGTAGCCAACCAATGTCTGACGGGTCATAGAACATCACCGCTTCTGCTGGCAACCCATCGCGCCCCGCGCGGCCCGTTTCCTGATAGTAGGATTCGATGTTTCTCGGAATGTCGTAATGCACCACAAACCGCACGTTGGGTTTGTTGATCCCCATGCCGAAAGCCACGGTTGCCACCACGATTTGAATATCATCGCGTTGAAAAGCATCTTGCACAAAGCCGCGTTGCTCGTTGCTCATGCCGGCGTGGTAGCCCGCAGCACGAATGTTTTGGTCACACAGTTTTTCCGCGACCTGCTCAACACGCTTTCGACTATTGCAGTAAATAATGCCGCTTTGGCCAGACTGGGTAGTCAGAAATTGAGTGAGCTGCGCGAGGGGCTTGTGCTTTTCAAGCAAGGTGTAGCGAATGTTAGGTCTGTCGAAACTGCCGAGGTAAATGTTTGGCGTATCCAAGGCCAAACGCTGGCAAATATCTTGGCGAGTGGTGTCATCGGCCGTTGCGGTCAGCGCCATTACGGGCACATCAACAAAGTGTTGTTTCAACATGCCAAGTTGCGCGTACTCTGGGCGGAAATCATGCCCCCACTGTGACACACAGTGCGCTTCATCCACGGCGATCAGCCCAACCTGAATCGATTGCAGACGTTCGATGAAATCTCGCATCAACACACGTTCAGGCGACACATACAAAAGTTTCAGGTTGCCTTCACGCAGTGATTTCCACGTTTCGCTTTGTTCGTCTGGTGTCATCGAAGAGTTCAAGCACGCTGCCTGCACACCGTTTGCGAGCAATTGGTCGACCTGATCTTTCATTAAAGAGATCAGCGGGGAAATGACAATCGTGATGCCATCACGCATCAAGGCAGGAATTTGATAGCACAGGCTCTTACCGCCGCCTGTGGGCATAATGACCAAGCAATCTTGACCTGCAATCACAGCATCAATGATTTCTTTCTGACCGTCGCGATAGCTGTGGTAACCGAATACCGTCTGCAGAACAGAGTGATCGTGAGCGATTTCCGACGTTAACGCGGCCGAATCAGTAGGGGTCATAGCGCCTCTCTTCGAAGAATTGGCGCTCATTCTAAACGCACCAAGGCAATGTTGAAAGCGATGCTGGCGTTGTACGAAATTTTCTCACCTATTTGTCACTCTGAGGGTGTGATTAAACTCGCATCATCCATATACTGACCAAAGCAGCAAAACAATTTGCATTCAATGCCATTGCTCAGCCGTTCGGCAGTGACAATGCCACTTCATCCTTATATTTCGCTGCTTATTTCGTCATATATCGACATTTATTCTTTAAACCACCCTTCCATTTGCCGCACAGGCAGTCGCTTTAACCATGGAAGGAAAATAACACGAGATACCGCAGTGAATGATGCGCAACAAACCCGCCGTGGCGTTTTACTCGCCCTTGGCGCGTATACCATGTGGGGTATTGCCCCCATTTACTTTAAATCGCTGACTGACGTTCCTGCTCTTGAAGTCGTCATGCATCGAATACTCTGGTCGTTTTTCTTTTTAGCCGCCATTGTTTATATGAGCAGCGGCTTTGCGCGTGTTCGTCTGTTATTTAAAGACAAAAAACGCATGGCATTGCTCGCGATAACGGCCATTGTCATTGCCAGTAACTGGCTCATATTTATTTGGGCCGTTGGCAGTAACCGCATGCTCGACGCCAGTTTAGGGTACTACATCAACCCATTGTTGAATGTCGTGCTGGGTATGGTGTTTCTCGGCGAACGTTTTCGAAAGCTGCAATGGCTTGCTGTTGCGCTCGCTACCGCAGGCGTGGGGATTCAGTTGATCACCTTCGGCTCGCTGCCTTGGGTCGCGTTGGTGCTCGCGAGCAGCTTCGGCGTTTACGGATTGCTGCGTAAGAAAATCAATGTGGATGCGGCGACAGGTCTTTTCATCGAGACCTTGGTGTTATTACCCGCCTCTATCATTTACCTGTTTTTCATCGCAGAGAGCACAACATCCAACTTGCTCAATAACAGCATCGGCATGAATGTCTTACTGATCGCAGCGGGTGTCGTCACGACACTGCCTCTGCTTTGTTTTAACGGCGCTGCCACTAAACTACGTTTGTCGACATTGGGCTTTTTCCAATACATCGGTCCAAGCATCATGTTCTTGTTGGCGATCGGTTTGTACAACGAACCGTTTACCGCTGACAAAGCGACGACCTTCATCTTCATTTGGACAGCACTGGTGGTCTTTACGTTTGATGCGGTGAAGCAGCAGCGAAAACAACGACACGAAAAGAAAGCGCAGCCTTAACGCGATACCGTGTTCATTCGTACGTCATGTTCAAAACGGCACTTAAAGTGCCGTTTTTCTTTCACCGCCTTCCGTCTCTATCTTTCCGTAACTTCTCAATAAATTTCCCTTTTGCCTCGACTTTCCGACACATCACTATAGCGATGGCGAACTATACTGAAAGACCAATCGTTCAGGTGGCAAAAGGAATTCCAATGAAAAAGCTCCCCTCTCTCTCACTCTCCGCACTTTTGCTGAGTCTTGCCTTCGGCGGTACCGCCAACGCGACTAGCGAAGGGCAAGCAACAGATGCGATTGCCCCCGAACTTGCCACTGGCAGTGTCATGCGTAAAAGCGTGAAAGGTGAACAATGGATGGTGGCCTCTGCCAACCCTCATGCCAGTAAGGCAGGCGAACAAATGCTGCTTGCCGGCGGTAACGCCATTGATGCCATGGTCGCGGTACAAACTGTCCTTGGATTGGTTGAGCCACAAAGCTCAGGGATCGGTGGCGGTGCCTTGTTGGTGTTTTGGGATGAACAAAAACAAGCGCTGACCACTTATGATGGACGCGAAACCGCGCCATTGGATGCCACACCAAGCCTGTTCCTCGATGACAATGGTCAACCGCTGAAATTCTACGATGCTGTCGTGGGTGGTTTGTCCGTGGGTACACCGGGCACCATGCGTTTAATGCATGACACCCACGCCAAGCTTGGCAATCTGTCTTGGCGTAAAGTGCTCGCACCAGCGATCGCATTGGCGGAGAGCGGCTTTGAAGTGTCCCCCCGTCTTGCTGCTTTGATTGAAGGCGATGCAGACAGACTGCGCCGCTACCCAAGCACTTACCGCTATTTCTTTGATGGCACCGGCAACCCACTCAACGTTGGCGATCGTTTAGTGAACCAAGAGTATGCTGATACGCTGAAATTGGTCGCGGAAGATATCGACAACTTCTATGAAGGTGACATCGCCGATGACATCGTTGCCACCGTGCAAAATGCCGCGGGCAATCCAGGCATTTTGAGCAAGAAAGATCTCGCGAATTACCGCGTGATTGAGCGCAATCCAGTGTGCGCGCCTTATCACCAATACAAAATCTGTGGCATGGGCCCACCGACGTCTGGCGGTATTACCGTTGGCCAAATCCTCGGTATTTTAAGCAACTACCCAATGAAAACCTTGGGCAAAGACAACCCTGAAAGCTGGCGTTTGATTGGCGATGCCTCTCGTCTCGCCTTTGCTGACCGTGGTCGTTACATCGCAGACAGCGACTTTGTGCCAGTGCCAACTGAGGGCTTGTTATCGCCTGAGTACCTCAAAACACGCGCAGATCTGATTAGCGGTGATGCAGCATTAGACAATGCAGCACCGGGCAAACCTGTATTTACTCACGCTAGAGTCGCGCCAGAGTGGGCCGATGACCAATCCATTGAGCTGCCTTCCACCAGCCACTTTTCTATCGTGGATAAAGAAGGCAACGTTGTGTCGATTACCACCACCATCGAAAACGGGTTTGGCTCGCGCTTGATGACACGCGGCTTCTTACTCAATAACGAGCTGACCGACTTCTCTTTCGCAACCCACAAAGATGGCATGCCCATCGCCAACCGAGTCGAGCCGGGTAAACGTCCACGCTCGTCGATGGCACCGACTATCGTTATGCGCGATGGCAAACCCTACATGGCCGTTGGTTCACCGGGTGGTAGCCGTATCATCGGTTATGTGGCGAAAACATTGGTTGCACACCTAGACTGGGGATTGGATGTACAGTCAGCCATCGATCTCCCACATCTCGTTAACCGATTTGGCGCCTATGATATAGAGGCAGGAACAGATGCTGAAAGCTTCAAACCCGCCCTGGAAGAGATGGGGTTTGAGGTAAATATTCGTGACTTAACCTCTGGCATACACGGTATTGTTATCGATAGTGGCACTTTGGAAGGCGGAGCCGACCCAAGGCGCGAAGGACTTGTAACGGCGCAGTAGCCAGAAATAACGCCCCTCAGGAGGAGCACAATGTTACGTAAACTAAATGTGATGGCACTTTCAGCCGTATTGACCATGGCCGCGTTGCCAGCACATGCACTGAGCCTCGATGGCTTGGTGGGTGAAGCGACAAAAGAAGCAAGCAACCTACTGACTGGCGTGAGTAAAGAAGCGGCAGACAACCCGCTGACGTCGCAGATTGCCGAAGGCTTGAAAGTGAATGACGAGCAAGCGGCAGGCGGTGCAGGTGCGCTTCTTGCAATGGCTTATCAGGAACTCGGCACGGACCAAGCGAGCGAGCTGACCAAAATGGTTCCAGGTTTAGATTCTCTGACAAGTGCAATCCCTGGCGACCTCGGCAGCATGCTCAACAACATGGAGTCAGTAAACAAAGTCTTTACGGCTTTGGGTCTCGACCCTGCCATGGTGCAAGAGTATGCACCAATGATCTTGAAGTTCTTGGGTAACGAAGGCGCGAGCGAATCTCTGCTTAGCGATTTGTCTAGCCTTTGGGGTCAAGCGGCGTAATCGCTTCTGCTCTCTCTGCGATAAACGTTGTCTTTCAACGGTAGACGCAGTAAGACGTAAAAAGGGTGGTCATCATGACCACCCTTTTTTATTGTCGCTTTTCAGTCATTCAAACCTTGTTTACAAGGCTTCAAGCTTGGCGTATTGCGTCACCAGCCACTTAATGCCTTCGCCATTAAAGGCGACTTGCACACGGCTTTGACCGCCACTGCCTTCAAAGTTAATGATGGTGCCTTCACCAAATTTAGGATGCTGAACACGTTGTCCAAGCGCAAAGCCCGTTTGGTTGAAGTTTGATTGGGTCTGCGTTTGCGAGAAACGACCGCTAGACGCTGCTGGGCGTGTTACTTTCGCGCGCATCCGCACTTCTTCTAGGCACTCTTCCGGTAATTCACGGATAAAGCGAGATGCTTTATGGAACATGTCTTTGCCGTAAACACGGCGCATTTCTGCGTAAGTAATGAAGAGCTTTTTCATTGCACGGGTCATGCCGACATAACAAAGGCGGCGTTCTTCTTCCAAACGCCCCGCTTCTTCGGACGACATTTGGCTTGGGAACATGCCCTCTTCCACACCGACCATGAAGACCAATGGGAATTCGAGACCTTTGGCGCTGTGCAACGTCATTAATTGCACCGCATCTTCAAACTCATCGGCTTGGCCTTCACCGGCTTCAAGCGCCGCATGAGACAAGAACGCCGACAATGGCGACATGGTTTCCTGCACCTCTTCAGGCACTTCGTATTGGCGGGTAGCCGTTACCAGCTCTTCCAAGTTATCAATACGCGCTTGGGCTTTTTCGCCCTTTTCCGCTTCGTACATCGCACGAAGGCCAGAGTGTTTGGTTACGTAATCCGTTTGTTGGAACAGGGCCATTTCACGGGTATCGTCTTCCAGTGCGTTCACCAACTCGATAAAACGGCGCAGTGAGTTTGCTGCACGGCCTGCCAGCACTTGCTCTTCCAGAAGTTGTGTACTGGCTTCCCACATTGTCGCGCCGCGATCACGCGCTGCCAGACGAATGGTTTCTAAGGTGCGATCGCCCAAACCACGGGTGGGGGTATTCACCACGCGTTCAAAGGCAGCATCATCAAAACGGTTCGCCATCAGACGCAGGTAAGCCAACGCATCTTTGATCTCTTGGCGCTCGAAGAATCGCATGCCACCGTAAATACGGTAAGGCAAACCCGCTTGAATTAACGCTTCTTCCAGCACACGCGATTGGGCGTTATTTCGGTACAACATGGCGCAATCATTCAGTGCCGCACCATCGTCATGCCAAGCTTTGATTTTACCGACAACAAAACGCGCTTCATCCAATTCATTAAACGCGCTGTAAACCGAAATCAACTCACCTTCTTTGCCATCCGTCCACAGGCTCTTGCCCATGCGTTCGGCATTGTTTTCAATCAAGTGGTTAGAGGCTTTTAGAATGTTGCCCGTTGAGCGGTAGTTCTGCTCAAGACGAATGGTTTTCGCGGCCGTGAAATCATCCAAGAAACGTTGAATGTTTTCAATTTTCGCACCGCGCCAGCCGTAGATAGACTGATCATCATCGCCCACGATCGTAACGCTGGCTTGTGTGCCCGCCATCATGCGAAGCCATGCGTATTGGATGTTGTTGGTATCTTGGAATTCGTCCACCAAGATGTGCTTAAAGCGCGCTTGGTAGTGCTCGCGAATGTGGGCTTTATCACGCAGCAATTCATGACAACGCAACAGGAGTTCAGCGAAATCAACCAAACCCGCACGATCACACGCTTCTTGGTAGGCGCTGTAAACGCGCAACCAGGTTTTCTCTACGGGATCGAATTGCGCATCGATGTGTTGTGGGCGTAGCCCTTCATCTTTTTTGGCATTGATGTACCAAGACGCCTGACGCGCTGGCCAATGTTTTTCATCCAAGTTTTGCGCTTTGATCAAACGACGCAGCAAACGCTGTTGGTCATCTGAATCGAGAATTTGGAAATCCTGCGGCAAGCTCGCATCCAGATGATGCGCGCGCAGAATGCGGTGACACAAGCCGTGGAAGGTCCCGCACCAAAGTCCTGACGCCGTACCATGCATCAGTTGTTCGATACGACCACGCATTTCTGCCGCCGCCTTATTGGTGAAGGTTACCGCCAACACAGAAAAAGGCGATGACTGCTCCACTTGCATTAACCAAGCGATGCGATGAACAAGCACACGGGTTTTACCACTTCCCGCTCCCGCCAGAACCAAGTAGTTGCCAAGCGGCGCAGCCACGGCTTCGCGTTGTTTGTCGTTGAGACCATCTATGAGGTGGGATACGTCCATCGTTCATTCACTGGTTATTTATACACTGGTTGAGGATTATATACCCAAAGTGGCGTGCGTTGCTCGCTTCACGCCGATTTTCTGAGCTCAAAATGGAAACCAACCCTCTCATTCATCATCTTCACCCAAGTGATCACCGAAAAAGCATCATGTTTGTGAATATTTTTTCTTTTTTTACCGCATGATGTTTTAAAGATATATATCATAAACTTAAAAAACATTTTTCTTAAAAAACCCACGAAAGCGGTGTGTTAATGGCGAAAAAATGGACGCTAATGCGAAAGTTTTTGTCCTCACAGCCTATCTTTTTAATTGAGCGCGTTATTGAAGACTCGCCCTACCACAACCGATTGATAATCTTGAGGACTGCTGAGTCCTAAGAGTGAGGATTAAACATGAAAAAGACCAATCTTGCTGTTGCTGCTGCTGTTACCGGTTTACTTGCTGTGGGTGCAACGACCCTGACCACGACCGCAGTTCACGCTGCAGAAAAAGAGAAATGCTATGGCGTAGCCAAAGCCGGTAAAAATGATTGTGCAACAAACACCAGTTCATGTGCAGGTACCTCTACTAAAGACGCACAATCTGATGCATTCATCGTTGTACCAAAAGGCCTATGTGATCGTTTGTCAGGTAGCTCAAGCACCTCATCATAAGCTGACAATTACGGAAGAAAAGGTATGGAAAAAATATCTCCTTGGGTCGGTGTTGGGTTACGTCATCCACACCACGACTACTTCGAACAAGAATCCCCGGATATTGGATGGTTAGAAGTACACAGTGAGAATTTTTTCCAACCTGATTCCGAGGCGTTTCAGGCGCTGCATTCTTTGCAGCGCCGATACCCCATCAGCTGCCATGGCGTTGGGTTATCACTTGGGTCGACTGACCCCATTAATGTTCAACACCTTCAACAGCTCAAGCATTTGATTGATGCCATTGACCCATTGTTTGTGTCAGAGCATTTAAGTTGGAGTTCGGTTAACGGGGAGTACTTCAATGACCTGTTGCCCCTGCCGTATACCGAAGAAGCCCTCGATGTGTTTTGCACCAATGTCGACAAAACGCAGGACTACTTAAATCGCCAAATCTTGGTTGAAAACCCATCCAGTTATTTGAGTTTCAGTCATTCGACCTTGTCGGAATGGGATTTTCTCACCGAAGTCTCTCGTCGAACGGGGTGCGGCCTATTGCTCGACCTTAACAATATTCACGTCAGTGCCTTTAACCATGGCTTTGACGCGCAGCACTACCTCGATGCGATTGACCCTAACAGCGTGAAAGAAATTCACTTGGCAGGTTTTACCGTTAATCCACTGCCAGAAGGCGAGATTTGGATTGATACGCACAGCCAGCCCGTATCTGCGCCCGTTTGGGCACTCTACGAACAGTGGATTTCTCGACATGGCCCAAGGCACACCTTGATTGAGTGGGACAGAGACATCCCGGCACCAGAGGTGTTAATGGCGGAAGCAGCGAAGGCAGACCGTATTGTTAAAGCCGTCGCTTCAATAGTGCGTAAGGAGGCTTCATGAGTGACTCACCGTCATTGGCCTCGTTACAACAACAATTCAGCCAAGCGCTGCACTATCAAACCTATACGCTCCCTGTTGAAGAGGGTGTCGCGGATCCCGATGCACTGCTCCAGGTGTATCGCAATAACTTCGTGATGACGCTATCGGAGTACCTTGAAGTCGTGTATCCCGTGGTACACGCTCTTGTCGGTGAAGACTGCTTCAATGCCTTAGCGCGACACCATGTATTGAATACACCCATGCTTGATGCGCGTGCCGACCAATATGGCGATGGTTTTGACGCCACCATTAATGCCATTCCTAACATCATTGATGCCGTGCCCTACCTTGCCGACATCGCGACGTTAGAGTGGTTAATACAAGCGGTAAACAAACACGCATCTTGCGCCACGGATTTCCCTTTGGACGCCCTCGCGCAGGTTGCTCCCGAAGACTTTGATGCGTTGAAACTAACTGTCGCGCCGTCTGTACGACTGCTTCAAAGCCGCTTTCCTGCTGCCAGTATTTGGCACGCAGTGACAGACAATGATGGGAATGCACTGCAAGCCCTCGACTTATCAGAAAGTGAAACCGTGCTTTTGTTGATGAATGAGCAAGGCATTCAGTTGCAAGCCATTGATGCAGAGGAAGCCTCACTGATCGTGGCGAGCAATGAAAGCACCTTAGGTGGCATTGACCCAGAACTGCTTAAACATATCGCACCCGCGGTTCAGCGTGGTGTGTTTGAACACTTTGATATTGCTGACCAACCTTAGCCTACGCACTTATTTAGCTTGGCACAGCACGTTATTTGATGACTGAGAATGAAAAGGAAATAGCAGATGATTGCTGTATTAAATAAAATTGATAGCCTTATGGAATCCGCGCTAAAGCCTTTGGTTCCAGTACTGTTACTTGTAAGTCGCCTTTGGGTGGCGTGGGTGTTTTTCCGTGCAGGCCAAACAAAGATCGCCAGTTGGGACAGCACCTTATACTTGTTTGAATATGAGTACCAAGTGCCCGTGCTACCTTGGGAGCTTGCGGCTTATCTTGGCACCGCGGCTGAATTGATCCTTCCCGTTTTCTTGGTATTGGGTTTGTTGACACGCCCTGCTGCGCTTGCACTGTTTGTGTTCAACATCGTCGCGGTTGTGTCATACCCAGCGCTGTGGGAAAAAGGGTTCTACGATCACCAAATGTGGGGCGTTATGATGCTCGCGACCGTTATCCTTGGTCCGGGTTTGGCGGCAGTGGATAATTTTCTTAAGCGACGTGGCTAGTAACGTCAGCAAGAAAGACAAAAAAAAGCGCCTAGGCGCTTTTTTTGTTTGGACGAGCAGATGTGGGGCGAGAAACACTGCCCGCCCTAAGACTCTCCACACCCTGTCAGCGTCAGAAGCTGACTGAGGTGAGAAATTTCCACATCAGGTAAGAGTGACGCACGACGCTGCTGCGTCAAAGGTTGGTGCGTGTCATTAAACCAGCACGCTTTAAAACCTGCCAACACCGCTCCACGCACATCCGATTTCAAATGGTCGCCCACATGAAGAATGTCAGAGGCGGGCATGGCCAACGCTTGTTGGGCTTTTACAAACAACGCGCCGTCAGGCTTAGCCGCGCCATCAGGCCCAGCTCTCAACACTTGTTTAAAATACGGCGTTAAACCAAGCTTATCGCTGTCCACATTGCCATTGGTGATCGCCACCAACGGGTAACGAGACGCAAGCAAAGACAAAGTTTCTAACGCCTCATCAGGCACAGTGAAGTTGCTGCGCTCAAACAAGAAGAATGCCACTGCGTCATCAGCCAACAAGCGTGCTTCCGGTGCATGCAAGCCACATCGAGTGGCTGCCAGCACGATCTGTGCGCGGCGTATTTCAGTGACAAACCCAATCAATGACGGATTCTCATCAATCACTTGTTGGCGCATCACTTGCCATTGTGACCAATCAAAAGCCGCCATGGCCTCACAGCGGTCTTCCAACCAATCGAGCAACAACTGTTCAGCGCGCACGATGACCACACGGTTATCGTAAAGCGTGTCATCAAGATCAAACGTCAAAGCGTTCACAGGTTGCCAGCGTCGATAGAACTTCATGATTTAGACATCACTCCCCTTTACGCTTTCGAGCCCTTGGGTGCGCGGCATCGTATACCTTCGCCAAATGCTGAAAATCGAGGTGGGTGTACACTTGGGTTGTCGACAAGTCGGCGTGCCCAAGCAACTCTTGCACCGCACGCAAATCACCGGATGATTCCAGCATGTGCGTGGCAAAACTGTGTCGAAGCTTGTGGGGATTAATGTGGCTGCTAACCGCTTGTTTCTGTCCCCACTCCGCCATACGTTTTTGTACGCTGCGTGGCGAAATACGGTTTCCAAGTTTGGAAATAAACAAGGCCTCTTCCGGCCCTTTCAGCAATTGGTTACGCACTTTTAGCCAGTTAACCAACCACTCTTGCGCTTTACCTGTAAACGGCACGACGCGTTCTTTATCGCCCTTACCGATCACGCGTATATCCCCTTTGCGCACCGCCACATCACGAAGGTTCAATCCGATCAGTTCCGACAAACGCAGACCTGCACCGTACATCAATTCCATCATGGCGCGATCGCGGATCGACAACGGGTCATCGTCGTTAACCGACAATAACTGGTCAATTTCATCCACATCGAGGTTTTTAGGTAAGGTTCGGCCTTGCTTGGGAGCAGCAACTCCTTTCGCAGGGTTTGCACCCATCGCGCCATCTCTCACCATGAAATCAAAGAAGCTACGCAGCGCAGACAGCCGAAGGGCAATGCTGCCGGGTTTGAGCTTGTCGCGCTTGGCTTGGCTGGCAATTTGGCGTACCCATGCCGAATCCACATCCTGCCAATGGGTCACTTCAGAGCGAACCAAAAATTCGGCACACGCCTGCAATTGCTGACGGTAATTAGATTCAGTATGACGACTTAAACCGCGCTCGCGGATCATGTAGTCAAAGAAACGGACGAGGGGTTTTTCCAGCGTGGCTGGCAAGCTCATTCAGCCGCCTGCCACTTGGAAAGAAGAATGGCGATATGCTCGGCGATTTGTTCCACGAACAAGGTATCCATGCTCGGTTGGAAATGTCCGCCGTCTTTGCTGGCAAACGATAAAAAGCCCAACTCTTTTCCTTTGTATACAGGAACCAGCGCGTACGAACCTAACTCTGGTGCTGCATGAACGAAGTACTCGCCGTCATTCTTGCGTAATCGACCGAGGTAAATGCGTTGACCACAAAAATGCGCCGCTTTTACCGCATCGACCCCCTGACGGTTCAACCCTTTGTCGCCATCGTAAAGGCGCAAGGTTACCGTCAGGTTCAACGACGCGGCAAGTTCGCGCAGCGCTTGGTGAATACCACTTTCACTGTCAGCAGCAAACAAGGCTTTATGGGCATGAGAAAATGCACGGAACAAGTTTTCATTGCCCGCAGCAATGCTCATTAGCTGTGTGATGTCTTCTTCTAACTCGCCAACACGATCGCGCAAGCGACCCAGTTGGATTTCGACCAAAGACACCGCACCACGCTCAGTGTGAGGGATACGCAATTGTGTCAGCAACTGAGGCTGACGCTGGAAAAAATCAGGGTTATCTTTCAAAAAGCTGGCCACGGCATCTTCGGTAAGTGCTTGTGCCAATGGCCCTTCGAGCTTGGAAAGCTCCGTCATACGGTTATTTGTCCATCATATACATGAGAAGCAGGACCCGACATAAACAGCGGATGACCGAGCCCACGCCAACGAATGTGTAATGAACCGCCCGGCAAATGCACGGTGACAGATTCATCCAACAAACCTTGAGTGATACCAACAGCCACGGCTGCACACGCGCCGCTTCCACATGCTTGGGTTTCGCCCGCACCGCGTTCATACACGCGAAGTCGGATTTCGTTACGCGAGACCACTTGCATGAATCCCGCATTCACACGCTCTGGGAATCGCTCGTGCGATTCAACCAACGGGCCAAGGGTTTCCACGTCAGCGGTATCAACATCATCAACAACCGTCACACAGTGAGGGTTGCCCATGCTGACAGCGCCAACAAACAAGGTTTTATCGTCTACACGTAAAATATAGGTTTTTTCTTCCGCATTTGCGCGAAACGGAATTTTCGCAGGTGACCAAATCGGTTCACCCATGTTGGCCGTCACCGCATCATCACTGTCAATTTTCAGCACCATCTTGCCAGATTTGGTGCTGACATTGATTTGATGCTTGTTGGTGAGGCCCTTCATTCGCACAAAGCGCGCAAAACAGCGGGCACCGTTGCCACACTGCTCTACTTCACTGCTGTCCGCATTAAAGATCCGGTAGTGAAAGTCACTTTCCGGATCGTACGGAGGCTCAACAACCAAAAGTTGGTCGAAGCCCACACCGGTGTTTCTGTCCGCCAATCGACGGATCATATCCGGGGAGAAATATGCATTTTGCGTCACGCAGTCAACGACCATAAAGTCGTTGCCAAGCCCATGCATTTTCGAAAATTGTATCTGCATCCGGATCCTTTACTCAGGCAATACTTGCTCTAATTCCCACAGTGACTCAAGCACTTCACGCTTACGCACTAAATGGGCAGTGTTACCATCGACCATGATTTCAGCCGCGCGTGCACGAGTGTTGTAGTTCGATGACATCACAAACCCGTATGCGCCAGATGAACGTACGGCCAACAAATCGCCCGGCTCAATATTCAATGCACGGTCTTTACCGAGGTAATCGCCCGTTTCACAGATTGGGCCAACCAGATCATACGTTTTCGGCTCGCCCGCACGCGGTGCTACAGGCACGATGTCTTGCCACGCTTGATATAGCGCAGGACGGAGTAAATCATTCATCGCCGCATCAATGATGGCGAAATTCTTTTCTTCATTGTGCTTGAGGAACTCTACACGCGTCAGCAACACGCCCGCGTTAGCCGCAATCGCACGACCCGGTTCAAACACCAGCTCAATGCCTTGGTGATTTGATAAACGGTCAAGCAAGGCTTTTGCGTAATCAGATGGCTCTGGTGGCTTCTCGTCGTGGTAGGTCACGCCCAAGCCGCCGCCCACATCAAGGTGCGAGATTTCAATGCCGTCTTGACCCAATTGGTCAATCAAAGACAACAAGCGATCGGTCGATTCAATAAACGGTGCAAGGTTGGTCAATTGAGAGCCGATGTGGCAATCGATACCATGCACATTGAGGTTTGGCAGGCTGTTGGCGTAATTATACACCTCACGTGCGCGGTCAAAGGCGATACCGAATTTGTTTTCTTTCAGGCCTGTCGAAATGTACGGGTGGGTTTTTGCATCAACATCTGGGTTAATGCGAAGGCTAACCGGCGCCACTTTGCCCAACTCGCCAGCGACGTGGTTGAGACGGTCCAGTTCAGCTTCTGATTCCACATTAAAGCACTTGATGCCAAGCGACAGTGCGCGTGCCATTTCATCTGCTTTTTTGCCCACACCAGAGAACACGACTTTTGCCGGATCGCCACCTGCGGCCAATACACGCTCAAGTTCACCCAGCGACACAATGTCGAAACCTGAACCTAAACGCGCCAGTACATTCAATACACCTAAATTGCTGTTTGCCTTCACGGCATAACAAATCAGATGCGGGTGATCGCCTACAGCACTGTCAAACGCATGCCAGTGACGCTCAAGCGTCGCACGTGAATAAACGTAAAGTGGAGTGCCGTATGTGTCAGCCAACTGCGCAAGCGGCAAATCTTCTGCCCACAGTTGTCCGTCATTCTGATAGTTAAAATAGTCCAACGTTGTCCTTCCCTGTCCAGATTGGGTTATGGCTGACTGGCGGCCTGAGGCTGTGTATCCTGAGTGGTATCCGAAGTTGCTGGCGCAGAATTTTGCGCAGGTGCATCTTCTGGAAAGTAAAGTGGGCCTTGCTGACCACAGGCTGACAACACGGTGACGGCTGCCAGCACAAAGAGTTTCAGGGTAGTTCGCATCATTAATGCCAGTGATCCAAAAGTTAATGCCCTCTATAATCGCATCAACACACTGAAAAGCAATAGGACGGAATGCAATGAACACAACCCAATACCACGAACTGGTTGATGCAGAATGGATGACCATCGAAGAAGGCATCGACGAGAGTGGTGCGGATATCGATTATGAGACGTCTGGGAACGTGCTCACCATCGATTTTGAAGACCGCAGCCAGATCATTATCAACCGTCAAGAGCCTATGTCAGAGATTTGGTTGGCGTCCCGCTCAGGTGGATTCCATTTCGCTTACAAAGACGGAAAGTGGATTTGCAGCAAGTCAGGCGTTGAATTCATGGACATGGTCAAGCAAGAGTGCAGCAAGCACGCTGGCGAAGACGTGAATTGGTAAGACGCATAGATCGGCTTTTGAAGAGATGCTGATAGCGGGACATCGCTATCAGCATTTTTTTTGCCGCACGTTTGGCGGCAAAAGAAATCAGAGAGGGGTTTAACGCGACGCGTATTGCGACGTTTCTGCGTTCGCTTCGGCGCTACGCTGCCAAGGACCACTCTTGTAAGGAATAACCTGAGCACGGCCATCAGCATGATGAATAATGTCGTAGAACTGTGGCAGGTTGAAGTTAACCGCCTGACCTGTGAACGACACCTTGTCTTGTGACGACGTGTAGAAGCGGTTTACGCCCTGCACCATTTCATCTTTATCACCGCTAAATTGGCGATACACTTCGACGCGGTTATTTTCATCTAGCACGTAAATATTGAAGCCTTGGTCGCAATCTTCGAAGAAGAATTGGATAAGCCCTTCACTCGCGAACGCATCAACCACTTCAGGCGGATGCACTTCACCGTCTTTATCAAGCACAACCACTGGCGAACCATTGATTTTATTGGTCGAGATAGAGCGGTAGAAATCGACAGAATTCTCGAGTTTCTGCACAGACACGCCACGGCGCTCAAAGAACAGGCCGAACGTTTGGTCTGCCACACGAATCGCTTTAAAGCGACGGCGTTTTTCCTGATCAACCGGCTTCAAGCGCATATCGATACACTCTGCAACCAATTGGTATACCAAGTTTCTGATCAAACCACGCATCTTACCGGCATAGCAGAACACATCGACCGACTCGGGTGGAATGGCGTCTTGATGCATTTTACCCAACAAGGTTTTCAACACATCCAGCATGGCGTTCTCACCCTTAAAGTTAAGGGTTCGCACTTCGTTCCAACTGTTGCGGTAAACCAAGTCAACGCTACCGACCAAGCACTCTTGCTCAGGTCCATAGCTGAAAATATCGGTGTTTTTAAAATCGAAACGCACAGCAGGCTGCTTGAGTTCAGACGTTGGGTCTTGCTCAAGGTTGATAAACAGCGCCAGTTTGCGAATTTCACACGGGCTAGACAACGCCTGCAATGACGGCTGAGGACGGCGCACCGAGAAGGTGTTTCGCATGTCACTCACTAATTGATACAGCTTATCAATGTCCACATTGCTGTTGCGCGCCACGGAGTGCAAACACGTCGATTCGGTCAACATGCCATTGAAATACGCCCATGCGACTAACTTCGACAAATACCGGTTATGTTCGAGCGGCGAACGGCCGATGATGTCGACAGGCTTGAGTGATTGCTTGTAAAGGTACCAACCCGGCGGGTTGCTACGGCCTTCTGGCACTTGGATCAATGTCAGGTTCGGCTCATGCAAATCTGGCGACAGTTGCGGGTTCAGCAAGGTCACTTTGCCCGGCAACACTTCAAACGCGGCATACAGCTTACGCGCCAAAATGCTGATGTCTTCAGGGCTGATTGCCGAGGTAATGTCATTACGACGCGCAAAGCGAATCAAGTTTCGGTAGCTCAACATCAGCGCTTCAAGCAGCTCGTTGTGCGCCTCTTTAACTTCTTCCACTTTCCAATTGCGGCGGTTATCTAAACGCGCAACGTCGTCTTGGCTCCATCCCCACTCACGGGTCAATACACACAGCACTTCACGGCGCCATGGCACGGAACCAGGTCCCGGCTCGCGGGTCAATTTTTCGTGGGTTTTGAGGTAGAAGCAACGACGCACCAAATCCAAACGGCGGTGATCGTCAATACGCTCAAGGTAACGCGTCACTTTTTCCAGCATCAAGTAATACGCGTCAGATTGGTAAACATCTAACATGCCAGAATAAAAACGGCGTTTACCATCCACGCTCAGAAGCTGTGTACCTGGGTATTCCCATGAATATGCTTCGAGCAGGATGGCTTTCAGTACCGACTTATAAGGAGAGTCGATACTTTTATAAAGCTGCCATAGGCTTGAGCCGAAGTATTCTTCAGCAGGGATCGACGGCAGTCCGCCAAAGTCGACCCAATCATCGCGGCAAATTGCGCCGCTTGCGATCATCTCGCCCACATACTCTTCGTAGCAATCTTCCATTTCTGGCGGCACGAGATACCACAGCAGTTGTTGACCTGCGAGGTGCAGCGCAGAGCGGTAGAATTCATCGAGAAGAAGGTAATGCTGGCTTGACCCACAGTTATCGGAGGTCATGGCTTGGGCAAGGTTTTTGCGGAAACGTTGTTCGCACATCACGAAGAAGTTCACTTCAACGCCTTGTGCCATCGCCCAATCTGAAATCATCGAGCATTTACTGTCGAGCATTGCGCGCTGATCTTCACTCACCCATTGCTGAACACACACCCAAATATCGAGATCGCTCGACAGGCTTTGTCCCATCGAGGCTGTGCTGCCCATGGAGAAAAGACCTTTGATTGGGAATTCGTCAGAAAGGGGTTTGTCTGGGATCGCGGTGTCGACGGCAAGTGCACAGTCATTCACGAAATCGCGCTGCAAATCAGAAAGGGTAAAACTAGAAATTCCGTGGACGACGCTACGTTCCAAATAGCCCGGAATGGCTGGATGGTTAAAGTGCAGCAAGACAGGCAAAACGTTAAACACGTTAATGGCCTGTGAGTGCATAGCGCTTCGAGCACGTTCCAACCTTACTTGGTTGAAAGCATCGAGGCGCTCTATTTGCTGATCAACATAGTTTTGCAAGATAAACATCCAAAGTTGCCGACATCCGAGTCAACGTAGCGGGGGTCGAGAATAAAGAAGACATCGACACCCATGGACAAAAACGTGATCAATCTAACAGTTTTTAGCTGGAGCGTAAAGCGAGCAATGGTTTCTTGTTTTCCCATCACTTCGTTCACTATATGAGCAAAACTGTGAGAGAGACAACACGCTATCTCATAATAGATTCAAAGGAAGGTGAACCGCGTTCTATTTCGCCTTCTGAATCAGCCCTAAAAAATAGATCCTCGTCACACAAGACTAGCCCATCCTGCCACACTTCGCACGTTTTAACCTTCGCCATCACCTTCAGTTATCAAGGACGATGAAGCGATGATACGATTAGCGTAATAGAAACAAATGGAAGCCAACATGAACTCAACACCGATCCGCATCGCGACACGACAAAGCCCGCTTGCTCTTTGGCAGGCTGAATATGTAAAAGCAGCCCTCGAATCCACTCACCCAGGTTTGGTGGTTGAACTTGTTCCTATGGTGACCAAAGGTGACATTATTCTTGATACGCCATTGGCAAAAGTTGGCGGGAAAGGGTTGTTCGTGAAAGAGCTTGAACAAGCCATGTTGGAAGGTCGTGCGGATATCGCCGTGCATTCCATGAAAGACGTGCCTGTTGAGTTTCCAGAAGGCCTTGGCCTTGTCACGATTTGTGAGCGTGAAGACCCGCGTGATGCGTTTGTCTCTAACAAATACAACGGTTTTGCAGATCTGCCAAAAGGCGCGGTTGTGGGCACATCAAGTCTTCGTCGCCAATGTCAGGTTCGCGAAATGCGCCCAGATTTAGTGGTGAAGGATTTGCGCGGTAACGTCGGCACGCGTTTAGGCAAACTGGATAAAGGTGAGTATGACGCGATCATTTTGGCAGCCGCAGGCCTAAAACGTTTGAACCTTCACGACCGTATTCGTGCTGAAATCGAACCCGAAGAAATTCTTCCTGCCGTCGGTCAAGGCGCTGTGGGCATCGAGTGTCGTCTTGATGACGAACGTGTTCGCACGCTGTTAGAGCCTTTGGCAGATGCGAACACCACGTTCCGCGTGCTGTGCGAACGCGCCATGAACAATCGCCTACAAGGCGGTTGTCAGGTACCTATCGGCAGCTATTCAGTGATTCAAGGCGATCAGATTTTCCTTCGTGCGCTTGTCGGCGAGCCTGATGGTAGCCAAATCATTCGCGGCGAAGTGACAGGCCCACTAGAAAAAGCAGAAGAGTTGGGAACCGGTCTGGCGGAACAACTGCTTGAAGACGGCGCACGCCCTATTCTTGAAAAGTTGTATCAGGACGAAATATGACGGTATTGGTTGTTCGCCCAGCTCCTGCGTGTCACGAGCTGGCTGATAGCCTTAACCAAGCAGGAATAAAGGCGCTGCCCGCGCCTTTATTGTCTTTTTCTGACGGAAAAGATCTGCACACCCTCAGCGACACCTTGGCGGCATTGCCTTCCAACAGCGTGGTGGTCGCGGTAAGCCCTCGTGCGGTCGACTATGCGCATCGCCACCTTCGCGAACAAAATCAGCCTTGGCGACACGATTTACATTATGTCGCAGTGGGTGAAAAAACCGCGGTCACATGGAAAGAACTTAGCGCCATTGAGGCTTACCTTCCCCACACCGAAGACAGCGAAGGCATGTTAGCACTGCCTGTATTTTCTGCACCCAGCACACTGTCGGTTCTTATTCTACGGGGGAATGGTGGCCGCGCATTGTTAGGGGAAACCCTTCACGCGCAAGGCGCGCACATCCACTATTTTGAAGCATATCAACGACACTGGGAGAGTGAGCACTTATCATCACTTACAGAACAGTGGCGTCGTGAACATGTCGACACTATTGTGGTGACCAGTGGTGAGCAACTCTCACTTTTGTGTCAGACAATCTCAGAGTGTGACCAGCAATGGCTAAAAGAATGCCATATACTGGTGCCTAGCAAACGGATTTACAATCAAGCAATTGGCCTTGGTTTTTCCACGATTAGCTGTGTAAACAGTGCCGCCAACCGCACACTGTTTCACGTATTACACGAGATGAACAACTCGGGACATTCGGATGACAGACAAGAATAAAACATCAGGCACGGATAAAAACACGTCGGCGCCAGCATCCTCTTCAGGCAAGGAGACGCCTAGTTCGTCAAACACTGCTGCCAGCTCTCAATCCTCTAACAGCAAGCCTTCAAATGCTGAGAAGAAAACGGCATCAACGCCGCCTGAAGCAAAACCTGCCAAAGAACAAAAACGTGGCGGAAACAAGTTAGCGGCTGTTGCCATTATTTTGGTGATTGCGTTAGGCGCAGGCCTTTACTATCACGGCCACCAGCAGTCACAGCAATACAATGCTGACATATCGGCGCTGGCATCCCAAGTCGATGCACTGAAAAGCGCACTGTCTGATAGCGAGCAACAAAACCAAGCGGCACTGGCAAGTGCAGCGCAAAACACGCAAGTGCTTATCGAGCAACAAGACAAAACCATCGTCAGCCTACAATCTGCATTGGCCGACATGAAAGGTCGTCGCCCGAACGATTGGCTGCTTGCTGAGGCGGAATACCTGGTAAACCAAGCGGGTCGTCAGCTTTGGTTGGTACACGACGTTCTAACAGCAACCACCTTGATGGAAAATGCTGACCAACGTATTGCCGAACTCAACGACCCTTCAATGACACCTATTCGCCAAGCCATGGCAAAAGACATCATGCAATTGAAAGCACTCAAGCGTATTGACCGAGATGGTCTGGTGCTGCGTTTGAACAGCCTTCAGCAAGAAGTTGATACGTTGCCGTTTGCGAACGCCATCATGCCGCAAGCCGAAGAGGTTGCGCCTGAGAAAGTCTCTACAGATGTCAGCGATTGGGAGCAAAACCTGAAAGCGTCGATGAATGACTTTGTGGGTAAATTCATCACGTACCGCAAACGCGAAGGTGATGTGGTACCGCTGCTGACGCCAGCCCAAACCTTCTACTTACAAGAAAACCTCAAAGCGAAGCTAGACCAAGCCATCACGGCGGTGTATCGCGAAAATGGTCGTTTGTACGCAGAATCATTGAGCACAGCAAAAGCATGGGCAGAGCGTTTCTATAACCAAGACGCGAAATCGACAGAAGCTTTCATCACGACTCTGACACACTTGAGCGAGCAAACCATTTCCGTGAATTACCCGGAAGTGCTGCACAGCCAAGATTTGATCAGCGAAGCGCTGTCTGACCGCTTGCGTCGTGATTTGTCGCCACTGCCGGCGGAAGCTGAGGCACTCCCAACAGAGGAGAGCACCCAATGATCAAAATTCTTTTACTGGTCATTGCGCTGATTGCAGGCTTAATCGTGGGGCCCGATCTTGCGGGCAACCAAGGTTATGTTCTGATCTCCGCGGCCAACCAAACCATTGAAATGAGCTTAACCACGTTGATCATTTTGGTCATCGCCGCGTTTGCTGCTTTTTTCATTCTCGAGTTTCTTGTGCGCAAACTGTTTTCGATTTCGAGTTCAACCCGCGGTTGGTTCTCTGGTCGTAAGAACAAGAAAGCACGTAAGCTGACCAACGATGGCTTAATGAAATTGCTGGAAGGCGATTGGAAGCAAGCGGAGAAATTGGTCGTCAAAGGCGCTTCACATAGCGATGCTCCTTTGTTGAACTGCCTTGCCGCTGCGGAAGCCGCACAAGGGCGTGGTGATGTCGAAAGCCGTGACCGCTACCTACAAAAAGCGGCGGACTTTGGCTCCGACAATTTGGCGACGTCTCTGACACGCGCCAAGCTTCAATACCGCCAAGGGCAGTACGAAGAGGCACTCGCCAGTCTGCAAGGTTTGATTGATGCACACCCGCGCAATGCGATTTTGCTGACACTGCTAAAAGATACCTATCTGCAACTGCAAGATTGGCAGGCTCTCATTCGCTTATTGCCGTCTCTGAAGCGCGTTAAAGCGCTCTCTGATGAAGAAGTCCATAAGCTTGAGATAAAGGCGGAATGTGGTCTGATGGCTTACATCGCGACCCAGAAAGGCAGCGATGGCTTACTGGCACACTGGAACAGTTTGTCACGCGCGGCACGTCAGCAAACGTCATTGATTGCGTGTTTGGTGAAACAGTTGATTGCTCGCCGTGCAGATTCAGAAGCGTATGTAATTTTACGTGAAAACCTGAAGAAGCAGCCTGACGAGTCGCTGATCAGCTTGATTCCTGAGCTTACGCTGCCTGATTACCACCCAGTGATCTTAAAACTTCGAGAGTTGCTGCGTTACAACGAAAACAACCCAGTGACCAACAGTGCATTGGGACAATTGTATTTCCGAGAAGGAAAATGGGCTGAGGCAAGACAGCACTTTGAGCGCGCGCTGGAAGCTCGCCCAGACGTGACCGACTATGCTTGGCTGGTTGATACGTTGGAGAAGCTCAACGAATCAGGCATTGCCAACAGCGTTTCACGTGAAGCGTTGAAGCTGGCATTGCCTCCAACGTCTTCGTCGTAGCATCGGCAAATCGCCTAAAGCAGGCGAAAAATCACAGATACAAAAAACGCCCAAACGGGCGTTTTTTTATTCACAAATTTAGCAAATAGACCGATTAACAACCCCATGTGTTTCAAGTCGTTAATAATGATTAACTGCTATTTACAGCGTATTGTTAAGGCAAGGTAACTGGTATCAAATAGAACGGTAACAAAAACTATAACGCTAAAATTTGTAAAGTGAGCTCAACTGATCATGGATATGTTACCTTGGATGATCATCTCAGGCCTGTTGGTATCGGTAGTTACCGGTCTGCTAACGGTACTGATGGTCAAAGGCATGGAGTAAACCCCACGCCCTTCAAACGCCTCCGACTCGGGGGCGTTATCATTTGTACGTTATATTGTATTCGCTAAACCTAATCACTTGAGTGATATGGGTTTGCACAGCACTTTTTTGGTGTTCGCTACCCGTGCGCACTTCTTGCACACGAACTCTGGTTTTTTGACCAGTTTTGTCAGTTCTGACAAATCGCCTTCAATGTCTCGGCTCTTCCAGTCACACAGTGTTTTTGCCAACGCTTCAGTCTCCGGTTTTCAGCTCTTGATGACGCGATCAGCGCATTGCTGCTTTTACATACACATCAAAGCGATTCTTCTTGGTTTCTATCTGCGTCGATGGCGTTTTATCGGCAAGAAATTCCGCGTAATCAGGACGCTTCACGACCACTCGTTTGGTCGCAAGCTCATAAGCTGGCGCAAACAAGCCATCGGCATCGTTGTCAGCACCGACCAATGATTGAAAGACACGCATTTCTTTTTTCACCAGTGCCGATTTCTTTTTATGCGGATACATAGGGTCGAGGTATACAACATCTGGGCGAGTCAACGTGGCGTCACTCACCAATTGGTTTAACGCATCATGGCTAGAAGCATGCACCATCGACAAACGTTCACTGACCCAGCCGCCGATGTCCGCATCCGCTTTAGCACGCATTAATCCATCTTCAAGCAATGCAGCCACCACAGGGTGACGCTCAACCATTTGCACCTTACAGCCTAACGACGCCAATACGAATGCATCACGACCCAAACCCGCCGTGGCATCAAGCACCGTCGGTGTCGCGCCTTTGTTCAACCCAACCGCTTTGGCGATGGATTGCCCTTTGCCACCACCAAATTTGCGTCGATGTCCCGCCGCACCGCCAACCAAATCAACGTATACCGCGCCCAACTTAGGCTCATCAAGCTTACGAAGCTCTAAACGGGATTCGGTTAAAACGAGGGCGAATATGGCATCCGCATCATGGGTAAGACCCCAGCGCTGAGCAATCTCAGCCAGGGTATCTGCACGCGCTGGCGCGTCGCAAGATAAAGCAATGTGCACCTGAACTCTCCGGAAAAGTAATCTCGGCGAGTATATCAGGCTCATACAAGGAACACAGAGCAAAAACGCGCCACACCACCGTGAATAAGCCCATGAAAAAAGCAGCTCATAAGCTGCTTTTTAAGAAACAAACCCAAGGTCATAGCCTTAGCTTGTCGATACATCCAAATGAATGCCCACATGATCTTCAATCAAATGCTGCATCGGCTTAGGAATACTGAAGTGATAGCCCTGGGCGTAATCCACGCCGAGCGATTTGAGGCGCGTCAAAATGGCTTCGTTCTCGACAAATTCCGCCACTGTCTTTTTACCCATTTGGCTAGCAAGTTGATGGATAGCCCGCACCATGACGTAATCTGTTTCATCATCCACGATGTCTTTCACAAACAGACCATCAATTTTAATGATGTCGACAGGTAAGCGTTTGAGATAACCGAAAGAGGAAAGCCCTGAGCCGAAATCATCCAACGCAATGGTGCATCCCAACGCTTTGAGTTTGGTGAACAACTCTATCGCATCAGATAAATTACCGATGGCCGCTGTTTCTGTAATCTCCAAACAAACACGATTGCTTGGCAAGACGCTGTTTTGCAGCGCATCGAGCAGGAAGGTGATAAAGCTTTGATCGCTCATAGAGCGACCGGATAAGTTCACTGAAATCATGGCGATTTCGTCAACAAAGACGGGATGGGCTTCAAACCAACCCAAGGTTTTTTCAATCACGCGCTTATCAATCAAGTGCGCCATGTTGTAGCGCTCAGCAGCAGGAATGAATTGCCCCGGAGCCACATGGTTACCGTCTTCATCGCGCATACGCACCAAGACTTCGAAATACATTTTTTCCTTCAGCCTTGAACTCACGCTCACAATCGGTTGGGCATAAACCTCAAGCCTGTCTTCTGCGAGCGCTGCGTAGATTTTGTTTACAAAGGCCATTTCGCGCTCATGACGGCGAAGCTCTTGGTCATCAGGGCGATAAAGGTGCATTCGGCTTCGGCCATCATGCTTAGCGGCGTAACACGCCGTGTCGACCTGTGCGTGCACTTGCTGTGGCGTACCTGCGGTTTTATCCAGCAACCTGATCCCGACAGAACACCCTAACGCGAGGCGCGTGTTGTCCCAGTAGAAATCCATACCACTCAACGAGTCGAGAATTTTCTCGCCTTGCGCCAAGGCCGCTACTTCATTGCAGTGGTAACAAATTACCGCAAACTCATCACCACCAAGACGCGCTAACGTCGCACCATGAGGCAAGATGCTACGAAGCACCTGACCCGTTTGTTTGAGAGCCTCATCGCCAGCTTCGTGACCCACGGTGTCATTAATGACGCGGAACTGATCAAGGTCGATGTAGAACAAGGCATGCACCGATTCGGTGTCTGCCGATTCTTGCAGCGCATCCACGAGGCGCATTTCAAAATAGGTGCGGTTAAGCAGCCCTGTCAGGAAGTCATGCTGTGCTTGATAACGAAGCTGCGATTCCATGCGGCGGTTTTCGGTGATGTCCTCACCCACCAGAAGCAACTGTGATTTCACTTGCGTTGAACGCACACTTTCGCGTATCCAGCGCTCTTGCCCATCACTGGTGACATAACGAATATCGCGTCGCCAAATGCCAAAGCGTTCACGATTATTTTCACTCACAAGAGATTGCGGCGGCAAACTTTCATCGGCATAGAACTCCGTCACTTTATGTCCGAGCATATGACGCTTGGAAAAGCCAAGCCACTCAGATGCACACTGATTAACGGACTGAATGCGAGACTGTTGGTCGATGGTCAGCAACATCACGGGCTGTTGCTCATAGAGCATGCGATATTCCACTTCGCTACGCTGCAGCTTTTGCTCGGCATTTTTGCGCTGGCTGATATCACGGGCTTCAAACAGAATTTGCGCATCCGCATGGCTGTGATCAGGCAACGCCTTGAGCGCAACATCCAGAATGATTTCGTTTTGCTCTTCAGAAATTATGCAGATTTCAAAGCGACTGGTTTGTCCTTCAATCAAGGACTCAATGTGCAGTTTTAAGCGGTCTGAACTAAGCCAATCAGACCAACGCCAGATCGGCAGCATTTCGCGCGACAACATGTCAGGGAATAAGAATTGAAATGCACTGTTTGCTGAAACGACGCGCCCGCGATAATCCAACATGGCGATATATTGGTGGCTTTGGTCAAACACCCCTTTAAACAAGGCACGGCTTTGCGCCAATGCGCGCTCGCTTTGTCGTTGTTTATTCATCTGCTTGGTCAGCATGGCGATGATCACGCCCGAGACGAACATGATCGCTAAGCTGCTCATTACCGCATCTTGGTTCGAGACCCAGAAAGAGGGAGGACGATCAACAACGATAGCGTCAGAAAATTGGGATATATCAATCGCATTGCGCTTAGCGGTATCGTATTGGAACATCAGTTGGTTTGCATCGTCGATAACAGTAGGCATGTTGTATTTATTCAGTGCATCTCCTAACAAAGAGGCCTGCACCTCGCCATGATACTCACCGTCCACCATGATGCCGCCAATCACCCCGTAAGGCAGCATGAAGCTACTCGCGCCGTAGATTGGTACTAATGAGGTGGCTGATATTTGGCGCAACAAATCTTTGTGCTCCATAAACGCGCCGCTCGCATCTTTAAAATACGAGACAAAAAACACCACATCACCTGCTTCTAGGGTCGATATCCGTGTCACAAGTTCATCAAATCGCATGTTGTGAAGACGATTTACTGTCACATCCAACGTTGGCACGCCATCGAGCTGTTCTTCAATGGCATTCCAATATTGATTGCTTGAATAGCCATCATCTAATGCAACCCAAACACGTTTCGTGTCGGGATGAAGGGTCTTTATCAAGGCAATGTTATCAGGGACATTGACCAGTTCTTTCACACCGCTTAAACGTGGGATTCTTTCAAAGGATTGTGCGGTATCAATATTCAGGCCAGAAAAGATGACAGGGGTATCCCCTAAGGTGTCGCCGAGTTCATCCACTAACCACATCGCAACATTATCTGTGGTTAATATCGCGTCGTAGTGGTGATCTTGTAGGCGAGACTGATAAAGTTGTTTAAGTTGCGAAAGGTAGTCGGGTGTTTGAATGCGTTTTGTATCAAGATACGTGTGTTCAACCACAATGTCCTGCCCTTCAACCCCCTTTTCTATCCCTTTGACGAGCGATTCCGTCCAGAAAAAATCAGGGTGATAAGAATGTATGGCAAGGACCTGATCAGCAGCCAACAGAAGGCTGCTTTTCAGCATCAATACGAGTAGAAAAAAACACTTAATTATCTGATGCATAAAAATGGATTTGGATGATTTCATCACTGTGTGAAATGTCAGTACACCGTATTGGCTAGACAATGAAGTGGTCAAGTTTCATGCACGAAAACTGCGGGTAACATGGAGTTTAGCGATACCAATGAATGAAATTGTTAAGTTAGATGATTTAGATCGTCAGATACTTCACACCTTGATGAGCGATGCAAAAGTCCCTTACGCGGAGATGGGTAAACGCTTTTCCGTTAGCCCTGCCACAGTGCATGTTCGCGTCGAAAAAATGAAAGCCGCAGGCATTATCACGGGGACCGAAGTGTTGGTGAACACCAAGGCGCTCGGCTATGACGTATGTTGTTTTATTGGCATCAACCTCTACGCCGCTCGCGATTACCACTCAGCCATTGAAAAACTGCAGCAATTGGATGAAGTGGTTGAAGCCTATTACACGACAGGGGCCTACAACATCTTCGTTAAACTGATGTGCCGTTCCATTGAAGAACTGCAGTATGTGCTGATCGACAAGCTACAAGCCATCGATGAAGTGCAATCCACCGAAACGCTGATCTCGCTGCAAAACCCCATCAAACGGAATGTGGCACCTTAAGCCGAGAAACGAGAAACGAGAAACGAGAAACGAGAAACGAGAAAGATGCATCCCAGAATGAAAAATGCCAGCGTAAGCTGGCATTTTGTCTTTGGAGGGCGAGAAGCACTACTCAGCACTGTCCTGATTAGGCAGGGCGGGAATGTCCATTTGTTGGTCTTCCGCTAGCCAGCGCGCCACGTCTTTGGCAAAGTAGGTCAAGATGCCGTCTGCGCCTGCACGCTTGAAGCACATGAGTGATTCCATGACGGTCTCACGCTCGTTCAACCAGCCGTTTTGTGCCGCGGCTTTGTGCATCGCATACTCACCAGACACTTGGTAAGCAAACGTCGGCACTTTCAGCTCGCTCTTCACGCGACGAACCACATCCAGATATGGCATGCCCGGTTTCACCATGACCATGTCCGCACCTTCGTTAATGTCCATGGCCACTTCGTGAATGGCTTCATCGCTGTTTGCAGGATCCATCTGATAGGTTTTCTTGTTGCCCCCTTTCAGATTTGCCGCTGAACCGACGGCATCACGGAAAGGACCGTAGTAAGCAGACGCATACTTGGCAGAATACGCCATGATTTGGGTGTGAATGTAACCCGCCTCTTCAAGCGCTTCGCGGATAGCACCGATACGACCATCCATCATGTCTGACGGTGCGACAATATCAGCTCCCGCTTCAGCATGAGACAGCGCCTGCTGAATCAGTACTTCTGCGGTTTCATCATTCAACACGTAGCCGCCTTCATCCGTCAGACCATCCTGACCAGATAAAGTGTACGGGTCGAGCGCCACATCCGTGATCACGCCCATTTGTGGCACGTGCTCTTTCAGCAAACGCACAGCACGTTGCACAAGACCTTCTGGGTTATGTGCTTCGTTAGCATCTGTTGATTTAAATTCTTTTGGTACAACGGGGAACAGCGCAATTGCTGGCACACCCAAAGTTGCCAAATACTCTGCTTCATACAGCATCAGGTCGATAGACAGACGCTCGATGCCGGGCATGGATTCAATGCTCTCGCGACGGTTTTTTCCCATCAAAATGAACATTGGGTAAATCAGATCGCTCGCGGAAAGTTGGTTTTCAGCCATCAAACGGCGGCTAAAGTCATGCTTGCGCAGTCGGCGCATACGACGGGCCGGAAACGCGCCCTGAGTGGATACAGTCATGGCATCCTCCTTAATCCAAATGCTTTGAACGCATGATAGCGCTTACAGTCTGAAGAATCGACGACTGTTCTGTGTGGTTATTGTGATCAACTGCTCAGTGTCCTGCTGACGCAATGTCGCGATCTCGTTGGCGATATGCGGCAAATAACATGGCTCGTTACGACGAGATTTCGGCTTTGGTGAGAGATCGCGCGGCAGCAAATACGGCGCATCGGTTTCAATCATCAAGCGGTCATCAGGAATCAAAGGCACAATTTCACGTAGCGCTTGCCCGCGTCGTTCATCACACACCCACCCGGTGATGCCAATGTGTAAGCCCAGCTCAAGACACGCTTTCAACTCGTCTTCTGAGCCCGTAAAACAATGTAGAACAGCGCCCGGCAGTTTGCTTATCCACGGCGAGAGAATGGCCATGAAACGCGCGTGAGCATCACGACAGTGCAGAAAAACGGGCATGTTAAGTTCTGCAGCCAATGCCAAGTGCGCTTCAAAGACAGCTTCTTGCTGCGGTCTTGGTGAAAAGTCGCGATTAAAATCTAATCCACATTCACCGACAGCCACAACATGGGGCAAGGATGCTAATTCTCGAATGCTCGGTAACGATAGGTCCTCCACGCTTTTTGCATCATGAGGATGGACGCCAGCGGTGGAATACGCAAATCCCGGATATTGCTCCGCAAGCTTCGCAGCAGCAGGGCTAGATTCAAGATCAGTCCCCGTCAGCACCATGGCTGTGATACCGGCCTCTTGAGAACGAAGGACAACCTCTTCTCGATCGGCATCAAATTGGCTGCTGGTGAGGTTCACTCCAATATCAATCACTGTGTATGTCCTTTATTCAAACGTGGTGTCGGCGGCAATGTCGTGGTGAAACTTCATGGCAACAGATAAAGAAAAAGCCAGTATAAAACTGGCTTTTAGGGATTGAAAACGCTTAGTTCTGGCCTTCACTTTCTTCTTCATTGAGGTCTTCACGTGGCTTGTAAAAGCGAGAGAAGAACAAACCGACTTCAAACAGAAAACACATTGGAATCGCCAATAATGTTTGCGAAATGATGTCTGGCGGCGTGAGGAACATGCCCACCACGAATGCCGCAACAATGATGTAAGGGCGCTTAGTGCGTAATTCATCTGGATCTACCGCGCCTGTCCACACCAACAAAATGATGGCAACAGGGATTTCAAACGCGATACCAAAGGCCATGAACAGGGCCAAGATAAAATCCAGATAGCTCGCAATGTCAGTGGCAATTTCGACATCCACGGGGGCAATTGACGTAAAGAAGCCAAACACCAGCGGGAACACAACGAAGTAAGCAAAAGACACGCCGCAGTAAAACAGCAGTGAGCTCGACGCTAACAAAGGCATGATCAAGCGCTTCTCATGCTTGTATAAGCCTGGCGCGACAAACGCCCACACTTGATACAAGATCATTGGAACCGCAACGAATACCGATACCACCAGCGTTAATTTGATTGGCGTAAAGAAGGGCGATGCCACATCTGTTGCAATCATGCTGGTGCCTTCCGGCAAGCGATCGACCAACGGCGCAGAAATAAAGGTGTAAATGTCGTTGGCGAAATACACCAGACCTAAAAAAACCACCAGCACGGCCAACAAAGCACGTAACAGGCGATCTCTTAGTTCGACAAGATGACTAATGAGCGGTTGGGTATCTTCTACAGATGACATAGTTTCTCGACAAAAAACTGGAGCCCGACCAAAAACCGTTATTCGGTTTTATCTTTGGCTGGGCTGGAAGCAGGAGCAGAATCGGTGTTGGCGATAGGTTCACCTGCGTTCTTATTTTCATAAGGTCGCTGCACGTCTTCAGCTGCTTTTTTTAGCTCATCAACAGACTGCTGTAGATCCGGTGACAGGTTTTGCATTCCCATCTGCTCGGCTTTTTTCAGGTTATCTTGCAACTCTTGAATCTTGAGCTCTTGCTCAAGTTCATCGCGCACAGACCCTGCCATTCTTCGTGCCGCACCAATCCAGCGAGACACATTACGAATAGCCACGGGTAACCTTTCAGGGCCGAGAACCACCAGACCAACAACCGCGATCAGGATCAGCTCCCAAAAACCGATATCAAACACGGATTATGCCTGCTCTTTGTCTTTCGCTTCACTTTTCTGTGCAGTGCTGTCTTTCTCTTCCAGTTTTTCCTGGACGAAATCAGCGTCTTTTTTCTCGTCGTCAGTCATGGCTTTTTTGAAGCCTTTCACTGCTGAGCCGAGGTCACCGCCAATATTACGCAATTTCTTCGTTCCGAATAAAAGAACTACGATCACTGCGACAATCAGCAGTTGCCAAATACTAATACCACCCATGCTAGTGCTACCTCTGCGTTATGTGGTGTAAAAAAAGTAACAGGAGTCTACGCGCTCAATGTTACAACTTATTTGATATGCCCCAATCTACTTCACGTTGATAGGACAATGGAATCATTTATTAAATGCTCGCCATGCGAATAACCAACTCAACAATGCCGTACCACCAGCAACGTGAGGGAGAAGATCCACGTGATTGCTATATAGTATGGCAGAGGTAACGAGCAATGTAGCACCCACCCCAAGTAAGAAGCGAGCGCGGTTATGCTGTCGGCGTGCCAGCATAAACTCTTGGTACATAGCGTCCATGCGTTGGTTTACCTGACGTCCCTGCTTTAAGCTATCGTAAACAAGTTCAGGTAACTCCGGCAGTTTTTCAGCCCAAAATGGTGCTTTTTCTTTAATTGCGTTTATCAACGCTTTTGGACCTAGCTGTCGAGACATCCAGTCTTCAAGGAAAGGTTTGGCGGTATCCCACAAATCGAGCTGCGGATAAAGCTGACGCCCTAGCCCTTCTACATACAACAGGGTTTTCTGCAACAAGACAAGTTGTGGCTGCACTTCCATATTAAAGCGACGCGCGGTGTTAAACAGGTTCAACAGCACATGGCCGAAGGAAATCTCACACAGCGGCTTTTCGAAAATAGGTTCACACACGGTGCGAATCGCAAATTCAAACTCATCCACATTGGTGTCATGTGGTACCCAGCCTGAATCAACGTGCAGTTCGGCGACTTTACGGTAGTCTCGATTGAAAAACGCCAAGAAATTCTCTGCAAGGTAGCGTTTGTCTTCACGGTTTAACGTACCAACAATGCCACAGTCCAATCCAATCCATTGCGGGTCTTCAGGGTGGTCGTAAGACACGAACACATTGCCCGGGTGCATGTCAGCGTGGAAGAAGCTATCACGGAAAACTTGTGTGAAAAACACCTGAACGCCTCGTTCAGCAAGGAGTTTTAAATCGGTTCCGTTTTCTCTCAGGCCTTCCATGTCTGACACTTGAATGCCATAGATGCGCTCTGACACCATCAATCGAGTGCGGCAATAATCACTGAAGACTTCCGGCACATAGAGAATATGGTCATTTTCGAAGTTACGACGAAGCTGGATGGCATTGGCCGCTTCACGCATCAAATCGAGCTCATCAAGCAGTGTTTTTTCGTATTCACGCACCACTTCGACCGGCTTTAAACGCCGCGCTTCTGGCAAGAAACGGGCGACGATGCGCGCCATACGGTACATCAGATTAATGTCGGCTTGAATAACAGGAAGGATGTCAGGGCGAATAACTTTGAGCACGACCTCGCGACCATTTTCTTTCAATATCGCGGTGTGCACCTGCGCAATAGATGCAGATGCCAAGGGCGTTTCATCAAAATCATCAAACCAGGTTTCAATCGGCCCACCCAGCGCTTCTTCCATCTGCGATTTCGCCAACTTGCCGTCAAATGGGGCAACCTGGTCTTGCAGCATGGCGAGTTGGTCAGCAATCGCTGGCGGAAACAGATCTCGACGCGTTGACATCATCTGTCCGAACTTTATCCAGACCGGCCCGAGCTCTTGCAATGCCAACCGTAGGCGCTCGCCCAGCACTTTGTCTTCATGACAATTTTTTAGCCAAAACAGCATTTTTCGCATGAGGTGAGGCCCACGCGTAATCGGTTGTTTTGGTAAAAGCTCATCAAGACCGTAATTTAGCTGAACTTTTGTGATTTGGTATAAACGGCGAATTTCGCTGGGTGTCATGCGCTCTCCACCTTAGCGACTACGTTTAACTTTTTTTCAAACGCATCAATACGTGCTTGAAGGCGCGAGGCATGGCTTTGCACATCATCCACTTGGTCAGCGAAATACGCGACTTCCAATGCGCCGGGCGCTAAACGCCACTCTTCAACCACCAATTCTGCGGCATAACGCTGCTGGCGCTTACCGACATCTTTGAGAAACGCGATGCCTTGTTGTGCCGTTCTCACCACGGTATGTGCAACCACATCACCGGTATAGTGAGACAACCACTCTGCAATGTCTGGGTTTAGCCCATTCAACAAGCTAGAAAAATGCTGAGCAATGTCGATATCACCGTCTAAATGCAGTTTGTCTTGTTTGATCAAACGGGTCAGGTTGGCTTTGTCTTTTAGCTGAGGCAGCACGGAAACCGCAAGCGCAAGGTCGCAATCGGCTTCACCTTCAAACGCGGCCAACACATCAACTTGCTGACTAAACACAAACACCAACTGTTTGTTGATGTCGGTCAGTTTGACGCGCAGCACTTTACCTTTTAGGCGTGCTAAACGGCGTTGGCTCTCGCTGTCTTGACGGATCAGCGTATTGAGGCTGGTTTCGACAACGGCGGTCACTAACGGATCGAGTGGCATAGCAGCACCTTAGAATTTGTAACCGCGGTGCAAGGCAACAATGCCACCGGTCAGGTTGAAATATTTCGTTTGCTCGAAACCGGCATCTTCCATCATCCCTTTCAAGGTTTCTTGATCTGGGTGCATGCGAATAGACTCTGCAAGATAGCGGTAGCTTTCCGCATCGTTAGCAATGAGTTCGCCCATTTTCGGCAACAGGTGGAAGGAGTAGGCGTCGTACACTTTCGACAGTGGTTCTACGATTGGCTTTGAGAATTCCAGCACCAACAAGCGGCCACCGGGTTTCAACACCCGATACATAGAGCGCAATGCTTTGTCTTTGTCGGTGACGTTACGCAAACCAAAACCAATGGTGATGCAGTCAAAATAATCGTCTGGGAATGGCAATTCTTCGGCGTTGGCTTGCACGTAATTCACGTTGCCAACAATGCCGATGTCACGCAGTTTATCGCGGCCAACATTGAGCATCGAGTTGTTGATATCAGCCAAAATCACCTGACCTTTATCACCGACGATGCGGGAAAATTTTGCTGTCAGATCGCCGGTTCCACCAGCCAAGTCCAACACGCGGTGACCTGGACGCACACCACTGCAATCGATGGTGAAGCGTTTCCAAATCCGATGAATACCCATAGACATAACATCATTCATGATGTCGTATTTAGCCGCCACATTATGGAAGACATTCGCCACCATGCTGACTTTGTCTTCTTTGGCGATCGTTTGAAAGCCAAAGTGAGTGGTATTCTGATCCGCGTCTTGCGTCACGCCCTGTGTCGTATCTGTCATCGTAAACCCCTGAGTAATAGCGGACGTGCTAAGAAAATGCCCGTTATTTTTGCTGCTTAGTGTACTTTATACCCACAAAGGCGAAAAGCGGTTCGTGCCGCGGATAAGAGGTCAGGCTTAATCACGAGATGCCGACAAGGCTGGCGCGTCGTCTTCATCGTCTGACGCATCTCTTTTTAGCATCGCCACACTAATATCCCGTTTTACTTCCACACCCAGCGTTTTAAAGCCTTCCGCCTGACGCAATATGTTCCCGCGCCCAGTTGAAAGCTTATTGAGCGCACCTTGGTAACTGTCGGTCGCTTTGTCCAACGCACCGCCCAGCACTTCAATGTCTACGACAAACAAACGAATTTTGTCGTAAAGCTTGGCGGCTTTTTCCGCAATTAAACGGGCATTTTGGTTTTGGTGCTCATACCGCCATAAATTATTGATGGTACGAAGTGCCACCAGCAAAGTGGTCGGACTCACAAGCATGATATTGTTATCGAGGGCTTCCCGAATCAATGAGGGCTCGGCTTCAAGGGCAATTTGGAACGCTGGCTCAACCGGAATAAACATGAGCACATAATCCAAACTCTGAATGCCGTGAAGCTGATGATAATCTTTACGCCCAAGGCCACGGATATGCCCGCGAATCGCCGCTACATGCTCTCGAAGAGCACTGTCTTTGTCCGCTAATGTTTCCGCATGGTAGTAGCGTTCGTAAGCCACCAGCGCCATTTTGGCGTCGATAACTACGTCTTTCCCTTGGGGTAGACGCACTATCACATCCGGCTGATATCGCTTGCCTTGTTCATTTTCGAGGCTGACCTGCGTTTGGTATTCATGCCCTTCACGTAATCCTGATTCTTCCAGCACACGTGCAAGCACCACTTCGCCCCAGTTTCCTTGCTGCTTATTGTCGCCTTTTAATGCTTGAGTGAGGTTCACCGCTTCTCGGGTCATGTCTTCATTCAATTTCTGCAGGCTTTTGATTTCATGGATCAGGGTGTGGCGCTCTTTGGCTTGTTCGCCAAAACTGTCCGAGACTTGTTTATGAAAGCCTTCAAGTTGGCTTTTCAGTGGCCCGAGTAAGCTTTCTAAACTCTGACGGTTCTGCTCATCCACGGTGCGGGTTTTATGGTCAAACACTTTGTTCGCTAAGCTTTCAAACTGAACACGCAAACGCTCTTCCGCACCTTCAAGCAATCGAATTTTTGCATCAGCGGCTTCAAGTTGTTCTTCTGTACGGGTTTGTTGCTCTCGAAGAGAAAGTTCTAACGCGGCTTTGTGGTCTCGAAGGGTTTCAACGGTGTCAGTCAGCTGGTCTTTTTCACTGCGGATAATGTCCATCTGACGCAGTTTTTCCGCCGCGGCAGTCAGCTTGCCATATTGGTTTCGAAGTTCATTGCTCAATCGGTCACGCTCTAAGTCCATGCCATCGAGCTCACCCTGCAAGGTGCGCGTTTCGGCTTCAAGACGTAAAATAGTGGATTGGCTGATTTTCTCATCGGCTTCTTGTTGCTGCATCATCAGATCGCGAAGGTTTCGCTGTGAGAGCCGATGAAATATTGTGCCAACAATCGCCGTGACTCCAGCGCCTGCTGCAGCCCAAATCATTCCATCCGAAAGCAGGCTTTCTATCTGCATGCGATAACCTTTTCATTTCACGCCATAACCAGTATTGAAGGCTAATAAGACACTGGATAAATGTCCAGCTTTTCTAATGGTCACCGATTGCTCTAGACTGCATGCTCTCTCTTTCTCAATGGAATGATTCGTCATGAACGACCGCCTTGCGATCGGCTACGGATTGGCTGCGGTGTTGCTGTGGTCAACCGTCGCAACAGCCTTCAAGATCACCCTCACTTACATGGACCCCATCCAAATGCTTGCCGCAGCGAGTGTCGTGTCAGCCCTGTCTCTTGCGGCAATTGCGGCATGGAAAGGCACACTGAACACGCTCGCAGCCACACTGTCGAAGCGCCCACTGTATTATTTGATGTTGGGTTTAATTAACCCACTGGTTTATTACTTGGTGCTTTTTAAAGCCTACGATTTGTTGCCCGCCTCTCAAGCCCAACCCCTTAATTACAGCTGGGCAATTACGCTCACACTGATGGCGGCCATTTTTATGGGCCAAAAAATCCGTAAACAAGATTGGATTGCTGCAGTACTTGGCTATGCAGGTGTGGTGGTGATCGCGACCAAAGGGGATGTATTTGCGTTGAACTTTGACAGCCCATTAGGCGTTGGGCTAGCGCTATTATCAACGTTACTGTGGGCCGGGTATTGGATTTTAAATGCAAAAAACCAAGCTGACCCGGTTATAGGTCTACTGCTTGGTTTTCTTCTGTCACTGCCCTTTTCGATTGGACTGAGCCTTTATACCAGTGATTGGAGCGGCATTCCGTGGCAAGGCTGGTTAGCGGTTAGCTATGTTGGCTTGTTCGAAATGGGGATCACTTTCGTGCTTTGGTTAAATGCCATTAAATTGGCTTCAAATACGGCACGTATCAGCAATCTCATTTTTATTTCGCCATTTATTTCTTTATTACTGCTTACCACAATCATAGGCGAACAAATCCATCCAACAACGCTGATCGGATTGTTAATGATTGTTGCAGGTCTTTTGGTTCAACAGCGAAAAAGTAAAACGTAGTTCAGAGTAACAATTAAGATTAGCGAGTACGCTGCGCTAAATACTGGCGCAGCTCTTCTGCTGAAATGCCATCATTAGCCATTTCTTGCGCAAGCTCTTGAACGCGCTCACCACGACGGTCGTGAATCACTTTATTGAACTGATGTACCAGTTCACGTAGACCGCTGATAGGCACTTGGCGTGCTGCACGCTGAACACGTTCTTCACTCATACCGCTTAATTCAGTAAGAAGTTTTCCGAACATCATTTTCTCTGGCGATTCTTCAAGCATTTCCAGATGACGTGCTAATTCGATTGTCGACATCGACATAAATTATGACTGCCTATTAGTGTATGTAGGGGTGGAAAGGAAAAGGTTGCACACTAAATATACTCCCTTTGCTTATTAAGCAACAAAAAAATGCCCGCACAATAAGAATTGGCGGGCGAAGATTTGTTATTGGGTTGTCGAGACCCTGCGCTTTTCGCGTCTTATCATTTTGTATTCTTTAACACTTAGTCAGCAGGATTAGCATTCAGCCGTGTGCCAGCGCTTACCGGCTGATGACCAAAGAACAAATAGGCCTGGTGCTAGTAACAGCATGTGGAAGACCAGTAAGTGCGGCTCACTCAAACCAGCACGTTGTGTCAAACTCACCAAGGTGCCAGCGCCACTCATTTGGAATAAACCCAACAATGCCGCGGCCGTACCTGCGCGCTGACCAAATGGCTCAAGGGCTTTACCTGCGGCTGAACCTAAGATCCACGCAAAACCAAATGAAGACACAATCACTGGCAACATAAATGCCCACGCCTGTTGTGTGCCACTCAATGCCGCCATCAAGCAGCCCGCAAACAACAAGGTCACCATGCCTGCATTCAGTGTTTTACGACTGCCAAATTTTTCGATGACTTTTGGCGCTGTCATTGACGCGAAAATATTGAAGGCCGCATTGGTACCAAACCACAAGGTGAAGGCTTCCATGGATAAGCCAAGTTCCGAAATCAATCTCACGGGTGCCGAGGTGACATACGCAAGAATGACAGACATCGCCAGCAAGCAAAGTACCGCATGGTAAACAAACACAGGCTCTTTAAGCACTTGCCAATAACGTGAAGGGCTTAGTAGGCGACCACTGGTATCGGTGTCTGCTGGTCGGGTTTCACGGAACAGCGTCATCACCAACACAAATGCCACAACCGCATACGCCATCATGAAACTGAAATTTGAACGCCAGCCGAACATGTGCGTAAGCCAACTACCGAGAAGTGGCGCAAGCGCAGGAATAAAACAGATAGCACCGTTAAGGTAGCTGATCATTTGGCCGCTTTTTTTCGCACCAAAGCTGTCTCGAACCGCCGCAAATGCACACACAGACGTTGCGCAAGCACCCGCACCTTGCAGTAATCGGGCAATTAAGAGTGCGTCGAGTGATTGAGCTACCCATGCCATGCCTGAGCTAACGGCATAAATCGCAATGCCTGCCATAGCAACAGGACGACGGCCAAAGCGATCAGCCAATGGGCCTGCCAAGAGTTGACCCACACCGAGGCTCACCAAGAACCATGAAATGGTGTCTTGAATACGCGTTGGCGCGACATCAAATTCAGTGGCCATTAGCGGCATAGCAGGTAGATAGATATCAATAGCCAGTGGGCTGAAAAGCACCAGCAAGACCATTAACGCAACAAGGCGACTATCAGGTTTTGAAGAAGGGGCGGACATAACGTACTCCTGATTATTTAACGCGGAGTGTAGTCGCATTCAGATATGAACAAAAATGGTTTATATTCAGGTTAGACATGACCATTTGGAATATCACTTAATGAACCTCAACCAGTTGCTTCGTTACGATCTCAGCCTCCTGATTTGCCTCCATGTATTGATCGAAGAATGCAACGTCACGCGCGCAGCACAAAGGTTGAACCTTAGCCAATCCGCGGTAAGTAAGAACCTCGCAAAATTACGTACGCAGTTTGATGACCCACTGTTTAACCGCACTTCGCGAGGGCTTCACCCCACCCCGAAGGCCATTTCTTTAAAGGCAGGACTGAAGAATTTACTTGGCCATATCGAAGGGTTAACAGTGACCGACGAATTCAGTCCAGCAACCAGCGACCGTCGCTTTCATTTTGCCTTGGTTGAAAGCGCGTATCCGTTGTTGCTTCCTCGCTTTCTCAGTGAAATTCTTGATGCCGCGCCATCCATCACGTTAGACACAGAAGCATGGGGACCGCATACCTTTGATGCCATGGCGAGAGGAGAAGTCGACTTTGGCATCACAGGGAAAGACCTAAACCCTGCGGATGCCATGCTGACGCTGATGCCACCAAAGGGCATTATCTATGAAGAACTCTATCAAGATCAGCAACGTGTCATCGTAAGGAAAGACCACCCGATTCTTAGTGCTGACTGGAACATGGACACCTACTTGAAACAGCGGCATGTGCAAGTTCGGTGTGATGGCAGTGATCGTTGGTTACTAGACTATAAACTGGCTGAGCGAGGCCTTGAGCGGGATATCGCTATGTATGTGCCAGACTTTAATAGTGCGGCAAGCCTTTGTACGCACACCGATCTCGTGTTTACTGCCCCCTCGCATTTTGCGTATTCGGTCGCCAAACAACTCGACATGATGGTGCTGACGCTTCCAGAACCTCTCCCTCCCATGGCATACACCTTGTTTTGGCATCAAAGCCGACAAAGCGATCCTGGGCACCATTGGTTAAGGGAGTTAATTATTTCACGTTGCAGACATATGACAGAAATTGCAGCGGCAGAGGAAAACAGATAGCGTAGAGGTTAAGAAACCACAGGGTTTCAACCCATTTAGAACGTTACGATCATTCAAACAGATAATAATAGGACGATACATGCACACTACGACTGCTGAACGCGTCGAGGCTTTACGACGTTGGCTAGATGACCAGTCTCTGGACGCGCTGATCATCCCACATGAAGACGAATTTCTTGGCGAATACATTCCTGAACACAACGAACGCCTCCTCTGGGTAACAGGATTTACAGGCTCGGCAGGCGCAGCGGTGATCACTCGCGAAAACGCGGCGATGTTTGTCGATGGTCGCTACACGGTGCAAGTGCGTAAGCAAGTCCCTGCGGATACCTTTGAATACCGCCATCTGATTGAAGAGCCGGCACTGCAGTGGCTACTTAATACATTGCCACTTGGCAGCAAAGTGGCCGTTGACCCGCGCCTTCACAGCGCAAATTGGCTCGCACAAGCGGAATCCGTGGTAGACGGTGCCCTCGAACTCATTCCCATCGAAAGCAACCCTATAGATACCTTGTGGCATGATCGTCCAGCCCCTTTGCTTACCGACGCACGATTGATGGGCAATAATTTTGTGGGTCAGAGCTGTGAAGACAAACGTCACGTCATCGGTCAAGCCCTTGCAACATCAGGCGCAGACGCAGCACTGTTAAGTCAGCTTGATAGCATTTGTTGGCTGCTTAATATCCGCGGCGGCGATGTATCGCGCCTGCCCGTGTTACTTTCAAGCGCTTTAATCAAAGCCAACGGTAACGTGACCTTTTTCATCGACCCTGCTCGCCTGCCAAACGCTTTCGCTGCACATGTTGGAAAGGGTGTTTCCGTTCAAGCACCTGACGCTCTCGAAGCTTCTTTAGCCTCTTTGAGCGGAAAGACAGTCTTGGTTGATCCACAAACAAGCAATGCATGGGCAAGCCAAGTACTTACCCAACATGGCGCGAACATCGTGCATGCCGCCGATCCCTGCATGCTGCCAAAAGCCGCTAAAAACAGCACTGAAATCGCAGGTATCAAAGCCTGCCACATTCGCGACGGTGTTGCAGTGAGCCGCTTCCTCGCATGGGTCGATGCACAAGTTGCAGCGGGAAGCCTTCCTAATGAGGCCGAGCTTTCTGACACGCTTCTCAGCTTCCGTGAAAAAGATGACACCCTTGCCGATTTGAGCTTTGACACTATATCTGCCGCAGGCGGAAACGCAGCAATGTGTCATTACAATCACCTAAACCAACCAAAGCCGGGTGAGCTTGAGCTTAACAACGTGTATTTGGTGGATTCAGGTGGTCAGTACCCAGATGGCACCACCGACATCACGCGCACCATTTCCATTGGTGAATGCTCAGAAGAAGTGAAAACCGCGTTCACCTTGGTATTGAAAGGCCATATCGCATTGGGTACAGCACGCTTCCCGAAAGGCACCAGTGGCAGCCAATTAGATGCACTTGCCCGTCAACACCTATGGGCGCACGGTTTTGATTACGACCACGGCACAGGCCATGGCGTCGGTCACTTCCTTAGCGTGCATGAAGGCCCTCAACGTATCTCAAAAGCGCCAAACACCGTCGCATTGCTTCCGGGTATGGTGCTTTCGAATGAGCCTGGTTACTACCGCGCAGACGCATTCGGTATCCGCATTGAGAACTTGGAAATCGTCGTGGAAGTGCCAACGAAAGGTGATATGACGGTGCTGGGTTTTGAATCACTGACCCGCGCACCGATTGATCGCAGACTCGTTGACGTTTCATTGCTGACTGACAGTGAAGTCACATGGTGGAACGATTACCACCAGAAAGTATGGCAAGACGTGAGTCCGTCTCTCGAAGGTGAAGACTTAATGTGGCTTAAGCAAGCCACAGCACCGATAAACCAATAAATTGAAAAGGGCTCTTCAAGAGCCCTTATTTTAAATATCAAGGTTGGTAGGTGCGCCCTCGGAACACCTTTCGGTGTTGTAGAACTCACTGCTACCACCACGCCCTTGAGCCTGCACGTTAACAACGAACCCTCGTTCAACATACCATCCAAGCCAATCACAAGATGTATCATATGCATATTGGCGCATGTATATTTTATCCCATTTGTAGCCACTTTGAACTCTATGGCTAACTACGATATAGCCACCATCTTCCACTTTAATAAAGTCATACTTTGACAATGTTTGTTTTGCTGATTCAACATCATCCACATTAGCACTAGGCTGATAGGGGCTATTTTCAGCGGTTGAGATACAAGCACTAAGGGATGCTGTTAAAAACAGAGGGATAATCACTTTCTTTATCATTATATTCTTCCTTGAGGCCAACTAGTAGAAGACAGTCTAATCACGAAGAAAAAAACAAACTCTGTAAAATTCTCTCAACATAGGGTTCTTTACATGCAATCTCATAGTTAAAACAAAAACAGTAGTTAATTTAAGCCTGAATACGATGCATCCCAGTCTTTCCACACCACTTCAAACCCCGCCTGTTTAACAGCCGTTGCGACTTCTCTGGCGCTGCGTTCGTCAGACACGGCAAATTGCTCTAGCTCTTCTTCTTCGTCGGCATATCCACCGGGTTGTGTTTTCGATGCCGCAGACATCGACGTAATACCCAGCGGCAGTACTTTGTCACGAAAAGCCGGTGACTCTCGGGTCGATAAGGAAAGCTCAACCTCAGGATTTAACAGTCGATAGGCACAAATGAGTTGCACCAACTGGCGATCTGTCATTACCGACTTAGGCTGAACAGCGCCTTCACAGGGACGTAAACGGGGGAAAGAAATCGAATAACGACTGCGCCAATAGGTGCGCTCTAAGTAATCAAGATGGTTAGCGACAAAAAAGCAGTCCGTGCGCCATTCATCCAGCCCGATCAATGCGCCAATGCCGATTTTATCTATGCCGGCACGCGCCAATCGATCCGGCGTATCGAGTCGGTATGCAAAATCCCTTTTATTCCCACGAAGGTGATGTTCTGCGTAAGTAGCGCGGTTATACGTTTCTTGATACACCATCACCGCATCCAAACCAAGGCTACGCAACTCGGCATACTCTTGCTCTTCCATCGGCTGAACTTCCATCGCCAAATAGCTGAAGTGCTGCTTAATCACAGGCACTGCATCTCTGAAATATTTCATACCCACCTTGGTTTGATGCTCACCTGTGACGAGCAAAATACTGTCGAAGTTCATGGCTTTGATTGCATTGCATTCACGCTCTATTTCGCTCATCGACAAGGTTTTGCGTTTTATGCGGTTTTCCATCGAAAAACCACAATAGGTACAAGCATTGGCACATAGATTTGATAGATAAAGCGGTACGTAGAAATTCACCGTATACCCGAAACGACGCCGTGTCGCCGCGGCTGCTTGTTGCGCCATTTGCTCTAGAAAAGGCTCAGCGGCCGGCGATATCAGCGCTTTGAAATCTTCAAGATCGCGTTTCGGCTTCGCCAACGCGCACGACACATCGTTGGCTGTTTTACTGTAAATAGACAGCCGAATGTCGTCCCATTCGAGATCTGCCCATTGCTCTGAAAAACCCATGTCGTCTCCCTATTATCAAGCAAGCTCATCTAAGAAAGCCGTTAAAGGGCTAGACGCCACCGCGTGTTGTGCTTTACCTGCCAACCCAGCTTCATAGGCCATTCGGCCACTTTCAACCGCCAATTTAAACGCATGCGCCATGGCGACAGGGTTTGCTGCGGTGGCGATAGCCGTATTGACGAGCACAGCATCCGCACCTTTTTCCATTGCAAATGCAGCATGAGAAGGTGCGCCTATCCCAGCATCCACCACAACCGGCACTTTCGCTTGATCGATAATGATGTCGAGAAAGTCGCTAGAAACCAGCCCCTTATTACTTCCAATTGGCGCACCAAGCGGCATAACAGCAGCACACCCAACCTCTTCAAGTCGCTTGCACAGCACCGGATCTGCATGGCAGTAAGGCAACACAATAAAGCCCTCTTGGACTAACTGTTCGGCAGCCTTGAGCGTTTCAATTGGATCGGGCATCAAATATTTAGGGTCTGGATGAATTTCCAGTTTTAGCCAGTTTGTGCCCAATGCCTCACGCGCCAAACGCGCCGCGAATATTGCCTCTTTTGCCGTTTTAGCGCCTGACGTGTTGGGTAGCAAATGGATATCAGAGGCTAAAAGAGGTGCAAGAATGTCATCATCTCGATTTCTAACATCAACACGTTTAAGTGCCATAGTGACCAGTTCTGAACCACTCTTCGCAATGCTTTCTGCCATCACTTTGGTGCTTGAAAACTTGCCTGTTCCCGTAAAAAGGCGAGAAGCGAAAACTTTATCTGCAACTCTCAACATGGTTATCCTCCTGCAATAGCCTGAAAAACGGCAATTTGAAGACCTTCCTCTAATGGCGTGTCTTGCCACTGGTGACGCGGGACAATATCGCCATTAATTGCTACCGCGACGGCGTTAATGGGTAACGAAAGCTCCACAATAAGTGCTTCAACATTGCCCGCACTTTCCGCTTTATACGCTTGCTCATTAAGCCAAATTTTCATCTGGCACCTCCAATTTTCGGACCTGACAGATCTGGCAAGAAGGAGCATGAGGAATCGTCATCGCCCGCCATGCCAAGGTGTGTCCATCAAGTTGATAAAAACGTGTTGAGGGTTTTTCTTCTTGCGTAAGGTACTGCAGCGCAACAAGAGCCTGAAAATTGCCAATCACACCCACAACAGGCCCAATAACGCCCGCAGTTTGGCAATTTCGTGTCGTTTCATCGTATTGCACGGGGAACAAACAGTGGTAGCAAGGTGTATTCGCGCTAGCAAAATCAAACACCATCAATTGGCCATTCCAACCGATTGCTGCACCAGAGATAAGGGGTGTTTTTGAGGTAACACACGCCTCATTGATGGCTTGCCGCGTCTCCAGGTTATCGCTGCAATCCAATACCAGATCGGCAAGAGACACTTCCAAAGAGAGCGATTTTCCAGAGAGACGACGCTCAACAGGTCGACAATGAATACGATGATTCAACGCGCTGAGTTGGGCACTCAGCGCTTTGGCTTTGGGGGTGCCTACATCCGTTTCGCGATAAGCAACCTGACGAGGCAAATTTGAAGATTCGACATCATCATCATCGGCTAATACAAGATGCCCCACCCCTGCTCCAGCAAGATACAGTCCCGCCACGGTCCCTAGCCCGCCACACCCAACAATCAATACCTTGGCTACCGCGAGTTTTTGTTGAGATTTCTCCCCCCAATCAGCCAGCATGATTTGACGGCTGTATCGATCAAACGCGTCATCAGAGAGCGGTGGAAAGTTCATTTCTCGCCTCCTCTGTCAGAATGTATGCAAAAGAGTGAAGTGTTGCGGCTAGATCTTCGGATTGAGTGATAGCACGAACGACAGCAATGGCATCAACGCCTGATTGCCATACCTCTGACGCGACAGACAGATCGATACCGCCAATGGCCACGGTCGGAACTTTTCCATTCACAGTCCGTAAATGTGTTTTTAGTTGCTCAATGCCTTGAGGAGGGGTTGGCATCTGCTTGGTAGGGGTAGGAAATATATGTCCAATCGCCAAGTAGCTCGGATTTAAAGATAAGGCTAATTGCAGTTCCTCTGCCGTTCTTGTCGACACACCTAAGCGAATCCCTGCTTTCGCAATGGCATTCAGATCAGCACTTTTTAGATCATCCTGTCCCAAATGTATGCCGTAAGCGCCGGCAGATAAGGCTTTTTCCCAGTGGTCATTAATGAACACCTGTGCGTTATAGAGCTCACCGTACCCAACCGCGTCTTTTATCATTGCTTCGAGATGAGGATGGTTTTGGTCTTTAACCCGAAGCTGCACTGTTCGTACGCCATGCGCCAACAATCTCTTAAGCAGCGTAATGTCATCAACCACAGGGTAAAGAGGGCCTAAGCCCTCCTCCATTTTTTCAAAAGGCTGACTGACGAATACATTCGAAGCCTTCATACCGACTCCTTACGCCTTTTGATGATAAAGTTCGCTGCCTTTAGCAAGAAACTCAGCCGATTTCTGTTTCATGCCTTCAAGTGGATCATCGAGCATTTGCACTTCAATCGCTTCGCCAAGCTCTTGGTTTTTCGCGTACTCACGGACTTCTTGACTGATCTTCATTGAACAGAATTTAGGGCCACACATAGAGCAAAAGTGGGCCACTTTGCCGGATTCTTGCGGCAGAGTCTCGTCGTGGTATGCACGTGCAGTTTCTGGGTCTAGCGCTAAGTTAAATTGATCTTCCCAACGGAATTCAAAACGCGCTTTCGACAACGCGTTATCACGAACTTGTGCACCGGGATGGCCTTTCGCAAGATCAGCAGCATGTGCGCAGAGTTTGTAAGTAATCAAACCGACTTTCACGTCGTCTTTGTTTGGAAGGCCAAGGTGTTCTTTAGGCGTCACATAACAAAGCATTGCACAGCCAAACCAGCCAATCATTGCAGCGCCAATACCCGACGTGATGTGGTCATAACCAGGTGCAACATCCGTCGTTAGCGGACCAAGCGTGTAGAACGGTGCTTCATGACAGTGTTTAAGCTGCTCATCCATGTTCTCTTTGATCATGTGCATCGGCACATGTCCAGGCCCTTCTATCATGACCTGAACATCGTATTCCCACGCAACTTTGGTCAATTCGCCCAAGGTGCGTAACTCTGAGAATTGGGCTTCATCATTCGCATCAGCCACAGAGCCGGGGCGCAGGCCATCGCCAAGAGACAGCGCGACATCATATTGAGCACAGATTTCACAGATTTCGCGGAAGTGAGTATACAGAAAACTCTCGGTGTGATGAGCAAGACACCATTTGGCAATGATGGAGCCGCCACGGGACACAATCCCCGTTACGCGTTTAGCGGTCATAGGCACATAGCGAAGAAGCACGCCAGCATGAATGGTGAAGTAGTCGACACCTTGCTCGGCTTGCTCAATTAAGGTGTCACGCATAACCTCCCAAGTCAGGTTTTCAGCAACACCATTCACTTTCTCAAGTGCTTGATACATAGGTACTGTACCAATAGGGACCGGGCTATTTCGTAAAATCCACTCTCGCGTTTCATGGATATTTCGTCCCGTAGAAAGATCCATGACGGTATCGCCACCCCAACGTGTCGACCAGATCAGTTTCTCGGTTTCTTCTTCAATGGATGAACTCACGGAAGAGTTACCAATATTGGCATTAACCTTTACCAGAAAATTTCTACCAATAATCATCGGTTCAGATTCTGGGTGGTTGATATTGGATGGAATGATCGCTCGTCCTTCCGCCACTTCATTACGCACAAACTCGGATGTGATTTCTTTAGGTAAATTAGCCCCAAAGCTTTCACCTGGATGCTGACGGTTTAACTGCTCATCAGAATACTTAGGACTTCCCATATTCTCACGAATGGCGATGTACTCCATTTCTGGAGTAATGATCCCTTGGCGTGCATAGTGAAGTTGGGTAACACAACGACCTTTTTGAGCTTTTCGAACCGTTGGTAAATGACCAAAACGCAACTCATCTAAAGTGTCATCATCAAGACGGGTCTGCGCGAATTCAGAAGAGACGGTGTCTAACAGTTCAGTATCAGAACGTTCTTCTATCCAACGTTCGCGGAGTTTAGGCAAGCCTGAATATATATCTATATCGTAATCAGGATCAGTATAAACACCGGACGTGTCATAAACACGAACCGCTTCATTGTCTTCAAGTTGAGGATTATCTTTGCTGCCACCTATGAGGCTTGGGGCAAGAGAAATTTCACGCATACCTACGCGAATATCAGGGCGAGAGCCTTGTACATGGACTTTTTGAGAATTGGGGAAAGGTTTTACCGACAGGTTGTCGATGAAAGCTTTAGCTTCGCTTCTAGATTGTTTACGACTCGACATAGCATTACTCCAAATTTATGTGGGAATAAATGCTTGCCGGATAGGCGCTTCAAGAGTGATGTTTGCACATAATTACACCTATCCAAAAAATAGATATACCTACGGCATGTAAGTTTGCTTCTCTTGTTTCCTTCGCAGGTATTAGCCTGATCAGGTTCAACGGATCCCGCTCTCGCAGTCTCAGCCAAATGGCACTCCGACAAGTATCATCGAGCAGTATAGGTAATCGGGTAAACCTTCTCAACCGCAGAAGGTGTGATTAGGCGCGCATTAAAAGCTGAAAACCCGCCCATGCAGCAAAAATACACACCACAACATTGAGTACAACGTTCAGCCCCATCTTCAACCATTCACCTTGCTGAATCATCAATACATTATCCATTGAGAAAGTGGAAAACGTCGTCAATGCACCTAAGAAACCCAACCCAATAAGATGCTTCCAGGGCCCTGGAGCAAAGGTTTCTTGTTCTAGAGCAGCAACGAGGAGCCCCATTGCAAGAGATCCAATGATATTAACGGTCAATGTGCCAAAGGGAAACCCGCGTCCTAGCAAGACGACACACAGTTCTGAAATAAGGTATCGAGAGCAGGCACCAACAGCACCGCCTAACGCGATAAATGAGAGTAGGACAGCTTGATTCATGGTTCTTGACCGTGATGATGAGAAACAATAGCCGTATGATACGCCTTAAACCTTCGAAGCGCTAAGGCAGGGAGATAAATGCTCTATGTTGGAATAGCTATCTTTAGGATGAAAAAATAATTCTCGACGGCTGGCGTTTCAGCTCAAACATCACTTTGAAAAAGTGACAGAAATGAAAAAGGCTCCAGCATTTCTGCTAGAGCCTTAAATGTGGCAGGGGTGGAGAGATTCGAACTCCCAACACGCGGATTTGGAATCCGCTGCTCTGCCAATTGGAGCTACACCCCTATAGGAGAAACATTCTATCCATTCTAAAAAAAATTGCTAGGACAGAATGCAAAAGCACACTCCAAGTGGCCAGTTTTCGAACAATCCTTCACTAATCAGCGAGATCTTTACTACTGCGATACTTATTAAATGCAAATAAACCAATAATCGCAGGCGTTGCAACAACCGCGGCTATCGCACTGCATAAAAGCGTCATTTGAATTAGCGCTGATAAGTCATTCATTATGATTGCTCTCCAATCCTCTTTCATCCACTGAAATAATATATCGATGGTATCGAATTACTCTCTCATTGATAAGAATGACGTTCTATAAATTAGGCTTTCACAACAATGGCGTTTAAAAGTGAGTAGTTAGCACTATGAGTTTTCAAACAAACTCATATTCAAAAGGAGGAACAGCAGGAGGGAGAGATTGTTTAGTTTTAAAACCTACAAACGATAAAAAGCCCCGCTATTGCTAGCGAGGCTTCTTAATAAATGGCGGAGCGGACGGGACTCGAACCCGCGACCCCCGGCGTGACAGGCCGGTATTCTAACCAACTGAACTACCGCTCCACACGGTGATAAACA
>NZ_MDAG01000024.1:44697-84021 GCF_002876705.1 Enterovibrio norvegicus | reverse complement strand
ATCCTTCTCCCACCACCATCTTTGCAAAAGCCAGCTCATTGAGCTGGCTTTTTTGCGTTTAGGCATCATCACATTGGCCGAATTGCTTAAGACGTCGGTTCTGGGATACCTAGATGCTTGGCTACCTAGATGCTTGAACGCTTAGATACTTAAAGCCTCTCTACCGTGCGGCGTCCACAAATCCTGCTCTGGCCCTTTTGGCACAATGCGCGTTGGGTTAATGGTCGCGTGGCTAAAGTAATAGTGACGTTTGATGTGATCCATGTTCACGGTGTCTGCCACACCTTTCACTTGATACAACTCTTTCATGTAATTGAAGATATTGCAGTAATCCGCAATGCGTTGACGATTACACTTAAAGTGACCCACATACACGGCATCGAAACGCACTAACGTGGTGAACAGTCGCCAATCCGCTTCTGTGATACGTCCGCCCGTCAGGAAGCGATGTGTCGCCAAATGCGCATCAAGACAATCTAGCGCAGCAAAGAGTTGATCAAACGCGCTTTCATACGCCTCTTGTGTCGTCGCGAATCCACAGCGGTATACCCCATTATTCACGTTGGGATAAACATGCGCATTCCACTCTTCGATGCTGTTGCGTAGCGCATCAGGGTAATAATCATCAGTATTCCCTGTCACATCGTTAAAAGCCGTGTTGAACATACGAATGATTTCAGACGACTCGTTGCTCACGATGGTCTCTGTCTTTTTATCCCAAAGCACTGGCACGGTGACACGCCCGGTGTAATCCCCTTTGGCTTTGGTGTAAAGCTGATGCATGAAATCAAAACCGTAAAGCGATTCTGATTCATCAAATGCCCACCCGCTTTCTAGCATGTCAGCACTCACGATGCTTAAGCCAATGTGTGATTCGAGCCCTTTGAGCTTGCGGAAAATCAGCGTGCGGTGCGCCCAAGGACACGCGAGAGAAACATAAAGATGGTATCGACCAGACTCAGCAGAAAACCCTGCATCACCCGTAGGTCCTGCCTCGCCATTGGGTGTTACCCACGAACGAAAACCCGCGTCTTCTCGAACAAATTTCCCGTTCGACGCTTTGGTGTCATACCAAACATCATGCCAAACGCCGTCGACTAACTTACCCATTATGTTTCTCCTTAAACACGATGGAGAAAGTATAAAAAGTAAGGCACAGAATGTCGGCATGAGAAACTTGTTAGTGTTGTTCTAGTTTTTTGAACAAGATGCATCGCCAAATTAGACACCCACTCAAATTACATCAACGGCGTTTATTGCGGCAGAAACACATCGGGCTGCAAAAATGCAGCCCGATGGAGAATGGTCAACGCGTCTATTTTTGCTTACCGCCAAGGTAGCTAATATTGAATGTCACGTTGCTGGCAGCACTGCCATCTGGATAGGATTCGTTGATGGTGATTTCATCGCCATCAATCACAAAGCGAATCGTTGGGTCTTGGGCTTGGTCACGCCAGCGACCTTCATTTTGAGACCATATTGCGCGGGTCTTATTCACTTTGCAGCGAACGTGCCATTTGCCACCGTCATCAGGACGTCGGTAAGACATGTAATAAATGTCGAGCTCGGTTTCGGCTTCCACGACCACTTTATCCACGGTCATCACGGTTGGGCTTTTCTTCTTGATCGCGGCAATACTGGCTTTGCATATTTGCTCAGTGGTGAAGTCGCCAAACTCCCCACAGCCAGACAACATCGCTGTCACTAGCACCACCAAGCTGGCTTTAAACAAGGTCACTATTCTCATTAACTGCCTCCCTCACGTCGTGAAACACCACAACAAAGAATTTGCGAGTAACGCGTTGATTGCCAATCAATCTCTATTAAGCGCATGATTTTGCTTACAGCATAGTTGCAACCAAGAGATTTTGCTTCTATGTCGACACAGAAGCTTCGTCTTACTCACTGTTTTCTCAGCCCAAATGCGTTTATATGCGGTACACTGGGGATCGCTCGACGTATTTCACAAACAAAGAGAAGAAAAAGCGAATGAAAGTCATCTCATTTAATATCAATGGCCTACGCGCCCGCCTTCATCAACTTCAAGCCCTCATCGAAAAACACCAACCGGATGTGATTGGCTTGCAGGAAATCAAAGTACACGACGAAGCATTTCCGCTAGAAGACGTCGAAGCCATGGGTTACAAGGTGTATTTTCACGGCCAAAAAGCCCACTACGGTGTAGCGATGTTGTGTAAGCAAGAACCTATCAAGGTGCAAAAAGGCTTCCCAACGGACGAGGAAGACGCACAACGCCGCATGATCATGGCAACCTTCAAGCAAGATGACGGCAGTGAAGTGACGGTGCTAAACGGTTACTTCCCGCAGGGCGAAAACATTGCCCATGAGACCAAGTACCCTGCCAAAATTAAGTTCTACAAAGATTTGATGACCTACCTTAACAACGCACATACCAATGACGAAAACGTGATTGTGATGGGCGACATCAATATCAGCCCTATCGATCTTGATATCGGTATCGGCGACGTCAACCGCAAGCGCTGGCTGAAAACCGGTAAGTGTTCATTCCAACCGGAAGAGCGTGAAATGCTCGCGACCTTGATGAATTGGGGCTTTGTGGACACCTTCCGCCAGCAATTCCCAGACGCAGACGATAAGTACTCATGGTTCGACTACCGCTCACGCGGCTTTGACGACAACCGCGGCCTGCGCATCGATGTGGTACTGGCTACCGCCCCTCTCGCGGCGAAGTGCATTGATACCGGCATTGATTACGAACTGCGCGGCATTGAAAAGCCATCAGACCACGCGCCGATTTGGGCGGAATTTAGATAAAGAAGGTCCTGGGAAGAGCAGGTCCTAGATCCTAGGGAAGAGCAGAGCCTCAACCTCAAAAGTCAGAAATAAAAAACCGCCATTCAAGGCGGTTTTTTTTATGCTTTTGCTCTTCCTAGGACCTGCTTTTCCTAGCACCTAGGACCTATTTCTATTCCTAGGACCTGCTCTTACGACTCCAACGGCCTCAAATGTCTATGCCAGCGTTTCTCCAAACGCTTAAAGCCATACACAATCGTGAACGTCAGACACAAGTAGATCGCAGCCACAAACAGGAAAGCATCAAACGGGGCGTAGAAACGCGCGTAGATGTCTCGTGCTGCGCCTGTGAGGTCGATAATGGTAACGACCGAGGCTATTGAGCTGGCGTGCAGCATGAAGATGACTTCGTTGCTGTACGCAGGCAGTGCGCGACGGAAAGACGATGGTAGGATGATACGGCGCAAAATCGTGAAGCGTGACATGCCATAGGCCATACCTGCTTCAATTTCGCCGCGAGGCGTCGCCATCATAGATCCACGTAGGATTTCCGTGGTGTAAGCCGCGGTATTAAGCACAAACGCAAGCAAACACGGGTAAAACGCATCTTCAACCACCGCCCAAAACATGGACTGTTGAATGCCTTCGATGGTCGCCACGCCGTAGTAAATCAAATACAGCTGGAGCAGCAAGGGAGTGCCACGGAAGATGTAAACGTAAACCCACACTGGGCGGTTAATCCACGGGTTCTTAGAGGTTCTTGCTACCGCCAAAGGCACAGATAAAATCAAGCCTAAAAACAAGGAAAGCACAACCAATTGAACAGTCACCGTCAAACCACTCCAATAGTGAACAATGGTGGTTGAGGTGAAAATCTCGTTCTGATCGAGAAAGGCATACAGTGATTCTAACATTCCGCTCTCCTTAGCCTCTTACCACACCAGCACTGAACTTACGTTCCAGACGCTTAAGGCCGAGTTCCGACACCGAGGTGATCAACAGATACACGATGGCAACCGGGATGAAGAATTTAAACGGTTCATTCACCGCGCCCGCCGCCTCTTTCGCAAGGCGTGTCATGTCCGCCAGACCAATCACAGAAACCAGTGCCGTGGTTTTCACTAACACGAGCCAGTTGTTACCAATGCCGGGTAAAGCATGGCGCATCATCTGAGGGAACATGATGCGACGAAAAACCATCCAATTGCTCATGCCATACGCAGTGCCCGCTTCAAGCTGACCACGGTCAACCGCAAGGAATGCACCGCGGAAGGTTTCCGCCATGTACGCACCGAAAATAAAACCAATGGTCGACACACCTGCCGTGAATTCATCAACGTTAAAAAAGACGTCGATTTCAAAGCTGTCATAAAGCCAATCAGAAAAGTTGTTGAGCATGATCTGAACGCCGAAGAAGATCAGCAGCATCAGCACCAAGTCAGGCACGCCGCGAACCACGGTGGAATATACCGTTGCTGCGCCACGTGCTATGCGATTTTGTGAGAGACGCGCCATTGCCGTGACCAATCCAAGCGCCAATGCTATCACTGCTGAAAGCACCGCAAGCTCAACGGTCAGAATTGCGCCCATAAATATGGAAGGGCCGTAACCATGCAGATCTAACATCCTTTCCTCCTGCACGTAAAAAACCGATAGACACCCAATCGGTCAAAAGGGAGCACGTCCTGCTCCCTTTGGAACATTCTGCATATCATTGACATGCAGGGTATTGCTTTAGCATGTGGGCAAACGTTCTCGCTGAACCTTCGCCCACATTAGAGAGTCATTACATTTTGATGTCGTACTTGAAGTACTTGTTCATGATCTCTTCGTACGTGCCATTTGCTTTTACTTCATCCAGTGACTTGTTGAAGATAGCCAGTAGGTCTTTGTCACGCTTGCGCATTGCAGCACCTACACCGCCACCCAGTTGGATGTTCTCGCCAACGGTTTTGAAGTTAGCACCGTCAGATGCACCCAAAATCGCCGCTTCACCCACAGGGAAATCAATCAGAACCAAGTCAAGACGACCGCCTTGCAGATCCAGCACCAAGTCATCACCGGTTGTGTAACGCTTGATCTCAGCCACTTTACCGAAGGTATCCGTTGCGTGGTTGTCTTGGATCGTACCGCGCTGAACACCAATACGCTTACCTTTCAGTGATGCAACATCACTTGGGTTTAGGTTTGATACTTTTGGTGCGAAGTAACCGCTTGGCGTGTTGTAGTAAGGCTTAGTGAAAGCAACTTGCTTCGCACGCTCTTCGGTGATCGACATTGAAGAGAAAATAACGTCATACTTACGCGCTTTAAGACCTGGAATGATGCCATCCCATGCCTGAACGACCCAGCTACAGTTGAGCTTGGCGTTTTCACACACAGCGTTACCCAAATCCACCTCAAAACCCGTCAAGGTGCCATCTGGCGCTTTGTATTCGAATGGTTCGTAAGGAACGTCAACAGCGATGCGAACATCTGTCCAATCTTTAGCTTGAACTGCTGTCGCGCCAAGTGCTGCTGTTACTGCAGCTGCAACTAACCACTTTTTCATCTTAATGTCTCCTTAGGTACTTAACACGGACGGCAAAACTCCATCGCCATCCGCCGTATTGTCACATTTGTGTTGATTTACTCTCTATTAGTATTAGCAAACACAAACGGATAATTAGTAAATTGACGATATAAACTGCTGTAAACGCTCTGACTCAGGGTTGCTGAATAGCTTTTCAGGGTGCCCTTGTTCTTCAACAAGGCCTTGGTGCAAGAACATCACATGGTTAGACACATCACGGGCAAACGCCATTTCGTGTGTCACAACCAACATGGTGCGCCCTTCTTCTGCAAGGATCTTCATCACGTTCAGTACTTCACCGACCAACTCAGGGTCGAGTGCAGAGGTGGGTTCATCAAACAGCAAGGCTTCTGGCTCTACCGCCAATGCACGTGCAATCGCAGCGCGTTGCTGTTGACCACCAGAAAGGTGACCGGGGTAATAATCACGGCGCTCGTACAAACCAACACGCTGCAAATACGCTTCTGCGCGTTCAATGGCTTCTGCTTTCGGTACGCCGAGAACATGGATAGGGGCTTCGATGACGTTTTCCATCACCGTCATGTGAGACCAAAGGTTAAACCCTTGGAAAACCATCGCGAGACGAGAGCGAATGCGTTGCACTTGCTTGTCGCTCACTGGCACAGCAATGCCGCCACGCCCTGGCTTCATTTCGATCAATTCACCATTGACCCAAATTTCACCGCTGGTAGGTGTTTCGAGGAGGTTAATGCAGCGAAGAAACGTACTCTTACCTGAACCGGAAGAGCCGATAATAGAAATAACATCGCCGCCGTTAGCGTCGAGAGAGATCCCTTTCAATACTTCATGTTGACCAAATGTTTTGTGAAGGTCTTTAATTTGCAGCGCTACTGCTTCGCTCATGCGCCTGACTCCTGTCATTCTTTTTGCACGTTCAATGTGCACACATTCGGCTGTGTGTTGTTGTTATTTTGTCTATTCACTTTTGAGAGTCAGCGCTAGCTTGATGAAGTTGTAACTTTCTTGCGTGTTACAACACATTCCACTGCTGAAGCCCATTTATTTGAAAATAACATCCATCACTTCCATCAGCAACAATTTGTTAACCTTCAACAAATTAATATTTAAGTCATATAAATCGCATAAATACTCAGAGCCATTTTTGTGCACTGCGTCGATATCATTGATGCATAGTTAGGGTTAGTGTAGGGTGTAATCGGTGAAAAATACTCTTTAAATTCAATACTGAGAGATTCATGCTGCTGCGCTTTTTGACCTTGTGTTTCGTGCTGGTGCCTACCATCAGCGCTGCAATGCCCAATACTTTGACAATCATCCCTGAGCTCTCAAATGGTTTCGTGCGTAACTACAACCCATTTCGCAGCGATACGTTGGCGACGACTCATGACTTTGTCTATGAACCCCTCATGGTGTTCGACAACGGCACGCCCCATTTTCGTTTGGCTGAACGCTATGTCCTCTCGCCTGATTTAACAGGCATCACCCTGTATTTACGTGATGGGATCACTTGGTCTGATGGTGCACCATTCTCGAGCGATGATGTCGTCTACAGTTTGTCTCTGCTGAATAAACAACCAGAACTGGATTACAATTCACTGGGTAAGTGGGTCGAACGTGTCGAAAAACGTGGTAAAAATGAGGTGTACGTCTCGTTAAGTCAGCCTAACGCGCAAATCGCAGAACGTTTAGCAGACGCCATCATTGTGCCCAAGCACAAATGGGAAACCATCCAAGGCAAGGAAAGTTACCTAAACCAAGACCCTGTTGGCACAGGCCCTTTCACCACCATCAAAGCCTTTACGAGCAATAACATTGTTCAATGCCGCAATCCCCATTACTGGCAGCAAGATGCATTGAAGGTCGATTGCATTCGCTACCCCACCGTCAGAACGAACGACGAATTGATCTCTCGCCTCAGCAGCGGTGAGTTTGATTGGGCAAGCGCGTTCATTCCAGACATTGAACGTAATTACGCCTCTTACTCCCGTGATTATCATTACTACCACCAGCCCTCAACGATCGTGAGTTTGCTGTTCAACTTCAAACACGCAAACCCCGACACCCAAGCCGTGTTTAATGACGTGCGTTTTCGTCGCGCCGTGTCCATGTGCTTGTCTCGCGAATTGCTCATTGATATTGCCGTTTTTGGTCAGGGCCAAAAAGCCATGTTTGCCAGTGGTGTGGAATCGAAGTTTGAAGACTGGATTGCCCCATCAGCCGCTGAACAACACCTTTACTACATTCGCAACCACACCAAGGTTGCACAGCGCTTACTCGATGAAATGGGACTGGCTGATACGAATGGCGACGGCTATCGCGAATTACCCTCGGGTAAACCCCTTGAGCTGTCGATCATCGCCCCATCGGGGTGGAGTGATTTCACGTCAGCCGCCAATGTGATCAGCGAAATGATGAGCACGGCGGGCTTAAAAGTGTCAGTGAAAGAATTGCCTTACCCGAAATACATCGAAGACATGGCGCTGGCGAACTACGACATCAGCATTACGAACTATCCGTCTGGCAACACACCTTTTCTCTATTTGAACGAAGCCTTCAACAGTGATTATCAAACGCCAAGTTCACCGCGTTACGCGCACCATTTTTATAAAGATGAAGTGATCGATAACTTGCTGAGTGATTTCCTTCTTCAAACAACACCCAGTGCCCAGCGCGATGTGATAAATAAACTGCACCTGCGCATTGCAGAACAACAAATCACCGTGCCGCTCTACTACAAACTTGAAACCGTTGAATACACGTCAACGCGCTATAGAGGATGGCACACAGAAAGAGGGAAACCCGCCGTGCCGGCCATTTGGCCGACAGAGAGAATGCGTTTGATTCAGTTGCTGGATTTGTACCCGACCGAAGCGCGAGTAAGCGAGTAAAGAAGATACTCGCTTTATTCTGTGGTCAACAATTCTAGGGTTTTCAGCCACACATCCGCATCACCGTCAGGCTCTAAGCGCTTGAGGGTTTCATACGCATTGCGTGCGACATCGAACTGGTTGATTTTCATTGCGCTGTAACCAAGAATCTCCCACAAGAAAGGATCATCTTCGCCGCCCATGGCGATAGCACGCTGCGCTAAATCCGCAGCATCTGGCCATTGCTGCAATTGAGAGGCAATACGGCACTGCGCTTTGAGCAGCGACAATTCCGGCTCTTCGTTCAATTGCGCCGCAATCACCCATGCATCTCCCCATTGGGAAGCCTGCATCAAGTACTGCAATTGGCGCTTTTGAGTTTCTCTGTCATTCAGCGCCCCATCTTCTGTTACGCCTTTTGATAGCCATTGCGCGGCTTGTGATGCTTTACCCAGTTGCGCAGAAATATGCGCCATATCCAGATAATCTTGCCCCGTCAGCGCCATACCTTGTTCTTTGGCTTGTTGATACAAACGCAGCGATTGTCGCAATTGGCCCAAGCGTGCATACGCCCCAGCTTGCTTGCGTTGCCAGCGAATATCATTGCCGTAACGTTCTTGAATATTTCGCGTGGTATTGATCAGTGCGCGATCTTGAAACAGCTGCTCTTCGCTCAACGCCTTTATCTGCCACATAAACTCTGGGGCATCGGCATAACGCGCAATCACCGCGTTGGCTTGTTCCAGCGCACGGTCATAGTACTGTTCCGCAAACAAAGCACGGGTATACAGCTGCTCTACAGGCTGGAACGGCGGGAATTCTTCAAGATAAAGCTGACCATATCGCACCGCGACATCGGGTCTGCTGCGCTTCATGGAAATCGACACTAACGCACCCAAGGCATCTTGCCGAAGGCTTGGTGGCAACTTGCTGTACTTCACGGCATTGGTATAGGCGAGAGACGCGCGGTCGAGGTCGCCTTCTTGCAGGTAGATAAACCCAAGAAGGCGTTGATGCAGGGCTTTTTGCTCATCGTTATCAGGAACAAGCGCCTTGGCTAAATTGGACGCGTCTTTATATTGCTCATTCGACAGCAATTGTTCGATACGCGTGAGATGACGGGCTAAATCAGGATCGCTGGCAACCACCGAAAATGATGCACTCATAAAGAGGATAGCAATACCGAACCCTTTCATATCCCTTAGCCGTTAACGATCTGATAAATCGACTATAACGCAGATTGGTCAATATCCGTGCGTTTTAACGTCGATTTTTTGCAAGGAAGCAACAATCCTCATTTTTAGGAGAAAAATAGGCGTAAAAGTGAACAATTCCGCGTGATGCCTTTGTTTGAATTCCCCAAGCCCGTCCTTCCTTTTCTTCCTTCACACAAGGCTAACAACTGTGTTGCGTGTCGTAAGATATTTTTCCTGAAGCACGTTGATTCGGGCTATACTCGCCATCCCCTTATGAGACTGAGACTCCCATGAAAACCTATATCCCTGGTAAAGATGCCGCACTGGAAGAATCCATCAATCGCTTTGAAGAAAAACTCACCGCGCATGGCTTCCACGTTGAACCTGTTTCTTGGCTAAACCCAGTACCCAATGTTTGGTCGGTTCATATCCGCGATGTAGACGCGCCAATGAACTTCACCAACGGTAAAGGTGCGAGCAAGAAAGCTGCATTAGCCTCTGCATTAGGTGAGTATTTTGAGCGTCTGTCTTGTAACTATTTCTACGCCGATTTCTACATGGGTGATGACGTTGCCAACGCACCGTTTGTGCATTACCCGAACGAGAAATGGTTTCCACTGACGGATGATGACAGCTTGCCAGAAGGCTTGCTGGATGACGCCATGTCAGCATTCTATGATCCAGAAGATACACTTGCAGCAAGCGAGCTGATTGACCTGCAATCGGGCAACGAAGAACGCGGCATTTGTGCCCTGCCTTTTGAGCGTCAACGCGACCAACACACCGTGTATGTGCCAATGAACGTTATCGGTAACTTGTATGTGTCAAACGGCATGTCAGCAGGTAACACACAAACCGAAGCACGCAGCCAAGCGCTGTCTGAAGTGTTCGAGCGCGCGATCAAAAACCGCATTATCGCAGAGCGCATTAGCTTGCCAGAAATCCCAGCAGACGTGATGGCACGTTACCCATCGGTTCAAGCATCCATTGATGCATTGATTGCCGAAGGTTTCCCGGTTGTTGCGTATGACGCGTCACTGGGCGGTAAGTACCCTGTCATTTGCGTGGCGTTGTTTAACCCAACGAACGGCACCTGCTTTACCTCTTGGGGCGCACACCCACGTTTTCAGGTCGCACTTGAGCGTACCGTCACGGAATTGCTTCAAGGTCGCAGCCTAAAAGATCTCGATGTGTTCGAAGCACCGTCTTTCCACGATGAAGATGTGGCCGATCACCACAACCTTGAAACCCACTTCATTGACTCATCAGGCACAGTTTCTTGGGACATGTTCAAAGCCACTGCTGACATTGAATTTGCAGATTGGAACTTCGAAGGCACGTCACAAGAAGAATGCGATTGGCTATTAGGCAAACTGCATGCAGAAGATGCTGATGCTTACATCGCCGATTACACCCACCTTGATGTGAATTGTTGTCGCGTGATCGTACCGGGCTGGTCAGAAATTTACCCACCAGAAGAAATTCAGCTGTGTAACAACAACCGTGGTACGGATCTACGTGATGCCTTGTCGATGCTGCTCGCGTCTGAATACAGCGATGAGTCTGTCGAGTTCTTGTTTGATGTGCTCGAAATGGCGGATTTCGATGACAGCTACATGGTGTGTGAATTGATGGGTATCGCCCCTGATGCAAACACTGCGTGGAAATCCCTTACCATTGGTGAACTGAAGTGTCTGCTGGCACTGGCAATGGGCGATTTGGAATCTGCACAAGACTTCGCAGTGTGGAGCTTGGATTACAACGCCACTATTTATAGCCAACCGCGCGCCATCTTCATGCGCTGCCTCATTGCGAGCCTAGAGCTTGCGCAAGACGATGTCCGTGATCCTGCGGAATACCGTCAGGCATTTGGCTTTATATACGGTGAAGAAACCACGGATGCCGTTTGGGATTCTATCTCAGGTGACATTCGCTTCTTTGGTTTAACCGCACCAGATGCCGATCTCACTGCATTTGACGCCCACCAAAAGCTGCTTGGCTCTTATAACAAGCTACAAATCGCCAAGGCGACATTGTCTTAATAAGAGAACTATCAGCAAATCATTCGGCTTATGAATGGCCTCACACCGAGGCATTCATAAGCGGTTGATTGCAATGCTTTCCCGCAACATTGATAACCAAAAGCCGACGTTTCCTTCCCTTAAAGTACGTAATTTAATTACAATTCAATTTTATTTGAGAATGTTTAAATTTTTTATATTTAATAAAATCAATAATATAGAAAATTTAAGCCAAAAATAGCCGTTTTAAATGTTATAAAATTTCACAACAATGATCTAAATCAATTTTGATGGAACAAGCCTCTGGTACTATTCTTTCAGCGAAATTTGGAGACCAGTGGGTACTATCGTGAAGACTCAAACCAACCCTTTTGACGCACTGATGCCGCCAGCCATGGCGCAAAAAGCTGAAGATGTCGGGGTTTACAAGGCAACTAAAGCGCCTTTCCAATCTTTTATCCTCGCCATCACTGCTGGCGTATTCATTTCTATTGCTTTCGTTTTCTACACCACAGTGACCGCTGGTGCGAGTGATGCGCCTTGGGGTCTCGTCAAATTTGTCGGCGGTATCGCCTTCAGTCTCGGCCTTATTCTTGTTGTTGTTTGTGGCGGTGAACTCTTTACCTCTACCGTATTAACGACTGTCGCAAAAGCCAATAATCGAATTACTTGGGCACAACTGGGCCGCAACTGGGTCACTGTTTACTTCGGTAACATGGTCGGTGCACTCTTCTTTGTTGTCATGATCTGGCTAGCTGGCCAACATCTGTCAGGCAATGGAGATTGGGGCATTAACGCAATGAAAATTGCCCAGCACAAATTGCACCACACTTTTGTTCAAGCGGTTGTTCTCGGCACCCTGTGTAACCTAATGGTTTGTCTAGCTGTTTGGATGACATATTCATGCCGCAGTGTCGCAGACAAGATTCTCGTGATGATGCTTCCAGTTGCTATGTTTGTTGCAGCAGGCTTTGAGCACAGCATTGCAAACATGTTCATGGTCCCGATGGGTATCGTGATTAATAACTTCGCGAGCCCTGAATTTTGGGCAGCAACAGGGTATAGTGCAGCAGATTTCGCCGACCTAACGGTGAGCAACTTCATCCTGAATAACCTTATTCCAGTGACCATCGGTAACATCATTGGTGGTGGCCTACTTGTAGGCATGACTTACTGGCTGATTCATCTTCGTGGCGAACAAAGTCACAGCTAATTCATAGCTGAACTCAAGCGACGCGAATCTCTATATTTTCTTTTCTACTGAATTTAAACAGGTAGGTACATCATGGCAGAGCAATTTACTCAAGCGTGGGAAGGCTTCGCAGCCGGCGACTGGCAGACTGAAGTTAACGTTCGTGACTTCATCCAAAAGAACTACACCCCATACGAAGGCGACGAGTCTTTCCTAGTTACTGAAGGTACTGAAGCGACTAACGCGCTTTGGGACAAAGTAATGGAAGGCATCAAGCTTGAGAACTCCACTCACGCGCCAGTAGATTTCGATACTTCAGTTATCTCTACTATTACTGCTCATGACGCTGGTTACATCATCAAAGATCTAGAAAAGATCGTTGGTCTGCAAACTGAAGCGCCACTGAAACGTGCACTTATCCCTAACGGTGGTGTACGCATGATCGAAGGTTCTTGCAAAGCGTATGATCGCGAGCTTGACCCTATCGTTTCTAAAATTTACTCAGAATACCGTAAGACACACAACCAAGGCGTTTTCGATATCTACACACCAGATATCATGAACTGCCGTAAGTCAGGTATTTTGACCGGTCTTCCTGATGCATACGGCCGTGGCCGCATCATCGGTGACTACCGTCGCGTTGCACTTTACGGTGTAGATTACCTGATGAAGGACAAAGCTAAGCAATTCCATTCGCTACAAGCGAAATTGGAAGCTGGCGACGATCTACAAATGACCATGCAACTGCGTGAAGAAATTCAAGAGCAATACCGTGCTCTAGGCCAAATCAAAGAAATGGCTAAGAAATACGGTGCGGACATTTCTGGTCCTGCAACCACAGCTCAAGAAGCGGTTCAGTGGGTTTACTTCGGCTACCTAGCTGCAGTTAAATCTCAGAACGGTGCTGCAATGTCTCTAGGCCGTACTTCTACGTTCCTAGACGTGTACATCGAGCGTGACATCGCTGCTGGTAAGATCACTGAAGTTGAAGCTCAGGAAATGATCGACCACTTCGTAATGAAGCTGCGTATGGTTCGCTTCCTACGTACGCCTGAGTACGATGAGCTGTTCTCTGGTGACCCAATCTGGGCAACAGAATCAATGGGTGGTATGGGTGTTGACGGTCGTACACTGGTAAGCCGTACTAACTTCCGCTTCCTGAACACGCTTTACACCATGGGTCCAAGCCCAGAGCCAAACATCACTGTGCTTTGGTCTGAGCAACTGCCTGTAGGCTTCAAGAAGTTCTGTGCGAAGGTATCTATCGATACGTCTTCTATCCAGTACGAAAACGATGACCTAATGCGTCCAGATTTCGACAACGATGACTACGCTATCGCTTGTTGTGTATCTCCACAGGTTATTGGTAAGCACATGCAGTTCTTCGGCGCGCGTGCAAACCTTGCTAAAACACTACTGTATGTAATCAACGGTGGTGTGGATGAGAAGCTGAAACTTCAAGTAGGTCCTAAGCAAGCACCAATGACTGACGAAGTACTAGACTTCGACAAAGTGTGGTCTGGCCTAGACAACTTCATGGATTGGTTGGCAACTCAGTACGTCACCGCACTGAACGCTATCCACTACTCACACGACAAGTACAGCTACGAAGCTTCTTTGATGGCGCTGATGGATCGTGACGTTTACCGTACAATGGCTTGTGGTATCGCAGGTCTATCTGTAGCGGCTGACTCACTGTCTGCTATCAAGTACGCGACAGTTAAACCAGTTCGTGACGAAGACGGCATCGCGATCGATTTCGAAATCGAAGGCGACTATCCGAAGTTTGGTAACAACGACTCACGTGTTGATGACATGGCGTGTCAGCTTGTTGAAAACTTCATGAACAAGATCCGCAAGATGAAGACTTACCGTAACGCGGTGCCTACTCAGTCTATCCTGACTATCACGTCAAACGTGGTATACGGCAAGAAGACAGGTAACACCCCTGACGGTCGTCGTGCTGGCGCACCATTCGCACCGGGCGCAAACCCAATGCACGGTCGTGACGAGAAAGGTGCAGTAGCATCTCTAACGTCTGTAGGTAAACTGCCATTTGCTCACGCAAAAGACGGTATCTCTTACACCTTCTCTATCGTGCCTAACGCACTGGGTAAAGATGGCGACACGCAGAAAGCGAACCTTGCTGGTCTTATGGACGGTTACTTCCACCACGAATCAGGCATCGAGGGTGGTCAACACCTGAACGTGAACGTTCTGAACCGTGAAACACTGGAAGACGCCGTTAAGCACCCAGAGAACTACCCACAGCTGACTATCCGTGTATCGGGCTACGCTGTGCGTTTCAACTCTCTGACTGCTGAACAGCAAAAAGACGTTATCGCACGTACATTCACTGAATCTCTATAATCTGAGCATTCACTGAGTGATAAAAAACACCTCCCTTGTGGAGGTGTTTTTTTTATGTCTGTTTCTCTCAAACCACACCCCGTTTTATCCGCACTATTCAGCCTTCATTGCGCTGGCTTAATGACAGCCGTTCTCATTAAGTTTGACGCGAAAAACCTCGATTTTCTCTGATCTTACATTCAGCCTTCAACACCTTGAGATTCCTTGCCCTCTTTCCGTTTATTCCCTTTAGATACGCACAGAACTGTAATAAAATAACACCTTACTTTTTACAGTAGTTTTGGAGAATCTCATGTCGGTAAATGGCCGTATCCACTCCTTTGAATCTTGTGGCACCGTTGATGGTCCGGGCATTCGTTCTATCGTGTTCCTTCAAGGATGTTTGATGCGCTGTAAGTACTGTCATAACCGCGATACATGGGATCTCGATGACGGACGTGAAGTGACCGTTGAAGAGTTAATGAAAGACGTGCTTGCATACCGTCATTTCATCAACGCATCTGGCGGCGGTGTCACGGCGTCTGGCGGTGAAGCCATGCTTCAACCTGAGTTTGTGCGCGATTTCTTCAGTGCCGCCAAAGCAGAAGGTATTCATACCTGTCTGGACACCAATGGCTATATCCGCAAACACACTGACGTGATTGATGAAGTGTTGGACGTGACCGACCTTGTCATGCTCGACCTGAAGCAGATCAACGATGAGATCCACCAAAATCTGGTTGGCGTGCCAAACAAGCGTGTGTTGGACTTTGCACGCTACCTACACCAGCGTGGCCAAACAACCTGGATCCGTTATGTGGTTGTGCCGGGTTACACCGACGATGAAGACTCTGCTCATCGTTTAGGTGAATTCATCAAAGACATGGAAAACATTGAGAAAGTCGAAATGCTGCCATACCACCAACTCGGTGCCCACAAATGGGAAGCGATGGGTTATGAGTACGACTTGAAAGACGTGAATCCACCGAAGAAAGAAACCATGGAAAACCTGAAAAGCATTCTAGAAAGCTACGGCTTGAAAGTGATGTACTAAACCCAGATTCCCCGTTGGCTTGGGTGCTCGCCCAAGCCAATGATTCCGCTTCCCTGTTTTCCTGCTATATAGCTAAATAGCTAAATAGCTTCATCCCCTCAGCGCATACCGATAACCAAAAAAGCCAAACGGCACCGTCAATCCAAGCACCAACAGAGGTGCCAGCAAGTCATGAATGCCGCCTTGCTCCACCAGCCACCTCAGCGAACAAATCCCTAAGAGATACTGCACGAAGCACACCACAGGAAAGAGAATGCCTGTTCTAAGGGAAATACGGCTTCGAAACACCATTTTGGTATTGAGCATGTAGGACACCACAATGCCGATAGCGACTGACACGGTATAAGCCTGAGTGAAACTCAGAAAGAGATAAAAGAATGCATAAAGGGCATAGCCAAGCGCAGTGTTGAATAGCCCTACCCCCATAAATCGACGAAACTCCGCCATTGCCGCATTTCCTTTCCATCGACACATTAAAACCCGCGAACAAGGCTAACGGAGCCGAGGTGGAAAAAAGGTCAATGCGCGCGTTGCACTTCATCGATCCGGCGACAAATACTCCCTGTCATAGAACGTGCGCAGCCAGTGCGGTCGATAAACCGACATCAGCGTCACCGCCATACCGTTGAGCAAGCCTTCCGGGAACCAAATCAGCACCGCCAGCATCAGGTAGTTATGGGTGATGGTATCCCACGAATAGAGGCCCGATACCCAATACCCCGCCGACACCACCAGTAAATGCAGCACAATAGTAAACGCGGCATTAAAGAAGCCCGCAATGAAGATATACACAAACAAATGCCGACTGAGATATCGGTAGGAAAGCCAGAAGATGGCGTAACTCACAAAGGCCGGAATCACCGCCGTGGTCACCGCGTAGAGCCCAACATCCATTGCAGGCAACATGCCGAAGCCCACCATCAAGGCAAGCGGGATCATGGCAATCCACACCGCGATCCTTGGACCGTGACACAGCGTAAGCACTGTCATCCCCAGAAAATGAATATCCAGCCCTTCACGAATGCCCGCTTTCAGCGCCCACAAGCAAAACAGCACAATGCCACTGGCAAACACCAAGTGTTGATAGCCTTTGTCTTGGCGCATTTTCTGCCAGCCATCCTTGGGCCAACAGAGCCAAAGTACGACCAATAAGGCTGCCCACCCAAATACTTGCCAATACAACATAAAATCCCTGTTATTTTTCGCTCTCAAACGTCGACTATTTTGTGAAATTTCACGTTAAAAAGCGTAACTAACCTGTGTCCAGATCAAAAAAAAGAACCACACCAACTGTTAATCTGTGGCACATGAATTGCCAAACTTCTCACTTCAAACGTATAGCTAAGAGACTGTTTGGATAAAGAATTTTTATCTTTTGAGGCCACCACAATGGAAATGACACACGCTCAGCGTCTTATCCTCTCTAACCAGTACACCTTGATGTCGCAACTTGATCCACAAAACGCAGAAAAGTATCAACGCCTACAAACCATTGTAGAGCGTGGTTATGCCCTGCAAATGCGTGAATTGGACAAAAACTTCGGCGAGATGTCAGAAGACCTTTGCCGCCAAGTTGTTGATGTGATGGAAATGCACCACGCACTGCAAGAGTCTTTCCGCATGTTGGAATCTGGCACACGCTGCGAATGCGATGTGGATGAGCGTCGTCTGCAATTCTGGGGCTTTGATGCCGCAACGGAAACTCACCTGATGCACTACGTGCGTTTCCTGACAGACAACGAAGGCCTTTACCCACAATTCGATAAAGGCTCGCACCACTTCAACAGCCAAACGCCGATGCTGGCAAAATACCAGCGTATGCTGCAAGTGTGGCGCAACTGCCCACGTCAGTACCACCTATGTGGCAACGAATTGTGCCAAATCGTTAACGCCTGATCGCGTTTAACACGATACCCAAACACCCTGAGAATGCCCTCAACCTTGATTGGACGAGGGCTTTTTATTGCCTGTTTTTCATCATTAAAATCACTCATCGTAACGCGCAAATTAATTTATTTGCGCCCACTGCCAAACGGTTGTCTAATCGCCATGCACCCAAAGGGTTCCATCATACCGACGAGGTGTATACAGGCAGATCACTGTGCTTAAACGATTGAAATAACGCACATATCCATGCCACTGTCTCTTCATACCGTGCCTGTCTGCAGCACGGCTGTGTGGGAATGAAAATGAAGCCTTTCGCAAACCATGATGATCAGGTACTTAGCCTGATGACCCTTTGCGACTCCGCAGCTACGATCCAACCGCAACATCAACCCAAGCCCCTTTCGGCAACGGCGCGCAGGAAAAAGTCAGCATCGAGGCGAACACGTCGCCATGACGCGAATTTCCTGATCTATCCAACGCTACCGTGAGCGCGAGAAACGCACTTTCAATGAGTCTTCTCAGCTAACACCGTTCGCGTTAACGCAATCGTTATCTCCATAATTTTCGGTATATGCCGTCGCTTTGCAGCCCGCTGCTCATGGCTTATTTGGCATGTACCCAATCACCGTATGAGGAAAGAACATGAGTGATTGGTCTATTAACGACGCCCGTGATGTCTACAACACGCCATATTGGGGCCAAGGGTACTTCGACATTAATTCACAAGGCGACGTGGTTGCCCGTCCGGACACCAACCAACCGGACAACCACATCGCCCTTTCTACGCTGGCAGATGAACTGATCGCCAAAGGCGCATCTCTGCCTGTGTTGGTGCGTTTCCCTGAGATATTGCACCACCGCGTGGATAGCCTGTGCACCCACTTCAACGATGCCATTTCAGATTATGGCTATGAAGGTGAATACCTGCTGGTTTACCCCATCAAAGTGAACCAGCAAAAAGAAGTGGTCGGCGAAATTTTAAAAAGCCAATACGCCAGCCAAGAACGCCAACTCGGCCTTGAAGCCGGCAGCAAGCCTGAACTTATGGCGGTGCTGGCAATGGCACAGCAAGCCAGCTCAGTGATCGTGTGTAACGGCTACAAAGACCGTGAATACATTCGTCTCGCATTGATTGGTGAAAAACTGGGTCATGAAGTCTATATCGTGCTCGAGAAGCTCTCAGAACTCGACACCGTGCTGGCAGAAGCAAAAGCGCTGGGCGTGAAACCGCGTCTGGGTCTACGTGCGCGTTTGGCATCACAGGGCAAAGGCAAATGGCAAGCGAGCGGCGGCGAGAAATCCAAGTTTGGCTTGTCAGCGTCTCAGGTCATGACCGTCCTGAACCGCCTGCGCGAACTGGACATGCTGGACACACTGCAACTGCTGCATTTCCACCTTGGCTCGCAAATCGCCAACATCCGCGACGTGCGCTCTGGCGTGAACGAAGCGGCGCGTGTGTTTGCTGAGTTGTATCAAATGGGTGCTGGCATCACCACGCTCGACGTGGGCGGCGGCTTGGCGGTTGATTACGAAGGCACGCGCAGCCAGAGCAGTTGTTCCATGAACTACAGCCAGCGCGAGTATGCGAACAACGTGGTCTTCACCATCGGTGATGTGTGTAAAGCCTTCGACATCAAGATGCCGCGCATTATCTCTGAATCTGGCCGCAACCTGACCGCGCACCACGCGGTACTCATCACCGATGTGATGGGCGTTGAAAGCTACCAGCGTGAAGAAGTGTTTGCACCGACGGAAGACGCATCGCAAATCCTGCACAACATGTGGCGTTCATTTAAAGACTTGAGCCAATCCACGGATCAACGCTCATTGGTTGAAATCTACCACGACAACCAGAACGATCTGGCGGAAGTGCACATGCAATTCGCCATGGGATTGGTGAACTTCTCTGATCGTGCATGGGCAGAACAAATCAGCCTGCGTATTTGCTACGAGCTGTCTTGCAAGATGTCCCACAAGAACCGTGCACACCGCCCTGTATTGGACGAGCTAAACAGCCGCCTAGCCGACAAATTCTTCGTGAATTTCTCGCTGTTCCAATCGCTGCCGGATGCATGGGGCATCGAACAGGTGTTCCCTATTCTGCCATTGTCGAAGTTGGATAAAGCGCCAGAAAGCCGCGCTGTCCTGCTGGACATTACCTGCGACTCCGATGGCGCGGTGCAGCAATACGTAGAAGGCCAAGGCATTGAAAGCACCCTTGCCGTGCCGACGTGGTGTGATGCATCACCGTACCGCATTGGCTTCTTCCTTGTCGGTGCGTATCAGGAAATTCTGGGCGACATGCACAACCTGTTCGGTGACACCGATTCAGCCGTTGTTCGCAGCAACAAAGACGGCGGCTACGAGATTGCCTCCATCCACCACGGCGACACCGTGGGCGACGTGCTGCGTTACGTGCATTTAGAAGCAGACGAGTTCCTGAGCCAGTACGAAGAAATGGTGAAAGCCCTGCCAGAACAAGAGCAAGAGTCGATTCTGTTCGAGCTGTCAGAAGGCCTGAAAGGCTACACCTACCTCGAAGATATTCACCAAAACCGTTAATGACATTGGCTGCCTGCTCAGACGCAGGCGGCCACTTTTTGCAAGGATTTAACCCATGGCAACCCTCGCCAATTTCCCAGATTACTCACTGTACGCCAACGCGTTCGGTTTCCTGCGCCAACCTTTAGTGTTCCAACCACAAGGCTGCGATGCAGACGTTGTTATTACCGGTGTGCCGTTTGATATGGCCACCACAGGCCGCTCTGGCAGCCGCATGGGCCCAGGCGCCATTCGCCAAGCATCTACCAACCTTGCGTGGGAAGGTAAACGCTGGCCGTGGGATTTCTCCCTCACCAAAGAAATCAAAATCGCTGACTGTGGTGATTTGGTGTTTGATTGCGGCGACGCAGCACAAATGTGTGAGCGTCTCGAAGACCACGCCACCAGCTTGCTGGCAGAAGGCAAAACCTTGCTGACCTTTGGCGGCGACCACTTCGTGACCCTGCCCCTGCTGCGCGCGCACGCAAAGCAATTCGGCGAAATGGCACTGATTCACTTCGATGCCCACACCGACACCTACGACATGGGCAGTAAGTACGACCACGGCACCATGTTCTACCATGCGCCAAACGAAGGGTTGATTGACCCACACAGCTCCATCCAAATCGGCATTCGTACCGAGCACAGCCACACCTTGGGCTACCAAGTGGTGGATGCCGCAACCGCGAACGATTGGTCTGTGGATCAAATCGTGGAAGCGATCAAAACCCGCGTGGGCGATCGTCCGGTTTACCTGACGTTCGACATCGATTGTCTTGACCCTGCTTACGCACCGGGCACAGGCACACCAGTTTGCGGCGGCTTGAGCACGGACAAGATCTTGAAAGTCATCCGCGCCCTGCAAGGCATCAACCTGATTGGTATGGATGTGGTAGAAGTCGCGCCAGCCTATGACCACGCTGAACTGACCTCACTGGCAGCAGCAACCATCGCGACTGACCTGCTTCATGTGTGGGCAGCAAATCGTAAGGCGAAGTGATTCAGCCTCATTTAGGAAAAACACCCGCATAGGCGGGTGTTTTTGTTTCAAAGTACGTTGGTATTTCGAGTATCTGAGTGCTTGGATCGTTTCCAAAACACCAGATTTTTCAGACGCAGAATGTCTGTGTAAAGCGCAGTAGAATGTATATGGTGAAATTTGCGTATTTTTTGTACGGGATGTCCGGTTTAGAATTAAATGGGCAAGTTGCTCGCTAATAAGTTGTCATATTTTTGAAGGGTATATGAGAGATAGAAAATTATATAAGTATTTGGGACTTATGTTAACGGCGCTTACAATTATAATTGTGTTACCGATTATATTTTATATACACAATGTCAGTGAAGAGCTATCTTCAACTTCTGAACACTGGGGGAATTTTGGTTCATATTTGTCCGGAACGATTTCTTCTATAGTTGGTTCACTATCATTGTTGGCTATTGTTTTTACAATTCATATTCAGATCAATGAGAATAGAAGTAATACTTACTATCACCGGAGAGGTAATTATATAAATAGCATTGACATGCTTATAAATAGACAGCGAGAAAATTTTTCTTTTGATGAGATGACCTGTGAATTAGAAGAAAAGAATAGTGAGTTACAAGCAGAGTTTATGAAAATAAAAAAATCAAGTATTAGCAACCTAGATTTTGAAGTAGAATGCAAAGCCAACTCATTTAAATACCTATCCAAACTTCATAAGACAAAACTAGAATATTTAGGTTTTTTAGACGAATTAATTCTTCTTAAGAATGAAATTTATCTTATCGAAGGTGAAAACACTAAGGAAATGGATAACATATATAAAAGTGGAATTAGTCGCATTCTAAATGCATCAATACGCCCACATTAAAAACTTTTACAATTCAGTAGTTAAGGATTTAAAATTCAGTCAAGCGTATATCGCGGATACGTATTATCCGAGCGTTAGATTTTTTCTTCAACTTAAGTTAAAGGATAAATATGTACAACTTAGTAATTGGGTATGCAGGACCAAGTGATAGCGAGAATGAGGTTATTGTTTCAGCATCAAGATTTCTTGAATACTCTGATTCCGAAACGCAAATGCGATACAGAAACTTGAACGCAGATAATGTCCGAGAACTCAAAAACTCCCCGGCACTATTTATGCAAGAACATTGCTCTGATGGGGCTTTTGTTGCCAACATTACTAACATCACTCGTTCATATAGAGACTATAAAATTACGTTTGAAAGAGATGACAACTTTGGTGTGATTCCGAAAGAAATAATAGAAAAATTGGCTATTGAGCTAGGAATCGACGAGTTTGAGTTCTATCGAACTCATTGGGCAGTCAAAAATGCAATCTTACCTAATATCTTAAGACCAATCGAAACTCCAGCACCTCCTGTTTCACCACTAGAATTCGAAGTTGAAAACCTACCACCTGAGGACGGATCTAGTTTCAATAAGAATCAAGTGTTCATAGTGCATGGGCATGATGAACACGCCAAGAACGATGTTAAAGCATACGTTGAATCTAAAGGTTTAGAACCAATTATTCTTCACCTACAGGCTAGTGGTGGGAGAACTATTATTGAGAAAATTGATCATTACAGCAATGTTGGGTTTGGTATCGTTCTTTATACTGAGTGTGATCTCGGGGCTAAAAGGGATACTTTGAGCTTTAAATGGAGGGCTCGTCAGAACGTAGTTTTTGAACATGGTTACCTCATTGCAAAACTGTCGAGAGAAAGAGTAGCAGCCTTGGTTAAAGGCTCTGTTGAAACTCCAAATGATATTAGTGGGGTTGTTTACGTCTCTATGGATGCTGCGGGAACGTGGAAAGGAGAGTTAGATTCTGAATTACGTAACGCTGGATATGAGATCCCAAACAGCTAACAACGTGTTTAGAAAAGACTCAAAACGCTAGGCCGCGTGGTGTCAATCATTGAATTGAGTGCTTTAGTTCTAATGGTTTAGCCAGGGGGTTAAAGCGTATTTCGCACCTTAACACGGCGAAATGAATCCCCCGCTCGACAAACATCCGCAAGACTGAATAGTCGCCCGCGCCCTGCAAGGCATCAACCTGATTGGTATGGATGTGGTAGAAGTCGCGCCAGCCTATGACCACGCTGAACTGACCTCACTGGCAGCCGCGACCATCGCAACCGACCTGCTTCATGTGTGGGCAGCAAATCGCAAGGCGAAGTGATTGTAACTTGCTGAAGAAAAACACCCGCATAGGCGGGTGTTTTTGTAGGTGGGTAAACGAATCAGAAGCTGACCATTTTCAAATGAGGCGCGATGGGATCTGTTCGTTTGCTAGGGGTTGTTTTTTGTGCGACGGTGTCACAGATGCTTTTTGTTGTCTGAACGATCTCAAGGTATTAGGGAGTAAGTGTGATTTCCATTGATGCTAGTAAGGTCAATACACCCTTAGAAGAGTCTGAACGCGTGTTGTGGTGCGGGCAGCCTCATCAAGGGCGGATACATAGGGAAGGAGACTCGACGTCAATTGGTTCGAACATCACCTTACTGGTGATCCTTCTTCCTATCGTTCTCATTGGTTCGATATCTATCGCTGATACACCTTCCAGTGCATTACCAATCTTTTTACTGGCAATGGTTGTGTTCTACTTCCTATACGGTAAACAAATTCACGACCAATATATTCGGAAAAATACGGTTTATGTCGTAACCAATAAGCGGGCAATCATCGAGAGGAAAAACCTCGGTGGTAGTTCACTATCCATTGAATTTACGCCTGAAACGAAGATTCAAGTGACGCGATTTATTGGTCAGCCTTTTGGAACTGTGCGCTTCTGGACTGGAAAAGAAAGCAAGTACACGAAACGCTTGCTCGACGTCTCCTCAGATCTAGCAAGACAATCAGGCAGGCATTTCAACAATGATACCGTGTTTGATTGCATCGACGGCATGGAAGAGGTCTATGACATTTTGAGACAACAGCTAAAACTACCTGAAATTAGCCCATGTCATTCTTGAAGTTTACGAACTCATTGCTGGCTCAAAGTTGCCCCAAAGTGAGTTGGTGCTATGAATATCTGGGCACTTGAATTATCTCTCTAAGGCCAAGTTTTTCTAATGAATTACCACTCTATAAAATCATAGATACATGCCTATAGTAAAAATGTACTCGTTTTTAGTACGGGATGCCCGAATTCTCCCATTTAAGTCGCAACTCAAAAAATTAATCCACTGATTTTATAAAGATATATGGTAAATTTTGACAATTTTACGCGGATTAGTCGGGCGGGCGTTTTTGTACTAAACGGGCAAGTTGCCCGCTAAAAAGTTGTTAGGCAAATAAGTTACCATTTGGTGCGTTATTCCGTATAATTCGCCGATATTTTTATATGTGAAATTCAGTGAATGACATCAAAGTTTTTTAATCCATCTAAAAGTTTTCTTCACCTACCAATTGTATGGTCAGCAATCGTAATTTTGTTCATTTTGGCTATTGTGTCTGGGGCAGTAATTACGTCGCATACCCCTTTGGTATGGGACTTCAGTTCTAACGGGTTTAACCTATTCATATCAACATTCAGATTCCCATTAGGAATTCTAGCTCTTGTAATCCCCATCGTTGCACTCCTTGCTGCTAACCATCGGTCGGAACAAACGAAAGAGCAAATAAGAATAACAGGCTCGCAAAACAACTTTGCAAACTATTACAAGCACCTAGAAGAATTTGTCAAGTATTCTGAAAAGTCCTCAGATGCGGAGGGTATTGATTTTCGGTATGCACATAAAAAGCTATATCCTAATTCACAATCTGGAGATTATTCAATTTGTCCTACGCTGATATTTTTGCTAGAAAAAATGCAGAAGATGCCACATCACCTTTATGATAAATATCCAGACAATGTGAATGAAGATTTGGAAGAAGATGAATATAAAAGCTATGTTGAGCTGTTGAAAAACATAGCTGTTTATATAAATAAGGAAACTTATAAATATCTACCGGAACATGATTTGTTTGGTTCTTATAGCTCAACATACCTTGTTAAATCAATGCGTCTACTTGATAAAACAATTGAGTTATGCAAGTTAATCGAGACGTTATGTTCTTTTTCCATGGACTTTGAAAGTAAGGCAAAAGGACTAACGACTGTTCATTTTCAAGTCTCGGATTTTGGTATCTCAAAAGACAACGACAGCCAGAAAAATGTTTACGACTTTGCTAGTGAACGCAGTTTTAATAAAGCTAATGAACATTTCAAGGAAAGCTTGCGGGAAATGAAAGGTGTTGCGTGAAAATTTTCCTAACAAAACAGTAAACGTGGACATTTACTCGTGGCGCAGTTTTTCAAAGAAATGCTGAGATTTAGGTGTTTTAATAAGTTTGGGGTGGTAAACACCCTTTTTTATGTTGGGTGTTCTCTTAGTTAAGAGGTGAACGTGAGTAAAAATAGTTTTACAATCAGCGACGGAATAACCGTTATATTTGTAACAGCTTTGGCATATCTATCTGTATTATTTTATGAAATAGGATATACGGGATATTTTTCAATACCTAAGGAATTCATTAAAATTGATGTTTCCAATTTGCTAATAACAGGTGCTGTTCTTATAGGTGTTTCTTACTTGATATTCTACGTTCTTGATATGTTAACTTCGTTGATAAACATGAAGTTCCATAATACGGGGATTTCTCGTCTTTTTTCAAAACATGGTTTGCTCTTAATTATTGGTATATTTGTATGTTTAATGTCTGACTTCGATATAAGGAGTTCTTTTTACTTTCTTTTTATTCCTGTGTTGTACTTTACATTGGATGCAACACCACCATTATTTGAGAGTGAAAAGTTGGGAACTTATAATTCACGGCTTGAAGACTGGTTAAATATACAGAGCAAAAATCCAACAAGAGGTATGGTATATTCAGCGAGTAAAAATGGATATGGTTCATTGATGATAATAGGTATATTTTCAATGTATCTCTTGGCTTTCTGTCGAGTTGTTGGTTTGAGTGAAGCAAAGGCGACAACAATTTTTCCTGTTATAAATAAAGACAATGTTGTGCTAAGAGTTTATGGTCAAAATGCTCTAGTCAGTAAAATCAATAGGGGGGATATGATATTGGAAAATTATTTTAAGATAGTAAACCTAGAAGGGGTATCCTTCAAAATTGAGAATTTAGCAGATATTAAAGTGGCTGAAGTTAAGAATAAGTAGTACCAGAGTCGATTTCACACCTAACACATATGAGCCCTTTTCCGGTCAATAGGCAATAGCATTCTTTTGGCTGCGTTAGCAGCCAATGCTCTCGAACAATAAAGCAATCTACTTCGTTTTGCCCAACCTGTAGTTATCCGAAGTGAACACTTTAGAGTAATAGCCCTAACTGATTCCTGTCCAAAAGCCATTCAGCGGCAATACCCAAACACTTGCTCTCCGTAGCCATAACCCCCCTCTAACTCCCCCCTTGAAAAGTGGGGAGGATCAAGAGCTGAACAAACCGTGGACATAAGTAATACCGGGGACATCCTTTACACATTTAGCTAGGAACATTCCCACAGCTATATAGTCGGCAAGAGTTCGGTAGTAACAGATGTTTTAGTGCAGCATTGCTTTGCCATTTAACCTTGGGCTGTCGATTTTAAAGCCTCTCCCGAGCAATTTTCTCTTTCTATTCTCCTCTCCTTGCTTGAACCCCTAGCCCTTGCACCGTATCCTTGCCGCTCATCCATCCTTGTCGAAATGTCACTATGTCATCTTATCTTTGTCCGCTATGTCAGCAGCCGCTGAATCTTTCTGAACGCACCTACAAATGCGTCAACAATCACCAGTTTGATCTGGCAAAAGAAGGCTACGTAAACCTGTTGCCTGTTCAGCACAAACGTTCGAAAGATCCCGGTGACAATAAAGAGATGATGCAAGCACGTCGTCAATTCCTGAACGGCGGGCATTACCAACCAATGCGTGATGCGGTGAGTGATTTGTTGCGCGGTTTGATCAGCAAAGAAGACAGCACGCAGCTGCTTGATATCGGGTGTGGCGAAGGCTATTACACCAGCTACTTTGATGCGCAAATGGCGAACACCAAGGTTATTGGTTTAGACATTTCAAAAATCGCGATCCGTTATGCGGCGAAGCGTTACCGTGACTGCGATTTTTTGGTGGCATCAAGCCAACGCTTGCCGTTTGCGGATGATCAACTGGACGCGGTTGTGCGCATTTACGCGCCCTGTAACGGTGAAGAATTGCAACGCACCGTGAAAAACGGCGGCGTGGTCGTGACGGTTACCCCTGGCCCTCGTCATCTTTACCAGCTCAAAGAAGGCATCTACTCAGAGGTGAAACTGCACGATGTGGCGGTGGAAGATTTGCCAGGGTTTGAACTGGAAGCGGAGCAGTCTGTCGCTTATCCAATGACGTTGAACAGCGACGATGCAACCACCTTGCTGCAAATGACGCCGTTTGCGTGGCGCGCACCTGAAACGCTTTGGCAAACCCTGAAAGACGCGACCGCCTTTGATTGCGAAGCGGATTTCACACTGCGCGTTTACCGTAAAAACGCCTAAGCCTTAAACTCTTGTTTGAGCGCAACGCGGTTCGTTCTGGTCACAGGCGAGCCGCGTTTTGTTTATGTAATTTAATCCACGGTGAAACTCGCCGAGCGGTGCATCTTGAGGTAGTTTGAAAGAAGCACTCTCTCACTGATGGATTCGCATTATGACCCGTGCCTTCTTCTCCGCATTCCTGACAACCTTGCTGGTTGCTTGTAGCCATCCGCTAGACCTGCAAGAAACGCCGGTTCCTGCCACCACCTTGTACGATTACCGCATTGAATCGTCAGGCGGCACGCCCTATTCCTTAAATGAGTTTGCCAATGCGGTCAGCGATGCCGACGTTATTTTGGTGGGCGAATGGCACACGCACCCGGGCATTCATCTGTTTCAGGCGCAATTGCTGGCAACCTTGGCGGAAAGACGCCCTGCAACGGCACTGTCCATGGAGCAATTCTCTCGCCCTGCCCAACCCGTGATAGATGCGTATTTGAATGGCGACAGAGGTGAACAAGCCTTAACGAGTTACACCGGAAAATGGCCGAATTACGCCAGTGATTACCGACCTTTAATAGAAATCGCCAAGCAGCAAGCCTTGCCTGTGATTGCAGCGAACACCACGCAAGACATCGTGCGTTGCCTGTCATCCAAAGGAGAAGGCTATCTCGATTCGCTACCTGCTGATAAACGCCAGCATGTGGCTCGGCAATTGTCGTCAGAGGCATCGCCTTATAAAGAAAAGTTCTTCTCTGTGATGTTTCATGGCGATGAAGAGAAAACCAAGAATCAATACCTTGCTCAAATTGCATGGGATGACACCATGGCGGAAAGCATCGTGGACTTTCTCGCCACACACCCTGATTTCACGGTGATGCATGTGGCTGGGGCATTTCACGTTGAGGAAGGGTTAGGGATTGCCAGCCGTATCCACCAGCGCAATCCTGATTTAAAGATCGCGATCATTTCGCCGCAAACCGAGGACTATCCGCTTCCCAATGACGTTGACGATTACCGTTTGATCGTCAAACCACTTCCTGAGCAATGGCTTTCAGAAGAAGAAATGAATGCGGCAATTGGCAAGATGCGGCACACATCGAGAAAATCTCTCAGCTGTGAATAGCGCATAGCCAAACACGGAGGCAAAACACCCAGAAACAGTGCCACTCAGGATTACATAACCACATTCTAATCATGACAATAATCTCATCATCAAGAACCCTTGAGTGGCGTAAATATCGCAAGATGCACCGGAAAACGTAATCGACAACGTCAAGGTGCAGGGAAATGCAAACAACTAAAACACTGGCTTCAGTGGCCAAAGTCTCATCAAATCAAACATCACATCGCCCCTTTTTTATTCCGACACGTTTAATTCCGACGCTTTTAGCCTCAGCCGTATTGGCATCTTCTCTCTCAACAGGCGCATTCGCTGTGGGTGTCAGTGATGCGAAATACACAGAGCTCGGCGGCTCACTCTCAAATGAAAACACCGTTGTTCGCAAAGTTTATGACCACCTCAAAGCGATTTCTCTCGAACCGCGTTTTGAAGCTGTCGGTCGCATTGTCGCCGGTGGCGCGCTCTGTACCGCAACCTGGCTTGGCAATGATGGGGATACCGCATTTATCATTACGGCCGCGCACTGTGTCGCCGGGGATAACAAATCACAAGAATCCTCTTACACAGGCCAAAACATTTCTTTCCGCACGGGCGATGGTCGCCTTGTCGCATCCGGTGTGTCCACGAACCACTTCATCGGTTACAACGGGTGTCAATCTGACTTAGCCATTCTCGAGATACCTTTGCTCACGAACCCAATCAGCAGTGATGGGAGTGCAGTGCCACAGCCTATCTATGCCGATGATGCGGATTTTGATCACTACGTGGGTCAACCCATGACACTCGCTGGCTATGGTCGCCAAGGCACACCAAGCCTTGGGGGGCTGTCTTCAGGTCGCGCGTATGGCGCTGCAAACGTCACGCAAGATGTTGGCGGTTGTTTACGTAACAAAGCAAACACCGAAGACGCTTGGGCATATGCTGCACCGGGCGATAGCGGCTCTACCACATGGCAATGGCGTGAAGGCCAATTTGTCGGGATGGGCATTACATCATGGTGGGCTGGATGGGGAAGCCAATATTCAGGCCACGGCCGTGTCGCGCCGCACCAAGCATGGTTGAAACGCATCTTCCCTAACGTCAATACGGTTACACGCTCTCGCACGCTAACCGAAAGCAAAGCGGTCGAGCTGAAAGATGTTGAAGCCAATGTAAAAGGGACGGTGTATTACCTTGCGGGTGACAATGTGTCAGGCCCAACAAACCGCAAATGGGCATACCCTCGTGGTTACACACCTCTTACGGTACCAATGGTGAACCAAACCACGGGCGGCACGCATAACATCGTGCTGCGTTCACAACGCCAAACCTACTGTGGCTGGGGTGAAATTAACAACGGCGTGTATTGCTACCCAAGCGCCTCAAAAGGCAGTTTGAAAGTATGGTACAACGCCTCTGATAACCAGGCTGCACCCTCAGGGTTGTACAAAAGCACGTTCTCGCTGAATGCAAAAGGTTGGCATGACCACAGCTACAATACCGCGATCAACCTCAACACCAGCATTCTTGTCGATGGCGCATCTAACATCGAAGGCACTGTCACGCAATCCAGCGCATTTACCACGGTTCGCTACGACAACACGGTTAACGGTTCGGTGTATTACTTGAGCGAAGGTGAAACCACCAGTGATGCGACGCAACGCGTTTGGAACGGCCGATTCAATACATGGTCGACGTTAAACGTGCCAGCCGTAAACCGCGATACCAAAGAGATTCAAACGGTAACGTTGCGCGCTTCTCGCTATGCGGGATGTGGTTGGACAACCATGAACAATGGCGTGTACTGCTCGAACGGGGCGAAATACGGCCAATTGCGCGTGTCTTACTCTGCAGAAGATAACGCCGCCTTGCCAAAAGGACGTTATGACAGCTTGTTTAACATTGCAGGAAAAGGCTGGCACTCAAGCTTCAATAAAACGTTAACGTTCAAATTGGCCTTAGAGCACGCAGGTCAATAATGAAACGTTATCTGGTCGTTATTGCCATCACTAGCCTTATCTCTGGTGTCATTGTGGCTTTCTTGCCGTCTCTTTTGATCGATGCGCCAACGTCATCTGCTGATCATGGTGTTTCACATGAGAGTGACGAAAAGCAAGGTATGGAGAACGGTTTCGCGGAACGCCCGATGACAGCACAGTTGGTTTCACCTGAATCAACGGGGCTGTCATCGGCATCAACACAAACGCTCACTGCGCCTGCCGTGCAGTTTGAGTTAGTTGCGCCCCAATCTGACACCTTGGATGCACTCGACGCCGACATCTCCGCGTTCGCCGAAGCAAACGTCAATGTGCTGGAGGTAAGCGATGAGCGCGATAGCGAAGTCGTGCCGATACCGACGGTTGTTGATGTGGATCTGACACTGTGGCGCGCGAGCGAAAGTGCCAAGTCGGTTTTTGAAAACTACACGGACGTGCAATCCATGGATGAAAAACACTTCATCGAATTTGACGACACCCGCTTAGACTCCTTGGCCCCAGGACAGCGATTTTCGCTTCCCGCGATGGATGATGAACGCATTCAAGTCATCGTGAAATCAGAGGAAACGTGGAACCAAGGTGTCACCAATTGGGAGCTGGTTGATAACCATGGACACCCCGCAGGTAGCATTACTCAAATGCAAGATTCTGTGGAGGCGGTTTTCACGACGTCGTCAGGCCAGTATTTCCTGCGATCGGTGAACGGCGTGGGCTGGATTGCCAGTGAAGAAACCCTTATTTCGGCGTTAAATGATGTTTTCACGAAACCTGAAATGAACTAGCCCAAGGCCGATCACTTGCCGCGGTGTTTGTACTGTGTCGAACAGTAGCCCCGCTCAATGCCTTCAGGGCGTCGCATCGCGTGTTTGGTGATTCGGCCTGACACGCGTTTGCGCCACAATTTGAAGCTGCCTGATTTCAGGTGATAACGCATAAAGCGGATAACATCGCTTTCAATCATGCCAAATTGGGTCGCAATGGCTTCAAACGGTGTTCTGTCTTCCCATGCCATTTCAATGATGCGTGACGTGTCTTCTTCATTAAAGGTGTGTTTCATCGCTTGCCTCCATGTTCGACTCAAACATACGGAGCACACACCGCTTTGGTTTAGGTTCTGTGATGCTTCTCTTCTTCAGCCCCTTGAAAGCACAATTAAAACGCTCCATATCAATAAGGTGGAACCTCTTCATCCTAACGCGGTCTGAGATTCATCTTTTTCCTTTTGTTTTCGATACACCAAGGTCATATTCGCCATGCTAGCTGATACTTTTCAACGCCTTAATGCTTACCTGCAAAGTCAGGTGATCGGCCAACCCGATCTCGTCAAACAACTGCTGATTGCATTGTTAGCCGACGGACACATTTTGGTGCAAGGCCCGCCGGGATTGGCAAAAACGCGCGCGGTAAAAGTGTTGTCCGATTGCATCGAAGGCGATTTCCACCGCATTCAGTTTACGCCCGACTTGTTGCCGTCAGACCTGACAGGCTCAGACATATTCCGTCCAGAAACGGGCGAGTTCACTTTCCAAGCGGGGCCGATTTTTAACTCCCTGTTGCTGGCAGATGAAATCAACCGTGCGCCTGCCAAAGTGCAAGCAGCGATGCTTGAAGCCATGGCGGAAAAGCAAATCACCGCAGGGCGTCAAACCTATGCCTTGCCTGAGCTTTTCTTGGTAATGGCGACACAAAACCCAATCGAACAAGAAGGCACATACCCGCTTCCAGAGGCTCAACTTGACCGTTTCTTGCTGCAGCTAAACGTCGATTACCCTAACGAAGACAGCGAGCTCGACATCCTCCGTCTGAACCGCGGTGAAGCCTTGGGGATTGAGAAACAGCAGCCTGTTCACATCAACCAAGAGAGCATTTTTGAGGCGCGCAATGCGGTGCTGGGCATTCACATGGCTGACGACGTGGAGAAATACATTATCCGCCTCGTAATGGCGACCCGTGAGCCAAGCCGCTACAGCGATCAGTTGGCAGCATGGCTGCAAATGGGTGTCAGCCCGCGTGCCACGCTCGCACTCGACCGCTGTGCACGTGCTCACGCATGGCTTGCGGGCCGTGACTTCGTGACCCCGGAAGACGTGCAAGCCATGGCCTACCCTGTGCTGCGTCACCGTCTGTTGCTGAGCTATGAAGCACAAGCCGAAGGCATTGACGCTGACAGCGTGGTGAAACACCTCATTGGTCAGGTTGCCAGTGTATGAGCGTGAGCAACGCCCATAACGGTTCGTCATCACAGGCACTGCCCGCACACAGCGATGGCGTGAACCTGTGCTTGGCAGAGCTGCTTCACTATCGGCAACAAGCGGTGCGCTGGTTACCCCCCGCCCTCAGCATTTGGTCGCAGTTAAGCGGGCAGCATGGCAGCCGACACAAAGGCCGTGGCATGAACTTTTCTGAGGTACGCCCTTATCAGCCGAGTGATGACGTCCGATCGATCGATTGGCGCGTCACTGCGCGTACGGGAAAGACTCACACTAAGTTGTTCACCGAGGAACGCGAACAGCCGGTGATGCTGGCTATCGATCTTAGCGCCAGCATGAAGTTTGGTTCGCAGTTGATGTTGAAGTCCGTGCAAGCCGCGCACTTCGCCAGCTTGCTCAGTTGGCTCGCCGTGAGCCAGCAAGATCGCATCGGCGCGGTGATTTATAACGGCGTGCGTTTACGCGAATGCAAACCGACGGCAAGACAGCAAGGGCCGCTCAGCATTATTCATGCCTTGATGGAAGCTCACGCGGAGATGCTGGCCATTGATACTGCTTCCGTCGATAGCGCTTCTGATAACAGTACGCCGCAAGCAGGCTGGCAAAACATGCTGCGCCATTTGCACCACCTGTGCTCAAAAGGCAGCGAAATTGCCATCATCAGTGATTTCTATTCTCTGACAATGGAAGACAAACGCCGACTGAGCCAATTACGCCAGCATAACCGCATCCAATTCATTCAGGTTTCCGACCCGCTCGAACAAGGGCAAACCGCGTTCCGTGGGCATGAATTGGTGGCTGACAGCAAACAGACCGCATGGCTTGATTTCTCTGCCCGTAAAACCCGTGATGGGTTAGCCGAGCAGTATCAACGTCACCAAGCATTTATCGTCGAATTGGCGCGATCGCTGGCGATCCCTTTGCATTCGGTGACGGCTGCACATTCCCTGTTGCAGCAATTGGGTAAGCACACGAATAAGGCAACGATGTAACATGGCGACTCCAACGTCAAACACACTTCCTTTGGCTGATATCCACCTGCAAACCGCGCCGGGCATTTGGCCGCTGGCATGGGGATGGTGGCTGGTTATCACCGCAACATTGGCCGTGATCATCATGATCGTGATGTGGCTTCGCGCACGTGCGAAGAAAACACGCGCCAAAAAAGAAGCACTGCAAGCACTGAACACGGTCTCCTCTTTGGCTGACATGAACGCCCTGCTCAAACGCGCCGCATTGAGTTATTTCGATCGTGAACACGTGGCAGGTTTAACCGGCGCGGCTTGGTTGCGCTTTCTCGACGTGCAATGTCCTGATAAGCACAGTTGCGACAAAGACGGGTTTTTAGCCCACCAAGATCTTTGGCAAAAAGGCATTTTCTCCAAAGAAGGGTTATCCGATTCCGAGTTAGCCACCTGCAAAGCGCTGACTGAAAACTGGCTCAAACATGCTTTGCCGCCAAAGGCCTCGCGCGCATCTTTGTACACACCTGCGGCGAAGGAGGAAAACCATGTTTGAATTTACATGGTGGTGGGCGTTTGCCCTGCTCCCTTTGCCTTGGCTGGTGTTCAAACTGGCGAAACCCATTCCACGCCCTGCTGCCATTCACTTGCCGCGTCTGCCTGAAGGGCTTGGTGAGAAACAAGGCTCCAGCCGCATTAAGCATGTCTTGATGGCGCTGTTCTGGCTCGGGCTTATCACCGCATTGGCGCGCCCAATGTGGTACGGCGAACCAGTGCAGATTCAGCCAGAGCACCGCGACATGATGCTCGCTGTCGATTTATCAGGTTCGATGGAGATTGAGGACATGGTGACTGCCAGTGGCAGTACCACAGACCGCCTCACTGCGGTGAAAGACGTATTGTCAGATTTCATTCAAAAGCGCTCTGGCGACCGTTTGGGGTTAGTGCTGTTCGCGGATCATGGTTATCTGCAAACCCCGCTGACGCTGGATCGCAACACAGTGGCGCAGCAACTTGATCGCGCTGTTCTGGGTCTGATTGGCAAAAGCACCGCCATTGGTGAAGGGCTGGGTGTTGCAACCAAAACCTTTATCGACAGCAAAGCGCCGCAGCGGGTGATCATTTTACTCAGTGACGGTGCCAACACCGCGGGCGTCATTGATCCGTTGGAAGCGGCGCAACTGGCAAAAGACAACGATGTCACCATCTACACCATTGGTGTGGGTGCAGAACAAATGCGTCAACGCAGTTTGTTTGGGTCTCGCATGGTGAATCCGTCACAAGACCTCGACGAAAAAACCATGACACAAATTGCCAAGATGACGGGCGGCGAATATTTCCGCGCACGCGATCCCAAAGAATTAGAAACGATTTACCAAATCATCGACCAACTTGAACCCATCTCCAGCGCGCAACAAACCTGGCGTCCGCGTGATGAGCTTTTCCGTTTCCCACTGGCCTTTGCGCTGGTGTTGTCGGTGGTAATTGTTGTGGTAAGGAGGCGTCATGGCTGATTTTACCTTTATGTATCCCCAATGGTTGCTCGCGGCACTGCCGCTGGCATTGCTCTTACCTTGGGTGAAAGGAAAGGCGCAAACATCAGGCTTGATCGCCCCGCACCTGTCCAAACTCTTGTCAGGCAACCGCGCCGAAGCAGGAAAACAAAAACGTTGGCCGCTGGCCGTGTTAGCCATTGCTTGGTTGCTGAGTGTGCTCGCATTAGCCGGCCCAAGTTGGCAGAAAAATGAAATGCCTGCCGTGAATCTGGCGGGGGCGCGTGTGCTTGTCATGGACATGTCACGCTCCATGTATGCCACCGACGTGTCGCCAAACCGCCTGACACAAGCACGCTTTAAAGCATTAGACATGTTGCCCGGCTGGAAAGAAGGCAGCACAGGCTTGGTGGCGTATGCCGCTGACGGTTACATCATCAGCCCATTAACGGACGATGCATCGACGCTGAAAACCCTGCTCCCAGAACTCTCACCAGAGATCATGCCCATCCCCGGCAGCAATGCCGCTGCGGGCGTGGTGCAAGCCATGGAACTGCTTTCGCAAGCTGGCTTCGCCGACGGTGACATTGTGCTGATCACCGATGGCATGACAGACCGTGAATCAAAAGCCACGTTAGATACTCTTGATGGCAGCCAATATCGCGTGTCAGTGCTCGCGATTGGCACGCAGCAAGGTGCGCCTATTCAACTGCCAGACGGCAGTTTGATCGAACAAAACGGCACGCCCGTGGTGGCAAAAGTCACGTTGGATACCTTGTCGCCCATCACCAAAGCAACAGGCGGTATTTTGCAAATGTGGCAACCGACCAATCGTGATGTCGACAACATTGTCGCCTTCACTGAAAAGCCGATAGATGGCGCTGCACAAGGGAAAAGTAAATCGGTAGAAGAACGTTTGAATGCGGGTTTCTGGCTGATTATTCCCGTTCTTTTGCTGGCGTTATTGGGGTTTCGTCGTGGTCTTGTTCTGGCGTTAATGTTTGTGATGGTGCCGATTCATCCCGTCTCGGCTGCCGTGTTCCAAACCGATGATCAACAGGCTTACGCTCAATTCGAATCTGGCGACTTTGAACAAGCAGTCAATGGCTTTTCATCCCAAGAATGGAAAGGCATCGCGCAGTATAAAAACGGGGATTATCAAGGGGCAATCGATACGTTGTCTGCGCTTGATGACCCAACATCTCGCTACAACTTAGGCAATGCCTATGCACAAGCCGGCGAGCTAGAGAAAGCCCAAGAAACCTTTGAGTCTGTGCTGAAAAGCGACCCTGACAATGCAGATGCCAAAAAGAACTTGGATGTGGTGAAGCAGGCGTTAGAGCAAAAACAGCAGCAGCAAAAAAATCAAGATTCCTCCGGCCAACAGTCTGATCAGTCTCAATCAGAGCAATCGCAATCCGATCAACAGCAAGGCGATGAAAGCCAATCGTCGCAAGATCAAAGCGGCGGTCAAAACCAAGAAGGCAACGACCCACAAGGTCAGCAGAATCAAGACCAACAACAGGGACAAAACAGCGATCAGCAAGGGCAATCTGATCAGCAACAAAGCGACGCGCAATCAGACGAACAATCAGGACAGTCCTCTGACGGCGAGCAAGAACAAGAGCAAAACGCGCAAAGCCAAGCTGAGTCAAAATCACAGCAAGGCGAAGAACAGGATCAAGGCGCACAAGCATCGGAATCCCAACCCCAAGAGGGTGAAGAAGGCGCTGAAGCTTACGCGCAAGGTGAAAGCACAGAGGCAGGCGACAATCAAGATGGCCTTTCCGCCAGCCACCCTGTTTTGAAAAAACTCGAGCAAGTTTCCAATGACACCGCGGGACTGATCCGCGCACAAATGCTTTTACAGGCAAGGCAGAAAGACATGCCAGCGCCAACCGAAAACTCATGGTAAACGCACAATGACAAAGCAGAGAATTGCATTGAACTCACTATCACAACGCCTTAAGAGCCTCTCACTCATGGTGATAATGCTCATGGCTTTATTGCCGCTTTCGGCCTCAGCCGCAGACGCGGTCGCCACCGTATCCAAAAATGTCGTGGCGATAAACGAGCCGTTTCAGTTGACCCTCTCCGTGAATGACAGCGTCGACACCGATGATCTCGACCTGATCGCGCTTGCGGAACATTTCACCTATGGTCGCCCGAGTGTCAGTAACAGCACCTCGTTCATCAACGGCGACATGACACGTAAAACGGAAATTCGCATCGCTGTTGCTGCAAAGGAACTTGGCACGTTCACCATTCCAAGTTTTCAGCTTGAAGACTATGCCACCGCACCGATTCGCATCAATGTGGTTGAAGCGAGCCAACGTGCGCAACAGGCCAATGACCAATCGATTCAAGTGAATGTTCGCCTTGATCGACAAAGCGGCTACATCGGAGAAACCTTCAGCTACAACGTTGAACTGCTGATTGGTACGCGTGTGGATTCTCCTGCCCTGCAAGCGCCCTTCGGTGACGGTTTAACCGTGGAACAAGTCGGTGAAGATCAACAAGCGGAAACCGTGCGCAACGGTCGCCGATACATTGCGATTCAGCGTCAATATCAAATCACCCCAAACCAAGCGGGCGAATTGACCTTAAACGGCGCGGTATTCACGGGCACAAAAGTCGAAGGAAACCGCTGGAACTCAACGCTCGGTTTACCGATAAGTCGACAAGCCAATGCTGAAACGCTGTCCATTCAAGGTCAACCTGCGGGATACACAGGCCTTTGGTTGCCAACGCCATCTCTGACGCTGTCACAACGCTGGGAGCCAGAAACTGGTGAAGGTTCTGGTAGTGCCGAGCAAGCCGCGAAGGTTGGCGATCCCATCACGCGCTTTATTGCTTTAAGAATTGAAAACATCGCGCAAAGCGCCATGCCAAACCTGTCTGTGACCTACCCGTCGCGTGTTCGCGTGTATTCAGAAAAACCGGAATACCGACAAGATGGCGATGCCACCATCATGACCATGATACAGGTCATCATCCCTCGAGAAGCGGGCATAGTATCGCTGCCGTCTGTGTCGATTAATTGGTTTAACACCACCACAGGAAAGCAAGAAACCAGCGCCATTTCTGGCTTAACGCTTAATGTCGTTCCGAGTGATGAGGTTCAGTCTTCCCAACCGATATTGCCAAATGCCGAGCAAACACTGCTCGCACCTGCTCCTGTCACCACAAAGGTCGTCACACAAGCAGGCTATTGGCCGTGGGCAACAGGCGCATTCGCGCTGCTTTGGCTTGTCACCTTGGCGCTTTACCTGCGCAAACCTAAGCAAGTCGCGATACCTGCCAATGTAGCAGTGTCTTCGAATCCTTCGGGTACGTCTGCGCTGGCTTCATTGGAAGCCGCAGTGGCTGAGAATGACGCTGTCAAAGTTGCCGCCGCTTACCGCCAATGGCAACTAGAACCGCATTTCAGTGCTGTTCCACAAACGCTTCGCGACAGCATTGACGCTGAAGTCAGCACCATGATGGCAAGCCGCTATAGCGCTGAATCTACCGCATGGGAAAACCGCACGTTGCTGGGTTTATTGAAGCAAGCGCGTGCAGTGAAGGTGAATGCGAAGGAAGCGTCGTCGCTGAAGGGGTTGGTGCCGTAGCGAGATTGCGAGATTGCGA
>NZ_MDAG01000024.1:43798-43919 GCF_002876705.1 Enterovibrio norvegicus | reverse complement strand
AGATTGCGAGAAAAGGATGAAAGCACAGGTGAAGTTATTCAACCCTTTCTTATTAACTTCACCTCATTGAGCCAAGGTCAGTTTATGCTGATAGCCCCTTGGCTCTTCGAGCCAACAACCC
>NZ_MDAG01000024.1:0-42987 GCF_002876705.1 Enterovibrio norvegicus | reverse complement strand
CCCTTGGAAAGTTGGAGGAGAAAAATCAAGAGCCTAAGTCCACGGAAATATGGGCTCTTGCTCTTCATCCCTCACTTAGAAAGTTGAAGGAACAGAGCAAAAGCGTAGCGTTCTGTGCACGTGCTTTGCTCTTGATCCCCTCCACTTTTCAAGGGGAGGGTTAGGGAGGGGTCGCTCTGGTTTTCGCTCTGGCTATGGCTTTTGCTTTGCTTTGCTTTTCCTAGGATCTCGTACCTGCTCTTCCTCGAACCTGCTCTTTAAAGCCCCTCAATCCCCTCCAACACCCTTTCCGCCCGACCCAACACCAATTTTTGCTGCTCATCGGTCTTCTTGTTCCAATTCGCATACACCATTTTGGTTCTGGGGTTACCGCCAAAATCTTCTTGGTGTTTATCCATGAAATGCCAATACAGTGAGTTCAGCGGGCAGGCATCATCCTCCGTGGTTTTCGCGACTTTATAGTGGCAGTTCCCGCAGTAATCGCTCATTTTCTTCACATAGTTACCGCTCGCCGCATAGGCTTTTGAGCCGACAATGCCGCCATCGGCAAACTGGCTCATGCCGCGTGTGTTCGGTAATTCCACCCATTCGATTGCATCGATATATATACCGAGATACCACTCATCAACCTGTTCAGGGGCAATGCCTGAAATCAGACAAAAGTTACCCGTGATCATTAAGCGTTGAATGTGATGGGCGTAGGCATAATCCAACGACTGATCGATTGCATGCTTCATGCACGCCATCTTGGTGTTGCCCGTCCAGAACCATGACGGTAAATCACGTTTCGCAGACAAGCTATTGAGAGAGGCATAATCGGGCATGTTCACCCAGTAGATCCCGCGAATGAATTCGCGCCAACCGATGATTTGGCGCACAAAACCTTCGACCTGCGCCAAACTGATGTCGTCAGGTCGCGTTTGGTAGTGATACACCGCCATGTCTACCACATGCTGAGGGCTGAGAATTTTGCTGTTGAGGGCGAAGGACAATCGTGAGTGATACAAACTCCATTGTTTACGCTTGCCTTCATCATCCGTCTGCCCTGTCATTGCGTCTTGGAAGCGTCCAAAATTGGGTAAACAATGCTGACAGAAAAAGGCCAATAGTTCGTTCGCTTGTGTGCGTGTTATCGGCCACAGCAGATTTGATTCGGACTGTCCAATCACCTTAATCTCATGACGTTCAATGCGCGCAATAATGTCAGTGACATCATTGCCGAACAGAAGCGGTTCAGGCACATCGTCAATGTCTTTCGCTTTGAGTTTGTTGCGGTTATCAGCATCGTAATTCCATTGCCCACCTTCGGGGTTGTCACCCTCCATCAACACATCAAAACGCACTCGCATCTTGCGGTAGAAGGCTTCCATACGGTGGCGTTTACCTTGTTTGAAATCGCGAGGAATCTCTTGGTCTGAGAGGTAGAAGTGCTCGGATTCAACGGCATTGGACAGGATAGATAACGTGGAAGCAAACACCGACAGTTGATCCCGCAGGCGATATTCATCGGGCAATTGGTATTCGAACGCACTCACGCCGTGCTGCTCGATGAGGTGCGTAAGCAAGGCCGGTAAATCTGGGAACTGCTCCGTGTCGTCCAACGTTAAGTGCAACACTCTGTGACCGGCTTGTTGCAACGCCTGCGCAAAGGCAGACATGGCAGCGAAAAAGGCACACACCTTTTGGACATGGTGAGGCACATAGCTGGCCTCTTGATGAAGCTCGGCAATCACATACAAGGTATCGTCATCGAGTTCACGAAACCACGAATGGCTGGCATTGAGTTGATCACCAAGGAGTAAACGTAATCGAGAGGCTTTTATTGTCATTCTGTTCTCGCTAAAAATTCGGGTTTTGCACGTCTTTGACCTGCGCAGCGCTTCGAGCAATATTTCACGTCATCCCACACGCGCGCCCACTTCTTGCGCCACGTAAACGGACGCTGGCACACCGCGCACGTTTTTGACGGCAGGTCTTGTTTCTTCATTCAGTGTCAGCCTGTTTATTCAATCTGGCCTCACATGCCGTTTGAGTAAGCGATGCGCTTCACGTTGTACGTCCGGCAATTTTCTCCAACGCCAAAGCAACGCTTGCGCTTCTGCATAGCTTTGCTTCAAATCGACGATGGGCGCGGGGTAATCGTCGCCGACGTTCACGGCATAAAGCATTTGCTCCATGGGTGACAAACGCCAAGGCGCGTGAACGAGCGGGACGGGCACATCAGCCAATTCAGGAAGCCATGTTTTGACAAACACGCCATCAGGATCTTTCTCTTCGCCTTGCTTTACAGGGTTATAAATACGAATGGTGTTAATCCCTGTAACGCCCGCCTGCATTTGAAATTGGCTGTAATGAATGCCGGGTTCAAAATCGAGGAAAACACGGGCAAGGTGCTGCACGCCATGTCGCCAATCTAACGCGAGGTGATGACACAAAAAACTCACGAGCATGGCGCGCATGCGGAAATTTAAATACCCCGTTGCTTGCAAGCAACGCATAGAGGCATCCACCATGGGAAACCCTGTTTTCCCTTCTTTCCATGCGGTCAATCTCTGCTGAGCAGCCTCTCCCGTCACTCGCGGCAATTCAAGATAACCACGGTTTACAGGCTGAAATTCCATGCTGGATTCACTTTCGAACTTTTGAATGAAATGGCAGTGCCAATGTAGGCGAGAGCTAAACGCCACCAACGAACGTCGCCACCCCGGTACGCTCCAGTGTTTCAGTACGGTTTGGTATACCTGACGAAGGCTCACGTTTCCCCACGCTAAATACGGTGACACACGAGAGCAGTGGGTTTGACTCAATGTCGGGCTGGATAACGAATAGGCGTAATCTTTCCCTCTGTCTTCATAGAAGCCGTTCAGGATTTGCCGTGCTGCGGTTTCTCCGCCTTGTTGGAAGTGCTCAGATTCAACGGTGGGTTGAAGGTATTGTTCAACGCGGTTAGGCAGTGTCTCCGCGCTTGCTGTCACCCAAGAGATAGTTGATAAGTCGCAATCAGCCAGAGGGGCACGCATCACCTTCTGCCAATGTTTGTCCCACGTTTTTCGATGGGTTAAACCACGAATAACTGCGCCGACGGGCGTTTCTTCCCAATTCACACTTTTCTCGTCACACCATAATTGAACGGCTTTATCACGTTCAAAGGTGTTGTTTAGGCCGACTTCTTGATGGGAGAACAGGTGCGCGATACCAAAGGTTTGATGGAGTGATTTCAGGGTGTCTAATGCGCATTGAGATGAAACCAACAGCGCTCCTTTGGGTAAGCGCGTTTTCATGTCATTCAGGGATTCACCAACAAAACGCCAATGACGCTCATCATAATGTGGGTCGTCAAGGAGCATGGGCTCAAAGCAATACACCAACAGCACGGGCAATCCAGACTGCGCAGCGCACAACAAAGGCGCGTGATCCGACAATCGTAGGTCTCGCTTTAGCCACACAACAGAAATCGCCACGTGACCTCCTTACTCGTTGAGGCATTCGCTGAATAACATTTTGATATGACCAAGTGATGTTTACAGATCATAAATCGGCCAATCCGCGGCATCGACGGAATCTAAAGCGCGTGCGCCCTGTTGGCCGTTCCAACGGCGAATGTATTCGCCATCGGGATCATACATCTCGGTTTGCTTGTCGATATTAAAGTGGCGTCCACCACGAGGGTCTGCGCCCACACCGGCGATGTACTGCCAATTGCCCCAGTTTGATGCGACATCAAAATCAATCAATTGCTGCTGAAAATACGCGGCGCCAAATCGCCAATCGACAGACAGTTCATTCACCAAGCAACTGGCGACAATTTGTCGTCCGCGATTCGACAAGTAACCTGTTTCATTGAGCTGATTCATGCACGCATTGACCAATGGAAATGGCGTTTCGCCTTTGGTCCATTTCATCAGGCGTTCAGCGTAGTGACTGGTCAAAGGCGCTGTGCTGGCATTGCCTTTAAAGGCATAGAGCGTCACCCCTTGCTTGATCGACAACCATTGGAAATACTCACGCCACAGCAATTCGAAACCAATCCAATACGTTGACTCGTTGCTTCCGAACTCCGCTTCATAGCGCCTGAGCTGCTGCCAAACTTGACGTGGCGATACAGTGCCGAGCGCCAAAAATGGGCTGAACTTGGTGGAGCTCTCCCAATCGTCTAACGCATTTCGCGTTTGCTTGTAACTGAGTGGTGCGCGTGAGGAAAAGTACCCATTGAGGTGTTGAAGCGCAGCATGTTCGCCGCCATGAAAATCTTGGGCGTAGCCATTTTCATGCCCATGCAGGGAGATATAAGAAGCCAAAACGCCATAGCGCGAGAGCTGAATATGAAGTGACTGCGTGCTTTCTAGCGCAGGAGGCGGCAACGTTTCAAGCCATATTTTGCAGGGTTCTAGGGGCAAAAAGTTGGCAGTTTCAACGCGCTTTCTAAAACGGGAGAATGTAGAAAAGACATCGCCCATTATCGAAAATTGGGCTTCGTCAAAAAGCGTGCTGTTCCATTGCGAAACGATGTTCAAACGAGGAATGTCCACACCGAGACGCGCCAATTGCGTGCGCTCGAACCACCCTGTTTGCTTGGCACAGCCCAACGTGTTGATGCGATGTTCGATAAGCACGCTTTTAAGCTGCTCAACAGGATCGCCTTCAAGCACAATCAAATGTTGACCGTGAAGACGAAGCGTTTCGTCTAATGCCAGCAGGGATTCACAGAGAAACCGCCAACGATGCGATCCCATCATTTTCTGATGATGGTTGCGCTGTTCAAACCAACGGGGGTCTATGACAAACACGAACGCGACTTCATCGTTCTTTCGTAACAGCTCACTCACCGTCGGGTTGTCTTGCAACCGTAAGTCGTGGGTGAACCAGTACACGGCTTTATTCATGTCCACGCTACCTTGCTGTGTTGATATTATTTAATACTCAACAAAACGTTACGGTACATGGGCTTATTTGGTTCGATCTGAAGGGAATATTCTTTAGAATAGAATGATCTTAGCGACTGAAACCAAGTGAAGTGCCATTGATATGAACATCGACAGAAATAGGGACAGGAATAGGGATAACAACATCATTTGAGATAAGTGTATCCGTCCGAGTCGCGTTAAGGGGTTACTCTAGAGGAGATTAGGCCGATTCTTCTCAGACAATTCAATGATGCAACCAGTGGAATAACATCAATTTATTGTTCATTTTCATTGATTTAGGTCTAGATTTAGGGTTTGGTTCAGATTGGCGATATAAATGCACTGACCTATTTGAAACCTAGAAAAAAGTAGTAAAGGTGCCAATCACTTGGTCTTCACTATTTGTGATATTACCTTTACAGGTTTTTTCACAATATGAAAAGTGAATACCCCTTTCACTCACATTACCTGTCACCAAAACATGACGTAACAAAACATCGCTATTGAGTTGGTGAATTGATGCGTTCCAAGAAACGCTATCTTTTAGCATGTTGAAATTAACTATCATTTATTTACCTTTATTTTCTGCACGTCACTCTCTTGACGAGATTGTTGAAACCAAAATCTTTTTCTACCCGTTGAACGAGACATAAATACCCTTAATTGTCGTTATAAAGAAATCACAATGAGGAAAACCCAAGATAATAGAAGCCATTAATATTTAAAGCTAAGTAGCCTAGTAATATAGATACAACGAAGTGAATAAGATACGCAACGACACATACATAAAGCGGAGGGCAGAAAGCAGATGTTGGAAGTGTTATTATTTTCGCAGATTCGGTATAAAGGATTTTTGTTGTGATTAAAGAATGACGCAAATAACGCTTTCGTTATTTGCGTCCACTTACAAAGTTAGATAGCAACTACATTAGATGCTTGAGGACCCTTCTGGCCCTGCTCTACTTCGAAAGATACTTTCTGGCCTTCAGCAAGCGTTTTGAAGCCTTCAGAAGCGATAGCACGGAAATGAACGAATACGTCAGCACCGCCGTTGTCTTGGGTAATAAAACCAAAACCTTTATCTTCGTTAAACCATTTTACTAGACCAGTTGTTTTGTTAGACATGTAATGTCCCTTATATAAAAAATTCATGAAAATTCGCGATAATGCGAAGCGCTGAAAGCTGAATTATTGAATGTGACTATGAAGCTAAGGGAAAAACTGAGGATAACAACAATTACGAAGAAATTCTGAGGATTAACTTTTACTTTATGTTTTCATTAATAACTCTGGAAGACAGAGCGAGGACAATACTATCTTAATTCAGCCTAATGTAAAGCGGTATTATTTATTTTTTCTAACCCTCAGAGATTTCAATCCTGTGAATCGAGAGACAGAAGATGCTCTCTCCCTTTCTAATCAAAAGCCTTCATGCACTCATGCCGCACCGTTCTTATACCCAAACAACCTGAAGATTCAGAATTCAGGTTGTTTAGGTACGCAGACACAAAAACGCCCCAGTACTCTGAGGCGCTTTTCATTCAAAGCAAGATATATTTAGAACCAACGTTCCAGAGATGATTTGTCTAGTTGCTTAAACGCACGATTGAGCGTTTGGGCCAGTTCTTTGTAACGAGGGCGACTCTTGATGGGCTGAATAGCACCACCTTCGCTGACAATTTTCTCATGAAGCTCGCGATACCATCCCGCCAGAGCAGGTGGAAGTATCGTGTCACGACGTTTACCTAACCACCACATACCTTGCAACGGCATGCTCAATGCAAACAACGCAATGATCATTGCTTGGGGCAATCCTGCGTAGTTATTAAACGCCATTTGCATAAGGACACTGATCACCGCGACAGCAGGCATCACTTTTACAGCAAACTTGGTTGCTTTAATCACTCGGTTTTCGGGAAACATCGGCGCGAGTTCTTTTCGAATCGGCCATTCCGTCATGTACTTTTGTCCATCACGAAAATTATCCCAGATTGTTTTTCTGCTCATACGGCGCACACCTCTCAAGCGATTTCATTGATCCGTCGACTAAAATCCTGCTGCAAATGTTAAAACAAAGTTTATAAAAATTAATTCAAATCAAGAATGACTCAAAAATTTTTGTTATCTGGAGCAAGTATCGCTATCCTTAGCCGACTTAAATCAATTGTTGCTCGGATTTGACTATCTCGCAACCACAGAAACGCCATATGGATGAACGGCAGCGCAACAAATCACCAATGATGGTGTGCTGACAGTGATTCTGTCTGGCGTTTTGCGTTGTGGATCAGGGACCGATGAGCGAAGTATCTATTCCGCGACAAAATTGGCTAATTACGAAGCAATAACAATTTGTTTCTTAGCATCGCTTTAGTGAGAAGGTGAGTAATATTTTTATTAACTACGCTTCTCCCGTTAATCAACACACTCTACTTTACACGAATAGGTAGTCTCAAATGTCTAAGCTGGTTCTTGTTCTTAACTGCGGCAGCTCATCGCTGAAATTCGCTATCGTTGACGCTCAAACAGGTGATGAGCACCTGACTGGTCTTGCAGAATGTCTGCAACTTCCAGAAGCACGCATTAAGTGGAAATTGGACGGCAAGCACGAAGCTCAATTGGGCAACGGCGCTGCACACAAAGAAGCGCTAAGCTTCATCGTTGACACCATCCTGGCTTCAAAACCTGAGCTGGCAGAAAACCTGGGCGCTATCGGTCACCGTGTCGTTCACGGCGGCGAGCAATTCACTCAGTCTGCACTGATCTGTGAAAACGTTCTTAAAGGCATCCAAGATGCTTCTAGCTTTGCACCTCTTCACAACCCAGCACACCTAGTGGGTATTGAAGCAGCGAAAGCGGCATTCCCAGAACTACAAAACGTTGCAGTATTTGATACAGCGTTCCACCAAACTATGCCAGAAGAAGCGTACCTATACGCTCTGCCATACAAGCTGTACAAAGAGAACGGTATCCGTCGCTACGGTATGCACGGTACTTCTCACTTCTTCATCGCGCAAGAAGCTGCAGAACAACTTGGTAAGCCAGTTGAAGAACTAAACATCATCAACTGTCACCTAGGTAACGGCGCATCTGTATGTGCAATCAAAAACGGTAAATCTGTAGACACTTCAATGGGTATGACACCGCTTGAAGGTCTAGTAATGGGTACCCGTTCTGGCGACCTAGACCCAGCAATCATTTTCCACCTACACGATGCACTGGGTTACAGCGTTGAAGAAATCAACAACATGCTAACCAAAGAGTCTGGCCTTGCTGGTCTGACTGAAGTGACGTCTGACTGTCGTTTCGTTGAAGACAACTACGGCACTAAAGAAGAAGCAACGCGTGCGATGGACGTATTCTGTCACCGTCTTGCTAAGTACGTTGCTGGTTACACTGCATGTCTTGACGGCCGTCTGGACGCGATCGTGTTCACTGGTGGTATCGGTGAGAACTCTGGCCCAATCCGTGAGCTAGTGCTTAACCGTCTAGGTCTTCTGGGTGTTGAAGTTGACCAAGAGCGCAACCTGAAAGCACGCTTCGGCGGCGAAGGCGTTATCACTTCTGATAACAGCCGTGTTCCTGCGATGGTTATCTCTACCAACGAAGAACTGGTTATCGCTCAAGATACTGCACGTCTGGCTGGTATTTAATTACCCACCACGCGTGACTTTACGGCTGACCACTACGGTCAGTCGTTTCAGTTTTGGCGGAACTTCAGCAAGTTTACTAAGCTCTGCCACACTGGATCTATTGACAAAGCCTGCATCTATGCGGGCTTTGCGTCTAACGTAGTAAAGAGGAATTAACCGTGTCCCGTACTATCATGCTCATTCCAATCGGCGCTGGTGTAGGCCTGACAAGTGTCAGCCTAGGCGTATTGCGTGCGATGGAACACAAGGGCGTTCGCGTTTCGTTTTTCAAACCAATCGCGCAACCTCGTGATGGCGGCAACCAGCCTGACCTGACGTCGACCATCATTGAAGCAAACAGCAACATGAAAGTGGCAGCGTCACTTAGCATGGCAAAAGCTGAAGAGCTTATCCGTACAGACCAAAACGACGTGTTGATGGAAGAAATCATCGCGCGTTTCCAAGAAGCAACTGCTGATGCAGAAGTCGCGCTGATTGAAGGTCTTGTACCAACGCGTAACCACCCGTTTGCTAACCAAGTAAACTACGAGATCGCTAAAACTCTGGACGCGGAAATCGTGTTCGTAGCGACCCCAGGTACTGATAACCCTGCGCAACTTCGTGAGCGCATTGAGGTTGCTGTATCTAACTTCGGTGGTTCGAAGAACAAGAACATCTCTGGCTTGATCATCAACAAGCACAATGCACCTGTTGATGACCAAGGCCGCACTCGTCCAGACCTGTCAGACATCTTTGATGAGTCTAACGTGGCGAAACCAACCAACGTGGAAGTGATGGAGATCTTTAACTCTAGCCCTATCCGTGTTCTTGGTTGTGTGCCTTGGAGCATCGATCTGATTGCAACACGTGCTAGCGATCTTGCTGCGCACTTGAATGCAGAGATCGTAAACGAAGGTGAAATCAACACACGTCGTATTAAGAGCATCACATTCTGTGCACGTTCTATTCCGAACATGGTTGAGCACTTCCGTCCGGGTTCACTGCTGGTGACTTCAGCAGACCGTCCTGACGTTATCGTTGCTGCATGTCTTGCTGCAATGAACGGTCTGGAAATCGGTGCCCTGCTTCTGACTGGCGGTTACAACATTCCAGCTGAACTTCAAAGCCTGTGTGCACGTGCGTTTGAATCTGGCCTACCAGTATTCACCACGAAAGGTAACACTTGGCAGACATCTCTGAACCTTCAGAGCTTCAGCCTAGAAGTACCAGCGGACGACAAAGAGCGTGTTGAGTTTGTTAACGAGCACGTTGCAAACCACATCGATGGCAACTGGATTGAATCACTGTCTGAAGGTTCTGTTCGTGCACGTCGTTTGAGCCCACCAGCATTCCGTTATCAGCTCACTGAATTCGCGCGTAAAGCAGCGAAGCGCATCGTACTGCCTGAAGGCGACGAACCGCGTACAGTGAAAGCAGCAGCTATCTGTGCTGAACGCCGTATCGCTGAATGTGTGCTTTTGGGTAACCCTGACGAAATCCGCCGTGTTGCTGCGCAACAAGGTGTTGAGTTAGGCGCTGGCGTCACTATCATCAACTCTGATGAAGTACGTGAAAACTACGTAGCTCGCTTGGTTGAGCTTCGTGGCGCGAAAGGCATGACCGAAGTTGTTGCTCGCGAGAAGCTGAAAGATTCAGTCTTCCTTGGCACGATGATGCTTGAAGCGGGCGAAGTTGACGGTCTGGTTTCTGGTGCGGTTCATACCACAGCAAACACCATCGTTCCTCCGTTCCAAATCATCAAAACTGCCCCTGATGCCTCTATCGTATCGTCAATCTTCTTCATGCTTCTGCCTGATCAAGTATTGGTATACGGTGACTGTGCAATCAACCCAGATCCAACCGCTGAGCAACTGGCTGAAATCGCAATTCAATCTGCGGATTCTGCAGCAGCATTTGGTATCGACCCACGCGTTGCAATGATCTCATACTCTACCGGTGAATCTGGTAAGGGTGCAGACGTTGATAAAGTACGTGAAGCGACCAAAATTGCGCAAGCAAAACGCCCAGATCTAATGATCGACGGCCCGCTTCAGTACGACGCAGCAATCATGGAAAACGTTGCAGCATCGAAAGCGCCTAACTCGCCAGTAGCGGGTAAAGCGACTGTATTCGTGTTCCCTGACCTGAACACCGGTAACACCACGTACAAAGCAGTACAACGTTCTGCTGACTTGGTTTCTATCGGTCCAATGCTTCAGGGCATGCGTAAGCCTGTGAACGACCTGTCTCGCGGCGCATTGGTAGACGATATCGTTTACACCGTTGCACTGACTGCGATTCAAGCGAAACAAGCTGATGACGCGGAAGCGGCAGCGAAATAAGCCTCGCGCTTATTGATAAAAAAAGCCGATGCAGATGCATCGGCTTTTTTGTGTCTACTGTTTGCCTATTGCCTACTATTGCCAAGTACTTACTGCTTCCAACAGTTTACCGCGTTCTACTTGCAGTACGTCGGTGCTTATCAGTACTCGGTATTTAGCCCGTTTTCTTTTTCAGGTCTTTCAAATGTTCTTCCGCGGTGATGAAATCAAACTGATTGATGGCATCTTGCAGACGCTTAAACTCTTCCATTTGATGGCACCACTGTGGCAAGGCTTTTGACAGCACACCAATCTTGTCCTGCACCTCAATATCAAACTCTTGAAGGCTGACTTGAAGCGAGTTGAGCTGCTCTACTAAATACCCATCTAGCGGTTTAATTTCTTCTTCAACAACGGGCGCTTCAACCACGGCGGTTTGGCTTACGATGTCATCAAAGACATCTATTGCCGAGACAATCATGCTCTTCAGCGTTAACACATCGCTTTCGTTCACTGTCTCGCCTGAATTGTATTTGTCTTCCAAACCACAGGCATAGTCTGCGATTTCCGTTGCACCAATGTTACTTCCAGCCCCTTTGCAGGAGTGAGCAAGGATGGCTTTTTCTGCGGTATCTTCCGATGTCAGAAGCTGCTCCATTGCCGTCGCTTGAGACGTCAAAAACAAAGACAATATCTTGAGGTATTTCGCTTTGTTACCGCCTAAGCGCTGAACCCCTTCGCGTAAATTGATACCTGGGATCTTATCTACCATCATGTCGAACATGGTGTCATCGTAATCCATTCCCACTCTCCTTCGGGTTCTTTCCTCGTCAGTCATCATTGAAACCGATGACCCAGTCGTATTTGTTTGCGCAGCGTCGTTTTCTTCTGTCGCAAGTGCGTCAGGACTCAACGACGATACCGGCTCAATCGGTGTCACATTTGCGGTATCAACGTCAGTCACAGCGTCTATTTCAGTACTCTGTGGCATAGGTGGCGTCGTCGAAGGTGCTTCCACAATCGGTTCACTTTTCTCATCCGGCGCTTCGTCTACTAGGGGCGTCTCTTGCGCTTTCTGTGTCTCATCCGCTTTGAGTGTCTCTTCCACTAACGGTGTTTCTTCTGCTGTAGGCATCTCTTGCGGCAGTGCGACGTCCTGTTTCTCAGTAACACGTGTATTACCGAGAGAATCCGTAGGTTTCAATAACCATTCAAGTAAGGTGTTTCTAAGTAAATTGAAATCGATGGGTTTGGCGATATGGCCGTTCATGCCAGCCTCACGACAAGCCGCAACATCATGGGATTCAGTGTTTGCTGTCATGGCGAGGATGGGCAACTCAATGAGTTGAAGTTCCTGACGGATCATTTTGGTGGCAGTCACACCATCCACGACGGGCATCTGCATGTCCATCAGCACCAAATCAACGGCATGCTCCTTGAGCATTTGCACCGCTTCACCGCCATTGTTTGCAACAAGCACCTCAAGCGGCAATGCTTCCATCGCGCCAATCGCCACTTCTTGATTGACCAAGTTGTCTTCCACCAGGAGAACCACTTTACCGTCCACTTTCATCGCTTCTTTATCAAAAACATCTTCGACTTCAAGTTCAGGTTCTGGTGCTTTTTTAGGTGCAGATCCACCCCCTAAAAAGCGAAGCTCCGCCGATGCAGCGCTGTTTCCACGCATGTGAGTCGACGGACTTTCCACTCTTCTTTCCAACACTTCCGCGGCCTTTTCATCACTCATGCTGACGGCATCCATGAGTGCTGATGGCAACACAGGTTTTTGCACCCACTTAAAGGAAAATGGAGGACGTGTTTCATCGACATCAAAGCCGTTATTCGGTCCAGAAATAATGATGGTGGACGGCGTTCTGTCGCCGCGGGTTAATGTCGATGTCAGAAACGACAACATGTCGTGCTCCAAGCTCTCCCACTCCGCGACCAAATAGTCGAACGCGCCATTGGTTAAACTGGATTCTTTCTCTTGAAGTTCTTCGAGTGAGCGACATTGGCTGACCGTTGCACCGGCGTAAATGAAAATATCGCTGGTCGCGGAAAGTTGAGACATGTTTGAAGAAACAAGCAACACGCTTTTCGCTGATAATTTTCCTGACCATGTATCCCCAAGACGCGATGTTTCATTGACACCAGACTGGCAAGGCAAAGTAAAAGAAAACACACTGCCCTCACCCCAGCGGCTGTCTGCGTTTAGCTCTCCCCCCATCAAAGCGACTAATTCTCGCGACAAACTTAAGCCAAGCCCTTTGCCACCATAGCGACGGGATGTAGAGTTGTCGGCTTGGTTGAAAGGCAGAAACAGTTCATCAAGGTCTTTACGGCGGATGCCTAAGCCTGTGTCATGCACAGAGAAACGGATGTTCACGTCATCTTCACGACGAGATTCAAGGGCTATCGATAACGTCACTTCACCCACGTCGGTGAATTTGACCGCGTTGTTGCCAAGCGCCATCAACACTTGCGTAATGCGAACAGAGTCAGCATCAATCAGTTTGGGAATGGCCATATCCATCAGAACATGGAACTGGAGGTTTTTTTCTGCGGCTTGTTCACCGAGGCTTTTTACAACGGGAGAAAGCAAGGTTTCGACGTGGCATTCAACCCATTCAATTTCGAGGTTACCTGCTTTCACATTAGTGAATGCTAGCACGGTATTTAACGCATCCAGCAGCGTATTCCCTGACGAGATCACCCGCTCTATGTAGCGCTTTTGCTTGCCTTCTAGCCCGCTGTCCAATGCCAGTTGAGACATCCCCAAAATCGCATTGAGTGGCGTTCTGAACTCATGAGACATGTTGGACAAGAAGTCTTTCTTGGCTTGATAGGCCGATCGCGCAGAGCGCTTGGCAGTATCAAGCTCATTAAGTTTTTGGAGGTAGGCTTGTCTTTGCTCTTTTAAGGCGTCCTTGGTCTGCTGAAGCGTCGTCGCGCCCCATATCAAAAGCGCGAGCAGCACTAACACCACGCCGACCAAAAGGGGAACGGCCGTCAAGACACCGCCCCCTGTAGTTGGCGGTAGTGACGTGCTAGAGAGATAGCCACTTTCTTCCCTCGCCAATGTCGCAGTGGAATGCAATAACATCAACACTGCCGCGGACCATGTCCAGAGGGTCGCGCGCAAGCCACTCAGATGCTTGTTCATTTTTGTCATCGCACGTTTTGGGTCTTCGAGCACCGCATTCACATTCAACGTACTGGCCTCCAGCGACATCAATGGTGGGTGAAAATAAACGAGAAAAATAAGCGCCATCTCTACGCTAAGTTTATGTCTCAATTAAAATAATGTGACTCATAATTGGAACATTATTAAGAGTAGACCTAGGATTGTATAAGTGGAAAGTCATTCAGGATCCCTTTGATGCTGTCACCGGAAATCAAGACAAACAAACGCGCTACCGTCCTGGTTGTCGACGACACCCCGGAGAACCTCGTTTTTGTCAGCGAGATGTTGCGAGACAAGTACGAAGTTAAGGCAGCGACCAACGGACAAACGGCGCTCGCCATTGTTGAAAAATTCTCCATTGACCTGATTTTGTTGGACGTTGTCATGCCGGGCATGGATGGCTACGAAGTCTGTCGTCAGATAAAAGCCAAAAAATCTGCGCACGATATTCCGGTCATATTCCTGACGTCAAAATCGAAATCTGAAGACCAAGAATACGGTTTCTCCGTCGGTGCTGCGGATTACATCATGAAGCCGATGAGCCCGCCTATCACGATGGCGCGCATCAAAATCCATCTTGAAAACAAGGCCTCTCAAGATTTTCTTCACAATCAAAACGAATTCTTGGAAGCCGAAGTTCAGCGCCGACTTAAAGAGCTCAGTGTCATTCAAGATGTCACGATAAACGCCCTTGCGAGCCTTGCTGAGACGCGTGACCAAGAGACCGGCAACCACATTGTTCGAACGCAGTATTACGTGAAGATACTTGCGGATCAGCTCTATCTACGCGGAAAGTTCACCGACATTGTCACCCCTGAATACATCACTATGGTGTTCAAGACTGCGCCGTTGCACGACATCGGTAAAGTGGGGATCCCTGATGCTATCTTGCTCAAACCAGGCAAGTTAACCGCAGAGGAATTTGAGATCATGAAGTCGCATGCAAAACTGGGTTTTGATGCCATCATGAAAGCAGAAAAAGAAGTGGACGCAGAATATCCCTTCTTGAAGGCCGCCAAAGAAATTGCCCTTGGTCACCATGAAAAGTGGGATGGGTCTGGGTATCCGCAAGGGTTGGTTGGCGAAGACATTCCGCTCAGTGCGCGCTTAATGGCCGTGGCCGATGTTTTTGACGCCCTCGTGAGTAAGCGTGTTTACAAATCCGCTATGTCACATGATGAAGCGTTTGAGATTATTCGAGAAGGCAAAGGATCGCACTTTGACCCCATGCTTGTTGATTTGATGTTTGAGATGAAAAACGACTTTATTAAAATCGCTGAGACCTACAAAGATTAACCCCCGATGCACCCAGCAACTTGCTCTAAACACGTTTAAGATATTACCGCACCTTCTGTGTTCGCAACGTCCAACAGAAGGTGCGGTAATCAAAAACGTTTAACCTACCGCCAACCAAACCCCAACACCCATCATCAGGGTGCCTGCAATTCGGTTCATCAAACGCACATTACCGCTTTTCTGCAGAAAGTGACGCAGCGTGCGACCACCACTTGCGTACAACAGCAAACAGCCAAATTCCGTCATCAAGATGATGCCTATCAGTACGGTCAGTTGAGGTGGCATCGCCAATGTTGGATTGATGAAAGGTGGTAACAGCGAAATCATAAACGCCCAGCCTTTCGGGTTCGCAATCGCAGTCACAAAGCCCTGCATTGCAAGCGTCATCGGTGAGGTGTCGGTGCCTGCTGACAAATCTGACGGGATCGCCATTTTGCCGCGAGACATCCACATCTGAAGACCAAGATAGAACAAATACGCCCCGCCCACATACTTCAGCACGCTGAACAAACTTGGATAGTTCAACATGATGGCTGCCACGCCAATCACGGAAGAAATGGAAACCAGCGCAACGCCAATCAACTCTCCCCACATCATATGAAGGCTACGACGCACGCCAATGCTCATGCCTAGCGTCATTGCTAGGGTCATACACATACCCGGCGTAACGGATACAAAAAAGAAAGTGGGGATAAATACCGCCAACATCGCGATATCAATTGCAGATGCCACGTTAACTCCGGACAAAATAAGCAAAAAGAAGTGTAGTAGAAACTGAGACCGTGCAAGCGTCAAGCTCAATTATTGCGAAAAAAGCCTCCTTAGTTGGAGGCTTTGTTTGGATTGTTTAGCCGTAGACAATATCCGGCAACCAGGTTGCCAGCGTTGGCCAATAGGCAAGTAATGCCAACATCACTAACTGAATTAATATGAAAGGCAAAACACCGCGATAGATATCCATGGTGGATATAGAATCCGGAGCCACACCGCGCAAGTAGAACAGCGAGAAGCCAAATGGCGGTGTTAGGAAAGACGTTTGCAAATTCAGCGCAATCATTATCCCAAGCCACACAGGGTCAACGCCCATGGTCAGGAGTATCGGCGCAACAATCGGGATGACCACGAAGGTGATTTCAATGAAATCGAGGAAGAAGCCCAGAAGGAAGAGCACCAGCATCACTAACAACATGGCACCGAATACACCGCCCGGCAGGCTCATCAAGAAATCACGAACGATGTCATCACCGCCAAACCCACGGAACACCAAGGCAAACAGTGATGCGCCAATCAAGATCAGGAAGACCATGGCCGTCACTTCGGTCGTGCTTCTTAGTACATCGCGCAAAATCGACAGACTGAACATGCGCTTGCTGGCAGCCAGAACAATTGCCCCCACAGAGCCCACCGACGCAGCTTCTGTTGGCGTTGCAACACCGCCGAGAATCGACCCCAACACCAACACAATCAAAAGCACTGGCGGGAACAATACAGTGAGTACCTGCATCCATAATTCCTTGCTGACCTTTCTTTCTTCAACAGGAATAGGTGGAACACGGTGAGGCTGTGTAATCGCAACGAAAATCAGATAAACGATGTACATGCCCACCAACATGAAGCCAGGGATTAACGCACCCAAAAAGAGATCACCCACGGTAACGCTTTCTGGCGAGAAAATACCTTGGTCTAGCTGGGCTTGTTGATAAGCCGACGAAATCACATCGCCCAGCAAGACCAACACGATAGATGGAGGGATAATCTGACCTAGCGTTCCTGACGCACAAATAATGCCCGTCGAAAGCCTTGGGCAATAGCCACGTTTCATCATTGAAGGCAGCGACAGTAAGCCCATCGTGACAACGGTTGCACCCACAATGCCGGTACTTGCTGCTAACAACATGCCCACAATGGTCACGGAAATGCCTAAGCCGCCCGCAAGCCCGCCAAACACTTGCCCCATGGTATCGAGCAAATCTTCTGCGATGCGGGATTTTTCAAGCATGACCCCCATGAAGATAAACAAGGGAATCGCGACCAAAAGTTCGTTCGACAAGGTGCCTTGAATACGGTTTGGAATGGCTTCTAAGAACGCCGGATCAAACGTGCCTGTCACGCCACCAATTAAGGCGAATAAAAGCGCGGAACCGCCAAGCGTAAAGGCCACGGGATAGCCAACAAGCAACACACCAAAGGTAAAGAGGAAAAGGAACAGGGCGAGGAATTCACTCATAGTGCGTGCTCCTCATCATGTTCTTCAAGTTGTTTAGCAATGTCTTGGTGGCCAGTGATGGTCAGCAACGACTTCAATGCTTCGGCAAAGCCTTGAATAATGACAAGGGCTGGCATCAGTAAAATACTGGTTTTAAAAAGGTACTTAGCATCCACCCCACCCGCTTCTTGTGAGCCTTCCATGATCTGCCAAGACACAGAAACATAATCCCATGCAATGTAAAAAATGAAGCTACACGTTGGGAGTAACAAGAAGAGAAAACCGAGCAAATCGACCCACGCTTTTTTCTTTTCAGACATCGGACGATAAAAAATATCAACGCGAACGTGAGCGCCTTTCAATAAGGCGTAGGCGGCACCGAGCATGATGACGTAGTTATGGAAATAAAGGACAGATTCTTGCAAAAACACCGATCCGGAATTGAGCACATAGCGCATTACCACCACCACAAAGGTAATAAGCACGATGGCTAAGACGAACCAGGAAACAATGCGTCCCGTCCAATCACTAAAACGGTTGATGCCCTTAATAAGCGCGATCAATTGAGGAGAGGCGGTATTCATAGAACTACTCTAACATCAGCCTATTGGCTAAAATTGGAAAGAAAAAGAGGCGATCTAGGATCGCCTCTTAAAGGTTATTGCGGGTTACGTGCGTTCAGCATGGCTTGCTCAGAAATGGCATGCCAATCGATCGCTTGGTCACGGAAGCCTTTGTAAGACTCGTAAACTTTCTTACTGATTTCGTCCACTTGTGCTTGCTCGGCAACCACTTCATCAGACAGTACTTGCAGCTGTGACAACACTTCTTGCGGGTATGGACGCAAATCAACTTTGTGCTCATTTACCAAGCTTTCCAGCGCTGCATTGTTACGCGCAGTAAACTCAGCAATCATGTCAGCATTCGCAACACGCGTTGCCGCGAGAACAATTGATTGCAGGTCTTTTGGCAACGCATCGAAGGCTTTTTTGTTGATCAGCGCTTCAAGTGTTGTACCTGGCTCATGCCAACCTGGGTAGTAGTAGTATTTCGATGCTTTATGAAGGCCGAATGCAAGGTCGTTGTATGGACCTACCCACTCAGTCGCATCAATTGCGCCAGATTGCAGTGATGGGAAGATTTCGCCACCCGGCAACAGTACAGGGGTACCACCCGCACGTTTCAACACTTCGCCACCCAGACCTGGGATACGCATTTTCAGACCTTCGAGGTCGCTGATGGTGTTGATTTCTTTGTTAAACCAACCGCCCATTTGCACGCCCGTGTTACCCGCAGGCATAGGAATGATGCCAAAGGGTTCATACGCTTCAGCCCAAAGCTCAAGACCGCCACCGCTGTAGATCCAGCCATTCATTTCTTGCGCTGTTAGACCAAAAGGCACGGCTGCGAAGAATTGACCTGCTGGCGCTTTACCTTTCCAGTAGTAACCTGCACCGTGACCCATTTCCGCAGTACCACGAGACACGGCATCAAACACATCCAGCGCGCCAACGAGTTCACCTGCACCATATACTTTCACGTCCAAACGCCCATCACTCATCTCAGTGATTAGCTCAGCAAGGTTGTTTGCACCTGTGCCTAGCCCGGGAAAGTTTTTCGGCCAAGTCGTTACCATTTTCCAACTGATTTTTTCCTGTGCTGCTGGCTGCGCCTGCGCACTCGCTTCCTGCTTTTCTTCACCACAACCAGATAACAGCACACTCAGTGCGACTGCTGTTGCGGCAAGAAACGAACGACGTTTGTACATGAGAGTGATCTCCTTGCTTGGGAAAGGCGATAGGTTTAGCAGTACTGAAGGTTTGCATCTAACAAAGGTTTACAGTTAAAAGTAGGTACTGCCTAACTAACACGACGCTCATCAATGGCTCTTGATGAGTTAATGGTTTGTTGCAATAACTTTACCCATTATCGTCACCCGCAAATAGCGAAAGGGCGAGGTTGTTTGAAGTTGGTCAAACAATGATCGCTAGAAATCTAAACATCTGATAGATAACGGCCTCTGTATGCGACTGATCACGTGCTACTTGCCGTCGATGGGATTTCTTCATTTTTGTTTGAATTGCCGAGTAGAAACAAAAACGCCTCCCGTATGGAAGGCGCTTTACCCTATTTCTTTATCAACGCAATAAACCTGCTCCGCGTTAACTTAGGGCTTCTTTGAATGTCGTCATATAGCGGCAAATCAACGCATCAATCACCATCAAAGCCACAATGGTTAATCCTGCCATGGGGAAGGCGACACACACTAAAGCAACGCTGACAACACCCACTTTCCAGAGCCCTGAATCCAGTGCTTTTGGCGGTGCACCTAACTTGCGCTGCCCCGTAGGACGACGTTGCCACCACATCAAAGCCCCTGTTACTGCAATCAAAATAAACGCCAAACAGAAAACCACATTGGCGATTTTATTGATGATACTGATATCCCCTTGGTGAAGCGCAATCCCAGCCGCCATGGCTTTCGCAATCATGTTGTATTCATTCCATGTCACATCAGCAAGTACCTTTCCTGTGTACTGATCAATGTGGGTGGTTCTGTCCTGAGTAGGATCGGTAATATCCCCGCTCATGGTGTTGGCTGACACCGTAAACACGCCTGTTTCTGAGCGCGGAAAATTGAGTTTGTATTGCGCAAAACCCAACGCTTTCGCTTCATTCACAACACGATCGATGCCGATTTGCTTAGTGGCCATTCCTGCTTTTTCAGCATTCCCTGCTGATGAACCCGAGGTGGTTTCTTCGCCGTGCACATGCGCGTTAGATTCAGGTAACGGTGTCAGTTCAAGGTTCCACGGCATCTCTTCTTCTGAGCCATGATTTAGCGCCTTGTGGTTAAGATCTGACACAGGCACATCGTCCCATTTTTGGGCGGGAAAGCTGCCCCAAGGCTGAACGATTTTCGCGCCCCATATGCCCGCCCACGCCAAGCCACTCAGTACGAAAAAGAGAAGCACAATGGAGAGTACGCCACCGATGTTCGCGTGCAGGTCACGAAGCAAAATCCGCGACCCATTGTCTGTGCGAATTTTCAGAAAACCAGCACGGCGCGCATTGTCGTTAGGTAGCCAAAGATATATCCCCGACACCAACAAAATAACGGTGAGACTGGCTGCAATTTCGATCAAATAATCGCCCACATCGCCAATCAACAAAGTGCCGTGAATGTCGTTCGCCAATTGATACCAACTGTCGCTGCGATCAATCGTGCCAGTGATGTCTGCATTGTAAGGATTCACCAGTACAAACTGCGTCGATTCATCCGCCATAGTGACAGAAAAACGGTTAGTGACCTCCGAGGATGTCGCTGGCACAAACTGCGTCACCGTGCCATCAGGGTACGCCTGTTGCACCGCCGCTAACTGCTCAGAGACGGGCAAAGGTTCTTGCGAAGAGTATGCGCTGGAGTTAACCGAAAGCACCTCGCCATATCGCGCAGATTCAATCTCATCATCAAACAGCATGATGAGGCCGGTAATACTGAGCATCAGCATAAAGGGGATAACAAATAATCCTGCATAGAAGTGCCAGCGCCAAGTGAGAAAGTAACGGGATTTTTGCTTCGCAAGGATGTCTGGCGGATTGCTATCGGCGTTGAGATTGGGAGTAACCATGAATCATTCCTTTTTTCATGCACAACCTCACCGCATTTCTCGTGCATGATTAAAACACACGATAAAAACGCAGCGACATTGCATGTTGACTTTACGTTTGGGCATTTGCCCTTGTTGTTTTTATGAGGCTGTTAAACAAGGAGGAATGACGGTGGCGCTCGGGTGACAGGCTGCTCAAACCTCACCCTTTTTACGAGGTAGGTATAAGGTTCAAGCACGATATCCGTGCTGAGTGTATAAACCGGATTGAAAGAAAGTGAGTGATGATGAAAGGAGGAGAAATGACTAAAAGGGCAAGGTTTACTGCTGTGCGTTTTAGACGGTTCACCCTCGTCAATTTGTACCAATTCAAAGCCGTTAACGGTACAAAGTGTCGCCCACACGCCTGCGCTGCTGCCATGTGCGTTGATCACTGGCATCAAAGAAACGAGCAACCAACTCAAGGCGCTCGCGCAAAGCATGACATGTTTAAACAGCGTATTGCGTGTTAAAGAGGCGGTTAACGTCATATTCACCATACGTACCCAATTAACCAGATACCTTACTGTAAAAATGACACTAACGACGTGCTTCAGTGCAAAAACTAAGCAGTCGGTTCATGAATGGCAGAAATATAATTACAAACTGCGCGGGTTTGGGTATTGATAGGGATACTCCTTACCAATGTACAGATGTGCTCCCTGCAGAGCCTTGCCTACTCAGACCTCCTTCATGATCCCTCATGAGTCGTATCCTAACCGCAACACCTAAAACACAACCAAATAACCGTATAGACGTCTAGCCGTAAAAATATCTATTGACTTGTCGCTCGACTATAAATAGCATCAAATTCTAGAACAAAGAACAAAAGCAACAATTATCACTACATTTTAACGATTATTTAACACGATTTTGTCCAGGATGGCTTATGATCGAAATTAGTCAGGTTAATAAAGAATTCAAACAAGGCGTGAAAACGATTCATGCTTTGCGTGATATTGACCTTCACATTCCAAAGGGCAGGATTTTCGGGGTTATCGGCGCATCTGGCGCAGGTAAAAGCACCCTGATTCGCATTGTTAACTTGTTGGAGCGCCCAACAAGTGGGAACGTGAACGTCGATGGCGTAGAACTCACCACCCTTTCAGCGTCAGAATTGACGCGTGAACGTCAGAAGATCGGCATGATCTTCCAACACTTCAACCTTCTTTCTTCTCGTACTGTGTTTGATAACGTGGCGTTGCCACTCGAGCTTGCAGGCAAAGAACACGCGCACATCCAAGCCAAAGTCACCGAATTACTGGAATTGGTTGGGCTTGATGACAAGCACACCAGCTACCCTGCCAATTTAAGTGGCGGACAAAAGCAACGGGTAGCCATTGCTCGCGCACTCGCCAGTGACCCAAAAGTTCTGCTTTGCGACGAGGCCACCAGTGCCCTGGATCCTGCGACCACACATTCGATTTTGAATCTGCTGCAAACCATCAATCAGAAGTTAGGATTAACCATTTTGTTGATCACCCATGAAATGGATGTGGTAAAGCGCATCTGTCATGAAGTGGCCATTATTGGCGACGGAAAGTTGGTGGAGAAAGGCACGGTTGGCGATATTTTCGCCCACCCTAAAACCGAACTGGCGCGTGACTTCATTCGTGCCACCTTGAACCTGTCGATTCCTCAAGATTACGCTGAGCGTCTTCAAACAGAAAACACAGGCACACTTCCCCCTTTGGTTCGCCTCGAATTTACAGGCACCAGTGTGGATGCCCCTCTCGTGAGCCAAGTTTCGCGCAAGTTCAACATTGATGTGAGCATTTTAAGTGCGGACATGGATTACGCCGGCGGCGTGAAATTCGGCCTCATGCTGGCAGAGTTTTTCGGCGACGCCTCAGACGTTACCCATGCTCTGGCGTATCTAAAAGAAAACAACGTCAACATCGAGGTGCTTGGTTATGTCGCTTAGTATTGCTGCCATTTCTGGCTGGTTCGCTGAAAACGAACGCCTTGTCAGTCTTTTGATTGATGCCCTTGGCCAAACCCTCACCATGGTGTTTGTTTCTGGCTTTGTTGGCTTTGTATTTGGTATCCCTTTAGGTGTGTTACTGCACCTTTCCAAACCACGCGGGTTGCTTGAGAACAAGCTACTCAACCGCAGCCTAGGTGCGGTAGTGAATATTGGCCGTTCGATTCCTTTCATCATTTTGCTGGTTGCCATCATTCCGTTTACTCGCCTTGTGGTAGGCAGTTCGATAGGCACAGCCGCGGCGATTGTGCCTTTGATTGTGGGTGCTATTCCTTTCATTGCTCGCCTTGTTGAAGGTGCGCTGATTGAAGTGCCATCGGGCTTGGTGGAAGCGGCGCAAGCCATGGGGGCTACCCCGCTGCAAATCATCCGTAAGGTTCTGTTACCAGAAGCCCTACCGGGCATCGTGAATGGCGCGACCATTACCTTGGTGACGCTGGTGAGCTATTCCGCCATGGCCGGCGCTGTAGGCGGTGGTGGCTTGGGCGATGTCGGTATTCGCTACGGGTACCAGCGCTTTGATGGCACCGTCATGATGATCACCATTGTCATGCTCGTCATTTTGGTTCAATTGATTCAGTCGGCGGGCGATTACTTCGTTAAACGCGTCGACCACAGATAAAACACAGCGACAAAAGAAAATACGATGACGCAGAAAGGCGAGATACCCACGCTTTCTGCGCCATAGAAAATAAAAAATGGAAATTTAAGCTCATAGGAGATGCGCAAATGACGTTCAATCTTAAAAAAATCGCGACAGTATTCGGTTTGGCTTCCGCTCTGGCATTAACGGGCTGTGGTGAAGAAAAAGCGGTCGACCTGACCAAAGTAAAAATTGGCGTTATGGCTGGTGCAGAAGAGCAAGTTGCCGAAATCGCTGTAAAAGTGGCGAAAGAAAAATACGGCCTAGACGTAGAGCTAATCACCTTTACAGATTACGTATCACCCAATGCTGCCTTGGAAGAAGGCTCCATTGATGCCAACGCTTTCCAGCACAAGCCGTACTTGGATCAGCAAATTTCTGACCGTGGCTACAAGTTCGAAATCGCAGGCAATACCTTGGTTTACCCAATTGCGGGTTACTCAAACACAGTGACCTCTGTTGATCAAATCCAAGATGGCGCACAAATCGCTGTGCCTAACGACCCAACAAACCTAGGCCGTTCTCTGCTTCTTCTTGAACAGCAAGGTCTTCTCACCCTAAAAGAGGGCGTTGGCCTTCAAGCAACCGTATTGGATATCGTCGGCAACCCGAAAAATTTGGACATTGTTGAGCTAGAAGCTGCGCAACTTCCACGTTCATTGGACGATGTAACGCTGGCGATCATTAACAACACTTACGCTGCAACCATTGGTCTTTCACAAGAAAAAGACGGCGTGTTTGTTGAAGACAAGAAATCACCTTACGTGAACCTGATTGTTGCGCGTACCGATAACGTGAATGCTGAAAACGTGAAACAGTTTGTCTCTGCTTATCAATCAGACGCTGTTTACACCGCTGCGGTAGATACCTTCCAAGGTGGTGTGGTGAAAGGCTGGTAATCCGCCCATAACCTGATTCCCCTTTTCCCCCCAACCCCAAAAGCCTGTGTAAAACACAGGCTTTTTCTTTTTGTGCATGTCATCATGCGCGATGTTTATTCAAAGGATAATTTTCAGGCGCATATGGATATTCTCGCCACGTTTGGTCTCTTTGTCGGTTCGCTGATCGCAAACACACTGGCGTCACTCGCAGGTGGCGGCGCAGGCTTACTGCAACTTCCCCTTCTTATTTTTCTCGGCCTCGCCTTTTCAGTCGCCCTCGCGACCCATAAAGTCGCCTCTGTCGCACTAGGCCTAGGGGCGGCGATTCGTCATTGTCGAAGCGGCAATCTCAGCCCCGTCTTAACCGTTTACGTCACGTTGGCAGGCGCTGCGGGTGTCATTGCTGGGGCGAACCTTATTCTTTTCATCCCCGGCCCAACGGCGGAAGGGTTACTCGGTGTTTTCATCATTTTATTGGGGCTGTATTCCCGTGCCCGAAAAACCTTGGGGCATGAAGCCAACCCTAAACATCGCGATACCTTAGGCATGGTGATCGGTTGTGTTGGTTTAAGTGTCATCGGCGTGCTGAATGGCTCGCTCACCGCAGGCACGGGGTTGTTCGTCACCCTCTTTTTGGTTCGATGGTTTGGACTGGATTACAAACAAGCGGTAGCGCTCACACTGGTCAGTGTTGGTTTGTTTTGGAATGGTTTAGGGGCAATCACCTTAGCGATTGCAGGTGCAGACATTTATTGGCCATGGATCCCAGCCCTTCTTGCAGGCTCGTTGCTAGGGGGATATTTCGGTGCCTACATGGCGGACAAATACAGCAACAAACTGATCAAAATCGCCTTCGAACTGCTGACCTTTGCCGTCGGCATTAAATTGCTCGTGGGCGTACTTTAAGGAAGAAGAATGAAAGCAAAAATTGCCATTTACTATTGTCGTCAATGCAACTGGATGTTGCGTTCAACGTGGATGAGTCAAGAGCTTCTAACGACATTCAGTGAAGAAATTGAAAGCCTGACTCTGCACCCCGACACAGGTGGGCGCTTTGAGGTGCATTGTAACGATGAAATGATCTGGGAAAGAAAACGTGACGGCGGCTTCCCCGATGCAAAACAGCTAAAGCAGCGGGTGCGCGACGTGATCGATCCGACGCGCGATCTCGGTCATGTTGATCGCTAACGGCTAGGGTCTGTTGACCTTTGGTGATGATTTTTGCAGCAGTTTGTGGCGGCTTTGTGCAAGGCTGAGGCTTCGATGTGTAGTTTGTCTACATGAGAAGCGGATAATACAGGGGAAAGTCGCCACAAACAGACTGAGCGCAATCAGTCTGCCAACATGCCAAACATAACAATGCTGTTGTAACTCACGATCCCTTTGATCTCGCCGTTTTCGACCACGGGTGCGCGGCTAATGCCAAAGCGCTCAAACAAACGCGCGCAGTATTTTACGTTCATGTCTGGTGATACGCCCAGTGCTGGCTTGGTCATGATTTCATACACATTCACGCGCTCTGGCGATTTATTCTGCGACAGCACTTTCTTGGCGATGTCGTTCATTAGCACCAAACCATACTCGTCATTCTCATCGCGCTTTTTCACGATCAGGCATTTAATTTCTTTGCTTCTGGCGATGCGAATGGCCTCGGCGACCGTTGTTAAACCATCGATAAGTGCGAAATCGTTTTTCATCACTTCTCTTACGCATTTGCTCTCTTTCATAGCTCGTCCTCAATCACAGTACTGAGTTCTTGTACTTGGTGTGCCACGCCAACAGCATCTTCCACGTCGAGCTGTACCGCGATCCCCTTCCCTGAACTGGCATCAAACTCCCCGACTTCATTAATGGTCTCGAGAATGCTGCGAGCAAGGTGTTCTTCAACCAAAAACAGGACAACATCGCGTTGAACATCCAGCGTCAGGCCAAAGAAGGTTTTCTTTTTTGTCAGCCCTTCACCGCGCGCATTATTGATGACCGTTGCCCCGGTTGCCCCCGCTTTCCGTGCCGCATCAAGCACAGCATCTGTTTTTGAATCTTCAATAAAAGCGACGATCAATTTAAACCGCATTAGGATTCCCTCGTTTCGTTACTGACACGTTGACGCCTAGCAACCCAATCCGTGATTTGGGCGTAACCCATAACGGTGATCATCGGAAAGAGACTGGCAAACGCAATTAACCCAAAACCATCAATCATGGGATTTCTCCCAGGTACCGTAGACGCAAGACCAAGACCAAGAGCTGTCACCAAAGGCACTGTCACCGTTGATGTTGTCACCCCTCCGGAGTCATAGGCCAGTGGCACAATAAACTTCGGTGCATAAAAGGTTTGGATCACCACCAGCACATAGCCAGCAATGATGTAGTAATGAATCGGGTCGCCTTCCACAATGCGATAGCAACCCAGTGAAATCCCAATGGATACGCCCAAAGCGACAGAAAAACGCAATCCATTCACGCTGATTGCACCACCTGACACTTGCGCCGCTTTAATGGCGACCGCAATCAACGACGGTTCCGCCACCGTGGTACTAAAGCCAATGGCAGCCGCGAAAATGTAAACCCAGTAATAATGCTGCCATTGCACTTGTGCAGGCATGATGCCGCCTTCCCCAAAAAGGAATTCAGGCGCAGTGAGCTGAATCGCCATGGACTCCCCTAGCGGGAACAACGCCATTTCTAGCCCCATCAGAAAGAGCGTTAAACCAAACAGCACATACGCAAAACCAAACACGATACGTTTTAAGTTCGCGATGGGCTGACGTAACACGGCAAATTGAAAACCAAACAAAATGCACACGATGGGAAACACATCGCGCACGGTCGAAAGAAAGGTATCAATGAAGGTAGGGATGAGGGATTGAAGCAAGGTCATATCGCCACCATTCCGTAAACCATGACGAAAATCATCGGAGAAAGTGAGGCAAACGCGATCAGGCCAAAACCATCCACCATGGGGTTTCGCCCTTTGATCACTGTGGCAAGGCCTACGCCAAGCGCCGTTACTAAAGGCACGGTGATGGTCGATGTGGTCACGCCACCAGAATCATAAGCGATACCGATGATGTAACGGGGCGCGATCATGGTCATCGCAACAACCAAGAGATAACCACCAATGATGATGCGATGAATCGGCCAACCTTTAAGGATACGCAGTACACCGAGCATGATGGCAAACCCCACAGACAGCGCGACCGTTATCCTCAGGCCATTGGCATAGCTGTCTTGCGCTTCCATCGCCATGGGGATCATGCCTCCTTCCGCAGCCACTTCTGCCGCTTCCGCTGCCACAGCCGTAAGCGCTGGCTCGGCGATGGTGGTGCCAAAACCGAGCAGGAACGCAAACACCATCAGCCAAAATACACTGCCTTTTCGAGCAAGTGCATGCGCCATGGATTCGCCAATAGGAAACAAACCCATTTCTAGGCCGAAGACAAAAAAGGTAAGCCCCATCACCACCAGCACAAGGCCAACAAGGATAGAAGCGAGGTCAGGCATGGGTTGTTGAAGCACAAACACTTGGAAGAAGCCGATCACCAAAATAATCGGGAGCAAGTCTTTAAAACTTCCCAACATAGCGGATAGCAATGCAGTGATTCCCTTCACACTCGCTCCATTTTGGTGTCGCTAAATTGTCTACAAACGTAACCAGATGTAACAAAATTATCCATACCACAATCTGAATAGGGTGATTGAGTTAGCAAGGTTTCGCTTAAAACCTGAACGAAAGACACGTCTGGAATGATCATTTAACCATTTGAATGCATACTCAATACAACAGCCCAGCGCAAAAGGTTAACAATGCACATTCTAATTACTGGTGGGACAGGTCTGATTGGCCGCACTTTGATCAGCAAACTCGGTGACCACGAAATCACCGTGCTGACGCGTTCGCCTCAAAAAGCGAAAAGCGTACTGCCTTCAACCGTTACCACCATTGCCGATCTCGATGAATTGACCGACTTCAATAACATCGACGCAGTGATTAATTTGGCAGGGGAACCGATCGTCGATAAACGTTGGTCAGATCAGCAAAAAGGCATTATTTGCTCAAGCCGATGGGGCATCACGGAAAAAATTGTTAGTCGTATTTTAACGGCTGAGAATCCTCCGAAAACGCTGATCAGCGGTTCCGCGGTTGGCTATTACAGCGATCAAAAAGACACGGTCGTGGATGAATCTTTAGAGGTGGATGCCACGGATTTCGCCCATGCTGTGTGCGCAAACTGGGAAAAAATCGCCTTGCGCGCAAGACCCGCTAAAACGCGAGTTTGCTTGCTAAGAACGGGCATTGTCCTAAGCAAAGAAGGCGGTGCATTGAAGAAAATGTTACTGCCATATCAACTGGGATTAGGTGGCGCTATCGGCGATGGTAATCAGTACTTCCCTTGGATCCACATCGAAGACATGGCCAATGCCATCGTGCACCTTCTCGAAAAAAGTGAACACGAAGGGGCATTTAACCTCACAGCGCCGAACCCAGTAACGAATCGCGAGTTTAGCCAAAGTCTTGCGGCGTCTCTTGGGCGCCCACACATTCTTTTCACGCCTGCATTTGCCATCAAACTGATGTTGGGCGAAGCAGGACAGCTTTTGTTAGAGGGGCAACGAGCCATTCCAAAAGCGTTAGAAGAAGACGGGTTTGAATTTACCTACAAAGAAATCCGCCCAGCACTCGACAGTTTGCTTCGCCAATAAGCGCCTTCCCTCGATGAGGTGTTAGATCGGCCAATAAAAACAAAAAGGCACGCTAATGCGTGCCTTTGTCGTTTCAATGCTAGTGAGAGTTTAACGTTTCAATGGCTCAAGCAAGCCACGCAGCATCCACGCGACCGTCATAAACACCAAGCCAACCGCAATCATAGGCAGACTCAACCACACCTCAGGGTGCAAACGAACAGGCAGCTCAACGCCCCACTTAAGCAATGCAGCCATCGCAAGTTCTGCCCCGCCCACAGCCATGCAACCTGACACCAAGGCCATGATGCCGTATTCCGCCCAAAGCGTGGTGTTGATGCGTTTTTTGCTCGCGCCCAAGGTGCGATAGAGCATGATTTCTCGCTGCCTTTCCGAGAGCGTGATCCGCAGGAGCGTGAGCAGCAGCAACAGCCCGCTGACGACAGCAAGACCGGCTAGCACCGACAGCGATAAGCTCACTTGGCGCAACATCACTTGAATGCGCCCACTCATGGTACGCAAATCCAACAAGGTAATGGTTGGGTAATCACGTCCAAGCTGGTTAACGATGTCGCTCTGCTCGCTTTCAAGGCGGAAGCTCACCAGCCAGTTTGCAGGTAAACTCTCGACCAGTTTGGGGTCGAAAATGAAGTAGAAATTTGGCTTCATGTTGCGCCATTCCACATCGCGCACTGAGTTAATAGTGGCAATGAATTCTTGGCTGTTCACACTGAACGTCAGTTCATCGCCCATCCGCAACCCGAGTCGCTCCGCAATGCCACTTTCCACCGACACGCCGCCTTTCGTTGGCCATGTGCCTTCAAGCAATGCGTTATGTGTAGGCAGTTCATCACGCCATGTGAAATTCAACTCGCGGCGAAGGGCTTCATCACGCTCCTCGCGATTCGGTTCCATATCCGCATAACGATTGCCATTGTTTGCCACCAAGCGCCCTCGAATGATCGGATACGCTTCAGAGCGTTCAAGGTTGTTGGCATCCAAACGCCCAACGTAATCGTCTAGTTCAGATTTCGCGATGTTCAACGCAAACACATTGGGTGCATCCGGCGGCAACGTTTGCTGCCAATCTTCCAGCAAATCGGTACGCAGCAACCAGATGATCGACAGCAACATGAACGAAGTGGCCAGCGCACCAAGCTGCGCACCACTCGACGCGGGGTTACGGGTAATGCGGCTCAAGGCCAATTTGAACGCAGGTTGGGTGACACGCTTTTGTGCAAAACGCAGCACCATCACGCCAATGGCAGCAAGTAAGCTCAACATCACCACCAGCGCTGCCAACACTAGCCACAGCAAGCGGTTGTCATAAGACCAAGCCACCAACGCAAAAATAGGCACGGAAGCGAGCAACCAACTCCAAGGGCTCTTTCTTGCTTTCACTGCCCCTTGCGATTGCAACACACTCAATGCGGGTGCGTCGATCAAGCGAATGAGCGGAATGCCCAGTGCAGGCAAGGCCACCAGCAAGGCGACCAATGGCCCTAAGAACCAAGGCAACAAACCATAACTTGGTAGCGGCGATGGCAACACATCGGCCAACGGTAAGCGAAGCAGGTATTCCAACGCAGCACCAAACGACAGCCCCAATACGGTTGCCATCAGCATTAACATGACGAGTTGTCGGCCAAGCCAACGTCTTACCCAGCTTCGTTGCGCCCCAAGGCTTTTCACCATAGCAAGGGTTTGGGTGCGGCTATCCACATAATGCTGACAGGTGAGCAGCAAGGTCGCGGCTGCCATAATGATCACAAGAACAACCGTGAGCGACAAATACCCGCGACTGCGATCCAGCATGTCACCGGTGCGATCCCCGGTATTTTCATCAATCCAACGTTGCCCCTCAGCCACCGAATACACCGCTTTTACCGCATCAAGTTCGCTGTTGTCGCCACTGAAGAAATAACGGTAGTTAACACGGCTTCCCGGGCGTACTACCCCTGCCGCAGCAACATCGCTTTGGTGCATCATGGCAGCAGGCATTTGGCTAAATGGGTTAAACGAGAGTTCTGGCTCAGAGACGATCAAGCCTGACACTTGCAGGCTGACATCCCCCACGTCCACGCTGTCACCCACTTGGACATCCAGTAAGGTAAACAAACGCTCTTCTAGCCAAAGTTCGCCAGGTTTCACGCTGTCGTGCATGGCAGAATCGGCTTGCAACTCAAGGTTTCCACGCAGCGGATAGTTACTTTCAACCGCCTTCACGCTGATGAGCTGCATGTTGTCTTGGCTAAACGCCATGGTGCCAAATCGGGTTTGATCTGACACTTCGACATCTAAGGTTTCGAAGTTTGCGAGGGTTTGATCAGTGAGAGGCTGATTACTTCTCAGCACCAAATCGGCAGCCAACATCGATCGGCCTTGCTGAGTTAACACAGATTCAATGCGCCCTGCCAATGCTGATAAGGCAAACACACACGCGATGATCAGCGCTAACGCAGCAACAACGGGCCAGAGCTGGCCATGAAATAATTCACGCCACGCCCAGCGCCACACTAAGGTGCCTTTCTTTTTATTCCGAGATTCGCTCATGCAACCCCCGCCAGCTCACCCGCGTTGATGTGTAAAGTGCGCGTGCAGCGATCCGCCAATGCAGGATCATGCGTAACAAGAATCAGCGTCGTCCCGTGATCGCGGTTAAGCGAGAAAAGTAAATCGATCACCGTCGCCGCGGTATGTTGGTCAAGGTTGCCAGTCGGTTCATCAGCAAACAGCACGCGAGGGCGCGTCATGAACGCACGCGCAATGGCAACGCGTTGTTGCTCACCGCCTGAAAGTTGAGAAGGGAGGTGTGTTTCACGCCCTTTTAAGCCCACAGAGGCAAGCAATTCGAGTGCACGGTCTTCGTCTTCGTCATCGCCGCGAATGGTGCAAGGGAGCATGACGTTTTCGAGCGCATTCAATGAAGGAACAAGCAGGAAGCTTTGGAAAACAAACCCAATGGATTCGGCGCGAAGTGCGGCGCGTCCATCATCATCCAGTTGACTAAGCGGCTTACCGAGAAGCTCGATTTCTCCGGTGCTTGGAGTATCTAATCCAGCCAACAATGTCATTAAGGTAGATTTACCTGCACCAGAAACCCCAACCAAAGCAATACTTTCACCCTGCTCGACCTGAAGGGAAACATCCTGCAGAATGGTCAGAGTCTGTGCATTCGTTGTCACTGTTTTCGTGACGTTATTCGCCCTGATCACTGGAGTTGTCATGATTCGCATCCTTTCTTTTTGTCTTTTGATTATCAGTCAAAGCGCCGTCGGACAGACATTGCTTGTACTTGGAGATAGCTTGAGTGCTGGCTATCAAATGGCGATTGAAAAAAGTTGGCCTAGCCTTCTAGAGCCTCAATTGGTCGGCCAAGGCACGGTAACCAAAGTGGTCAATGCCAGTATTTCAGGCGACACCAGTGGCAACAGCCTTGACCGCCTTCCCGCCTTACTCGAACAGCATGATCCGGCGTGGGTGGTGATTGAACTTGGCGCGAATGACGGATTACGCGGGTTTCCGCCAAAGCAAATACGCGAGAACCTGACTGAATTGATCACTTTGAGCCAAGAAAGTGGCGCTAAAGTCATGCTCATGCAAATTCAAATCCCACCTAATTATGGTCAACGATACAGCAATGCTTTTGCAGATATCTATCCAGAGTTAAGTAAAGAAATGCAAATCCCACTTATTCCCTTCTTTATGGAGAAAGTCGTGATGACGGAAGGTTGGATGATGCAAGACGGCCTTCACCCTAAAGCCATTGCTCAACCGTGGATTGCTGATTTCATGCAAGAACACATTACGCCAAACCTGTAAAAACAAGGAAATACATAAGAATGAATAACACGGTTCTCATCACAGGATGTTCAACGGGTATTGGCTATGTGTGCGCCCATGCATTGGTAAAGGAAGGCTTTGATGTCATCGCGTCTTGCCGAAAAGACGAAGACGTTGCGCGTCTTCAACAAGAAGGTTTGCACTGCATAAAACTCGATCTTGCTGACACCGGCAGCATTCTCGCGGCGGTTGAAACCGTCAAGGCACACACTGGCGGAAAACTGTATGGGTTATTCAATAACGGGGCGTATGGACAGCCCGGCGCATTGGAGGATCTTCCGACGGATGCCCTGCGCGAGCAATTTGAAGCCAACTTCTTCGGCTGGCACACACTCACACAAGCAGTGATCCCAATGATGCGTGCTAACGGCAAAGGAAGGATCATTCAAAACAGTTCTGTGCTTGGCATCATCGCGTTGAAATTTCGCGGCGCATACAACGCCAGCAAATTTGCGATTGAAGGCTGGACAGACACCATCCGACTTGAGCTTGCTGATACGCCCATTCAAATCAGTTTGATCGAGCCTGGCCCTATCGAAAGTCGCTTTCGCGCAAATGCCCTCGCGGCATTTCATCGCGCGATAAACATTGATACAAGTCGCTTCACCAACGCCTATCTATCGCAAAAAGACCGCCTTGAAAGCGAACATTCAACCAACAAGTACACCTTACCGGCTGAGGCGATCGTGCCTCCACTGCTTCACGCACTGACGGCTGCAACACCTAAAATTCGTTATCGCGTCACCAAACCCACGCAATACATGGCGCTCTGTAAAAGGCTACTTCCATCGAGAATGCTCGACAAGATCTTGGCGAAAGGTGGTTGATGCTAGTTAGATCGCAAAAATAAATCGGAAGATCATGACTTCACCGTCACATTCTTGTCATAAATGCTGGGTAACATAGCTCCTGTACCGTGAAACACCTGCCCCCTACAACCAAATTAATGTGATGAGTGTCGGATCAGGCCGTGAACGGGGACCACAAAAAATTATAAATCCCCCAAAGGAGCCGGGCTATGTCCCTAAGTCAATTGAACTGGCTCTGTTTGAGTGTGACGCTGGCGGTTTTGCTTGTTTTCTAAGTCAGCGAACTATTCGACAAGCGCCAAAGAGAAGGCCACTGTGATAACGGTGGCCTTTTTCGATCTTGCGTGATGCGTCATCAATTCAGGTGATTCCCTCAAACTTTGTTATCTAGGCATAAATTCACGGGTTAATGCCTTGAATTTTCAACGCTGCCGCCCCACCTTTACAGCATTACTTAAATGATCAGGCCAATCCATGCACCCGAACTACATTGTTGAACTTACCGAGCAGAACTTTCAGCAAGTGTTGGAAGCCTCAGCCTCCGCACCTGTACTGATCCACTTTTGGGCACAGATGAGCCCAGAAAGCACTGAAATAACGCCTGTTCTAGAAAAACTGGCTCATGAATACGGCGGCGCATTCACCCTTGCCCTGCTTGATTGTGAACAGCAACAAATGCTTGCGTCTCAATTTGGCGTGCGCGCATTGCCAACCATCGCATTGTTTAGCAACGGGCAACCGGTTGATGGCCTGGGTGGCCCTCAGACAGAACAAAGCGTTCGCGAGATGCTAACCCGTCACTTGCCTAGCCAAGAAGAAATGGCCTTCAAACAAGCACAAGCCTTGATTGCCAACGAGCAATACACAGAAGCACAGGCCGTGCTAAAGCCACTTGAGACTGTTCTCGGTGAAGCTGGCTTGTTTAAGCTAGCCATGGCGGAATGCTATGTGGGAACACAGCAATATGACGCTGCTGAAGCCTTGCTTGCAACGGTACTCATGCAAGATCAAGACGCGCAATACAAAGCGCTGATTGCAAAAGTAGAGCTGCACAAACAAGCCGCGGATACCCCAGAGATCCGTGAGTTGCAGAAAGCCTACGATGCAGACCCAACCAATACATCGTTAGCGTTTGAGCTGGCGATTCAATTGAGCCAAGTGAACAAACAAGAAGAAGCACTAGAGCTTTTGATTGGTCTACTGCGTAAAGATTTAAATACCGAAGACGGCGAAGCGAAGAAGACCATGATGGATATTCTCGCGGCACTCGGTCAAGGAAACGAAGTGGCTGCGCGTTACCGTCGTCAGCTTTATTCTCTTCTGTACTGATCAAAACAGAATATCGATAAAACGAAGGCCGCGATTTTGCGGCCTTTTTTATTTCAAATGTTGTTCTTCGGTTGTTTCTTTAGCGGGTTTAATACACCACCATTTTCACGCCCTCAATGTCATTGACCTGTGGTGTGCCTTTCAGGTGGTGACCAAAGTAACTCAGCAATAATTGATTCGATGATTGGTGCATCACATCTGCATCGATCGAACCGGTGAGCCCAAGGAACTCGCCGACAGGCAAATGGTTAAGATCGGAAAAATTCAGGTGGGCAGCACCGACAAAAAGCACTTCACAACTTCCTGACACAGCCTTCGTCTCAAACAGCGTCTGATTAATCCACGCCATGCTTTCATCAGAGGGTGGCTCTGCGACATCACCATAGGCCACACAAAGTGGCACCTTCATCGTATCTTGCAAGGAGTGTGTATACACGTAGCTGTCCAAGCTCATCGCCGCTTTTATGTTGGGTTCACTAAAGGCGAGATCCGCGGCAACACTGCCACCAAAAGAATGCCCGAATACCCCCACGGATTCAGTATCCAAATGCCCTTTTAATGGCGTTGAAATTGCACCAAGGTTAACGCGTGTCAGCGCGCGGATGACACGCCGATTGTTTTCAGACCATTCATCAACATAAGCAGGAATATTCCGAAAAAGCCCTTCTTCGAGAGGAGACGTTGCATCTATCCAGTCATTGATTGTCGAGCTCGATCGCATCGATACAGCGGCGCGATCCATTGCAGCAATTCTCTGAGGGGCATACTCAGGTTCGAGAGGTATTGACTGGAAAACCAGATCGCCATTTTGACGCTTCGTTACCACGCTATGACCGGGATGACTGAGTGAAAGAACAATGTATCCATGACTCGCCAACTCTTCCATTTGAGTGAGGTTTTGATAGGCGTGTGAACTGAATCCGTGGTTAAACAATAAAACCGGATGACGACCCGAAATGACTTTGGCGTCGATGCTTGCAAAGGAAGGACGCTCGTCTTTCAACCATGACGCAGGGATCTTTTGCTTTTCACTGATTGCCTCGGCGATATAAGCGGCCATGTATGGCAGGAAGTGACGACTCACGGAAGGTTGTGCTGGGTACCACGCTGTCACGACGACCCATTTATTGCCTTCTGTCACCTCAAATTCAGTGACACCAACAGTGTGGACGCCTGTTGGTGCAGGTTTATCTGGCTGCGGAATTAAAAAAAGTGCGGTAACGAGAAGAGCAAGAAGAGATAAAAAGGCGTAGCCAATATATTTTAAGAATTTCATTACGTACCTGTTTGAATATGACGTTCCATTCATATTCTCACCAACACGTAGAATGGTTAACCCCAGAAATGCCTAAAAATAAATACAAACATGTTATTCCAACAAATACATCACATCGCCAAACGAAGGTTATTATTCCGGTTTTGACTCGTCATCAGATGAAGACAGCGCATCAATAATGGGACAGCAAGCACCATTATCGCCAGGGCACGCACTGGCCAACGTTTTCAAGCTCATTTTCATGGCTTGAAGCTCTTTGATTTTCTCATCAATTTCGTCAATTTTTTCCAATGCCTTTTGCTTTACGTCAGCACTTCTTCGATTTGGATTTCTCGACAAATCGAGCAGTGCTTGGCATTCATCGAGGCTAAATCCCACCAATCGAGAACGGCGAATCATTTGCAGTTCATTCACCTGACGCTCATTGTAATCACGATAGCCATTTTCACTGCGTGACGGTTCGCTGATCACACCCTTTTGCTCATAAAAGCGAATGGTTTTGGCGTTTAAGCCCGTAATGCGGGACACCTCATTAATCTTCATCGCTCACTCCTGCTGACTCAATATCACAGCGTTAACACCGCGCTTGACCTTACATCTACTGGAAGGTTTATGCTTTGCATTATGAACAGAAGACCTGCTTGATCGCAAGCAAGGCATGCTTAACATAGGTACCTCTCATGGCTGATCTAGACACTGTTGTCACATCGACGGCGGCATCAGACACATCGGTAATCACGCTCCCCCTTTCTGGATTGAACTGCATGGGGTGTGCACGAAAAGTAAAAAGTGCAGTAGAAGCCATTGAAGGTGTCACTGATGTTGATGCTGACACGCACTCACTGACAGTGAATGGTGACGCACCACTTAACTCGATTGTAGACGCCGTAAATGCACTGGGTTATCAGGCGGGTAACATCGTGACTGTGCCGCTTGCTGGGCTGAGCTGTGGAAAATGTGTCGCGAAGCTCACGAGCGCGTTTGAGTCGAACTCACATGTATTCTCTCAAGACGTCAGCAAAACGGAAGCCAGCATTACTGGATTGCTTGATAAAAACGCTGTGATTCAGATTGTCGAAGCGACGGGTTATCACGTTCCAGCGCCTTTAGAAGCTGAATGCGTGTTACCTGATGAAACCGAACGGGAACCTCGTGTAGAAACCAAGGTTGATCCCGAGAAAAAGACCAATAACGCTGCTCACACTCAGCAACTCATTCTTTCAGGCATGAGCTGTGCGAGCTGCGTTTCATCCATAGAAAAAGCAGTCAGTGCTGTTGCGGGCGTCAACACCGTCAACGTAAATTTGGCGGAGCGCACTGCACTCGTCTCAGGCGATGTGGATCCGAGCCTCTTGATCACCGCAATTGAACAAGCAGGTTACGGCGCAGAACTCAGCGAAGATGAAGCGACACGTCGAGAACGTCAAGCTGTGCTTCATACCGCGCAATTTGCTGAACATAAACGCAATACATGGCTTGCCCTAGGCTTAGGTGCACCGCTGATGCTGTGGGGCATGCTCGGCGGCACCATGAGTGTCGAAAGCACCGCCAGCCAAATAGGCTGGGGCCTCATTGCCGTCGTCACCTTGCTGTTGCTTTGCACTGCGGGTAAACACTTCTTCGTGAATGCGTTCAAAGCAGCACGCCATCATCGCGCCAGCATGGACACGCTTGTCGCTTTGGGAACAGGGTCTGCATGGCTTTATTCCACAGCGGTTGTCCTCGCGCCTGCGCTTTTCCCAGAGCAAGCCCGCCACGTGTACTACGAAGCGACAGCCATGATTCTCGGCCTCGTAACACTAGGACATGCGCTAGAAGCCAAAGCGCGCGCATCCACGTCCAAAGCATTGGATCGCTTACTCGACCTTCAACCTGCCACCGCCATCATTGTAGAAAATGGTCAAGAGCGCGAAGTGGCCTTGGCCGATGTTCAAGCTGGCATGACGTTGCGTGTTAAACCGGGCAACAAGATTGCCGTTGATGGCATTGTTGAAGACGGTGAAACCTTTGTTGATGAATCCATGCTGACGGGCGAACCGCTGGCGGTGCGTAAAACACGCGGTGACACCTTGCATGCGGGCACCATCAACCAAAATGGCAGCTTGTTGTTTAAAGCAACAGGCATCGGCAGCGATACCATGTTGTCACGCATCATCCAATTGGTGCGTCAGGCACAAAGCAGTAAACCTGCCCTGGCGAGAATGGCAGATACCGTTTCCGCCATTTTCGTCCCGACCGTCATGATCATCGCTATTTTAACGGCGCTAGGCTGGTACAACTTTGGCCCAAACCCAAAACTGAGCTTCATGCTTGTTACCGCCACCACGGTGCTGATTATCGCCTGCCCTTGCGCACTGGGATTAGCAACGCCAATGTCTGTCACCACAGGCGTTGGCCGAGCCGCAGAATTAGGCGTACTGATTCGTGATGCAGAGGCCCTTCAACATGCGTCACGTATCGATACCGTTGTGCTCGACAAAACAGGCACGCTCACCGAAGGCAAGCCGCAGGTGACGTCTATCCTCGCCATGCACGGAACGGATGATGATTTGCTGCGCATTGCCGCCAGTCTTGAACAAGGCTCTGAGCATCCACTTGCCAAGGCCGTGATTGATGCTGCTAATGATCGCGCACTCTCTCTTGAGGCCGTTAGCCAATTTGAAGGCATTCCGGGGAAAGGGCTAAAAGCCATCATTGACGGTCACACATATTTGCTCGGCAATGCACGCTTACTAGAAGAGAACCATATCGATCTCTCAGCACATGCGAATGCCGCCAAAAGCGTCGCCATGCAAGGTGAAACGGCGGTCTACCTCGCCACCGACGCTCAATTGCTTGGCATCATCGGCATTAGCGATCCACTGCGTCATGATTCCAAAGCCGCTGTTACTCGCTTAAATGCGCTCGGATACAACGTCGTAATGCTCACGGGTGACCACCCAGATACCGCAAATGCTATTGCGGCATTAGCGGGAATTGACGACGTGGTAGCAGGTGTCCTTCCTGACGGGAAAGCCGATGAAATTGCGCGTCTTCAATCTCAAGGACGTCGTGTTGCCATGATTGGTGACGGCATTAACGATGCACCGGCGTTAGCAAAGGCTGAAGTAGGCATTGCGATTGGTAGCGGTAGCGACGTGGCCATAGAAAGCGCGCAAATGACGCTAATGCGCCACTCGATTGATGCTGCAACGGATGGTCTTTTACTTTCCAAAGCGACGCTAAGAAACATGAAGGAAAACCTGTTTGGTGCATTTGTTTACAATTCACTGGGTATTCCCATTGCAGCAGGTGTGTTATATCCCCTCACCGGCACGTTACTGAGTCCCGTGGTCGCGGGGGCAGCCATGGCCTTGTCTTCCATCACGGTAGTGATGAACGCCAATAGACTGCGTTGGTTTACACCCAAACGAGGTGACGCATGATCATTAACATTATGGGCATAGGTCTGATTGGACTGATCATCTGGTGGTTTTGGCTAGCAGACAAAAAAGATACCCAATAGTAAATAACGCTTTCGTGGTGGCAGTCGCTTCAAATGCGGCTGTGCCACCCAGCGATAAAAACGTGGCAGACGGCGCACAACACTCGCTGCACTGCTGCAATAAAGGTCTCGACGCATTGAGGAGAAAACAATGAAAAACCTGCCGAAGTTCGCCGCATTATCCCTAGTTCTGCTTTCAACAAGCACACTGGCTGCAACAGGTACAACTTATAAATCCCCATACTGCGGCTGTTGTAAAGAGTGGGTAAAACACATGGAAGACAATGGCTTCGACATGATTTCTGAAGATCACGTCAACATGAATCCGATTAAAGAAAAATTCGGCATCAAGCCTCAATTGGCGTCTTGCCACACAACCGTTATTGATGGGTATGTTTTCGAAGGCCACATTCCTGCAAGCGACGTAAAAAGCTTCTTAGAGAAGAAACCTAAACTGGCGGGCCTTGCCGTGCCTGGCATGCCGATGGGCTCTCCAGGTATGGAATACGGCAACCAGAAAGATGCATATAACGTTGTCGCCTTTTCTCATACAGGCATGACCATGGTGTATAACAAGCACAACTAAAGCTGACTTTTACACCCGTAGCCTCCATACTGAAAATCACGGTTATGGAGGCTTAATGAAACGTTTTTTCCCCGCATTATTTTCACTTTTCTTCGCGCAAGCAGTGACAGCCGAACCTTTGGTCTGGCAAGCACAAAAAGGTGACCTCACTTATACCCTCATGGGCTCAGTCCATGTCGGTAAGCCAGAGTTCTACCCACTTCCCGACATTATTGAATCTCGCTTTGTGGCAGCTGACGCCCTGATTGTTGAAGCTGATATCATCAACGATACCCAATTAAACATACCCAAAGGCAAGCCATCAGGTGATGTAATAACGTCAAAGCAGCGCGCTCAACTTGCTGAGATAGCAACAGAACTCGGCTATCAAGATTCCTTACTACTCAACATGCCGCCTTGGCAAACAGCGATGGTCTTGCAGATAGCGCAAACTAAGAAGCTGCAATTTCACCAAATGCTGGGCGTCGACTTACATTTTCTGTCTCGAACCGACAGTCTTAACCTTCCCGTCATCAGCCTAGAAACCGTGCAAGAACAAATAGATCTGCTCGCTAACGCCCGCGATGATGGTATTGAACTGCTCGACGACACCTTATTGCATTGGGAGTTATCGAAGAGTTTTCTGCCTTGTATGATTGAGGCGTGGCACCTTGGTGACAGCGAGAAAATGGCTACCATTGCCGATGATATGAGTGATACGAACGATTTCGAACGTAAGATTCTTGTCGATAGAAACTTAAACTGGATTGAAATGCTGACCGATTCAACGCAAATCCAGAACGGAGATTATGTGGTGATTGTGGGGGCGTTACATTTGCCGGGAGAAGAGGGGCTACTAACCTTATTGAAAAATAAAGGGTTCACTATCACGCAATTGAATCAAGGCCAAAAAGCGGGCTGCGTACTGCCTGAATTACCTTAGCGATAAAAAGGTCGGCGTTAGCTGCCGACCACCACTTTGGTCACAATCATTGATACGAAGAAAAGCAAAATAAACCAAATAATGAATGACTTGCGCATAGTACTGCCCTGTTGATGCTGGCTGATTCTTTAATGATGGGTATTTTACCGTAAAGTAGCGGCTGTGGTAGTGAACAAATCTCTTTCAGAGGATTACTCCCCCAAAAAAGATTTAGAACAGTACATCCAAACCAAAATTATCTCTCGGTTGCTAGATTACAAATACTTGTAAATATACCTACTCACTCAGCGAAAATGCTTTAAGACTTTGTAAGTAATAGAGGAGTTATCAAAGTCGATAACTTCTATCTGGGCACCTTTGTAATTTATCACACGAGATTTGCTCATATCATATTCGACATTGTTAGTGAAAGCATCACGAGCTTGGCTGTCTGAAAACTCTCTATAAGAAATATTGATCTTGTCTCCAAATGAACCGTTGTAAATTAGTCGCTGCTGGAAAGATCCGTTGCTTTCCACCGTTTTATTTTTTACTGCGTAAATTCCTTGCTCATAACAGGACGCATTTTTTACGAAAACAGTTGAAACGCACAACCCTTTTTTCTCATCAGGCGACAGCGCAAAAGGAGGATCTACAAATACGCCTGGTTGGACGTACCCTCCATTTTGAGAGTAAATTGAAAAATATTGACGACCATTTTTCTCAGTTCCCAGTAGTGGATAATCACCAGCCCCAATGTTGTAACTAACACCATCCATTAGATGTTCAACTACTAAGTACGGAGAAGTCGCCCTAACTCCTTGGTTAATCATGTACTCACCGACATAAGACTGGACCTGAGTTCCTTGCTTAGGAACTTGATAGCTCTCTACATGAGGGACTGCATTCATTGGGATACTTGATGAGCACCCGGCCAAGGAAATTGAAAAAAACACACTTAGAAGTAATTTCAGTTTCATTTATACATTCGTAGTTAATGATTAATAGTTCGCGCAAATATGTAAGTAACTGACTTTAAAGTCAATGGGGAAAAGTCGAATAATTTCAGACTATTAGATAGAGAAATGAGCCAAATCAAATTCAAACAGAATTTGGAACACCTTGTATCTCTTACAGTCACGTAATTGGATACTGCACATACATTGAAAGTAAAAATAAGGCGATTTTTCATCATTTTAGATACGTAAAATTCTCCAGCATGTCTGCGAAGGCTTTCTAAAGTGATAAGTAGAGGGGGGGTTACGTGAGTTTTGGCTTCTACATGCTGTACGCATGACCTGCCAAATCTCTGAGATTTAAACGAAAAAAGCCTCGCATTTCTGCGAGGCCTTTTAAATATGGTCGGTGAAGAGGGATTC
>NZ_MDAG01000023.1:0-8421 GCF_002876705.1 Enterovibrio norvegicus | reverse complement strand
GATGCCTTCCCAACAGATGCTACTGAAACCGCGGATTCAGATGGCGACGGTGTGGGGGATAACAGCGACATCGACCGCGATAACGATGGTTTATCCGATGAGTTAGAGCTTCGCACCAGTGCTGACATTGTGGATTGGCCGGTGCAAACCGGTAATTCCAGCTTCACTGACGGTGTGCTCTCCGCCAACGGTGGTTCTTGGTCTTACCAAGCTAATTCCGCACGTTTTTCTACCTATGGATTTGATGACAGCTACCGTCTCAATTTCACCGTCGATGCCCTCGGCAGCAACAACATGGTTGGTCTCGGTAACACCGAAACCACAGCACGTTACACTGATATTGATTTTGCCTTCTACATTGTCAATACCACCCTGTATATCTACGAAAATGGTTCACACCGCGTCAACTTTGGCGCAGGCAGTGTGGCGGTCGGCGATGTGCTGACGCTGGAAGTTGATAACGGCACCGTGCGTTACCTTCGTAATGGCGAACAAATCAGAGAAGTCAGTTACAGCGGCGACACGCCAGACTTCTATGTCGACTCCAGCTTCTACAGCGGCACAGTGCGTTTAAGCAACATCGAGCTCACACCCCTGTCCGGATCGGGTTTTACTGCCGATGCAGATAATGACGGCGTGAACAACGATGTGGATTTGGACTCCGACAACGACACCATCCCTGACGTGATCGAAGCTGGCCTCGCTGATGCCGATGGCAGCCTGACTGTTGATAGCATTGACCTGCAAGCCAGCGTTGACCCTACCCCAGATTCCGACGGCGACGGCATTCCTGATTATCTTGATTTGGAAAGCCAAAACGCCCTGAATGACGGCACAGCTTTCGACATGCACGGTTACGACTTTGCGGCGTTCGACAGCAACAACGACGGCATGCTCGATGGCAATGATGAACTCGGCGGTAACGATCTGAACGGCAACGGCGTGGATGATCGTGCGGAAGATGCCGACGGCGATGGTCTGTCTAATCCTAATGATGATGACGATGACAACGATGGCACGCTCGATATCTATGATGCCTTCCCGTTCGATCCTTCAGAGGATACTGACACGGACGGCGACGGTGTGGGTGATAACGGCGATGCCTTCCCAACGGATGTAACAGAGACATTAGATTCTGATGGAGACGGTACAGGTAACAATGCTGATATTGATAACGACAATGATGGTCTTTCAAACGCCGTTGAAAAACGTGTGTCTGTCGACGTAACAAATTGGACGTACTTTAACGGCAATGCCGAATTTACTGATGATGAGCTACGCGCAAATGGGGGAAGCTGGGCACATCAAGCCAACTCTGAGCGTTTTTCGACGTATGGGTTTACTGACGGGTATCAACTGACGTTTAAGGTTGCCTCGCTTGGCTCTTACAACATGCTAGGGCTAGGCAGTGTTGAAAGCTCAGCAAGCTACACAGACATTGATTATGCTTTTTACCTCTCGAACGGAAACTTATATATCTACGAGAACGGTACGAACATCAGTGATGCCACAAACCCTAGGGTCGCTGTTGGTGACACCCTATCAATCGAGGTATCGCAAGACATCATCGTATATCGTCACAATGACAACACGGTGCGAGAAGTATTTATCAGTGGTAGCCTTCCTGATTTCTACATCGACAGTAGCTTCCACAGCGGTAATTTCCGTATCAGCGATATCCAATTGATTCCTCAGTCTGGCGCTGGCTCTTCCCTAGATGAGGACGGAGACAACGTTCTCAATGAGTTTGACCTGGACAGTGACAATGACACGATCCCAGACGTGCTCGAAGCGGGTATTTGGAGCGTGGGAGATTCGCTCACGCTTACCGACTTGAGCCTTCAAGGAAGTGTTGACCCTGCGCCGGATAGCGATGGAGATAACATTCCAGACTACCTTGATCTCGAAAGCCAAAACCCGCTAAACGATGGAACGAGCTATGACATCAACAATACATATTTTGCTGCATTCGATACTAATGGGGATGGCAGGCTAAATACGGATGATGATTTTGGCGGAGAAGACAACAACGAGAACGGTATGTCTGACTTCGTTGAAGAGTTTGGTGGTTCACCCTCCTCTTCACATTAATCTCAAATCAGTTCCACGCATTCGATTCCAATAAAGGTGGAGAAAGCGTGGAACATTTGACGGTTAAATCTAGTGCCCTCTTCAAAGAGTTATCTTTGATCTCATTTAGCCAACACTCTGACCAAATGTTGTTATTCAAACAAACCCGCGCCGTAAGATATTTGATACAAAAACACGCCACTTTGTTCATTTTATCGAAATAGAGACCATTCACAGGCAAAAACCTGATAGCAAACCATCTAATACGACCTATTAAATCAATATATAACAATCACTTAGTATATTTCACCACCTACTAATTCACCTAGTTATCCACAGATTCTGTGCATAGGTCAGCATGAGGCCAATTGCTATTTTTTCCATTAAATACAATGAATTACCAGCATTTTGTCAAAAAAATAAATTTTTCTTGACCTGTTGATGAAATCGCTAGTCATGAAAAGGGGGGATTTGTGGGCTACGGACGGCGAAAATTGGGAAGATAAACTTGTTGCGTATCACGGTGTTATTTTAGATAAACCAACGTTCAGCAGTGTCAAATAACAGACGGTCTTCACCAGGAAGTGCAAGCAATGAAATACCCATCGGCATGCCATCAACCGTCAACAATGGGAGTGTGAGTTGCGGTAAGCCTGCAACTTCGGCAATCGCGTAAAGGCGACGCTGGTTAATCAAGAAGGTCTCAAGGTCAAAAGCATCATTCTCTGCAGCAGGACCCGGCGATGTCGGGATCATTAATAACTCCCCACTGCTCAATAGGCCTTGAAAGGTATTGGTGAAAAATTCACGCTTCTTTTTCGTTTCTACAAACTCTTTAAAGCTTTTGCCTCGAATGCGCTTCAGATACTCTTCAGTTTCTTGAGACATTTTCGGCTTGTAATGATCAAGCCACTGACCGTATTCAAAGTCGATCTCTCGCCCTAAGATCACCGAATGAATATTCTGCGCTTGCGTCAACATCAACTTGCTAAACGTTGCAACGTCTTCTTTCGGAACTTTAACTGTCGAAAAGAACACTTCCCACTCCAACATCGCTTCAATGGGCAACAGATCTTGAAACAGGCTTGACGCGTACTTGACTGTTTTTAGCTTCACAGGCCGAAGTGCTTTCGTCCAGCATTTCTCTGCGATTTGATGCAACGACGGCAAATGCTTCGCCATGACACCCACCGCATCAAATGAAGGAGAAACCGTGGCAATACCACGCATGTCTAACAACTCGGGAGACGGGCGATAAGCATAAAGTCCGTTATAAGCCGCGGGAATGATCACCCCACCACAGCAGTCGTTACCGACCGCTATCGTGGCAGCGCCTTGAGTAATCGCCAATGCAGCGCCAGAAGACGAGCCGCCTAAGCGACGTTCTGAAGAATAGGGATTGGACAGTTTAGCGAGGAAGGGATTGATGCCGCTTATACTGGTGCCAAAATCATCAACCTGTGTTTTGCCTATCAGTCGGCACCCTGACTGCATAATCGTCTGCACGACTTGCGCATCAAACTTCGAAGGCTCGTTGTTGTCTGACCATGCAGGAATACCAATTCCGGTGACATAACCTTTAATTCCCACACATTCACTGACCACCAAGCGTTGACGAGCGAGGATGCCCTTCGCCATGTCTTGACGTTCTGGTTTAAACTTATGCAACAAGTAGCTTTCTTGTGACATGTGTGTCGGTACTCCAAATATCTCTAGCTATTCATAAGCTTATAACGAGTTTTCATTTTTTGCGTATGCATGACATTAAAATGTTGATCAATCTTTTGTCTTACTCTCAGCTCACGACCGTTTGCTGCATTTTTCTAAGAGTGCCATTGCGCTTGTTTTGAATTCATTGCTCGTAAAATATTCATCATTGATTTGCAGTTTGCGGCTCTGCATCCAACTGTCTGAGGACGACCCTTGTCCATAGGGTATGTCATACACATGAAAGTGTTGATTTTGATGCAAATAAATCAAGTTTGCTGGCACACGCAAAGGCTTGAACGGTTTATTTAAGTACAAATTAAAACTACCCGAACAATCAGTGACAATGTACGAACCTTTGTCACTGCGTATTGCAATATAAGGCGCTTCAGATACTGTAAAACGAGCAAGTGACCATACGCCCGGCTTGCTCGTTAGCTGTAAAAATGGCATCGGTTCGTTACGCACTGCTTCTTTTTGCGCATCGACAGGTTCGAGGACGTTTTCCTGTTGGCCATCCGTCTCGTTTTCTATGTAGACCACTTTAACCGTCGGCGTTTTGGGCTCAATCGACGCGTCTTCAAACCAGGTAGTAAAATCAGGCCAACTCACTTGCCTCGCACCAATAATCACAACGGCAAGGCATAGAGAAACGATCACTGCAGGTAGCCAAAACTTGCTTGCCCAAGGCATCAAGCCGGGACTTTTTACGCCACTTGTCCTGTCTAACTCAGTTTCAAGCACCTCGTTTTCTGAAAGAACACGACGTAACTCAGCGGCGAGTTTTTTCTGCTCAGCAATAGCGGCTTCTTTTTGTGGCATTAATCGGCTTCGCTCATCTTTGAGCAGCACGATCTCACCTTCAAGTAACGAGATTTTTCTCAATAACTCAGTATTCTTTATCGGGCCTTCTCGCGAAGCTGAGCCTTTCTTGGCTTGCGCCAATTGACCTTTTAGCAGTTGATTTAACGCCGAAAGCTCTTCTTTCTCTTTCTTGAGCTGATTCAGTTCACGTTCGAATGTTCCACCTTCCCTTACGGAGGCAGAAGCAGGAATGGTCAGTAAATTCTGCCCTTTCCCTTTCGCAGCGTTTTCGTAGGAGTGGCGTACCAAATGCATGAGCGCTTGCGATCCGCCCTTGTCTGGATGTACTCGAGAAGACAATAGCTTATAGCGCTGCTTTACAGTGGCAGCGGAGGCATCAGGTGAGGTTCCAAGTAAGTCGTTAAACGTAGTCATTTACACTAACAAGCCAGCTAAGATGATAATATATCGGCCGAGATAACAGTTCCTTGAGAGAGCGCTGAGGTTTTCAATGAGAGAATTGAAGCCATATTTCGAATGCCGTCTCGTCTCATATATAAGATAGCCACTTCCCGTATGTTCTGCGCCTTAAAAAACCAATGCTTTGCTGCATCTCTCTTTTTATTTTTCATTGCGGAAACCTTTTATTAACACAATTATGTATTTTTTACTCACTTAACCCATCATTTCAATCAAAGCCCCTATTTCTCATTGCAATCGTAATTTTGTGATCTATGATACTTGCGAAAATTTGATGTTCCGATGAAGACAGCAGGAGAGAGATGGCTATCGCCGTCCGCCGAAGAAGTAAATCTTTCAGGCACCTGAGAACGCCATTTGCGTTCAGGTATGGACTGTTGTTGGAGGAGCCTCTGGAGAGATCCGTTAAATCGGACGCCGAAGGAGCAAACTTGCTTACTCAATCTTTTTTGGGTGATTGCGAGTGAAACTCTCAGGCAAAAGGACAGAGGAGATAACCGCGACAAAGTACCCACTTTGCTGCTACTTTTTGCGGCTACTCTCCTCCTTTGAATCTAAAGGGGGATAAATGAACCATTCACTGTATAACTTTCTACAAACCATCGATAACCTCGTGTGGGGCCCACCCCTACTTCTGCTACTTGTTGGCACAGGTGTCTATTTTACGTTTCGCCTCGGCGCGATCCAGATCCTCAAACTGCCACTTGCGTTGACCTATATCTTTAAAAAAGAAAAAGGGGTTCAAGGCAAAGGTGACGTTTCTAGTTTTGCCGCACTTTGCACCGCACTGTCAGCCACCATTGGTACAGGTAACATTGTGGGTGTTGCTACGGCCATTAAGCTTGGCGGCCCAGGCGCACTCTTTTGGATGTGGATGGCAGCCCTATTTGGCATGGCAACAAAGTATGCAGAGTGCCTGCTTGCGGTGAAATACCGTGAGAAAGATGCATCTGGCAATATGCTTGGTGGCCCAATGCTCTACCTTGAAAAAGGTGCTGGGCAAAAATGGTTAGCCCGTCTATTCGCATTCTTTACCATCGGTGTTGCGTGCTTCGGTATTGGTACCTTTCCACAGGTCAATGCCATTGTTGATGCAAGCCATATTGCATTCAACATCCCACATGAAATCACAGCTATTGTGCTAACCACTTTGGTTGCAGCCGCCACGATCGGCGGCATTAAATCCATTGCAGGTATTGCCAGCAAAGTGATACCAACCATGACTGTGATTTATGTGACGGCGTGTGCGGCCATCTTGTTCAACCATGCCGACGCAATTCCATCCGCCATCGGTTTGATCATCGAATCTGCTTTCACACAAACAGCGGCGACGGGGGGTTTTGTGGGTGCCAGCATTATGCTTGCCATTCAATCGGGTGTTGCTCGGGGTGTATTCTCGAATGAATCTGGCTTGGGAAGTGCACCAATGGCCGCTGCATCAGCACAAACAAACTCATGCGTTCGTCAGGGTTTGATTTCTATGGTTGGCACCTTTTTGGACACCATCGTTATCTGTTCAATGACGGGACTGGCGTTGGTTTTGACGGGTGTTTGGTCAATGGATATCGCGGGCGCCCAAATGACCACAGAAGCGTTTTCCATCGGATTGAACCAAGAGTATGGCCCTATCGTGGTTGCGATCGGTTTGATGTTCTTTGCATTCACCACCATTTTGGGTTGGAACTACTACGGTGAGCGATGTGCAATTTATTTGTTTGGCCAACGCGCCGTGTTGCCGTACAAAATCATCTTTGTCGCATTGGTTCTTTCGGGTGCATTTATCAAATTGGATATGATTTGGCTAATTGCGGATATCGTAAACGGATTAATGGCGGTGCCAAACCTCATTGGCTTGATCATTCTTCGCCACGTGGTTGCACAAGAAACCTCTATTTACTTTGAGCAATTGAAGCAAAAAGTGAAAGAGAGCCGTACCTCGTCAAACCAAGCAAACGCATAATCATCTCGCAATGGTAACCCTGTCATTCTGATTTGTGTGTTTATAGTTGAGCTAGAAAGCAAAACAGCGCCTTATGAGGCGCTGTTTTTGTATTCGTTAACGTTTTCGTTTTAAGCGTTGCGATTATGCAGTTTTTGCCTTCAGCATGTCGCTCAATCCTAACTTGCCAAAAATCGCGTCGTAGTGCGCAAAGTTCGGAATACGCGTGTGGTGTTGAACATTATTTCCCACTGCAACGAATTCGTAACCAAGGGTATTAGTTGCCATTTTATCCCACTCACCGTCACCGAAATACACGCGGCGAGTAAAGAGTGCACCAGTGTCTTGTTTTGCACGGAACGCCGCTAATGCCATGATCTCGCTGCGTGTCATGGCATCCGAACAAGAAGCAAAACTCACTTGGCTGATATCAAACCCTGCAGCGCGAAGTTTCATGCGAGCTGATTCTTCCCAACCACCCGTTGCAATAGCAAGCACGACGCTAGGGTGCATCTTCATGTCGTTAACAAATTGAATCGCACCTGGGGAAGCTTTGAGTTCATGGCTATTGGACGCAATGTATGCGCGCAGCTTGCTCAGGAATACACTCTTCACGTCGCGAAGAATCTTCATGCGATTCTCGCGCATGCCTTGTTGCTCAATCAACTCTTCAAGAATACCGATGTCTGTCACGTTTAAAAACGTGCCCAATTCATCTGTAAGTTGAACTCCCATGACGTCTTCGATCGCAGATCGAAAACATTCCGAATCGAAGTCATAACTGTCGATGAGTGTTCCATCGACATCCAGCATAAACAAATACATCGCGCCATTCCTCAAATCTTAAAATCACACAGTTCTCAAGGCTGATTTGACACTGCGCTGCGCCCTCTCTGGCACCTGCAAATAACATCGAATTCACATCAATGTACACTTGGTAACATTCTAGAGATAGTAGACGCACATTAAAGCTGGCGCACAGTGTAGTGATTTTTTGTGACGAATAAATGGCCGCGATGAACAGCGGCCTGTATTTATTCAAAAAATGTGAGGACTGGGTCGATTATACAAGCGGAATCTCGTGTGATGCACTCTCGTGGCCTTCCTCGCCAATCATTTCGTCATAAGGGCTATCCATCACCAAGGTGGCGACACGGAAGCCTTGATCAACCAAGGATGCTTTGGCGAGGTTAAGGCAGCCATAAAACAGCAGCTCGCCCGCTGGGCTTCTTTGGTAAGTAATGGTTCCCTTCCCTGCTTCAATCCCAACAAGATACTTGCTGGTGTCAATACAACTCACAATGACGGCTTTCTCTGTTTCACGAACGGCATTAGACATGATCTTCCCCTCTGTGTGTTTTTTGTGGTTACGCAGAGGTTAGGTGATTAGATCACGACGTCGCGAGAAAGCGAGAAAGCGA
>NZ_MDAG01000022.1:0-119577 GCF_002876705.1 Enterovibrio norvegicus | reverse complement strand
GTTAACGTCAAGCGTTTATTTTCAATCAATTTTGAAGCCGTTTCACCGTACTGATTCAGTGGCCAGTTCCGTGTGGAGCCGGTCGCCGTGTCAGTGAGGTCGCATTATAGGGATGGTTCAGATCTTGGCAAGGCTTTTTTGGTATAAAAATGCATAAACACTCCCTTTCGGTTGAACTTTGAACTTAACGCTCAAAAACAATACAAATCTCCATGATTTAATCGCTATAAATAGAAAGAGGCCTTGGTTGACCTCTTTCATTTAGTGCAATTTAGGGTCAAAACATGCGTTTTGCTCTCTCTATAATGCTATTAATCATTGAATCGCTTTGATCTGCTCATTTTCAACAATCAACCTCACTGGTTTACCTGGTACCACCTCACCTTTAAGGATGGCTTGTGCCAGTGGATTTTCAATACTTTGTTGAATCGCACGCTTCAATGGACGCGCACCATAAACAGGATCGAACCCCGCATTAGAGATAAAGCTAAGCGCATCCTCGTTCACATCCAAGACCAAATCTCGTTCAGCCATACGTTTCGCAAGATGCTGCAGTTGAACACCGGCAATTTCTTTAATATGCTCTTGCCCAAGAGGGTGAAAGACCACGGCTTCATCTATACGGTTGATAAACTCCGGACGAAAATGCTTACTGACGACATCCATTACCATCACTTTAATACCGTCGTAATCCAACTCACCAAAGTGTTCTTGGATACGATCAGAGCCTAGGTTCGATGTCATGATGACAACTGCATTACGAAAATCGACAGTACGCCCCTGCCCGTCAGTCAATCGCCCATCATCGAGCACTTGAAGAAGAAGATTGAACACATCAGGGTGTGCTTTCTCCACTTCATCCAGCAATATGACGGAATACGGACGACGACGCACAGCTTCGGTTAAATATCCGCCCTCTTCATAGCCAACATAGCCAGGGGGTGCACCCACCAGCCTTGCGACTGAATGCTTTTCCATGAATTCCGACATATCGATACGAACCATGGCATCACTGCTGTCGAACATAAACTCTGCGAGTGATTTACATAACTCAGTCTTGCCTACGCCAGTGGGACCAAGGAAAAGGAAAGAACCGATAGGACGGTTTGGATCAGCCAGTCCCGCTCGGCTACGACGAATGGCATTCGCAACAGAGTTCACTGCTTCTTCTTGCCCCTTTACACGACCGTGAAGTTCATCTTCCATTTGAAGAAGCTTTTCTTTCTCACCTTCGAGCATCTTGGCAACAGGGATTCCGGTTTGACGAGACAGAACTTCTGCAATTTCCGCATCGGTAACACGATTCTTCAGTAGCGTCATTTCTTGCATTTCTGCTTGGCTAGCAAGATCGAGCTGCTTTTCGAGTTCAGGGATTCGGCCATATTGCAGTTCAGACATCCGATTTAAATCGCTAGCCCGTCGCGCAATCTCCAAATCCGTGCGTGCTTGTTCCAATGCACTCTTTATATGTTGCGTACCTGACAGCGCTGCTTTCTCGGCATTCCACACTTCATCAAGCTCAGCGAAATCACGTTCTTTTTCGTCAATCTCGGATTGCAGCGTTTCGAGACGCTTCTTACTCGCCTCATCATTTTCTTTGGCCAATGCTTGCTGCTCTATCTTGAGCTGAATCAGTCGACGTTCGAGACGATCCAATTGCTCTGGTTTAGAGTCAATCTGCATGCGAATACTTGATGCCGCTTCATCAATCAGATCAATCGCCTTATCCGGCAATTGACGATCAGAGATATAACGATGAGATAAGCTCGCCGCGGCAACGATCGCTGGATCGGTAATTTCCACCGCATGATGCAGTTCATACCGTTCTTTCAACCCACGAAGGATTGCTACTGTGTCTTCAACGCTTGGCTCATTGACGAGGACTTTTTGGAAACGGCGTTCCAGCGCGGCATCTTTCTCCACGTATTGGCGATATTCGTCCAGAGTCGTTGCTCCCACACAGTGAAGCTCGCCGCGAGCCAGCGCAGGTTTTAGCATGTTGCCTGCATCCATAGCGCCTTCGGCTTTACCTGCCCCCACCATGGTGTGGATTTCATCGATAAAGAGGATGACGTTGCCTTCCTCTTTCGCAAGCTCGTTAAGAACCGACTTTAATCGCTCTTCAAATTCGCCTCGATATTTTGCCCCCGCGACCAACGACCCCATATCAAGAGACAATACGCGTTTATTGCGAAGCCCTTCTGGCACTTCACCATTCACAATGCGCTGAGCGAGGCCTTCAACAATGGCAGTTTTACCCACACCTGGCTCACCAATGATGACGGGGTTGTTTTTAGTTCGACGCTGCAGAACTTGTATCGTGCGGCGAATTTCATCATCACGTCCGATAACAGGGTCAAGTTTGCCCTGCTCTGCTTTTTCAGTCAGATCAACCGTGAACTTTTCGAGTGCTTGGCGTGCTTCTTCAGCATTTGGATCATCGATGGCCTGACCGCCACGTACCTTATCAATCGCCCCTTCAACTTTTTTAGTCGTAAGACCGAGGCTACGCAGCAATTCGCCTAGCGACCCTTTATCTTCAACAGCAGCAAGGATGAATAACTCAGAAGAAATGTATTTGTCTTTTCGCTTCTGCGATAACTTATCGCACATGTTAAATAACATGCCCATACCATGAGAAAGCTGGACATCGCCACCAGTGCCAGACACTTTCGGCAACTTGTCCAAAAGCTCGCTCAAGCTAGACCGTAGTTGGCTAACATCCACGTTGAGAAGTGTCATTAAAGGACGAATGGTGCTGCTGTCCTGATTGAGGAGAGACACCATCAAGTGCACAGGCTCGATATATTGGTTATCACGCCCTAAAGCCAGAGACTGGGCGTCGGAAATGGCTAATTGAAATTTGCTGGTAAATCGGTCAAGGCGCATGGCCCCTCCTCTGCATTACATCGGTATTTTGTTACCGATCAAATGGGAGCAGCCCTGACCAATTTCAAGTTGAAAGGTGAAATATTTATCGTTGAGGTGGGTGCTCAATCCAGATGCAACTTGCCTGACGACCTGTCTGGTTTTCTCGTCGGTATGAGAAAAAGCGCTCAGGTTCAGACACAGTGCATAAATCACCACCGCTGATATTGGTCACGCCTGCTCGTTGCAAACGGCGTCTCGCGAGTAAATAAATATCCGCAAGCCAGCGATCATTATGAGCCTGAAACGCAATGTCTGCGCCACTATCATTGGCAACAAAGGCATCGCGCACTTCACCACCCACTTCAAATGCAGAAGGGCCAATCGCAGGGCCTAACCATACCAAGACATTTTCAGGAGCAGGGAATGTTGCCAGCGTCTCTTCGAGCACACCATTAACTAACCCACGCCAACCTGCATGCGCGGCAGCAACTTGCGTCCCTTCTTTATTACAGAAAAGAACAGGTAAACAATCGGCCGTCATGATTGTGCATACTTCGCCTACGCAACGTGTAAACGACGCATCGGCATCAGGCACTGAATGCGATGACAGAGGCAGTTCCACCACCTCAGTACCATGCACTTGATTAAGCCAAGCTGGTGTTCGTACCATCTGCATCTTTGATGCGAGAATTGCACGATTTTCCGCGACATGCTCGGGGTCATCCTGAACATGGTCTCCCAAATTTAAGCTAGAGTACGGCAACAAACTTACGCCACCAGAGCGCGTTGTGCTGACAGCTTTCACATGAGAAGGCGCAGGCCAACTTGGCGTAATCCAATCCATTTCTAGTAATCCAGATCGCTGAATTCTTCAGCATCAGCACGAAGTACTTCCGCCAGCTTCACCATGTCTTCTGGAATTGGCGCATGCCATTCCATTAGTTCACCCGTGATCGGGTGCTCTAAGCGCAGCATCGTAGCGTGAAGTGCTTGGCGATCGAAACCACGCAGCGCTTGAACCATATCCTCACCTGAATTACGCGGCAGACGAGGACGACCACCATAAAGATGATCACCGATCAACGGATAGTTCAAGAAAGACATGTGAACACGAATTTGGTGAGTACGACCGGTTTCCAAACGGACACGTAAACGCGTATGTGCTCGGAAATGCTCAGCCACACGATAATGCGTGATAGCAGGTTTACCTAGCTCATGCACAGCCATTTGCGTACGTTTGGTTGGGTGACGACCAATCGCCTTTTCAATGGTACCGCCGCCCGTCATCGTACCGATAACGATAGCTTCATACTCACGAGTAAATTTCTTACGCTTTTGCAGTGCACGCACCAAACGCGTTTGAGCAGGAATGGTCTTCGCGACCACCATCAAACCCGTTGTGTCTTTATCCAGACGGTGAACGATACCCGCACGAGGTACTTCCGCAATATCTGGGTAGCGGAACAACAAACCATTCAAGATCGTACCATCAGGACAACCAGCACCTGGGTGCACAACCAAACCACGTGGTTTGTTAATCACCAAGATGTCGTCGTCTTCATAAACGATATCCAATGGGATGTCTTGGGCTGCCCAACGTTGTTCGTCTTCGATTTCCGCTTCAACGACAATGGCTTCGCCACCCATCATTTTCACACGTGGCTTGTTGACGATCGCTCCATCGACGCTTACTTTATCGGCCAGAATCCATTCTTTGATCCGAGAACGGGAATAATCAGGGAACAACTCTGCCAACGCCTGATCCAGACGCTGTCCTAGTTGGCTGTCACTAACTGTACTGCTTAACTCTAAATACTGTGCCATAACGAACTTTTTGATTCTCAATGAGACTAATACCCTACAACGTGGCTTTTTACCCCTCGGGCATGGTCACGTTTACTAGTTGGTATTATATCGGGTCGATGGGTAGAATAACCCCTATCGCGCCATTGTATCTTTTTGCGGCTGACTCCGTAATGGGCAAAGGCTGAAAAATATTCTTTCAAGGAAGCAACCGTAGTAATGAAACGCCTGACTCTTTCTTCTCTACTCGCCCTTTCTCTGCTGGCAGGATGTTCTAGCACGGACGAGATTGTGCCTGACATTCCGCCGTCAGAGCTTTATCAAGAAGCCCAAGTTTCATTGAATGAGGGAAGCTGGAATACCGCCATCGAAAGATTGGAAGCGCTAGATTCTCGTTATCCATTCGGTGCTTACTCTGAACAAGTTCAGTTAGATCTCATTTATGTGTATTACAAAAATGACGATTTGGCGTTGGGTGAAGCGACCATTGACCGCTTTATGCGTATGAACCCAGGTCACCCTGAAATGGACTGGGTGTTATACATGCGTGGCTTAACCAACATGGCGCAAGACAGAAGTTTTCTGCATGACCTGTTAAATGTTGATCGCAGCGATCGCGATCCAGAACCGTCTCGTCGCGCATTTGTCGACTTCAGACGTCTGCTTGATCGTTACCCAAACAGTGAATATGCAGCTGATGCTCAAAAACGCATGGTGGCACTAAAGAATCGTCTGGCTGACTATGAACTCGCGACCGCGGATTTCTATGTTCGCCGTGAAGCATGGATTGCCGTCATCAACCGTTGCCAAGAACTGCAACGTGATTTTCCTGACACCTTGGCTGCGAAAAAATCACTGCCGTTGATGTTGAAAGCCTACGAAGAGCTAAAACTCGATGTTCCCGCAAAACGTACACGCGAGTTGATTCAACTCAACGAAAGCTAATCACACCGAACAAAACGAAAAAAAGCAGCCAATGGCTGCTTTTTTTATATTCGGTCGAATGCGCTAAGTTAAATTGCGTGTGGTTAAAATCACACCACGATGTTCTTTAGCACGAACGATGTCCCTAACGTTCAGTGTTCGTTAGCGACCTTATCTTTCCATACTGCCTTAGTTATCTTGCTGCTTTCAAGCACTTTCTGGTGCATTTCATTAAGAGATTCTGACAGGATCACAACATGGCTCGACAACGCCGACCCGCAGACAAAATGGTGATTTGAATCACATTATTTCTTCTACAGAAACGTAATCTGAAAGTGAGCCCAGCAAAGGGCAAGCAAAAGAGGAAAGACCTATGAGAGTAGAAATTACTGGTAAAAACATCGACATCACTGCTGCTATTCGTGAACGCATTACTGCCCGCTTTGAAAAGCTGGAGAAGTGGCAAGTCGCTCTCATTAACCCTCATGCCGTTATCAGTGAAGAGCCCAACAAGAAATTTAAAATTGAAGCAGGGGTATCTGTACCAGGCACTACTCTGATTGCTTCGGCGGAACATGAAGACATGTATGCCGCGATTAACGAAGCAGGCCAGAAACTAGAAAAACAACTCAACAAGCAAGCACACAAAGGAGAAGCGCGACGCGCGAGCCATATCGAATTGCCTGCTGATGAAGAAGAAGCTGTCTAAGTCTCTACATACACTAACAATCAGCCCCGCACATGCGGGGCTGATTCGTCTTGACATAAAAGAGCCAGCCCAATAAGGTTGAGCAATATTACACCAAACAAAGCACTATCGATGAAACCGACCTCTCCATTTTTCTTTCGTTTCTTTTTCCGCATTTAATTAGGCGGGGCTAAGGGCGAGCATCGATAGCAAAGAAATCCCAAAGCCTCCCTCTCATCAGGGAGGCTTTTTATTAGGGTCAGCATTAAAACAGGATAAGGGAATGAGCAAACCAACACTGTCGCTTGATGATATCCGCATCAATGTGAGTCGTATCGATCAGGAATTACTCTCATTGCTTGCTGATCGCAGAAAACTCAGCTTAGAAGTCGCAAAAAGTAAAATCCAAACGCAAAAACCCGTTCGCGATATCGAGCGTGAACAAGTGTTATTGGAAAAATTGGTTGCTGACGGTAAAACCCATGAGCTTGACCCTCAGTACGTCACAAAGATCTTCCATTCCATCATTGAAGATTCGGTGCTTTACCAACAAGCATTTTTACAACGACTGACCAATCCAGATAACGAGCAGCCACTGGCTCGGGTCTCTTTCCTTGGTGGAAAAGGCTCTTATTCCAACCTTGCTGCACGCAATTTCTTTGCACGGAAAAACACGAAGCTTGCCGAAATCCAATGTCAAAGCTTCAAAGAAGTGATTGAAGTGGTTGAGAACGGCAATGCTGACTACGGTGTACTTCCCATTGAAAACACCAGTTCTGGCTCTATCAACGATGTGTACGACCAACTCCAACACACGCGCCTTTCTATCGTTGGTGAAATAACGCAACCTATTGAGCATTGCCTACTGACTGCAGTGGATACTGATGTCGATGTCATCGAAGTGCTTTACTCTCACCCCCAACCACACCAACAATGCAGCGAGTTTCTCCGTTCATTGGGTAATGTGAAACAAGAGTATTGCCAAAGCACTGCCGAAGCGATGAAAGAAGTGGCCAAGCTAAAAGACCCGAAAGTGGCCGCGATTGGAAATGCAAGCAGTGGTGAACTTTATGGTTTAACGCCGCTAAAATCAGGCATCGCCAATCAGCAAGAAAACCATACCCGTTTTATTGTGGTTGCACGGAAACCCATTGAAGTAACCGCACTCATTCCAGCGAAAACCACGTTCATTATGTCGACAGGACAAACCGCGGGGTCATTGGTTGAAAGCTTGTTGGTTTTGAGAAATCACGGCATCAACATGACCAAACTCGAGTCGCGCCCCGTGCTTGGTAATCCATGGGAAGAAATGTTCTATGTGGATGTGGAAGGCAACTTACGTACCGATGTAATGAAAGATGCCCTCGAAGAACTCACGCGCCTGACACGATATATCAAAGTGCTTGGCACCTACCCTATCGAAAATGTCGCGCCTTGCGAAATCGACGTGTAACACACCTTTCGATAACGGCTAAATACAAATCCGGTACGATCAAAAAAGGAGCCTAAAGGCTCCTTTTTATCGTTCAAACCACACTTAACGGTGTGCGGTGTCGTTCGCTTGTCGTAAGAGCGTTTGGCTTTCTTTCAAAAAGCGCGGTGCAAACTCACCAAACCAACTTTCAACTTGCCCAAAGGTCGAAATAAAGCCTTCTTTATCTTGGCTATCTAGCAACGCAATTGCATCACCGAAGCGCGCGTGGAAGCGCTTGATCATGTCAATATTCTGGGAAGAAGACATGATGATATCCGCATATAGCTGCGCATCCTGAGCAAACAAGCGACCAACCATCGCAAGTTCCAAGCGATAAATCGGTGAACTTAGCGCCGTCAATTGCGACAAGTTTGGATTTTCTTCAGCAAGATGCAGACCGTAAACAAAGGACGTAAAGTGGCGAAGGGCCTGAATCAACGTCATTCCTTGATCATGTTCAATCGCACTGATGCGATGTAAGCTCGCGCCCCAAATACGGAACTGCTCAAGTAGCCATTGGTACGTTTCTGGGTTTCGCCCATCACAGTACACAATCACCTGTTTGGCAAGACTGGCAATGTCTGGACCAAACATAGGATGAAGACCAACAACTGGACCAGCATGCGATTCCAGCATAGCCTGTAGCGGCTCACTTTTAATCGACGTTAAGTCAGCAAGAATACAATCATCGGGCAAATTGCTTAGTTGGCGAATAATGCTATCGGTACGATTAATGGGCACCGTCACTACCACCATTCCCGCATCGGCCAATATCTCATCGGCACGATCCCAGTCTTGGCTACCCAAGATTTTCACATCATAACCCGACAGTTTGAACAGTTTGCAGAACAGCGAGCCTAGTTGACCGTTGCCGCCCACCACCACGATAGAACGCAGTTCTGGGTTCAAGCATTTAAACCCAGAATCATTTTCGCTGGCGTAGGATTCACGCATCGTACGGCGCAGAATATCTTCAATCAGATCAGGGGGAATGCCTTTAGACGATGCCTCTTCACGCCGAGATGCAAGCATCGCAGCTTCTCGATCAGGGGCATAAATAGGCAATCCATGCTTACTCTTTACTTCACCCACTTCAGCAACCAGTGAAAGGCGTCGAGCAAGCAACTCCACCATTTGTTTATCTACTTCGTCAATCTGATCCCGCAAGCGGGACAACTCTGCAACCATGGGGCTTTATATCCTTTATAAACGCTGTTCCAAGAAGGGAATCAATTCATCATGAGCATGGCGCAGCAGCTTTTCCGTCTCCTGCCAATTGATGCATGCATCTGTAATAGATACACCGTATGCCATTTCTTCACGAGGCAAATCAGCCGATTGATTTCCTTCGTTGATATTACTTTCTATCATCAGACCAATGATAGATTTGTTACCTTCACGAATTTGATGGAACACATCTTCTGCCACCAAAGGCTGACGACGGTAGTCTTTACGTGAATTCGCGTGGCTGCAGTCTACCATTAGTGACGCTTCAAGCCCTGCTTCCTTCATCTCATTTTCGCATTCCGTCACAGAGACAGAATCGTAGTTAGTTTGTTTACCACCACGAAGAATGACATGACCATCTGGGTTACCGCCGGTTGTTAGCAGTGCAACTTGCCCTTCTTTATTGATACCCATGAAACGGTGACCCGACGCCGCGGCTTTCATCGCATTAATGGCGGTGGCCAAGCTGCCATCCGTGCCATTTTTAAAGCCAATCGGCATAGATAGGCCACTTGCCATTTCACGGTGGGTTTGTGATTCAGTGGTACGCGCACCAATCGCCGCCCAGCTAAACAGATCACCAATGTATTGAGGGCTAATCGGATCCAGCGCTTCTGTTGCCAGAGGAATCCCCATGTCGGCCAATGTGATCAACAATTCACGCGCTTTGTGTAACCCCGCTTCTACTTCAAATGAGCCATCCAGATGTGGGTCATTGATCAGCCCCTTCCAGCCAACGGTGGTTCTTGGCTTTTCAAAGTAAACACGCATCACAATGTAGAGCTGATCCTTTAACTCTTCAGACAACGCTTTTAATTGCTTAGCGTATTCGATCGCCGCATCAGTATCGTGAATAGAACATGGCCCACACACCACCAACAGGCGGTGATCTTTCTTATGGATGATATTGGCGATGTCTTGGCGAGCAGCAGAAATAGAGGCTAGCGTTTCGTTTTTCACTGGTAGCTTTTGGCGCAATTGTTCTGGTGTAATCAGTACTGTTTCATCTTGAATATGTACATTCGTCAGTAGATCTCTTTCCATGAAAAACTTCCTTTCGCGTGTCGTTTGATTTTTTAGTCGCGTAATATTCGCTTTGCGTTTTAACGCATTGAGACACACCTTAACAAGCCCACCCATGAATGCAACCCTTTCGTAAAGAAAAACAAACAACGTAAACTTAAATTTACAATTGATACAATAACATCAAAAAATACGAGATTTAAAGGCGTAAGAAAGAGCAGAGTACGAAAAAGAAAAATGGAAGGATTTGTATACAGAGAGGGAACGCCGATAAGGTTATTCTCGATACCCAAACAACCTAGCGATGCAACATTCGTTAAGCACCTTCAAATTGCTTGGGTATAGAAAAAGCGTTCAATTCAATCTGAACAGTTAGAAAGTTTGGTCGGCAGACTGAAAGTCTTCAAAACCACGTTGGTATTCCATTTGGAAACGCAAGCCGTCAGGTGCATTTGCGCACACACCTAAATATCGAAAACCAGAAAGACCAATATCATAGGCATTGTTCACGTCGCAATACTTATCAACGCCTGACATATAGCCCGATTCGTAGTTACCCACATTGGCACTTGCCACCCCGGCCTTTTGTGCCAACTCGGCCAAGTCACTCAAAGAGCGAGATGGTAAACCACGAACGCCATCACTTTCTCCAATGGCTTGCCACTTGCCTTCCGCGGCGAGTGATTCCGCGCTATCAATGCTCACGCAACCCACCATTGTCATCACTAACAACGACAGTGCAATACTCTTAACCATAGCGCCCTCAAATCCTATAAAGCGACAAAAAACAGAAACGTACTATAGACGATTCCAATACGCTTGGCTGCCGAAAAGTCATCAAGCAGATGCCCCGACTTTCTTCAACTTGAACGCAAGTACGATAAACAGCAGGCCGAATACAAATGCATACAGGGCGATGATCCAAAGCAGCGCTATCGCCCCTTCTGCGGGATTCGCCATTAGGAAACCACCAAACAAAATAGAAATAATACCGCCAAGAATAAGTAGCCATTCCCCAGTGATTTCTTTTCGCAACCTGATCGCGGCAATGATTTCCAATACCCCTTTGGCAATCGCCCAAACGGCAATGTAAAACAACAGTGCTACCGCCGTGAGTTCAGGGACGGAAAACGTCATCACACCCGCACCAATACCAATTACCCCCCAAAGCATCAGTAGCATCCAATTATCTCGTTCTCTTCGCTCAACAAGTGCGGTCCACACTTGCAAAGATCCATCAACGAAAGCGTACGCGCCGAAAACCAAGACGAGAGTTTCAATCGATTGGCTGGGTGGCATCGTCCACGCCATCACGCCAAACACCACCGCCGCGATGCCTCTGAGTAACAGCACCCACCAATTTCTTGCCAATGCACCAACCAATTGCTTTTCAACCGATTCCATTGCCGCTCTCCTCTGATTTTAATGGCATGATTGCCAGAAAAACGCGCAGTGAACTGGCTTGAGCCGTCATATTGGGCGAGGAAAGAAACCCCGCCATATGCCGATCAATCGCTGACGTTTTAGACAGTGAAGCGTGTTTGTATCTCAAGCGATGTTCTATCTTTGACACCTCCTGCGAATCCCTAAATTTATGGAATCAGGGTCATACTTGCTCGAGAGAATTCACGACAGAGAAATGCACTAGCCAAAAAAAAGACGAAACGCTAAACGTTCCGTCTTCATGACCAAATCATCGTCAGCGGTTATAACAACGCAGCGCCCAGCGCTTTCCAAGAGGAAACAACATAGGTAGGCGCAATGCCTTCTGGTACAGGTTTGCTATCAACATTCAGCCAACACGTATCAATGCCGGCATTCATGCCACCCAAAATATCAGAGTCAGGATTGTCCCCAACCATCAGTACACGAGAAAGCGCGGGCTGACCCATTTGCTCAAAGGCCAAATGAAAAATAGCAGGATCGGGTTTAGCCACGCCCACTTCTTCCGATATCACCACAAGATCAAAAAAGGCACTGAGTCCTGTTTTTTCTAATCTGACTTGCTGAAGCTGTGTGAAGCCATTGGTGATAATGCCAAGCTTTGCTTGTTGAGAAAGCAGAGGAACGATATCGCTGACAAACTCGAGCGGCTTACAGATATCAGCCATGGCTTCGAGGAAAAGGCGATTGAGTTCAAAGGGAGGAATATTGAGGCGATCAGACCAAATGATAAAACGGTCTTCTTGAAGCTGTTTTGCATTAATTTCACCGTCTTGGTACTTCACCCACAGCGGCTTATTTACTTTTTGGTACTCATCGAAATCAGTGCGTGTGAATTCGACACCCAATCGAGAAAACAGGGTTTGCAAACCTAAATATGCATCGAATGAAAACAGGGTTTCATCGGCATCAAACAAAATCCAATCGTACTGCACGCGTATTTCTCCTTATGCGAAAACGCATTATAGGGAAGTATCGACAAGCACACCATGAACGTAAATGTACAAAAAAGAAAAGCCCGCCAAATGGCGGGCTTTTCGCTATCCCTTTGAAGGGATCATAAACGCCGGAGCGATTATTTCTTAGCCAGACGCTCTTTGATACGAGCTGCCTTACCAGAACGCTCACGCAGGTAGTACAGTTTGGCACGACGTACTGCACCGCGGCGCTTAACAGTAATGCTGTCAACCACTGGCGAGTGGATTTGGAATACACGCTCAACGCCTTCGCCGTTAGAGATCTTACGAACGGTGATTGCAGAGTGTAGACCACGGTTACGCTTCGCGATTACAACACCTTCATAGGCCTGTAGACGCTCACGGTTACCTTCTTTAACTTTAACCTGAATAACAACAGTGTCACCCACTTTGATTTCAGGAAGGTCTTGCTTAAGTTGCTCTTCTTCGAGCGCTTTGATGATGTTACTCATTTTCTATACCCTAGAATAAACTGATACTAAGTATGTTTAGGTACTTGCATTGTGTTCACTAATGAACGCTGCAAGCAGTAATTCCTGTTCGTCAGTCAGAGCTAGGTTTTCCAGGAGCTCTGGTCTTCTGAGCCAGGTTCGGCCTAGCGACTGTTGTAGTCGCCAACGGCGAATGTCCTGATGATTGCCAGACTTCAGTACCGCAGGTACTTCTAATCCGTCTAATACTTCAGGTCGCGTGTAGTGCGGGCAATCTAGCAAGCCATTTGCAAAAGAATCTTCTTCTGCTGACGCAAAGTCTCCCAGTACACCCGGAACAAACCGAGCCACTGCATCCACTAACGTCATGGCAGGCAGTTCGCCTCCACTGAGCACAAAATCACCGATAGACCATTCTTCATCGACTTCGGTTTGTATAATGCGCTCGTCTACTCCTTCATAGCGTCCACAGATAAGAATCAACTTCTCGTTCTGCGCCAGCTCCTCAACACCAGCTTGATCAAGCTTACGGCCTTGAGGTGATAGGTAAACCACTTTCGCCTTGCCTCCGGCGGTATTTTTGGCAGCTTCAATGGCATCGCGCAAAGGCTGTACCATCATCAACATGCCCGGGCCTCCACCATATGGACGGTCATCGACAGTCCGGTGTTTGTCATGGGTAAAATCGCGGGGATTCCACGTTTCTACCTTGAGCAGGCCTTTTTTTACCGCCTGGCCAGTTACCCCAAATTCGGTAACAGCACGGAACATCTCAGGAAAAAGGCTGATAACACCAACCCACATATTTCCTCTCCCATGACTTTAAACGTTACCGGGGGATTTAAAATCCAGGATCCCAGTCAACTTCGATCCGTTGAGCAGAGCGATCAATCAGCTTGATGACTTGCCCATCGAGGAACGGTACTAGTCGTTCCTTCTTACCAAAAGCATCTTTCACATTGGCAGCCACTACCAATACATCGTTAGAACCTGTTTCCAAAATGTCAGTGACTTTACCAAGGTTGTAACCTTGGGTCGTGAACACGTCCATTCCGAACAATTCGCGCCAGTAGAATTCTTCATCTGACAGCGCAGGTAAAGCGTCTGCATTAATAGCGATTTCAGCATTTGTCATAGCCTGAGCGTCTTCACGCAGATCCAGACCATTCAATTTGCCAACCCACCCTTGACCGTGGCGTTTCCAGTCTTCGACTTGAAACTCTTGCCACTCGCCACGCACCTTGATGAACCAAGGTTTGTAGTCAAAAATACTTTCAGCATTTTCAGTGTAAGAAAAAACTTTGAGCCAGCCACGGATGCCATAAGAAGAACCTAGCTTGCCTACTACAACCTTTTCTTGCTCACTCATCTTTTCTTTCAACCCTGACACTGATTAATTACGCCGCTTTCGCTGCGTCTTTGATCAGTCGTGCTACGCGGTCAGAAACAGCTGCACCTTCGCCAACCCAATGGTTAACGCGATCCAGGTCTAGACGCAGCTTCTCTTCTTGACCCTGTGCGATAGGGTTGAAGAAACCTACTTTCTCGATGAAACGACCGTCGCGCGCTTGGCGGCTGTCGGCAACAACGATTTGATAGAATGGACGCTTTTTAGCGCCGTGACGTGCCAAACGAATGGTTACCATATCGTCCTCTTTGCATTACTGAATTAAATTGGCCCCGTAGTAGTACGGGGCCTCGTGCCAAAATAAAGCCTCGGAATTTTACGCTTTCTGTGATCGAATGCAACTGCTTTAGCTAAAAAAGCACCAGCTGTAAGAAGCATTCAATCACTTAGCGAAACTCCGCCGCTTTAAGTCTTCGTTATATAAGGAAGGAAGAAAGTATTTAGCGTGGGAACATGCCGCCACCGCCGCCCATACCACCCATCATGCCTTTCATATTGCGCATCATGTTCTTCATTCCACCCTTCTGCATTTTTTTCATCATCTTCTGCATCTGGGTAAATTGTTTAAGCAAGCGGTTAACGTCTTGAACCTGAGTACCAGAACCCGCAGCAATACGTTTCTTGCGTGAACCTTTAATCAAGTCTGGGCGAGCGCGTTCTTTCGCTGTCATGGAATTAATGATGGCTTCCATTTGAACAAACATTTTGTCGTCCACTTGGTTCTTCACATCATCAGGAAGGTTAGACATGCCCGGAAGCTTATCCATCATTCCCATCATGCCGCCCATGTTTTTCATCTGCTGCAGCTGATCGCGAAAATCTTGTAAATCGAAGCCTTTCTTCTCTTTAAACTTCTTCGCAAGTTGTTCCGCTTTGTCTTTGTCGACATTGCGCTCTAGGTCTTCAATCAGTGACAATACGTCACCCATGCCTAGAATACGGCTTGCAACACGATCAGGGTGGAACGGTTCAAGTGCGTCGGTTTTTTCACCCACACCCAAGAACTTAATCGGTTTACCCGTGATATGACGAACAGACAATGCCGCACCACCACGTGCATCACCATCGACTTTCGTCAGGATCACACCCGTAAGTGGTAATGCATCGTTGAAGGCTTTCGCCGTGGTCGCCGCATCTTGACCGATCATGGCGTCAACCACGAACAGCGTTTCAATTGGGTTAATGGCAGCGTGGACGTCTTTAATTTCGTCCATCATTTCTTCGTCGACGTGCAGGCGACCTGCGGTATCGACGATGACAACGTCATAGAATTTTAGTTTGCCGTGTGCCAATGCTGCTTTGGCAATGTCGACTGGGCTTTGATCAGTTGAAGAGGGGAAGAAGTCGATACCCACATCGGTTGCCAAGGTTTCCAACTGTTTGATCGCCGCAGGGCGATAAACGTCGGCAGACACAACCAGTACCTTTTTCTTATGACGCTCTTTAAGCATCTTACCCAGTTTACCGACGCTGGTTGTTTTACCCGCACCTTGTAGACCGGCCATCAAGACAACTGCAGGCGGCTGCGAAGCAAGATCTAACTCTGCGTTAGATTCACCCATCACCGCTTCAAGTTCAGATTGAACAATCTTGATGAATTCCTGACCTGGCGTCAGACTCTTTGATACTTCAAGACCAACCGCGGCTTCTTTTACGCGTTTGACGAATTCACGCACAACAGGAAGGGCAACATCCGCTTCCAGCAACGCCATGCGCACTTCGCGCAAGGTGTCTTTAATATTGTCTTCAGTAAGACGGCCACGACCGCTGATGTTCTTCAGCGTTCGGGATAGACGATCTGTTAAGTTTTCAAACATGTCCTACTCGCTCTCTACGCGGCGGTGCCACGACTTCAATTAATGAGGCTTAAGTGGCGATAAACACAAAATTGCCGCGATTATAACGCATTATCCTTCTCGCTAACATGATGCCTTCAACGATAGTTTTAAAGTGCCTATATCACTTTCTTTATTGGTCTCGGTTAAATATAGGGGCGAAATTGGCCGGCAAAGTACATAAATAGGGAAATGTAATAATGTCTGCAGCACGCAAAAGCAGTGCGCTGTAGCGCGTTACGCAGCGATAACCCCTAAAGATCCATGCCCTTGAATAGCGACGAAGGGTTGAGCAAGGTATACTCGATGTTTTCATTTTCATGCGACGATGCTGAAAAATACATGGATATCTTAATCGCCATTACTGCCGCACTGCTTTACTTTGCAGCGCTCATACAGATCATTCCCGGCTTGTCTGGCCCTAGCCAGATCCCAGCACGCTCAGTGTTTCTTAGCGCAAGCGGCGCGTTAGCCCTTCATGCCTACCTTCTTTTCGACCTTATTGATGCATCTAGTGGGCAAAACCTCAGCATTCTCAATGTGGCATCACTGATTAGCTTTATCATTGCCGCAATGACAACAGGCTTAATGTTCAGAATGCGGGTGTGGGTATTGCTCCCCGTTGTCTATAGCTTCTCTGCGATTAACCTCGCCGCAGCCACCTTATTGCCTGGCGCTTTTATCACGCACTTAGAAGCCAACCCCCAGGTATTGATTCATATTTCGTTGGCCTTGTTCTCTTATTCCACCTTGATGATCGCCACCTTATACGCCATTCAATTGGCCTGGCTCGATCACCAATTAAAGAATAAGAAAAAGCTGGTAATGAACCCAAACCTCCCACCATTGATGGCAGTTGAACGCCAACTCTTCAACATCATTTTGATTGGTGAAGTGCTGCTCACCCTCACACTGGTAACGGGTGCTGTGTTCGTGCAAGACATGATTGCGCAAGGTAAAGCGCATAAAGCGGTGCTTTCCGCAATGGCATGGGTTGTATATGGCGTCTTGCTGTGGGGGCATTATCGCTCAGGATGGCGTGGTCGCCGCGTCATCTGGATCAGTATCGTGGGCGCATTTTTACTGACCCTGGCCTACTTTGGCAGTCGCTTTGTTCGTGAAGTCATTATCGCCTAGACACCACACCTTCATTCGCTGTCAAAACGCATATTGAGTGTAACCGGTAGAATTATCACCATTGAGTTTGACAGCGAGTGCGATCTTTGCCCTTAATTAGGGTTGAACACAATAAAAAGGAATTTACAGTTTGGACGACATATCGACGGGAACACTCGCGTCCCTTTTGGTATTGCTCATCTTCATATCCGCTTATTTTTCCGGTTCAGAAACCGGTATGATGGCGCTAAACCGTTACCGGCTTAGGCACCTTGCTAATCAAGGGCATAAAGGCGCTAAACGTGTAGAAAAGCTGCTAGATCGTCCAGATAGGTTGATCGGTCTTATATTGATCGGCAACAACCTCGTCAATATTCTGGCCTCTGCCATTGCCACCATTTTAGGCATGCGCCTCTACGGCGATGCTGGTGTTGCGATCGCCACAGGTGGCCTCACCCTCGTTGTTCTTGTCTTTGCAGAAGTCACGCCTAAAACCTTGGCCGCTATTTACCCTGAGCGCGTTTCCTACACCAGCAGCATATTGCTTAACATACTGATGAAGGTGATGTACCCGCTGGTTTGGTTGATCAATGGCATAACGAATGGCTTCCTTCGTTTGCTTGGGCTCACCACCAGCCATGACGGTAAAGACCATTTAAGCTCGGAAGAATTAAGAACCGTGGTCAATGAAGCGGGTGGGCTTATCCCTCGCCGTCACCAAGACATGTTGATTTCCATCCTTGAGCTCGAAGAAATCGCTGTTAATGACATCATGGTGCCGCGCAATGAAATCACGGGCATCAATGTCAACGATGATTGGAAAGCCATCATGCGCCAACTTACCCATGCCCCTCATGGAAGAATGGTGCTCTACCGCGACAACATTGACGAAGTCGTCGGCATGCTGCGTGTCCGTGAAGCCTACCGAATGATGGTGGAAAATGAGTTCAACAAAGAGAACTTGCTACGTGCTGCTGACGAGGTGTACTACATCCCCGAAGGAACACCGCTCAATGTCCAAATGCTCAAATTCCAACGCAATAAAGAACGTATCGGTCTGATTGTCGATGAGTATGGCGACATCATTGGTTTGGTCACGTTAGAAGATATCTTGGAAGAAATTGTCGGTGAATTCACGACGTCGCTTTCGCCAAGCCTTGCGGAAGAAATCACAGCATTGCCTGATGGCAGTTACATGATCGAAGGCAGTGCGAACATCCGTGATTTGAACAAGAGTTTAAACTGGGCGTTACCGACGGATGGACCGCGCACATTGAATGGCCTGATCTTGGAACACCTCGAAGACATTCCTGATTGCCAAGTGAGCATTGAAGTGGAAGGCCACCAAATGGAGATCATCGATGTGGCTGAAAACATGATTAAGCAGGTAAAAATACTTCCCGTCCCTAAAACGCCCCAAAGCTAACCGTGTGCATCAACCCGAATAGGTGCTATTTGGGTTGATGCATATTTCATACAACAGCCGCATAGCACTTCCTCTCTCGCAAACCTGTCATTAAATTTTACACATTGCAACTCACAATAAAGACACTCCGACTGTTTTTCAGCTAATTTTATAGAACAGCTGTAAACCATGATGGGTTAAACAGCGCGTTTCACTTCCCGTAAAATTCTGCGGCGTACCGCCGTTTAACGCGACAGGGTGTCATTATGTTCAACGGTAAATTAAAAAAAGAATTACAAGCAAGCCGCGAAAGCGCCGCTGAAAAACAAGCAATTTTAGATGCGATAAATAACAGCATCGCGACCATTTATTTCACCCCCGAAGGCATCGTGAAACATGCCAATGCCATTTTCCTTGGAGTAGTTGGTTTTTCTCTTGAGGAAGTCACGGGGAAACATCACAGAGAACTTTGTGACCCAGAACTTGCAAACAGTGCAGAGTACCAACGATTTTGGGAGCGATTGCGTTCAGGCGAAGTGATAAACGGCACCTTTCCACGCTTAAACAGTAAAGGCCACCGTATTTGGTTAGAAGCCTCTTACTTCCCGATAAAAACTGATGGTGCAGTGACGGGTGTAATGAAGATCGCTTCAGACATCACCAAAGAGAAAATCCGTCTAGACCAACAAAGTGCTGTATCAGAAGCCTTAGATAAATCTATGGCAACAATTGAATTTCAACCTGATGGCACCATCATCAGCGCCAACGCAAACTTCCTTGGTGCTGTTGGTTACTCGTTAGAGCAAATACAAGGCAAGCATCACCGCATGTTCTGCCCAGATTCGTTTTACGAAGCCCAACCTAACTTTTGGGCTGAACTCGCGTCAGGAGATTTTAAAGCGGGTCAGTTTGAACGCAAAGACAGTGCTGGCCGTGTACTTTGGCTGCGTGCCACCTACAACCCTATATTTGATAGCAAAGGAAAGGTTGTCAGCGTTGTGAAGTTTGCCTCTAACATTACCGAGAAAGTCGAACAAGAACAGGCAATACGTTCTGCAGCAGAAGTGGCGTACACAAACTCCGTCAAAACCGCGGAAGTCGCACAGCAAGGTTCTGATGTGCTTGCATCAACAGTGTCGACATCTCGCTCTATCTCCGAACAGGTCATAGAAACAGCCTCATCTATATCGCAATTGAATGAGCAATCAAAAAGCATCGAAGCGATTGTCTCAACAATCAGTGATATCGCCGACCAAACTAACTTACTGGCACTGAATGCGGCGATAGAAGCTGCTCGAGCTGGCGATCAAGGGCGAGGGTTCGCAGTGGTAGCAGATGAAGTCAGACAACTTGCGGCTCGTACTAGTCAATCCACGGCAGAAATAGCAGACGTAGTGAAAAAGAATCGCGAATTGACATCAGAAGCGACTGGCAAGATGTCGAGCGTTTCAGAGTCCGCCCAGAAAGGTCAGTCTCAAATATCCGAAGCGTCAGGCGTGATGGAAGAAATAAAGAGCAGCGCACAGACGGTTGCTCAAACAGTTTCAGGACTGAACGTGGGTTAATCGTCTTCTCTTCGAACAAACCCAAGAATCAAAAAGCGCTCCTTAGGGAGCGCTTTTTTGTTAACGAATTCGGGTACCCGAACCACTATCAAACAACACCAACTTTTCAGGATTAAAACGAAAGTGCGCCATGTCGCCCGCCTTCAAACTGATGTTTGCTGGCATCCGCGCAACCACTTCCTTCCCGCCCAATGATGTAATGACGTAAGTATCAGCCCCTGTAGGCTCTGTAACATCCACTTTGCAATGCAAGGTTGAGGACGTGCTGCCCTCGCTTTCGGTAATGTCTTCTGGCCGAACCCCCATTTGCACGGTTTTACCCACGTAGTTGCTCAGAGCGTCAAAGCCACAATTTACAGTCACGGATTGTGGCTCTCCATCAAACCCCGTCAATTGCAGTTGTGTTTCCGATGCATCGGCACGTTCCACCAGCGCATCCACCAAGTTCATGGATGGGCTTCCCATAAACGTCGCGACAAAGGTATTGGCCGGATCGTCATACACCTCGGCAGGAGAGCCGAGTTGTTGCAGTTCACCGTCTTTCATCACCGCTATTTTTGTCGCCAGTGTCATGGCTTCAATTTGGTCATGGGTGACATACACGATGGTTGCATTTAAACGCTGATGTAGGCGTTTAATTTCCGTGCGCATATCAACACGGAGCTTTGCATCCAAGTTCGACAACGGTTCATCAAACAAGAATATTTTTGGATCGCGTACAAGTGCGCGTCCCATAGCCACCCGCTGACGTTGACCGCCAGAAAGTTGACCAGGTTTACGCTTTAGCAAATGCTCGATTTGAAGCATCGCTGACACCTCACCGATTTTCTTTTCCCTTTCCGGTTTAGGTACATGGCGCATTTCAAGGCCAAACGAGATGTTCTGCCCCACCGTCATGTTTGGGTAGAGCGCATAAGACTGGAACACCATCGCGATATCACGTTCTGCTGGGTGCAGTTCATTAATCACCATGTCACCAATACTTACCTCACCGTCACTGATGCTATCCAGCCCTGCAATCATATTCAGCAAGGTTGATTTACCACAGCCCGATGGGCCCACCAGCACCAGAAAATCACCATCATCAATGCCGATATTGATGCCTTTTAATACCTCAACGTGGCCGAAGCGTTTTTTTACGTTATTGAGCGTTAGAGATGCCATTACCTTATCCTTTTACTGATCCCGCCATCAGGCCACGAACGAAATAACGTCCCGCTAAGATGTACACCAACAAGGTGGGGAGTGCGGCAATCATGGCGCCAGCCATGTGCACGTTGTATTCCTTTACACCGGTAGAAGAGTTCACCAAATTATTCAGTGCTACTGTGATTGGCGCGGTATCCCCCGACGCAAACGACGCACCGAACAAGAAATCATTCCAAATATTGGTGAACTGCCAAATGATGGTAACCACAATAATCGGCCCCGAACTTGGCAATAAAATGCGGAAAAACATGCGGAAAAAACCTGCACCATCAATCATGGCAGCACGGATCAATTCACTCGGGAAGGCTTCGTAGTAATTGCGGAAGAACAAGGTGGTAAACCCTAATCCATAAATCGCATGCACTAACACCAAACCTGCCGTGGTATTTGCTAATCCCAGCGTACCGAGTACCTGACTCATTGGCACCAATACCACTTGGAACGGAATGAAACAGCCAAACAGCATCAAGCCAAACACCCAACGGTGTCCTCGAAAACGCCATTTCGTCAGCACATAACCATTTAGCGCACCAAGGGTGGTTGATAACAACACGCCCGGCACAGTGATCATGATGGAGTTAGTAAAATACCCGCTGATACCTTCACATGTCAGACCAATACACGCCGTTCCCCACGCAGAAACCCAAGGTTCGACGGTCCACACTTGAGGTAACGCCAGCATGTTCCCTTGGCGAATCTCATCTAACTCTTTAAATGACGTCACCAACATGACGAACAAAGGCAGTAAGTACATGCAGGCAAACACGATTAACGTGGTGTAAATCAATATCCGCCAAAAGCGGGTTCCTTGAAAAGGAGAAGAGGTTTCACTGCTACTCATGCTTCTTCTCCTTCAACTCGCTGTACAGATAAGGAATGATGATGGCCGCAATGGTCATCAACATGATGATTGCACTGGCAGAGCCCACCGCCATTTGGTTACGTGAGAAAGTGTACGAATACATAAAGGTCGCGGGCATTGCCGTCGCGTTCCCTGGACCACCACCCGTTAAGGCAATGACCAAGTCATAACTTTTGATGGCCATGTGCGCGAGCACGATAAAAGCACTGAGGAAAACGGGACGAAGCTGCGGAATAATGATGCGGCGATACATTTGAAACGATGACGCGCCATCAAGCTGGGCCGCTTTTAACATTTCACTGTCGATGCCACGTAAACCCGCAAGGAACATCGCCATGACGAACCCAGACGTTTGCCAGACACCCGCAATCACAATGGTATAAATCGCCATGTCGGGGTTTATCAACCAATCAAAGCTGAAACTCTCCCACCCCATTTCATGCATGGTTTTCTCAAGCCCTAAGCCAGGGTTCAAAAACCACTTCCATGCCGTCCCCGTCACGATGAAACTCAATGCCATCGGATACAGGAAGATAGGACGTAAGCCACCTTCAATGCGAATCTTTTGATCGAGCAATATCGCCAGAAGCAAACCAAGGGCACAACATATGACGATATAAAGAATGCCGAAGATAGCGAGATTTTCGAGCGCCACTTGCCAATTCAGACTGTTCCACAATTTTTCGTAAGGACGTACGCCATCAAGATTGTAGTTCGGCAGCATACGAGAACGGCTGAACGAGATGTACGTTGTCCATGCAATAAAGCCATAAACAAAAAATAGGATGAGCGCAAAAGAAGGCGCAATAACGATTTTGGGTAACAGTTGCTGCCAAAAATGGCGCGAACTGTATTTTCCTTGTGAAGACATAAATCGATCCTTGAGGTAAAGCGACACTGGCATGAAAAGCGCGGCTCTAGGATCTAAAACCGCCTTCCGCCAGTGCCACTCTCACTATCCCTAAATTGCGTCTTGAACCGCAGAGACCAGTGCTTTCGTTGCTTGCTGTGAGTCCATGCCGCCGTTGAAGTGATTGGTCACCACATCATAAACCGCATTTTTCACCGCAGCTGGCGCAGCATGACCATGTGCCATACTGCCCACCAAGGTGTCGTTTTTGTTTGCTTCCGCAAGATCAGCCATGCCTTTTTTACCACACGCATCAAAGTCTGCATTTGACACATCGGTACGTGCAGGTACAGAGCCTTTCACCACGTTAAACGCGGATTGGAACGTAGGTGCCATGATGGCTCTCGCCATTTCGTCCTGCGCTTTCGACTCGCCCACATCGAACATCACGAACTGATCCGAGTTAAAGGTCACCATGCCTTGTGTGCCCGGCATACGGAAGCACAAGAAATCTTCATTCGGTTTCAGGCCAGCTTTGAGGAATTCGCCTTTCGCCCAGTCACCCATGATTTGCATGCCGGCTTTATTTTCAATCACCATCGCCGATGCCAAGTTCCAATCACGGCCCGGGAAGTTTTTGTCCACATAGCCGCGAAGCTGCGTCATACGGTCAAAGATTTTCAGCATGGTGTCTGAGCTCAGCGCTTCTGGATCCAGATCGACCATGGCTTTGCGGTAGAAATCGATCCCCCCCGTCGTGAGCACAACGCCATCAAAAATGGTCGCGTCTTGCCATGCCTGACCGCCGTGAGCCAACGGGATATAGCCCGCGGCTTTGAGCTTATCGAGGGCAGAGATCAGCTCATCCCAGTTTTCAGGTTGCTTCGCACCCACCTCATCAAGGAGTTTTTTGTTCGCCCAAATCCAGTTGGTGGAATGCACATTAACAGGCGCAGACACCCATTTGTCGTCGTATTTAGCGAAGCGTTGAAGTGCTGTTGGTACAACCTCGTTCCAACCTTCGGCTTCTGCGACACTGTTCAGGTTTGCTACCACGTCTTCCGCCGCCCAGTCTTGAATATCAAAACCGAGCATTTGAACTGCGGTAGGCGGATTGCCTGAGGTCACACGCGCACGGAGCACAGTCATAGCATTCCCGCCACCACCGCCCGCCACTGGCATGTCTTGCCAGCCGACACCTTTGGTACCCAGATCGTCTTTCAACACATTCAGAGCCGCTGCTTCACCGCCCGATGTCCACCAGTGCAAGACTTCTACATCTTCTGCCTGTACCGCTGCCGTTGAGAGCAGCAAAGCACCCGCGAGGGGCAAGGTTTGGATCATGGTGTTCTTTTTCATGATATGTCGTCCCGTTTATCGTTGACCTGCAATGACTGCAGTGTTCCTTTTAGCCTTTGGGAACCGAGGTTGAGTGAGCAACCTTATCCCCGATCGCACAGCACGATGAGCGAACCACCAATTCCACACCAACAACATCGTTGTCAGAGGAAAGAGAATGTTCCCTGCATTGCTGCATGCGTTCACTTGCCACTCGACCAATGTCTTCCGCATTCACACGTATTGTTGTTAACGCTGGAGACATCAATCGACTGTCCTCTAAATCATCAAACCCCACCACGGAGATATCCTTTCCAGGCACCAACCCCCGATCGCGCAATGCGGTGTAAGCGCCATACGCCACCACATCGGTAAAACACACCATTGCCGAAATGCTTGGGTCACGGTCAAGCACGCGCGTTACCGCTAACTGCCCACCCTCTCGCTTGGTCGAACTCGGCTCAATATCACTGTCTTTCACGGCTAAATCGGCCTCTTTCATGGCGCAGAGAAAACCCTCTTTTCGTTCCTGATAATCTGAAATACTTTCTACGCCGCCAACAAATGCGATTCGCGTATGCCCGAGATCAATCAGATACTTGGTCGATAAATACATGCCTCGACGGTTATCTGGCACAACAACCGGCACATTCGCGCCGACGATTTCTCGCATCAAGCACACGACGGGATACCCAGCACAGGCTAAGCCTTGCAGCCAATCCGCCGATGTTTCCGGTGCTGGCGTGATAAAAAAACCAGCTACATTGTGCTCTTTCAGCGATGCCACCAGTGCTCTCTGACGCGCCTCACTCTCATTAATGTTGACCACAACAGGCACAAGCCCTTGGTCTGTCAACGCCGTCTCAAGTGCAATGATGACCTGCGCCAAATAAGGGTTAGCGAGATCATTAGCGACGATTGCCAGCATGTTTGATTCACGGTTTCTAAGCCCAGCGGCCTCGCGGTTATAGACATAACCCAATGCATCAATCGCCGCGTTCACTTTCTCGATGGTTCGCGCTTTCACACCCACACCACCACGCAGCACCAAAGAGACCGTAGATTTGGACACACCCGCCGTTCTCGCAACATCAATCACCGTTGCTTTTTTACTGGCCACATAGCTTGCTGATTTACGATCAGCCATGACAAAAACCATTCATGCGTCCATCCCACCAGCTGAATAAAAAGTTATTGATGCATTACAGTCATCTGCGAGCAAAGACAGTTGCTGTTCAAAAAATAAACTGGAACGTTCCAATAAAGGTAGTATATTTGTGTAAATAAGGTTGCAATTAAGTTAATTATCAATAGAGAAACAAGCGCTAGATCACGGCAAGTTCGATGGCATATGCATGACTGTCGATGTTCTGGAACAGAACATACTGTTTTGCACCGCGTTGTTACGGATGGAAAGCACGAGAAAGGAAGGAACGATGGCACTCTCTACAGAAAATTTGTCTCAACAGATCCGCGAATTCAAAGCTGCCCTTAAGCAACAAAGCCCCGACTACAAAGCAAGATTTGAATCCGTAACCGACGCGATGAAAGCCGAAATTGCGCGCATCAAACAGGAAGAATCTGAAGGCTCTGCCATTCCTCAATTTGAGTATTCGGACATTGCAGCATCGGGGTTTACTGACGAACAAAGAGCACGTGTTCATCGCGCTGGGTGCTGCATTGTACGTAATGCGTTACCGCGCGATGAGGTATCCGCTCACAATGAAAATCTGTCTAAATACATCATTGATAATGGCTATTACGACCATAAATCCACAGTAGAAGATAACTACTTCAGTCAGCTTAAATCGGACAAGCCCCAGATCTTTGGGATCTATTGGTCTCAAGCACAGGTATGGGCAAGGCAGCATCAGAATATGGCGACACTGCGCCGTCATCTGAATCACCTTTGGCAGTGGCAAGATCCCCGCAGCGGCAAAGCCTATTTCAACCCCGACCTTGAATCGAGTTACGCGGATCGCGTACGCCGTCGTGAACCGGGCGATGCCACATTGGGCCTGTCACCGCATGTCGATTCTGGCTCCGTTGAGCGCTGGATTGAGCCCCACTACCGCGAGGTCTACCATGAAGTGTTCCATGGCGATTGGGGAAAATACCGAGCGTTTGATGGGTTAAGCCGTGTGGATGTGGAAGAATTCCCCTCTCCTGCCGTGTGCAGTGTCTTCCGTACGTTTCAAGGTTGGGTCGCACTCACACAACAAGGAAAAGGCGACGGCACATTACAAACCGTTCCTTCCACCTTAGCCATGCCTTTTATGCTGCTTCGTGCCATACAAGATGATGTTGAAGATGGGGATTTATGCGGTGCAGCACCAGGACGAGCATTGACTGTTTACAAAGAATGGCATCCATTGCTGCTCGAAGGGTTAGTATCCATTCCAAAAATGCAGCCAGGCGACACCGTGTGGTGGCATCCCGATACGATTCATGCAGTGGAAGACAAGCATAACGGTGACGGCTACAGCAATGTGTTGTTTATCGGCGCGGCACCCGATTGTGAGAAGAATCGAGCGTTTCTCGCCAAGCAACGCCCCGCTTTTTTAAACGGCGACAGTTGCCCTGATTTCGCCGCAGAAAACCATGAGCGCAATTATGAAGGACGCGCAACCGAAGCGGACTTGTCGCCACTGGGACGTCGACAAATGGGGTTTGAATAAGACGCGAGAAAGTGTGCGATGGCGGGAGGAAAAGCGCCGTTTGGCGCTTTTCTTGTTGTTGGCAGAAAGCCTTAGAACGACCACCAGCTGCGGTTGCTTTCTAACGCTTCGCGGCAACTGCTGAGTTGCCCACCGTATTTCTTTGCCTGACGTTCAACTTTGCGCGCAACCTGCATCACTTTCGGCTTAGCTTTGTAGGAACCGCGCTTATACCCGCCTCGACCTTCATGGTATGCCAAGTATTGGTTGTAGGGATCCCACTTAGAAATGCCCAACTGACGCTGTGTTTCCGTGGTGTACCAGCCAATGAATTGCATCGCATCACCGAAATCAGTGCGTGAACCCCCATTACGGGTCGCTTTTTGATAATCCGACCATGCTGGATCTTGCGCTTGTGCATAGCCATAGGCACTACTGATTCTTCCCCATGGGATCACCCAAAGGACATAGTCACGGGGTGGAACAGCATCATGCACGTAAGAGCTTTCTTGTTTGACGAAGGCCATCGCTACATGAATAGGCGTTCCCCACTCATCTTGCATGTCGACGGCATCTTCATACCAGCCATCGTATTCACGGAAAATACTGCAAATGTTATCTGGGTTCTTCGGTGGTGGCGTCGCACACCCCGTCAGTAACAACGCACCAATTAACGCAAGCCAGCGCAGGGAAAAACGGCAAGATGAAAGGCGCTGCGATGAAAAACAGTGTGATGAAAATTGCATGGGTGTCCTTATCTCCACTCTTTTGCTCATTGCGGAAAAATGCACATAAAAAAACAGGCAGGGTGAGACCTGCCTGTTTCTCTTCCTCGTTCGTTTACCTCAGCCGTACTCATCGACGGCAGGCGCTACAACAAGGCGTAAAACGTGTATCTCACTAAATAGATACACTATCACCAAAGTACTCAGCCAGATACTGATCAAGACTGACACTGTCGCCCTGCTCAACCTCTTGTTGACGCTTTAAGCTGGCAATGGCTTCTTCGCGAAATTGCGCGTCAGAAAATTCAGTGTAGTCGCCACCCGCAAAGCGCTCAGCATTTTCAGCAGCTATCGCAAGGCCTACTTTACCAATGCTTTCTTGAGCGAGAATATCGTTGAGCAAACGCGCCGAGAGTGTTTTCTCTGGCTGATCAAACCATGTCACTAACTCTTTGCACACTGCTTGATACTTGTTACCACCATTGGCTTGATCCATCACAACCGCAAGCTTCGCAAGATCGTCAAAGACGCGACGTCCCCACTCTGCTTGTGTGAGCTGTTCACCGTCACAACCAATCTGAAGGGTGAGGCCCGGCTTACGCCCTTCCATCACCACTTTGTTCCAATTGTCATGCCAGCACTCAAGCTCGCAATCTGTCATCAAAGAGGAATCAGACAACGCACACCATGTGACGAACAGATCAAGGAAATACACTTGGGTTTCATCAATCCCGGTGGGGCTAAATGGGTTTACGTCTAACGAGCGAACCTCAATGTATTCCACGCCGCCACGCTCCAGCGCATCAGACGGTTTCTCGCCACTTTTCGCAACGCGTTTAGGGCGAATAGGTGCATAAAGTTCGTTTTCAATCTGAAGCACATTTGCATTCAATTGACGGTAGCCAGATGCATCTTTCACACCGATTTTTGCAAACTCAGCCGACGGTGTACGAATAGCGTCACGAACACCTTCAAGGTACTTTTCTAAGCCATCAAAGCCAATTTTCAGCACACTTTGGGCACTGTTGGTGTATCCCAAGTCGCTCAAACGCAATGAAGTTGCGTAGGGCAAATAATAGGTTCCTTCACCCACCGTCTTGAAATCCAACGCCGTGTCGGTGTTTTTAATGAATGAACCACATAATGCAGGTGATGCACCAAACAGATAAGGGATCATCCAACCGAAGCGGTAGTAATTTCGGATCACACCGAAGTAGGCGTCAGACACGGACTCTTGTCGTGCATACGGTGTTTGATCGCCAAACAACTGCTGCCAAAAGCTCTGCGGAAATGAAAAATTGAAATGCACACCGGAAATCACCTGCATCACACTGCCGTAGCGGTGCTTCAAGCCTTGGCGATAAAGGGTTTTCATGCGACCCACATTTGACGAACCATATTGCGCCAACGTGATGTCATCTTCTTTGGCAACATAACATGGCATGGAGAGAGGCCACAGCGACTCCCCCTCTAGCTCACGGTAGGTAAAACGATGAATATCGTCTAATTGCATCAACGTTTCAGAGACGGAATAACTCACAGGCGTGATGAACTCCAGCAGAGATTCTGCAAAGTCCGTCGTGATCCATTTATGGGTTAGCGCAGAGCCAAGCGCCTTTGGATGGGCCTCAGAAGAAAGCGTGCCTTCCGATGTAATACGCAAAGCTTCGCGCTCTACACCGCGGCCAATTCCTTTTAGCGCTTCTGGATGTTCAGCCAGCGCCGCCAACCGTTGTGAAAAACTAGTCAAGGCTGTACTCATTTATATTAGTAAACTGTTAAGATGGCTAAGCATAATCACTCTGAAACGCAAAAGCCATCTCACTGTTTTTAGGGTTTGCTTAACTAACGATAAAAGTCGCTCAATTCTCAATCACTAAACGTTTTATCGGTAATCCCAATGTCGATAAGCTTGGTGTCAACGCGTCCGCATCGCCCACGATAATGATCTGATAATCCTCAGGCTGAAACCACGTATTCGCTAAGGTGTTCAATTGCTTTTTAGAGACAGAGCCAATAATCGCTTTTTGCTGCGCTTTGTAGTCAGACGGCAGATCATGGCGCATGATCGTAGCAATAAGACCGGCCTTATCCCTTGGTGTTTCATAACTCAGTGCATCTTTTTGACCCACCGCCAAACGCAGAAAAGCCAACTCATCATCCGTGATACCGTTTTCCGCCATTTGGCTTAACTCTTGTTGCATTTCTTTGACCGTATCAAGCGTGCTGTTCGCCCGTACTTGGGCTTGATAGACAATGCGACCACCGTCTTTCCCACCGACCACATAGCCGCTGGCCCCGTAAGTGTAGCCTTTGTCTTCACGAAGGTTGAGGTTTAAGCGAGAGTTAAAATTCCCAGCCAAATTGAAGTTCGCGAGTTGTGTTCGGAACATGTCACCCGTCGCATCAAAGGGCATGGCATGACGCACCATCTGCACAACACTTTGCGGTGCACCCGGCTTGTCCACCAGCCAAATTTGCGATTGGTCGTAAGTATTTAGCTCCGCTTTCGCCGGTGCTTTTGCTTCAGCGCCCTGCCAGCGATTCAACCCTTGGGTTGCGGATAACAGACCAGCTTTGTCGATATCACCCACCGCAATTAAACGCGCTTTATTGGGGGTGTAGTTTTCAGCGTAAAACGCCTTTACGTCTTCCAGCGTCAAGCTGTTTAGGGTCTCAAATGTGCCTTCTGATGGAAGTGCATGCCATTCGTCTTTAAATAAGACTTCACGCCTTGCCTGACCCGCTTGCCATTGCGGTGTTTGATGACTGAATCGAATGCCTTCCAAGGTTTGTTTTTTCAAGCGGTCGAAATCGTCTTGATTGAGCGCAGGATTGAAAAGAACATCACCGGCTATCAGCAAGGTTTCGCGAAGGTGCTTCGTCAGTGATGACACGCTCACTGTGGTGCCATTCAGTGATGCATCGATACTGATGCTTGAGCCCAACCGGTCAAGTTTGGCGGCAATTTCTTCACTGGTTTGTGTTTTACTGCCTTCAGCGATCAGATCCGCGGTGAGCGACGCCAGACCGTTCTTACCTTCTGGCGCCATCAAACTACCAGCAGGCAGAATAAGGTGCAGTGCGACCGTCGGTGTTTCTGTCGATTCTGCGCCACTGACTTCAATGCCATTGCCTAATTTACTGTGATAAAGCGTTGGTACATTCACGCTAACGGCACCGTTTGGTGAAGGCGCGACACTGCGATCAAAGGTTTCTGGGGTTTGTCGTTGAGCTGTTTCAACCAGCCCTTTGTCGTCAGCACGCTCTTTGCTATCCTCTCTTGGGGACATCGCACGTTTAGCAGTGAAATTTTGTGGTTCAGCTTCTAACGCAACTTGTCCATCAAGGACCACTGACACATTCACCGATGGCTTTTTCCATACAAAGGTATCGAAAACATTTTCGACATCTTTGGTTGTCACCGCATCCAATGACTCAAGCCAAGAGGCCAAACGGTCTGGCTCACCATAGAAGGTTTCATTGGACGCCAGCTGTGCCACTTTGCCGTGCACACTTTGCAAACCAAACACCGCACCGGCTTCAGCGCTGCCTTTCACTTGGTCTAAATCATCTTCTTTGATGCCTCGCACTTTGAATGCATCCAGCACCTTGAGTACATCTTTACGGACTTGAGTGAGGTCTTGCCCTCGGTTCGCCAGTACATAAAGCTGGAAGTTACATGAAAGCTCCGCGCAATCTTGATAAGCACTGGCGCTCAGAACTTTACCTGATTTCACAAGATCTTGATAAAGCAGGCTGTTTCTCCCCTGCCCTAATACAGAAGCTAGCATATCGAGTGCTTGTCGAGATTCAGCCGTTGGATCCAAGGTTGGCCAACTCATCAACAACATGGGTTGCTGAATGCGATCTTCCAGCGTCACAAAACGATCGCTGTCGATCGTCACTGGCCATTTGTCAGCCTTCGCCACGTCCGGCCCACGAGGAATATCACCGAAGTACTTTTCAACCCATTCAAGGGTTTGTTTAGCGTCGATATCGCCGCCAATCGTCAAGGTGGCGTTATTTGGTCCATACCATCGCAGAAAGAAGGCTTTTAGGTCATTCACATCGACACGGTTAAGGTCTTCGATATAACCAATGGTTGGCCAACTGTAGGGATGTTCCGGTGGATACAGCGCCGCCGCTAGCGTTTCTTGCACGCGACCATAAGGGCGGTTATCGACGTTTTGCGCGCGTTCATTCTTCACGGTATCACGCTGAATTTCGAACTTACGTTGTGAGACAGCTTCAAGCAAAAAGCCCATGCGATCAGATTCGAGCCACAGCATTTTTTCCAGCTCATTGGCTGGCACGGTTTCGTAGTAATTGGTTCTATCACGGTTGGTGGTGCCATTGACGCTACCGCCCGATTCCGTCACATATTTGAAGTGCTGTTGGTCACCCACATGCTTCGACCCTTGAAACATCATGTGTTCAAAGAAATGCGCAAAGCCTGATTTGCCCGGCATTTCTCGTGCCGAACCGACGTGATAGGTCACATCAACATGCACCAAAGGATCGGAGGCATCCGGGTGCAAAACAACGGTTAACCCGTTTTGTAGTTGGTATTTCAGGTAAGGAATAGAAGGCGCATCATTTTGCGCATTCTTTTGTTCGATGAAGGTAACGCCTTCCGGCAAAGAAGCATTCGGTACGGCTTGGTTCAAGCCACACCCAGACAACCCCAATAGGGCTGCCGTCAGGATAAAATAACGCACACACTATCCTTTCAACATATCATTCAGAGAAACAGTAAACCGCGGGTCACGAGGGCAAGTACGACATACCTGAGGGCTTTGCCAAGTGCGATCAAAATCCAGCACCAGCGTTGCTTTAACCTCAGCCATCCAGCAGCCAAACACAGAGGATCACCGATAACAGGCAACCAGCTCAGCAATAAGGTCCAATACCCGTAACGCTGAAGCCAGCTAATGGCTCTTTGACCGTGTTTTTGCTCTTGGGTTCGCGCAGGAAGAAAACGACCAATCCAATAGTTGGTCATGCCGCCAAGCGTATTGCCAAGCGTGGCGACCAAAACGAGCACGGCAATGCTATAACTGCTTTCTTTGAGCAGAAGGATCAGATTCGCCTCTGATCCTCCGGGAAGTAAGGTGGCGCTAAGGAAACCAGTAGAAAACAACACCCATAGCGCCGAGTCACCGCTAAGCCAATCCAACATCTGTCACCCGAACATCAATGACATCCATGCCGGCGGCTTTTGCGGCATCGAATCCAAATACCGCATCTTCAAACACTAAACATTTTTTTGGCTCAACACCCAATAGCTCTGCACAGCGGAGAAAGGTATCAGGAGCAGGCTTGTGTGACCCAACTTGATCAGCACCCACAACGTGATCGAACAAATCGAGTATGCCGGCCTTTTCCATCATGCGAGAGGCCAGCTCTGTCAGTGTACCCGTTCCCACCGCCATGGGCTTCTTTCCTGCAAAGTGACGAGCAACCTCTGTAAAAGGCAAAATCGTCAGGTGATTCTCTAGCAGAGAAGAAAAACACTGTGTCTTGTGATCAGCCAATACCTGCGCATCAATGTCGAGGCTAAGCTGCTCAATCAAAGAACGCGCCGTCAGAATCGTTGGGCTACCACCGCGGGTGTGATACCAGTCCTCTGATACCGTAAAACCAAAATCAGCCGCCGTTTGTTGCCAAGCAGCATAGTGACCCGGCATGGAATCCAGCAAAGTGCCATCCAGGTCAAAAATCAATCCGTCATAGTCGTCATACCGACTCATTCAGGCATCTCCAATAGTAATTTACCGCGCGTGCGGCCAGTTTGAATATCGACATGGGCCTGTACACCGTCCTCAAGCGGGTAGGTTTTTGCAATTTCGACGCGCACTTTCCCTTCTTGAACCAAGGTCAGCAATTCCCCCATTTGTTCGGGGTTCGGCACGACCAACATGCCTTTTGCATCAATACCCAGTGGTTGTGCTGCCGCAATAATACGATCTGCGGTGATGGTAGGCACAGTGACGACTCGGCCATTTTTCGCAACACATGCCAGCGCCGCTTCACCGACATCGCCACCGACGAGGTCAATCAACACGTCAACGTCACTGATTTGCGTTTCAAGCGAAGAGGCCGCGTAATCTAAGGCCGTCGCCCCCAAGCCACTCACAAAGGCAAGATTGGCTGCAGAAGCGCTTGCATATACGTTTGCACCTTTTGCTTTCGCAAGCTGAATAGCGAGATGCCCAACACCGCCAGCACCTGCCAATATCAGCACATTTTCGCCAGCGTTAAGCCCTGCAAGTTCCAATGCCTGCCACGCCGTCAATCCCGCAACGGGAAGCGAAGCTGCTGCTTCAAACGACACACTATTAGGAATGCGCGACAACGCATCAGCACTCGCACACAAATACTGACCGTAGCCACCACCTTCCACAATTCTTCCCGCAACACGATCGCCCGCTTTAAATGCGCCTGTGTCTTGAACGACAACACCCGCAGCATCAAAACCTGGCACCCAAGGCAACATATCCTTTATTTTCTCCGCACCCCAGCCTAGGCCTGCGCGTGTTTTTGCATCCACAGGGTTTACGCCAGCGAACGCCACTTTGATGAGCACTTGCCCCTCTTGAGGCTCAGGCATTGCAGTCTGTTGGAGTTTCAACGTTTCAGGTTCGCCGAACGCGGTGATGGCGAGTTGGAGATTCTGAGGCATATGTTGTCCTTAATGCGTGTGATGTCCTTTGCTCAGTTTCAATAAAAAAGGCGGAAGACACAATGCCTTCCGCCTTTATTTCATCAGTTTGTCGTATTGCTTGGTTGAGAGGGTTACCCCTGTGCTAAACGCGCTTTACCCGACGAGGGCCAATAGCACACCCGCAGCAACCGCTGAACCCAATACACCGGCAACGTTTGGTCCCATCGCATGCATGAGTAGGAAGTTTTGAGGGTTAGAGTCTAAGCCCACTTTGTTCACTACACGTGCCGCCATAGGTACAGCAGAGACACCCGCCGCACCAATCAATGGGTTAATGTTGTCTTTGCTGTATTTGTTCAACAGTTTCGCCATTAATACGCCCGCCGCCGTACCAATACTGAACGCAACCGCGCCAAGCACCAAAATACCCAAGGTTTCAAGATGCAAGAACTGTTCAGCTTGAAGTTTAGAGCCGACAGACAGACCCAAGAAAATGGTCACAATGTTGATCAGTTCGTTCTGCGCCGTATTCGACAAACGGTCGACCACGCCACTTTCACGCATTAGGTTGCCCAAACAGAACATACCGACCAACGGCGTTGCCGACGGTAAGAAAATAATCGCCATGACCAGTACGGCCAGTGGGAAGATGATCTTTTCGGTTTTCGAGACGTGGCGTAGTTGCTTCATCTCGATCTTACGTTCTTCTTCTGAGGTAAACAGCTTCATGATTGGTGGCTGAATGATCGGCACCAATGCCATGTAACTGTATGCTGCTACCGCAATCGCACCCAGCAAATCAGGAGATAGCTTACTCGCAAGGAAAATAGCCGTAGGGCCATCTGCACCACCAATGATTGCAATCGATGCCGCATCCGCGAGAGAGAACTCCATGCCGGGGATCAGGTTCAGTAGAATCGCACCAAACAAGGTCGCGAAAATACCAAACTGCGCCGCAGCACCTAACCACAAGGTACGAGGGTTAGCGATAAGCGCACCAAAGTCTGTCATTGCCCCTACACCCATAAAGATGAGGAGCGGTGCAATACCCGACGCAATCGCCACGTTGTAGAAAGAATACAGTGTACCGTCAGCAAACTTGGCAGCATGAGCCGCTTCATCTAGCTCTTTCAGTTGATGAAGGTTTGCACCGTCCATCGCCACTTTAATCGCTTCTGGATTCGTACTGCCGAGACCAAGGATGCGGGCAAATTCGCCCATCACATCTGGACTCGCGGCGTACAACGCATTTTGAATCGCATTGTTTGCCAAACCAACTTCAGGAATATTGGCAAGAATGGCACCGAAACCTATTGGTAATAGCAAGAGCGGTTCAAACCCTTTGCGGATCGCCAAGTACAACAGCACGCACCCGACAAAGATCATGACCAATTGGCCAATCTGGAAATTGGCAAGACCAGTGCCTTGCCAGAGGATCAACAAACCTTCCATGTCGCCCTCTTACGCCAGATTCATCAATGGTGAGCCGACAGTCACTGAATCGCCCTCTTTCACCATGACATCTTGAATCACACCAGCACGTGCAGCACGTACTTCAGTTTCCATCTTCATCGCTTCAAGAATCAGCAATACATCGCCTTCCTGAACTTGGTTACCGGTCTTGGCAACCACTTTGAAGATATTACCCGCAAGTGGTGCAGCAACAGCTTCAGATGCGCCCGCAGACGGTGCAGCAGATGGCGCAGGTGCAGCTTGTGCAGCACTCGGTGCCACAGACGTCAATTCACCTTGAGGGCCAACTTCTACATCGTAAACCTGACCGTTCACTTTCACGCTATACGCTTCAGTACCGCCAGCAGATGCAGCAGGTGCGGGTGCACTTGGTGCCGCTGCAGGCTCAAGGCCTGGCGCAGGTTCAAACGCGTCTGGGTTGCCACGGTTTTTCAGGAACTTCAAACCAACTTGTGGGAACAAGGCGTAGGTCAGTACGTCATCAACTTGCGCTTCTGCAAGCAAAATGCCGTCTTCTTTTGATTTCGCAATCAATTCATCGGTCAGCGTATGCAGTTCAGCTTCAAGCAAATCAGCAGGACGGCAAGTGATAGGCTCTTTACCATCCAGAACGCGGGCTTGTAACTCTGCGTTTACCTCGGTTGGTGCTTTACCGTATTCACCTTTCAAAACGCCTGCTGTTTCTTTGGTGATGCTCTTATAACGCTCACCCGTGAGCACGTTAATCACGGCCTGAGTACCAACGATTTGAGACGTTGGCGTGACCAAAGGAATGTAACCAAGGTCTTCACGTACACGAGGAATTTCTAGAAGAACTTCATCTAAACGATCTTGAGCGCCTTGCTCTTTCAGTTGACCTTCCATGTTCGTCAACATACCACCAGGCACTTGAGCAATCAGAATGCGAGAATCAACACCTTTGAGCTGGCCTTCGAACTTAGCGTACTTCTTGCGCACCTCGCGGAAATACGCCGCAATAGGTTCAATTTTCTCGAGTTGAAGTCCTGTATCAAATGGCGTGTCTTGTAGCATGGCGACGACAGTTTCAGTGGGTGTATGACCGTAAGTCATACTCATCGATGAAATTGCGGTGTCGAGAATGTCCAAGCCCGCCTCGACAGCTTTAACAGCCGTTGCCGTTGAAAGGCCTGTCGTTGCATGACAGTGAAGCGCAAGAGGAATGTCACAAGAGGCTTTAATGCGCGTAATCAACTCTTCCGCTTCGTAAGGGCGAAGTAGACCAGACATGTCTTTAATACACAGAGAATGACAACCAAGATCCTCAAGGCGCTTTGCCAAGTCTGTCCATGTATCAATCGTGTGGAATGGGCTGGTGGTGTAGGAAAGAGTGCCTTGCGCATGCGCACCGACAGACACGGCGGTTTTTACCGCTTTTTCAAAGTTGCGCACATCGTTCATCGCATCAAAGATACGGAATACATCCATACCGTTTGCGTGTGCACGCTCAACGAACTTCTCGACAACGTCATCCGCGTAATGGCGGTACCCTAAAAGATTTTGACCGCGAAGCAGCATTTGCATCGGGGTTTTAGGCATGGCTTTTTTCAGCTCGCGCAAACGAACCCAAGGATCTTCACCAAGGAAACGGATGCAAGAATCGAATGTCGCCCCACCCCACGTTTCTAAAGACCAGTAACCTACATCATCCAACGCTGCCGCGATGGGCAACATATCATCAAGACGCATACGTGTCGCAAACAACGACTGATGCGCATCGCGCAAGACAACATCTGTTATAGCGAGTGGCTTAGACATACTACATAACTCCTTGTAATTGTATGTTTCGCATCAGCTAGCGCTGGCGACTACGATATTTATTCACTGCTGCTGAAATGGCGGCAATGGTTTCCCCAGGGATTTGCCCGTTATTTTGAGTAGGCGTCGAGGTAGACGCGATTTGTGGGGGCAATTCTTCAGGAACAATGCGGGACATCAATTTGACCAAGACGATCAAAATGGTGAGAAAAACGAAGACTACCGCCATGCCAGTAAACATGAGCGTAGCAGCTTGCTGGAGTGTACTTCCCAGATCCATATACGAGCTTCCTTTGCTTCTAAACTGGCAAACCTGCAGTGTTTGCACAGCACATCAATGCTCACAAAATGTGTTTTACATTTTGTTGAGAATTTACTTATTCAGTTAAGTATGCGGTCAAAATACTAACAATCTACAATAATGACAATCCTGTAATACTGATCATTTCTGCCATTTTCGGCCTCAGACGCAATAAACACGTGCAAATGTTATCATTTTGTTAACACAAAAAGCAGTAAACCAACCTTGTTCTGTTAAGAAATAATCAACAGATAAAGTAACGGTATGTCAGGGTATTAAGTCGTTTTTTTGAGGTATAAATCGGGCAAGAATAAGGAAGTCTTCAAAAGACGAGGAACAGTGTATTAGATGCAGAAAGTTCGCTTTTTGAGATAACACGCAAATAAGCAACTTAAATGAATTTTCATGCAGAAAGGAAATGGTGCGCGTGGGAGGATTCGAACCTCCGACCGCCTGGTTCGTAGCCAGGTACTCTATCCAGCTGAGCTACACGCGCATTTTCGGTGTTATGCAATAAACTGACACTTATTGTTTAAAGAATGGTGCGCGTGGGAGGATTCGAACCTCCGACCGCCTGGTTCGTAGCCAGGTACTCTATCCAGCTGAGCTACACGCGCATTTTCGGTGTTACACAACAAGCTTGACGCTTATCGTTTAAAGAATGGTGCGCGTGGGAGGATTCGAACCTCCGACCGCCTGGTTCGTAGCCAGGTACTCTATCCAGCTGAGCTACACGCGCATTTTCGGTGTTACACAACAAGCTTGGAGCTTATTGTTTAAAGCATGGTGCGCGTGGGAGGATTCGAACCTCCGACCGCCTGGTTCGTAGCCAGGTACTCTATCCAGCTGAGCTACACGCGCATTTTCAGTGTTACACAACAAGCTTGGAGCTTATCGTTTAAATAGTGGTGCGCGTGGGAGGATTCGAACCTCCGACCGCCTGGTTCGTAGCCAGGTACTCTATCCAGCTGAGCTACACGCGCACAGTGCTTTCTTCTTTCATAAAGCGTTCCTTCAGCTATAAAAGGAACAGTGCCACCAATGAACATTACCTTACAGGTAAATTCAGTGGTGGCAATGAATGGCGGTGAAGGAGGGATTCGAACCCTCGATACGGGATAAACCGTATACTCCCTTAGCAGGGGAGCGCCTTCAGCCTCTCGGCCACCTCACCGCACAAATCTGGTGCAATAATAAGTCAAACAACTCATTACTTTTTAAAATGGTGCGCGTGGGAGGATTCGAACCTCCGACCGCCTGGTTCGTAGCCAGGTACTCTATCCAGCTGAGCTACACGCGCAGTGTTTTCTTTACTAGAGAAAACGTGTTGATTGTTATCACTAACCACCAACAAAATAATGGCGGTGAAGGAGGGATTCGAACCCTCGATACGGGATAAACCGTATACTCCCTTAGCAGGGGAGCGCCTTCAGCCTCTCGGCCACCTCACCGTCTTGCGGAGGCACATATTACTTTGAGCCAGAAATATGTCAAACACTTTATCTATAAAAACCTGCACTCACGATGTGTTTGCACACTTCTCAACCGACCTTGAGTGATATCGGTTAGAAATTCCCTCAATTGCTTTTTAAATGAACAATCTAAAGATAACAAAAAGGCCGATTAAAATGATCGGCCTTCAGGGAATTTCATTTGCGTGTCGCTTAAAAGTTACCTGTTGTTGGTGCAGGGTTACCTTTTTCAGCTTGGATACGCATGTAGATCTCTTCACGGTGCACAGACACCTCTTTCGGCGCGTTTACACCGATGCGAACTTGGTTGCCCTTCACGCCCAGTACAGTCACGGTGACTTCATCACCAATCATCAGCGTTTCACCTACGCGACGAGTCAAAATCAGCATTCTTCTACTCCTTGAGTAATTACAACTTTCTTCTAGTTGAGTCTGTTTGGTCTTCTTACTGCACGAAGTAAACTCATACGGCAGCTCAAGCTCCGAGATGGACTAACAACTACTTTCCTTCCTTGCGAGCATCCTTTAACAGGCGCTACGCCAATACAATCAACGCCTGTCTGGATTCTCAATATGGCTTATTTCTTTGGCCAACTCCAGTTTGCCAATGAGAATTCGCACAATCAATCCAGACAATGTGACCCTTGTGCCCAGAAGATCACGGTGTCACACATCAAATGGTAAGGAAATGTTATCCAATAGAGCTAAAAACGGGTGAATAAGGTTTCAATTAAAACCTTATAAACGTCAAGGCGATGCACTATACAGATAATGAAACAAAGTGCAAATAATAAACGCATCACAAAAAAGGGCCTCCAATGGAGGCCCTTAATGACATCGTTTACAGCTGCCTTAGGCAGTCGTTTGCGCTTACAAGCGCTCCGCCAGCCAAGGCGTCACAGATTCAAGTGCGTTTGGCAATGCCGCTGCATCACTGCCGCCTGCTTGTGCCATATCAGGACGACCACCGCCCTTACCACCCACTTGCTGAGCAACCATGTTCACCAATTCGCCGGCTTTCACCTTGCCAATCAGGTCTTTAGTCACACCCGCAATTAACGCCACTTTGTCATCTGCAACGTTACCAAGGAAAACAACACCGCTACCCATTTGGTTTTTCAGGTCATCAACCATGGTGCGAAGTGCTTTGCTATCAGCGCCATCAAGCTTGCTGATAAGCACTTTAACGCCATTGATTTCAGTCACGTTATTGATGAGGCTTGCGCTCTCTTGTGCTGCGAGTTTCTCTTTCAGCTGCTGAATTTCTTTCTCCAGTGCTTTCGCACGGGTTTGAGATTCGCTTACCTTTTGTGAGAACTCTCGCTGCTGACGGTAGAACGCTTCTTCTGCGCCTTGGCCAGTAACCGCTTCGATACGACGTACACCCGCTGCGATACCGCCTTCAGACGTCAGTTTCAACATACCAATATCGCCAGTGCGGTTTGCGTGAGTACCACCACAAAGTTCAATAGAGAAATCGCCCATGGTCAATACGCGAACTTCATCGTCATATTTCTCACCAAACAGTGCCATTGCGCCTTTTGCTTTCGCAGCGTCAATGCCCATCAGCTCAGTCGACACATCATGGTTAAGACGAATTTGCTCGTTCACCATTTTCTCAACGGCACGTAGCTCTTCAGCTTTCACTGCTTCAAGGTGAGAGAAGTCAAAGCGTAGACCTTCAGCACGCACCAAAGATCCTTTCTGTTGAACGTGGTCACCGAGAATAATGCGCAGTGCTTCATGCAACAAGTGCGTTGCTGAGTGGTTCAGCGCAATCGCTTGGCGACGCTCAGCATTCACTTTCGCGTCAACGTTATCGCCAACAGACAAGGTACCGTCTACCAACTTACCGCGGTGGCCGATCGCTGATCCGTACTTTTGCGTGTCGACAACCTCGAACTTACCCGCTTCCGTCATTAGGAAACCGGCATCACCACACTGACCACCTGATTCTGCATAGAATGGTGTTTGGTCAAGAATGATGACCGCTTCGTCAGACGTCGCAAGCGCTTCGGTCGACATGCCGTCAACAAAGATATCGGTAATAAGGCCGTTACCTTGCGTTTCGCCGTAACCGGTAAACGCAGAACTGTTGTCTACTTTGATAACCGCGTTGTAGTCAGTACCAAATTGGCCAGCTTCGCGCGCACGCTGACGCTGTGCTTCCATCGCAACTTCAAAGCCTTCTTCATCAATCGACAAATTGCGCTCACGAGCAACGTCGTTGGTCAGATCCGCTGGGAAGCCGTATGTATCGTAAAGCTTAAAGACGGTTTCGCCATCAAGCACATCGCCTTCCAAGTTTTCAAGTGCTTCATTAAGCATGGCCATGCCGCGCTCAAGTGTACGACCGAAGTTCTCTTCTTCAATCTTTATCACTTTCTCAACCAATGCTTGCTGTTTCTTCAACTCTTCGCCAGCGGTACCCATGATCTCTGCCAATGGACCAACAAGCTTGTAGAAGTAAGAACCTTTCGCGCCAAGCTTGTTTCCGTGACGAACTGCACGACGAATGATACGACGCAGTACATAGCCACGGCCTTCATTTGACGGCATCACACCATCAACAATTAAGAACGCACAAGAGCGAATGTGGTCAGCAACAACGCGCAGGGATTGGTTAGACAAATCATCATAGCCAATCACGTCCGCCGCTGATTTAATCAACGTTTGGAAGATGTCGATTTCGTAGTTTGAGTGAACGCCCTGCATGATTGCAGCAATACGTTCAATACCCATACCGGTATCAACGGACGGCTTTGGCAGTGGTTCCATCGTGCCATCGGCTTGACGGTTGAACTGCATGAATACGTTGTTCCAGATCTCGATGTAACGATCGCCATCTTCTTCTGGTGAGCCTGGAGGACCACCCCAGATGTGATCGCCGTGATCATAGAAGATTTCAGTACATGGACCACATGGACCCGTGTCACCCATTTGCCAGAAGTTATCTGACTCAAAAGGTTTACCACCTTCTTTATCGCCAATGCGCACAATACGGTCTGCTGGAATGCCAATTTTTTCATTCCAAAGCGCGAAGGCTTCATCATCCGTTTCGTAAACCGTTACCATCAGTTTTTCTTTTGGTAGTTTCAAAACGTCAGTCAGAAATTCCCAAGCGTAGTTGATAGCATCTTCTTTGAAGTAGTCACCGAAGCTGAAGTTACCCAGCATTTCAAAGAAAGTGTGGTGACGGGCAGTGAAGCCCACGTTTTCCAGGTCGTTATGCTTACCACCGGCACGTACACAGCGTTGTGCTGAAGTTGCACGCGTATAGGCGCGTTTTTCAGCACCAAGGAAGCAATCTTTAAACTGGTTCATACCTGCGTTTGTAAACAACAGCGTCGGGTCGTTTGCAGGTACAAGCGATGAGCTAGGCACGATCTGGTGCCCTTTGCTTTCAAAGAATTCAAGATACGCTGTGCGGATCTCGTCGGTGCTCATGTACATTGGCTAATCCTGAAATTGGGGTTGTAGTAGCAACTAAATCGCTTTCGGTGCGATTGACTAGAGTCAGTTGAGAGCCATTGTAAACAACCTGACCAGTTGCGAAAAGAGGCGGAGAGAAGTTTGCGCGTCGTGTAAGGCGCTGTCAGGGTAGTTTTTTGCGTTTATTGATAGAGAAGTCAGTCAGAAGAGGATAACGCGTAGTTAATTTGGTCGAAGTTAAATCCGCGACTTTGTAAGTAACGCATCCACTTTGAACGTTGTTTGAAGTCTGCTTCCGGTAAGACACCGTCATAATCACCAAACCGACGCACCGCCAACTCTTTCGCAAGCGCGTACCAATCGTGTTGTTGATTTTCTTGTGCGGTTTCTAATAGCGGCGTTGAAATGCCTTTTCGTTTTGCATCAAAGCAAATGCGCTGCCAGCCATGTCCTTTTAGAACACCTTGCCGAAGCATACTCTCTGCGAAACGTTTGTCATCGATCCAACCATGATAAAAGCAGTGCTCTATGGCGGTATCAATGTCTTCAGGCGGGTACTGTTTCTGCGCCAATTTCTGACGTAGCTCCAGTTCTGAATGGTCACGGCGGGCCAACAGGCCCACCGCTTTTTCTCGTGCAGTTAAACTCAGAACGCTTCGCCTTCTGGCTGCTCTTCTTTATTTTTCGCGTCTTCTTCGCTCAACGTTGCGCTTTGTAGCAACATGTCGCGCAGTGTCTTATCAAGCTCTTTGGCTAGGTGCTGGTTTTCTTTCAGGAACTTACAAGAGTTCGCTTTACCTTGGCCAATCTTGTCGCCGTTGTAGCTATACCATGCACCGGCTTTCTCAACTAACTTGTGCTTAACGCCCAAGTCAATCAGTTCACCATAAAGGTTGATACCTTCACCGTACATGATTTGGAATTCTGCTTGTTTAAACGGTGCAGCAATCTTGTTCTTCACCACTTTAACACGCGTGTCGTTACCTACTATCTCGTCGCCTTCTTTGATAGAACCGATACGGCGAATATCAAGACGAACTGACGCGTAGAATTTCAGCGCGTTACCACCTGTGGTGGTTTCAGGGTTACCGAACATCACACCAATCTTCATACGGATTTGGTTAATGAAGATCATTAGTGTGTTGCTGTTTTTGATATTCGCAGTCAGCTTACGCATTGCTTGAGAAAGCATACGTGCTTGCAGACCCATGTGAGAGTCGCCCATCTCACCTTCGATTTCCGCTTTTGGCGTCAAAGCCGCGACGGAGTCAATGATGATAACGTCAACTGCACCTGAACGTGTCAGTGCATCTGCGATTTCAAGCGCTTGCTCACCGGTGTCAGGCTGAGAAACAAGAAGGTTATCGATATCAACGCCTAGCTTACGCGCATAAACAGGGTCTAGTGCGTGCTCCGCATCGATAAACGCACAGGTTTTACCTGCTTTTTGTGCTTCCGCGACCACTTGAAGTGTCAGGGTTGTTTTACCTGAAGACTCAGGGCCATAGATTTCAACAATACGACCGAATGGCAAGCCACCCGCTCCCAACGCGATATCCAGTGACAAAGAGCCAGTTGATACTGTTTCAATGTCCATGGTGCGATCATCGCCTAGACGCATGATCGATCCTTTACCGAATTGTTTTTCAATTTGGCCTAGGGCCGCGGCAAGCGCCTTCTGTTTGTTGTCGTCCATTTGATTCTCCAACGGAAGCAATATTCGTTCAGATAACTGTTCATCAATTGCTGCTAAGTATACTGTCCATTTATACAGTGTCTAGCCCTGTGCAAACTTTTTCTTTCCTTTCGTGTCACCGCTCTTATTTTTGGCTTTCTAAATAAGACTGCAAACGACATAAGCTATGGGCGATAGTATTGAAACGAATGACATGCCTGTCTCCGTCAAACAAACAGGTTTCAGTCACAACCCCTAATTTTGTCGCCCAACCAAAGCAGACTAAGCCAACGGGCTTATCGTCACTTCCACCGGTAGGGCCAGCAATACCACTCACGGCCAAGGCATAATCTGCGTTTGCCGCTTTCAATGCACCTGCCGCCATTTCAGCGACAACCTCTTCACTCACCGCACCGTGTGCCGCTAACGTTTCTTGCTTTACGCCGACCAGTTCATGTTTGGCATCATTGCTGTAGGTAACAAATGCGCGCTCGAACCATGCGGAGCTTCCCGCCACTTCTGTCAAAAAATATGAGATACCGCCACCCGTGCAAGATTCCGCCGTGGTCACCGTCTCGCCGGAAGCTTTCAGTCGCTCACCAACCTGCGTCGCCAGTTTAATTAATTGCTCCATCGTTCCCTCTATTGGCCTCATTTGCTCGCCATCGCAATAAGTATACTTTACCGCTTCGCAGCGATTCACGTATCCTTATTACCTAATCTCTATCCTTTGTAATTTTGCAGGCCAAACCGTGACAGAACAAGCAACAGCAAATCACACTCCGATGATGCAGCAATATCACAAACTAAAAGCGCAACATCCAGAAGAGCTTCTCTTCTATCGGATGGGTGATTTCTACGAGCTTTTCTATGACGACGCAAAACGCGCATCGCAATTACTCGATATCTCACTCACGAAACGCGGCGCGTCTGCAGGTGAGCCTATTCCGATGGCTGGCGTACCCTACCATTCTGTCGAAGGGTACCTCGCACGTCTGGTTCAGCTTGGAGAATCCGCCGCGATTTGTGAACAAATTGGCGATCCTGCCACCAGCAAAGGCCCAGTTGAGCGTCAGGTTGTCCGTATTATCACGCCGGGCACGGTCTCTGATGAAGCGTTATTGAATGAACGCGTCGATAACTTGCTGGCTGCAGTTTTCTCTCGCGGTGATCGTTTTGGTTACGCCACGCTAGATATCACCTCTGGTCGTTTTCTATTGAGTGAACCTTCAACCGAAGAAGAAATGGCCGCGGAACTGCAACGTACTCGCCCTGCCGAGTTACTTTATCCAGAAGATTTCACGCACCATACACTGACAGAGATGAGCAAAGGGAGTCGTCGTCGTCCCATTTGGGAATTCGACCTCGACACCGCAAAGCAGCAACTTAATCAACAGTTTGGCACGCGAGACTTAGTGGGTTTTGGTGTTGAAGATTGTAGTTTAGGTTTAGCTGCTGCGGGTTGCTTGATGCAATACATCAAAGACACCCAGCGCACTGCCCTGCCACACATTCGTTCTTTGGTAAAAGAAAACAAAGATCAATCGGTGATCTTAGATGCCGCGACGCGACGCAACCTCGAACTGACTCAAAACCTTTCTGGCGGTTTAGAGAACACCTTGGCATCCGTCCTCGATAAAACCACCACCGCCATGGGCAGCCGCCTGCTTAAACGCTGGTTGCATCAACCCATCAGAAACATCGAGATGGTGAATGACCGACTCGATGCGATTACAGCGCTGAAAGATTCGGGCCTCTATGTTGAACTTGCCGCCACTCTTCGCCCAGTGGGTGACATGGAGCGTATTTTGGCGCGTTTGGCGCTTCGCTCTGCACGCCCTCGCGACATGGCAAGATTACGTGGTGCCTTGCAACAGTTGCCAGACATAGAAACACTGCTCGATGAACTGACAGATAATGCGATCATCCCGCTAAAACAAGCCGCCACGCCCATGCCAGAACTGACGGCGTTGCTTGAGCGTGCCGTGGTTGAAGCACCACCCGTTGTAATCAGAGACGGAGGCGTTATCGCCCCAGGGTATAACGCAGAGCTGGATGAATGGCGTGAACTTGCGGATGGTGCAACCCGTTACCTTGATGAGCTTGAAAAGCGTGAGCGAGAGCGTCATGACATCGACACCTTAAAGGTCGGCTTCAATCAGGTTCATGGCTTCTTTATTCAAGTCAGTCGCGGACAAAGTCACCTTGTACCGCCATATTATGTTCGTCGTCAGACACTGAAAAATGCGGAACGCTACATCATCCCTGAATTGAAAGAGCATGAAGACAAAGTCCTCAATTCCAAGTCAAAAGCCCTCGCACTCGAGAAAAAGCTGTGGGAAGAGCTGTTCGACCAATTACTTCCGCATTTAGAAACGTTGCAACGTGCTGCTGATGCTCTTTCGTCAATGGATGTGCTTGCTAACCTTGCTGAACGTGCTGAGACGTTGAACTACTGCCGTCCAACACTGACAGACACGCGTGGAATCGACATTGCTGGCGGTCGTCACCCTGTTGTTGAACAAGTGCTCGATGCACCTTTCATTGCCAACCCAACGGTGCTGCATCCACGTCGCCGTATGTTGATCATTACAGGCCCTAACATGGGGGGTAAATCGACATATATGCGTCAAACGGCGCTGATTACCCTATTGGCGCATATTGGTTCTTATGTACCAGCGGAATCCGTCACCATGGGGCCCGTTGATCGCATCTTCACACGTATTGGCGCATCAGACGATCTCGCTTCTGGTCGCTCGACCTTTATGGTTGAAATGACCGAGACAGCAAGCATCCTTCACAACGCCACAGAAAACAGTTTGGTATTGATGGATGAAATTGGTCGGGGTACCAGTACTTATGATGGTCTTTCGTTAGCATGGGCAAGTGCAGAATGGTTGGCTGAAAGACTCAAAGCCATGACGTTATTCGCCACTCACTACTTTGAACTCACAGAGTTATCGGGTCAGGTTGATGGCCTAGTCAACGTCCACTTAGATGCCGTTGAGCACGGCGATGAGATTGCTTTCATGCATGCCGTTCAAGAAGGTGCAGCAAGCAAATCATATGGTCTTGCAGTGGCAAGTTTAGCCGGTGTACCGAAAACCGTCATTCAGCGTGCGAAGAACAAACTTCGTCAGCTTGAAGCAAGCGGGCATGAAGTCGTAACCGGTGAGCAAAGCCATGTACCTGCAACGCAACTTTCATTGCTGCCAGAATTGAGCGAGATGGAAAAAGCGTTTGCTGACATTGACCCAGACAACCTAACACCTCGTCAGGCACTCGATGCGCTTTACATGCTAAAAGCCATTAGCGGATAAAGACACCAAATCGCAGGCAAAAAAAAGCCCCAAATAAAGGGGCTTTTTTGCGAACACATAAATGTGCTTAAACAATGTTTTGGCGCAGTGTTCGCAACCTCTCTAACATAAAGTTCGGACTGCTTAGTGCTCAGTATTGAACAACGATTCGATGTTCAAACCTTGGTGCGTAAGCATGTCACGAAGACGCCTGAGACCCTCAACCTGAATTTGACGAACGCGTTCACGTGTCAAACCAATCTCACGACCTACGTCTTCTAACGTTGACGCTTCATGGCCCAATAGGCCAAAGCGACGCGCTAGTACTTCACGTTGTTTCGGGTTTAGTTCTTGTAACCAATGCACGATAGACTTCTTCATGTCATCGTCTTGTGTTGTGCTCTCTGGGCCACCTTCTTTCTCATCAGGGATGATATCAAGAAGTGCTTTTTCAGAGTCACCGCCGATAGGGTTATCGACCGAACTAATACGTTCGTTAAGACGAAGCATACGGTTCACATCTTCGACTGGCTTATCCAGTTGAAATGCGATGTCTTCTGCAGTTGGTTCGTGATCGAGCTTCTGTGCAAGTTCACGTGCAGTACGCAGGTAAACATTCAGCTCTTTCACAACATGAATAGGCAGACGAATGGTACGCGTCTGATTCATGATTGCACGTTCGATTGTCTGGCGGATCCACCATGTCGCATACGTTGAAAAACGGAACCCACGTTCTGGGTCAAACTTTTCAACTGCGCGGATAAGACCAAGATTACCTTCTTCAACCAGATCAAGCAGAGCGAGACCACGGTTTGAATAACGGCGAGAGATCTTAACCACTAAACGCAAGTTACTTTCGATCATGCGTTTGCGAGCAGCTTCATCACCACGCAATGCGCGTCGTGCATATAGGACTTCTTCTTCCGCCGTAAGCAGAGGAGAATAACCAATTTCGCTAAGGTAGAGTTGCGTTGCATCCAAAGCTTTGGATGATGCCGCGAAGGATACGGATTCTTCAGCTTCTTCGGTTGTTTCAACCTCAGCGTCAGTTTCAATTTGTTCCATTTCAGCTTCGTCGACTACCAAGTCCTCGACTTTCTTTGCAGTATTATTCTGACTCATAGCGCCTCCCAATTTGGCGTAGCAAGCAAGACAGTACAGCAAAACTGTCACGGTTTACCGTTTGGGCAAGTACCTCAACGGATTAACCGATTTTCCCTTATAACGTATCTCAAAGTGCAACCGGACACTGTTCGTACCAGAGCTACCCATCGAAGCTATTTTTTGCCCCTTCTTGACGCTCTGTCGTTCCGAAACAAAAATGCGGTCGTTGTGTGCATAGGCGCTTAGATAATCATCGTTATGTTTAATGATAATTAAATTGCCATATCCACGTAACGCGTTGCCCGCATAAACAACCTTTCCACCACCTGATGCATGGATGCTTTGTCCTCGCTTGCCGGCGATATCGATACCTTTATTCCCTAATTCAGAACTAGAGAAACCAGAGATGACGCGTCCGCGAGCAGGCCATTGCCAAGAAATCGCTTGTTGCGTTTCAGGCTTGTTAGCAGCTTTTTCAACAGATGGTTTATTTTTTGTTACAGGTTGACTGTACTCCTTCGCTTTTTGCTGTTCAACCGATTTCTTGTTCTGAGAACTGGTTCCAGACTTAATTTGCGGAGCGTTTTTTTGATTCTTTTCTGCTGACTTAGACGATGATGCTGTTACGGGTATTGGTGGCGGTGCAGCCGGTACAATGGGTACTACGGGTACCTGAGACTTCTTGCCATACGTAGGCGGGACGTACTTTTGCTTCCATAAGTTTAGCTTTTGGCCGGGGAAGATGGTGTACGGTTGTTTGAGGTTGTTTGCACTAATAATTTCTTTTACATCTCTGGCCGTGACGTATGCAATATAGTACAGGGTGTCGCCTTTCTGGACCTCATAATAGCTGCCTCTAAAGCTTCCGCGTTCAATTTCACCATAGTCAGGTCCGACACTCGAAACAGGTGCCGGACTTGAAACTGTACAAGCGGTGAGAAATGCTAACAATGAAAGAAAAACTAGAACTTTCAACTGAATTGAAACCCCAACCACTTGACGATACCTAAGCCAAATCACCAGCGACAAGTGGGACGAAACGCACAGCTTCAATTGCTGTTGTTTCAAACTCATCGCCATTACGCATTACTTTGTACAAAACTTGTTCTGTTTCACCAACAGGTACGATCAATGTCCCACCGTCGGCGAGTTGCTCACACAGCGCTTTAGGCATGCTTGCTGCAGCCGCTGTCACAATGATTGCATCAAAAGGACCTTTGCTTGCCCATCCCTGCCAGCCATCACCGTGCTTGGTAGAAATATTGTAAAGCTCAAATTGTTTAAAACGGCGCTTAGCAACCATTTGTAGCTGCTTAATTCGCTCCACAGAATAAACATGCTCAACCAGTTGCGCTAGCACACATGTCTGAAAGCCCGATCCTGTTCCTACTTCGAGTACACGACTGCTATGTGTCAGATTTAACAACTCTGTCATCTTTGCCACAATGTAGGGCTGAGAGATAGTCTGTCCAAAACCAATGGGTAAGGCATTGTTGTCGTAGGCTTGATGCGCCATCGCTTCAGAGACAAACACATGACGAGGTAGACGGCTGATAGCATCGAGCACGTTTGCGTCAGTGATCCCTTGTTGTTGCAATAGTTGAATAAGTGAATGCGAATAATTCACTAATAATATCCTTAGTTATTCGTCGTAACGCTAACCCATTGCGACAACGCATCCAAGGTATCATGCGCTGTTAAATCGACTTGTAGGGGTGTTAAAGAGACACATTTATTTTCAATGGCATAGAAATCAGTGCCGGGGCCTGCATCTTGCGTTGCACCTGGTGGGCCAATCCATAAGATATCCTGACCTCTAGGGTCTTTCTCTCGGATCATACCTTCAGCACGGTGCCTAGCACCCAGACGAGTCACTTGCCAGCCTTGAAGTTCATCCCACGTGCAGTCAGGCACGTTAATGTTCAAAATTCGGTTACGTGGCAAGGGCTGCGTTTTATCACCTAGCACCACTTTCTTAACCACTTCAGCCGCCGTCGCAAAGTGTGTAGACCCACACAGTGAAACAGCAATCGCGGGTGCGCCAAGAAAGAAGCCTTCTGTCGCCGCGGCTACAGTGCCTGAATAGAGCACGTCATCACCGAGGTTCGCGCCATGGTTAATGCCCGCAATCACGAAGTCGACGTCTTCTTTAACCAACTCGTTAAGCGCAATGTGCACGCTGTCTGTCGGCGTGCCTTGCACAGCGTAGCGACGCTCTCCCACCTGGCGCATGCGAAGCGGGTATTCAAGCGTTAATGAGTTGGACGCACCCGAACGGTTACGATCTGGCGCAACCACTGTCACCATTGCGATCTCTGACAGAGCATCTGCCAGAACATTAATCCCTTCGGCAAACACGCCATCATCATTACTGATCAGAATGTGCATCGAATTCTTCATCCATTGATTCCTCAATCACTTCTCGCATGACTGCTGTCGCAAAGCTACCTGCAGGCAATGAGAATGAGACTGTTAACGTGTCTTTTTCACACATCCATTCCATTTCTTGCGGAAACAACATCAGTGCACGGCGGTCGTGGCGCATGCGGTTGCTGCGAATAACCGCCAGCAAATCAGGTTCCTGATCAATGATGTTTTGCTCAAATTTTCGCGCATCGGCTTCTGTCGGTAACGCGTTGTCACCGGTCATTGGGCCTGAAATTAGCCAATGGCCTTTCTCAAGCAGCTCGGTCGCTTTGTCAGTGTCTAACACCAACTTAAGGTGTTCAGTATCATCAATCAGCATATCGCCACGCATCGGCGTGTGCGTCATGCCTTGCTCAATACGAGCTGACAACACTTGGTTGAACATATATGAGCGTGCAGCAGACAAATAGAAGCTGCGCTTGCTTTTGTCACGGACACGGAATTTATCTTGTCCCCATTCGCGGGCAGAAACGACGTTGTTACCATTGCGGCCAAATCGCTGGCTGCCAAAATAGTTTGGTACACCTTTGTCGCGAATGTTGCTTAGACGCGCGTCTATCGTTGCATCGCCAGTAAAATCTGTGATCACTAACGAGAAGCGGTTACCGATCAAATCACCAGGGCGCAATTTTTTGTCGTGACGCGTCGTTTCTAAAATCGCATCGACACCTTCATGGGTATCAACAAATTCCGTTAGATCTGGATCGTCTTGCCCTGGTAAGTGAACGCTAAACCATTGTTCGGTAACAGCGTGGCGATCTTTGAGACCCGCCCAGCTCACATCACGAGATTTCACCCCACACGCTTTTGCCAGTTCATTGGCAACGTACTTGGTGTTTTCACCAATTTTACGAATGCGAACAAGAAAATGCTCACCGTGACCGGCAGGGGTAAAATCAAGAGTTTCACTGACAAAAAAGTGTTCAGGTTGGGCTTTTAAACGACCTGTCGCTGTGGGTTTACCATGTTGGTAAGCCAGCGAGTGCATTACATCAGTCATAGGATTCCTTGCGGATAATGACTACCGCTTCACAAGCAATGCCCTCTTTTCGGCCAGTAAAGCCAAGGCGCTCCGTGGTAGTCGCTTTCACATTAATATTGCTGATGTCCGTTTCGAGGTCTTGCGCGATAGCCGCACACATTGCATCAATGTGCGGTGCCATTTTTGGCGCTTGCGCCATGATGGTCACGTCAAGGTTACCGAGAATGTATCCTTTCGCTTTCACTTTTGCGTAAACGTCACGAAGTAGAAAACGGCTATCGGCCCCTTTCCACTCCGCGTCTGTATCAGGGAAATGGCGACCTATATCGCCTGCAGCAATGGCACCTAGCAATGCATCACACACTGCGTGTAGTGCAACATCACCGTCAGAATGCGCAATCAAACCTTGCTCATAAGGCACTGCGACACCGCCAATAATGACCGGGCCTTCACCACCAAACTTGTGAACGTCAAAACCGTGTCCAATACGCATCATAATTTGTCCTCTCTATCTCAACCCTGTGCAGCACGTTGTGTTAGGAAAAACGCGGCTAATGCCAAATCTTCAGGTTGAGTGACTTTAATGTTATCTGCATGCCCCACCACTAATTTCGGTGAGCCACCCGCAAACTCAATGGCGGACGCTTCATCGGTTACCGCGAGAGAACGTGCAAGCGCAGATTCCAACGCTGTAAACAGGGACTCACGCTTAAACATCTGCGGCGTCAAGGCATGCCAAAGTTGTTCACGGCACACAGTGCTATCAACACCGTTTTCGCGATTACCACGTTTCATAGTGTCACGCACCGGACTGGCTAATAGCGCGCCGTCTTCATGTTCTGTTGCTGCCAAGATGAGCGCATCAATATCCTCGTGACGAACACAAGGCCTGGCTGCATCATGCACCATCACCCATGTTGCATTCGTCACTTTCAGGCCTGCAAGTACAGAATCCGCGCGTTCTCTACCGCCCGTTGTCACAATCACACGTTCATCATTCACTAATGACGTGTCTTGGAAATATTCGTCTTCCGCACCAATAGCAACAACCACTTGAGAGATAGATGGGTGCGCCAACAAATAGTGCACCGTATGCTCAAGCAGGGTTTTGTCATTGATAGTGAGGTATTGTTTCGGGCAAGCGGCACGCATGCGCTTTCCTACCCCTGCGGCAGGCACAATCGCTACCACGTCAGATACGGGAGTGTGTGACGCACGCGCTTTTTCATCACTGGCCGGGGTATTCATGATTCTCTTCGTTTTTGTGTAAAGGCGGGCGAGGGTTAATCGTTGACGATACGGAAGAAGGTTTCTCCCGGTTTGATCATTCCCAGCTCATTGCGAGCTCGCTCTTCAATCGCTTCTTGCCCGCGTTTGAGATCGGCGATTTCTGCATACATCTGTTGATTGCGTTGGTGGAGTTTGTCATTCGCTTGAATGGCCAATTCAGACACAGCGCTCACTTCGAGGTAATCCGTCATGCCGTTCTTGCCCCACCACAAGTGATACTGAAGCCAACCAAATAACACGAATAAGCTGAGTGTTAACATTCGCACTGGATTGACCTCCCTACGTCACCTGCACATGGTTTATCGAATGATGCGCTAATACAGAAATATTCTTCAATAGTAGTCAGTAATAATCCCACATTCGCCTCTTTCACACCAGCAATGGCAAAGACAATCATGCAGATATCAACAAATTGGACACTCTGGCTCACGCTGAGGTCAGGCATTCTTTGCGGGATAAAGGAGGAGAGGAAGAAATCGATAGCCGTGTCGCGTGTAATGCATACGTTATTAGAGGCTCCTATCGTGACGAAAGCATAACCCATTGAGGGTTAGTGACTTTCCACTACAGGTAAACGCAAAATACGGTTAGGGAGTGCATCGAGTAAAGCCATTAAATTGGCGGCAGGAAACGCAAAAGTGAACTCAGGCAATCCCGGTGTGTACATCAGTGACTCAAAGGTCAGCAGACTTTCATCCAAAATAACATGGATACTTTCTGGCAAGCCAAACGGACACACAGCCCCCGGCACACAACCAATGGCCGCCATCATTTCATCATCAGACGCAATGGAAGGACGTTGCCCCATCAGTGCCTTCACACGTTTAGCGTCTAAACGTGCGTTTTTGTGCGTAAGAAGCAGTGCAAAATCGCCGGACTTAAAACGAAGAAACAAACTCTTGGTGGGCATTGCCGTCCAGCCTAAACGCTCCCCGACCCTTAGATCAGTGTCAAAATCTAAGATAGGCTCATGCTGCCACTGCTCGTACGTTACGCCACACGCTTTCATGAGCGATACGTTACGCTGGAAAATGTCCTTGAGCGTTTCTTGGTTCATTCCTTGTCACCCCGCTAACCATTTTTGCATCAATAAGAACGCGACGTAGAGCATCATCGCTGCCACCAACATATCAATCGCTTGACGAACACGTGGGCGTGACAGTACAGGCGACATTTTCGCCGCGCCTAAAGAAATACCATAAAACCACACAAAAGACGCGAGCACCGTGCCTATTGCAAACGCGATACGCTGAGAAGGCTCAAACTGACCGCCAATCGACCCTAAAACCACCACGGTATCAAGATACACATGAGGATTGAGAACAGTAACTGCAAGTGCACCGAGCACAACAGCGATCATACTTCTTCGACTAACATGATCTCCTTCTGGCATATCGTCTTTCTCACCTTTCCAAGCGCGATACAGTGATTGTAGAGCGTACGTCACGAGAAAAGCCACCCCGCCAATTGTGACAACATTCAGCAGCAACTCGTTGCTTGCCAGCATGGCACCGCCACCAAAGATCCCTAACGAAATCAAAATGGCATCGCAAAGAAAACAAATCGTCGCCGTCACGACATGGTGATGCCGACGTATTCCTTGGTTAAGCACATAGGCATTTTGTGCACCAATCGGAATGATCATACTCAGCCCTAAGCCGAACCCTTGGAGAATAATTGTACTGCTCATGAATCGTCATCCTTCTGACTTCGGCATTGACTGAAGCCACACGATAAGAGTGATGCTGATGTAAGTAAAACTAATAAATTTAATGCTACATTAGAGTGGCTAATAAAGATAAACATACCGCCATGCTTCTATAAGATCGCTAACCCGCATGGCTGACATATTCCAAGGACGCTAAAATGAAAGGACTCGATTACCGCTGGGTTGCCGCGCTGGATGCAGTTATCGCCAATGGCAGTTTTGAAAAAGCTGCAGATACACTTTTTATCACCCAGTCGGCGGTGTCTCAGCGCATCAAACAACTTGAAAAGCTGGTTGCACAGCCGGTTTTGATCAGAGAAAACCCGCCACAACCTACCGCCATTGGAAGAAAGTTACTTGGTCTTCACCAACGCGTTCAGCTTTTAGAGCAAGAGTTGATCCCAGAATTAATGCCTGAAGGCCAATCCAGTGCTGTTACCGTGCCCATTTCAACGAATGCCGACAGCCTCGCCACGTGGCTTTTACCTGCATTAACGCCGCTCATGAAAGCACAAGCGCTGGAACTTAGCTTGATTGTGGGTGATGAGGTGCGAAGCCTGAATCGGATCCGGTCAGGGGAAGCGGTCGTTGCCATCAGCACCGAACCTAACCCTCTGCATGGATGTTCAGCGCAGTACCTCGGGAAAATGGAATACTTGTGTGTATCTACACCAGAGTTCAAAGCGCGCTTTTTCCCAAATGGCATGAATGCAGAAACCGTGAGCAAAGCCCCAGCAGTGGTATTCGATCGCCTAGATGATATGCACACTCTGTTCGTTTCTGAGCGTTTCAATCTTCCTACCGTAGGCTGGCGTAGTCATATGGTTCGCTCATCTGAAGCGTTTGTGAAAATGGCGAAATTGGGCGTCGCCTACTGCTTGATTCCACGCCTTCAAATTGAGCAAGAGTTAAGCACGGGGGAACTTGTCGATCTGTGTCCGGGAGATGGCGTCACTCGCCAACTCTATTGGCATCACTTTAGTACCGAAGGTGGCGTGCTGGCAGACATGACGGAAGCATGCCTACGGTATGCGCGCAACGTGTTGGCATAATGTGCAACCGCCAACATCTTTTATCATCATCGGGATATTTTACCGAGAAACGTGGTCATACCGCTGACTCATCACTTAATGGAAGCATTTCAATGAAAAAGCATCTGATTGCTACACTGATTGGCGCGACTGTCGCGCTTTCTTCTCCTGTCGCTTCTGCAGCATCACCTGAGTTTCCGCATTTAGAAACAGTCGGGATTGGCGAAGTTGTCGTAACACCAGATACTGCAAACATTCAGGTTGCTGTTACGCTCACGCGCACGTCTGCAAAAGCGGCGAAGAAAGCCTCTGACGATGCCATCACTGCATTGCTCAACCGCCTCGACAAAATGGGGGTCGATAAGAAAGATGTTGAAAGCGCTAACTTGTCTTTGCAGCCTCAATACAGCTACCCAAAAAATGCTGAACCGAAGCTAACGGGCTACCGTGCAAGCCGCAACGTGTCAATCACGATTTCAGAGCTGACGACGTTGAACAGTATTCTTGATGGCGCACTGAGCGACGGTGTTAACCGTGTGAATGGCATTTCGTTCTCATCAAGTAAAGAAGCAGAACTGAAAGAAAAAGCCCGCATGGCAGCCATTCAGGATGCGAAAGCCAAGGCTGAATCACTCGCATCAGGTTTCGGCGAAACCCTAAACGGTGTTTGGGAGATACGTTACATGGATCAGAGCCCGACTCGTCCTGTCGCCATGCGCATGGCACAAGCAAAAAACGACAATGCGTCGTACATGGATGCAGAAATCACTGTTCGTGATCGCGTTGAAGTGGTGTTTGCTCTCGGTAAGTAACGCGTTCAACGGGCAGTAAAAAACTCAACGCATAAAAAGGCCGCTTTCGCGGCCTTTGGGCTGTTTGTTGGGGGAACAAACAAGTGAATCAGTGAAGAATACGTGAACGAAGTGTCCCTTCGATCGCTTTTAGCTTCTTAAGCGCCTTCTCTGAATGCTCAGTTTCGACGTCAATCACAACATAACCGTATTCAGCATTGGTTTGCAGGTACTGACCTGCGATGTTGATACCTTCCTCGGCAAAGATGGTGTTGATCTTTGTCAGGATGCCAGGTCTGTTTTCGTGAATATGAAGCAAACGCGATGTACCAGAATGCTCTGGGAGTGACACTTCAGGGAAGTTAACAGAAGACAGGGTTGAACCATTGTCTGAGTACTTCACCATCTTGCCGATCACTTCAATACCGATGTTTTCCTGCGCTTCATGCGTAGAACCACCGATGTGTGGCGTAAGGATCACGTTGTCATACGCTTGTAGCGGAGATTCAAAAGGGTCGCTGTTGGTTTTTGGTTCGGTTGGGAATACATCCACTGCCGCACCACCAATGTGACCGCTTTCAAGCGCACCACACAGTGCATCGATATCAACCACAGTGCCACGCGCTGCGTTAATGAAAATCGCGCCAGGTTTCATGCGAGCAAACTCTTCGCTGCCCATCATGTCTTGCGTTGAATCCGTTTCAGGCACGTGCAAAGTGATCACATCACTCTTGTTCAGCAGTTCTGACATCGACGCCACCTGGGTTGCGTTACCCAAAGACAGCTTGTTTTCAATGTCATAAAAGTAAACGCGCATACCAAGGTTTTCAGCCAAGATACCCAATTGCGTACCAATGTGACCGTAACCGATGATACCAAGGTTTTTACCACGCGCTTCGAATGAACGGTCTGCTGATTTGATCCAGTCGCCGCGGTGTGCTGCTGCGTTTTTGGCAGGAATGCCACGAAGCAGCAAAAGAATTTCACCCAATACTAATTCAGCAACGCTACGTGTATTGGAGAATGGGGCGTTAAAAACAGGAATACCACGCTTCGCTGCAGCAGTAAGATCAACTTGGTTGGTACCAATACAGAAGCAACCAACAGCAATAAGCTTCTTCGCTTTTTGGAAAACGTCTTCAGTGAGCTGAGTACGGGAGCGAATACCAACAAAATGAGCATCTTCAATGGCTTTCTCGAGCTCTTCGCCCGCTAATGAACCTTTGTGATATTCAATGTTGCTGTAACCAGCGCTTTGAAGCACTTCTAGAGCAGATGGGTGAACACCTTCAAGAAGAAGGATTTTTATTTTGTCTTTTTCAAGTGACACTTTAGCCATGGGAAATCTCATCCTTAAAAACAAAACCAGAACTAGAAAATCGGTTTTCGCCATCCAGATGGCATCAATTAGTGACTAAGGTAACAAAAAGTGTTCAGAAAGGGTAAGAATATTACGTCATATAGGCGAAAAAAAACGGTGCCAAAATAGCACCGCTAACTTATTGAGTTACTTAGACGCAAACGTTTGGCTAGACCATCAAAAAAAGTGGAAAGCTAAAGGCTTGCAAGCTAAAGATTTTTTAGCTTTTTACAACACCGTTTGGCGTGCCTTCGAGAACAACATCTGCACCACGGTTTGCAAAAAGACCCACAGTAACAACACCTGCAATAGCATTGATCTTGTCTTCTAGCGCCTTGGCATCCGTGATTTCAAGATTGTGTACATCAAGGATGACATTGCCGTTATCTGTGATGCAACCTTCGCGGTAGCAAGGATCACCACCCAATTTAACAAGCTCACGACCCACATATGAACGGGCCATCGGGATCACTTCAACAGGAAGCGGGAAACTTCCCATGACATCCACTTTCTTGGTGTCATCAATGATGCAAATAAATTTCTTAGAAATGGCCGCGACAATCTTTTCACGCGTCAGTGCTGCACCGCCGCCTTTGATCATATCGTTGGTTGGATTGATCTCATCCGCACCATCAACATAAATATCCAAGTACGCGACTTCGTTCGCATCAAACACAGGGATACCAATCTTCTCAAGACGCTCAGTAGAAGCGACAGAACTAGATACCGCGCCTTTGATTTGATCTTTCATTGTCTCTAGAGCATCAATGAAATGATTCACTGTTGAGCCAGTACCGACACCCACAATGCTGTCTTTCTCAACATATTCTAATGCAGCCCAGCCAGCCGCTTTTTTCATTTCATCCTGAGTCATGAGAGTCTCCTGCTAATTTGGATTCGTAGGGGAAATATGCTCGTGATTATACAGATAGCCACGCGCCACGCGCAGCTTTTTCAAGACGAAGATCACTTTCTGACAGGGTTTTAGGCGAAGAAAAAGGCGCGAAAAAACTACCACTCCCACACGCGAGATGGCGTCATTATTTTCGGTAGCGGGACATCCCATGCTTCAACGGGTAAGGCGTCAACTTGCTGGCAATCATGAGCGAGGCCAATGGGTTTAGCGCCCTGCTGTGCATTAAACCAAGGTGCTAATGTTCTGTCATAGTAACCGCCCCCCATGCCCAAGCGCTGCCCCGTTCTATCGAACGCCACGAGCGGAGTGCAAATCACATCAAGCCGATGCGCAGGCAGCACATCTCGCACGTCTAACTTAGGTTCTAAAATACCAAAGCGATTAGGCACAAGCTCTGTCTTAGGGTGGTAATGAAGAAACAGGAGGTTGCCTTTGCTGAACGGGTGAATCACAGGCAAATACACGTCTTTGTTCAAAGACCAGCAATGTTCGATCAGTGGCGTCGTATCCAATTCACCATCAACAGACAAATAGAGCGAAATCTTGCGCGCGCGCTGGACTTCATCGACAGATTGGAAGTGCGCGAGAAGATCGGCAGCAGCCTGGTGTTGTTGGTCTTGCGATAATGCTTGTCGCTTAGCGCGGGTAGATTTTCTCAACGCGGCGCGTTGAATCATCGAGGGGGATGTCTCTTGCATCGGCTGTCCTTGCCGTAAAGCGAGATGATGTAGAAAGGGATGGCCCCGGAGTGCCGTTGGGGATCGTCAGCCCTTGAACCCTGCGGTTCAAGGCGGATATGAAGAACAGACCGTAGGCTTCTCGGTACGAGCCGAGCTTGCTCAATAGCCCAATAACGACACATCCTTAAATTTGCTTATCGGCTCAGGGACATAGATCCACTGACGTACACTCCAGGGTCAAACGGGTGCAGCCCTTAGGCTTTCGACGCGCTGTGTTTTAACAACGCCTCTTCAATCGTTTGTTGTAACAGCATGATGCGCTGTTCCATTTCGCTAGTATCGCTAACGCTTTGCTTTCGTTCTTCACGAAGTTCATAGCAAAGGTTCAAAGCAGCGATGGTGAGCAGTTGCTCTGTATTCGTTACTTTAGTGCGCTCAGACAATTCATGCAACCGCTGATCAAAGTCATTTGCCGCCTCAGTAAGAGACTGCTCCTGACCTGCTGGGCAATTCACCCGCGTGGTTTTTCCAAGAATTTGAATTTCAACAGCCTGCGTAGTCATAATCTTTTTTGAGCTCCCTTCAAAGCGCGATGTCGCACCCTGACGTAACGGGCACAAACTATAGGAAATGGCAGGTTAAACTTCAAGTCTATCCTATTGTTGATTGCCACTCGACGCACTGAACAGTCGAAAAGTCATCAATGTGATGAAAATCAGAGCAATTCCAACCCCTGTATTATAAATAACTCAGCATGTGAGCGACTTTTTATTACGAGATGTTCTTCGACATTCGGGGAAGTGGTAGCATACAACAGAGAATTAATGGCATTCAAGGTGACCCAACGTGACCCAAGTAACTTTACCCGAATACAGCACTATCACAGCAACGCTGTCATCAGACAGCTTAGCGGTAACCCCCGCAGAAATGCATGGCCTTCTATCCGGCATGCTGTGTGGTGGCTTAGATCCTGCGCTCGGTAATTGGGCACCCATGCTGTACGACTACACCAATGACGGTCAAGGTTGGCCAATTCAATCAAAAGGCTTGGCGGCAACTTGTGTGCAACAAGCGTCTGAGCAATTGACCGGCGAAGACTTGGATTTTGAATTGTTGCTTCCTGCGGACAGCCAAAACTTGCTTGACCGCGGTGACGCCCTAACGGAATGGGTCAGTGCGTTTATCGCAGGTATCGGTGTGGTTGGCGTAACATCTGGCGCTTTGTCTGAAGATGGCAAAGAAGTGCTGGCAGATTTAGCAGAAATCGCCCAACTCGGCATCGATGAGGACGGTGACATGGAAGAGCAAGCGCTGCTGTTCGAACAAGTGATCGAACACGTTCGCGTATGTGCCATGACGTTACATGCAGAATTGGGTCTTAAGCCAAGTAACGACGAAGACAGCAAACCAACACTTCATTGATTTCATGTTATTTAGGATGGAGAACACCTAGGAATGGATGCCAGTACGCCGTCAACATCTGCGTCAAAAGATACATCCAGTAAAGCATCGACGTATGATGTTGTGATTGTGGGTGGCGCAATGGCAGGGGCAACACTTGCACTTGCCATTGAACACCACACGCAAGCTGGTTTGTCCGTGGCGGTGGTAGAAGCTGCCATTCCAGACAATGCGCACCCCGGTTACGATGCCCGAAGTATTGCGCTGTCTTACGGCAGTTGCGACTTGTTCGAACGCATCGGCATTTGGCACATCCTTTCTCCATTTGCTACATCCATTAAGAACATTCACGTCTCCGACCAAGGCCATTTTGGTTTAACGGAAATGCATGCTGACAAAGAAGGCCTCCCCTTCCTAGGCAATGTCATTGAACTGGCCGATGCAGGACGTGTTTTTCATCGCTCTTTAGAAGACGCCAAACGTGTCACGCTGTTCTGCCCAGCCATGGTCTCGACGATTGACCGCACGCAAGAAGGCGTGACGCTGACCTTAAACGACGGTCAAACACTGCACACAAAACTGCTGGTGGCCGCTGATGGCGCAACCTCCTCGTGCTGTGACATGGTAGGTATTGAGCGTCATGAGCATGACTTCCAACAAGTCGCTCTGATTGCCAACGTCACGACTACCCTGCCACATCAAGGCCGTGCATTTGAACGTTTCACCGCATCTGGCCCGCTCGCACTCTTACCAATGTCAGAAGGGCGCAGTTCGCTCGTATGGTGCGTTCCACCAGAAGATGCTCCTGATTTATTAGCCCTTAGCGATCATGCCTTCCTTGATGCCTTACAGCGTGCTTTTGGTTGGCGTCTCGGTCATCTGCTTCATGTGGGTCAACGTAATATGTATCCGTTGATTTTGCGCCAATCCAACACGCTAATCAGTCATCGTGTCGCCGTTGTGGGCAATGCCGCCCAGACGCTACACCCGATTGCAGGACAAGGCTTTAACCTTGGGCTGCGTGATGTCGTGTCATTGGCAGAAGAAATCACCACAGCATTTGAAAGCAACCAAGATTGTGGCGACATCAGCACCTTGCTGCGTTACCAACGCCGCAGAACACCGGATCGCGATAGCACTGTCGCGATGACATCTGGCTTGGTACACGGTTTTTCAAACACTTCAGCACCACTCGCGCTTGGTCGAAATCTCGGGTTAGCCAGTATGTCTGTATTCCAAGGATTAAAAGCGCCTTTACTGCAACGCGCGATGGGATTAGTAGAACGATAATGAAAATGACGAACGTTGATATCGCGATCATTGGTGGCGGCATGGTAGGGCTTACCCTCGCTGCTGCATTGGAAGACAGCGATTTGCGCATTGCCATCATTGAAGGCAATGCCCCCAACACAGATTTCGACACCCTACCCGACCTTCGTGTATCTGCCCTCAGCCGCGCAAGCGAAAGCATTTTGAAAAACATTGGCGCGTGGAACGGTATTCTTAACCGTCGAAACAGCCCATATCAAAAAATGTCCGTGTGGGAACAAGACAGCTTTGCATCCATCGAATTTGACGCCATGGATTTGGGGCAACCCAACCTTGGCTATATTGTCGAAAACCGCGTCATTCAGCTCGCCCTGCTCGACAAAGTCAAACAGCAGAACAACGTGACGATCTTCTGCCCCGACAAATGCGCCAGCATGATGTTTGGTGAAACTGAAGCCTGGCTAACCCTAGATTCAGGCAATGCCATCACTGCCAAATTGGTGGTTGGTGCAGATGGCGCAAACTCTTGGGTGCGCAATCAACTGTCCATCCCGCTAACACATTGGGATTACGGTCACAGCGCACTCGTTGCCAATATTCGCACCGCAGAGCCTCATGGTGGCGTAGCACGCCAAATCTTCACACCTGATGGCCCATTAGCATTTTTGCCGCTCTCAGACCCACACCTTTGCTCTATCGTGTGGTCTCAATCACCTGACCTTGCCGATGAACGTTGCACCCTGTCGGATACAGATTTCAATAAAGCGCTCAGCGCAGCGTTTGATCTGAAACTGGGCCTGTGTGCGGTCGAAGGTGAACGCGCAGCTTTCCCGCTTAAAATGCGTTATGCCCGAGACTTCGTGCTTGAGCGTGTCGCCTTGATTGGCGATGCCGCCCACACCATTCACCCGCTTGCAGGCCAAGGCGTCAACCTTGGCTTACTCGATGCTGCTTCGCTTGCTCAAGAAATCCTGCGTCTTCACGATGAAGGCAAAGACATCGGCGAGAAAGCAAACCTGCGCGCGTTTGAACGCTGGCGTAAAACCGAAGCCGCTCAAATGATTGCTGCGATGCAGGCATTCAGAGATTTGTTTGCCGGTGAAAACCCAGCGAAGAAATTGATTCGTGGTATTGGTTTGATGGCCGCAGCGACGCTACCGGGCATTAAGACGCAGTTTATTAAACGTGCGTTAGGGGTAAGTGGGGACTTGCCTGTAAAAGCACAAACTAGAAATTAACGCTCAACTAAAAGATCTTTAAAGGGAACATAAATCCAAAAAAAAAGACACAAATAAAAAATTACGTCTCAATTCTACTACTATCAAGTGGAACTATCATGGGTCTACTGAGGGATGGGTGAACGTGAGACGCTATTTTTTATTGAATGTGCTTGGTCTTCTTTCTTTAAATGGATGTGGTGGAAGCGAGAGTGACTCTCAGAACTCTAGTCAATTAGAGCCAGGCCTTAGTCATGAATCAAGTTACGAATTCTCTATTAAAAAAAACTTCAACGGTTCTGGGGATGACGTTCTAAGAAAAATGATAACTAGCAGTTCAGATTCACTGCTAATGTTGGCTAGTACTAACTCGCCAGAATTTGTCCCAAGCTCTGTTGATAGCGATGATTGGGTTGTAAAGCTTGATAGTAAACTCAACGTTGTATGGCAATATAATAAGCTTGCAGAAGGCGACCATTATTACAGTAACATTTACGAATCAACTGATGGTTCTGTTTATCTACTTGGGCAAAACAAGATAAATTTAAAAGCTACAGTGGCAAAGCTCGACAGTGACGGAAGTTTTATTTGGGAGACTGAGTTTACACCTACCTATTCCCCCTACTCATACACATTTTCGTCTATTGCGGAGTTTAATGGTACTCTCTTTGTGTCTGCTAATGAACAAGACAGCGATAGCTGTGTTGATTGCACCCATAGTAACGGCATCAGTTTTTTACACACATTAGATATAGCAAGTGGAAGCTTATCAACAGGCACACTCATAACAAGTTCTGCAAGCATAGATATTCAGTCTGCTGACCACCTAATTGCCTCAACATCAGGTGAACTTCTAATAGCTGGCACGGCTAACTCAAATAGCGATTCAAGTAATATTGGTCTTTATATTCTTGCGGTTAATTCGGGCTTAAACGAACGTTTCACTTGGGATAGCATCAGTTTGAATGAAATGTATTCTCACCTTAACGCTGCTACACCTATTGAACTATCAAACGGAAACTACGTAATACATGGCCAAATGGAGCGATCTTCTGACTCTATAGTTAGCTTTATCGCTAGAGATGGAAGTCATCTTGAGTTACTTCACAAAACAAGTTCCGGACATCATAACCGTTTAAATCCATTAGTTGAATCAGAGACTGGTATCGTTTACGTGCTTTTCTCAGACGCTAAAATGGATGGACAGTTGTGGGCCATTGACTCAAATAACTTCAATGAGTCCTTAGATGAAATTTCCTTTAATACTAGTTACACCTCAAAATTCATTATCTCAGAAAACACCTACTATTTTGGAGGGCACAATGTTTCTAATGGTAATTGGGACATCGTTATTGTAAGAGAATAAATAATACAATTTATAATAAAAAAAACGGCTCCCGAGGGAGCCGTTTTCATATCTTAATCAGCATATCGCCGACTGAATGAAGTGCTAAGCGATTACGCTTGGCCTTTAACTTCTTTCAGACCGTTGAAAGGTGCGCGTTCGCCCAGAGCTTCTTCGATACGGATAAGTTGGTTGTACTTAGCAACACGGTCAGAACGGCTCATAGAACCCGTCTTGATTTGGCCTGCAGCAGTACCAACAGCTAGGTCAGCGATAGTTGCATCTTCAGTTTCACCTGAACGGTGAGAGATAACTGCAGTGAAACCAGCGTCTTTAGCCATCTTGATTGCAGCCAACGTTTCAGTCAAAGAACCGATTTGGTTGAACTTGATCAGGATAGAGTTAGTGATGCCTTCTTCGATACCACGAGCAAGGATCTTAGTGTTAGTAACGAACAGATCGTCACCCACTAGTTGGATCTTGTCGCCTAGAAGCTCAGTTTGGTGTTTGAAACCAGTCCAATCAGACTCGTCCAGACCGTCTTCGATAGAAACGATTGGGAATTGCTCAACGAGACCAGCAAGGTAGTGGTTGAACTCTTCAGCGGTGAAGGTTTTGCCTTCGCCTTTCATGTTGTAGATGCCAGCTTCTTTGTCGAAGAACTCAGATGCTGCACAGTCCATAGCAAGAGTGATGTCTTTGCCTAGCTCGTAACCAGCAGCTGCAACAGCTTCTGCGATAACTTCTAGCGCTTCAGCGTTAGATTTCAGGTTAGGAGCGAAACCGCCTTCATCACCAACTGCAGTGTTGTAGCCTTTAGACTTCAATACTTTCGCTAGGTTGTGGAATACTTCAGCACCCATGCGAACAGCTTCTTTCAACGTTGCAGCGCCAACTGGCTGAATCATGAACTCTTGGATGTCAACGTTGTTGTCAGCGTGCTCGCCACCGTTGATGATGTTCATCATAGGTAGAGGCATAGAGAACTGACCAGCAGTGCCGTTTAGTTCAGCAATGTGTTCGTACAGTGGCATGCCTTTAGCAGCAGCTGCTGCTTTAGCGTTCGCTAGAGATACCGCTAGGATTGCGTTAGCACCGAACTTAGATTTGTTCTCAGTACCGTCCAAGTCGATCATGATTTGGTCGATTTCTGCTTGGTTTTTCGCGTCTTTACCTTCAAGAGCGTTAGCAATTTCGCCGTTTACTGCGCCGATTGCTTTAAGTACGCCTTTACCTAGGAAACGAGCTTTGTCGCCGTCACGCAGTTCAAGAGCTTCGCGAGAGCCGGTAGATGCGCCAGATGGAGCAGCTGCCATACCAACGAAGCCACCTTCTAGGTGAACTTCTGCTTCTACAGTTGGGTTACCGCGTGAATCGATAATTTCACGACCTAGAACTTTAACGATCTTAGACATTGTGTTTCCTCTCGTATGTCATATAGCTTAAAAATGCGAAAAAGCGGTCGCACAACAAACCATCGCGACCGCTTCTTTGTTCAGTTACAGCTCACCGCGCTGATTTTTACCTGCCGCAGCAACAAAGCCCGCAAATAGCGGATGGCCGTCGCGTGGCGTAGAGGTAAATTCAGGGTGGAACTGGCACGCCACGAACCATGGGTGCGCAGGGTTTTCAATAATCTCAACCAGCTTTTTGTCCGCTGACAGGCCAGATACAACTAAGCCTGCTTTTTCGAGTTGCGGACGCAATACGTTATTTACTTCATAACGGTGACGGTGACGCTCGTGAATAGTGGCATTGCCGTACAGTTCACGTGCTTTCGTGCCGTCAGCTAGGTGGCAAAGCTGTGCGCCAAGACGCATGGTGCCGCCTAGATCAGATTTTTCGCTACGTTCTTCAACGTTACCTTCTTCATCAACCCACTCAGTGATCAGGCCAACAACAGGGAACTTACTTTCTTTGTTGAATTCCGTAGAGTTCGCGCCTTCCATACCCACAACATTACGTGCGTATTCGATCAGCGCAACTTGCATACCTAGGCAAATGCCCAAGTAAGGAATTTTGTTTTCACGTGCGAATTTCGCTGCCAAGATTTTACCTTCAACACCGCGGTCGCCGAAGCCACCTGGTACAAGGATTGCGTCTAAGCCAAGCAATGCTTCTTCGCCTTTGCTTTCGACATCTTGTGAGTCAACGTATTTGATTTTCACTGTCAGGCGGTTTTTCAGGCCTGCGTGCTTCAATGCTTCGTTAACAGATTTGTATGCATCTGGCAGTTCGATGTATTTACCAACCATGCCGATAACAACTTCACCGGTTGGGTTAGCTTCTTCAAAAATAACTTGTTCCCACTCAGCCAAGTCTGCTTCTGGCGCTTCAATACCAAAACGTTTACAAACAAGATCATCCAAGCCTTGTGAACGAATCAATGAAGGGATTTTGTAGATTGAATCTACGTCCTTCATGGAGATAACGGCTTTTTCTTGTACGTTACAGAAAAGCGCAATCTTCGCACGTTCGTTAGCAGGAATAGCACGATCGCTACGGCACACCAGAATGTCTGGTTGAATACCGATAGACAGCAATTCTTTTACTGAGTGTTGAGTAGGCTTGGTTTTCACTTCACCTGCTGCCGCAAGGTAGGGAACCAGAGTCAGGTGCATGAACATGGTACGTTCGCGACCCAATTCAACCGCCAATTGACGGATAGCTTCAAGGAATGGCAATGACTCGATGTCACCAACAGTGCCGCCAATCTCGACGATAACTACGTCGTGACCTTCGCCGCCTGCAAGCACACGCTCTTTAATTGAGTTGGTGATATGTGGGATAACCTGGATGGTTGCACCCAAGTAGTCACCACGACGCTCTTTACGCAATACATCGGCGTATACACGGCCAGATGTGAAGTTGTTGCGCTTGGTCATCTTGGTACGGATGAAACGCTCGTAGTGACCCAAATCTAGGTCAGTTTCTGCACCGTCTTCCGTAACGAATACTTCACCGTGTTGGGTTGGGCTCATCGTGCCCGGATCCAAGTTGATGTATGGGTCAAGCTTCATCATGGTCACATTAAGACCACGTGCTTCTAAAATTGCTGCCAAAGACGCTGCTGCAATACCCTTACCGAGGGAGGAAACCACCCCGCCCGTTACAAAAATGTAATTCGTTGTCATGCTAAACCTGAGAGTTGGATTTAGGGGAAATTATTGGAAATCTGGACGGGACGACATGTTACCAGAGCCCGAAACTTCCCACAACGTGAAAACTATCACACAGATCGCCGTTTTTTTTTGTCGTAAATCAATTCAGTGATTTACGACGCTGTGTTGCCTTCGTCACGTTTCACTTCTTGCCAAAGCATTTCTAGCTCATCTAGCCCACTTTCCTGCAAGTTTTTACCATTTTCGCGTAATTTCGTTTCAATGTTGCGAAAACGTTTTTCGAATTTTCGATTTGCGTTCCTCAACGCAATTTCAGGATTTGTGCCGAGATGCCTTGCTAAATTAACCACAGCAAATAATAAATCACCGATTTCTTCATCGACGCGCGCTTGGTCCGCATCGACCATCAATGCTTCTTCCATCACCTCATCCAGCTCTTCATGAACCTTCTCAGCAACAGGGCCAACAGCATCCCAATCAAAGCCAACGCGCGCACATCGTTTTTGCAATTTCGTGGCACGACCAAGCGCTGGCAAGCTGTTTGGCACATCATCAAGCACGCTAACATGCTCGGGAGCGTCTGCTTTTAATTCACGCTCTTTGGCTTTGATGCCTTCCCAATCCGCCTCGACGAGTGGGTTCCCATCTTGATCTTTCTCACCAAACACATGAGGGTGGCGACGCACCAATTTCTCACTGATTGCGTCCACGACATCATCAAAATCAAAGTCGCCTTGCTCTTTACCGAGTTGACTATAGAACACAATTTGAAACAGAAGATCGCCCAGTTCATCACGGACATCCGGCCAATTTTGGCGCTCTATCGCATCCGCAACTTCGTAAGTTTCTTCGATGGTGTAAGGAATTATGGTGTCGAAGGTTTGCTTTTTGTCCCACGGGCAGCCGTTTTCTGGGTCTCGCAACGTGGTCATAATTTCGAGCAATTCTTGCATTCGCGACGCATTTTTCATCTTTTTAATCCTTCGTAAACGACGCTTTGCTCATCACTTCAAGCGATTATGCAGAGCCAATATGTCGTTTTAAAGAAAAAGGGAAAGCCGATGCTTTCCCTTTGTTCATGTTTTGATTATTCAGTGCAGGCGTTTTGCCTCATGCACATCTTTGACTTGTTCCAATCGGCTTATCACGCGACTCAGCACTTCCAAGTCACTGAGTTCCAAATCAAAGTCCATGATCGACATTTGTTTTTTGTAATCAACGCGACTTTGCATACCGGCGATTTTCACTTTTTCGTTCGTCAATACACTGCTGAGGTCTTTGATTAATCCATTTCGCTCAGTCGCAGACACACGCACACTGATTTGATAGCTCCCAACAAATCCGCCACCCCATACAGTCTCAATCAAACGCTCAGGCGCATGATGGCGAAGCTCTGCAAGTTGCTCACAGTCAGCGCGGTGAACAGAAATACCACGGCCTTGTGTGACGTAACCTTCAATCACATCCCCTGGGATAGGCTGACAGCAACGCGCAAGGTGCGTCATGAGGTTATCAACCCCTTCCACCACCACGGCATCACGACGCGGTTTTTTCGGCGCTGTCGACGTGTCAGCCTGTTCGAGTTTTTCGCGAAGTTGTTGGTCTTCTTCCGCCTTGGTGGGTTTATTCACCAAGGAGTTGATGTAATTCACCACTTGGTTGATACGCAAATCGCCGCTACCGACACCCGCGTACACTTCTTCCAAGCTGTTCATGTTAAAGCGCTTCATGGCCAACGAGGCATCTTTGCTGACAGCACCTATTTTCGCCAGTTCGGTATCGAGGATCTCTTTACCTGCAATCATGTTCTTTTCGCGTGATTGCTTGCGAAACCATGCGTTGATTTTGGCGCGAGCACGGCCCGAATTGACGAAGCCCAGACTTGGATTCAGCCAATCACGAGAAGGGTTTGGCTCTTTCTGCGTGATGATTTCAACTTGATCACCCATTTGCAGGTGGTAAGTGAACGGCACAATGCGCCCTTCTACTTTGGTACCAATGCAGCGGTGTCCTACCTCAGAGTGAATGTGATAAGCAAAATCGAGCGGTGTCGCGCCAATCGGCAAATCGACCACATCACCACGAGGTGTAAAGGCATAGACACGATCATCGAAGACTTGGCTACGGAGCTCATCCAGCATCTCGCCGGAATCTGACATCTCTTCTTGCCAATCAAGCAGCTTACGCAGCCAGGTGATTTTCTCATCGTAGCCACTACGACCGCTCGCAGAGGCACCTTCTTTGTATTTCCAGTGCGCTGCCACGCCCAACTCCGCATCATCATGCATTTGCTTGGTACGGATTTGGATTTCAACGGTTTTGCCTTCCGGCCCAAGTACCACGGTATGAATCGATTGATAGCCGTTGGGTTTCGGGTTCGCGACGTAATCGTCAAACTCTTTGGGAAGGTGGCGATATTTGGTGTGCACCGCACCTAAGGCGGCGTAACAGTCTTGCAGTTGGTCTGCGATAATCCGCACAGCACGCACATCAAAGAGTTCATCGAAGTCGAGACTCTTCTTCTGCATTTTGCGCCAGATGCTGTAGATATGTTTTGGTCGGCCATACACTTGTGCATTGATGTTTGACGCACCCATCGCTTGTTGCAAATCGGTCACGAAGGTATCGATGTATTCTTCGCGATCAATGCGGCGCTCAGCCAGTTGCTTCGCGATTTGTTTATACGTCGCCGAGTGCTGATAGCGGAAAGCGTAATCTTCGATTTCCCACTTTAGCTGTCCAATACCCAACCGGTTTGCCAGCGGTGCGTAGATGTTCGCACACTCTTTCGCAACGGATTGTCGAACCTCATCAGGTTCGTTTTTTACTTGGCGAAGGTAGCTGATACGTTCAGCCAACTTAATCACCACGCAACGAAAATCATCCACCATCGACAGCAACATGCGTCGAACGTTATCGACCTGTGCAGAGGTGGCGGCTTCTTCTGTTGTCGCGTTTAAATGACGGATTGCCGCCATTTCTTGCACGCCTTCAACCATCTTGGCAATGGTTGCGCCATAGTGCTCTGCCAACGTTGCGCTATCCAGCAGCCCTTCTTCCACGACGGGAAAGAGCAATGCAGATACCAACGTTTCCTTGTCCATACTCAGCGTCACGAGGATTTCTATCATCTCGCGTCCGCACCACAAAGGCAGTGCAAGCGCATCTTCATCACCAAGGGTTTGGCCATAATGATAGGTATCGGTCAGCGCCTGAGAGACCGCGGAGTCTTGTGCTAGGCTTTTTACCCAGCTTTCAAGAACAAATTCTTTATTGTCATTAAGGTGCGCGCCACGAATTGCGACCATTTTACTATCCTGTTTTTTCTTATCCTTTAACCGGCAACCTTCATGGTCGCCGGTGTCGAGCGGTTTAGGCTTTGACGAACAGCGCCATCGACTCTAAATGCCCGGTGTGTGGGAACATGTCCAACATGCCCAATCTAGCCAGCTTGTATCCATTTTCGAGCAACACTTGGCTGTCTCTTGCCAGCGTCGCTGGGTTGCAAGACACATAGACCACTCGCTCAGCGCGTGATTGTGCCACATATGGCATAACCCCTAAAGCACCAGCACGTGCTGGATCGAGCAAAATTTTGCTGTAACGCTGCTTGCCCCACGCTGTGTCCTTGGCGTCTAACTCAAGGTTGGCGTGATAGAACTCGGCATTGGTCAATGCGTTGCGCTGTGCGTTATCGCTTGCGCGTTGCACCATGGCATCTACACCTTCAACGCCCACAACCGAGGCCGCGTGTTTCGCCATCGGCAAACTGAAATTGCCCAGGCCACAGAATAAATCCAGCACCTTGTCTGTCGGCGCTAGCGCTAACCACGCCAGTGATTGTGCAATCATCTGTTCATTGATGTTCGCGTTCACTTGAATAAAATCTTGCGGTTCAAACGCCAACGTCAGGTCATCGAGGGTGTAAGCGGGCATATCACCGCGCAGACGCTCAGGTTCATCATCACCTTGCTGAAGGTAGAACGTCAGTGCATGTTCATCTGCGAAAGATTGAAGGCGAGATACGTCTTCGTCATGCAAGTGTTTCACCGCACGCACCAAAAGAACACGTTCTGCGTTCGCATCCACCAGCTCAATGTGACCGATAATTCGGCGCCCACGCAATGCGTTGATCACGTCATACAACGGCGGAAGCAACGCATCCAATTTCACGTCCAACACCGGACAGTGCTTAACCGTAACAATGTCTTTCGCGCTTCGCTGACGAAAGCCCATTTCAAGCTCGCCGGATTTGCTGACTTTTACGCTTAAACGCGCACGACGACGATAACCTTCACCATGAGAAACCACGGGCGCGTCTTGAACCAACTCTGCAGAAGCGAACTTCTTCATCAGTTGCGACAAGGTATCTTGCTTGGCTGCGATCTGTGCGTCATGGTCAAGGTGTTGAAGGTTGCACCCACCACACTGGCGATACAGTTTACAAAAAGGGGCGACACGTTTTGCGCTCGGCGATACCACTTTGATCAACTTAGCACGAGCGAATTGACGTTTATCTTCCGTCAATTGCGCCAACACCTCTTCTCCCGGCAAAGCGCCTGCAATAAAGACCGGCTTCTTGCCGTCGAAAGCGACGCCATCGCCTTGGTGATCAAGACGCTCAACCTTGAGTGATTTGTGTTTGGTATCGAGAGATTTTTTCTTCTCTGGCTTAAAAAAACGCGCCATGTATGTGTTCCAACTTCGTCAAATCAGCCCAAAATGTATCAGGCTGACAGCAGTGATTCGTGTATTGACGACCAAACAGTTGTGATAACCTGCTGAATTATCGCCGACAGCTTTGGCATAGACTTCTACCAAGGGGTTAGAATATAACTCAGGTACGTCTAAAAATGACGTCAATTCTCCCACAGAACAAGCAGCATGACCAAATACGGACTTCGCGCCAGAGTAATAACCCTCACGATTGCACCGACCCTGATTGTCGGTGTATTGCTAAGTGCGATTTTCATTTCAAATCGCTATCAAGAACTTGAGAACCAACTCAGTGTGACGGGTCAGGCCATTATTGAGCCGTTGGCCATCGCCAGTGAAATCGGCCTTGCCAATGAAAGCCGAGAAAACGTGCGTCGCTTAATCGGCCACACTCATAAGCAGTTCAGCAAGTACGTGCGCAGTATCGCGGTGTTTTCGGGGCAAAATGATCTCTTCGTGACATCGAATTATCACCACAACCTTGATTCTCTCGCCGTACAGCGAGACTTGCCAATACCAAGCAAACTTCAAGTGGTTCGCCTTCAAGATAGCTTGTTACTGCGGGCACCAATCCGCGCAATCGGTCGCTTTAATACCAACCTTGATAACGAGCAGCCCATTGGTTACATCGCCATGGAGATGGATCTCTCCTCCGTGCGACTGCAGCAATACCAAGAAGTGATTGCTGTCTGTGTTGTACTGCTCCTCGGCATCATCCTTTCGAGTTTTTTCGCTTATCGCTTGCTGATGGATGTCACCCATCCCATCACCCAAATGGTAAATATGATCGACCGTATCCGTCGGGGGCATCTCGATGTTCGGATTGAAGGCAAATTATTGGGTGAACTGGATACCTTGAAGAACGGTATCAATGCCATGGCCATCTCGTTGTCTGAATACCATTTGGAAATGCAGCAAAGCATCGACCAAGCGACGTCAGACCTTCGTGAGACCCTTGAGCAACTAGAGATTCAAAACGTCGAGCTCGACATTGCGAAGAAGAACGCGCAAGAAGCTGCGCGGGTGAAATCTGAATTTTTGGCGAACATGTCCCATGAGCTTCGCACACCGTTGAACGGCGTTATCGGCTTTACGCGTCAAATGCTGAAAACCCAACTCAGCAGCAGCCAGCAAGATTACCTCCTGACCATTGAAAAATCGGCGAACAACTTGCTGACCATCATCAATGACATTCTCGACTTCTCTAAACTCGAAGCGGGCAAGCTGCTGCTGGAAAACATTCCGTTCGATTTTGAAGATTCACTCGATGAAGTCATGCGTCTTCTTGCGCCAATGGCCCATGAAAAAGGGTTGGAACTTAACCTTCGTATTGATCCTCGTATCCCACCGGGTGTGATTGGCGATCCTTTGCGTATCCAGCAAGTGCTAACCAACCTTATAGGTAACGCCACCAAGTTCACCGAGCGCGGGCACATCAATGTCAGCGTGGAATTGAAACAACATCGCGACGAAAACCTGGAACTACAGTTCGTGATCCGCGATACCGGCATCGGTATTTCTGAGCGCCAACAAGCCCAATTGTTCCAAGCATTCCGTCAGGCTGATACCAGCATCAGTCGCCGCTACGGCGGCACAGGACTTGGCCTTGTCATCACGCAAAAACTGGTACAGCAGATGGGCGGCGACATCGGCTTCAATAGCCGACTACACCAAGGTTCAACCTTCTGGTTTACGCTGTCGCTGATGCACACCGATTTGCCATTGATTCAGCCCATTGATAGCACTGCCCTTCAAGGAAAATCACTGCTCTTAATTGAACCCGATGGCGAAAGCCGCCATGTGTTGAGCGAGCGATTGACCCAGCTTGGTCTGGTCGTTCATAGCTACCCGAAGCGGCCTGATACCTTCGAACGCACCACCTTCGCGCTTTACTGCATTGATGCTAACGATGTGCCTGAACCCGAGCAATTGCTCGATTGGGCAAGCAATGCCGACGACGTTGCAGAGAAAGTGATCTTCTGTTTGCCGACGACAGAGCTGGCGCTATCAGAGCAACTTCTGCAATCCGGTGTTGCTGCTTGTTTAGCGAAACCGCTCTCGGTACGTAAGTTAATTGAACAGCTTCAAGGGCCGGTTCAAGAACCGAAACTACTGCCACCTGTGACCGAGGTGCATTTAAGCAAAACGCCTGTGACAGTCATGGCCGTGGATGATAACCCCGCCAACCTCAAACTGATCACGGCGCTGCTCAAAGAGCGCGTCGCTCATGTTGTTACCGCCTCAGACGGCACCACTGCGCTAGAAAAAGCCAAAGAGCGCCATTTCGATTTGATCCTGATGGACATTCAAATGCCTGAAATGGATGGCGTGACGGCAAGTCAGGAAATTCGCAAAACGCCGCTCAATCAGTACACCCCGATCGTGGCCGTGACGGCGCATGCAATGTCGGGCGAACGTGAGCGATTGATTTCAGAAGGCATGGACGATTACCTCACCAAGCCGATTGAAGAGCACATTCTTGAACAAGTGCTGCACCAGTGGACGCACACGCATGCCGAAGCGTTTCAGCCCACCACGCCGCTGATAGCCTCGAACAACGGCAACATGTCGCTCAGCGTTGATTGGTCTCTTGCTATGAAGCAAGCTGCTGGTAAAGAAGCCTTAGCAAAAGAAATGCTGCACATGTTGGTGCGCTCATTCTCTGCGGTGGAAGACATTGTTCAGCGCAGCTTGAACGGCGAGGTGATTGATTTGCTCCCAGTGATCCACAAGCTGCATGGTAGCTGTGCGTATAGCGGTGTGCCTAAATTGAAGAAACTTTGTTTTGATTTAGAAAGCGCTCTGAAAGCCAATGCTTCCATCGAAGACGTGGAGCCAGAATTGCTTGAATTGCTGGATGAGCTGGACAACATTCGCCAGCAAGCCGAACCTTACTTGGAAAGCAACTAAGGCTGTCTGCTCTCTGCAACTAACGTCTGAGCGATTGTCGCCGAGGCAATTGTCGTTAGTGCGATTAGCGCCCACATAGCACTCATAAAAAAACCACTGGAAACAGTGGCTTTTTGTTTTATTCATCTCACTCCGCCGCACATATCTCGGCAAGCGTATTCAATCGTCGCTCAGGGCTTTTCACATACGGGTTATCGGTGTCCCATGCATACCCTGCCAATATTGAGCAAATCATTTGCTTAACCTTTGGATCTGGCGATGGGTAGAAAATCACATTCTGTAGCGTGCCTTTGTACCAACCTTCCACATAACAGCGAAAGGTATCAACACCCGTCAATAAGGGTTCTGCATACTCTGATTGCCAGTCTACAGACTCACCGTTTAATTGGCGCAAAAGCGCAGCAACCGATAACTCTGCAGATTTCATGGCGATCGTCACGCCAGAAGAGAAAACAGGGTCAAGGAACTCGCCGGCATTTCCAAGCAATGCAAACTGCTTCGTCGCTAAAGTAGATACATTCGCGGAATAGCCACCAATGGTGCCTGAAGGGTTCGGATAGTCTGCCTTACTCAACAACGCGTTTAAGCGCGGCTCTTCCGTAGCAAGTTCAGCCAAGGCTTCTAAATGGTTTTCAGGATAACGGTCAAAGAAATCTGGCTCGCCAACAACGCCAAACGAGCAAGAGCCGTTACTGAATGGGATCAGCCAGTACCACACATCTTTTGAGGTGGGGTGGACAGAGATAAGGATTTTTTCGCGGTCGTATTCTTCATCTTCGATATTGTCGATGATGTGCGTAAAGATGGCTTTGCGTGGCGGCAAGCAAGACGGCGATTCCAAATCGAGTAACCTCGGCAATACGCGCCCAAAGCCGCTCGCATCAAGAATAAACTTGGCCTCAACGTCATACTCCAATCCGTGTTCGTCTTTGACACGCAGAACCGGAGCATCAGAAGAAAGATCAACCGAGAGTATTTCGTGCTGGTAACGGATTTCAACGCCTTGGCGCTCCGCTTCATCAGCGAGCACTTTATCAAACTGCGCGCGTTGCACTTGATAGGTCGTGCCCTCACCAAGCGAGAACTTATCGGTAAAATCAAAGGCGGTGTACTGTCCTTGCCAGTTAAACGCCGCCCCGTTTTTAAATTGGAAACCGGCGTTATTCACCGCATCGAGCATGTTGGCCGCTTTAAGCGATTCCATACAAGCAGGAAGAAGGCTCTCCCCTATAGAGAATCGAGGAAAGGTCACTTTTTCTAACACCAGCGTCTTAACGCCTTGTTGATGCAATAAAGCAGCGGCGATAGAACCAGACGGCCCTGCACCAATAATGACCACCTCTGTGGATTCACGGTTCAACAAATCTCTCCTTAATAAAACCATGACCAATAAAACCAACGCTCTCGCCGTTCTACACGACGTGCTCTCACATTTTTTCTAGCGTGCTTTTAATTCTAACAACGTGTGACCCAAACCAATATTGTCCATTTGCTCCACCACCTCAAAACCGGCTTCCTCCACAATTTGAAGGAATTCATTGCAGCGGTAAAAACGGCTATTCCCGTTTGCTAGGCACGTAAAATATAGCGAGGTCGCATTCAAACTGTACGACGCAGCTTCATATTTTTGCGCATCCCAAAACAATTCAAGAATATACACCACCGCATCCGGCGCCATTGCTTGTCTCACTCGGCGGAGAATACTCAAGATTTCCATCGGTGAAAAACAATCAAGGAACTGGCTCATCCACCACACATCCGCCCCTTGCGGCAGCGCCAGTGAGGTGTTCAATGCATCAAAAGGATGACCATGAATACGGCCTTCAAATCCTTGTTGCTTGGCGTTTTCTAACGCCATATTAATCTGCTTAGGCAAATCAATGATGGTGACATCAACATTGTCGTCATAGCGGCAGCATTGCATCGCCCATTTGCCGGTATTCCCGCCAATATCGAAAATTTTCTTCGGCGAACGTGCGAACACTTTTTTAAGTAGCAATGGGAAAGAGCGATCAGAGTAGAAGTGATCAAATTGGAACCAGCTTTCTTTGGCCTTCTCAGGCAATTCAGATAAGCCTTCGTAAATCGTGCTCCACTCACCCAACTCTTTCAATCCAGCAGGTTTGCCTTCTTTGATAGCCTCCGTGAGGTGCGCCATTGCGGCGTAACAAACGTCCGCCGTAAAATCCATATTGGCGCGCGTCATGCCATCATGCAGCACAAAGTGGCCAATATTCGCGATTCGGTACTGTGGGTCGTGCCACGTCACCAATTTTGCACACAGTGCCATGTCGAGCAGCACTTTCACGCCGTACTCAGACACACCCGTTACCTCAGAGAGGCGCACTGCATCCAAGCCTTCAGCATCTGCATCATCCAACGCTTTCAAAATACCCAAATCACGTAATGTTCTGGCGGTATGAAAAACAATCGGCGCAAAAGCAAGCTTTTGCGCCTCGGTCTTAGCATCAAACGCGCTAATGGTATCCACATCAAAAGAATTCAAATTAAAACCTACTACTTAACATCAGTTACTTTTGAGATGCAGACAGCATTGAGAGCTTTTTGCGAATATCTACATCTAGGTTGTTGATCCAGCGATTGTAATTACGGTGAATCTTGCCATCGCTATATTTTAAATTGTCAGAGTCGACATAGTGAATGGAATACACTTTATCGCTATAGTTCACATCAATCACCGCACTGTGCGAACGTACAAATAACTCACCACGAATAACGCCAGGTTCAATCTCAGTCATCACCCATCCACGGTTTGACCCAGACTCAAGAATGGCTTGCTTCACGGTTGCCGCTGGCAGGTTATACGCGATAGGGGCATTTTCAACATTTCTGATCGGTTGCACGCGACCACAACCAACTAACAAGACAGATAAAGTAAGTAAAACCAGATATTTTTGAATTTTCACGACACACTCCTTGTTATTTCACAGGCGGGCTGATTACCTATACCGAAGATTACGATATGATCATGCATTACAACATTGATCGAACCGTAAGAAAATTGATCAATAACATAATCAACGACGTTATAGCACCTCCCATGAGTAGTATTCAATTCAATCTGCAACGACTAAATGCACTGTCACCAGGCCTTGAAAACACTGAGGCATGGGAGAATTGGTGTCAGAAAAATCACGCTTGGCCAGCCGATGTACCAGTGCCTAGAACTGACGCCATTCCCGCGATGATGAAGCGAAGAATGAGCCCAATCAGCAAGTTAGCCGTGCAAGTTGCCACAGAGCTATCTCGCGATGAGCACATTGATTTTGTTGTATTTTCAAGCCGTCATGGCGAACTGCAACGTACAGTGACCTTGTTAAAAGACATCCAGTTGGGAGAGCCCGCGTCTCCTACTGCGTTCTCACAATCGGTTCACAATACGGCTGCAGGCTTGTTCACCATCGCTACCAAAACGCCTGTGCCAGCCACCTCATTGGCGGCTGGAGAAGATACGTTTCACTGCGCCCTAACGGAAGCGGCGATCTACCTTAGCGAGCACCCAGAACACCGCGTGCTAGTCATCGATTTTGATGCGCCCGTACCAGAACCGTATGGCGAATTTGAACAGCAAGTGTTCAAGCCTTACGCTCTAGGGCTGCTGCTAACGAAAGGTGACGACATCTGTATTGAGCGACGCCCAATCCATGATGCCAATGCTACTCACACGCAAGAGAAAGACTTACCACAAGGGCTTGCCTTCTACTCACAGTGGCTTGACCAACGCACCCACTTTGAGATTGAAAGCGCACGCCAATCTTGGCGCTGGCACATCAAGCAGGTAGAAAAATGATCACAGCCGTCAGTAAAGGATGGCGTGTTTTTGCTACTGGTTTTTGCTTTAGCCTGTTTGGGTTTGGCGCATTACTGCTGACATTCCTCGTTTTTCCTGTGATGACTTTTACCGCAAAAGATCCTCAAGACAGAGAAAAGCGCGTTCAACGGATTATTCAAAAAACCTTCTTGTTGTTTTGTTTGATCATGAAATACACAGGTGCGATCGACTTTCGTATCACGGGTGGCGAGAAGCTAAAGGAAGACAGAAACTGCCTGATCCTCGCCAACCATCCGAGCTTGATCGATTACGTACTTATCGCATCGCAATTGCCACAATGTGATTGCTTGGTGAAATCGGCCATCTGGCATAACCCTTTTATGAAGGGCATCGTCAAAGCCGCAGGTTACATACCCAATAACAGCCCCGATGACCTTTTTTCACGTTGCAGTGAACGCCTTGGCGACGGTAACGTGTTGCTCATTTTTCCTGAAGGTACGCGCAGCGCACCCAATGAACGGTCCGTGTTGCAACGTGGCGCTTCACAAATTGCCGTAAGAACACAAACAGATATCCGCATCATTCATATCACCGTCACACCCAGTTTTCTCACAAAAGAGAAGAAATGGTATCAAGTTCCAGACACGAGACCCTTTTTTCATGTGGAGGTGAAAGGTAAGATAGTCGCGAGTGAATTCACAGATTGTGATGTAGCGGAAGCGACACTTGCCCGCCGGCTGAATAAAACGCTGGCATCGGCACTATTTCCAAACACTGACAATTCCAAACATCAACACTCAACATAAGAAGGCTATGGTGAATACACTACATAACGAGCTAAAAACGTTGATCATCGAGGCATTGAACCTTGAAGATCTGACTATTGACGATATTGAAACCGATGCCCCTCTTTTCGGAGAAGGACTTGGGCTTGATTCCATTGATGCCCTAGAGCTTGGGCTAGCCATTAAGAAAGCGTACAACGTGGTACTGGATGCTGATGACAGCAACACCCGCGAGCATTTTGCTTCTGTCGCTAACTTGGCTACGTTCATCTCTGCCAACAAAGCGTAAGTAAAAAATGACAGAAGTAAGCAAAACCCAAGTGTTTGAACAGGTACGTGACGCTCTTGTTGAGCTGTTTGAGCTCGATCCGGCGGATATCATGCTGGAAACCCACCTGTACCAAGAACTTGATTTAGACAGTATTGATGCGGTTGATTTGGTTGTTCATCTGCAAAATCTCACAGGTAAAAAAATTAAACCTGAAGAATTTAAATCAGTACGCACAGTACAAGACGTTGTTGATTCCGTGGTTAATCTTCTTTCTGAAGCCCAATGAGGCTACTTACCGTTTTAGCGGGCTTGCTATTACTCGCCTATCCGCTAGCGGTATACGCAGGACTATCAAACTTCGGGATCGCTCCCCTCGCACTTGTGCTCGTCATCCTTTTTGGGTTTCGCATCGCTTCTGGTCATTTCGCCAATCGTGGACCATTGAAACACCTCGCTGTCGTCACTGGCGCAATCGGTATTGTGCTCGTGTCTCTCGGCTATCTGTTTCGACAACACGATTGGCTGCTATTTTACCCGGTTGCCGTCAATAGCGTCATGCTGACAGCGTTTGCCTATAGTCTGACTCAATCTCAATCCATGATTGAACGACTCGCACGGTTGCAAGATCCCGACCTCCCACCTTCCGGTGTGCGTTATACCCGTAACGTCACCAAAATCTGGTGTGTGTTTTTTCTGGTGAATGGCAGCATTGCGTTAGCAACCTGTTTTATGCCCCTGACATCTTGGACACTCTACAACGGCTTATTGAGCTATGTTGCGGCGGGCGCTTTGTTCGGCATTGAGTTTGTGGTCAGAAAAAGGGTTCAGACGTCCTAATGTCTCTCATTCCTCTTACACAGTTGCTGGCGTGTGAACGCCCGCATGATCACCCTGTTGCGTTCAGTGATAATTACACGGCAACATGGGCACAGTTTCAACATGACGTGTCGTCACTTTCTGCACACTTCGAGGCCAAAGAAGAACAACGTTGGGCCTTGGCATTTGATGACAGCTACCTGTTTGCGACCGCTTTTTTGGCGCTTTGCCACGCACGAAAAAACATTGTGCTACCGGGAAACCTCCAGCCCGGTGCGCTCAATGAACTGCGTCCGCATTTCGATGCCATTGTGCATGATGAGCGCATTCAACTGCTCGCAAACACCCCTGCTGTCTCTCTTCCAAACGCAGAGATAAACGCTCACGCTCATTGTGCACTGCCAAGCCCTTTCGATAGCGTCACGCTGACCTTGTTTACATCAGGGTCAAGTTCGACACCAAAGGCCATCGTGAAACAGCTCAGTCAGCTCCAAGCAGAGCTCAACCAGCTTGAGTTTCAATGGGGGGAATCACTGTCGAACACCCGCGTTCAAAGTACGGTATCCCACCAGCATATTTACGGCTTGTTGTTCCGCGTACTTTGGCCGTTAAGCGCCGGCCGCGCTTTCTCATGCAGCGACTTGGTTTACCCTGAACAAGTCACCGCTGCGGCGCAATCTGATGCCACGCTGATCAGTAGCCCGGCGTTGCTAAAACGCTTAGAAGACCAACATAAACACGGCGAATATCGCGCGGTATTTTCTTCTGGCGGCCCACTTCCTTTTGATGCTTCAACGCACAGTGAGCTGTTGCTCGGTCAGCGCCCCGTCGAGGTCTATGGCAGCACAGAAACCGGCGGTATTGGCTTTAGACAACAAACCAGTTCAACGCAGCCGTGGCACTTGTTTGATGACATTCGTGTCGAATTGGATGAGCACGGCTGCCTGCGCTTACTGTCTCCCTACATTGATGCCAATGCGTTGTACCAAACCGCTGATCTTTGCGAGCTCATCAATCACACCCAATTCGTGCTGAAAGGCCGCGCAGATCGCGTCATAAAATTGGAAGAAAAGCGCGTCTCATTATCTGAGATAGAACAACGACTTTGCGAAAACACATGGATTTCTGATGCTGCTTCTTTGGTTTTGTCACTTGATGAGCGCCAAGTTGTTGCCGCAGTCGTGGTATTATCCCCGGAAGGACAGCGGAAGGTTGCCGACGTTGGGAAAGGCAAATTTCAGCTCGCACTGAGGCAACAACTTCGAGATTGGTTAGAGCCGATTGCGATCCCTCGCCAACTCCGATTTGTTGACGCAATACCGCAAAATAGTCAGGGAAAACGACAGCAACAGGTGATTGAATCTTTATTTTCACCCGCATTGTCGACGAACGAGTAACAGGTAAACCATGCAAAGAAAACCCACTTTACTCAATACAACATTGGGTGAGAACACCGCCACATTAACCTTGAAAGTGGACGCAAGCCTTGAAGACTTTAAAGGCCACTTTCCTGTGTTCGCACTTCTCCCTGGCGTGACTCAAATTGATCTGGCGATGCGCTATGCGCGCTATACCTTAGGCGTTAATGGCACCTTCGGCGGAATGGATGTGATCAAATTCCAAGAGCCTATTTTGCCCGATGCAACCGTTGATCTAACACTCACGTGGCATCCCGATAAAGAAAAGCTGCATTTCAGCTATCAATCAGGCACCACTGCGCACTCATCAGGCCGAGTGACCCTTCGTCAGGCACAATGAGTGATTAACGTCGTATGAGTAGTTATCGACCCTGTTTTCTGATCCCCTGCTACAACCATGGCAATACGGTGCATGGTGTTGTTCAGCAGTTGATGCCCTTTGGTTTTGACGTGTTGCTGGTGGATGACGGTAGCAATGCTGACACCAAAGCCGCCCTGGCCTATAGCGCCCTTTTACCTAACGTCACCCTACTGACCTTGAAAGAAAATCAAGGCAAAGGTGGCGCCGTGATGGCTGGGCTGAAAGAAGCGCAGAGACTGGGCTACTCCCATGCAATTCAAGTTGATGCCGACGGGCAGCATGATACGCAGGCATTACCCGAGCTTATCCACACCTCGGAAAACAACCCGAATGCTTTGGTCTCAGGCAAACCGATTTATGATGCGTCCATTCCCGCGTCTCGTCGCTATGGTCGCTACATCACGCACTTCTGGGTGATGTTAGAAACCCTCTCGACCTCCGTCAAAGACACCATGTGCGGTTTTCGCGCCTATCCGTTGACGCAAACGCTGGCAGTCATCGACGGTGCAGCCATTGGCACTCGCATGGATTTTGACATTGAGATCATGGTGCGCCTCTACTGGGGCGACACTGACATCTTGTTTGTTGATACGCGGGTGATCTACCCAGAAGATGGCATCTCGCATTTCGATGCGTTGAAAGACAACGTGCGCATCAGCAAAATGCACAGCAAATTGTTCTTCTCGATGTTTCCTAAAATTCCGCATTTGCTCAGCAGAAAGCGTCGAAAAGCCAAGCATTGGTCAACGCAAAAAGAACGTGGCACCATCCTCGGCATTAAAATCCTGCTCGGATCTTACCGCTTATTAGGGCGTGGGTTTTTCAGCCTGCTTCTGCGCGTCGTCATGGCGTACTACTGGCTAACGGGCAAATCCGCAAAGCGCGCATCTGAGCAATATTTAGCGCGATTGAATGCCTACGGTGTGGAGCAAAACATCACGTTCCCTGAAAAGATGACATCGTATAAGCACTTGTTATCTTTCGGAGAAACCATGCTCGACAAACTCGCGGCATGGCAAGGTGACTTCGACGAGAGCAATTTAACTATAAGTGGCGCGGAACATTTTCATGACTCTGTGTCACAAAGCAAAGGTGCAGTGTTATTAGGCTCGCATCTGGGAAATATTGAACTGTGTAGAGCGTTGAGCCGTCGACACACAGGTGTGAAAATAAACGCCTTGGTGTTTACTGAACATGCAGTTCAATTTAACTCGGTAATGGAAGCTGTTAACCCAGACTCCGCCGTGAACCTGATTCAAGTGACCAACCTTGGCCCTGACACCGCGATCATGTTGCAACAGAAAATCGATCAAGGGGAATGGATTGTCATCGTTGGAGACCGGACATCAGTGACCCGCGAAGGGCGCGTTGTGATGGCCGATTTTCTTGGTCAACCTGCGCCATTCCCACAAGGTCCTTTTGTGCTCGCGTCGGTATTGAAAGCCCCCGTCTTTCTTCTATTTGGCCTCAGAGCCCAAAGCGAAAGCGGTCCGCACTTCAACGTCTACTTCGAACCTTTTCATGACCCGATTGTACTGCCTCGCGGAAGGCGAGAAGAAGCACTTCAAGACGTAGTACAACAATACGCTTCGCGTTTGGAACACTACACCCTTTTAGCACCACTCCAATGGTACAACTTTTTCAATTTCTGGCAGTTAGCGGGTAAAAATAATGAATAAGATTTCTGACAACCCTATTGTGTTTGGGGATGATCAGCTCACCATCGAGTCTGTTGTCGCCATCGCGAATGGACAACACGCTGCATTAAACAGCGATCCTGAATTCAGCGCGCGCATTGACCGCGGCACCAAGTTCTTGGAGCGTTTGTTGAAAGAAGAAGGCGTGATTTATGGCGTCACCACCGGGTACGGGGATTCTTGTACCGTGGCGATTCCGCCTTCTCTTGTTGATGAACTCCCCCTTCACCTCACGCGTTTTCACGGTTGTGGATTGGGACAAAACCTAGACCACGCCCAAAGCCGCGCTGTATTGGCAACGCGCCTGAACTCCTTAACCCAAGGCGTATCTGGCGTAAGCATGGAGCTGCTTAATCAACTTACTGCTTTGATCAATCACGACATCTCACCGCGCATTCCTCAAGAAGGTTCCGTAGGCGCAAGTGGCGACCTAACGCCGCTCTCTTATGTTGCCGCGACCCTTATCGGTGAGCGTGAAGTGATTTACAAAGGTGAGATTCGCCCAACGGCGGAAGTGTTTGCTGAGCTTGGCATTAAGCCCATCAAACTCAAGCCCAAAGAAGGCTTGGCGATGATGAACGGGACGTCAGTCATGACGGCACTCGCGTGTCTTGCGTTCAAACGTGCGGAGTACCTGACCCAGCTTTCAACGCGCATTACCGCCATGGTTTCTCTTGCAATGCAAGGCAACGATTTCCACTTTGATGAAGCCCTTTTTGCCGTAAAACCGCATCCAGGTCAGCAGCAAATTGCGGCTTGGTTGCGCGATGATCTGCAAGCCGATCGTCCGCCACGAAACAGCGATCGTCTGCAAGACCGTTATTCGCTGCGCTGCGCACCCCATGTCATCGGTGTGCTTCAAGATACCCTGCCGTGGCTGCGCCAAATGATCGAAAACGAGCTAAACAGCGCGAACGACAATCCCATCATTGATGGTGATAACGAGCGCGTACTACACGGCGGACACTTCTACGGTGGCCACATTGCCATGGCAATGGACACACTGAAAACCGCGGTAGCAAACATCGCCGATCTGCTTGATCGTCAAATGGCACAATTGATGGACTACAAGTTCAACAACGGACTGCCGTTTAACCTCACGGGCGCTGAAGGCGAGAGAAAGCCAATTAACCATGGTTTTAAAGCGGTACAAATCGGCATTTCAGCATGGACAGCGGAAGCGCTGAAAAACACAATGCCAGCCAGTGTCTTTTCGCGTTCCACTGAATGTCATAACCAAGATAAAGTCAGCATGGGCACCATCGCCTCGCGCGATTGTCTTCGTGTGCTGGAATTGACAGAGCAAGTCACCGCCGCAAGTTTGCTTGCAGCGACACAGGCGCTTGAAATTCGCATTCGCAAAGGCGAACTCAACATGAATCACTTAAGCCCAGCACTTCGTCAGATGATGAAAGACGTGCAGAGCGATTTTGATTTCGTGGTTGAAGACCGCCCGTTGGAGCAGGATTTACGTCGCTTTATCGATCGTATCCAGCATCAAGGTTGGGAGCTTTACTAGTATGCCAGAAGCCACTTTACAGGCTGAGGTTACTCTAAGGACGGCGTTTCAGGACGCCGATCCTATGGGTGTGATCTACCACGGAAACTATTTCCGCTTTTTCGAAGAAGCCCGTCGCGCCATGATGGAACAACTCGATTATGGCTACATGGCGATGAAAGAGTCAGGCTACATGTGGCCAATCATTGATGCGGCAGTGCGCTACGTTAAACCCATCAAGTTTGACCAATCCATCATCGTTACCGCAAAGCTCACTGAATGGGAAAACCGTCTTCGCACTGATTACGTGATTTACGATGCAGCCACCCGCAAACGCTTAACCAAAGGCCACACCATTCAAGTGGCCGTCAGCATCGACACAGAAGAGATGTGTTTTGTCTCTCCGACCGTCTTTACCCAAAAACTCGAGGCGTACCTGAGTGCTCAATAAATGCCGCCGTTTGTTCTCCGCGCTATTGCTGTTTGTGTGTGTCTTTCCTGCGCACGCATTAACCTTGTCTGATTTACAGACACGCCTTTCAGCACATGACATCACACGTGGTGATTTTACCCAAACGCGTCATCTCGCCATGTTGGACATGCCATTGGTGTCACAAGGTGCATTCCTATTGAGCCAGACCGACGGCCTATTGTGGCAACAAGCAACACCCTTTCCGCTGTCCTTGGTATTAACAGGGAAAACCCTGACACAGCGCATCCCTGGGCAAGCAGACAACATCGTCAATGCGGATGACAATCCGATGGTGTTCTACTTCAGTCGTTTATTTTTGTCTCTGTTCCAAGGTGATACCGACGCTCTAGCAGCGCAGTTTGATTTGCAGCTAACGGGAACCACAGAGAAGTGGAATTTGGTGTTAACCCCAAAGCAACCGCCGTTGTCTCAGGTATTTAAAGAAATCACGCTTCAAGGCGCAGAGCACATCGATATGTTGACCTTGCACGAAGTCAGAGGTGATCATTCAGAGATTCGCTTTACCAATGTGACCTTCACACCCACGAACCTGACAGAAGAAGAACTAGGTGAATTTGCTGACTAAAGCAACAGGCTGGTTGCTTGTTCTTGTTTTGCTCTTCGCAACCTCACTTTGGCGCCAGCCTAGTGATTTGCCAATGTTGGACACTGATGTCCTCAATCTTCTGCCTAAAAACCAACAAGACCCATTGGCACAAAAGGCGTTCCAACAAGCGGCCGAGAACATTGAAGATCAGGTTGTTATTCTTGTCGGTCACGCGTCGCCAAGTGTTGCCATTGAAGCCACAAAAGCACTTGCCTCCCAGCTAACACACCTTCCGTTGTTTGATAGCGTCACAGCAGAGATTTCTGACGATGAGCAAAACTCGTGGGGCACTGTCTTTGCGCCGGTGAAAGCGCAACTGCTGACGACAGAACAACATCAAAGGCTCACAGACAGCCCTGCCGCACAAACAGCGTATGTCATTCAATCTATCTACAACCCCTTCTCAGGCGTCACGGGGGCAGAGCTCGCACACGATCCTTTCTTATTGTTCCGCGATGTTTTATTACACCTCGGTGCACAAAATAGCCGTTTTACCTTAAAAGACAATGTGCTCACGACCCTGTTCGAAGGCAAGACTTACACGCTGCTACGAGCAAACCTTTCTGGCAGCGCCTACAGTGTGCCAATACAAGAACAGCTCATAGATTTGTATCAGGCAGAAGCGCAGCTGAAAACGCAGTACGGTGTGGATGTTCTGCATACCGGGGCGGTGTTTTACGCGGCCTTTGGCGCAGAGAGTGCACGGTCTGAAATCAGCACCATTGGTATTGGGTCCATGGTAGGCATTTTGCTCTTGGTGCTGTTTGTTTATCGCAGCCTTTTGCCCGTTAACCTCGCGCTGCTTTCCATTGGTTCTGGGGTTATCACTGCCTTTTCTGTCAGCTTGCTCGTCTTTGGACAAATTCACTTATTCAGCCTGGTCATTGGAGCCAGTTTGATCGGTGTTTCCATCGATTACTCTTTCCATTTCTTAACCGAAAGAATGGCAATGGGCGACAAATGGAACGCCAACGCTGGCTGGCGCGCGGTCGCCGTTCCTATCACGTTTGGCCTCGCCTCAACCTTAATTGCCTACCTGAGTATGTTTGCCGCGCCTTTCCCTGGCCTTCAGCAACTTGCCGTGTTCTCAGCGGCAGGGCTCATTGGCGCATACCTCAGCGTGATGTGCTGGTATCCCTTACTTGCCGCGAAGCCGGCAAAAAAAAGAACGCTGCCATGGCAACGCGCAGCGGCGTGGTGTCTCGCGCCTTGGCAAAACGCCTCATGGCAACGGGGCGTAGTGTGCATTGCACTGGGTATTGGCGCGCTCGGGTTAGGGTATGCCGATTACGATGACAACATTCAGCAGTTGCAGTCACTGCCACCGTCACTCAAACAACAAGAACAACGAATTCAAGATATTGCAGGGCTGGGAAGCAGTCAGCCTATGCTGTTGGTGCGCGGCAATAGCGAACAGGCGGTGCTCACGTCACTCAATGCATTAAGGCCGTCTCTTGATGCGCTTAAAGCCTTCGGTGATATCAGTGGTTACCAAACCCTCGCCGACTATGTGCCGCCCTTGTCGATACAAAAAGACAACTATCAACGCGTCGAAGCGCTTTATGCCTCACAGGCAGAAAAACTGGCGACGCAGCTCGGCTTGGCTGAGGTTCCGACACTCAAACAGGCTTTTACACCATTCACACTCCGTGATTTTTTACAGTCACCGAGTGGCCGTGAATTTCAACCGCTTTGGCTCGGTGACATTGACGATCAATCCGCAGCGCTCGTGTTGCTCCAAGATGTGTCTTCGCCTGCCAATGTGAAAGCCGCCCTTGCTCATCACTCCCATGTCAGTTGGCTCAACAAAGCCGAGGAAGTGTCGCGTCTGTTTGGCGATTACCGCCAGCGCATCAGCGTGCTCATTGGGTTGTCGTGCATCGTCATTCTTATCGTACTTAGCCTTCGCTTTGGCGTGAAAAACGCGTGCCGAATCCTTATCGCCCCCGTGTTGGCGGCAGGCGTTGGCTTGGCCGCAGGGGCATTGAGCAGTGTGCCAATGAACTTGTTCAACTTGCTGGCATTGTTTCTGGTGATGGGCATCGGCATTGATTACGCCCTCTTCTTTGCCGAGCAGAAAGACAGCCTTCGCGCGTGGGTAGCAAACACCTTAGCGGCGCTCACCACCTTGCTCGCGTTTGGTCTGCTGTCCCTTAGCAACACAGAAGCCATTCACAGCTTTGGCATTACGGTGCTCGTGGGTATCAGTGCCGCTTGGCTCCTTTCCCCCATCGCGATTCGCGCAAACAATAAGGTTATCGCTAAATGATCAAACGATTTGCGTTTCTCATCGCCTTGTCCATGAGCCTTATGGGCTGTTCCACCTTTTTTGGCACGCCTGCATCTAACAACCACGTTGAATTAGCAAAAGGGGCGTCGGTCACCTTGCCTACCCCCGCAGAATTTGGCAGCAGTGTAAGTGTTAGCCAACTCATTAACGCAGACTGGGAAAGTGAAGCTCACACGCTTCCGGTGCATTTAGAAATATCTTCTGAGCGTGTTGTGTTGGTCGGATTTTCCGCATGGGGAACGCGCCTAATAACCGCCACTTATCAGGATGGTGGTATTGAAGAAGATGCATTGGCCGGCCTCGGCATTGTGCTACCAGACAGCCGACAAATATTGATGAATTTGATGATTGCACTCTGGCCTGTTGAAGCGTGGGCACCGCATCTCAAGCCCATTGGTTGGACGCTGATCGAACAAGATAAGCATCGCATCTTACGCGATGCGAGCGGCGAAACCGTGGTTGAAATACAGTATGATGACCCCTTCAGATTGGGGACGGTGCCAGCCTTCATCCAGTACGAACACAAACAACAACATTATCGCATTACGATTAACACCCTAAGCCCGAACGGACGCTAATTTCAACACCAAGGCGGTAAACTTCATGACTCCCGTTTACATACATGCCTGCGGTGCGCATTCCGCACTTGGCAGCACTCTTGATGAGATTCATTCCAGCTTAAAAAGTGGCATTAGCCCAGGTATGTCTAGCGACCGCTTTCGATTGAACGATGACACCCTGGCAACCGTAGGCCGTGCAATGGGAGAGCTCCCTTCATTAGAAGGCGTACCTTCGCATCAGCAAACGCGTAATAACCAATTGGCACTTTCTGCGTTGTTGCAACTGTCTGATGCCGTGAACAATGCCAAAACACGGTTCAGTCCTGATCGCATCGCGGTGATTTTAGGTTCAAGCACCTCGGGGATTTCAGATGGCGAACGCGCGTTAAAACATCACATTGATCAGGGTGAATTCCCAAAAACTTACCATTACCACCAGCAAGAACTCGGTAACCTATCAGACTTCGTCAGTGATTATTTTGGGCTCACTGGATTACGCTATACGGTATCGACTGCGTGTTCATCCAGCGGCCGCGTTTTTCTCACCGCGAAACGTTTGTTAAAAGCGGGGCTTGCCGATGCGGTGATCGTTGGCGGTGCTGATAGCTTGTGTGCGTTAACAGTGAATGGGTTCCATGGGTTGGATTCAATCTCTCCAGAGCTTTGCAACCCATTCGGAGAGAACCGAAACGGAATCAATATTGGTGAGGCAGCGGCCTTTATGCTTCTCTCGCTTGAGCAGCCTTCTGACTTTCCTCACATTGCATTACTCGGCGCGGGAGACAGTTCTGATGCGCACCATATTTCAGCGCCCCACCCCGAAGGGGATGGTGCTGAACGAGCAATGAGAAACGCGCTGGAGGATGCGCATCTCACCGCGAATGACATTGGTTATGTGAATGCGCACGGTACGTCTACGCCATTGAACGATGCGATGGAATCTAAAGCCATTTTACGCACCTTTGGTGAACACGTACCTGTGAGTTCGACAAAGCCGCTGACGGGACACACGTTAGGCGCAGCCAGTGCCATTGAAGCCAGCATTTGTTGGCATGTATTGAAGCATTCACTGCCGCTACCCGTATCAAAGCATCAACAAGCGCATGCAACGGATGTTGCGCCGATTCGATTGGCACAGCTCGGCGATACACTGGAAAAACCGGCCATTTTGAGCAACTCCTTTGCGTTTGGCGGTAACAATATCAGCCTGATTTTTGGACACGTATGAAAACAGTACCTCACGTGAATGACTTGCTTCCTCACGAAGCACCCATGATCTTGATCGACGACATGATCGATGTGGGTGAAAAACACATTCACTGCCGCGTTACCTCAAAAGAGAGCAACCTCTTTTTTGATCAAGAGATAAAAGCGATCCCTGGTTGGGTCGGCATTGAGTTGATGGCCCAAACCATTGCTGCGTGGTCGGGGTATCACGCTTGGAATGAAGGCGGCGAACCGCCTGTTGGCTTCTTGCTCGGCAGTCGTCGCTACAACACTGACACCAGCGTATTTCCTGCTGGGCAGGTGCTAGATATTCATGCTGATCACATGATGGAAAGCAACGGCATGGCCGTTTTTGCTTGCCGAATAGAACATGACGGCGTTGAGATTGCCACCGCACAGCTCAACGCATTTGTACCGCCAAAAGAAAAACTCGAACAGATGATGAACAGGGATACCCAATGAACAGAGATGTACTGGTAACGGGTGCCAGCAAAGGCATCGGTAAAGCGATTGCGCTGCAACTCGCGAAAGATGGGTTTTCTGTGGTGGTGCACTATGGCCGAGATAAAGCAGGCGCAGAAGACACACTCGCTGCTATTCAAGCTGAAAATGGACAAGGTCGCCTCATCAGTTTTGACATCAGCAACCGTGAACAATGCAGTGAAACTTTAGAAGCCGATATTGCAGAACACGGTGGCTACTACGGCGTTGTGAACAACGCTGGCGTTACCGCAGATACCGCCTTCCCAGCGATGACAGCGGAAGAATGGGATGGCGTGGTTCATACCAACCTAGACAGTTTCTACAACGTGCTTCACCCATGCATCATGCCGATGCTTCAACGCCGCAGAGGCGGGCGCATTGTTACCATGGCGTCTGTTTCCGGTATGATGGGCAACCGCGGTCAAACCAATTACAGCGCGGCGAAAGCAGGTATTATCGGTGCAACAAAAGCACTGGCATTGGAGTTGGCCAAGCGAAAAGTCACGGTTAACTGCGTCGCACCCGGTTTGATCGATACAGGCATGATTGACGAGCATGTAAAAGAACATGCGCTGCCACAAGTTCCTTTGCGTCGCATGGGCGAACCTGAAGAAGTCGCAGGCCTTGTTAGCTATCTGATGTCAGACATCGCAGGTTATGTCACTCGACAAGTTATTTCAGTCAATGGAGGCCTCATATGAACCGCAGAGTTGTTGTCACTGGTATGTCCGGTGTCACTGCGTTTGGTAATAACTGGAAAGACGTTAGCGCGAAGCTTGATGAGCTTAAAAATGCCGTACGTTACATGCCAGATTACGAACAATATGACGGACTAAACACCAAACTCGCTGCACCGATCGACGATTTTATCGTGCCTTCTCATTACAACCGCAAGCAACTTCGCGGCATGGGCAGAGTCTCTAAACTCTCCACCGTGGCGACAGAAAATGCATTACTGCAAAGTGGTTTGATTGGCAATGACACGCTCACCGATGGCCGCACGGGTATCGCGTATGGCTCTTCTACGGGCAGCACGCCCGCTATCGGTGCCTTTGGTGTCATGTTGAATGATAAAACCACCAAAGCCATTACCGCGACCACTTATGTACAAATGATGCCACACACCACGGCGGTTAACGTGGGTCTGTTCTTTGGCCTTAAAGGCCGCGTTATTCCAACCAGCAGTGCATGTACGTCAGGCAGCCAAGCCATTGGCTATGCGTTCGAAGCCATTAAACATGGGTATCAAACGGCCATGGTTGCAGGCGGCGCTGAAGAGCTTTGCCCAACCGAATCTGCCGTGTTTGATACCCTTTTTGCGACAAGCTTGAGAAACGATGCGCCTGAAACGTCACCGCGCCCTTACGACAAAGACCGTGATGGCCTTGTGATCGGCGAAGGTGCAGGTACTTTGGTGCTGGAAGATTACGAGCATGCGGTTGCTCGTGGCGCGACGATTTTGGCTGAATTGGTCGGTTTTGCCAGCAACTGCGATGCTGCCCACGTGACACAGCCTAAAATGGAAACCATGCAAATTTGTATGGAAATGGCACTGCAAAACGCAGGCTTAACGCCCTCTCAAATTGGGTATGTTTCAGCGCATGGCACAGCAACAGAAAAAGGCGACATTGCTGAATCTCAAGCAACGTCAAACGTCTTTGGCAACCAAATGCCAATCAGTTCGATGAAAAGCTACTTTGGCCATACGCTCGGCGCATGCGGTGCGATTGAAGCCTGGCTTGCTATCGAAATGATGAATGAAGGCCGTTTTAGCCCGACACTAAATCTTGAAAACATCGATCCAGCCTGTGGCGACCTTGATTACATCCGAGGTGAAAACCGTCATATTGATTGCGATTACATCATGAGCAATAACTTTGCGTTTGGTGGTGTGAACACCTCCCTGATCTTTAAGCGTTTCCAAGCGTAAACGCACTCGGTCTCTTTACGTTTAAAAAGAGCCAGAGACAAAAATGCCCGCAATGTGCGGGCATTTTTATGTTTGTGCGTAGACTCATCAACGCTCTAATAGCACCGTCGCCACGGCATAGCGTTTTTCATCAGCAATGGTGAGCAAAATATTGGTCACGCCGCGCTCGTCAGCCATCTGCTTAGCAACACCTGAGAAGACCACAACAGGTTTACCCAAGGTATCGTTAGAGACTTCAAAGTCGTGAAACGTTACGCCACAGGCAATGCCTGTGCCTAAGGCTTTGGAGGCTGCTTCCTTTACCGCAAAACGCTTCGCAAGGTAGCGGGCTGGAAACTTGGTCGCGCCATATTTTTCGAGCTCAGAGTTCGTGAGCACACGCTTGGCAAAGGCATCTTGATTCCGCGCGATGATGTCATCAAATCGCGCGATTTCAACAATGTCTGTCCCTAGACCCACAACCGACATTAGCGACGCGCGTCCTGCATGATCACTTTCATGTCGGCCACGGCTTTTGACAGGCCATCAAACACGGCACGGCCCACAATCGAGTGACCGATGTTCAACTCGTAGATTTCAGGGATAGCCGCAATTGGCGTCACGTTGTGGTATGTCAGGCCATGACCCGCATTTACCTTGATGCCTTGATCAGCTGCGTAGCTCGCGGCGGCTGCAATTTTTTTCAGCTCAGCCTGCATGTCTTCATCAGATTCAGCATCGGCGTAGTGACCCGTATGAAGCTCGATGTAAGGTGCACCACAGGCTTTTGCAGCATCAATCTGCTCGCGATCAGCATCGATAAACAGTGACACTTTAATGCCTGCTTCCGTCAGTGTTTGAGTAGCCGCTTTCACTTTTTCAAGTTGCCCCACCACATCCAGTCCACCTTCAGTGGTCAGCTCTTCACGCTTCTCTGGCACCAAGCAAACATAAGCAGGTTTCACATCCAACGCGATAGCGACCATCTCATCTGTCACTGCCATTTCAAGGTTCATGCGTGTTTGCAGGGTATCTCTCAGCAAGTAAACATCGCGATCTTTAATGTGGCGACGGTCTTCACGGAGGTGAACTGTAATACCATCGGCACCTGCACGCTCTGCAATTTCAGCGGCATGGACAGGATCAGGGTACTTGGTGCCGCGTGCATTTCGAACGGTTGCCACGTGGTCAATATTAACGCCCAGATAAATGGTATTCATTGCGTAGATTTCCTTGTTCGTAACAAAAATAGCTCTCTGCTCTTGAGAGGCTTTGAGCCAAGATAAGGCTTGAGGGCCAGCCGTGTAAAGCGCTTGGCGGCTTTTAACTGTTCAGTGGTCGAGAATTGGCGACTTGAGAGCGCAATTAAGTCACTGCCTTGAAATGCAAGGTTGTGGCTCTTCATGAGCGAGGCAACAAATCCCATTTGCTCTCGGAATATATATGTCATTCCTTCCCCAACGGGTTCACCGCTGCCGGCACAATGCAGAAAATCGACGCCATAGCCCAACGATTCCAACAAGGCTAACTCAAATCGGCGTAGTGCAGGTTCAGGGTTTTCGAATTGTGCGAGCTCTGTTAATGCAGAAACGTAGTCGAAGAACAATTGGTGATACGCCGTTTCAGGCTCAACCACGCGACTGAGAATTTCATTGAGGTAGAAACCAGAAAAGAGAGCGTTACCAGAAAGAGGAATAGCAAGGCCCATAGCTTCAGCGTGACGCATCGTATGCATCTCACCGCGACCAGACCATTTCATTAAAAGCGGGGTAAAAGGCTGAAGTGCGCCTTTTAGGGGAGAGCGTTTACCACGAGCGCCTTTTGCCATAAGGCTAACGCGCCCGTGATTTTCGCTAAAGACATCCAGAATAAGGCTGGTTTCGCTATAAGGGCGAGAGTGCAAGACAAAGCAACGCTGCAAGCCTTCCATATCCCACCTTTCTTATTCTGAATGTTCGGCGATCAAAGATCGTCGATGTAGCCAAGGCTGCGCAGTGCACGTTCGTCGTCTGCCCAACCTGATTTCACTTTCACCCATAGCTCTAGGTAGACTTTGCGTTCAAACAAATCTTCCATGTCTAGGCGGGCTTCGCGACCGATGGTTTTGATTTTGTCGCCACCTTTGCCGATCACCATGCGCTTTTGACCATTACGCTCAACCAAGATCAGGCCATTGATTTCAAAGCCATCAGTGTCTGGGTTGTAGTCAAAGCGCTCAATCTCAACGGTGACGGCATACGGCAGTTCATCGCCCGTAAAACGCATCAGCTTTTCACGGATGATTTCAGACGCCATAAAGCGCTGTGAACGGTCTGTCACGTAATCTTCTGGGAAGTACCAATCGCCTTCAGGCAAATGCGCACGCACCAGTTTCTCAACCACATCGATGTTTTTACCGCTCTTCGCAGAAACAGGCACAACATCAACGAAGTCCATCTTCTCGCTTAATGCTTGAAGGTGTGGGAACAAGTCCGCTTTTTCTTTTACGTTGTCGACTTTGTTGATCAGCAAAACAACGGGTAATTCAGACTTCTTGAGCTTGTTCAGCACCATTTCGTCATCGTCAGTCCAGTGTGTACCGTCAACAAGGAAGAGTACCAGTTCAACATCGGTCAATGAGCTTGATGCTGCGCGGTTCATCAATCGGTTGATGGTGCGTTTTTCTTCAATGTGAAGCCCAGGCGTATCCACGTATACCGCTTGGAAACCTTCGCGCGTATCGACACCCATGATGCGGTGACGCGTGGTTTGCGGTTTACGAGAAGTAATAGACAATTTCTGACCCACTAAACGGTTCAGAAGTGTCGATTTACCCACGTTAGGGCGGCCAACGATGGCGATAAAGCCACAGTGGTGAATTTCGTGCGTGTCTGTCATGAGTCCAGCTTTTCTAATGCTAGTTCTGCAGCCGCTTGCTCAGCCTTGCGACGACTACTGCCTTTACCTACTACAGGTCGTTCCAGACCTGCCACTTCACATTCAACCGTAAATTGCTGGTTGTGCGCCTCGCCTTGTACCTTCGTTACATTATAGGCAGGCAATGGCTTACGACGTCCTTGCAAGAATTCTTGCAACCGTGTTTTCGGGTCTTTTTGGTTCGCGCCGGGCATGATGGTGTCCAAGCGTTCTTTATACCAACCCAAAACAATCCCACGGACCGTTTCCAAATCGCTGTCGAGGTAGATTGCGCCGATAATTGCTTCTACAGCATCAGCAAGGATAGAGTCGCGACGGAAACCGCCACTTTTCAACTCACCCGGCCCCAATTGCAATACATCACCCAGTTCGAACTCACGGCCTAGCTCAGCCAGAGTATTACCACGAACCAAGGTCGCACGCATGCGGCTCATGTCACCTTCATCAACGTTCGGGAAACGATGGTAGAGATCGTCAGCAACAACGAAACTCAAAATAGAATCACCCAGAAACTCTAAACGCTCGTTGTGTTGACCACTAGCACTGCGGTGAGTAAGGGCAAGACTAAGAAGCGCCATATCGCGAAATTCATACGCAATACGACGCTGTAATTTATTTGTTGGTGTTGTCATGTTGTTCCAAGTTAATCAATGCCGCCGATACGCTCGAAGCGCACGCCGACAGGTACCCATGATGGCAAGAAGCTATCGCCTTGCTCATCAAATTCAAAACTGGTCCAGATACCTACTGCTTTACCCACCAAATTGGCTTCTGGGACAAAGCCCCAGAATCGGCTGTCTTTACTGTTGTCACGGTTATCACCCATCACAAAGTATTGCCCTTCAGGTACAACCCACTCACCCTGTCCTGGGGTTGGGTAGTACTGACCCGCCTGATTCGGCATGTAAGGGTTAACCAAAATTTGGTGTGGTTCTTGGCCAAGCTGTTCTTGCGCTTGAATAAGCGACACACCGCGCTGCGTAAACGGGCTTTCGTGGACATCGTCCACAGCGACCAATTCACACGTAGACTCACCTTTTTGTTGAACACAAAGGCGCTTGTCTTCGCTGTAACGCACGATGTCGCCCGGCATACCGACTACACGTTTAATGAAATCAATGCTCGGTTGCGGTGGGTATTTAAATACCACAACATCACCACGTTCTGGTTGTCCCGTCTCAACAAGCTGATGACGGAACACCGGATCTTTCAAGCCGTAAGCAAACTTCTCAACCAAGATGAAGTCACCCACCAGCAAAGTAGGCATCATAGAGCCTGAAGGAATTTGGAAAGGCTCGTAAATAAACGAGCGCAATACCAATACAAGGCCGATAACAGGGAACACAGAAGCGGCGGTTTCCACCCAGCTAGGCTGAGGGGCAACTTGTGCGATCTGTTCTTCACTTATCTCACCACTTGCCAGATTGAGCGTTTCTGCCGCTTGTTCGGCGCGACGTGGTGCCCATCTGAATTTATCCAGTGCCCAGATAATCCCAGTCAATAGGGTGACCAGCACCAGAATCAGTGAGAAAGTATTTGCCATAGTGTTCCCTTAACCCTTAATCCTTTTTTATTATTTGTCTTTGCCTACATGCAGAATTGCGAGGAACGCTTCTTGTGGCAGCTCGACGTTACCGATCTGCTTCATGCGTTTCTTACCGTCTTTCTGCTTCTGCAGTAGTTTTTTCTTACGGCTAATATCACCACCGTAACATTTTGCAATCACGTTCTTACGCAATTGTTTCACGGTTGAACGTGCAATGATGTGTGTGCCGATCGCTGCTTGGATCGCGATATCAAACTGCTGACGAGGGATGAATTCTTTCATCTTCTCAACCAGATCACGACCACGATTCTGAGCGTGATCTTTGTGCGTAATGATCGCCAACGCATCGACGTTATCGCCGTTCAATAGCACGTCAACACGCACCATGTTTGATGCTTCGTAGCGTTGGAAGTTGTAATCCAGTGACGCGTAGCCACGTGACGTTGATTTCAGACGGTCAAAGAAGTCCAAAACCACTTCAGCCATTGGAATGTCGTACGTCAATGCAACTTGTTTACCGTGGTAAACCATGTCCACTTGCATGCCGCGTTTTTCGACACACAATGTGATCACATTACCAAGGTATTCAGAAGGCACTAGAATATGGCAGCGAGCAATCGGCTCACCCATGATCTCAATGTCGTTTACCGCAGGCAATTTCGCTGGGCTATCGACATATAAGATATCGCCATTTGTTTTCTTCACTTCGTACACTACGGTTGGTGCTGTTGTAATCAGCTCCAAATCGTATTCACGCTCAAGACGCTCTTGAATGATCTCCATGTGCAACATGCCAAGGAAACCACAACGGAAACCGAAACCTAGAGCAGCAGAGCTTTCTGGTTCGTAGAATAGTGATGCATCATTCAGGCTAAGCTTACCTAGCGCATCACGGAAGTTCTCGTAATCATCCGAAGAGATAGGGAACAAACCCGCATACACCTGTGGCTTCACTTTTTTAAAGCCAGGAAGCGCAGCTTCTGCACCGTTTTTCGCGTGAGTCAGCGTATCACCAACCGGTGCGCCAAGAATGTCTTTGATACCACATACAACCCAGCCCACTTCACCAGTGCGCAGCCCTTGAGTATCTTTTTGTTTTGGTGTGAAGATACCGATGCGATCAACGCCCCAGACTTGACCCGTCGTCATCACCTTGATCTTGTCACCTTTCTTCAATTCGCCATGTTTAATACGAACGAGGGAAACAACACCTAAGTAGTTATCGAACCATGAATCAATGATCAATGCTTGCAAAGGTGCCTTTGGGTCACCTTCTGGCGCAGGGATATTTTTCACGATATCTTCAAGGACAAGATCAACACCCAAACCTGTTTTCGCAGAACAGCGAACAGCTTCAGTGGCATCAATACCGACAATGTCTTCAATTTCTTCAGCAACACGATCAGGATCGGCAGCTGGCAAATCAATTTTGTTGAGAACTGGAACCACTTCAAGGTCCATCTCAATGGCTGTGTAGCAGTTAGCTAGTGTCTGAGCTTCTACGCCCTGACCCGCGTCAACCACCAGCAAAGCACCTTCACAGGCCGCCAGAGAACGTGATACTTCGTAAGAGAAGTCAACGTGTCCTGGGGTGTCGATGAAGTTCAGCTGATAGGTTTCCCCATCATTGGCTGTGTAATTCAGCGTCACACTCTGTGCTTTGATGGTGATACCACGTTCGCGCTCTAGATCCATAGAATCCAGAACCTGTGCGGCCATTTCACGGTCTGATAGACCACCGCAAACCTGGATAAGACGGTCTGACAGCGTCGACTTACCGTGGTCAATGTGGGCAATAATCGAAAAGTTACGAATGTGCTTCATAGATGGTGTGACTAACTCGTTAGTGAAAATTTGACGATCAATAGATCAAGTGGCGGGATTCTACCGAAATTAATGGCTAGTCGCTATCCTCAGTTGCGGCATTTATCACCGCAGCCCCTGCAACGGAAGCCCCAATAACCCGAATCAGTGACGGTGTTGACCCGGTATCTTGTTCCAATTTACGGGAAAAACGGCGTGCTAGGCCCATACCTAGGCCACCAGCAAGCAAGGAAGATAAAATGATTATCCCTTCGCCACTTTCCAATAAGTCTGATAAAAATTGCCCGACGAACGCCCCGCCAATGGCAAACATCAGCGGCAAGACATACACCAGCATGGCAGATTTCAGCACGGTTTGTTCTTCCAAGCCAATTTCGACCAAGGTTCCGGCAGGCACGGGCTCAGATGAAGGCACGCGAATATCGAGCACTTTACCTGGTAACGCGTTGCTCACCACTCCCGTGCCACAGCTGCTTTTTGACGCGCAACTGCCACAGCTGGTTTTCTGCTGGCAACGAACAGTGAGATAACCGTCTCCACTGCCCGTCACTTCAGCCAATGCTGTCATCATGGACTTTTCGCCTCGGTTGCGATCGCATCCGTTGCGGTTTCATCTGATGGTGGATTGAATCGCACGGACTCAGCCACTTTCTTTGCCGTTGCAGGCGGAATATCGCCTACCACAGTAATTTCAGCGTTGCCTGACACATGGCTGTGCAGTGTGCGCCCGCCTTTACGAACAAGTTGTTCACGTACCGACATCTTGTCAGCTTCTGCTAAATACACAGAAAAGCTAAACAACCCATCGCTGAACATCTGACTTTCAACAGGTCGCTCCGTCAACAGTAAACGATGACGATTGCTATAGATCGGTTTAAAGCCATTAGGAAGTGCGGTGACCTGCCAACGTAATTCCGATTTTTGCTGCTTAGGGACTTGCACCACTGGCGGCAATTCCAATGCAGCAAGTTTGCTCATGGCATCGCTCAATTGCGGTGAAACCACCAATGACAATGCGCGATATTGCTCGATAGGATCACCATCGCGGTCGAGCAAATCTGCGCGAACCAGCAAGCGAGAACCTTGATCTATCCAAACTACATAAGAATAGCGCGCACCGTCTTTTGGTGACACACGCACAACATCACACGCAAGACCCGCTTCACGAGCACGCCCTAGCGGGACAAAGTCGTACATGGTGGCAAGGTGGTTCACGTCGGTTTGCAAAATAGAAGGCAAAGGCGCAACCATCTGTGCGCTTTTAATCGTAAACGGATCAACGCCTGGCTCGAAGTAGCTGACTTCGTCACCCCGACGGATCACTTCTCGAGGGGGACCGCTTAGGTAGGCAATATGCCCAAAGGATTCGCCTTCCACCAATGCATGGCGGTAGCGCAACGGTTCGATACTGTTCTTTCGAACCAAGATGTACGAGAGTTCGTAATTTAGTTGCTCGGTAGCCTGGCCCATTTGATGCAACAATGCCTCGGCCGGACTTTCATCCGTCGAGGCATTCGCAACCAGACTGACCAGTGCAACGACACCGATCAGGAGGGGTTTCATCAATCTTGTATGCTCACTTCCGGGGTTAGCAGATCGTTTTTATCAGCAATATCATCAGCATTTAAGCGAAGCTGCAGTTCGTAGTCTTGGAACATCGCGTTTACACGGCGGCGTTGTTCCATCAGTTGAGCTTCGTCAGACGTGGATTGCAAAGGTTCACGACTCAAGCTGACAGGTTCTGCAGAACCAGACAATGGAATAGTTTGCAGCACTGGAGGCTGTGCACCGGCTAATACAGGATCCGTTACCGAGCCGCCATTGTATTGCTGCACACCAACAATCACTGCCAACGAAACCGCAGCGGCCATACCCACTTGGGTCATTTGCTGAAGCCAAGATGGCATACCGCTACGCGCAACCTCTGGTGTTGGTTGAGAGACATGCATGGGTACAACGTTTTCTGCTGTTTCACCTGAGTATGTCGGCTCATTTTCCAACGCAGCGGCAACACTGCCGGCGATATCCCAATTAAGACTTTGAGGGGCATCGCCACGCATCACATCGCGGGTGACGCTGAAGCTCTTCCATGCTTCTTGCGCCGACACATCGCTTTCGAGGGCATCAATCAGCCGACGATCTGTCGTATCACCATCAAACAATGCAGATAGGTTTTCTTTTTCAGCCATTTATTTCACCGTTATTAAACAGGTCATTCGCTAGTGGTTCATCAACGGACGAACACGTTTATCCACTGCTTCCCTGGCGCGAAAAATACGCGAACGTACTGTTCCTACCGGGCAGTCCATTACTTCTGCGATCTCTTCATAGCTTAGGCCATCGATTTCACGCAATGTAATTGCTGTTTTCAGGTCGTCAGGCAAAGCCTCGATTGTACTAAAAACGACCTGTTTCAATTGTTCTGACAACATAAGGTTCTCAGGGTTCGATATTTCTTTTAGCGCCCCACCACTTTCGTAATTTGCTGCATCTTCTGCATCAATATCACTGGCTGGCGGACGTCTCCCCTGAGCGACTAAATAATTCTTCGCTGTATTGACGGCAATGCGATACAACCACGTATAAAAGGCACTTTCTCCGCGAAAACCCGGCAAGGCACGATACGCTTTAATAAAGGCTTCTTGAGCCACATCTGGCACATCACCGCTATTGTTTACATAGCGAGAGATAAGGTTGCACACCTTATTCTGATATTTGATGACCAAAAGATTAAACGCTTGTTTATCACCGTTTTGTACGCGTTCGATTAGCGCTTGATCAGTAAACTGCTCGCTCATTCGAGCGCCTTCTCCTTATTATTGATACCAATACACTAGAGGTACTGCGTAATGCATAACCTACAGTTCTTCATCGACATCATGTCTGTGTTTGGTATTTCTTTATGCTCTTATGCCACTGCGCTCTGCTGCATAATATTTACAGCGAGTCATTTATGAATGAGCACATTGTCAGAGTTTGCAGAAAATGAAAAGTTCCCACTAGACGCTGAAATCATCTCGTGATCTGATCCAGCTCGCAAAGTCTACCAGATCGAACGGCTACTCTGTAACCGTCAAACCATGACATGCGATACACCCAATAACCTCAAGATGAAGGGTTCAGTGCCTATCATTCGCTTCAATGTTGCGTGGTCTAGGTATATACCCACAGTAAAGCATTGTGTCATGCGAATGTCTCTAGCATGTGAACATTCTCCGTTTACACGGTTTCGTGTAAACTGGCTTGATATCTCAGAATAAATCACGCTGTCTCGGACGGACACAGGAAATGCGGGTGCCAATTCGTTCGAGTGAAAGGAATACATAATCGATGGGCAATCACCAAGAACATATTTGTGACGTGCTGGTTATAGGCAGCGGCGCAGCAGGACTTTCTTTGGCGCTTCACCTCGCGCCAACGCAAAAAGTCATGGTGTTAAGTAAAGGACCTCGAAACGAAGGCGCGACCTACTACGCGCAAGGCGGCATTGCTGCCGTTTTCGATGAAAGCGATTCCGTGGAATCACACGTTGAAGACACTCAAATTGCTGGCGACGGCATTTGTGACGAAGACGTGGTGACATTCATTGCTGAGAACGCAAAAGATTGTGTGCAGTGGCTCATTGATGGTGGCGTACCCTTCGACCGCGAAGAGAACGACAACGATGATTCGCCAAAGTACCACTTAACGCGAGAAGGTGGACACAGTCACCGCCGCATTCTGCATGCTGCCGATGCCACAGGCATGGCGGTGCAAACGTCACTTCAAGAAAACGTTCACCAACACCCAAACATTACCGTGCTTGAGCGCCACAACGCCCTTGACCTGATCACGCGTAAGAAAATTGGCATTTCTGGTGCGAACCGTGTGTTAGGTGCGTATGTTTGGAACCGCGACCGAGAAGCGGTAGAAACAGTACGAGCGAAATTCGTGGTATTAGCCTCTGGCGGCGCATCCAAAGTTTACCAATACACCTCTAACCCTGACGTGTCTTCCGGCGATGGTATTGCCATGGCATGGCGTTCAGGGTGCCGTGTCGCCAATCTAGAATTCAACCAATTCCACCCAACGTGCTTGTTTCACCCAGACGCACGTAACTTCTTGCTGACAGAAGCCCTGCGCGGCGAAGGCGCCTATTTGCGCCGCCCAGACGGTTCCCGTTTCATGCTTGATTTTGACGAGCGCGCGGAACTTGCCCCTCGTGATGTAGTGGCACGTGCTATCGACTACGAGATGAAGCGTTTGGGTGCAGACTGCATGTACATCGACATCAGCCATAAAGATCCTGAGTTTGTGTCCAAGCACTTCCCGACCATCCATGAAAAACTACTGACCTTCGGGTTTGATTTAACCAAAGATGCCATTCCTATTGTGCCAGCCGCACACTATACCTGTGGTGGCGTGATGGTAGACAGGAATGGTCAAACAGATCTGAGTGGTTTATATGCCATCGGTGAAGTCAGCTACACTGGCTTACACGGCTCAAACCGCATGGCGTCTAATTCACTGCTCGAATGCGTGGTTTACGCGTGGGCAGCGGCGATGCACATTGGCGAACATGCGTCTGAAGCAGAAGTGCCACCTTCCCTCCCCCATTGGGATGACAGCCTTGTTTGTTGCTCCGATGAAGAGGTGGTGATCCAGCATAACTGGCATGAATTGCGCCTGTTTATGTGGGATTACGTGGGCATCGTGCGTTCCACCAAGCGTCTCGAGCGCGCACTCCGACGCATTGAATTGCTCAAGCAAGAAACCAATGAGTACTACAGCAACTTCCGTGTCTCTAACAACTTGTTGGAACTGCGAAACTTGTTGCAAGTGGCTGAACTGATGGTGCGTTGTGCGATGGCGAGAAAAGAAAGCCGAGGACTGCACTACACCATCGATTATCCCGATAAGCTTGAAAACAGTGGTCCAACGATTTTGGTGCCTGACTTTCCTTGTTGAGCTTTTGAGTTGCCATGTTCCTAAAAGGTAAATGGCCAACGCCACGGTAGCAAAAAGCCCTCGAATGAGGGCTTTTTCATGTCTTACTGACACATGCAAGTAACGGCTATCTCTTAAGATCGGAAGGCGGCAATCGAACGCTCCAGCTCTTCACTTTGCTCCGCGACACGATAAGCAGCGCGTGCGTTCTCACCTGTCGTTTCAGTATTTTGAGATGTGATGGTTTGAATAGAGTGCACATTCACGTTCACTTCTCTCGCCACCATGCTTTGCTCTTCAATTGCCGCCGCAATTTGCGTGCTCACATCCATGATCTGCTGCATATCGATGATGATGTTATCCAGTTCAGAAGCCGCATCTTCCACATAGTTGACCGACGTATTACTCTGCTCTTGGCATGTCGCGATACGCGCCACCACTTGATTGGTTTGCTGCTGAAGCGAGGTAATCATAGTGCCAATCTCTTCCGTCGATTTATGAGTACGTGTTGCAAGTGAGCGTACTTCATCCGCAACCACGGCAAAACCACGCCCTTGCTCACCCGCGCGTGCCGCTTCAATCGCCGCATTCAGCGCAAGCAAATTGGTTTGCTCTGAGATACCTTGAATAACATCCACCACGCTGCCAATCTCTTGGGAAAGTGAAACAAGGCTATGAATATCAGTATTTGCCAAGCCTAAACCGTCAGAAAGCGATACAATGGCATCACGCGTTGCCTGCACGGTTTTGTGCCCTTTCTGAGCACGAGACAGACTTTGATCTGCGTTAGCCGCAGCGGATTCAGTGTTCGACGCAATTTCACGAATGGTTGCTTCCATTTCATTCACTGCCGTCGCCGCCATTTCAGCCTCAGATTGCTGCTTATCAAGCGCGCGCTCTGCATCACTGCTTCTTGAACGCACATCGGATGCCGTTGCATTTAACGTGGTGATCGACACTTTCACACCAGCAATAAGCGTCTGACAATGCTGAAGCACGGTATTGAAATCTCTCGCCACCAAACCAATTTCATCATTGCTTGATTCATTGGCACGAAGGGTGAGGTCTCGCTCTGATGCCACTTTTTCCATGGTATTCGTCAGCGTTTTCAAACGTGCTTGAATGTCTCGGTTTAGCCACATACAACACGCGATCAGCAGAAGTGAAATCACCACCAGCACACTGCCAGATGACACAACCAGACTTTTCTCTGAAGAGGACAATTCTTGGTTCAATTGTGTGCGCATTGAATCAAAGTCAGCTTCAACCTGATGGGTTTGACCGCGAATGCTACCAAGCAAACCTGATTTATGGTTCAACCCGACATCACGCTTTAATTGCATGTAACGTGAGACCAATGCACGCTGCTCATCAAGCTTAGGTGCATTAATGCGCGATGCGATTTCGTCCAATGATGATAGGTACTCGTCAAAACGCGTTTCTGTTGTATCAGCAACCAACAAACGAGCAAGCGTTACCGCATGCTCGATGTCTGCGTTATTGGGTTGCTCAGAAAGCAGTGCGGTATTCACCTTGGTGAGCTCGCCCCACGTGCCTGAGTCGCGACGCAAACCCAGTGTTTTATAACTGCTCGCCAATGTTTTAAAGCCATTGCTGTAGCTTTCCATGGCACGAGAAACGGCACTCAATTGCGGTAAATCAAGGGATAGCATTTTCGCTTGTTGGTTTAGCGTCTCTAGATTTTGATCAAATGTCGCCACGTTATTGGCGAACCTATCCACGTACTTTTCATCCAATCGCGCTAAAAAGTCTTTCTCGTTACGCCTTAAATTCAATAAACGCACTTCTAGATCGGAGATGAGTGTTTGTTTGGTTTTGAGTTCAACCAACCTGTCAGAAGCCTGCCACCCTATGGTTGCAAACAGTATCAAGGACACAGCAGAGAATGCAGTAAGTGCGTAGAGCTTGGTTCTTATTTTCATCGTGTGTCTTCCCTATAAACGTCTTGGGGCGCGTGAGTGTTCACAAACGCATCCCCATTTATCGACATAGTGATTAGTTTTTTTAGGGACGTTATACGATAAACGACAAGGTTATGAGATCAAAGTCACACCTTTATTGCCAAACATACCCGACTGAGGTGGCGATAGGTGGATTCGGAAAAGGCATCTTTAAAGAAAGGGAGTCGGCGTCGTTGCTGACCATTATGAAGATCAACCACCATCAACCAACCACTAAGGAAGTGAACACGATGGACATGCCACACATGGCTATTCAGCAAACAACGGCCTTGTGTATCAAGTTGAAGCGTAACGAGTTCTGTCGATGACAGTCGCCAAGAAAGACGGCGATACTCATTAGAAAGGAAGAGAATACAAAGCGCTTTGGCTTCAATAGGTAAGGCGCTGACGGAGAACAGAAGTGTTCCCGTCAGCACAAATCCCACCACCACACTGCGTGCAAGCCAGCGGGATTGACCGATAGACGTATTAACGCAACTTGCTTCGGTTATGAGCAATGATCTTGTCCGTCATCGCTGACAACACGGGTGATTCACTGCGTGTGTGTCCCATTAACCATGTAAATAAGTCAGGGTCATCACACTCAAGTAAAGCAACGAAATCTCGTTTTTCGGCTTCGGTCAAATCATCAAAACACTCTTCAAAGAAAGGCATAATGATAACGTCCAATTCCAACATACCGCGACGGCATGCCCATTTGACCCGCGCTTTATCTTCTGCGGTCAGCATGATTACCTCGTTAAACATCAATAAAAATTCTGACACAAATAGTATCAGTGCCTTGCGTGCGGCGCTATTTCCATTATCAGACACCTTTAGACCTTGTGATCTAGTTAACTCACCCTCACTTAAAAAGTTAGAAGATGTAAAGTGCTGACTTTACGCCATGGCAGCATTAACATAACAGCATTGAAAATGAAGCGAGAAATACCATGACAAACTGGTACCAACAGCACGACTTCCCACGCCTGCCACTTTCTCCGGACAGCGAGTTACCAGCACTGTCAGTGATCGCGCTTGATACGCTCACGCTGATCACCGCAAAAGGTGATGACACCATCAGTTACCTTCAAGGTCAGCTAACGTGTGATTTGGTTTCTCTCGATAAAACCGCGTCAACCCTTGCAGCACACTGTGATGCAAAAGGTAAGGTGTGGTCTGCACTGCGAATGTTCCACCATCTAGATGGTATTGCTTATACCCAGCCCTCTTCTATCGCAGAAAAGCAGCTTACCGAAATTAAAAAATACGGCATTTTTTCTAAAGTGACGTTTGAAACAAGCGAACTGGTATTGCTCGGCGTAGCCGGTGAGAAAGCCGATAACGCCATGCTATCTCGTTACATTGGTGACGGTGATGTGCGCGCAACGCAAACCGGCACCGCTGTTCGTCTTGCGCCAAACCGTTGGATGTTGGCCATTGAAGCATCTGAAGCGGACCAATTGTTGTCAGAGCTTGGCGAGCGCGCAACGTTAAGCGACGCGGCCCTGTGGGATCTGCTAGAGCTTCGTGCTGCAATCCCTGCCCTTTCAGCGTCAACCTCCAGCGAGTTCATTCCTCAGTCATTGAACCTACAAGCCTTGGATGCCATCAGCTTTAAGAAGGGGTGTTACACCGGCCAAGAAACCGTGGCGCGCGCTAAATATCGTGGCATCAACAAACGCGCGACCTACCTACTGCAAGGTGAAGCAAGCACGGCACCTAAAGCGGGGGATGCAATGGAGCGAAGCGTGGGGGAAAACTGGCGTTCAGGCGGCACGATTTTGTCTGGCTATCAGTTCGACAATGGTCAAGCGTTGGCTCTGGTTGTTATGCCAAACAACCTCGACGATGACACCCAATTCCGCCTTGCTGATGCATCGGAGATTTGGCAGAAATTGCCGCTGCCGTACAGCCTAGAAGACGCGTAATCGACAGACCAACTTAGAGAGTTCACGGTTTTAGAATGACAGATTTTGATACACCGATTTTATCGGTGCTTCGCTATCACGAGATTGCACACCGCATTTTGCCTCATGAAGCAGAAGCAACCACCATTGCCGATGCCGCTCAACAGCGCGGTGTTGACCCTCGCCAAATGGTGAAGTCCATGTTGATGAAAGACATGGGTGGCAATATCGTGTTGGCGTGTGTTCCGGGAACATCATCGGTTGACCCAAACAAAGTCCGCGACGTCATGGGGCTTAGACGCATGACCTGTGTTGAGAGCAAACACGTTATTTCCATGACAGGCTATGCGCCAGGCATGGTCACGCCTGTGGCAGTCAATCAGATGTACCCCATCATCTTTGATGCGGCACTCAGTGAATTTGAGCTGATCAATATCAGCAGCGGTTCGCCTATGGCGGGCGTGGAAATGGCCTATCAAGATCTTGTCGAGTTGTGCAACCCTATCGTTGCAGATATTCGACGAGAAGACGCGAGCTAACTCTGCTTGAAGCAGGTAAATTGGCGCAGCGTCGACCTCAACTTGTTGGTCGCATTCTCTGCATTGATGGAATCACGCAGCGTGACCCGCGCGGCTGAAAAGTTGTCTATCGGCCAATCTGCCATGAGCCACAACCTGTCTCGCTTACGCACCTTGCTTGATGACCCTTTGTTTCATCGGCAAGGGAATGAAATGCTCCCGACGACCCGAGCGTTAGAACTCGTACCTGTCGTCGAACAGCTTCTTGAAACCATCGCCAGCGACATATTGACACCAGTACGTTTTGAACCCGAGCACTATGATGGGCCAGTTCGCATCGGGCTGACCGATTACGCCGAACTGGTTTTTGCCCCAGTGCTTTTTGATGAATTCCGCCGCCAAGCGCCACATTGCCAGTTAAGCTGCCGCCCTATTGATCGCGTGAACTATCGCGAAGCGCTTAAATCAGATCATGTCGACGTCGTATTAGGGGCAGTAGAGCCACAAGACACGGCGCTTATCATGGAAGATTTGTACACTGAGCGACATGTCTGCCTGTTTGACCCGCGCTCTACCGGCCTCTCAAGCCCTCTGAGCTTAGAGAGCTACACATCAACACCGCACGCCCTTGTGACCGTTGATGGTCAACTCAGTAGCCCTGTGGACGACACATTGCGTGCCTTAGGGTGTGACCGACAAGTCGTCATGGGCTCACAACGCTTCCTCACGGTGAGGCATTTGCTCTCCGGCCGCAACCTACTCTGCACCGTTGCCGAATTAATGGCAAAACTCGAAATGTTCAACGACACTTTGGCAATCAGCCCAGCCCCCGTTAACGTCAGCGATTTCGTTATCCGTCAGATTTGGCACAAGAAACACGACAATAACGCGAAGAATACGTGGATCCGCCAAACCATTCAGCGCACTGTCATCCAGCAAGTGGCAGATTTACGTGCTAGATAACACAACGCCTGTCTAACTTTCTGGAATGTGACCAATCGCTTATTCGTACAAGTCTTTCTATTTTTCTTGGGCTAAGTGCCTTGTATGTCACATTGTAGTCATCACTGCATCGTTATAATGCCGCCCGCCAAAAATGCAGAATCTTACTCTGCACTTTAAGCGGTTGGCTAGCAGTGCCGTGAGGCACGGACATAAAAACGAAAAAGGAATTACGTAATGCGGATGTTTAATCGTTATGTCCCTACCATGATAGCTAAACACGTCTACCGTTTGTTTCAAGGACGTATTTATATCGACGGTCGAGGAGATTTCGAATTTCATCAGGGAATGGTGCAAGCACAGTCTAATGCAGACATTGAGCACTACCGCACGGTCAGTGAGATCAATGCTGAAATTAAACGTCTGAAACAGCAGCACTAGGGGCGCGGAGCGCCAAACTTTGAGTGTCCATTTGGACACATCGCTTGATCAAAAACACCGCGGAGCCCGCGGTGTTTTTTTATTCTAAGAAAACAACCTTATTCGTCGTCTTCTTCAATGGCATCGGTGTACGCTTCAGCATCCATCAACTCATCAAGTTCTGAACTATCAGAGATGCGGATCTGGAACAGCCAACCATCGCCGTATGGGTCAGAGTTAACCAATTCAGGCGAACCGTCCAAATCTTCGTTCACTGCAACGATTTCGCCCGTCAATGGTGTGTATATATCTGATGCTGCTTTAACTGACTCTGCAACGGCACAATCATCGCCCGCATCAACCGTGTCACCAACGTCGGGTAAATCAACGAACACCATATCGCCAAGTAGGGCCTGTGCATGGTCTGAAATTCCCACAGAATATACGCCGTCACCTTCAGGTCGTACCCACTCGTGAGAGGCCGTAAATTTCAGCTCAGATGGGATATTGCTCATAAATCAAATTCCTTCTATGTAAACGCGCTGCTATCTCTTAACTGTGTGCCGTCGACGATCCCACCACCACATCAAAGTCATGCTTGATGATCAAGCTCAACACTTCAAACGGAAGCCTACACCTCAAAGAAGCTAGGGACATCACCTCAGATACGCAAATTAGGAAAGCCTTCGCGTCTACGCAAGAAAATTCCTTAGCGCGCCCTCAATTGTTTTAACTCGATCAAGGGTTAATCCCTCAAAGCACCACTGGAGCAACAAAGCCATAATGTTTACACACACCACCTCTGCGTAAAAACCAGACAAAAAAACGCCAGCCCCCCAAAGAGGAAGCTGGCGTTTTTCTAGGAAAAACAGACTACATTATGCGTCGTTTTTCTGAACGTGAACGTCCATTTGCGGGAACGGAATTTCGATACCTTCATTATCAAGCTCTTCTTTAATGGCTTGAAGAAGGTCAAAGTACACGCCCCAGTAATCTGCTGTTTTCACCCAAGGGCGAACAACAAGGTTTACAGAAGAATCCGCAAGCTCAACCACACCAATGGTTGGCTCTGGCGTTGGAAGAATACGAGATTCTGCAGCAATAACACGCGCCAACACTTCTTTAGTTTTCTTCAAATCAGCACTGTAAGACACGCCAATCACGTAGTCGATACGACGTGTGTTGTGACGTGAGTAGTTAGTGATTGGGCTTGAGATAACGCCACCGTTAGGCACAACAATCATTTTGTTGTCTGGCGTGGTCAGCACGGTTGAAAAGATCTGAATAGATTCAACAGAACCCGCAACACCAGCCACTTCAACGTAGTCACCAGACTTGAATGGACGGAATGCAACAATCAACACACCCGCTGCGAAGTTAGAAAGAGAACCTTGCAGTGCAAGACCAACCGCCAAACCTGCCGCACCGATAACAGCAACCACTGACGCTGTTTGAACGCCCAGTTTGCCAAGTGCCGCAATGATAACGATAACGAAAAGTAGGTAACGAACAAAAGAGTGAACGAACTCGATAACACTTTCATCAAGTTGCTTCTTACGTAAAACCTTCGCCACAGTGTTCGCGATTTTTTTAACGACCCAGTTACCGACGATGAGAATAACGAGTGCAGACAGTGTGTTCACTGCATATTGCAGTAGGATGTCTTGGTTTTCTGTAAACCAGTTAACCGCTCCTTGAGTTGCATCTTCCATTGCTATGTCCTTGATAATTTTAATTAACTAAACCTTCCTGAAATACATCCGAGAGCCGATGCACCTCAATTACCTGACTCAGTTACGCAGGTAAAAATCAGGAGAGAGTTTACAGTTTAAGCAGCATTGAAAGCTGTCTCAAATTTAAAACAATCGAACTGATCTTTTTGTGACTTATCTGATCCTCCAAAAGAAAAAAGCCCTACTTTTCAGTAGGGCTTTTTGATGCTCAGTCGTAATTAAACGGCTTCTGCTAACTGTCTGCTATCTGCGGCTTTTGCTTTCGCTTCTGCAGCCGCTGCATGGTAATGCACATCCATTTGTGGAAATGGAATTTCAATACCCGCTTCATCTAGGCCTTCTTTGATGGCTTGCATCAAATCGAAGTACGTTGCCCAGTAATCCGCTGTGTTTACCCAAGGGCGAACCACAAAGTTCACTGAAGAATCCATCAATGCATGCACACCAATGGTTGGCTCAGGATCTTGCAGAACACGAGGGTCAGCTTTAACAACGCGTGTTAGCACTTCTTTGGTCTTCTTAAGATCAGCCTTGTAAGACACACCGATAACGAAATCAATACGGCGAGTATCATGGCGTGAGTAGTTCGTGATCGGGCTAGAAATCACGGTGCCATTAGGCACGACAACCATTTTGTTGTCTGGAGTGGTCAAGATAGTTGAGAAGATCTGAATCGACGCAACCGAACCTGATACACCGCCCACTTCTACATGATCGCCAGACTTGAATGGACGGAACGTCACAATCAATACGCCTGCAGCAAAGTTCGACAGTGAACCTTGAAGCGCTAGACCGATGGCTAAACCTGCCGCACCAATCACCGCAACGATAGACGCAGTTTCAACACCAACGCGGCCTAGAGCTGCAATCAGTACAATGGTAAACATCACGTAGCGAACCAAGTTTTCGATAAAATCGACAACCGTTTGGTCCAACTCACGCTTTTTCAGAACAACGGCTACAGAGCCAGCGACTTTCTTAACAACCCAATTACCCACAACCATGATCATGATTGCGGTAACAATATTCACGCCATACTGAATCATCAGTTCATGGTTTGACGCCAACCAACTCATTGCTTCATTTGCTGTTTCTTCAACAGCTAGCATCGCATTTTGCTCAGTCATTTCTTTCTCTCAATTTAAGATCACACAAGCCAACCCCGTCTGCTGTTTCCAACAATCAGAATTGGCTTGGTCATATGACTAAATTTCAGCCACAAAAAAACCCGCTAAATTTAGCGGGTTTTGAGAGATTTGTAATCCGTTTTTTTAAAAAACGAACTTACAGTACGTCGATTGCGTTTAGGTCAGCAAATGCTTTCTCTAGACGGGTAACCATTGACGCTTGACCTGCACGTAGCCATACGCGTGGATCGTAGTATTTTTTGTTTGGAGCAGCTTCGCCAGTTGGGTTGCCGATTTGACCTTGCAGGTAATCAAAGTTGTCTGCAGAGTAAGTACGGATACCGTCCCACGTTGCCCACTGAGTATCAGTATCGATGTTCATTTTGATAACACCGTAACCGATAGACTCTTGGATTTCTGCTTCAGAAGAACCAGAACCACCGTGGAATACGAAGTTCAATGCGTTTGGTGCGATACCAAATTTCTCAGCACAGTAAGCTTGAGAATCACGCAGAATAGTAGGAGTCAGTACAACGTTACCAGCTTGGTAAACACCGTGTACGTTACCGAAAGATGCTGCGATAGTGAAACGTGGGCTGATAGCGCTCAGTTTCTCGTATGCGTATGCAACGTCTTCTGGAGAAGTGTATAGCTCAGACGCGTCCATATCAGAGTTGTCTACGCCGTCTTCTTCACCACCAGTACAACCCAATTCGATTTCTAGGGTCATGCCCATCTTTTCCATGCGCGCTAGGTAAGCTGCACAGATTTCGATGTTTTCTTCTAGAGACTCTTCAGACAGGTCAATCATGTGAGAAGAGAACAGTGGCTTGCCAGTTTCAGCGAAGTGCGCTTCACCAGCGTCTAGAAGGCCGTCGATCCAAGGAAGAAGTTTCTTCGCAGCGTGGTCAGTGTGCAGAATAACTGGAACACCGTAAGAAGCAGCTACTGCGTGAACGTATTTCGCGCCAGCAACAGCACCAAGGATTTGTGCACCTTGACCTTCTAGCTTAACGCCTTTACCAGCGAAGAAGCCTGCGCCACCGTTAGAGAACTGAACGACAACGGGTGCTTTCACTTTAGAAGCAGCTTCTAGAACACCGTTGATTGAATCTGTGTTTACTACGTTTACCGCTGGAAGAGCGAACTTGTTCTCTTTAGCAATTTCAAACACTTTCTGTACGTCGTCACCAGAGATAACGCCAGGTTTTACAAAATCAAAAATCTTAGACATGACAATAGTCCTATTTACTCTGTAGTCTTTGAATGAATCAGTACCAAGCTGGCTATATCCCAACCAACTCGGCTAAATCGGCAAACGTTTGCGATCAGCGCTGCGCATTGTACCCAAACGTCTCACCAAACACATTAGTTTTTGTCTTTGGTGTATGCATCTTCGCGCGTAATTCTCGGCGAAAGACACATAAAAAAACGGAGGCTATTAACCTCCGCTTCATGAATTACGCTTTAGCGCGCGCTTCTAGCATTTCTACTGCTGGAAGAACTTTACCTTCAACGAATTCAAGGAAAGCACCACCGCCAGTTGAGATGTAAGAAACATCAGCTTTAATACCGAACTTGTCGATAGCTGCCAATGTGTCACCACCACCCGCTACAGAGAAACCTGCAGATTCAGCGATTGCTTTAGAAATGCCTGCAGTACCCGCTTCAAAGTTCTTGAATTCGAATACGCCAACTGGGCCATTCCAAAGGATAGTTTTCGCTGCACCGATGATTTCAGCAAGTGCTGCAGTTGATTGAGGACCTAGGTCGAAAATCATGTCGTCATCTTGAACGTCAGCAACGTTTTTGATTTCAGCTTCTGCGTTTTCATCGAATGCTTTTGCACATGCAACGTCAGTCGCGACTGGAATCGCACAGTCTTTCATTAGCTTCTTAGCAGTGTCTACTAGATCAGCTTCGTACAGTGATTTGCCCACATTGTGGCCTTCCGCTGCGATGAAGGTGTTCGCGATACCACCGCCAACAACCAATTGGTCAGCGATTTTAGACAGAGACTCAAGAACAGTCAGCTTAGTAGATACTTTAGAACCACCAACGATAGCAACCAATGGACGCTCTGGGTTGTCCATTGCTTTGCCTAGTGCTTCAAGTTCAGCGGCAAGAAGAGGACCCGCACACGCGATAGGTGCGAATACGCCTACACCGTAAGTAGACGCTTGAGCACGGTGAGCAGTACCGAATGCATCCATCACGAATACGTCACACAGTGCAGCGTATTGCTTAGACAAGTCGTCTTCGTTCTTCTTCTCGCCTTTGTTAAAGCGAACGTTTTCTAGAACCACTAGCTCACCCGCGTTCAGCTCTAGGCCGTTCAGGTAGTCTTTTGCTAGTTTAACGTCGCAATCAAGCGCGTCGTTCAAGTAGTTAACAACAGGTTGTAGAGAGAACTCTTCCGCGTACTCACCTTCAGTTGGACGGCCTAGGTGAGAAGTTACCATCACTTTCGCGCCAGCATCTAGGCAGGCTTGGATGGTTGGGATTGACGCTAGAATACGTGCGTCAGAAGTTACTTTGCCGTCTTTTACTGGTACGTTCAGATCAGCACGGATAAATACGCGTTTGCCAGCCAGATCCAGATCAGTCATCTTAATTACAGACATTTTCGTCCTCTCTCTAAAGTTGCAAAAATTAATAAATTTGCTTTAGCTCTTACGGAGTAAAAGCCGTGACTCAAGCCTTCGAGCCACTGGAAACTGCATCCATGGCTAACGCGGTGTCTAACATCCGGTTAGCAAATCCCCATTCGTTATCGCACCACACCAGCATTTTCACCAAGTTGTGGTTACTCACCCGTGTTTGCGAGCCATCGACAATGGCACTGTGGGGATCATGGTTAAAGTCAATCGAGACTAACGGTGCCTCGGTATAATCGACGATGCCGTTCAATGTACACCGAGCAGCCTCTTCGAGTGATTGATTTACGTCATTAACTTTCACTTTTGTGTTAACTGTGACGCTCAAATCCATCGCTGTGACATTTATGGTAGGAACTCTAACTGAAATTGCTTCAAATTTGTCAGAAAATTTCGGAAATATTCTTCCAATTCCTAAATGTAATTTTGTGTCGACAGGAATAATAGACTGACTTGCAGCACGTGTGCGTCGCAAATCTGGGTGATATGCATCAATCACCTGCTGATCATTCATCGAAGAGTGAATTGTTGTGATTGTTCCCGACTCAATGCCGAACTGCTCATCCAGTACTTTTATCACGGGAACAATACAGTTTGTGGTGCAAGAACCGTTTGAAACGATCACGTCAGATGAGGTCAATGAATCTTCGTTAACACCAAAGATGATGGTGTTATCAAGGTCATTGCTACCTGGGTGGGAGAACAGCACTTTCTTTGCGCCTGCATCAATGTGTGCCTGACCATGCTCTCGGTTACCATATACACCGGTACAATCGAGCACGATATCAATGTCTAGGTCTCGCCAAGGAAGCAATTCAATATCAGGTAAATGAAGAAGGCGAATGGTGTCGTAATCACCATCTTGGTGATGGACATAGAGGTGTTCCTGATTATTGGTGATTTTTTTCTGGAATCGCCCATGACTGGTGTCATATTGCAGAAGATGAGCCATCGCATCAGGCTGGGCAAGTTCATTCACCGCCACCACTTTAATTTGCTGACTTTTTCCGCTTTCGTATACGGCGCGTAAAACATTGCGGCCGATACGCCCAAATCCATTGATCGCTACCTTAAGCATTGCACCCTGTGTCCTAACACGAATTTATTGTCTTAGATATTACATGATACGGATCACAATCGCATCCGTAGAATCGTATCTGTTAGAAGCAAGCGCTTTCATTAAAATGGCTAGGCCTTAGCGCGCTGTTTCTCTTTAAATTACATACGCAGTGCCATTGCGCTCTGCTCTTTTTCAAACGAAAAAAAACCGAGCCCATTGGCTCGGTTCTCATTATCACTGTCGTGCTGTTACGCGATCAGTTCTTTTGCCGTTTCAACCACGTTTTCTACGGTGAAACCGAACATCTTGAACAGTTCGCCAGCTGGCGCAGATTCGCCAAAGCTGTGCATACCGATAATACGGCCGTCAAAACCCACGTACTTGTACCAGAAGTCAGCAATGCCCGCTTCAATCGCAACACGTGCAGTCACGTCTGAAGGAAGCACTGACTCGCGGTAAGCCGCGTCTTGTTGGTCGTAAACGTCAGTGGCTGGCATAGACACAACACGAACCTGTGTGCCGTTAGCTGCCAATTGTTCAGCAGCTTCGACTGCCAGTTCCACTTCAGAACCTGTCGCGATCAAGATAAGGTCAGGCTTACCTGCACAATCTTTCAGGACGTAACCGCCCTTCGCGATGTCTGCTACTTGCTCTGCATCACGTGGCTGTTGAGCCAAGTTTTGACGCGAGAAAATCAGTGATGTTGGGCCATCTTTACGTTCAATCGCCAGTTTCCACGCAACCGCAGATTCCACTTGGTCACATGGACGCCAAGTGCTCATGTTTGGCGTTAGGCGTAGCGATGCGATTTGCTCAACAGGTTGGTGCGTTGGGCCATCTTCACCCAGACCAATCGAGTCGTGCGTGTACACTTGGATGTTCTGAATTTTCATCAGTGCAGCCATGCGCATTGCGTTACGTGCGTATTCCATGAACATCAGGAAGGTTGCACCGTAAGGGACAAAACCACCGTGCAGCGCGATACCGTTGATGATCGCTGTCATTGCAAACTCACGCACACCGTAGTGGATGTAGTTGCCTGATGCGTCTTCAGCTGTTACCGCTTTCGAACCCGACCACATGGTCAAGTTTGACGGTGCAAGGTCAGCAGATCCACCCATGAATTCAGGGAGCATCGCACCAAACGCTTCTAGCGCGTTTTGAGAGGCTTTACGTGATGCAATGTTCGCAGGGTTTGCTTGAAGATCAGCGATGATTGCGTTTGCTTTTGCATCCCACTCCGCTGGCAATTCGCCGTTTACGCGACGCTTGAATTCAGCCGCAAGCGCTGGATGCGCCGCTTCATACGCAGCCAGTTTCTCGTTCCAAGAAGACTCTTTCGCTGCACCCGCTTCTTTTGCGTCCCACTTACCGTAGATATCCGAAGGGATGTCAAACGGGCCGTGTTCCCAACCAAGCTGTTTACGGGTAGCTGCGATTTCGTCTGCGCCCAACGGTGCGCCGTGGCAATCGTGCGTGCCTGCTTTGTTTGGAGAACCGAAACCGATAACGGTTTTGGTACAAATCAGCGTAGGACGGCCTGTTTCTGCTTTCGCAGCTTCGATAGCCGCATTGATTGCATCAGCATCGTGACCATCAACAGCAGGGATAACGTGCCAGCCATACGCTTCGAAACGCTTAGGCGTGTCGTCAGT
>NZ_MDAG01000021.1:865-123228 GCF_002876705.1 Enterovibrio norvegicus | reverse complement strand
GCGGGTGGTCAGCACGTTAACACCACCGAATCGGCGGTACGTATTACTCACGTACCTACCAATACCGTGGTGCAGTGCCAGAACGACCGTAGTCAGCACAAAAACAAAGATCAGGCGATGAAGCAGCTTCGCGCAAAACTGTTTGAGCTAGAAATGCACAAGCAAAACGCCGAGAAGCAAGCCAACGAAGACTCGAAGTCTGACATCGGTTGGGGTAGCCAGATCCGCTCATACGTGTTGGATGATTCACGTATTAAAGATTTGCGTACTGGCGTTGAGAACCGCAATACCCAAGTGGTACTTGATGGTGATCTCGACAAGTTTATTGAAGCCAGCCTGAAATCTGGTTTGTAATTTTTTACGTTAATTCAAAGGTTCACTATGACTGACCAATTACTAGACGAAAACAAGCTGATTGCGGAGCGTCGTGCGAAACTGAACCACATTCGTCAAAACTGCAAAGCGAATGGCCACCCGAATGATTTTCGTCGTGAGCACACAGCGGCAGACCTTCAGGCTGAATTTGGCGAAAAGAGCAAGGAAGAGCTAGAAGCATTGGATCACAAAGTGACCGTTGCTGGCCGTATCATGGCAAAACGTGGTCCATTCCTTGCGCTACAAGACGTGAATGGTCGCATTCAGGCGTATGCAGCAAAAGACGTGCAAAACGTACTGAAAGAACAATACCAAGGCCTTGATATCGGTGACATCATCGGTGTGACTGGTGCGCTGCATAAATCAGGTAAAGGTGACCTTTACGTGAACATGGAAGAGTACCAACTGCTGACCAAAGCGTTGCGTCCACTTCCAGAAAAATTCCATGGTCTGACTGACCAAGAAACGCGTTACCGTCAGCGTTACGTTGACCTTATCGTGAACGAAGATTCACGTAACGCGTTTAAAGTGCGTTCTAAGCTGATTTCTGCGATCCGCCGTTACATGGAGTCGAAAGACTTCATGGAAGTGGAAACGCCGATGATGCAAGTGATCCCTGGCGGTGCGTCAGCGCGTCCATTCATCACTCACCACAACGCACTTGATCAAGAAATGTACCTGCGTATCGCGCCTGAGCTATACCTGAAGCGTTTGGTTGTGGGTGGTTTTGAGCGTGTGTTTGAAATCAACCGTAACTTCCGTAACGAAGGTTTGTCTCCGCGTCATAACCCAGAATTCACCATGATTGAATTCTACATGGCGTACGCGGATTACAACGACCTGATCGACCTGACTGAAGATATGTTACGTACTGTGGCTATCGAGGTTCTGGGTAACTCTGCGATGCCTTACGGTGAGCACACGGTTGAGTTTGGCGGTAAATACGCACGCATGACCATGCTGGAAGCCATCAAGCAATACAACCCTGACCACGCAGACATCCAAGCATTGGATGAGGAAGGCGTTCAGAACCGTGAATTGATGGTATCTATTGCTCAGTCATTGAACATCTATGTTGAGAAGTTCTGGACCTGTGGTCAGCTACTTGAAGAGATCTTCGGTGAGACCGCTGAGCCTAAGCTGATCCAGCCAACCTTCATCACGGGCTACCCAGCAGACATTTCTCCGCTGGCGCGTCGTAGCGATAACAATCCGTTCTTCACTGATCGTTTTGAATTCTTTATCGGCGGCCGCGAAGTGGCAAATGGTTTCTCTGAGCTTAACGACGCAGAAGACCAAGACAACCGCTTTAAAGCGCAAGTTGATGCGAAAGAATCGGGTGATGACGAAGCGATGTTCTACGACGCTGACTACATCACTGCACTGGAACACGGCTTGCCACCAACGGCGGGTCAAGGTATTGGTATCGACCGTCTGGCGATGCTGTTTACTAACACGCACACGATTCGTGACGTGATTTTGTTCCCTGCAATGCGCCCACAAAACAAAGGCTAATTGCCGATGTTTATTCGCTCACAAGGCGCATAAACGCCCCTGTTTTGTACGTTGAAAAACACCGGATTTATCCGGTGTTTTTTTATGCCTGAAAATGGGCAATCTATGGATATGCAACCGTTTGGCATAGTTCACACTTTTGCGAGCGATGTTGCGCTTTTTATTTCTCTTTGTAGCACGTCAGCCCATTATTCACGCGAATTCCCTTGCTGTGTGAAGATGAAGAAATGATGTTCAAGAAAACCCTACTTTCCGCCAGTGTTGCTGTCGCAACCATGGTCTCCTCTGCGGCATTTTCGTCGGCTGCGTTTGCTGCTGAAAAAGTCGATCTGCTGATCAAAGATGCTACCGTTCTGACCATGAACACGGAAAAAACGGTGTTAGAAAGTGGCGTGGTTGTGGTGAAAGGCAACAAGATTGTGGCGGTGGGTAATGCTGACTTGGCTGATGACTATGTCGCCAAAACGGTGCTAGATGTGGATGGCGACATTGTGATGCCCGGTTTGATCAACACCCACACTCATGCCTCCATGACGGTATTTCGCTCATTAGCAGACGATGTGCCTGATCGCCTACATCGCTATATATTCCCGTTAGAAAAAGCATTGGTGAGTCGCGACATGGTGCGTATAGGCGCGCAATTGGGGAACGTTGAAATGCTGAAAGGCGGTGTGACGACATATGCGGACATGTACTACTTCGAAGATGAAGTGGCGAAAACCGTTGATGAAATCGGCATGCGTGCCATTTTGGGCGAAACCGTCATTAAGTATCCGGTGGCGGATGCGGCCAATGCGCAAGAAGGCATTCAGTATGCTGTGAACTTCATTAAACAATACAAAGACCACCCTCGCATCACGCCTGCATTTGCGCCTCACGCGCCGTACACGAACACCACGGAAGTGCTTCAGCAAATCACAGAGCTGTCGCTAGCGCTTGATGTGCCTGTAATGATCCACCTTGCAGAATCTGATCGCGAAAACGAAGTCATTGCTGAGCGCAGTGGCGGTAAAAGCTCAGTGCAGTATATGGCTGATATTGGCGCGCTCACGCCAAACCTTATCGGTGCTCACGTGATTAATGTGAACGACCACGACATTGCGCTACTTAAAAAGCACGATGTGGGTGTGGCACATAATATGAGTGCTAATATCAAATCGGCAAAAGGCGTTTCTCCGGCACTGAAGATGTTCGATGACGGTCTGCGTATTGGACTGGGTACCGATGGCCCAATGTCAGGCAACACACTAAGCACAATTGATGAGTTCAATCAGGTCGCGAAAGTGCATAAACTGGTGAATCAAGATCGCGCAGCGATGCCGCCAGTGAAGGTCATTGAAATGGCAACCATGGGTGCAGCGCGTGCGCTACACATGGAAGATAAGATTGGTTCACTTGAAGTGGGTAAGCTTGCTGACATCATCGTAGTCGATACAAAAGCCCCGAATATGGTGCCAATGTACAATCCTTATTCCGCCTTGGTGTATTCCGCGTATGCGACGAATGTGAGACATGCCATCGTTGATGGCAATGTACTGATGCAAGACAGAGACATCTCAACGGTCGATGAACGCTCAATTCGTGATCAAGCGTTGCAGTTTGCAGACAAAGTACGAGAAAGTGTCATTGCAAGCGGCGAACAAGTCCAATAAATCCTACTATTAAAAAAGACCGCGTCTGATCTATGACGCGGTTTTTATTTCTATTTCTCCTGATGCACTCAAGAATACGGGTCATAGTCTATGATCTAAGAAATTTTAGAGAGATGCTCATTTTTCTCTAAATTGAGACGTGTGCGTTTGTGAGTCGCGATGAATAGTCATCTTGGTGCAAGGTTTTTAATTTAACTTTCTGTTTTTTAGTTATTTTTTTAAGTTTTTTCCAAGATCGTCTGTCAGGAATCGCAACAGCAAAAGTGTCTATTTTGGGAAGTCTGGAGAATTGAGATCTACATTGTATCCACAATGAGACAAACCTCTTTGTCTTACAAAATATAATGATACTCACAACATTTTGAACACATGTCGTTAATGGATGACTAAAGGCAGGCGTTATGGGTATGCAATTCAGATCTGAGGCAGTTCCAAGTTCACTCGTCGTAGTGGGTGGAACATACGAACCATGGTTGGCAACATTAGAGCAAGCAGGGTGGCGTTGTCACCGTTGTTACGACCTCAGAGCAGCACAAGCACTTCTTCAGGACATTGGTCCTTGCATTGGGATCGTGGACATTAGCCACGATGATTTCAGCTTGAACGGTGTCGCTTCACTGGTTAACCGCAACAAACAAGTTCGCTGGTTGGCACTTATCCGTGAAGATCAACTCAACAACGATGCAATCTGTCAGTTCATTGTCAGCTTTTGTATCGACTACTTCACTTCTCCAATTCCAGATAGCCAGTTGATGAGCACCATTGGTCACCAATTGGGTATGTTGAAACTTGAGCGTCATGTTTGGCCTCAGCTTGGCGATCACAGCGACATGGGTTTGCTTGGCAAAACCTCTGTGATGAAAAAGCTGCGTGACCAAGTTCGTCGTGTGGCACCTACTGATGTGTCAGTGCTCATTCACGGTGAAAGTGGTACAGGTAAAGAACTTGTAGGTATGGCGATTCACAACGCTTCTACACGCGCTAAAGGCCCATTCGTTTCTGTGAAGTGCAGTGCGTTACCTGAAAAACTGATTTCATCAGAATTGTTTGGTGACGGCACGACAGAAGGGAAAGTACAGCAAGCACACCAAGGTACCTTGTTCTTGGATGAAATCGGCGATTTGCCGCTTAACCTTCAAGCGAACTTGCTTCACCTTCTTCAAGATGGAACGGTTGAATCTCATGATGACAAATACGCGAAAGAAATCGATGTTCGCGTGATTGCAGCAACGCACATGGATTTGGAGAAAGCGGTTGCAGAAGGTCTGTTCCGTGAAGATCTTTACTACCGTTTGAATGTTCTGCGTATTTCTGTGCCTTCATTGAAAGAGCGCGGTGCAGACATTCCTGAGTTGGCTGAACATTTCCTGCTCAAGTTTGCACGTCAATACAACACGCAAGCGCGCACCTTCTCAGAAGAAGCTAACAAAATTTTGGTCAACTACAGCTGGCCAGGTAATGTTCGTGAATTGATCAACCAAGTGAAACGTGCAGTGCTTCTTGCTGATAACTTGGTGATTGAAGCCGAGCACTTGGATCTACCGCGTCAAGGCGATTACAAGCAGAGCCTACGTAAGATCCGTGAAGAATCAGAGCGTGATGCACTGCTAGCAGTACTTGAAAGCAACAACGGTCAAGTGTCTGCGGCAGCGAAAGAGCTGGGTGTTTCTCGCGCGACCATGTATCGCCTGTTGAACAAACACAGCTTGATCCCTGCACCGCGTAGTTTTCGTTAATTAAGGCATTTTAATATCGAAATCTGCTGCGTAATGCATCAGCATGCTATTGGCTAAAAGCCAAAAACAAAAAGCCGCCCGAGGGCGGTTTTTTTATGCGTGTGCTTGAGGCGTTTTCACTGGAAACAGTTTGTCATACGCCAAGTTGTAGACATAGGCATAAACCAGATAGAAGAGCACAAGGCCAATATCCATCAGGAAGGCATTCCATAAGCTTAGGTTTAGCCACCAAGCTATTACCGGAATGGTCACCCACAGTAAACCCAACTCAAAGAGCAGTGCATGCAAGATGCGGTGTTTCTGTTTCTTTTCTGTTGTGCCTGCCCACTTCTGCATGGCCTTGTCGAACCATACGTTATAGATATAGTTCCAACCGGTTGCTAACAGTGAAAACGCAATACCGAGTACACCCGTGTGGGCGGCATCAAAGCCAAACTGTGTCATGATCCCTATGATCAAGATCAGTCCAATCAATTCGAATGCAATGGCGTGTCTAATACGATCTGCGGCGGTTCTCATTATTCTCTCTCCTGTTGATGAGGAGAATAATATCTATTAATTAGATTGGTTGTAGTTATTTACTATCCGATAAAGTGATAGGTGGTAAAGGAGAGCGGACAAACACATTAAATGTATGTCTTTATGGTCATCTTACATTCAGTGTGGAAGCAAAATAACAAACAGTGTCATGTACTAATTGGTAGGCAGATGGCTGGCCATGGCGTGGTTATGTTTTGTACAGAAACAAAACAGAAGAGGATGCGGCTAAATTCTTCGTTATAACAAATAACTCGTTGATATATTGGTCTGCATCATTAGTATTAACAATGAATTTACAAACGCGATTTTACTGAAATGAAAGGGTTAAGGAGGCAAGCGATGACTTTAAATACGTTTACATCTGTCATGAATTGTTCTGTCTCTTCGCATGCGGACATGCGAAAACCTGTACAGTAATTTCCGCACCGTAAAATCGGGCCGCGGGAATGATTGCGGCCTTGAAGATACGATCTTTTTCACTTTTTCCTGCCGTAACATTCTCTAAGGCCTCCTTAAACCTTAATAGGAGACCATCATGAGTCAATCTGTATACCTTCGTATAGCCACTTTATTCGTTCAACTTGATATCAAGCGTGAGGAAAAAGCCTGGCGAAAAGCCCATCGACGCATCCGATATATTGGCGAACCTTTGTCTGAGCACATGCTGAAAGATATTGGCTTTGAAAAAGACGGCCTGTCCATTGGACACACTGTTGCACCTCAATATAAGGCACTTCGTGAAGTGGCGCGTATCCGTCGTCGGTTGAGGGTGAACTTAACAACGTAACGATGCGGGAACCTTGAGTGTAAAGGTTCCCGCATCTCTCGCTTTGAGATTCAATAAACCAAAGAAAAGCGCCAGTTGGCGCTTTTTTGTGTTGAGGTGTGATGTAAGCGAGCGGCTATGGACAGGGGTTCGAATACGTCGCCCCAATCTCTTCAATGCGAGTAAGCAGTGCTTCGGGTAGTTGCACATCTATCGATTCAATGTTGGTTTTCAATTGCTCAAGCGTGGTGGCACCGATGATGTTGCTGCCAACAAACGATCTGCCATTCACGAATGCCAGCGCCATTTGAGCCGGATCCAACGAGTATTCATGGGCCAAATCCACGTAAGCTCTTGTTGCTGCTTGACCTTGTTCGGTGAAGTAACGGCTGAAGCGGCTCCAACGCGTGCAGCGAGCGCCATCTGGGCGAGCACCATCGAGGTATTTGCCCGTTAATGCCCCAAAGGCAAGGGGCGAATACGCTAGCAGTTCGACACCTTCGTGGTGGCTGATTTCCGATAAACCAACTTCGAAACTGCGGTTTAACAGGCTATAGGGATTTTGAATGGAGACGATGCGGCTCAAGCTGTGCTTTTCTGCCAACTTTAAGTAATTCATCACACCCCAAGGGGTTTCATTGGACACACCGATGTATCGAATCTTTCCTTCGCGCACGAGTTCCGTCAAGGCATCCAACGTTTCTAGGATGCTGACCCCTGAATTTTCGTCTTCATGCTGGTAGTTGAGCTGACCAAAGCTGTTCACATGGCGTTGTGGCCAATGCACTTGATACAAATCGATATAGTCGGTCTGTAATCGGGCAAGGCTGTCTTCAACGGCTTGGCGAATGTTACGACGATCCAATGACATGTTTTCGCGAATGTAGGGAACACCGCGTGGTCCGGCAACCTTGGTGGCAATGATGCGTTTGTCACGCTGGCCTGATTTTTTTAACCAAGTGCCGATATAGGATTCGGTTAATCCCTGGGTTTCAGGTGTTGGCGGCACGGCATACATTTCAGCGGTATCAATAAAATTCACGCCAAGATCGGTGGCGAGTGCGAGCTGTTCGTGCGCTTCAGCTTCCGTGTTTTGTTGGCCATATGTCATGGTGCCTAAACAGATCTTGCTGACGTCTAAGCTGGTATGAGGAAGGGTATGGTATTGCATCCGATCTCCTTGGATTGCGAGCGTAGTCAGTGAAAAACAATGCGTTACAGACAGGACATGCCCAATGGCGATATTGGGCGAAGAAATACGACAAACACTTCCATCTTAGGAGATTTTGTTGGAGGTACAAACTCCTTTATGACTGTTGAAAGCAAGGCAGCCTTGGACGCCGCCATTTTTGCAGGATCGAAGAGGATCTCTCCTCACCTTTAGTGTGTTTAATTCTTGAAACTGGTGTGAATTAACGTCTGTTTTCACCATGGGAAGTGTTTGTTTTTCGATGAAATGCACTATAGTTAACATATGGTTAACAATGTGGTAACGATATGAAATTAAAGCAATTGAAGAACTGGATTCTTTCTCACCCAGATAATGTACCTCATTGTTACGTTGTGGCACACGCGGGTGGCGCTAAGTACATTGTGGAAGTGGAAGTTAGGCATCAGCTTGAACCCCTTAAAGATGACAAGCATGACGAAGTGATGCACTTCGATAGCATTGAGCAGGTGAGTGATAAGCTGCGAAAAATAGGGATAAAGAAAGTGACGTTGAGGCTGCTTGACCCTTATGACGAGTTTGGCCCTGCTGATACATCATGCAAAGAAGACATGGAAATCACGCTTTAAAAGGCATCGTCCTCTGGCAGCATGAAGTGTGCTGCCAGTATCCTGCTTGTAAACTGCTTCCTGAGATAAAACCCCCTTGGCAGCGTTTTTATTGGTTGTCCGTTTGCGCCATATGCTTCGGTTACGACTTTGCTATTGGCTGCCTTAGGGCGCAATTGAAGATATTCACCATGCTTCGCGGTTATTTGATGCACTTTTCCAAGGACAATAAATTCCATCAACTCTTCCCAGTCCGCTTTTAGCTGCGCTTCTTCTTCTTCTGATGGTTGCCATATCAGTGGCATGCCAACATGTCGCTCGCAAACGGGGATTTCACGCTCACCTTCTACCGGTATCCACAGCACTTTCGAAAGCTTATTGCGGATATGACTACTTTCCCATGTTAGGCCATGCACATTGGTGAGCGGGGCTACGCATACAAAAGTGGTTTCAAGTGGTTTTCCTATGTGGCTAATAGGGATCGATTTGAGCTCTATGCCCAAGTCTTGAAAATCTTGTTCCGGCTTGCTTCCTGCGGTTGCGCCTAAGCAGGTTTCGAGCAGCATACCAACCCAACCTTTCTCCCGACGAAGATCGGCAGGGCAGACCAAACCATACTGCTCTGCCAATTCACCAAGCGTAAACCCAGCCAATGCTGTTGCTCGCTCAAGCAATTCGTTTTCAGAAGTAGGTGCAGGGATCATGGTCTATTCCGTTCAAGATTCTTCGCTGAGCACGCTACCAGCCTCGTTGAGAAAAAACCAGTGTCGAGAAGATGATCATATGGGATTACCCATTAAATGCAGTTATCCACAGCGAAAAGTGTCGATTTAGTGCTGAACGATAATATGTATGCTTATACAGTGTTTTTTTAGGTTTAATTTGAAGGTTTTGCAGGTTTAAGGCGATAAATTGCACAAGTGGTGTGGGTAACTCTCGCTTTGGTGGATCTTTAACCAGTTTAAGATCTTGCCGTTTTTATCCGACACGATCTTCTTTCTATTCTCTTGTGGCTTGCTTTTATCTTGTTGTAATTATTGGTTTTATGTTTTATTTCTCTAGGTGTGTAAAACGCAGTTAGCATGGTGAATTAAAATGAAAACAGATGTTTAAGTCCTTTCTACACAAATCTATCCACAGAAAGCGTGAATAAATGTGCGCTTGGTCTCACCGAACTGTTTATAACTCTAGGTTTAATGTCTTTTCAGCACAGAAGGCGGTTGAAGCCCCCAAAAAATGCGTTTCATACGCAATGTTTGTTTACCACTGTGCACATAGTATGAAAAAATCACTGTTAATAGAGATTTATATTTGAGGTCGTCCAGTGATAGATGGCGATGGCTACCGTCCCAATGTAGGGATTGTTATATGTAATAGCCACGGTCAGGTTCTCTGGGCTCGTCGATACGGACAACACTCTTGGCAGTTTCCACAAGGTGGCATTGATGAAGGAGAAACCCCTGAACAAGCCATGTTTCGAGAGTTATACGAAGAAGTCGGATTAACTAAAAAGGATGTCCGAATTCTGGCAACAAGCCGACATTGGCTACGCTATAAGTTGCCTAAACGTTTAGTTCGTTGGGATTCAAAGCCTGTGTGTATCGGACAAAAACAGAAATGGTTTTTGCTGAAACTGGAATGTGACGAGTCTAAGGTGAACATGCAACGCGGGGGTACGCCAGAATTCGACGGTTGGCGTTGGGTGACTTATTGGTACCCTGTGAGGCAAGTGGTGTCATTCAAGCGCGACGTGTATCGCCGTGCAATGAAGGAATTCGCCGCCATTGCGATGCCTTTTCGTGAGCGAAAAGTGAAGCGCAAAGGAAAGCGAGGTTCTCCAAAAAACTAGAACAGTAAATTGCGCGTTCGGTAAAGGCTAGGTCTACGAAAGCAAAGGAAAAGAAAGAGGGTGCTGATGCTAACGAAACTGCGAGACATCGTGCACAACGTTGCGTCATCAAGCGACGTGAAGCAAGCCCTCAATACTTTGGTGGGAGAGACCTGCACTGCAATGGAAACAGAGTGTTGCTCTGTTTACATTGCGGACCATGAACGACACGTTTACGAACTGATGGCGACGAAGGGATTGAACTCCCGTGCACGCCGTGTTTCTCTCTCTTTCGAAGAAGGTTTGGTCGGGCTAGTTGGTCGTCGTGCTGAACCCATCAACCTTGCCAATGCATCAACCCATGCGGACTTCAAACACTTTCCTGATATCGGCGAAGATCATTTCAATTCCTTCTTAGGCACGCCCATTATTTATCGTCGACAAGTGCTCGGTGTGCTGGTGGTTCAGCAACGCGCACCTCGTCAGTTTGATGAAAGTGAAGAATCGTTTCTTATTACACTCGCCGCGCAACTGGCTGTCGTGTTTGCACATTCTAAAGCACAAGGTGTGTGGCCAAGTGACGGCAGTGGGTCCATGTTATTGCAGGGGGCTGCAGCGTCGCCGGGTGTTGCTATTGCCGAAGCGTGGTGTGATGTCTCTCAGCCGCGCTTAGATCTTGTTCTTCCTGCTTCTTGTCTTGATATTCAACAAGAGCGCGATCGTTTCGACGGTGCTGTCAGTGCCGCCATTATTGAGTTTGGACGTCTTCGAAAACGTTTCGACAGCGAACTCAATCAAGACACCTTGGCGATCTTCGATCTCTTTATCCACTTGCTGAATGATCCTGTGCTCCGAAAGGCCATGAAGGAACGCATTCACAGTGGTGATATGGCTGAGTGGGCTGTGAAGCAAACCATTGATGAGTTTGCTGAACGTTTTAACAACATGTCTGATCCGTATCTTCGTGAACGCGCGAACGATGTGAAGGAGTTGGGTCAACGCCTGCTGTATTTCCTCGAAAACCAAGAAACCAAGCAGTGGCAGTTTGATAAACCCATCGTATTGTTCGCCCGTGAATTGACGGCTGGTATGTTGGCAGCCATCCCTCGCGATCAGCTCGCAGGTGTTGTCGCCGAAGAGGGGGCGGTCAATGCCCATGCTGCGATTTTAGCGCGTGCGTTAGGCATTCCCGCGGTGATGGGGGTGGAGTTTCGCCCTGAGCTCGTTCACCGTAAGAAAGTAGTGCTGGACGGCTTTAAAGGACGTTTGTTGGTTGAGCCTGCACCACAGGTACTTAAAGAATATAAGCGTCTGCGAGACGAGGAGATTGAGCTTCAAAAAGAAGTTGATAATGCCTTCACCAAGCAAACCAAAACTGCAGACGGCGTTCGTGTTCAAATACACCTCAATGCGGGGTTGAGTGCAGATACCAGTATTGCCATTAACCGCGGGGTTGATGGCGTTGGTCTTTACCGTACTGAAGTGCCGTTTTTGATGCAGCGTAGCTTTCCATCCGAAGATGATCAGGTCAATCAGTACCGATCCATTTTGGATTGTTACCCGGGGCAACCTGTGGTCATGCGTACGCTCGACATTGGCGGTGATAAGCCGCTCCCGTATTTGAAAATTGAAGAAGATAACCCGTTTTTGGGGTGGCGAGGCATTCGTTTTACGCTGGATCATCCTGACATCTTCTTGATTCAAGTTCGCGCCATGCTTCGCGCAAGCATTGGCCGAGAGAACCTTGCCATTCTGTTGCCGATGATCTCCGGATTGTCCGAGTTGCTGGAAGCCAAAACGTTGATTGAACGTGCGTTTGCTGAAGTGACAGAGCTTGCGGAAGCCGAAGGGGAAGTGCTGCATCGTCCACGTTTGGGGATCATGGTGGAAGTGCCGTCAGTGCTGTATCAATTTGATGCTGTCGCACCCCATATCGACTTTCTTTCCGTCGGTACGAATGACTTAACCCAATACCTGCTGGCAGTAGATAGAAATAACGCTCGAGTCGCAGATGTCTATGATACATTTCACCCATCGGTGATCGCAGTGCTTGTTCAAATACTTGCGCAAGCCCAACGGTTGAAATTACCTGTCAGTGTTTGTGGGGAATTTGCTGGTGATCCGATAGGTGCAACCTTACTTGTGGGCATGGGTTACCGCCAATTGAGTATGAACACGCGCAGTGTTGCAAAAATTAAATATGTACTTCGTCATATCCCCTCTGACGCGTTGCAAAACCACGTCAACGCGATGCTCGGTCTTTCTCTGGCGAGCGATATTCGCTCGGCGTCAGAAGACTTTCTGGAGCAGTACAACCTGGGTGGCCTCATTCGGGTCGGTAAATAGGAATACATTCATGTTAGATGCCACCTTGTGGCTGTTCGCTGTGTGTCTCATGTTAGGCTGCTGCGTGGGGTTGTTGGCTGGCTTGCTGGGTATTGGCGGCGGCTTGTTGATCGTTCCTGCCTTGTCGGTGCTGTTACCATGGGCCGATATTTCTCCCTCTTTGATCATGCCAATGGCGCTCGCGACATCTTTAGCCAGTATTGTTGTGACTTCTTCTTCTTCCGCGTTCTCTCATTATCGTCTGGGCAATGTTCAACCCTCAGTGATCAAAACGCTGCTACCGGGCATTTTGGTCGGTGGATTAATGGGGAGTGGAATAGCAGATAAACTGCCAACAGAGTATTTGCCGAGAATTTTCGGTGTGATTGTGCTGTTGCTCGCGCTACAAATGGTGCTTTCTTTACGTGTAAGGGCGGAAAAGCCATTGCCTTCTGTGGGCAAAAACGTGCTGAGTGGCGGTCTTATAGGTGTGACATCAAGCCTTGCAGGGATTGGTGGGGGCTCGCTTACCGTACCTTATTTGAATTATCATGGTGTTGAAATGCGCAAAGCCATCGGCACGGCATCTTTGTGCGGTGTGTTTCTTGCGTTGTCTGGGATGACGGGGTTTATCTTTTTTGGACTCTCACAACCGGAATCTTTGCCAGAATACAGTGTCGGATATGTTTACTTACCCGCGTTGATTGGTATCGTAAGCACCTCTGTGTTCACCACTCGTTATGGTGCCAAGTTAGCATCGCGGTTACCTACACCAATCATAAAACGCGTGTTTGCAGTATTTTTGCTCCTTGTTGGGGCGAGTATGTTTTTAAGCTAAGGAAGACAAGCTAATGTCACTGACATTTCCCCAAATAGATCCTATTTTGATTGAAATCGGCCCTGTTGCCGTGCGCTGGTATGGTTTGATGTACCTCGCGGGCTTTGCGTTTGCATTGTGGCTAGCAAACCGTCGCGCCGATAAGCCGGGAAGTGGTTGGACGCGTGATGAAGTGAGTGATTTACTTTTCGCAGGCTTCCTTGGTGTGATATTGGGCGGCCGTATTGGCTACGTCTTGTTCTACCAATTTGATACCTTCCTCGCTGATCCTCTGTTCCTGTTTAAAGTTTGGACGGGAGGCATGTCTTTCCACGGCGGCCTATTAGGTGTGATCTCCGCGATGGCGTGGTATGCGTTCCGCACCAAGCGCACTTTCTTTGCGGTTTCCGATTTTATCGCGCCACTTGTGCCGTTTGGCCTTGGCGCGGGTCGCCTTGGTAATTTCATGAATGGCGAGCTGTGGGGACGTTCAACGGATGTTGCATGGGGCATGGTATTCCCAACTGGTGGTCCACTGGCTCGACATCCTTCCCAGCTTTATGAATTTGCCCTTGAAGGCGTTGTACTCTTCTTTATTCTTAACTGGTTCATCAATAAACCACGTCCAGCGGGTGCGGTATCTGGATTGTTCCTCATGGGTTACGGTACATTCCGTTTCATCGTGGAATTCTATCGCGAGCCTGATGCGCACTTAGGGCTGTTCGGTGAATGGATCAGCATGGGACAGATTTTGTCATCACCAATGATCATTCTTGGTGCCTTAATGATACTGTGGGCGTACCGCCGCCAGAGCGTATCTCAGTCCGCATAATGCCAAATTTAAGCCGCAGCCCTGTCTGCGGTTTTCTTTATTTCATCAAACACTATGGTCACGCCAGAAGGCGTGCGGGGTAACGAAAGGAAATGCCATGAAGCAATATCTTGATTTAATGCAGGATATCATCGAAAACGGGAGTGATAGAGGTGATCGCACGGGAGTGGGAACGCGTTCTGTATTTGGTCGTCAATTGCGTTTTGACCTTAGCGAAGGCTTTCCGCTTCTAACGACGAAGAAACTGTATACCCGCGCCATCATTCACGAACTGCTTTGGTTCTTGAATGGCGAAACTAATATCAAATACCTGCAAGACAACAAGGTATCGATTTGGGATGAATGGGCAACAGAAGCTGGTGATCTTGGTCCTGTATACGGTGCGCAATGGCGTTCATGGGCATGTCCTGATGGCTCAACGGTTGATCAAATTGCCGATCTGATCGAGCAGATTAAAGCCAAACCAAACTCTCGCAGACACATCATTACTGCATGGAACCCTGCTGATTTACCCGATGAAGGCATTGCTCCGCAAGCGAACGTAGAACAAGGCCGTATGGCGTTGGCGCCTTGCCATTGTTTGTTCCAGTTCTATGTTGCTGACGGCAAGCTATCTTGCCAGCTTTACCAGCGCAGTGCAGATTACTTCCTTGGTGTGCCGTTCAACATTGCAAGCTACGCGTTGCTCACGCACATGATTGCGCAGCAGTGTGATTTGGACGTGGGCGACTTCGTACACACCTTTGGTGATGTTCACCTGTATGGCAACCATCTGACAGATGATATCGTCTATGAGCAGCTTAAGCGCACGCCAGGGTCGATTCCGACACTGACCATCAAACGTAAGCCAGACTCTATCTTCGATTACAAACTGGAAGATTTTGAGATTGAAGGTTACGAAGCACAAGCCGCTATCAGAGCGCCTATTGCAATTTAATCGTTCAGTGCAATGACAATAATATCGAAACCGGGGCATTCCCCGGTTTTTTTATGGGCAAAGATACACAAATAGGCGCTAAGGGTGCGTGTTCGGGTTGCTGTGGGAAGCGAAGGAAAGTGCAAGATGAAGAGAACCAGAAACAAAAACGCCCGCGTTAGCGGGCGTTTTTCGTCTCTTTCTGCGCAATTACTGTGTTGCTAGCATCACAGCAGATGGGATTGCTACGAAGACGAGACCAAGGTATGCAACCACAGCCAACTTGCTCTTCGCTGCAGCTTCACCCAGCATCTCAGCACACTTCAATGGGATTTCGCGTAGGAACGGCGTACCAAAGATGAGCAGTGTCGCGAGAATGTTGAACGTTAGGTGAACCAATGCGATTTGCAGAGCAAATATTGCGTTTGGACCTGTTACCGCTGTCGCTGCAAGTAGTGCAGTGATACATGTACCGATGTTTGCGCCAAGTGTGAATGGGTAAACATCGCGAACTTTTAATACGTTTGTACCTACCAGTGGAACCATCAGGCTTGTCGTCGTAGAAGAAGACTGAACCAGAATCGTTACCAAAGTACCTGATGCGATACCGTGGATTGGACCACGACCGATGGCATTGTGAAGAAGTTCTTTTGCACGACCAACCATCAGCTTACGCATCAGTTTGCCCATCATAGTGATAGAAGCAAAAATCAGTGCGATACCCAGAACAATCAGTGCAACGCCGCCCCAGTCGCCAGGTAGTGCTGATAGCGCGCCTTTGGTGCTGTTAACCAGAGGCTTAGTCAATGGACCCATGAAGTCCATGCCTTTCATGCTTAGGTTGCCATCAAACATCAATGGAGCCACAAGCCAGCTAGAGATTTTATCAAGAAGGCCAAACATCATTTCCAAAGGAAGGAAGATTGAAACTGCCATCAAGTTAAAGAAGTCATGAACGGTTGCACAGGTAAATGCACGACGGAATTCGTCTTTGCAACGTGCGTGTCCTAGGCTTACCAAGGTGTTGGTAACTGTGGTACCGATGTTAGCACCCATAACCATAGGAATAGCGGTCTCTACAGGTAAGCCACCAGCTACCAGACCAACGATAATTGACGTTACTGTGCTTGAAGATTGAATCAGTGCAGTCGCAACGATACCAATCATCAAACCAGCAACAGGGTGAGACGCGAATGCGAATAAGGTCTTAGCCTCGTCGCCTGCAGCCCACTTGAAACCACTACCAACCATGGACACTGCCAAAAGCAGAATATAAAGCATTAGTGCCAGGTTAGCCCAACGTACCCAATTCTTAGAGCTGTTAATCGGTGCAGCAGTAGAAGCTTGGGAGGTCATAAAGAAATCTCCGTGACAGTTGTATGTCAGATTTATGTCAATGAAAGAATCTGAGGGCGATAGTAGGCATGAAATATTTCACTAATATTACAGTTTTACGGCTTACCCATAATCAATCATTTCCATAGGGGGCTAAGTAGTGGTTGGATGGTTGTTTATATGCTTATAAACAATCACTTAGGTTCTGTTCTGGTAGGGGTGTTTGATTGGTCGTTTTTCACGCATTCGCGCTAAATTAGGCTCACATCACAACAAAAAAAACAGCATTTATGACAATAGGGAAATTCATATTGCGAAAAAATCATCAATAATTATTGAATTGTTCGGGAATTCCGAGGTTTAATCTCCGAAGAACCGATTTTTCATACTTGCTGGTCGACGCCTAGACTAGTATCGAATAACTATTTTATGGAGTGCTTTTAATGACTGATGCCATTCGTCAGTTTATGAAGATGGAATCAGCCGGTGGTTTAGTGCTGATCGTTGCTGCTATTTTAGCAATTATCATCGCAAACTCACCGCTGCAACCTGTTTACGAAAGTGTGCTTTACAGCTACGTCGCAGGTCTATCTATCGAGCATTGGGTGAATGATGGCTTGATGGCTGTCTTCTTCCTCTTAATTGGACTGGAAGTCAAACGAGAACTGATCGAAGGCGCACTCAACACTAAAGAGAAAGCGATCTTCCCTGCCATTGCCGCCGTTGGTGGTATGGTGGCGCCAGCTCTGGTTTATCTAGCATTCAATGCTAACGACCCTGTTACTGCAAGTGGTTGGGCTATTCCAGCGGCAACCGACATTGCTTTTGCACTGGGTGTGATGGCGCTGTTGGGTAAACGCGTCCCTCTTTCGTTGAAAGTGTTCCTGCTGGCTTTAGCCATCATCGATGACTTAGGTGTCATTGTGATCATTGCGCTGTTCTATAGCAGTGACCTTTCTGTTACCGCCTTGACTGTTGCCTTCCTCTCTACCATTGCACTGTTCTTAATGAACAGTAGAAACGTGACTGGGGTTAAATGGTACATGCTGGTAGGCGCGATCTTGTGGTTCAGCGTGTTGAAATCCGGCGTGCATGCAACGCTTGCGGGTGTCGTGCTTGGCTTTGCGATCCCACTTGAAGGGGGCAAAGATGGCAAATCACCGCTTAAGACGCTTGAACATGCCATTCACCCATATGCTGCATTCTTTATCCTGCCGTTGTTTGCGTTTGCAAATGCAGGCGTGTCTCTTGAAGGTGTCTCTTTTGACAGCCTAACGAACACATTGCCTTTGGGTATTGCGCTTGGTCTCCTTGTGGGCAAGCCACTGGGTATTTTCACCTTTAGTTGGTTATCGGTGAAAATGGGGGTTGCAACTCTTCCTGAAAGTGTCAACTTCAAACAGATCTTTGCTGTGTCCCTGTTGTGCGGGATTGGCTTTACGATGTCGATTTTTATCTCGTCGTTGGCGTTTGTTGGTGTAGATCAAAGCTACATTACGTTCTCTCGACTGGGTATTTTGATTGGTTCAACGCTATCGGCCCTAGCAGGTTATGCCTTACTGAATGCTGTATTGCCGAAATCGAGTCAGGTGGAGGAAGAAAGCGATGAAAAGAAAGTGGGTATTGATTATTAGTGGTGCGTTACTTGCCACACCAGCGTTAGCGTCGGAAGACTATTCGCATTGCTTTGACGATAACACGACCGATGTTTGCCAAGCGTTTATCGCTGGCACGGAAAGTGGATACTCGGAAAGTATTGATACAGAGAAGGCGGTATTTGTTGAGCGTAGTGCTGACAAAGACAGCTGGTTTAGCCGAGCGTTAGAACAAAGAGCCGGAGGGCGTAACCGCACGCCTACGTCTCTCGAGAAAGGCTAAACTTCCCACCCATTAAATTTAAAGACGTCAGAATCCCATTTTGGGGCAACTCTGGCGTCTTTTTCGTTGAAATCATATGTCACATTTAAACTATAACCATTTGTACTATTTTTGGATGGTCTGCAAGCAAGGCTCGGTGACCAAAGCGGCTGAAGCCTTATTTCTCACGCCTCAAACTGTGACGGGCCAAATTCGTGCGCTGGAAGAACGTCTAAAAGGGCGACTCACTAAACGTGTTGGAAGAAACATTGAACCCACAGAGCTCGGGCAGTTGGTTTATAAGTACGCGGATAAAATGTTCGGTCTTAGCTACGAAATGCTGGATATCGTGAACTATAGCCAACAAGAGAACGTATTGTTCGATGTAGGTGTCGCTGACGCGCTATCGAAGAGTCTTGTCAGTAGGGTGCTTCTGAAGGCCGTTCCTGAGGACAACAGCATACACTTACGCTGTTTTGAATCGACTCATGAGCTTTTGCTTGAACAGCTTAGCCAGCACAAGCTCGATATGATTTTGTCTGACTGCCCTGTGGACTCCACCCAAAGCCCCGGCTTGTTTAGCGTGAAGTTGGGGGAAAGTGTCATGAGCTTCTTCTGTTCTGACTCGTTGATTGACGCATCATTTCCTGCTGTGATCGAAGAGTACAAACTCTTGATTCCAGGCACAAGAACGGCAATGGGACGCAAACTGATGCACTGGTTTGATAGCCAAGGTATCACGCCGAATATTCTGGGTGAATTCGATGATGCGGCGCTGATGAAGGCGTTTGGGTCGAACCATCGCGCCATGTTTGTCGCACCGACTTTTTACTCAGAAGACGTTCTGGAACTACCAAATGTGCAAGAAGTTGCAAAAGTGAAAGAGTTGAAAGAAGAGTATTACGTTATTTTTGCAGAGCGCATGATTCAGCATCCTGCGGTAAAAAGAATATGTGAAGCAGATTTTAGCAAGTTGTTTCATTAGTTTTTAACGCCTTTCTTAAACGATAGGCATTGTTAACAAAATGATCAGTGTTAAACTTAAATGAAACCAAACAACCCGTTACATGGAAGACAGTAGGCAGTAAGTATGGATTTGGAACAGATGCAAGAACAAGGGCCAAAAGCGGTACAGTTGTTAAAAGCAATGGCCAATGAGCGTCGACTTTTCATTCTATGCTATTTGCTGGAAGGTGAGTTGTCAGTGGGCATGCTCAGTGACAAATTACAACTCAGTCAGTCAGCGTTATCGCAACACCTTGCTTGGCTTCGTCGTGATGGGCTTGTGGCCACACGCAAAGAAGCGCAAACGGTGTACTATTCGCTGAAAAGTGTTGAAGTTCAAACGATTATGTCGACACTTCACCAGCTATATTGTAAGTAACCACCGTCGAGCAAAGCAAAGTATTCATACCTGATCAGTCATCTTGCCAACACAATACTCGGCCTTGTGAGGCTTCGTTCTTAATGGGCGTTTTACTATGGAAATCATAGACAAGAGGTGTTGAAGCTTTTAAAGCGAATGAGTGATGAGGTGTGAAGATTCGTTTAGTTAGCACTCAAGTCTAAATAACACGTATAAAAAAACCGGCCATAAGCCGGTTTTTTTATTTCAAATCTAAGCGCTATTAAAGAGCTTTGATTTGAGCAACTAGGTTCGCTTTATGACGAGCAGCCTTGTTCTTGTGGATAAGGCCTTTAGTAGCCATACGATCCAAGATAGGTTGCATTTCGCCAAACGCTTTAGTAGCCGCTTCTTTATCACCAGCTACGATAGCTGCGATAGTTTTTTTCATGTAAGTGCGCATCATTGAGCGACGGCTTGCATTGTGCTGGCGGCGCTTCTCAGATTGGATTGCACGCTTCTTAGCAGATTTGATATTCGCCAAGGGTCTAACTCCCAAATCTTATATTCGGTGACAATTTAAGGCCGAGGAATATGCCCCGTTTTACCCGAGTTGTCAATTCATTTGTGCAATAATGCGCCGCATTACCATAGCAATGGCATGTGACGAACATCGCGGTTAATATGGCGGCAGATTCTACCAGCATTCTTAGTATGAAGTAAGCCTTTTATCTGCCTTTTCGCATTTGTTGTTCTGTCTAGAATTCAATTAAAACAGACGTGATAACATGAACAGACAGATGCATCTTACTTTATTTTTGGTTTTAAGGGGTTATAGGTGTCAAAGCGATTGCTTCGCTCGGGAATGATTGTCAGTTTTATGACCATGGTGTCTCGCGTGATGGGGTTGGTGCGCGATGTGGTTATCGCAAACTTAATGGGGGCTGGTGCCGCCGCGGACGTTTTCTTTTTCGCGAATAAAATCCCTAATTTTTTACGTCGTCTGTTTGCAGAAGGTGCATTTTCACAGGCGTTTGTGCCTGTTTTAGCCGAGTACCAAGCCAGTGATGATAAAAATAAAACCCGTGAGCTGATTGCTTACGTATCAGGCACCTTGGGTGTATTGGTGACCATTGTCACCGTGGTCGGCGTGATTGCATCGCCTGTGATCACAGCACTATTTGGTGCGGGTTGGTTTTTGGATTGGGTCAACGATGGCCCATCGGCGCACAAATTTGAGTTAGCGTCTCTGATATTGAAGATCACCTTCCCTTATCTTTGGTTTATTTCCTTTGTGGCGTTGGCAGGATCCATCCTCAACACGCTCGGACGATTCGCCGTTTCATCATTTACGCCGGTATTTCTCAATATTGCGATGATTTCGGCGGCCATTTGGATAGCGCCCAATTTAGAACAGCCCGAAATTGGATTGGGTATTGGTGTTTTCCTTGGCGGTTTGATCCAGTTTGCATTCCAGTTTCCGTTTCTTTACCGCGAAGGAATGCTGGTTAAACCGAAATGGGGATGGTCTCATCCAGGTGTTGTGAAAATTCGCACCTTGATGATTCCTGCCCTGTTTGGTGTGTCTGTTAGTCAGATCAACCTACTACTTGATACCTTTATCGCGAGTTTTCTTGCGACCGGTTCCATCAGTTGGTTGTATTACTCTGATCGCCTCTTAGAGTTCCCGTTGGGGTTGTTTGGTATTGCAATTGCCACCGTAATATTGCCGGCATTGTCGAAAAAGCATGTTGAGCAATCATCCGGTCAGTTTGCCAGTACGATGGACTGGGGCATTCGCATGGTGCTGTTGCTTGGCTTACCCGCTATGGTAGGCATGATGGTGTTGGCCAAACCTATGTTGATGGTGCTCTTCATGCGTGGCGAGTTTAGCCCGTCAGACGTGGATGCCGCGGCGCTGTCGTTAATGGCCTACGCGTCGGGCTTGCTTAACTTCATGCTCATCAAAGTGCTTGCACCTGGTTATTATGCTCGCCAAGACACGAAGACGCCTGTGCGCTATGGCATCATAGCTATGGTTAGCAATATGGTGTTTAACCTGATCTTTGCTTCATTTTATGGCTATGTCGGTCTTGCTATGGCAACGGCGTTGTCAGCGTTGGTGAATGCGGGCTTACTTTACAGAGGCCTCCATAAGCAGGGTGTATACCGTGTGAGTCGTGAAACACTGTTCTTCACGCTACGTCTCGTGATTGGAGCGGCATTGATGGGCAGTTTGGTGTTTTGGTTGATGCCTGAAAATACAGATTGGCTCGCGATGGGGCTCTGGGAACGTACCTACATTCTTTTTGGCTTAATCGCTTTGGGTGCAGTGACTTACCTAGTGTCTTTGGCCGTATCTGGTGTAAGGCCGCGCCAACTTCGAGCAGAAAGCTGATTGCTGCGCATAACTAGTATATAATCCGTCGGTTTTTTTAGGGGAAAGCAGTTTTACCATTATGGAATTGATCCGAGGCATTCATAACATCCGAGACAGACACCGAGGGTGCGTACTGACGATCGGTAACTTTGATGGTGTGCATTTAGGCCACCAACAAGTGCTTATTCAAGTGGTAAAGAAGGCCCGAGAGTTGGGCGTTCCGCCCACGGTCATGCTGTTTGAACCGCAACCAAGAGAACTGTTTGCTGCTGATGGAGCGCCTGCGCGATTGACCCGCTTACGTGACAAATACACGCAGCTGGCAAAATTAGGCGTTGAGCGGTTACTTGTGGTGAATTTTAATGCGAAATTCGCTGCGATGACGCCCTATGACTTTGTTCACCGCTTGTTGGCTGAACAATTGGGTGTTAAGTTTCTCGTAGTCGGCGATGACTTCCGCTTTGGCGCTAAGCGTCAGGGCGATTTTGTCTATCTGCAACAAGAAGCAAAATCTGCACATTTTGATGTGGTGAGTACGCAAAGTTTTTGTGTCTCAGAGCAGCGTGTTAGCAGTACGGCCATTCGTGATGAATTGGCACGAGGCGAGCAAGACGCAGTGGAGCAGATGCTAGGGCGACCTTATAGCATCAGTGGGCGAGTTTCCCACGGTAAGAAGCTGGGTCGTACCATCGGATTCCCTACCGCAAATGTACCTTTGAAGCGACGTGTCACACCCGTGTCTGGCGTGTATGTCGTTAAGGTCGGCGGTATTGATGAGAACACATGGTTAGGTGGTGTTGCCAACGTAGGCACGCGACCAACTGTTAACGGTGTGCGCCAACAACTGGAAGTGCACCTGTTTGACTTCGCTGATGACCTTTACGGTCGACATGTTGAAGTGCAGCTTCTTCATAAGCTGCGAGATGAGAAAAAATTTGGCTCGCTAGACGAGCTAAAAGCCCAAATTGAACTTGATGCCCAGACAGCGCGTGCGTGGCTGGCTGGTCAAGATAATGTCGAAAACGTCCATACGGAATGAACAATCAATGAGTGACTTTAAAGATACCTTAAACCTGCCGGAAACCGCGTTTCCGATGCGAGGTAATCTTGCACAACGTGAGCCGCAAATGCTCAAGCGTTGGTACGATGAAGATCTTTACGGCGAGATCCGTAAAGCGAAAAAAGGCAAGAAATCTTTCATCCTGCATGACGGCCCTCCGTATGCAAACGGCAACATCCATATTGGTCACTCAGTAAACAAGATTCTTAAAGACATTATTATTAAGTCCAAAACATTGTCGGACTTTGACGCACCTTACGTACCGGGTTGGGACTGTCACGGTCTGCCAATCGAACTGATGGTTGAGAAAAAAGTCGGCAAGCCGGGCAAAAAAGTGACGGCTGCTGAATTCCGCCAGAAATGTCGTGAATATGCAGCGAAGCAAGTTGAAGGCCAAAAGGCTGACTTCAAACGTCTTGGTGTGTTGGGTGAGTGGGACAAGCCATACTTGACCATGGACTTCAACACCGAAGCGAACATCATTCGTGCGCTAGGTAAGATCGCAGACAACGGCCATCTTCATAAAGGCTTCAAGCCTGTTCACTGGTGTACTGACTGTGGTTCAGCACTGGCTGAAGCAGAAGTAGAATACGAAAATAAAGTATCGCCTTCTATTGATGTGATGTTCCGTGCAACAGACGAAGCTGCTGTATTGGCAAAATTCGGTTTGGCGGAAGGCCATGAAGGTCACGGTGACGTGTCTATCGTTATCTGGACCACCACGCCTTGGACGTTGCCTGCAAACCGTGCAGTGGCTGTTTCTGATGCGCTGGAATATGTACTTGTTCAAGTGGAAGGCGAGACACCTCGCCGTTTGATCGTGGCATCTGAACTTGCGAAGCAAGTGATGGATCGCGCAGGTATCGAACATTTCCATAACCTTGGTTTCTGCCAAGGTGACGCGTTGGAGCTATTGCGCTTCAACCACCCGTTCTACAGCTTTGATGTGCCAGTTATTTGTGGCGAACACGTAACGACTGAATCAGGTACGGGTGTTGTTCACACTGCACCTGGTCACGGTCAAGAAGACTTCGTGGTAGGTCAAAAGTACGGCCTAGAAGTGGCGAACCCTGTCGGCAGTAACGGCGTTTACTTGCCTGATACCGAGTTGTTTGCGGGTCAACACGTGTTAAAAGCAAACGACAACGTGATTGACGTGTTGAAAGAACACGGTTCTTTGCTTCACCACCACGCGTACGAGCATAGCTACCCGCATTGCTGGCGCCACAAAACACCGATCATTTTCCGTGCAACACCGCAGTGGTTCATCTCTATGGAGAAAGCAGGTCTGCGTGCGAAAGCACTGGAAGAGATCAAAAACGTACAGTGGATCCCTGAGTGGGGTCAAAACCGCATCGAGTCGATGGTTGAAGGTCGCCCTGATTGGTGTATCTCCCGTCAACGTACGTGGGGCGTGCCAATCGCACTGTTCGTTCACAAAGAAACCTCAGATCTTCACCCGAACACGGTTGAATTGATCGAGAAAGTCGCGAAGAAAGTTGAGCAATCAGGCATTCAGGCGTGGTGGGATCTCGACACGGCTGAGTTGCTTGGTGACGATGCTGAAAGCTACGAAAAAGTGCTAGACACGCTAGACGTTTGGTTCGACTCAGGTGCTACGCACTATGCGGTTGTTAACCAACGCGCGGAATTCAACGGCAATGAAGCTGACATGTACTTGGAAGGCTCGGATCAACACCGTGGCTGGTTCCAATCGTCACTCATGACGTCTGTTGCAATCAAAAATGCAGCGCCTTACAAGCAAGTGTTGACTCACGGTTTCACCGTTGATGGCCAAGGCCGTAAGATGTCTAAGTCGATCGGTAACGTTGTATCTCCACAAGAAGTGATGAACAAGTTGGGTGGCGACATCCTACGCTTGTGGGTGGCATCAACGGATTACACGGGCGAAATGACCGTGTCAGATCAAATCCTAAACCGCAGTGCTGATGCGTATCGTCGTATTCGTAACACGGCGCGCTTCCTGCTGGCAAACTTGAACGGTTTCAACCCTGAAACTGATTTGGTTGCAGCGGAAGACATGGTGATTGCAGACCGCTGGGCGGTTGGTAAGGCACTTGAAGCACAAGAAGAAATGCTGAAAGCGTTTGAAGAGTGTAACTTCCACGCAGTAACACAACGTCTGATGCAGTTCTGTTCTGTTGAGATGGGTTCATTCTACTTGGACATCATCAAAGACCGTCAATACACCGCGAAAGCAGGTGGTCTTGCGCACCGCAGCTGTCAAACGGCCTTGTTCCATATCATGGAAGCCTTGGTACGTTGGATGGCGCCGATCATGTCGTTCACTGCAGATGAGATCTGGAACGAAATGCCGGGTGCGCGCAGCAAATACGTATTCACTGAGGTGTGGTACGACGGTTTGTTTGGTCTGAATGATGACGAAACATTGAATAACGCATTCTGGTCTGAATTGCTGCGTGTTCGTGGTGCCGTTAACAAGGTTCTAGAACAAGCGCGTAACGATAAGAAAATCGGGGGTTCACTCGAAGCTGAAATCACCCTTTATGCGAAACCTGAGTTTGCTGCCAAGCTAGAAGCGATGGGCAATGAGCTACGTTTCGTGTTGCTGACCTCAAAAGCAGACGTTGTTGCGACTGACGCAGCGCCGGAAGCTGCAGTGGCAACGGAAATCGATGGTTTGTCTGTGGTTGTTGCGAAATCAGATGCAGAGAAGTGTGAGCGTTGCTGGCACCATGTTGCAGATGTAGGCACAATCGACGCACATCCAACCCTTTGTGGTCGTTGTGTAAGTAACATTGATGGTGAAGGCGAAACGCGTCAATTCGCGTAATCGTCACCACGCATAAAGAGAGTAGGAAGGCTGGATGAAAGATCTGACAGTAAAACAGTCGGGTGTGCGTTGGCTGTGGCTAGCACTGCTGGTGTTCGTGTTGGATATTGGCAGCAAACTGTTTGTTATGGACACGATGGGATATGGTTGGGCGAACCGCATTGAGGTGCTGCCTTTCTTTAATCTTTTGTATGTTCACAATTACGGCGCTGCATTCAGCTTCTTGAGCGATGCCGGTGGCTGGCAGCGATGGTTCTTCGCTGCTATTGCACTGACCGTATCAGGCATGTTGGCGTACTGGATGCGCCAAACGCCTGCGAGCAACAAGATCTTGAACATCGCTTATGCCTTAGTCATTGGTGGTGCGATCGGTAACTTGTTTGATCGCCTTGTTCATGGCTTCGTGATCGATTTCCTCGATTTCTTTATCGGAAAGAATCACTGGCCAGCCTTTAATCTGGCAGATACGGCAATTTGTATCGGTGCTGGTTTGATTGTGCTGGAAAGTATTTTGTCCTCAAGAAAACAAGCCGCTGAAACTGAGTAAACGGTTTGTGGTGAGACAAAAGAAATAACACTATGGCGCTGGTCGTTTTACGGGCAGCGCCGTATTGTATTAAAAAATACATAACCCAATTAGAATTGGGGTTTATACCCAACATTAAGATGTTACCGGGTAAGATTGGGCGGTATACGTCCTCATTGAATTCAAGGATGGTTGAATGGCAAACATTAGCGCTAAGAGTGAAGTGGTTATGCACTTCACCATTAAACTAGAAGACGGCTCTGTAGCAGATAGCACGCAGACATCTGGCAAACCTGCGAAGCTTGTGATGGGCGATGGCAGTTTGACGGATAACTTTGAAAAGTGCCTGCTAGGGTTATCCGAAGGCGAGAAAGCCAGTTTTACACTGGGTCCTGATGATGCGTTTGGCCAATCCAACCCTGACAACATCCAACATATGGATCGCAGTCAATTTTCTGGGGATATTCCTTTAGAGGAAGGTACCATCGTCGCGTTTGCTGGCCCTGGTGGTCAGGAAATTCCTGGTGTCATTACGGAAGTGTCGGGTGAGTCTGTCACGGTGGATTTTAATCACCCACTCGCCGGCCAAAATGTCATCTTTGATGTAGAAATAGTGAGTGTCGGTTAAAAGGCGTTGTAATGAAGATTTTGCTAGCTAACCCTCGTGGGTTTTGTGCCGGTGTCGATCGTGCTATCAGCATTGTTGAGCGTGCACTAGAAATGTATCAGCCTCCTATTTATGTGCGTCATGAAGTCGTGCATAACCGCTTTGTTGTGGAAGGCCTAAAGTCTCGTGGTGCTGTGTTTGTTGAAGAGCTCAGTGAAGTGCCAGATGACAGCATTGTTATTTTTTCAGCCCACGGTGTGTCACAAGCGGTTCGCAATGAAGCAAAATCTCGCAGTCTAACCGTGTTCGACGCAACGTGTCCGTTAGTGACAAAAGTGCATATGGAAGTTGCGCGTGCAAGTCGTAAGAATATGGAAGTGGTGCTGATTGGCCATGCTGGCCATCCAGAAGTGGAAGGCACCATGGGACAATATGCCAGCGAAACAGGTGGTATGTACTTGGTGGAAACGCCGGAAGATGTCCATACCATCAATGTGAAAGACCCGTCGAACTTGCATTACGTCAGTCAAACCACCTTGTCTGTGGATGAAACTGCAGACGTGATCGACCGATTACGTGAGGTATTCCCTGAGATCCAAGGTCCACGTAAAGATGACATTTGTTACGCTACCCAAAATCGCCAAGATGCAGTTCGAGAGTTGGCGACACAATGTGATGTGATGGTGGTGGTGGGGTCGAAGAACAGTTCAAACTCCAATCGCTTACGTGAATTGAGTGAAAAACTGGGAACGCCAGCATACCTGACGGATTGCGCAGAAGATGTGAAAGCGGAATGGTTTGAAAGCAAGGTGAAGGTCGGGGTGACGGCGGGTGCGTCAGCACCAGAAGAACTTGTGAATCTTATCATTGCTCAAATTGAAGCGTATGGCGGTACGGCGGTGGAAGAATTGAAAGGACGTGAAGAAAACATGTTCTTTGAAGTGCCGCGCGAGCTTCAAGTTAAGCATATTGACTAACGACACCTTGATTATTCTCGACTGTGTTAAAGGAGCCTTTGGCTCCTTTTTGCGTTTTAGCGAGGGAAGAATTTCGTCGACGATACAGAGCGTCATTCCAAGCATTGCTCGGATATACATCACTGTTTGAAAAAGGTAGAGTGACAAACGAATGATTTTATTGCGCCGCGTTGACGTGGCGCTGACCAAGATTGAAAGGGGATTTACATGGTTCGCATTGCAATTGCGGGCGCTGCTGGCCGTATGGGCCGACAGCTAATTCAAGCCACGGATGGAATGGAAGGCGCAATACTGACTGCTGCAAGTGAACGTCCTGAATCGAGTCTTATTGGCGCTGACGCAGGTGAGCTCGCCGGCATTGGTAAGCGCGACGTGACCATTGTGGATGATTTAGCAAAGGTGGCAGGTGACTTTGACGTCATCATTGATTTTACTGCGCCTGTCGTGACGTTAGCCAACCTTGCACTGTGCCAACTGCATGGAAAGAAACTGATCATTGGTACAACAGGTTTTACTGATGAGCAGCGCGCACTGATTGATGCTGCAGCTTCTGACACCGGTATTGTGATGGCGCCAAATTATAGCGTTGGCGTAAACCTTGTCTTTAAGCTGCTTGAGAAAGCCGCAAAAGTGATGGGTGACTACTGCGACATTGAGATCGTTGAAGCGCACCATCGTCATAAAGTGGATGCACCTTCGGGCACTGCTATAGGCATGGGTGAAGCCATTGCAGGTGCGATGGGCAACAAGTTGAGTGATGTTGCTGTGTATGCACGTGAAGGTATCACTGGTGAGCGAAGCCGCGATGAAATAGGTTTTGCCACGATCCGTGCTGGCGACATTGTGGGTGAGCATACAGCCATGTTTGCTGACATTGGTGAGCGCGTTGAAATCACTCACAAAGCGACAAATCGAATGACGTTTGCTAACGGTGCTGTTCGCGCAGCGATTTGGCTCAATGCGAAACCATCGGGCTTTTTTACGATGCAAGATGTATTAGAGCTCGATACCCTTTAATCAAAATTCGATTAACTATGCAGTTTGCGTGAGCGGGCTGCATGGTGTTTCCCCCTTTTTCTGGTTCTTTCCTTTCTCTCTTTCCCTGCCATATTCCCACCTTGTTTAGGTATGCTTTTGTGCCTTTACCCCTGCTTATGCTGCTCTAACCTCTAAAAGTATCGAAAAGACAACATTAGGAAACGGTTGCGTAATGGTCTGATTGCTTCCCTTTCTTTTTGAATGCTCAGCCAACCATGGTAAGAGGTGTTTTCATGGGAAATACGTATTTTGCTTGAGTTTAGTGGGGTTTTTATGCGCTTGAGGGTGAAAACCACTTAGGGTGGTCGAAAGTTATGTTCTTTTTTGCGAGTCCTGTTGACACGTTCGGCGTGGATCTCTAGAATGCGCGCAATTTGTCAAATTTCGGCTTGACGTCGAACTGGCAATTGTATGGAATGACTTAATGCGAATTTATCTATTTATTTTGCATTTTTATTGATTTGGAGGTTGTCTTGAGCAAGTCTGCGCTCTTAGTCCTAGAAGATGGGACTGTATTCCACGGTGTGTCCATTGGTGCTGATGGTTCTGCTGTTGGTGAAGTTGTTTTTAATACCTCGATGACGGGGTATCAAGAAATTCTCACTGACCCTTCTTACTCTCAGCAAATTGTTACTCTTACTTATCCCCACATTGGCAACACCGGTACTAATACCGAAGACGAAGAATCCTCAAGAATCCACGCGCAAGGCTTGGTAATTCGTGACCTTCCCCTTATAGCTTCAAACTTCCGCAGCCAACAAACACTTTCCGATTACCTCAAGTCTCAAAACATCGTTGGTATCGCCGACATCGATACCCGTAAGCTGACACGTCTATTACGTGAAAAAGGCGCACAAAACGGTTGTATCGTTGCAGGTGACAACCTTGACGAAGCATTGGCACTTGCTAAAGCGAAAGCATTCCCAGGTCTGAAAGGCATGGATTTGGCGAAAGAAGTGACCACAGCAGAAGCTTATGAGTGGAAGCAAGGCTCTTGGACGCTAGAAGGCGGTTTGCCAGAAGCAAAAGACAGCAGTGAATTGCCATTCCACGTTGTTGCTTACGACTTCGGTGCGAAGCGCAATATTCTGCGTATGCTGGTGGATCGTGGTTGTCGTTTGACCGTCGTCCCTGCACAAACGTCTGCTGAAGATGTATTGGCGCTTAACCCTGATGGTGTATTCCTGTCGAATGGCCCGGGTGACCCTGAGCCATGTACTTACGCTATCGAAGCAACAAAAGTATTCCTAGACAAAGGCTTGCCAATTTTTGGTATCTGTCTTGGTCACCAAATTCTGGCTCTGGCATCGGGCGCCCAAACGGTAAAAATGAAGTTTGGTCACCACGGTGCAAACCACCCAGTAAAAGACTTGGATCGCAGCGTTGTGATGATCACATCGCAAAACCACGGTTTTGCCGCTGACGAAGCCACGCTTCCTGAAAATCTACGTGCTACTCACGTATCGCTATTTGATGGTTCTCTGCAGGGTATTCACCGCACAGATAAACCAGCCTTTAGCTTCCAAGGGCACCCTGAAGCGAGCCCTGGTCCGCACGATGCGGCACCGCTTTTTGACCACTTCATTGAACTTATTAAGCAACACAGCGCGTAATCCGGAGTAGCAGAGAATGCCAAAACGTACAGACATAAAAAGTATTCTTATTCTAGGCGCAGGCCCAATTGTTATTGGCCAGGCGTGTGAGTTTGACTATTCAGGTGCGCAAGCTTGTAAAGCGCTGCGTGAAGAGGGTTACCGCGTTATTTTGGTGAACTCTAACCCAGCCACCATCATGACCGACCCAGAAATGGCGGATGCGACTTACATTGAGCCAATTCAATGGGAAGTTGTTCGCAACATCATTGAAAAAGAGCGTCCTGATGCGGTTCTACCGACAATGGGCGGTCAAACGGCATTGAACTGTGCGCTTGAACTTGAAAAGCACGGTGTACTGGCTGAGTTCGGCGTCGAAATGATTGGTGCAACGGCGGATGCGATTGATAAAGCTGAAGACCGTTCACGCTTCGACAAAGCAATGAAGTCTATCGGTTTGGAATGTCCAACCGCAGACACAGCGAAAACGATGGAAGAAGCTTACAAAGTTTTGGACATGGTCGGTTTCCCTTGCATCATCCGTCCTTCTTTCACCATGGGTGGTACCGGTGGTGGCATCGCGTATAACAAAGAAGAGTTTGATGACATCTGTCGTCGTGGTTTGGATCTTTCTCCAACCAACGAACTTCTTATCGATGAATCTCTGATCGGTTGGAAAGAATACGAAATGGAAGTTGTTCGCGACAAGAACGACAACTGTATCATCGTATGTGCCATCGAAAACTTCGATGCAATGGGCATCCACACGGGTGACTCTATTACTGTGGCGCCAGCACAAACACTGACCGACAAAGAATACCAATTGATGCGTAACGCATCGCTAGCGGTTCTGCGTGAAATCGGCGTAGAAACCGGCGGCTCAAACGTTCAGTTTGGTATCAACCCGAAAGATGGCCGTATGGTTATCATCGAGATGAACCCACGTGTATCTCGCTCTTCTGCGCTAGCATCGAAAGCAACTGGCTTCCCGATTGCAAAAGTGGCAGCGAAGCTAGCCGTTGGTTTCACCCTTGATGAGTTGATGAATGACATCACTGGCGGCGCAACACCAGCATCATTTGAACCAACCATCGATTACGTTGTGACTAAGATCCCTCGTTTTAACTTCGAAAAATTTGCTGGTGCGAATGACCGTCTGACCACACAGATGAAATCTGTGGGCGAAGTCATGGCCATTGGTCGTAACCAGCAAGAATCGCTTCACAAAGCATTGCGTGGCCTAGAAGTTGGCGCGACAGGCTTTGATGAGATGGTCGATCTGGATGAACCAGACGCAATGACCAAGATTCGTCACGAATTGAAAGATGCTGGTGCAGAGCGTATTTGGTACATCGCTGATGCATTCCGTGCAGGCATGTCGGTTGATGGTGTATTTAAGCTGACCAATGTTGACCGCTGGTTCTTGGTACAGATTGAAGACATCGTCAAAATCGAAGCTGAAGTCAAAGAAAATGGCTTCGCGGGTCTAAACAAAGATGTACTGCGCAAACTGAAACGCAAAGGCTTCGCTGATGCACGTTTGAGCAAGCTACTGGGTGTGAGCGAAAACGAAATCCGCAAGCTTCGTGACCAGTACGACATCCACCCTGTTTACAAGCGCGTGGATACTTGTGCCGCAGAGTTCTCGTCTGATACCGCGTACATGTACAGCTCTTACGATGACGAGTGTGAAGCGAACCCAACAGACAAAGACAAGATCATGGTATTGGGCGGTGGTCCAAACCGTATCGGTCAAGGTATTGAGTTCGATTACTGCTGTGTACACGCATCACTAGCACTTCGTGAAGATGGCTATGAAACCATCATGGTTAACTGTAACCCTGAAACGGTTTCCACCGATTACGATACGTCTGACCGTTTGTACTTCGAGCCAGTAACACTTGAAGACGTGCTCGCTATCGCTCGTGTTGAAAAGCCTAAGGGCGTTATCGTGCAATACGGTGGTCAAACGCCACTGAAATTGGCACGTGCATTGGAAGCAGCTGGTGTGCCAATCATTGGTACGAGCCCTGATGCGATTGACCGTGCAGAAGACCGTGAACGTTTCCAATCTGCGGTTGACCGTTTAGGTTTGAAAACACCAGAAAACGCGACTGTGACAACAATGGAACAAGCCATTGATAAGTCAAAAGAGATTGGCTTCCCTCTGGTTGTTCGTCCATCGTATGTTCTGGGTGGCCGTGCAATGGAAATCGTGTATGACGAAAACGACTTGCGCCGTTACTTCAATGAAGCGGTAAGCGTTTCTAACGAATCACCAGTGCTGCTTGACCGTTTCCTTGATGATGCGACCGAAGTGGATGTGGATGCTATCTGTGACGGCGAACGCGTTGTGATTGGCGGCATCATGGAGCACATCGAACAAGCGGGTGTTCACTCAGGTGACTCTGCATGTTCACTGCCAGCTTACACCTTGAGCCAAGACATTCAGGACGAGATGCGTCGCCAAGTTGAAAAACTGGCGTTTGAACTGGGTGTTCGTGGTTTGATGAATACGCAGTTTGCAGTAAAAGACGGCGAAGTTTACCTGATTGAGGTGAACCCGCGCGCAGCACGTACGGTGCCATTTGTATCGAAAGCGACTGGTGCACCACTTGCGAAAATTGCAGCGCGTGTTATGGCTGGCCAATCGCTTGAGTCACAAGGCTTCACACAAGAAATTATTCCACCGTATTATTCTGTGAAAGAAGTGGTATTGCCGTTCAACAAGTTCCCGGGTGTCGACCCACTGTTGGGTCCAGAAATGCGCTCTACCGGTGAAGTCATGGGTGTGGGTGACACATTTGCTGAAGCGTTTGCGAAAGCAGATCTTGGCTGTGGTAAGCAATACAGTGAAAAAGGCCGCGCACTTCTGTCTGTCCGTAATACTGACAAGCAGCGTGTTGTTGACCTTGCCGCGAAGCTTATCAAGCTTGGCTTTGAACTGGATGCGACACACGGTACTGCTGTTGTTCTTGGTGAAGCGGGCATTAACCCTCGCCTAGTGAACAAGGTACACGAAGGTCGTCCTCACATTCTTGACCGTATCAAGAATGGTGAATACAGCTACATTGTGAACACCACTGAAGGCCGCCAAGCGATTGAAGACTCAAAAGTACTTCGTCGTGGCGCATTGGCTGAGAAGGTAAGCTACACCACAACGCTAAACGCGGCGTTTGCGACTTGTATGGCGCATGCTGCTGTAGATATGTCGAAAGTGAACTCAGTACAAGAGCTTCACGCACGCGTTGCTGAGAAATACGGTAAAGCGTAATTTCTCAAAAAAGGTAAAAACATAATCAATGAGTCGGCAGGAAGCCGACCTAGATAACAACCTCCTTGCCCGCCTTTATGGCGGGCTTTTTTGTGCCATTTATTGACGGAGACAATGCCAATATCGTGTTGTATTTTGCAGATAAATCAGCGCATGGCGTGTCATTAAATCTTCACAATTTAACCGTGGGTGAATGTTTTCTATCGCACGAAAGAGGCGTAGTATTGCTCCGTCGCAATACTGCGGCACTTTTGGAGAAAACCATGAACGTTATCGACCATCCTCCGAGTTGTCAGGGAGGCCAGCAAGTCCGGCGGTGACGTTAGTGTGTTTTCACATTTCGACTGCCCGGTCGGAATGATCTTTGCTTTTCCATTCCCAGTGCTTCCCCAATATTCTGAGTGAAAATACGTCTAGAAACCTTTGGGTTTTAAATCTTGCGTAGTGAGTAATCACTGTGCGGGAACATTTGCTGTTTTATTTCTCTAAAGCAACATGCTGCTGAAACACGTATTTTCATGGTCGTTACCCTCACCAGATGATGTCTGGCACTAGCCAATCGGGAGGTTCGCTATGGCGGTAATGAATGCCACCTTGCTGGAATACCAGCACAATCATGTCGCTGCTCATGAAATTGAAGCAGCAAAAAACGCGTTTCTTATTCACAGTGAAGAAGACAGAATTCGGTTGCTGTCTGTGATGCCTGTGGCTGAAGCGATTGGTGTACTAAATTGCTGTCCATTGGACTTGGTCAGAAAGCTACTTGATGATCTGGCTGAAACTGGCGATGCGATTAGGGTAAGGCAAATCGCGACAGGGCTGGGTTTGATTAACTCTGAAGTAGAGCCTGATGGGGACTATCTAACGAATTCAGTCATGTCACATGTCCGACAGCGCATTGGTTGGATCATTGGTCTTGCGTTACTGGGCGTTGTCTCGGGGCTGATCATTTCTCATTACGAGGATTCGATCAGCCAGCTGATTTTACTGGCGATTTATATGCCCGTGGTTGCGGCGGCGGGGGGGAATGCAGGCTCACAAGCAGCCACGTTAGTTGTTCGCGCCATGGCGATGAACGAAGTGCATCCGTCTCACTGGCCACGTGTCATGTGGAAGGAAGTACGCGTGGCGGTCGTCATCGCGTTTGCACTGGCTGCCGTCATCATGGCAAGGGTGATGCTCTTTAGTGACAGCGCTGCGCTGCCATCTGGCTTTTCGTTAGATGACATTGCTGTAGCGATTGGTATGGCGCTGATCATTCAAGTGCTGTTGTCTACCACAATAGGCGGCGTGCTCCCACTTGTGGCAACAACGTTTCGCCTCGACCCCGCTGTGCTCGTGAGTCCCGTTCTGGCATCCGTTGTCGATATCAGCGGGATGGCGATTTATTTCATGACAGTTAACGCGTGGTTAGACTTGATGTAAGCAAGGCCTGGTACAATTCGCGCTCAAATTGCGTAATGGGGCTGGCGAGGTTCGCTGGGCGCTCGTCTGTTTTTGGGATGTGGTAGTTGGTGACCAATTGCACCACTAACACATCCTGCCCTTTATCATTTCTTATCACACCAGCTAAGTTGTAACTGCCGTAGAGCGAGCCAGACTTGGCTTTTAACCTTTGCTTCAAAGGCGCATTCCTCACGCTACTACGATACTTCAACGTGCCATCAACGCCGGATACTGGCAGCATCGCTAATACACCTAAATCTTGATGAGAGTAGGTGTAGTGGATGACATCCATCAATTGTTTTGCAGACATACGGTTGTTTCTTGAAAGCCCAGAGCCATCAACGATTACGGCGTGGGATAAATCAATATTGGCACGTTCTTGCATGATGGCTTTCACGGCTGCAGCGCCGTTAGAGAAAGAGCCCGGTTGGTTGAAATACTGATGCCCCAGTGTTTTTAACAGATTGTCTGCGATCAGGTTGTCTGAACGTTTGAGCATTTTCTTAAGCAATACATCGCGAGGCGCCGAGGCGTGCGTGGCGATGAGTTGTTTTGGTGCATTGCTGATGGGATTACCAATGCGGATTTGCCCTGTGAGACCCATTCTTGCTTTTTTGAGCTCCGCTGAAAGTACATCGCGCATGTACTTCTCAGGGTTTTGAACCGCGAATTTTAGCGGTAAGGGTTTGCTTCTGTGGGGTAAACAACCAGTTAATTTGTAGCTATTGTTGTTTTCGTAGTGCAGCTCTAGGTCGCAATGCTTGGCGTTCATTTCGTCTTTCGTCACAGCGAGTGCATCAGTGGTGACAGAAACAGGCTGATGCTCGGGAACAAAAACGCGCGTCGTTATTTTACCTTTTTCGCTGTAAATCGAACCCTGAACACAGTTTCGCTCTAGGGCAATAGAGGTTGAGGGAGCGCTATAACATACCCCTAGGATATCCCATGGCCAGCCGACTGCACGCTCATAGCCTGTAAAAATACTGCCATCCAGCCACACATCACCATTGATACGGGTAACGCCTGCTGCCTTGATGTCTCTGAGCAAGGATTGGATGTTTTTACGCGTTAACGTTGGGTCACCTGAGAACGAAAAAATAACGTCTTTACCTGAGCGATATGCGCGTGTAGTGAAGGTGAAGTCTTTAGGAAGATAAAGTGCAGAGGCGAGTGCGGTGACGACCTTTTGAGTACTGGCAGGGGGAAGTAAAATCTGATCATCCAGCGCAACCATCTGCCGTTGAGTGTTGATGTTATAAACAGAAAGGGCGAGTTGACTGCCCGCAGGAAGCATAGCTTCAAGCGTGTTAACAGGCACCGATGATGCACGAAATGATAAGCAAAGGGAAAGAATGAGAAGGCAATAACGCACCATATTAGGCTCCAGCGTAGACGGCAGATCCAGTATGGTACAAAAAACGCCTACTCGGAGGTAGGCGTTTGTCTCTGTATTAAGTGTTTAACCTAACTCAGATTAGAAATCGTAACGTAGACCGAATACTAGCTCGTCTTCTGCCTTCGCTTTGCCAACTTTATCTGCATCAAGCAGGTTGAAGTTGTAAGACGCGTAAGTGCGGAAGTTACCGTTGAAGTAATGCGTCGCGTCGATTGCGATAGAGTCTGCAGTGTCGTCTGACTCAGTTTCAGCTTTACCGTAAGTGGTAGTGAACTTGGTTTGGCCCATGGTGTAAGCCGCCGCCAATTCGTAACCAGTTAGATCTTTGTCAGAGCCTGAAACGTTGCTTTCGCCATCTTTGTAAAGTGCAGCAACGTAGATGTCGCCCATGGTGTAAGAAACAGCCGCTTCGATTTGGCTTTCAGTTGTTTTGGTTAGGTTGTCTTGGTCTGCGTAACCTAGACCCATTGCCAGACCGTTCTCCATCGCGTAAACCGCACCTAGAGAGTAACCTTTGTCGATGGTGTCATTGTTGCCAACGTAGTTAGCTTTAACCGTTAGACCACCGAACTCGCCTTTGTAAGCGATGTTGTTGTTAGTGCGGTCAGCAACAGTGATTTTTGAGCTAGCAGCAGCACCGTGGTAAGACATGATATCAGTGAAGTCAGTGATCATGCCTAGAGAACCGTCGTTCTTACCGTAAGTTACTAGACCGAACTCAGTGCCGATACCAGCGAACAGGTAACGGTTTTCGTCATCAGCTTTGTCTGATTTGAATTCACGTTCGAAGAAACCAACACCGTATGCTTCTTCTGAGATTTGAGTGGTACCCAGAACATTGATACGTACGCGGCTTGCATCATTCATTTCGCCATCTTTGATAGACGCACGTGCTTCTGCACGACCGCCGATAGCCATAGAAGAAGTACCGTCATTGAAAATTTCAGCAGCAGAAACAGAGGTAGACGCTAGAGCAGCTACAGCAAGTGCGATAAACGTTTTATTCATTACGTTGTCCTTTATAAGGTTTTGAGTTTCTTGATGGCATCTCCAACCATCTCGATGCCTTGTTTGTACCCGCTGACGATTTACAACCGCTAGTAAAACAATCAAAAATCACATTTAAAACAGTGTTTTTTATGTTGTCAGTATGATTTTACTCTAATTATTTCAGTGGCTTGCAGTTTTGCATTAAAGTTCCGTTACATTCCTCGCATTTATGTTTTTTTATCTTTTTATGCGAGCTAAATCTCTCGCCATGCATTTGTTTATGTGAGCTTTGATTGGTTTTTTAATTTTGATTTGTGTATCTACCATCTAGGGGTGACGTAGGGTTTTAGTGAGCGCTAGGAGGAAGAAAAATGATTGGTGACCTTCAGTGATAAGTTGTTTACACTGAAAACACAGATATTCGTTTGCTGCGCTCATCATTGTATATGGGCGTGGCTTTGTTATTGCCAAAACCAAGGGTTTTGGAGACAGAGGTAATGTCATTTATGGATAAAGTACCCATGACTGTTCGTGGCGAACAGCAGCTTCGTGTAGAGTTAGACCGCCTGCTGAAACGTCGTCCAATTATTACTCAGGCGATCGGTGAAGCTCGTGAGTTGGGCGATCTTAAAGAAAATGCTGAATATCACGCGGCGCGTGAAGAACAAGGTATTTGTGAAGCGCAGATTCGTGATATTGAATACAAACTTTCAGTTGCTCAAGTCATCGACATCGCAAAGATGCCAAACAATGGCAAAGTGATCTTTGGTTCAACTGTAGGCTTGATTGACATTAATACAGATGAAGAATTGTCTTACCAGATTGTTGGTGATGACGAGTCTGATATTAAGAAGAACCTGATTTCCATCAACTCACCCATTGCACGTGGTTTGATCGGTAAAGAAGCAGGCGACGAAGTGTCAATCAACACGCCGGGTGGCGTGAAAGAATTCGAGATCGATAGCGTAACGTACGCCTAATCGAAAAAAATGTTAGCGGTTGTTACTATCGCAGAAACAAAAAAGGCCGCGATGCGGCCTTTTTTTATTTGCGTGGGATTTCTATTTTACGTTCTGCGCTCTGGCGGTACAGTACAAGTGTTTTACCAATAACCTGTACTTTCTCTGCCTTGGTTTCACGAACAATTGCGTCTACAATCAAGTTCTTAGTGTCGCGATCTTCTGATGCAACTTTCACCTTGATTAGCTCGTGATGATCGAGAGCGATTTCAATCTCAGCAAGCACTGCTTCTGTTAGGCCGTTGGCGCCCATCAATACGACAGGTTTAAGAGAGTGTGCCAGTCCTTTTAGATGCTGCTTTTGTTTTGTGCTTAGATTCATGTTGACTCGATTTGTTGTTTTATCGGGGTTGAAAACGTGACATTCTACCGCCATATCTATACAAACTGAACAAATATCCCCCTAAGCAGTTCGTTAACATTTAACGACAGTAAATGTGGGCTAGGTAAAACATGAGCAAAAAGAAACACTCAGCGAGTTCTGGCCGCTGGTTGAAAGAGCATTTTGATGATAAATATGTTCAAGAAGCCCAGAAAAAAGGCTTTCGTTCACGTGCGATTTTTAAGCTAGATGAAATTCAAGGCAAAGATAAACTGCTTAAACCTGGTATGACTGTGGTCGATTTGGGTGCCGCTCCTGGTGGGTGGTCTCAGTACGCTGCAGAACAAGTTGGTGACAACGGTCAAGTTATAGCATGTGACATCCTTCCTATGGACTCCCTGCCTGGAGTAAGCTTCTTGCAAGGGGACTTTCGTGAAGAAGCAGTCTTGAATGCGTTATTAGATCGTATTCAACCTGACATGGTGGATGTTGTTATGTCCGACATGGCGCCAAATATGAGTGGTAATTTGGCATCAGATCAACCCAAAGCAATGTACTTAGTTGAACTTGCGATGGAAATGTGTCGAGAAGTTCTCGCACCAAATGGCGCATTTATTGTTAAAGTTTTTCAAGGCGAAGGCTTTGATCAATATTTAGCTGAAGTGCGTAAAATGTTTAAAGCAGTAAAAATTCGTAAACCCGATTCTTCTCGTGCTCGATCACGTGAAGTCTACATTGTAGCTACAGGTTATAAACTGTAGTACTCTACCATTATTCTTATAGTTTTCGCGGGGCTAACACCTTGAGTGACATGGCAAAAAACTTGATTTTATGGCTGGTCATCGCTGTTGTGCTGATGTCTGTGTTCCAAAGCTTTGGACCTGGCGACAGTGCTGGCCGTCAAGTCGACTACACAACGTTTGTCCAAGAAATAGGGCAAGATAAATTACAGGAAGTACAGTTCGATAATCGCGAGCTGAAAGTCACGCGTCGTGATGGCACGAATTATGTCTCTTACATGCCTGTTCTCCAAGATCCTAAATTGCTTGATGACCTGATCAATCACAAAGTTCAGGTTCGTGGCACGCCTCCTGAAGAGCCAAGCATTCTTGCGTCTATCTTCATCTCTTGGTTCCCAATGCTTCTGCTTATCGGTGTATGGATTTTCTTCATGCGTCAGATGCAAGGCGGCGGTGGCAAAGGTGCGATGTCTTTCGGTAAATCGAAAGCGCGCATGATGAGCGAAGAGCAGATCAAAACAACTTTCGCGGATGTCGCTGGTTGTGACGAAGCGAAAGAAGACGTTAAAGAATTGGTTGACTACCTGCGCGACCCAAGTCGCTTCCAAAAACTCGGCGGTAAAATCCCAACGGGTGTTTTGATGGTAGGTCCTCCTGGTACAGGTAAAACCTTGCTGGCGAAAGCCATTGCAGGTGAAGCGAAAGTACCGTTCTTTACGATTTCCGGTTCTGATTTCGTTGAAATGTTCGTTGGTGTGGGCGCATCTCGTGTCCGTGACATGTTCGAACAAGCGAAGAAAGCCTCGCCATGTATCATCTTTATTGATGAGATTGATGCCGTAGGTCGCCAACGTGGCGCTGGTCTTGGTGGTGGTCACGACGAACGTGAACAAACATTGAACCAAATGCTGGTTGAAATGGATGGCTTTGAAGGTAACGAAGGTATCATCGTTATCGCAGCGACTAACCGTCCAGATGTTCTTGACCCTGCCTTGTTGCGTCCGGGCCGCTTTGACCGTCAGGTTGTTGTTGGCTTACCAGATGTACGTGGTCGTGAGCAAATTCTTAAAGTACACATGCGTAAAGTACCACTAGGTGGTGATGTTGAAGCATCGCTTATCGCACGTGGTACCCCAGGGTTCTCTGGCGCAGATTTGGCGAACTTGGTCAACGAAGCAGCATTGTTTGCTGCACGTGGTAATAAGCGCGTTGTATCTATGATCGAATTCGAACTGGCGAAAGACAAAATCATGATGGGCGCTGAGCGCAAATCAATGGTTCTGACTGAAGAAACCAAAGAATCGACCGCCTACCACGAAGCGGGCCACGCTGTTGTAGGTCGACTTGTGCCTGAGCATGATCCGGTTTACAAAGTGTCTATTATTCCTCGCGGACGTGCGCTGGGTGTGACGATGTATCTGCCTGAGCAAGATCGTGTGAGCATGTCTCGTCTACACCTAGAATCCATGATTTCGAGCTTGTACGGTGGCCGTCTAGCGGAAGAGATTATCTATGGTGTTGAGAACGTTTCAACGGGTGCGTCGAACGACATCGAACGTGCTACGGATATCGCGCGCAAGATGGTGACGCAATGGGGCTTCTCAGATAAGTTGGGACCTCTATTGTACGCTGAAGACGAAGGGGAAGTTTTCCTTGGTCGTTCCGTTGCGAAGTCTAAGCACATGTCTGATGAGACCGCGCGTCTTATTGATAGCGAAATCCGTTTGTTGATTGACCGTAACTACATCCGTGCTCGCAAGCTCATCGAAGAAAATATGGACATCATGCATGCAATGAAAGATGCACTGATGAAGTATGAAACGATTGATGCTGGTCAAATCGATGATTTGATGGAGCGACGTCCAGTGCGTGAACCTGCAGGTTGGGGCGTTGAACCAGATAATTCTGGCAATACGCCGAAAAAACCGGATGCAGATGCTGATGTGGAAGCTGAAAAGCCTTCATCGTCAGACGCCAGCGCTAAGCCTGTCGACCCTGATAATCAGCCGGACGCGTAATTGCGTTTTAGTTAAAAGAAACCCCGGGCTTACTCGGGGTTTTTCTTTTGGTAGTGACAAATTCTAGCCTCAAACAAAGCCCAACTATGATACTGACCAGCAAAGAATTCTTTCTCGATCTATCTTCCCCGAAAGTAATGGGTATCCTCAACGTCACGCCTGATTCTTTTTCAGATGGCGGTAAATTCAATCATCTCGATACGGCGCTTTATCATGCAGAAAGTATGCTCAGTGCGGGTGCGTCGGTATTGGATATTGGCGGTGAGTCTACGAGACCTGGTGCAGTAGATGTTTCGCTGGATGAAGAGCTATCAAGGGTTATTCCCGCGATAGAAGCTATTCGAGAAAGGTTTGATTGCTGGATTTCAATTGATACCAGTAAAGCTGCAGTAATGACCGCTGCGGTGAATGCAGGTGCTAATCTAATCAATGATGTGCGTGCACTTCAAGAGCCAGGGGCGCTTAACGCGGCAGCCATGGCTGATGTGCCAGTATGTATTATGCACATGCAAGGACAACCTCGTTCGATGCAGGTTGATCCAACCTATGACGATATTTTTGAAGATATCCATTGTTTCTTCAATGAAAGAATTGAAGCTTGTGCGGCAATGGGTATTGCCAAAGAAAAACTGATTTTAGACCCAGGGTTTGGGTTTGGTAAAACACTGACACATAACTACCAGCTGTTAGCAAAGTTGGAATTGTTTCACCGTCATGGACTGCCGATACTGGCGGGTATGTCACGGAAGTCTATGATTTTTAAATTATTGGATAAACCCCCTGCCGATGTTTTGGGGGGAAGTTTAGCTTGCGCTACCATTGCTGCTTCGAAAGGGGCTCAGCTCATTCGCGTGCATGACGTAAAAGAAACCGCAGATGTGGTTCGCGTTGTCAGCATGATGCAAGAAGCAGCAGATCTACTTGGAGATACACAATGACAGAACGTAAATACTTCGGCACCGACGGTGTACGCGGTAAAGTTGGCCAGTTCCCAATCACGCCAGATTTTATGCTGAAATTAGGTTGGGCTGCGGGTCGTGTACTGAGCCAGCAAGGCACGAAGAAAGTATTGATAGGCAAAGATACACGCATCTCTGGCTACATGCTTGAATCTGCGTTGGAAGCTGGCTTATCAGCTGCTGGTCTTCAGGCTGCGTTTACAGGCCCAATGCCAACGCCTGCCATTGCGTACTTAACGCAAACGTTCCGTGCGGAAGCGGGGATTGTTATCTCAGCATCGCATAACCCTTACTATGACAACGGCATCAAATTCTTTTCATCAGAAGGCACAAAATTGCCTGATTCGGTTGAGCTTGCGATTGAAGCTGAACTCGAAAAGCCACTGACCTGTGTTGAGTCAGCAGAGCTGGGTAAAGCAAGCCGTATCGTTGATGCTGCGGGCCGTTACATTGAGTTTTGTAAAGGCACGTTCCCGTCAGAAATGAATCTGAAAGGCCTTAAAATCGTTATCGATTGTGCACACGGTGCGACGTACCACATTGCACCTGCCGTGTTCTCTGAGCTGGGCGCTGATGTCATCGCTATGGGTGTTGAGCCAAACGGCACAAACATCAATGCAGAAGTGGGTGCAACCGATGTACGTGCACTTCAAAAGCGTGTCGTTGAAGAAAACGCAGTATTGGGTATTGCCTTTGATGGTGATGGTGACCGTATCATCATGGTCGACCATGAAGGTAACAAAGTAGACGGCGACCAAATTGCCTACATCATTGCGCGTGAATCGTTACGTCGAGGCGAACTGAAAGGCGGTGTTGTTGGTACTTTGATGACCAATATGGGCATGGAAGTGGCGCTGAAAAAACTCGGTATTCCGTTTACCCGCGCGAAAGTTGGCGACCGCTACGTCATGGAAAAACTGCTTGAGAACGATTGGAAGATCGGCGCAGAAAACTCAGGTCACGTTATCCTTCTTGATAAAGTTACCACTGGTGATGCTATCGTTGCGGCGTTGCAAGTATTAGCGAGTGTTGTTGGAACAGGGCTAACACTCAAAGATCTGTGTGATGGCATGAGCATGTTCCCACAAGTCCTTGAGAATGTTCGTTTTAGTGGTGATAGCGATCCATTGCAATCAGACGCAGTGATGACTGCAACTGCAGCGGTTGAAGAGAAGCTAGGTGACACGGGTCGTGTATTGTTACGTAAATCTGGCACTGAACCATTAATCCGTGTCATGGTTGAAGGTGAAAACGCTGATGAAGTGCAAGCGTATGCACTTGAAATTGCAGATGCGGTAAAAGCGAACTGCTAATAACAAAAGGAAAGCGGAAGGGACGCGAGTCTGTTTGGTTATAAGATGCGCAAACGGGATGAAAAGTACCGCTTTTTTGTAATTTTCTCTTGTTTCGTATGCCGGCATTCGTTAGTATTCTTCCGCTCCCAATGATGGGAGTTGCGCTAGTGAACTGAATAGTCAGCTGGCTCAACAATTTGGAACATAGGTGGAACCCATGTACGAAATTCTACTTGTGATTTATCTGTTGGCCGCGCTTGGTGTAATTGGCCTAGTTCTGGTTCAACAAGGTAAAGGCGCAGATATGGGAGCCTCTTTCGGGGCTGGGGCATCAAATACAGTATTTGGCTCTGGCGGCTCTGGAAACTTTCTGACCCGAATGACCGCGATTTTCGCGACAATATTTTTTGTTCTTAGCCTAGTGCTGGGTAACATGAGTACTCAAAACGCAACCGTTGGTAGCGAGTACGAAGACCTGAGTGTACCTGCCAGTGAGCAAGTAACTCCGGCGAGCGATGTCCCTGCTGAAAGCAATAGCGACATCCCTCAGTAAAAGAATTAAGCAGTAATGCTTGCCGAGGTGGTGAAATTGGTAGACACGCTATCTTGAGGGGGTAGTGCCTGTATAGGCATGCGGGTTCAAGTCCCGCTCTCGGCACCATTTTAAAATCCTTACTTAGTAAGGTCGCAGTACTTGAAAAAGAACGCGAGGCGACGATATAATAATCGCCAATCGGACGCGGGGTGGAGCAGTTTGGTAGCTCGTCGGGCTCATAACCCGAAGGTCGTCGGTTCAAATCCGGCCCCCGCAACCACTTTATCGACAATTGTTTAGTGAGACCAAAACAGTTGTTGGCCATGGGAAACCATGGCATCAGGGTCCAGTTGCATTAAACCCCGTAATTCGGGGTTTTTTATTATCTGAACATGACCCATTCGGATGGATATCTGGGCTTTTAAGCCCTTTTTTTATTTCTGGGGTTTGTATGACCGGACTAGAAAAACAGCTTGTAGCATTGCTAGAAGCACCTGTTGAAGCATTGAACTATGAGCTTGTTGGGCTTGAGTTTGTTCGTGCGGGACAACATTCAACCCTGCGGATCTTTATTGATCATGAAAACGGCATCACTGTTGATGCTTGTGCCGAAGTGAGCCGCCAGGTTAGCGCTGTGATGGACGTAGAAGATCCAATTACCGTTGCTTACAACTTGGAAGTTTCATCTCCAGGGTTGGAAAGACCACTATTTAAAGCCGCGCATTATCAGCAGTTTATCGGTCACGAAGTGAACGTAGTGCTGAAAATGGCGATGCAAAACCGTCGCAAATGGAAAGGGCTGATTCTTTCTGTTGACGGCGAGACCGTCACCATCAACGTGGATGGAAACGAAGAAGCGTTCGCCCTGAGCAATATCGCCAAGGCTAACCTGGTTCCTTCATTTTAAATTTAAATGAGGCATTAGTTCATGAACAAAGAAATCTTGGCTGTCGTAGAGGCGGTGTCGAACGAAAAAGCTGTTCCACGTGAGCGCATTTTTGAAGCGTTAGAAATAGCGCTGGCGACGGCAACAAAGAAAAAATACGAAGCAGAAATCGAAGTACGTGTAGAAATCGACCGCAAAACCGGTCAGTTCGAAACACTTCGTCGTTGGGAAGTGGTTGAAGAAGTTACTCAGCCTACTCGCGAAATTACGCTAGAAGCGGCACAGTTTGAAGACGAAACAATGTCTGTCGGCGATTACGTTGAAGATGACATTGAGTCAGTAACGTTTGACCGTATTACGACTCAAACTGCAAAACAAGTTATCGTACAAAAAGTACGTGAAGCTGAGCGTGCACAAGTGGTTGAGCAGTTCATGGACAATGAAGGTGAGTTGATCACTGGTATTGTTAAGAAAGTGAACCGCGAAGTGGTTATCGTTGATTTGGGTAGCAATGCAGAAGCGGCAATCCAACGTGACGATCAATTACCACGTGAAAACCTACGTCCAGGCGACCGCGTGCGCGGTTTGCTGTATGCTGTGCGTCCAGAAGCTCGTGGCTTCCAGTTATTCATGACCCGTTCTAAGCCAGAAATGCTGATCGAATTGTTCCGCATTGAGGTGCCAGAAATCGGCGAAGAAATGATCGAAGTGATGGGTGCGGCTCGTGATCCGGGTTCTCGTGCGAAGATTGCTGTTAAAACTAACGACAAGCGTATCGACCCTGTAGGTGCGTGTGTTGGTATGCGTGGTGCGCGTGTTCAAGCCGTTTCGGGTGAACTTGGCGGCGAGCGTATTGATATTGTTCTTTGGGACGATAACCCAGCGCAACTTGTTATCAACGCGATGGCGCCTGCAGAAGTAGCATCTATCATCGTTGACGAAGATACCCACACAATGGATATCGCTGTAGAAGCTGATAACTTGGCTCAAGCTATCGGTCGTAACGGTCAAAACGTTCGTCTAGCCTCTCAACTTACTGGTTGGACGCTGAACGTAATGACAGTGGAAGATCTACAGAAGAAACACCAAGAAGAAGCTGGCCAGTCAATTGAACTGTTTAGTAAGCACTTGGATATCGAAGAAGATTTCGCAGCACTGCTGGTTCAAGAAGGCTTCACCACGCTAGAAGAAGTTGCATACGTTCCTGCAGCAGAACTTCTAGAAGTTGATGGTCTTGATGAAGATACCGTTGAAGAACTGCGAAGCCGTGCGAAAGAAGCGCTGACCACAATCGCGCTTGCGAAAGAAGAAATCCTTGACGGTGCTGAGCCGGCTGAAGATCTGTTGGGTCTTGAAGGTTTGGATCGCGACCTTGCGTTCCGCCTTGCAGCGAAAGGCATCTGCACTTTGGAAGATCTTGCTGACCAAGGCACTGATGATCTTCTGGATATCGAGGGAATGGATGAAGTTAAAGCGGGTGAGCTGATTATGGCCGCGCGCAATATTTGCTGGTTCAGCGACGAAGCTTAAACGCAGCAAAGGAGGAGCAGAATGTCAGAGGTTACAGTTAAAGCACTGGCGAGCGAGATCGATACGCCGGTAGAACGTTTGCTGAAGCAATTTCAGGATGCAGGCATTCAAAAGTCGGCAGACGACAGCGTAAGCCAGGATGAGAAACAAACCTTACTGTCTCACTTAAAACGTGAGCATGGTGACGATGGTAGCGCTCCAACTCGACTGACGTTACAGCGCAAAAAACGCAGCACCCTAAGTGTTTCTGGTGCTGGCGGAAAGAGTAAGGATGTTCAAGTAGAAGTGCGCAAAAAGCGCACCTACGTGAAGCGCAGCGAACTAGAAGAACAACGTGTGGCTCAAGAAGCCGCACAACGTGATGCTGAAGACGCAGCACAACGCGAGGCTGAGGAAAAAGCCCGTCGTGAAGCTGAAGAAGTAGCGAAGCGTGAAGCTCAAGAGAAAGCGAAACGCGAGGCCGAAGAAAAAGCCCAACGTGACGCTGAAGAAAAAGCACGCATTGCCGCTGAGAAAGCGCAGCAATCACAAGAAACAGCAGAAGAAACATCTGCTCGTGAAGCTGCAGAAGCGCAAGTGAAGAATGAAGCTGATGAACTCAAGCGCCGCCAGGAAGAGGAAGCCAAGCGTAAAGCTGAAGAAGAAAGTCAGCGCCAGCTAGAAGAGGCACGCAAAATGGCAGAATTAAACGAAGAGCGCTGGAGTCAACAAGAAGCAGTGCCAAACGTGATGGAAACTGCAGACCATCACACAGTAACATCTACGTATGCACGTGAAGCAGAAGATGAGGCGGATCGTCGCCAAGAAGCTGCGCCACGTCGTCGCAAAAAGAAAAAATCAGCACAAGACAAAGATGATAGCCGTAACCGTGGCAATCGTGGGAAAAGCAAAGGCCGTTTGGCTAAGCCAACTTCTATGCAGCATGGTTTCCAGAAACCAGCTCAGAAAGTTAACCGCGATGTAGAAATCGGTGAGACCGTTACTGTTGCTGAACTTGCTAACAAAATGGCTGTTAAAGCCACTGAAGTTATCAAGGCGATGATGAAGATGGGTGCTATGGCAACCATCAACCAAGTGATTGACCAAGAAACAGCAGCACTTGTTGCTGAAGAAATGGGCCACAAGGTTGTTCTTCGCAAAGAAAACGAATTGGAAGAAGCGGTACTGTCTGACCGTGATGACACTGCGTCACGTGAACCACGTGCGCCAGTTGTTACCATCATGGGTCACGTTGACCACGGTAAAACGTCGCTACTTGACTACATCCGTAAAGCACACGTTGCTTCGGGCGAAGCTGGCGGTATTACGCAGCACATTGGTGCTTACCACGTTGAAACTGACAACGGTATGATCACCTTCCTGGATACTCCAGGACACGCAGCGTTTACATCTATGCGTGCTCGTGGTGCGAAAGCGACAGATATCGTTGTTCTGGTTGTTGCAGCTGATGATGGCGTAATGCCACAAACTATCGAAGCTATCCAGCACGCAAAAGCGGCAGAAGTGCCACTGATTGTTGCTGTGAACAAGATCGATAAAGAAGCAGCAAACCCAGACCAAGTTAAAAACGAACTTGCTCAGTATGATGTTATTCCTGAAGAGTGGGGCGGTGAGAACATCTTCGTTCACGTTTCAGCGAAACAAGGCATCAACATCGATAGCTTGCTTGAGGCAATTCTTCTGCAATCAGAAGTTCTTGAACTTGACGCAATCCGCGATGGCATGGCAAACGGCGTTGTTATCGAATCACGTCTAGACAAAGGTCGTGGCCCAGTTGCTACGGTTCTTGTACAAGAAGGTACGCTGAAAAAAGGCGATATCGTTCTTTGTGGTCTTGAGTACGGTCGTGTTCGTGCAATGCGCGATGAAAACGGTCATGACGTTGACGTGGCTGGTCCTTCAATTCCTGTGGAAATCCTGGGTCTTTCAGGTGTTCCTTCAGCAGGTGATGAAGCGACAGTTGTTCGTGACGAGCGTAAAGCACGTGAAGTAGCACTTTACCGCCAAGGTAAATTCCGTGACGTTAAACTGGCTCGCCAGCAGAAAGCGAAACTGGAAAACATGTTCTCTAACATGACCGAAGGTGAAGTATCTGAACTGAACATCGTACTGAAAGCTGACGTACAAGGTTCTGTTGAAGCGATTGCTGACTCACTGGTTAAATTGTCCACTGACGAAGTGAAAGTGAAGATCATCGGTTCAGGTGTTGGTGCTATCACCGAAACTGACGCTGTTCTTGCTGCTGCTTCTAACGCGATTCTGGTTGGCTTTAACGTCCGTGCTGATGCATCTGCACGTAAGACGATTGATGCTGAAAGCCTAGATCTACGTTACTACTCAGTTATCTACGCCTTGATTGATGAAGTGAAACAAGCGATGAGCGGTATGCTTGCGCCTGAGTTCAAACAAGTCATCATGGGTCTAGCTGAAGTGCGTGAAGTCTTCAAGTCACCTAAGATTGGTGCTATTGCTGGCTGTATCGTTTCTGAAGGCACCATCAAACGTAACAACCCAATCCGCGTTCTGCGTGATAACGTTGTTATTTATGAAGGTGAGCTAGAGTCACTACGTCGCTTTAAAGACGACGTAAATGAAGTTGCGAAAGGTTACGAGTGTGGTATCGGCGTTAAGAACTACAACGATGTTCGCGTAGGCGACCAAATCGAAGTATTCGAAATCGTTGAAGTGAAACGCACCATCGAATAATAGCTGCCTGTAACAGGTTGTTTATACACACCATGGGGGGAAGCGCTTTGCGCTTTCCCCCCATTTCTTATGAGAGAAGAGCGTTATGGCCAAAGAATTTAGCCGTACTCAACGCGTATCGCAGCAAGTGCAAAAAGAAATCGCACTGATCCTGCAACGCGAAATTAAAGACTCACGTATCGGCATGGTGACGGTATCGGGTGTTGATGTTTCTCGTGACCTTGCTTACGCAAAAGTTCACGTGACCTTCCTGACTACGGGTGATCAAACCGCAGAAGAAGGCCTAGAAGCATTGAATGAACAAGCTTGGTACGTACGTACTTTGCTTGGTAAAGCGATTCGTCTTCGTATTACCCCTGAAGTGATTTTCATTTTTGACCAATCACTGACTGAAGGTATGCGTATTTCCAACTTGGTAAGTCAAGCGGTTAAGTCTGACGAAGAACGCCATGTTGAAGATGATAAAGATGGAGAGGCCGAATAATGGGCCGCCGTCCACGTCGTCAAGGACGTCCTGTTGATGGGATTGTTCTGCTAGATAAGCCAAGTGGCATCACGTCAAATGGTGCTTTGCAGCAAGTTAAGCGCATTTTCTTCGCAGAAAAAGCGGGTCACACTGGCGCACTGGATCCTTTAGCAACGGGCATGCTGCCGATTTGCTTTGGTGAAGCGACGAAGTTTTCCCAATTTTTGTTAGATTCTGACAAGCGTTACCGTGTGGTGGCGAAATTGGGCGAACGTACCAATACATCAGATTCTGATGGTGAAGTGGTTGAAACACGTGACGTAAACGTCAACCTAGAACAGCTTGAAGGTTTTATCGCGGGATTCCGTGGTGAAACAATGCAAGTCCCTTCTATGTTTTCTGCATTGAAGTTCGAAGGTAAACCACTTTACGAATACGCACGAGCAGGCATCGAAGTGCCGCGCGAAGCGCGTAAAATTACGGTTTACGAAATCTCATTACTGCGCTTTGAAGGCGACGAAATTGAGATGGAAGTGCACTGCTCTAAAGGCACGTACATTCGTACTATCGTTGATGATCTCGGCGAGATGCTGGGTTGTGGCGCACACGTAACGGCACTTCGTCGTATTGGTGTTTCTCACTACCCGGTCGAGAAAATGGTCACGTTGGAACAACTGGAAGAATTGCTAGAACAAGCGCGTGAGCAAGGCATTCAGCCTCGTGAACTGCTTGATCCATTGCTGCTTTCTCTTGATTCAGCGGTACAAGATCTTGAAGAAGTGAACCTTCAACCTGATGTCGCAAGCTATGTCTTGCAGGGCCAAGCTGTTCAGGCTGCGAATGCGCCGTCTGAAGGCCAAGTTCGTATGACGATGGGCGAAGAGCGCACCTTTATTGGTGTGGGTGAAATTGATGCCGATGGCATGATCGCGCCAAAGCGTTTGGTTAAGATCCGTCAGCAATAAGTTTCCCAAGCTGAAATTAGTTATTGGTGGGGACTATATCGATTGCCTTATTGGGGCAAGCGCTGTAGAATCCGCCGCTCGGGTGTCGGCTGAATCAGAGATTGGCTGGCGCAAATATAACCTTTTACATTTAGGAATAGACTATGTCTCTGAATGCAGAAACTAAAGCAGCAATCGTTGCTGAATACGCACAAGGCACTAACGACACTGGTTCTCCAGAAGTTCAAGTAGCGCTTTTGACTGCTTCTATCAATCACCTGCAAGGCCACTTCGCTGAGCACAAAGGTGATCACCACAGCCGTCGCGGTCTACTGCGCATGGTTTCGCGTCGTCGTAAACTGCTTGACTACTTGAAAGGCAAAAACGCTGACCGTTACCTTGAGCTGATCAAGCGTCTGGGTCTGCGTCGCTAATAAGCCTTTGGCTTATAAGTACCGCATACCGAAAAGGAGCCTTTATGGCTCCTTTTCTCGTTTTTGTTCCCGCCCAATTTAGTGTTTTAACTAGGCTTAAGCGTCAGGGATTGTTGGTCAAGAATCGGCGTTAGGTCATTTTTGATTCCGTCTTTTCGCATTGCAGCCTCAAGCCTTGAGCATAACCCCAGTTATTCGTGCCGAAACATGCAACTTGCACCCGTTTGGGTATATAATATTGGCGCTTTCATTGGCTTCGCAGTCTACGAAGTCGACCATCAGGTCGCGACTATTGAGAGTACTCCGCTAATCTCTTACTTTTCAATTCAGTAAGAAGGCTGAGTATTGTCATTAGTCGCGATTGGTGAAGCCTTTGAACAAAAAGTGACTCGCACTAAGTAAGTGCAAATAAAACAAGGAATTTCTCGTGAATCCAATCGTAAAAACATTCCAGTATGGCAACCACACCGTTACGCTAGAAACCGGTGTTATGGCTCGCCAAGCGACTGCTGCTGTTATGGCTAGCATGGACGACACTTCAGTATTCGTAAGTGTTGTTGGTAAGAAAGACGCTGTTGAAGGTCAAGATTTCTTCCCGTTGACTGTTAACTACCAAGAGCGTACTTACGCTGCAGGTAAAATCCCTGGTGGTTTCTTCAAGCGTGAAGGCCGTCCTTCTGAAGGTGAAACGCTGACGTCTCGCCTGATCGACCGTCCAATTCGTCCACTGTTCCCAGATGGTTTCAAAAACGAAGTTCAAGTTATCGCTACTGTGGTTTCTGTAAACCCAGACGTTAGCCCTGACATCGTAGCAATGCTTGCAACCTCTGCTGCTCTGGCGATTTCTGGTCTTCCGTTCAATGGCCCTATCGGTGCTGCACGTGTTGGTTTCATCAACGATCAGTTGGTGCTTAACCCAAGCAACACTGAACTTGAAAACAGCCGTTTGGACCTGGTTATCGCGGGTACTGAAGGCGCGGTTCTGATGGTTGAATCAGAAGCTGACCGCCTAAGCGAAGAGCAAATGCTGCAAGCCGTTGTGTTTGGTCACGACCAACAACAAGTTGCGATCACTGCAATCAATGAGTTTGCTGCTGAAGTTGCAACACCTGCTTGGAATTGGGCTGCTCCAGAAGTCAACGCTGAGCTAAAAGCACGCGTTGCTGAACTGACTGAGTCTCGTTTCGTTGAAGCGTACCAAATCACTGAGAAAATGGCGCGTTACGCTCAAGTTGGCGAAATCAAGCAAAGCGTTATTGCTCAGCTGAGCGAAGAAAACGAAGATCTTAACGTTCGTGAAATCCAAGGCATGCTAGGCAGCCTTGAGAAGAACGTTGTTCGTGGCCGTATCATTGCGGGTAACCCACGTATCGATGGTCGTGAAAAAGACATGGTTCGTGCGCTAGACGTTCGTACTGGTGTACTTCCACGTACCCACGGTTCATCTTTGTTCACTCGTGGTGAAACTCAGGCATTGGTTACTGCAACATTGGGTACTAAGCGTGATGCGCAAATCATTGATTCAATCACTGGTGAGCGTACTGACCACTTCCTACTGCACTACAACTTCCCTCCATACTGTGTAGGTGAGACGGGTTTTGTTGGTTCACCTAAGCGTCGTGAAATCGGCCACGGTAAACTGGCTAAGCGTGGTATTGCTGCAGTAATGCCAAGCCAAGATGAATTCCCATACACCATCCGTGTTGTTTCAGAAATCACTGAATCAAACGGTTCGTCTTCAATGGCGTCTGTATGTGGTACATCTCTTGCGCTGATGGACGCAGGTGTTCCAATCAAGAAATCTGTTGCGGGTATCGCGATGGGTCTTGTGAAAGAAGACAACGACTTCGTTGTTCTTTCTGACATCTTGGGTGACGAAGACCACCTAGGTGACATGGACTTTAAAGTAGCGGGTACTGATGATGGTGTTACTGCATTGCAGATGGACATCAAAATCGAAGGTATCACTAAAGAGATCATGGAAATTGCTCTGAACCAAGCGAAAGGTGCGCGTCTGCACATCCTTACCGTTATGGACGAAGCAATTGGCTCTGCACGTGAAGATATTTCACAGTTCGCGCCACGTATCCACACTATCAAGATCAACCCTGAGAAGATCAAAGATGTGATTGGTAAAGGCGGTGCGGTCATTCGTGCACTGACTGAAGAAACTGAAACCACCATCGAAATCGAAGATGACGGTACAGTGAAAATTGCTGCAACTGATGGTGACAAAGCGAAAGCCGCTATTGCACGTATCGAAGCGTTGACTGCAGAAGTTGAAGTTGGCCGTATCTACACGGGTAAAGTAACACGCATCGTTGACTTCGGTTGCTTTGTGTCTGTTATCGGCACCAAAGAAGGTCTAGTACACATTTCTCAAGTTGCTGATAAGCGCATCGAGAAAGTGTCTGACTACGTAGAGCAAGGTCAAGAAGTGCAAGTTAAGGTTCTGGAAATCGACCGTCAAGGCCGTATCCGTCTGAGCATGAAAGAAGCTTTGGAAGCGCCAGCCGCTGAAGCAGAAGCTTCTGATGCACAGCCAGAAGCTGACGCATAAGATAGCCTGACTCTGCCACTGATCGTGTTGAACGGCGTTTCGCCCACACAACATCACTCAGGTAAGGCATAGAGGTTTACGCCACACGCGTAAACAAGGTATAAGAAGGGGGCTATGCCCCCTTTTTTAATGGTAGGAGATTGGTGCGAATGCGAAAAAATAGATGGCTAACGTTCACGCTTGTGGGCTCGTTGTTGTTGCTTTCAGGGTGTGCGTCGACGTCGTCAGTCAGTAGTGCTCAACCTTGGCATTTACTGCCAATGGCCGTGCCTCTGCAACCTACCACACAGCAAGAAGTGCAATTGGCACGTATTGATCAAATCCTCACGCGTTCTGATTTAAGCGAAAAAGACCGAGCGCAGATTTATTATGAGCGCGGCTTAATTAACGACAGTTTAGGTTTACGTGACCTTGCGCGTCTCGATTTCAATCGTTCTCTTTCTTTTAATCCCGCTCAACCGGATGTGTTTAACATCTTGGGTGTGTATTTCACGCAAAGCGGTCTTTACGACGCCGCCTATGAAGCGTTTGATTCCACATTGGAGCTTGATGAAGCGCATCAGTTTGCTGAGCGTAACCGTGGCATTGCGCTTTATTACGGTGGTCGTTACGAACTTGCTGAGCGTGATTTGCTCAAGCATTACAAAGACAACCCTCATGATGCGTATCGCGCGCTATGGCTGTATTTGGTTGAAGTTGAAAAAGACGGCGATGTGCTTGCAAGGGAGCGTTTAGCGTCTCGCTATCAAGCCTCTGACAAACAAGATTGGGGATGGCAAATTGCACGTCTCTATATTCGTGATGTCAGTGAAAGCGAATTCTTTGAAAATATCGGGCGTACAAGCCGAGACAACACGCAACTGGCGGAGAGACTGTGTGAAGGGTATTTCTATTTAGCGAAACGCTACCAGACCATGGGTGATTACCGTTCCGCTGTGGCTCTCTATAAGCTGGCGATGTCCGGTAATGTGTATGACTTTGTTGAGCATCGTTACTCCATGTTAGAACTCGGTCTTATCGCACAGAAGATGAGGCAAGCTCCATCGTCATAACGATGGATCCCACACTGTGCTATTCATGACTTAGCACGGGTTTGACGCAGAAAAAAAGCCGCATAAGCGGCTTTTTGTTTTTTATCTATTACAGCGTTGTCCGGTAACGCTTGATACATTTAGCCTTGTGTCGCCATGCCTTCGATGCCGTGCCAGTAGCCGTTACATTGATGACTACGTGGCGTAAAGCCTGATTGACCTGATTTGAAGCCAGCAAGAACGTCTAAGGTATCTTTACCCTGCGGGCTAATACGAACCACATCGACCACGCCATCCATTGAAACAAGGTCGCCACTCAGATCGTAGCAATAGCCAGATTGTGTCTGAATGCCATTTAACGTAAAGACCGATTGGCCTTCTTGGCTTTTTACGTCAATGCCTTGTGGGTAGCGAATACAGCAGGTTTCGCATTTGTCTTTGGGTTTGTCTTCAGCTCTTGCTGTGAAACAGCGTGCCGAATAGGCCAATGGCAAATGCCCATAGCTGAAGACTTCAACCTCAAATTTGTCTCGAATACCTAAGGCCTCAGCTTCAACAAGCACCTTTTGCAGCCAATCACGTGATAACTCGACGGGCATGCACCAGCGAGTCATGCCTTTTTTCAGCATCACGTTTAGTGCTTGTGCGTTGTATAGGTTAAGCGCTGGGCCCGCGACAAAAGGCACCCCTTTCGCGTGAGCAAGCTGAATGGCTGACACATCGTTTGCTTCAACAATGAATTCGCCATTGTCGATCAAGGTTTTCATGATGTTGACTTCAGACGGTGCTTCGAGCAATGCCATGGTGGAAAGCACCACTTGTTTGCCACTGTTTGCGAGTTCTCGTGCCAAATCTAGCCAGTCGTTAGTGCGCATCTCTCTGCGCTTGGAACATACTGTTTCACCGAGATAAACAATATCAGCTTGGCCAGTAGCAGCTTGATGGTAGAAATCTTCAACGTCGTTTTTCGGCCAAAAGTACAGTAGCGGGCCAAGAGAGTATTTCATAAGTGGTTAGCTCCTACTGCCATTTGCGGTGGTATGCGCCAAGGGTGGTTTGCGCCCCTTCAGACACGCTGTCTAAGCATTGATTCCATTGAGGCAGTACGTGGTAGCCCTCAGGGTTTGCTTTGTAGCTATCAATGGCTTGTCGCCATGTGCGTGTTACTTGTTCGACATAAGCTGGGCTTCGTTGGCGGCCTTCAATCTTGACGGAAGCTATGTTTGCTTCAAACAGCTCAGGCAGGATAGACAGGGTATTCAGACTCGTTGGCTCTTCCAGTGCGTGGTACGGCTCACCATCGGTGATGAAACGGCCTTTACACAAGGTCGGGTAACCGGCGTTTTCGCCTGTTTTGTAACGGTCGATCAAAATCTCATTCAGACGAGACTCTAACCCTTCGTTGGTTTCTTTCCAGCGCACATATTTTGCCGGAGAGCATGCACCGACCGTGTTCGGCGATTCTCCTGTGAGGTATGACGACAGATAGCAACGCCCCTCAGACATGATGCAAAGGCTGCCGAAGGCAAAGACTTCTAGATCGACATCTGTGGTGCGAGAAAGCTGTTTTACTTGGTGCATAGACAGCACACGAGGAAGAACCACACGCTTTACGTTGAAATGATCGCGGTAGAAATCGATGGCTGCACTGTTTGTGGCTGATGCCTGCACTGACAGGTGAATTTCCATGTCTGGGTGTTTGGTCGCGGCATAATCTAGCACGGCCAGATCGGCCACGATCAAGGCATCAACACCGAGATCGACCGCAGCATCAACGGCATCCGTCCAACGGTGGAAGCCATCAGGGTGGGCAAAGGTGTTGAGTGCGACATGCAGTTTCTTATTGCGATCGTGCACATAACTTGCTGCTTTTTGAAGCTTCTTTCCGTCGAAGTTTAATCCAGCGAAATGACGGGCGTTAGTGCCATCTTTAAAACCGATGTAAACGGCGTCCGCACCATTATCGATGGCGGTTTTTAGGGCGGGTAGATTCCCTGCCGGGCAAAGTAATTCCATATAATTCCCCACGTCAAAGAATATGACGTGTTGTGTTAATGAACCTAATGAAGGGATTTTAGGGAGTCACTTCTGACGGGGCATTGATATAAGGCAGGTTTACGCGTCATACGCCGCGTTTCATTTCGGAAAGCCATGAAAAAAGCGGTCGGGTTGATGGCTTTTTCGCTCAGCAACCCGACGCAATAGGGCTTATGACGCTTTTGCTTTGACTTTTTTGTTGCCTACCAAGATGGCTTCAAATTCTGCACGAGGCATGGGTTTATAGAAGTGGAAACCCTGAATGGTGTCGCACTTTAGGTTGGCTAATACGCTTGCTTGCTTGCCAGTTTCGACGCCTTCGGCCACTAACGACATGTTCAATGATCGACCAAGGTTGATGATGTTTTCAATCAAGGTGACCTGTTTAGGAAACGTCTCCATGTCGCAAATAAATGCGCGGTCGATTTTCAACTCATCAAGCGGGAATTTAGCCAGATAAGACAACGACGAATACCCAGTACCAAAATCGTCAATCGACAAGGAAAAGCCGAGATCTTTAATGGCGTTGAGCATTTGGATGGCGTGTTCGCCGTCATTCATGACCGCACTTTCCGTCAGCTCAAAGGTAATGAGTGATGGATCGGTTTGCGTCGCGATCTGAAGTTTTTTCATGTGCGAAGTGAGGTTCGGGTTTTTGAACTGTTGTGGCGAGAGATTTATCGCCACACGACCCGGCAATACCTTCATGTTTTGCCAGCGCCTCACGGTTTGGAACACCTCGCGCATGACATTTCGGCCTAGTAATTCAATCATGCCAGAACGTTCAGCCACAGGGATAAAGCGTGCAGGGCTTATGTAGCCTTCAACAGGGTGCTTCCAGCGAACTAGCGCCTCTGCACCATTGATGGTGTAATCTTTCGCACTAACCTTAGGCTGATACCACACTTCCAGTCCGTTGTTTTGCAAGGCTTTCTGGAGCTCTATTTCCAGCCATAAACGCATGCGCGCTTCTTTGTTCATGTGTTGGCTGTAATTCACCACCCGATTACGGCCTTGCTCTTTGGCTTCGTACATCGCGGTGTCGGCATTTTGCAGCAAACTGCGTGCATCTTTACCATCGCCCGGGTATTTCACCAATCCAATGGAACACGCGAGGAATTTACTGAAGTGGTAAAGATCGAAAGGTTGGCTGATCACATCCACAATGCGGTTAGCGAGGTCTGTGGCCAAGGCTTGATCGCTTTGTTCGGGCATCAATACTGCGAACTCATCACCACCGAGATGGCCGAGGATGGTTTCTGGCGGCAACTGCTTTCTTAGACGTTGAGCGATGTCTTGCAGAACACGATCACCAATGTGATGACCAAGAGAGTCATTGATGTTTTTGAAATTATCGACATCAAGATAGAACATGGCCAGCGGCGTTTTATTGGCGATTAACTGCTCTAATCGACGCGAAAAGCCGTGACGATTATACAGCCCAGTGAGTGCATCAAACTGTGCTAATTTTTCAATGGTTTGCTTGTGGTTTTCAGGCTCTGACACGGAGCGGGAAAGGGTGATGATCGACCCTTCACTGCCTAGTACATTGATGGCACTGAATGCGATATTGATCGGGCTGCTATCTGCAGCGGTGCAAACCGGTTGGCAAGCGAGTTGCTGTCCGGGTTTCAACGACGTTAACGCTGCCACAATAGAGCGCCCTTTTACGGGGCTTATCAGCAGCTTTTCGATATCCTCACCAAGGATTTCATTGACGTTGTCATAGCCCAGTAAGGCGACTGCGCGTTCGTTAGCGCTTAAAACAATGCCATCATCCAATACACAACAGCCATCGCTCACAAGCTGGCTAAGGTGTTTAAATCTGTGTTCGGATGATTCAAGCGCACTGGTGAGTATCTGACGCTCAGAGGTATCTACAGCATGAAAAACGATCGCACCTTCAGGCAATCCTTCATGCAGAGAAGGACCGATCGTGGAAACGCTGAAGTGAAAGCTGGAGTCATGTACACCATCGTTGAGAACGATTTCACCTTCGGAGTTTTCTCCGTTAACGGCACGTAAATAATGGGGTTTTAATGCCTCGTAGAACGTCGAACCCAATATGTCCTTATCGTGTTTTCCTACTAACTCATCCTGATTCAATCCACTGATTTCACAATAACGCTGGCTGACCCATAGGTACTGGTGGTTTTTGTCGAGAACGGCGAAGAGAAAAGGGCTGTTATGAGTGAGACGGGAGAACCAATATGTTAACTGCTTCATTGGCATTAAGGCACCACACATCCGAACTGGCGGAGTATTTCCAAATACAACTCCGAATTAATTCAATACTATATAACGTTGAGATAGCAGAGATAAACCTTTATAGCGATGAGCACTGTTTTTTTGACTCAAGGCATAAAAGTTAGGTGATCCACTGGCATACAATACATGTTCGTTTCGACTGACCTTAAATTGGATGGCTATTTTGCTCGACAAGATTCACACTAAGTTAGTACAGCAAGCTCCTGCTTTTCTTCGCTTACCTGTTAAGCTTGTTCCAGCATCAGTTCAGCAATCATTGATGCTTGAAACATTGAAACGTGTTTTTCAAGAAGCGTTAGACGATGGTGAGTTCGAGTTCCTCGAAAATCGTTGGTTAGAAGTGCACGTTCGCGATATTGGTTTTCAAAGCTACATCAGCTTTGAAAATGAAAAGCTGGTGGTTCGCAGTGATATTGAAAACGCCGATGTGCGCTTCAGTGGCGATCTTAACGATTTGATTTTAATCGCTGCACGTAAAGAAGATCCTGATACCTTATTCTTCCAGCGTCGTTTGATTATTGAAGGCGATACAGAATTAGGTCTAGAAGTGAAGAATTTGATGGACAGCGTGGATCTGGACTCGTTACCCTCCATGCTTCGACAGGCATTGTTTTCCTTAGCTGATTTTGTTCAGAAAGGCCTGCAAGCCCCAACCTCTTTGGAAGAAGCGCACTATGCTCCTAAGATCTGAAGCTCCAGCTGACCTCCTGCCTATCGATCGATTGGTAAAAAAAGCGTTCGATACTGATGCAGAAGCTAAATTGGTCATGACATTGCGTGAGAATGGACATAACACCTTGTCCCTCGTTGCATGCAATGACGACGGTAAGGTTGTTGGACACATTATGTTTAGCCCTGTGATTATTGGCGGGCGAGACACGGGCATTCAAGGTTTAGCGCCCGTTTGTGTGCACCCTGATTACCGAAAACAAGGCTTGGCGTCTGACATGATCCGTGAAGGCTTTGAAATTCTGAGTGAGTTTGGTTATCCCGCCTGTGTTGTTCTGGGCGATCCTGCTTACTATTCGCGTGTTGGTTTTGTTCCAGCTTCTCAATATTCGTTGACCTGCAAGTGGGATGTGCCGGCTGATGCCTTCATGGCGATCGAGCTACTCGATGGTGCATTCAGCGATGTAACAGGGTTAGTCGAGTATTGCGCAGAATTTGACGCGCTATAATCCTCACTCAACTTGTCAGCGCTTCACCGTTATGGCGCGCGCTGACATTCCTGCTTTACCTGTTTTTTGATAGCATGCCTTCATTAACCTTACCTCGTGAAACGGGCTCTCGCTTTTTATGAACGATGTTCAACGTCTCAAAGAAATGGGTATTCCCGTATGGGGATTGCGACGCCCTGAATTGTTTCCCAACGCTGCGTTAAACACATTGACGTTACCGGATACCTGTAAGCTGTTGTTTGTGTCTGAAACAACGCCGAATGAACATGACGCATGGCTGTTTGGTAAGATCTTAGCCAGTATGAAGCTTACGCCGGATCAAGCACTGCGCTTGCCGAGAGAAGCACTTTCAAATCTCAAATCACACGCCTTGGAATGGTGTTGGTTTGCGGGTGTTGATGCCATCGCGATGGCAGATGTAAAGCAACTTACGTCGCCGTCACTTTCACTTCTTCAAGATAACCCTGATGCGAAAAAAGCATTGTGGGTGCAGATCCGACAATATGAACGCTGAATTTCTCACGCTAGACGAGCAGTGGTTTGACTCTGTTATTAAGATAGAGCGTGCTGCACATACGCATCCGTGGGCCGAATCGATGTTGGCTCAAGCTGAAACCAAGTTTGCTTGTAACCGTGTCCTTGTCGTGGATGGCGACGTGGTGGGGTATTTCTATGGGCAATGTGTAGCGGGTGAAGCGTCTTTATTAAATATCGCTGTTGCACCGACACAACAAGGTAAGGGCTATGGGAAGCAACTTCTCTTAGCGTTTATCGATTGTATGCAGTCTGCTGGTGCCCAGGAAGCATGGCTTGAGGTGCGTGAAAGCAATGTAAACGCTATTAGGCTTTATGAATCTCAAGGTTTTAATGAATTCGATCGTCGCTTCGATTACTACCCTATAGCGGGTGGACGAGAGGATGCGTTGATCATGAGTTACTGGTTTGAGTAGGGGGTGATTGAACCCTTGAACCCTTTCCCGCAGGTGGGGAAACAAATGTGTATGCATGTGATTGTTTAAGCCGATACTTCAAAAGGCTGTAAGTGCAGCAACGTTCGATTGATGATTAAACACTGATTTATAAATGATATTTGAAAAGGGTCTCTTGGTGTGCTTTTCACTCAGTATACAAATGGGTGAGGAGTGAGCTAGATAGGTTCTCTCAAATCAGTTTACGGTTTTGAGGGACATTTCGCGTAACAACAACACTGGGCGATAATTATCTCAGCGTAATTTAGGCTTCAACGTTGAGTCTATGCGCCAGATCGTACAAAATACCCGCCGATCACATATGACGCGCAGAATTGCGGTACCTTCAGGTTCCTCCGCACTGCCTAAACCGGAAATTGTCTAAGCATGTCAAACTCTCCATTCCAACAAGAAGTCGACAAACGCCGTACGTTTGCGATTATTTCGCACCCGGATGCCGGTAAAACAACGATCACCGAAAAGGTTCTGTTGTTCGGAAACGCGCTCCAGAAAGCCGGTACTGTAAAAGGTCGAGGCTCTAACCAGCATGCGAAATCTGACTGGATGGAAATGGAAAAAGAACGTGGTATTTCGGTGACAACGTCCGTGATGCAGTTCCCTTACAACGATTGCTTGGTAAACCTTCTCGATACACCGGGACACGAAGACTTCTCTGAAGATACTTACCGTACATTGACGGCTGTTGACTCATGTTTGATGGTTATCGATGCCGCAAAAGGTGTTGAGGATCGCACACGTAAGTTGATGGAAGTGACGCGTCTTCGCGATACGCCGATCGTCACCTTCATGAACAAATTGGACCGTGATATTCGTGATCCAATGGAAGTGCTTGATGAAGTTGAAAATGAGCTGAAAATTGCTTGTGCACCGATTTCATGGCCAATTGGTTGTGGTAAAGAATTCAAAGGTGTTTACCACATCCACCGTGATGAATCGATTCTGTATCAAACAGGTCAAGGCCACACCATCCAAGAAAAACGCATCATTAAAGGGTTGGATAACCCAGATCTTGATACGGCGATTGGTGATGATCTTGCTGCGCAATTGCGTGAAGAGCTTGAACTGGTTATGGGCGCGTCGCATGAGTTCGATCAAGAGCTGTTTTCGAAAGGCGAACTAACACCAGTATTCTTCGGTACGGCATTGGGTAACTTTGGTGTTGACCATATGCTGGACGGCTTGACAGAGTGGGCACCTAAGCCGTTGTCTCGCCAAGCGCATGAGCGTGCGGTTGAATCAAGTGAAGAAAAATTCAGTGGTTTCGTGTTTAAGATCCAAGCAAACATGGATCCAAAACACCGCGACCGCATTGCATTCATGCGTATCGTGTCTGGTAAATACAGCCAAGGCATGAAAATGAAGCATGTACGCACCGGTAAAATGGTGTCTATCTCTGATGCTGTAACCTTCATGGCGGGTGACCGTTCACGTGCAGCTGAAGCCTATGCGGGCGACATCATTGGCTTACACAACCACGGTACGATTCAGATTGGTGACACCTTCACACAAAGTGAAGATTTGAAGTTCGCTGGTATTCCTAACTTTGCACCAGAATTGTTCCGTCGCATTCGTTTGCGTGATCCACTGAAGCAAAAACAATTGCTGAAAGGCCTTGTTCAGTTGTCTGAAGAAGGTGCAGTGCAGGTGTTCCGTCCACTGATCTCAAACGATTTGATCGTGGGTGCGGTCGGTGTGCTTCAGTTTGACGTGGTTGTTGCGCGTTTGAAATCTGAGTACAACGTAGAAGCTATCTATGAACCAATAAACGTTGCGACAGCGCGTTGGGTTGAATGCACTGATGGTAAGAAGTTGGATGATTTCCAGCGTAAGAACCAATCTAACCTTGCGCTTGATGGTGGTGACAACTTAACGTACATCGCGCCAACCATGGTAAACCTCAATTTGACGCAAGAGCGTCATCCTGATGTCAGTTTCCGCGCCACTCGCGAGCATTGATTCAGCACTGTTGCGTTTGGCAACATGCCTGATCTAAACAAAAGCCGTCTTAATTGACGGCTTTTTTGTATGCTAAGGGAAAATGAAAAAGGAATTCAGATGATAGATACTCACTGCCACTTCGATTTCCCTCCTTTTAGTGATGATCCTGCTTATTGGGTCTCTCGCTCCGTGGATGCGGGGCTCACGTCGATCATCGTGCCCAGTGTGACGGCGGATCGATGGCCATCTGTGCAATCGCTCTCTACCTCTCATTCTCCGCTCTATTTTGCCGTGGGCTTGCACCCTGTGTGGTCATCTTCACACCAAGAGGGAGACATCGCCGCGTTGGAAGCGTTTTTAGCAACATCCCCTGAAAAGTGTGTTGCGGTAGGCGAGTGTGGGCTGGATTTTATGATCGATGATGCAAACCCTCAGGCACAAATTGACATATTGAAGCAGCAACTCACCCTTGCAGAAACATTCCAACTTCCCGTGATTCTCCACTGTCGAAAAGCACACAATGAACTGCTGCAGGTGCTCAATGGCTTTCCAAATGTAAAAGGTGTTTTGCACGCATTTAGTGGCAGCAAAGAGATGGGGCTGAACTATATTAAACGGGGTTTTTTGCTCGGCATCGGCGGAACTATCACCTACGAGCGTGCCAATAAGACGCGAAACGCAATTGCAGAGTTACCGCTTTCGGCGATGGTGTTGGAAACGGATGCACCGGACATGCCTGTCTCTGGCTATCAAGGTGAACCCAATTTACCTGAGCGTTTATTGCTCATCGCTGAGGCCCTATCTGGTTTAAAAGGCAGCAATGTTGGTGAAGTTATTCAAGCCACATCCCAAAATGCACGTCGGCTATTTTCGTTGAACAGCGAGATTTCATCGTTTGCCTAAACGTTTGCGTAAGACATGCGTCACAAAACATGATCAACATCACCTTTATGAATGAATTGCGCCGTAATTTTCACTCTAAGTGTGACTAATGCATTCCTATGGGCGCGAACTCAAGCGTATAATCGCCGCCGGAAATACATTCCAATTTGTCGAGACGCCAAGATTTTTTTAGGAACCCCTTAATATGAGCCTGATTATGAGCCTTGTAGGGATGGTTGTACTGCTAGCTATCGCAGTGCTTCTATCTGATAACCGCAAAGCAATTAACATTCGTACCGTTGGTGGTGCGTTTGCTATCCAGTTTATCCTGGGTGGTTTTATCCTGTTCGTTCCGTGGGGCCAAACCCTGCTGAATGGTATGGCTAACGCAGTACAGAACGTGATTAACTACGGTAAAGATGGTATTGGCTTCCTGTTTGGTAGCCTGGTTAACTTCTCTGTAGATGGCATTGGTTTTATCTTTGCTTTCCAAGTGTTGCCAACCGTTGTTTTCTTCTCTGCGCTGATCAGCGTACTTTACTACCTAGGTATCATGCAGTTTGTTATCCGCATTCTGGGTGGCGCGCTACGTAAAGTACTGGGTACTTCACATGCAGAATCCATGTCTGCAACTGCGAACATTTTCGTAGGTCAAACTGAAGCACCTTTGGTTGTTCGTCCTTACGTACCAAAAATGACCCAATCAGAGCTGTTCGCAGTAATGTGTGGTGGTATGGCATCTGTTGCAGGTGGTGTACTAGCAGGTTACGCAGCGATGGGTGTTCCTCTTTCTTACCTGATTGCCGCTTCATTCATGGCAGCACCGGGTGGTCTTCTGTTCGCGAAAATCATCAAGCCTGAAACTGATCAGCCTATTGATCAGTTCGGTAAAGATTCTGACGATGAAGAAGAAGACAAGCCTGCAAACCTTATCGATGCAGCTGCTGGCGGCGCGTCTTCTGGTATGCAACTTGCGCTGAACATCGGTGCAATGCTGTTGGCATTCATCGGTCTTATCGCATTGGTTAACGGCATGTTGAGCGGCGTTGGCGGTTGGTTTGGTATCGAAGGTCTAACCCTTGAGTGGTTGCTAGGTAAGGTGTTCGCACCGCTTGCATTCCTTATCGGTGTGCCTTGGTCTGAAGCTGACCTAGCAGGTTCTTTCATCGGTCAGAAGATCGTTGTGAACGAATTCGTTGCTTACCTGAACTTCACGCCAATGATTGCAGAACTGTCTGACAAGACCGTAGCGATTATCTCGTTTGCGTTGTGTGGTTTCGCTAACCTGTCTTCTGTTGCTATCCTTCTGGGTGGCCTAGGCAGCATCGCACCAACACGTCGTCACGACATTGCACGCTTTGGTATGAAAGCTGTTGCAGCAGGTACACTGTCTAACTTGATGAGTGCAACCATTGCTGGCTTCTTCTTGACGCTAGCGGCACTGTAATTTAGCCGTAAACAAGACATTGAAACCGCCTCCTAGTGAGGCGGTTTTTTTATGCCTGTTACGGCAAAAATGTCAGCGTTTAAGCCCGTTTTAAGGAGTCGTAATTATTCCCCATGAATAAGACACAGACATCCTAGATGGCGGCGTATATTTTTAAGTGCTGTTGATAAGAGAAAACACTGTGTTGATGAAGCAAATAATCAACACAGTGTTTTTCAACAGAAACAGGTAACACCTAGTGCTTGCTGAAGAACATTGGTAAAATTGGTGAGCGCTGTCAAAGATTCAGAGGTGGTATTTCACTAAATTTCATCTCAGTTTCACACGGTCAGCGGAGCAGTGAAACATAAACGCCAGAGTGAACCGGAATCTGCATCGGCACTTGGGTAGGCATCCCGGCAACGGGGTGCGCGGCAACAAGGATTGTTGGTTGGTTTGATGTTTATTTGTATATGTACAATAAGCACACCAAACTTCATGGAGCCAAGTCCGCTCATCAAATTGAACGTCATTTTTTGATGTTGAGTTTGTCACTTGGTTTTGAACATTTAGACTGGAGAAAGTCATGAGCGAATTAAAAGCAGCAGCACTACGTGCCCTTAAACTGATGGATCTTACTACCCTGAACGATGACGACACCGACGCGAAAGTTATCGAACTGTGTAAGAGTGCGAAAAGCCCTGTAGGCAACACTGCTGCTATCTGCATCTACCCACGCTTCATCCCTGTGGCGAAAAAACAACTTCGCGAGCAAGGCACGCCTGAGATTAAAATCGCGACCGTGACTAACTTCCCACATGGCAACGACGACATTGAGATCGCGGTTGCTGAAACCAAAGCGGCTGTGGCTTACGGTGCTGATGAAGTCGACGTTGTATTCCCTTACCGCACCTTGATTGCTGGCGACGAGACCACAGGTTTTGAGTTGGTTAAGCAATGTAAAGCAGCGTGTGGTGATATCACGTTGAAAGTGATCATTGAAACCGGTGAGCTAAAAGAAGCGGCTCTGATCAAACGTGCATCTGAAATCTCTATCGAAGCGGGCGCTGATTTTATCAAAACCTCTACGGGCAAAGTGCCTGTTAACGCGACACCAGAATCTGCTGAAATCATGCTGACCGTGATCAAAGACATGGGTGTTGCGGCGAAAGTAGGTTTCAAACCTGCTGGCGGCGTTCGCACAGCGGAAGACGCAGCAGAATACCTTGCAATGGCAGATCGCATTCTTGGTGGTGAGTGGGCGGACAACACGCACTACCGTTTTGGTGCATCAAGCCTACTGGCTAGCCTACTTCACACATTGGGTGAAGGCGAGAAAGCGGCGGAAGGCGGCTACTAATCCCTTCGATTACGTAGTGTTTGGGGAGTGCGATGTATTCCCCATCTCAAAGACCTTCGTCTGTTTCCTTGTTTGTGAGGTGTTTTATGTACCTTCCCCAAGAAATCATCAGAAAGAAGCGCGACAACATCGCGTTAACCTCTGAAGAAATTAACTTTTTTATCAAAGGCGTGGCGAACGATACTGTCTCTGAAGGACAAATAGCCGCGTTTGCAATGGCTGTGTATTTCAATGACATGACCATGGATGAGCGCGTCGCACTGACCTGTGCAATGCGTGATTCAGGCATGGTGATTGATTGGTCACACATGCATTTTGATGGCCCTATCGTCGATAAACACAGCACCGGCGGTGTGGGTGATGTCACCTCGTTAATGCTAGGCCCAATGGTGGCAGCCTGTGGTGGCTATGTACCGATGATCTCAGGCCGTGGTTTGGGTCATACTGGCGGTACGCTGGATAAATTAGAGTCTATTCCAGGCTACAACATTACGCCGACCAATGACGTGTTTGGTCAGGTAACGCGTGACGCGGGCGTCGCCATCATCGGCCAAACGGGCGATTTAGCCCCCGCTGATAAGCGTGTATACGCAACGCGTGATGTGACCGCAACTGTCGACAATATTTCGCTTATCACCGCGTCGATTTTGTCGAAGAAGCTCGCTGCAGGTCTGGAATCACTCGTGATGGACGTGAAAGTAGGGTCAGGCGCCTTCATGCCGACGTACGCACAGTCCGAAGAGTTAGCGAAATCGATTGTCGCTGTCGCTAATGGTGCGGGAACACGCACTAGTGCGTTGCTGACTGACATGAACCAAGTACTGGCGTCGAGTGCAGGTAATGCACTCGAAGTGAAAGAAGCCGTACAGTTCCTCACTGGCGAATACCGTAACCCGCGTTTGTATTCGGTCACGATGGCGCTATGTGCAGAAATGTTGGTGATCAGTGGCTTGGCAGCAAACGATGCTGAAGCAAAACAGAAACTGCAAGCTGTGCTGGATAACGGCAAAGCGGCAGAATGTTTCGGTAAAATGGTGGCTGGTCTAGGCGGACCGCTCGATTTCGTAGAAAATTACGGTAAATACTTGGCGACCGCCAATGTGATTAAACCTGTTTTTGCACCCAATGCAGGGTTCATCTCTGCGATGGATACACGAGCGATTGGTATGGCTGTGGTTGGGCTCGGCGGCGGACGCCGTGTTGCCAGTGACACCATTGACTACTCAGTGGGCTTTAGCGATGTGATCCGTTTAGGAACGCAGGCTGATAGCTCAACACCGCTGGCGGTTGTGCATGCGAAGGACGAAGCGCAATGGCAACAAGCTGCGGAACAACTTCAGGCCGCGATGGTTATCGCTGACGACGCACCTCAGGCAACGCCAGATGTGTATCGTCAAATTGGCCCACAAGACGTCTAACGGAGGCGACCATGAAACGCGCTATTATTTTGGTTCTTGATTCATTCGGGATCGGGGCATCTGAAGACGCCGTCAAATTTGGCGACGTAGGTGCAGATACGCTAGGTTCAATCGCGAAAGCGTGTGCAGCAGGCGAAGCAAATAATGATGACCGCCAAGGTCCTCTTAACTTGCCGAATCTGACACGTCTAGGTCTGGGTAAAGCTGGCGAAGAATCGTCAGGCACTTTCCCTGCAGGTCTTGATCCAAACGCTGACATTATCGGTGCTTATGGCCATGCGAAAGAATTGTCGTCGGGCAAAGATACGCCGTCTGGTCACTGGGAAATTGCAGGTGTGCCTGTGCTGTTTGATTGGGGGTATTTCACCGACAAAGAAAACAGCTTCCCGAAAGAACTGACAGACCGTATTCTAGCGCGCGCTGGTCTCTCCGACTTTTTGGGTAACTGCCATGCATCAGGCACAGAAGTGTTAGATGCATTGGGTGAAGAGCACATGAAGACAGGTCTTCCTATCTTCTATACCTCTGCAGACTCGGTATTCCAAATTGCGTGTCACGAAGAAACCTTTGGACTGGATCGCCTGCTCGATCTTTGCCAAATTGCACGTGAAGAGTTGGAAAACTACAACATTGGCCGCGTTATCGCGCGTCCATTCGTTGGTCCGGGTAAAGGCCACTTTGAGCGTACTGGCAACCGTCGTGACTTGTCAGTCGAGCCGCCAGCAACAACCGTGCTTCAAAAGCTGGTTGAAGAAAAGTCTGGCGAGGTTATCTCAATCGGTAAAATTGCAGATATCTATGCCCACGTTGGCATTACCCAGAAAGTGAAAGCAACGGGTTTAGCAGCCTTGTTTGATGCCACCAAAGACGCAATTACTGCGGCGGGCGACAACAGCTTGGTCTTCACTAACTTCGTTGATTTTGATTCACACTACGGCCACCGCCGTAATGTAGCGGGTTATGCCGCTGCACTTGAGTATTTTGATAAGCGTCTGCCTGAAATTATCGAGATGCTTGATGAAAACGATCTTCTGATCCTGACCGCTGACCACGGTTGCGATCCAACCTGGCCGGGCTCTGATCACACGCGTGAACACATCCCTGTTTTGGTTTATGGCAAGAAAGTGCCAGCGGGCTCATTGGGCCGTCGCGAAACCTTTGCTGATATTGGCCAAACTTTGGCTCAGTACTTTGGTACTTCAGATATGGAATACGGTAAATCATTCCTGTAATCCGACCTACTTTGATCAAAAGGAACTAACACATGGCAACTCCACATATCAATGCCGAAATGGGTGATTTTGCAGACGTCGTACTGATGCCGGGCGACCCGCTTCGTGCTAAGTACATTGCAGAAACTTTCCTTGCTGACGTTAAGCAAGTTTGTGATGTTCGCAACATGTACGGTTACACCGGTACGTACAAAGGTCGTAAGATCTCTGTCATGGGCCACGGTATGGGTATCCCATCATGCTCAATCTACGCGACTGAGCTGATCAAAGACTTCGGCGTGAAGAAAATCATTCGTGTAGGTAGCTGTGGTGCCGTGCGTGAAGACGTGAAATTGCGTGATGTTGTTATCGGTGTTGGCGCGTCAACAGATGCGAAAATCAACCGTACGCGTTTCAACGGCCATGACTTCGCAGCGATTGCAGATTTCGACATGACCCGCAATGCGGTAGATGCAGCGAAAGCAAAAGGCATCAACGTACGTGTTGGTAACATCTTCTCTGCAGACCTGTTCTACTCACCAGAGCCAGCATTCTTCGACACCATGGCGAAGTACGGCATCTTAGGTGTAGAAATGGAAGCAGCAGGCATCTACGGTGTGGCAGCAGAATTTGGCGCGAAAGCACTGACCATCTGTACCGTATCTGACCACATCAAGACCGGCGAGCAAACAACATCAGAAGAGCGTCAAACCACGTTCAATGAAATGATTGAAATCGCACTGGAATCTGTACTGTTAGGCGACGCTGAAGAAGCGTAATCGACACAGTTCAGAAAGACAAAAGGATGGCCTAGGCCATCCTTTTTTATGTGTAAGGGAAGGAGAATCGTTTCCTAGGACCTAAGACCTAAGACCTAAGACCTAAGACCTAAGACCTAGAACCGCTCTCGCTCTTTCAATCATTACTCTTCAACAAAAACGTCGAGCGCCATAAGTCCTTCCGACTTGCGAAAGTGAAAATCAGCAATGCGCCTGTCACGATGGCGACGAGGATCATGGCACGCACTAAGTTGATGCTCTGCTCTAAACGGTTTGATGCCGCTTTGATCACTTCTGCGTGTTCAAGCGTGATACGCACAAAACCTGCCATATGGCCGTCATGTGAAATAGGTTCAACCAATTGCTGACGACCAATGCTCGCGACTGACAATGGGGTATTGATGCCAGTAAGTTGCTCAAGGGGCATCGCGCCTACAGAGCTTGCCAGCAAATTACCGCGCTGGTCATAGACAGCCGCATCAAGGATCAGTTTCTCTTCTTGCAGGCGTGCAACCAACCCATCAAGGACGTCAATTTGATCGTTAGTCACAGCTGGGTATGCCGTGGCCGCCGCTTGACGTAGGATCACACGGGAAAGAGATTCTGTTTGCTCATACAACATTTTGTAGTTGCGATTGTTCAGCTGGTTGCTGTACATAAAGAGCATCATGATGGTCGAGAAACCCGCGACAACCACGAAAAATTGCCAAAGTCGGCGTAGTCGTTTTTTATTTATTTGTAGCATAAGCTGTCCAAAGCCAAGAGCGGGCAGAGGCTCCGCAAAAATTCAGCGCGACCTCAGTTTGCTGCCCAAGTTGAAAAAATGCAAGTAACCCCTTGGCTTAACACGTCGCTATGGCTAATGTGATCACTCGCACTCTTTGATATAGTAAAGCGAGTTTTCGATAAGGATATTTTTTGCAATGGATGCAACGTCAGTTTTCGCAATTAAGAAGCACACTAAACTCTTAACACGCTTTCCCTCTATCCGCCATTTTCGTCCATCAGATTGCCGACAAGCAGGCTGGATGCTTTATGGTTTTCATATTAGCCCTTCCTACCTTGATGATTTTGCCTTTTTAACCGGCGAAGCTGTTAAACCGCTGGCAGGCTGGACGGTTGGCCCTTATGAAGTGCTATTAATGCGTGGTGAGTTGACCCCTGAAATTATGGCTCTCGCTGACGCACTGTCACTTGATTGTGCGCTGCTCGACAATATTCCTAACTTGTTCGAACCCGGCCTTGCGCTGTTCGACATGGACTCCACAGCCATTCAAATCGAATGCATCGATGAAATCGCCAAGCTGGCGGGCGTGGGCGAGCAAGTTGCCGCGGTAACCGAACGTGCCATGCAAGGCGAGCTCGATTTTGAGCAAAGCCTCCGTGAGCGAGTGGGTACATTGAAGGGCACGGATGTGTCTGTGCTTGAGCAAGTGCGAGACAGTCTGCCCTTGATGCCTGGCATGCGCCAATTAACGGCATCACTGCAAGCGCGTGGCTGGAAAGTGGCGATCGCATCGGGCGGCTTTACGTGGTTTTCTGATTCACTGCGTGACCAGCTTTCTCTGGCTCATGCTGAGTCTAACCAACTTGTCATTGAAAACGGCAAGCTCACCGGCGAAGTGGCAGGGCAGGTGGTCGATGCACAGCGCAAAGCAGACATTCTCGATGATTTGACCTATCGCTATGAATTAACGCCGACCAATACGATTGCTGTCGGTGATGGCGCAAATGACCTGAAAATGATGTCAGCCGCGGGCTTGGGCATTGCGTACCACGCGAAGCCGAAAGTGCAGAAAGAAGCGCAAGTGGCGATCCGCCATGCCGATCTTGGTGGCGTACTGTGCGTGTTGTCGGCATCGTTACTGCCACAACGTTTGAGCTGGAAAGGTTAACGCTCCTCAGCGTTATCTTGCTGTAACCCGAATATGAGAAAGGCCACGTGTTTCCATGTGGCCTTTTTAGTGTCTGAAATATATGAGGTGACGGTTGTTATAACCTGAGTAGGACTTCATCGGTCACGTCAGTCATCTCTCCATAGACACATAGGTCAATGAACTCGCCTTCAAGTTGCCTGGCTTTCAGGGATGATTGCATCATGATTTCTTCAACCACCGCCGAGTTGAGATATTGACCGCCTTCATTAATGGGCTGCAGCCAGTTTCTCACCGCGAAGAACTTCCCTTTCTTACGGGCTTGCGACACGAAAAAGCGGCGCTCTTCCGGCGAAGCAAAGCTTTCTAGGATGCGGGCTTTGATGTCAATGACAGCATTGTTCTCGAACTGCACCGCCACATAGAACTCATGCTTGATTTGGGTGAGTCGATTGCGCTGACGAAGAATGCTCGCGCTCAGTTTGGCGATATGCTCCCCCAACACAGGCGATAGCGAAACGAGCCCTTGCTGAGAGGGGCTTTCTAACAAGCGACTTAGCTCGTTACCTGGGTAGTTAATGCCAACGGTTGCCAACTGTAAGTTATCCCCTTTTCGACAAAGAAAATACGGCGTGGCCGACAGACGCGTAAGCAGCATTTGATGCATGGCTTCAACCAAAGGTGGATCGGGCATTTTCTCGCTATCGAGCGTCAAACGGTGCTGATTGTGGTCAATCAGCCGTTGAAGGTATTCGCTACGGTGTCTGCTGTGTCTGTCTTTGATCAACACCAAGGTGACATTGGTGCGGTCTTCGCTAATACGCACGACTTTATAGGGCACATTGCCAAGTGGGGCTTTGGGGTCGATGCGCCTAAAGTCATTGAAGGTGATCGCCACTTCTTGTGCTTTGGTACCACTGAATGGACGCGTGAGTTTTAAGTTCAATCCACTCGATGAAAAGTCGACAGTTTGTGCTTGGATCTCACCGCTGACATGATGGATCAACGTGGCGCCCGTTCTATGTTTGTAGCGCGGTTCTTTGCGCTGAGGAGCGAGAAGTGATGGCACCGCTTCAATGGGAGAAATGCCAGTGCGCGGGTGCAAGTATTGATTCAAGCTCTTTGCTGGAATCTTGGGTTTTACTGGGTATCTGAAATCGGCGTTTGAATGCTCCAAGGTGAGATCTTGGATGGTGGCGATGTGCGTCAACTCGTCAATCTGGTGGATGTAAGCGGGCGAGACTTCTTGCAGACGGATAGCGTCTTCTTCGCTTATTTTTGTCATCGTCACGCGCAACACGCGCCAAGACGGGCGGGCACTGCCAATGTGCCAAAACAAATGGCGAAGCTCCGTGCTCATCTCCGTCGGAAAGGCCGAGAAGAAATAGGTTTTATCGGTATGTTCGTGGCTGAAGCAATACACCAAGGTTTCGCTGCAGTTTAACCCTTCCAGTGCCAGGTTTTGTAGCCGTCCTGGGGAGAACAATCTGTCGATGACAGGTTGATTTCTTTCATCATGCCAGTAATCCCAAAGTTCGCGATTTTGCTCGGTGAGCAGGCAATAGCGAAGCGCACTGCCACAGAAAAACAGGGGAAGTGATGGCGTTTTTTCTAGGTAGATCTTTTCGTAGCTGCGCGTGCGTGTCGAAATCAGCTTGTCTTTGTTTTCCGTGATGGTATTGATATCAACGGACTTGGACTTCACATCAATGGCTTCTTTAATGGCCTCGGTGCTGGTGATCAAACGAAGACGCAATCGGCGGAAGTTATCTTTAACAAGGTTAATTTCAATACCGACGAGACGGTAATCTAACCCTGTGAACAGTTCGGGGATTTGGCACTCATCGCCAAGTTGCGGGAAATAGACAGTAAGCACCGTGCCCACGTCGTATTGAAATGCCGCAGGCAGCTTTATGCGCATCCCTGAATTTGAAATGTCTAGCGTGGTGCCATTGACTTCCGTGCCATCGGGTAGAAAAACCTGCACCTGACTGTTAAGTTGAATACGGTGTTCGCTGCGCAAAAGGTAGTGACCAAAGCGAAGGGCGTCAGCGTCTAATGAAACAAAATTTTCTTGCGGTGAGGCTTGCGCGTTTCCAGTGCGTTGGAGAACACGGTGGCTGTTTGGGGTGTTATGAAGCTCATCCCACAGGCCTTGCGTCAACTGACCTTGGTAGGTGTCGAGACGACGGTGGTAGAGATTAAGGGCGACATCGTCCATCCAGTGTGTCAGTCCGGATAGGGTATAAGATCGACATTCTCCCTGCACTTTGCCGCGCAAATCGATGGGCCTAAGAAATGGGCTCATTAGGCGACGAATTTCCATCTTAATCAGCAAACGTTCCGAATTGGAAAGGTTGGGGGTTAGAAGGGTTAATTGCGCATCAAAGTCCGCTTTTTCATAAAGCGGAAGAAGCTGGTCGTATAGGGTCCTGTCTTGGTCCTGCATCATTCTAAATTCTGGTAGAATCCTTGTATTCATAGCGGCCACATGACAGAAAAGTTTACCTTTTTTTCGTACGGCGCGCGGTAAGGAACGCAGAAGTTAGTCTTCCGTCGCACTTGTTTCTTGTGCTTGGCGGTTTTACATACATTGTGTGAATTGAATCTACTAACGCATTGATAAAAAATATCAATCGGGAGAAACCATGGCGAAAACAAAGCGAGCCTATGTCTGTAACGACTGCGGCGCAGATTATCCGCGTTGGCAAGGTCAATGCACCGCTTGTGGCGCGTGGAATACCATCACAGAGGTGAGGCTTGCTGCATCGCCGCAAGTCGCACGTACAGAGAAATACGCAGGCTATGCGGGCGCGGCTGAAGCCAAAGTGCAAACGCTAGAAAGCATTGATCTGCAAGAAGTGCCCCGTTTTTCCAGCGGCTTTAAAGAACTCGACCGCGTCTTGGGTGGCGGAATTGTGCCAGGCGCTGCCATTTTGATTGGCGGTAGCCCCGGTGCCGGTAAAAGTACCTTGTTGCTGCAAACCATGTGTCGATTAGCGAGCCAAATGCCGACGCTTTATGTCACGGGTGAAGAATCACTTCAACAAGTCGCGATGCGTGCAGAACGTTTAGGTTTGCCGAAAGATAATTTGAAAATGCTTTCGGAAACCAATGTCGAAAACATCTGTAATATTGCGCACCAAGAACGCCCGAAACTGATGGTGATTGACTCCATCCAGGTGATGCATTGCGCGGATATTGCGTCTGCGCCGGGCAGTGTGGCGCAAGTGCGTGAATCCGCCGCGGCGCTCACGCGTTACGCAAAGCAAAACAACGTCGCCATCTTCATGGTGGGTCATGTCACGAAAGACGGCACACTGGCGGGCCCCAAGGTGCTTGAGCACTGTATCGACTGTTCAGTGATGCTGGATGGTTCAAGTGATAGCCGTTTCCGCACATTGCGTAGCCACAAAAACCGTTTTGGTGCGGTCAACGAATTGGGCGTGTTCGCCATGACAGGGCAGGGGCTTCGCGAAGTCAGCAACCCTTCTGCGATTTTCTTGAGTCGAGGTGAAGATCCAACATCAGGCAGTTCCGTCATGGTGCTTTGGGAAGGCACGCGTCCATTGCTTGTCGAACTTCAAGCGCTGGTGGATTACAGCCAAATGGCTAACCCTCGTCGTGTGGCTGTTGGTTTGGAGCAAAACCGGGTCGCGCTCTTGTTGGCTGTGCTACACAAACATGGCGGCCTACAAATGTCTGACCAAGATGTGTTTGTGAACGTTGTGGGTGGCGTGAAAGTGACAGAAACCAGCGCGGATCTGGCCTTGCTGCTGGCGTTGATCTCTAGCTTTCGCGATCGTCCATTGCCAAAAGATTTGGTGGTGTTTGGCGAAGTGGGTTTGGCGGGCGAAATTCGCCCCGTACCGAGCGGACAAGAACGCCTGATGGAAGCGGCAAAACACGGATTTAAACGCGCGGTTGTTCCTGCCGCCAATGCACCAAAAAACGATATTCCGGGCATGAAGGTGTATGGCGTGACCAAACTTTCTGATGCACTGTCAGTGCTGGAAGAGTTCGAGTAATTCCGCTTCGTTGCCTGTTATCCGTTAACGTAAAAAGGCATCCCGTGGGATGCCTTTTCTGATCTTATCGCCGATAACCGTTATTTAGATGCCGTCACTAAGTTTTCTTTCTCATCAAGTTGGTCTTTTTGCGGCTCGAATTGTGGTGACACCTCAGAGGCGAGTTGAACCTGTGTTGCCACCATGTTTTCCATGATCTTCACCAAGCTTGCCCAGTTCACCTTCTTCTCTTCCTCGAACAGTGATTCAAAGTTATCAGGTGTCCATGCAATAAAACGCTTAGGGTTCAACGCGCGGCCAAGGAAGCGCACTTCATAGTGAAGGTGAGGGCCCGTTGATAAACCTGTGTTGCCAGACCAACCAATCAAGTCGCCTTTTTTCACAAAATTCCCGGTGTTCACATTGAATTTATCAAGGTGAGCGTACAGCGTCATAAAGCCAAAAGCATGGTCAATTTTCAGCATGTTACCGTAACCTTTCTTACGGCTTGGGCGTTTATATTCCACCACGCCGTCTGCAGGTGCGTAAACCGGGGTGCCGATGTCCGCAGTGAGATCGAGCCCAAGGTGGAATTTCTTATTGCCCGTCACGGGGTGAGTCCGAGAACCATAGCCGGAAGAGCGACGATAACTTTCAATCGGCTGACCGCTTGGTATGAGCTGCAACATGGTGGAGCGAACCGCCGAGTTTATCGCTGCGACATCCAAACGCTGTGCCAGCGGTGCATCGTTGTCGGTTTCTTTTTCAAGGCCAAGCACTTCTTCAACCGTTGATACGCGCTTGGTCAGGTAATCCAGTTGGTTATCTTTGTCTTCGATGGTTTGCGCGTACTCTTCTTCTTTATTGCTGATCAATTGCTCAAGTTGTTGGCGCTTTTGTTTTAGCGTTTCAAGTTGGCCTACCAGTTCCGAGCTTTGTTCCGTCATGTTCTGAAGGGTCAGCTCGGCGGTTTCTGAACGATGGCTCAGGTAATAGATCGCCGCAATGCTGGCGGCAATGCCTGTCACCAGAATGACCAAAAAGATGAGAAGGGCTTTTTTAAGCCAAGGGGACATCACATAGTGACGCGACCCATTGGCATGAGAGACAGCAATTCGAATGTTGTGTGGCATGTGACTACTACTTTATGTACGTATGCGCAGCGAGCAAAAAAAGGATTATACGATATCTTTCATATCGGTGAGTTGTGCTAATTCTCGATGAAGCAAATCATCATTGCCAACGTTTAATTCAACGAGGCGTTTTAGGTGGCTGGCACTGTCGATATCGATGTGCACGATTTTACAGCAAAGCAAGCCATCGACCTCTTGAACCACATCAACATCCATATCAATGCTGATCTCAGATTCATGAAGTTGGAAGTGAACATTGTATTCCTGTGCGCTTTCCATTTGCCAGTGTGTGGGAGCTTCTAGCAGTGCGCCTTTTAGTGATAAATCTAAAATCTTTGTCTGCCACACGCTATCGCCTTGCGTCATGGTGGCGGGCGCTCGGTATACAACGCGAGAAAATTGTCGACGTTCTGCCATAACTTATGTCCTCGGAGGCGTTGTTTTGCCTCAGATTTGTTACACCGTACTATTAAACTCTTTACACCAGTGTAGGTGAGACGCACCTATAACTCTACTCTTGCTTGTCTCGAGCGTGATGCACGGCGCGTGTTAGTGATAATACGCTCAATGATGTTGTGCAGATCTGTTATATCCGACTGTGAAACAAAAAGAAAAAGGGCCACCGAAGTGACCCTTTTACGTACATCATGCCCAATATTACTTGGTTACACGCTTGTACTTCATGCGGTGCGGTTGGGCTGCTTGTGCGCCCAACGTTTGCTTCAACCACTCGCTGTATTCGTTGTAGTTACCTTCGAAGAAGTTCACTTTACCTTCGTCGCGGTAATCAAGAATGTGGGTAGCGATACGGTCAAGGAACCAACGGTCGTGCGAGATAACCATGGCACAGCCTGGGAATTCCAGCAGTGCTTCTTCCAATGCACGTAGGGTTTCTACGTCCAAGTCATTGGTTGGTTCATCCAGCAGCAATACGTTACCGCCTGACTTAAGCAGTTTCGCCAAGTGAACACGGTTACGCTCACCACCTGACAAATCACCGATGCGTTTTTGTTGATCGCTGCCTTTGAAGTTGAAGCGCGAGCAGTACGCACGTGCTGGAAGCTCAAAGTTGTGGATACGGATAATTTCCGCACCTTCAGAGATCTCTTGGTACACGGTGTTTGAATCCGTCATGCTGTCACGGAACTGTTCAACCGATGCCAGTTGCACGGTTTCACCCAGCTCGATGGTGCCGCTGTCGGGTTGCTCAGTGCCACTCAACATCTTGAACAGGGTTGATTTACCCGCACCGTTCGCACCGATGATGCCGACGATTGCACCTTTTGGCACGCTGAATGACAAGTCATCAATCAACACGCGATCACCAAATGATTTGGTCAGATTGTTGATTTCGATAACTTTATCACCAAGACGTAGGCCAGGCGGAATGAACAGCTCATTGGTTTCGTTACGGCGTTGGTGTTCGCTGTTGTTCAGCTCTTCAAAGCGCGCCATACGTGCTTTAGATTTTGACTGACGACCTTTAGGATTCTGACGAACCCACTCAAGTTCTTTCTCGATGGTCTTCTGGCGAGCACTTTCTTGCGACGATTCTTGTTGTAGACGCGCATCTTTTTGCTCAAGCCATGAGGTGTAGTTACCTTCCCATGGAATACCTTCACCACGGTCAAGTTCTAGGATCCAGCCAGCAGCGTTGTCCAAGAAGTAACGGTCGTGCGTGATAGCCACAACGGTGCCGTTGTAATCCACCAAGAAACGCTCCAACCAACCCACAGATTCTGCATCCAAGTGGTTCGTTGGTTCGTCAAGAAGCAACATATCAGGTTTTTCTAGCAGCAGACGACAGATAGCAACACGACGACGCTCACCACCAGATAGATGCTTAATTTTCGCATCCCACTCTGGCAAACGCAGTGCGTCAGCAGCACGCTCAAGGGCGTTATCTAGGTTGTGGCCGTCTTTTGCTTGGATCAGCGCTTCGAGTTCGCCTTGCTCTTTTGCGAGGGCATCGAAATCTGCATCAGGTTCTGCGTACGCCGCGTAAACTGCGTCTAGACGAGAAAGTGCACCTGCAACATCCGCCACCGCTTCTTCTACGGTTTCACGAACGGTTTTTTCTTCATCCAGTTTTGGTTCCTGAGGCAGGTAACCCACTTTGATGCCAGGTTGTGCACGTGCTTCACCTTCGATATCGGTATCGATACCCGCCATGATGCGAAGAAGGGTGGATTTACCTGCACCGTTTAGACCCAATACGCCGATTTTGGCGCCAGGGAAAAAGCACAGGGAGATGTCTTTCAGGATCTGACGCTTCGGTGGCACAATTTTGCCAACGCGCGACATGGTATAAACGTACTCAGCCATTTCTGCTCGCGTTCTCTTGTCACATAAAAGGCTTATTCTATCCCAATCCACCTGAAGTTGCAGGTATCAAAGACGTAAATCGAACTTGAAACCGCCTGAGGAATGTCGATGAAAAGGGAACCATTTTTGCATTGAGATTACCAACTAGCAGGGTGCGGCAAAAAATGCGGGACATTTGAGGCACGAAGCCTGCGCGCTTCTTTCTGTTAACCGCTTCACTTTGACGCATTCAGCAACAGTTAAATAGAGGCATTTGTGCCGACAGTTTGGTATATACCCAAGTAACCTGACATCGAGCATCTTCAGGCTTCTTGGGTATATCCCCTCAAACGACCGCGGAATGAAGGTGTCTGACTTTGTGGCATGACACTGCCAGAAAGGGCATGGATCACAGATACAATTAAACTCAGTGAAACCTGAATCTTTGCGCGGTTTAGGTATAAGCTAAATGAACAGGTGCGCCTTGGAGAAGCATACGGAATGCTATCAACAAAAAAATCAATAATTACAAACGCCTATTTTAAATCGCTTAGCGCGATGTCTCGTTCAATTTCAACCAAAATGCTGCCTGCCAGTTTGATGGCGTTGACGATGGTTTCGACGTCGTCTTATGCCTTAACGCTAGATGAAAAACGTGCTCGCTATGAGTCAGCGATATCTGCCATAGAAGGCAATAACCTGGCGGAGTTTACACGCCTCAAAAACAGTATTTCAGATTATCCGCTTTATCCGTATTTGGACTATCGCAGCTTTTCACGGTCGTTGAACTCGGCGTCGATGAATGACGTTCAGCAGTTTGAAAAAACCTATGCTGACTTGCCTTTTACACGCTCAATTCGCGCGAGGTATTTGAGTACATTGGCAGCGAAAGGACAGTGGAAAACCTTGCTGACGTATCAAAAGACGTTGCCGCGTGGCGAGAGCTACCAATGCCAATACTATTTTGCCCATAGCCAAGCGGGTGACAAAGCCCTTGCGCTGTCTGGCGCTAAATCGCTTTACCTCTCAGGATCGTCGGTTGATAACGCCTGTGACCCGCTATTCAGCTTCCTTGAAGACAATGGGAAATTGAACAACGACCTGATCTTAGAACGCATGTTGTTGGTGTTTGATAAGCGCAATGTTGCCTTAATGCGCTACCTCAATAAGCAATTGACCGGATCAGCAAAAGCACGCGGCGAACAAATTCAAGATTTGTACGATAAGCCTCAAGGCGTGTCAGACTTTTCGAAGAAAAACAAAGTAACACCGTTCAATCAGCGTCTTACGCGTTTGGCGTTTGAGCGCCTTGCTCGCATTGATTCCAAAGAAGCCGTAGCGCAGTTTACGCGCACCGTGGAAGGGCAACATTACACGCGTCATGTTCGCCAAGAAATGGCTGATTTTGTGGCAAGTCGCTTGATGAGTACCGATGACGAAACACTGGCGACGTGGCGTGATAGCAAGCTTAAGACCACGCAAAACCCGTCGCTGCTCGATCGCCGTATTCGTGTGTCATTGCTGAGCGCGGATTGGAAAGACGTTAACCTTTGGTTAGGTAAGCTTTCAGCGGAAGAAGCGAAAAACCTCAAATGGCAATACTGGAAAGCCCGTGTTGCGTTAGAGCTTGGCAATAAAGCGGCAGCAGAAAAAGGGTTTGCTGCCATGCTGGGTGAGCGCAATTTCTACAGCGTGGCTGCCGCTTCACACCTGAATGCGGCAATCACTATTCCTCAGCAACACACACCGCTTGATAGCGCAAAGATAGTGCCGTTCCAATCGACATTGGATCGCGTTGATGAGCTTCTCGCGTTAGACAAGCTCACCGCGGCGCGTCGTGAATGGCGTCATCTGTTGAATGGCGCGACCCAAGAGCAAAAAGCCATGCTGGCAGCCTATGCGTCTCAGCATAAGTGGTATCACCTGTCTGTGCAGGCCACGATTGCGGGCAAGCTCTGGGGACATTTGGAATACCGTTTCCCGTTGGCCCATCGTTGGTGGTTTGAGTTTTTCAGCAAAGAGCGCCAAGTCCCCCTAACGACATTGCTGGCGCTATCTCGTCAGGAAAGTGCGTTTTACACCAATGCGGTATCACCCGTGGGGGCGCGCGGCTTGATGCAACTTATGCCTGCGACAGCGCGAGAAACCTCGAAGAAACTGGGTTTCAATTATCGCGGTACGAAAAGCTTGAGTGATCCGGGGGTGAACATTCGACTAGGTAGTGGTTACCTAAGCATGATGCTCGATCGCTTTGACGAAAACCGTATCTTGGCGTTTGCAGCCTACAACGCTGGCCCGCACCGCGTGACGCGTTGGTTGGAACGATCTGATGGAAACCTGGATGCCATTTCGTTTATTGAAGCGATTCCTTTCAGAGAAACCCGTGGTTATGTTCAGAATGTGCTGATGTATGACATTTACTACAGCAAATTGCTTGGACAACCGATGCAATTTTTAACCACTGGTGAGCAAGGCTACCAGTATTAACATCAATGCCTGCCCCTTTGATTCGTGACCTGCTTAACCGATTAGTGGGTACTCAATGAGAGGGGCGGGCGTTTTATTTTTATCGCTCAACACTGTTGTTCACCTTCTTATCCCCGTGTGTTTTCAAGGAAATATCATTCCTTAAACATTTAGGGGGTGAATGCGTTTTAGCGATATTGAATGTTTGAGTGGCACACGCGCTGTGCGTACAATGTTTGTGTGAAAGCCATTATGCTCATGATTTGGGTATAAGTAACGGGCATCAATGCATGAGGTAGCAATGGAAAACACACCTGAGTATTCAGACTGGCAAGAAGTTCTCACTCTTATCCACCGTGCGATCGACGCGGGCCACGAAGAAAAACTGTTGAAAATGCTGCTTACCCAAGACGAGCGAGACACGCTTGTTACCCGCGTAAACATCGTTAACGAGTTATTGAAAGGCGAGATCAGCCAGCGCCAGCTTAGCCAAATGCTGGGTGTGGGCGTCGCAACCATCACTCGCGGATCGAACGAATTGAAGCAATTTGATGAGTCGGAAAAAGCATGGCTGGTGGAGTTGTTGAAGAAGTAGCCATCGCCAGATGAGAGAAAGAGCAGACTCGAGATAAGAGAAAAAGCGTAAGGGCAGAGCAAACAGTTTGACGCTGAAGCGACTTACCCCACTATCTTCGAATCTCGAATCTCGAATCTCGAATCTCGAATCTCGAATCTCGAATCTTATTCTTCCGGAAATAACGCCGGATGGATAAACGGGATCAGCGCCAACACCAAGGCTTGATGGTAGACCGAGCTTCGAGTGAGCAGGTGTTCGGTAAGCATGCCAATAGCCCCGCCTTTTTGCTTTACGTTTTCCTCGTTAAACATCTCATCCATCACATCGCCCAGTTCTTTGCCTGCTTCAATGCCTTTAATGGCGGCAGGTGGCAAGGGGAGAGAGGCTGAGCGGGCTTCGCCGGTTCGGTGTTTTCCGTCGATGTTTGCGCTTTCAATCACCATCCATGCAAACGTGAAAGGGTCGTCTAGACCTGCTTCCACGCCCACATAAAAATCCCCTTCAACGATTGCTTTTGCGTTTCTTACGCGATTACGGGCGCCCGCCAAGGTTTCTTCGCTGGTCATGGGTTGATCGGGCACATCGCTGGACACGGATACACCTTGAAAGGTCATGTCTTGTTCTGGAAAAACGGCGCGAAACGCGGTGTCTACCGCTGCAATTTTGGCAGGGTTAAGCGAGGTAACAATAACGGTGCTCATGGGCGGTGCTTTCCTAACGGTTGTGAAGGTGGCTAAAGTGACGAGTTGTTTTGCTCGTTTGATGGCTCAGAAGATGATGCTTTATTGCGAGTAAAAGGCATGCGTAATAGACCAAACAACCAGACCACATGTTTTTCCTCTCGCACGTAGGACAAGCCAATGGTCATGCCATAGTGCCCCTCGTCAGGTTGAGCGCGATACGTGTTAAACAGACGATCCCAAATAGCCAGATTAAATCCAAAGTTTGAGTCCGACTCATGGCGATGAATGGAGTGATGAACGCGGTGCATGTCGGGCGTCACAACAAACCATCGCACCACTTTGTCGATCGAATGTGGCAAGGCAACGTTGCTGTGATTAAACAACGCCATGCCGCTAAGAATGATTTCAAACAGGATCACGGCAACCACTGGCGCGCCGAGTAACGCAATGGCTACTAACTTGATCAACATGGAAAGCAAAATTTCAATGGTATGGAATCGTGCGCCAGAGGTGACGTCTAAATCTCGGTCAGCATGATGCACGGCATGCAGTCGCCATAAAAGAGGGACGGTGTGGAAAAGGCGGTGTTGGAACCAAATGATGCCATCTAACGCGACAATGCTAAGTAGCACGGCAATGCCATGAGAGATCTCAAAAAAGTGAAATAAGCCGATGCCGTTGGCTTGGCACCAAGCGGCAAAACCCGCCGCTGCAACGGGGAAGATGATGCGTAATGCGACCGTGTTAAACACCATCAACGCAATGTTGTTCAGCCAGCGTTTTGCTTTACTGACGGAAAGAAGACGTTTAGGAAAGAGCCACTCGAATGCCGCCATCACGATGAAGATGGAGAAAAAAGAAAACAAACGAAATACCGTTTCATGAGATTCGATATAGCTCAGCACACTCTCTCCTTGGTATGGCTTCGGGCCGTATTTGTGGCGATTTTCTTCTGCGTTATCGGCTTCTGATGTAAGCGACGACACTTCGGAGCCCTTGCTTTGAATAAAGCCCCCACAGACCATTGTAAAAATCATCATCAAAGGTCTGTAGACCCAACAGCAGATTATCACATTTCAATGCGTAACATTACGGGATGGTTTCGCATTCAGTTTACTGGGTACAGATCGGTAACATCAGGATAAGAAAAAACGCTCTCACCCGGTCAAGGGGGAGAGCGTTTGGAACATCAAGTTCGGCTAGATGAAAACCTGATGTTACCGCTCAGATACGTCGATTGGAGGCTAGGACGTATCTGGCGTTCACTGTTACCCGAACTACCACACTCGAGTAATCGTGACTTTCGCGCCTGGGTTGAGGAAGCGATGACGGTATGACAGTGCTGAATCACTCAAACCATCATCCACAGACAACACGCCGGGATGAATACGAATGCGATCGACATCATCACGTTCCGTATTAAAGCCTTCTCCGCCGCCTGCTGGTCCTGGAATGGCAGATGCAGCTTCGTCATTGGCTTCTGTTCCTGCATCCCAAACAGGGATGTTGAATGACATGCTCTGCCCTGGCTTGATTTTCCTCAGGTTGATGCCTGTTTCAGCCACGATGGCGTCATTGGTGTTCACAAACATGGAAGCCACAGACAAGTATTGGGTGTTCTTACGCGTGACGTACACCGTGAACTCTTCTGATGCGCCTGGTGGCAATGCGCCTTCTCCAGAGAAGGTTTCTCCGACTTTTCGATTGTTTTCGTAAGCCAGTACGCCGCTGTTATCACCGCCTTCGGCCAATTTCTCCAACGCGACGGAAACAGGTTGGCCTGTTTCGAACAAGGTGAATTGCTTCTTGTGTGTAATCAGGGTAACGGGAGACATAGGCTGCGCGTCAGTGAGGTTTTCTACCGTCACTTTGTACTCTTTTTGCAGCGGACAGCCCGCAAGGATCAGTGCCGTTAGGCCAACAAGGGATAAGCGAAACATAGTCAGCCCTCCCTTAATACACAGTGACAGTGATCAGCGCGACAGGGTTTAACCAACGATGTGCTGTGCTGTCAAAGTCACTGATGCCACCTTGTGGATCGGTATCGCCAAGATTACCTGGGTGGATGTGAACTTTGTCATTAGCAACGCTAGTGTCGACGCCCGTGCCGTTCGCACCGAAGGTGATAAACGGTGGCGTTGGCACGCTGCCAGCCAGCTCGTCATTGGCTTCTGTTCCTGCATCATAGCCGTTCGCTTTGATGACATAGGTGCCTTTTTTCTTAGGAATCTTCCAGCTATCAACGCCGATGAATGCATCGTTAGAAGGGAGTAACATGGCAGTAATAGACAACACATCGCCGTGCTCAGCATACAATGTGGTGCTGGTGGAATCCCCCGGATTCAAAATGCCTTCAGCAGGGTTTGCACTGACTGATGCCCCCGCATTGGCAGCAACGCTTTCAAGGCCTGAAATGTCACCACCTTCCGCCATGGCTTCAAGCTCTGACGATGCAGATTCGCCTGAGCGGAACAGGTAAGCGTCTTTACTGTGCGTGGCGACGAGGAGAGGCGTGAAGTAGATGCCATCAGTGGCATTCGTGATATTGACTTCAATATTGGCGGCGTGGGCGGAGGCAGAGAGAGACGCGCCAATCGCTAAGCCAAGGAGTAATTTGTTCATGTTGAGCTCCATGCAGATGAGGTACACCCTCAGCATGGCGCGTAAAAATGGCGAGAGGGTTGCGAAATTCTTGCAAAACCCTCACAGCTTTCTCTTAGTGATCTCTCAGGCGCTTTTCTCGTCGTCCTTCCCTGTATCAAGCTCTACGTGGGTAACAACGCGGTTTCGGCCTTTTTCTTTTGCGAGATATAACGCGGAATCGGCCGCTTCAATGATGGTTTCAATTGATTGAAACTCAGGAAAAGTCGCGAGTCCTGCACTAAGGGTAGAATAAAACGTCTCCGGGCCATTGGAAAACGGCGTTTTAGAAAACGTCAGTCGAAACTCATCTATCAATCGAAGCGCAATGTCTGCAGGGGTGTCGGGCAAGATGAGTGCAAACTCTTCGCCGCCATACCGTGCGCAGGTATCGGTTTTACGGAAACGGTAATTCAGTAGCCTCGCCACGCCTTTGATGACTTTGTCGCCTACAGGGTGGCCATATTTGTCGTTCACCGATTTAAAGTGGTCAATATCAATCATGACAAAGCTGACTTGCGAATGATGACGTCGAGCGCGAGACAGCTCCCTGTCGAGTGCCACTTTCAGGTTGGAGTGATTGAGCAAGCCTGTCAGGCTGTCTCTGTCCATCAAGGCGCTGAGTTGACGGAAACGCTTCGCACGAATCGAGACGGCTTGAGTGAGGTGTAAATCATTAATCGGCTTCGTTAGGAAGTCATCCGCCCCGACTTGAAGTGCTTGCATCTGGGTTTTTAAGTCCGTCTCACCGGAAAGGTACACGATAGGCAAATTGGTGTGAGACTTATGTTGGCGAATCACGCTGGCCGCTTCCACGCCCGAGCAGTTTGGCATGTACAAATCCATCAGCACCAAATCAGGGCTGAACTCGCCGATTTCGTCTAACAGGTGTTCAGTATTTTCCAAAATGAGCGTTTTCATGCCTGCACCTTGCAGGATGATGGAGTAATGTTCGGCAAGCATGCGTTCATCTTCCACGATCAACACGCGATATTGCGCGTTGCTGCTTTCCCAAAGGTTATCCAACACTTCGAGAATATCATCGTATTCAATGGGCTTTTGGAAGAAGGCAAATGCACCGGCTTGTGCGGCGTTCAAACGGCTGTCCCAACTTTCAGAGGAACTCAGAACCACCAAAGGGATCCCACTGGCTTTTCGCCACACTTTGGTGACTTCATCAAGCAGATCAAATTCACGCAAATCGACGATAAGTACCGAAGGGGCCTCTTTATCAAGGGCTAGCTTCAGCGTGTCTGCAGAATCAAACGACACAACTTCATAATCAATAAACTGAAGCTGTTCGACCATGTCTTTAGTGTCTTCGGCGTGTTCTGCTACGACGTAAACCAATTGCTTGGTGCGTCCTTGCTCATGCAGCAGTGTCACTTCCCCGTAGGTCATGTCTTCAGGGCGTTTAGGTTCTATCGTACTTACATAACTTAGCGATTGGATGATGGATTCTAGATCCGCATCGCCTTTGGGTAGCGCCTGCTTTTCTAAATACGGTCGCGTTAGGATCTCAATGTCTCGCCCTCGCTCCCCCAAGTCGACGAAGCCTAAGGTTGTCGCTGTTCCTGCGAGTTTATGCGCTTCTAAGATCAAGTCTTCCAGTTCTGTGAAATGGTTGTCGGCCGCAGATTGAATGGCAACCCAAAGCGCGGTGATCCTATCAATACGTGTGGCAACACCTTTAGAGAACTTGTTTTGTTGTTCTTGGAATTTTTTTATCTGCGACGGCTTCATAAACTACGCCTGTGTCATGAGTTGTTTGATTTCATCGGCAAGACCCATAGGGTCAAAGGGCTTGCTGATGACGCCAATGGCGCCATAACTGCGATACGCATTGATTTCCGCGGGCTGCACTTTTGCAGTCATAAAGATCACGGGCGTGGATGCAAGGTGAGGAAGCTTTCGCAAGTTAGCGAGGGTGGTCGGCCCATCCATGTCCGGCATCATCACATCAAGTAGCAAAAGATCGGGTTCTGACAACGCGGCCTTTTCCAATGCATCGGCCCCTGACTCACAGGGTAAGATCGTAAAGCCATCGTCTTCGAGTGCCATCTCCGCAACATCTCGAATGTCCTCGTCGTCTTCAACATAAAGCACGGTAACATTGTTATGCATTTAGTTGCCTTTCCTTGTGACTTCTATTGAGTATAAGACGGACTTCATTTTTCAGCCTCTTGATACTCGATGGAGACTTATGAAATGTCGCTTTTACCTGATCAGGAAGCACTTTTTCATTATCTTCCTGCATGACAACGATAATCGCTGTGCCGTTTAATAATGGGGACTGGAGCAATTTTTCGCCGCAGCCGTCAGCGATATCAACATTCAAAATGACAAGATCAAAAAATTGCTGATTGAGAGCGAGTTTGGCGCTGTCGAATGAAAATGCATGGGAAATATCAGCGTAAGTTGTGAGCATATCCCGCAGGGTTTCGATGCAGTGATCATCGTCGTCGATACACAAAACCTGTTGGCGCATGTCGCTGGTGTTGAGTGCCGAGTGGCGAATAAGCCGCGTTTGGTCACAAGGCTCTGCCGGCAGGGTGAAATAAAAGGTTGCACCTTCCCCTGGCACGGAATAGAAATTCAGTTCGCCGTGATGGCGTTCAACGATGGCCTGAGAAATACTCAAACCAAGCCCTGTTCCACCGACCCTTCGTGTGTCTGTGCTGTCTGCTTGTGAAAAGCGTTCAAAGATATGAGCATGAAATTCTGTGGGAATGCCGGGGCCGTGATCCGTCACGTCGATGCGGTAATCATCGGAATGTTCATGCAGGCTTATAGACACGGTTCCTGCTGAGGGAGAGTATTTAATTGCGTTGGACAAGAGGTTTGCCATGACTTGTTGAAGTCGCATGGCGTCAGCATTGACGAAGGCATTGTCGCAATGAGATTCAAAATGCATATTCACCAGATGCTGTTTTGCAAAGCCTTCGTTGTCTTCAATGGCGCGACGTATTAAGGCATTCAGATTGATGCGTGAATAGTTGAATGTCATTTGCCCGGATTCGAACTTCTCGATGTCGAGGATATCGTTGATGAGCAAGGTGAGACGTTCGCAGTTTCTCAAAGCCATCGTCAGCATGCGATGGCTTTTTTCAGGGATTTGATCGGCAAATTTACCCAGCACCAAGCCAATCGCACCCCGAATAGAAGTGAGTGGTGTACGCAATTCATGGCTAACGGTGGCGATAAACTCACTTTTTATCTGGTCGTGACGTTTACGTTCTGTGATGTCACGAATTACCCCAGTAAATCGCTTCTCTCCTGATACAAACATTTCGCTAATTGAAAGGTCGGCGTTGAACTCAGAGCCATCTTTGCGCTTCGCGATGACTTCGCGTCCCATTCCAATGATTTTAGCGGGGTTTCCTTGGAGGTAGTTCTCGAGGTATTGATCGTGCTCTGATGCTTCTTTTTGTGGCATCAAAATGTTCACGTTCTGGCCAATGACATCGCTGGCACGATAACCAAAGAGACTTTCTGCCGCAGGGTTAAAACTGGCTATTTTTCCTTTAATGTCGATGGTGATGATGCAATCGACCACGGTATCGACAATCGCTAATAACTGGCTTTGCCCTGAGATGCGTTCCGCTTGAAGATCGAGCTTATTTGATGTGTCGAGTTTTTCCGTGGCATCATTGAACGCGTCTGCCAGCATGGCGATTTCATCGCCTTCTTGTGAGGCAGAAATAGGGTATTTCCCTGATTTCACCTCTGTGACGAGGTGAGAAATGGGATCGGCCATACGGCGTCCAAGGTTTCGCGCGATAACGATGGAAGGTACCAGTGCCAACAATCCTAAAAGACTTAGGCTGGTGAGCCAGGGGGTGATTTCATTGAGTAGAAAGAGGTAGGACTCTGAGTAAGTGAGCGATACGTTAAAGTCAGCCAGAACCTGTTCTTTTTTGGCCTCCTTGGTGATGGTGAACTTAAAACCTTGTCGTTCACTGTTGATGTATTTCCAGGTATCGCCAATGTTGATGATAAAGGCATGTCGCGTATCTTGCAGTACACGCTGAATCAGGAGGTTTGCAGGAATACGCGTGATGATTCCGCCTTGAACCGTATCGAAATACACAATGGGTTCAACGATATAAAAAAAGCCGTTACTGAACTTAACACCCCCCTCTGATGTGGTTAGGGTGTCATTCACTAATGACGGTGTCAGCCAATCGGCATCATGATGATGATGTCGAAATAGTGTGTTCCCCGCATAATCGAACACCAAGGCATCTTGAACGGTATTAAAGAGTGTGAGGTCATCAAGTGCGTGGTGAAAGTAGGCTCTACCCCCATCAATGTCTATCAAGCTATTGATCGATAGCTTACTGGATGCGGTACGTGCAACGGCCCTTTGCTGAACGTTTAATTCTGCATTGAGGGCATTCAAACCACTTTGAGCAAGGTCTTCAAGGTGCGACTTGAACTGGCGTTCGATACGCATAACTTCGATAACTGTGGTCGCGCTTACTACGAAGACAAAGAACGCGACCAACAGTTTTAAAATGGAACGGGAAAAGCGTTGTGCAATGCTGTTTTTCGCCAACATTAAGGCGTGTTCTCCATAGGCCGCATTTTCTCACTGTTCGCTGTGTTTTTTGGGGCATTTTTACTGCCTACTGGATGCAGGGCCCCATCTTGATAGCGTGCGAATATGTAGTCAGAGCGCTCTAGGGCATCCTGATTGCCGTTTGCAAACGGTTCGATGTAGTGTTTCATGAGTCCAGAATGTTTATCGATTTTTTGCATCTCGTTTCGAATGCGTGTCATGTCCACCTTGCCTGCACGCGTTGTCGCTGTGGCAAGCATGTTCATGAGATCGTAAGCATGGGCTGTGCCGGATGGCGCAACGATTTCAGTAGGTTCTGATGTGCTATAGCGAAGGTGATAACGCTTCGCAAGGTCAGAAACCTCAGCATTGTTGTTGTCGATAAAGCTGAAGGTTTGAAGCACACGAAGATCAACGCGTTCTAACGCGACAGAGGCCTTTTGTGCAAAGTCTGATCCTGTGATCCCCCAGTGCGAAATGACGCTCGGCGGAGACACTCGTTGCGCTAGCTCAGACACAAATTTCTCGCCTTCTACAGGATTCCCCACGTAGATCACTACGTCCGCTCCCTTCTTGATGAGGCGGTCGACTTTGGAGGAGAAATCACGTTCACCCCAATTAAACCATTCAATATGAGACGCCGATAAATTGCGCTTATCCAGCGCTTCGGTGAGCCCTTTATAGTTGCTGCGCCCCCACCCATTGTTGACCAACAACAACCCCACATTGTCTGAAATTTCTAACGCACCATTGAGCAAGAATTCGGCGGCATATTCATCGCGTACCGACACTCGGAACACGTAGTTAGGTGATTTCGTGTTGTCGATGATTGGCGTCGCAGCAGCCCAAGGGGCGAGCATCAACACTTTTTTGTGGTGAATGTAATCAATCTGGGCGAGTACAACGGGGCTGCTGATGCCACTGAAGACACCAATAAGATTGGGCAGCTCGGCAAAGGTCTCAAGGTTATCGAGGCCACGAGAAGGGATCATGGAATTATCACGTGCCACCAGCGCCACTTCTTTTCCTAACAAGCCCCCTTGTGCGTTGATCTCATCAATGGCGAGCTCAATACCGCGACGAATGGAGAGGCCAGAATTGGCCGAGTTGCCGCTAAGATCTGCATCTAATGCGACCAAGATTTTTTCAGGATGTGGCTCAGCCCAGTTTTCGCGAGCTTGTAAGATCTGTTCAACCATCGCCGTACCGAGGCGTTGACGATAGCGCTCCAATAGGGGGGCGGATTCATCGTTAAGCCAGCGGGTGAGTGTTGGTGAAACGTTTGTCACCGTCGCTTTGCTTTTCAATGTTTCGAGGGCCTGTGCATTTTGCTGATTCGCCAGTTCGTATTGGTAGGCTGTTGCTTCTTTGGCGGCGGCCCTCACGGCTTTTCTGTTGGTCGGAGAGAGCGCGTTGTGTGATTTTAGCGACATCGCCACAACGAAAGACACATAGCCGTGGTTCGTTATGAGCACGTTGGCATTTTCGACATTAATACCCGCCATGTTTGCGATGGTGTCTTCTTGCCCATCAATGGCTTCTTTTTGGAACGCGTTCTCTGTGTGCCTTGCTGCGATGGGGACGGTTGCGCCACCCCAGAGTTTGAATTGTTCGCGAAGCAATGGGCTTTCCATGATTTTAAAGCGTCGTTGCTGGAAGTCTTCTGGGGCCTCGATCGGTGATGTCGTCATGAGTTGTTTGAAGCCACCACGCCATAATGAAAGGCCGACTAGCCCCTGAATATCCAATTTGGAGAGCAAAAGCTTTGCAGCGCTGCTGTCAAAAACGCGGTCAACAGCCGCTTCATCTTCAAACAGGAAAGGCAAGTCGAACAACTGCATGTCTGGTGCGATGTAAGAAAGACGAGAGGTAGGCGTGATGGTGAAATCGAGTAACCCTTTCTGCACAGCAGCGACCATTTCTCTGTCAGAAATTCGGGAGTTAGATTCGATAAATCTGATTTTCACCTCACCCAGTGTTTTTTCATCAACGAGTTTGGCGAAGCGTTTGGCTGCTAAATATTCCGCACTTTCTGGAGGGCTAGAAAGCGCGAGTGTCATCGCGTCATCTTCGGCGGTGTTGTTTAAGATGGTCTTGGTTGAAGGGGCATTTGAGTCACAACCTAACTGACTCAACAGTAATCCAATTGCCAAGAGATAACGCTTCATATAGTTCCCCAAAAGTGCGTCGCATCTTCTCGTGAACGACCACGATGCAGGCAAACGCTTTTTAATGATTTATATAGAGATTAGGAATGAGACGTAAGATTCGCCAGTGAGAAAACGCATTAATGAGAGGGGTTAATAGAGCAATATTGACTACGGACATTAATCGTTGGGGAAAAACGGGTGAACAGAAAACATCAATGTACGTCTTGATATGCCCAGGTTACTCATCACCTTTTCATTTTCGAGCTAGGGGCTGAGAACCCGTTTTGAGGATTTTATGTGTGTATTCAGATCGCTACTGATAGCGCTGTTTCTGGTTTCTCAGATTGAAAAAGCCTTTGGGCTGCTGCCCATCGTGTGGTTTTGGCCGATAAAGTAAACGTCGTCAAAGCGAACAATTTTTACATTCAAAACACCATCGGTTTCCCCCTGTCATTCTGAAACACTGACTGACGAAAAAATGGGCACCATTTAGCGCGGATGTAACGGGAAACGAGTGACTCTCGGCGAGCGTTTGCGCGATGAAGATGTATTGATGCGTTTTTTTATACGAACTGCACGGCATACCACGTTGAAAGCCGCCCGCCGAGGCGGCGTTATCATTGTTAGCCCGCCATTGTCCTTGCTATGAAAAAGACTTTTGCCAATTGAACGTTTCTGTTCGCTTCAATCCCCCGATATAACTGAGTCATCGTGAATGAATTGGGGAACGATTATGCATCGACGACGCCTTCTTACTTTTGTTGTACTGCTTTGCACCATGAGCTTTTCTCTCGCGCATGCGCACGGCCCATCTCGCCTCAAAGTGAAAGAGTCCATGACGATTAACGCCCCTGCTGACAAGGTGTGGAAAACCGTTGGCGCGTTTAACTCTCTTTCATGGTTGCCACCAGTGACGAACGTGGTGATGGTAGAAGGAAAGCCCGATCAAAAAGGAGCGGTTCGCCAAGTGTTTGTGGGCGAGGCGTCTGTGATGGAGACGATAAAGGCGTTTGATAGCAGTAAAATGATGCTGAAATACAAAATCAGCAAAGACAACACTGCACTTCTCCCTGTCACCAATTATCAATCGACCATCACCGTCAAAGCGGATGGGGATAAAAGCATCGTGACATGGAAGGCCGGTTTTTACCGAGGCGACCCAAACAACAACCCGCCTGAGAACCTGAACGACGAAACAGCGATTGGTGCCATCGTTGGGTTGTACAAAGCGGGCCTTGAAAACTTGAAGGTCATCATGGAGCAGTAATCCCTGTCCAGCCAAACTCCAAAAGGGGCTGCTTGATTCAACCTTGTGCCCCTTGTTATCCGCTTCAATGCATTCCGCTTTAAACAGGCATTAACTTAATTCCTGACTGCCACCACCGCTGACGGTGAGCACTTGTCCGCTCACCCAAGCCGCCGCAGGCGAACACAAAAACAGCGCGGCGGAAGCGATATCATCAGTTTTCCCTAATCGCCCTAAGGGCGTGTGTTTCAACATCGCTTTTTCAATGTCAGGCGTGAGCACTTTTTCCAGCGCTGCGGTGCGGATTGCCCCTGGTGCAATGGCGTTAACCCGAATGCCCATCGGCCCTAAATCAAAGGCGGTATTGCGGGTGAGGTGGTTGACCGCGGCTTTGGATGAACCGTACGATGCCATGTGCGAATTTTTGTTTTCACCCGCCATCGAACTGATGTTCAACATGGCGCCGCCGCCTGCTTTCTCCATTTCAGGTGCGCATAACTGCATTAGTCGAAACGGCGCAAACACATTGAGTTGATAGGCCCATTCGAAATCGGTCATCGACATATCAAACGCTTTCGGCCCGCCGCCGCCCGCGTTATTCACCAAAATGGTCACTTTGCCAAAGGTTGTCATCGCACGCTCGATAAGCGCCGCACGCTCAACCTCAAGGGTGACATTGCAACTGGCTGCGATAGCAAACCTGCCCGTGGCATTGATTGAGGAAGCAACTTCATTCGCTGCATCTACATTCAAATCGCTCACCACCACTGACGCGCCTGCTTCAGCGAACATTTCAGCAATACGCCGACCAATACCTGCTGCTGCGCCAGTGACAATAGCAACGTGCCCATCAAGGCTGAATTGTTGAATCGCAGACATAACAAACCCCTCTTCACAATCATGCACAGAGGGTAGTTGTGGCTGAGCCAGCACAGCGGTTTATTGTTGATACAGTGAGGTGATCAACGTGGGGCTTGAGGCTGACATGACGAAGGCATAAAGAGAAGGCATAAAGAAAGGGAGCAGAGCGAGCGAAAAAAAGCCGAGCAATGTGCTCGGCTTAGCATTTCATGGGGTTAGCCGTCAGCGATTAACGATCTGAAACCGCTTTTACCAGTGCGGCAATGCCGTCCCAGTCGCCGTTGTCCATCATGTCAGTCGGCACCATCCACGTACCGCCACAAGCAACAACGCTTTTTAGCGCAAGGTACTGATCAACGTTGCTCGGGCTAACACCGCCTGTTGGCATAAAGCTCACAGGGTAAACCGCGCTCAGTGCTTTCAACATGTTCACGCCACCAGACGGCTCAGCAGGGAAGAACTTCAATGTCTTTAGGCCCATTTCCATCGCTTGCTCAACCAAACTTGGGTTGTTCACACCCGGTACGATTGGCATGTTGCGCTGCTGACAGTATTTCACTGTGGTTGGGTTGAAACCCGGGCTCACGATGAAATCCACGCCAGCATCAATCGCGATGTCGACTTGTTCCGTCGTCAATACCGTGCCTGCACCAATCAGTAGCTCAGGGTAAGCGTCACGCATAATGCGAATGGATTCTGCAGCCGCTTCTGTACGAAAAGTCACTTCAGCACATGGCAGGTTATTTTCTACCAACACTTTTGCCAGAGGCAGAGCGTGAGCGACATCGTTAATCGCAATGACAGGTACGATTTGGATTTCTTTTAGTCGCTGTTCAATCGTTTTCATTATTTACCTCTACAAAATGAAGCTAAGTGTTGCGACGATAGTAAATGCGATAGTGACGAGTAATCTATCACGGCCCATGTTTTTAGTGTGGTTTTCTGATCAACATCGAGTCGACGAGCAACCAGCAAGAAAGTGAACCGTTGAAGTGTGAAAGTGCCTCAGCAATGACGAGGCTGGTTTTGGGAAGTCAATGAAAGGATTGGCGAGATAGACACTTAAACAACGACGAAAAGAAAAACAGAGATAAAAACCAAGGCAACGCGAAGCGCAAAGTCCCACGCATCTGATTCCAATAGGCGTTCCACGAACAAGGAGACAAATAACAGGGTGAGGGTAACGAGAGAAAACCCAACATAGTGCCACGCACTTTCATGCCGTAAGCCATTCACTTCGGAGCCGAAGTGGTAAGCATCAGCGTTTAGTGTGAATTCAAGCAACGTAAGCAATTCAAGAGAGAGGGCAAACAATGTTATTGCTAATACCATTGCCCTTGAAATACGGCTTCTATTTGTATCAATGGTCACTAGTGAATACGGTATTCATACATTTGGTGTTTAACGCAAAATCGGTATTATTGAGGTGCTGGTATGCCATCAAATGGTTTATCTGACGTATCGGCTTTTCCGCTGAACAAAACGACACCATACCTATCTATCTCAGGGATGTATTCCCAGCGTTTTTGGGGATCTTCGGTGACGGTACATGTCGTATTTGGTAGAAAACATGAGGCAGAGTACGTGATTTTTACGCTATCTCCCTTTAACAGGAACTCCATATAGGTGTGCTTGAGGTACCCATCAAACGCACCTTGTCGATAGGCCTGTATTTTCGCTTCCTGAGCGTCAGGGTCATCCATCGAATGTTCAAATTTATAGTAGCGATATTTCCATGCTTTCAAATCATCCTCAGGGTTGATAGCTTCACTCCACGCCACTTTTGAATACACTGGCATTTCGACTGCGTCTTCTACGATTTGACCATCGACATCCCTGACCTCTGAAAAGTCGATGCCACTGTATTCGGCTAATTCATAGTAAATTCTACGAGAATCTAAACGAGACTTTGGATAGGGAGAGGGGGATGTTTCACCAATGCCATCAAACAGCAAAACGACGTCGCCACGTCCATTGGGGCTTCTTACTACCCAGCCATTGGGGTCGGCATTTTGGCGTGGTGTGCAATCGTCATTCCGGAAACAACCTAAAGAAAAATAGAGCATAGCCCTTGGTCCCTCTACGGCAAACTGCATTTTCCCCCAGCGGGTCGAATAGTTTTCGTAGTAGTTTTCTAGCGTTTCGATCTTTTTCTTGGCTAATTCACTATCGATAGGAGACGCAATGCGAAAGTAAACGCTATCTCTTCTCGTTGTTGGGTCCTCTTTAACCCAATGGCCCGCAATAAAATTGGGCACCCCAAGGCCGCCCACATCGGCGCTTGCTCCTGGGAAGCCATTTACCGCACCAAACCCAAACCCCATACGACCGCCAAAAGTATCTGTAGCATACACATCAATGATCCCATAGGGCCCGTCAAGGCTGCCTGCATTGGCAAGTCGAGCATGTGTTTTATACACCTCTTGTTCGTCTGAACATCCGACAAGCATTAAGCAGATTAATAGGAAACTCACGGATTTAGACATTGTCGAATATTTCCCTAAATAGCTCACCAGATTCATTGATGTTGGGCGAGTTGGCGAACTGAATTTTTATGTCATGGTAGCCAGGGCTAACGGGAATGTCGTAAGGGCGATGAATGGTTTCGTTCGCATGCGGTGCAACGGTCGTTAACCAGTCAGAGGATGTAATTGAACCTTTGGGTAAAGTATTCAGTGTGTTGGCAAGCTGAATAAGCTCGGTGCTTTTGTCAAAATCAATAGGTTTCTCATATCGGTTCGTATTCCAGTGTATACCAGATTGCTCACCTTGAACTCTCATTCTCTCTAAAGAAAGGCCCTGTAAGCCAGTGCTGATCGGCTGAAGGCGATAAAAATACAATGTATTAGCTTCATGCTTCACTTGACCAAACTGCTTTGGCTCTCGATATGTTTGTTGAATTTCAGTCTCCCATGACTTGTCATAGTACTCAAGATATCCAACCGTATCGCGAGGTAACAGCCCAGGTAGATTGAGCTGCTTATCTAGCTCTAGATTGTAGCTATCAGTGATGGGAAATCCATATATGTCGGGCAGGCCTTCTTTTCCATATTGCTCAACAGATGGATAGCCTCCTCCAACATCAGCGTGCGCGCCCGGAAATACCTCTTCAAAAAAGTTGGGCGGCAATACTCCGCTGCGTTTGAGTGATGTGAGTGGGAAGTTCTTACGATATTCATGGTATGCAGTAATGTGGTAGATAGTTTCTGCACTATCGGGTTCAAGGGCAAGCTTGAAGTTTCCTTCATCATTGTTTCCTGCCCGATAAAATGAAGCAACGGTATCGAATAGTCCAACAAACCTGCAGCTCACTCTTTTAGTTTTATCAATATGATAGCCATCTGAGGATGTGTACTTTGGGCTTTTTTCTGTGCCGAGTAGGTTTGGAGTGATATCTAATCCATCTGACGTTTGCTTAGGGAGTGGACGGCCAATACCTTGAAGTTGCTCATTAGATAGCCCAGGGTTACTTGTCCCGCCTCTTGGGGTTGTGTAATCCGGCATGCCTTTTAGAGCAGCATTAATAAAATGTCGAGCCAGGGCAGCGCCGCGACTAAAACCAAAAACGTCAAATTCTATATTGTTGATTAAGCGGTATTCATCGCTAGAGAAATTTTCATCTATCAAGTCTTTAAGCTGTGTGATTAAGCTTTGCCATTTGTAATAAGCGCCAGTTCCAGCGTTTAAATCAATAACGCCAGTTGCCATGGCGAGGGTTGTTAAATCATCGCCACTATCAATCGACTTTTCCATCACGGCTCTTGGCACACCGTCATAGTCGACCGTACCAACACCGGACACATAAATCTTGTGGGACACGCCAACTTCCTCTGGATACGCCTCAAACAACCTAGCAACATTTGTTCGCGAAGTATTGCCTCTCACTTCTTTGTATTTATCGTTCTCAAGGTTATTACCTGTGCCATCAAAAAAGACGCCGATGCGAAGTGTTTTTTCTTCCTGCTTTCTCACCTTCACCACCGGCAACCCGCTTTCCACCAACCTTTCGCTGTTAATGGCTTTAAGCGATGAGCCCATGAGTAAGCGCTCTTTATGGTCATATACCACATTGGCAGGGGCATTGAAGGTTTGTGGTTTGTAAGGCTTTTCTGCGGCTTGCTGAGGCTGCATAGCAGCGAGCAGTGCTGGTACATCAATAGGAGCGCCATGTTCAGCCAACCAATCATCATTCAGGTTATCTAACTGTTCTCGTGTGATCGCCTGATCGAGGTAGATGAGGTGCTGATCTTTAACAACTTTGCTGTCGATTTTCCAATAAAGAAGGATGGCCCCTTGGTACTTGTTCGTGCCTTGTTCGGTATTCAATCTTTCATGGGTTGAGCGAGTCGCGTAAAACGCCCAGCGATCTTCCCCCAAAATCTTGTATTCCTGAACCAGCTTGTTGTTATGGAAGTGGTAATAAAACCCTTCAGTAGGGAACCCGAGACGTGAGCCAAGCTGAACAGAAGGAACGACAGGGATAAATGCCTCTCTGATTGCGCCCGTATCTTTCGGTTTCAGTTTAACGGGCTCTTTATTGCTGACGCCTTTCTCTGTGTTGGCCACTTTCGCAATCAGCTTTCTTGGTGCGCCGTCCGTCGCTTTTGCCGAGAAGACAGTGCCGTGTTCTGAAGGCTTGGTTTCCCAACTGACAATGCTTGCCTCTTTCGGCGTTTTCCCTAGTGCAAATTGGCAGCCGACTTCGCTCGCCAATACTTCTTCAGAGCAAGCCACCTCAAACAAATACTCGTAATTGACCCCCGGCTTTTCGGGTTTCTCTTCAACGGGAGGCTGCGGTGTGTAAGCCGGTTCCGAGACAGCTTGAGCGCCAGAGCTGCCGCCGGAACGAGACGAAGAGCCTTGCGCCTTGGTGCGAGACACAAACGCGGTCTGTGCTTGCGGTGAAAAGCGGGATTGCGCTGCGGTATTAAACTGCCACGTTTTTTCGCCAGAGGGGGAGGAAGACAATGAGAGTGCCGGCGTGTTTGGTGCGTCGCTCAGTAAGACCAATTGGCCTTCTTGAAGTTGAGTTTTAAACGTATTCAACGCCATGCCTTGCGGCAATACACGTTCAAGTTCTCGCTCACCTAGCTCGGCAAATGCCCCTTCAATGTTCCCAAACTCATAGCTCGCAAGTTCGGACAGTTTTACAACACGGTACCCCACGCACTCATCCTTAAGTGTTTTCCTTTTGGGCTTAATTACCGAACAACATCGGTTTGCACAAGCGCCGCAAACCAAAAGCAAAAGGTGGATCAGTCAGGGGCAATTTCTTGCTCGAAAAGGGGAGGGTGTTGTTTATATTTTGCGTCGTATTTCTAGCTTTCGACCGTTGTAAAAACACACACTTAAAACAGCCCCAACTCCGTAACAAATTCCGATTGGCGAGCAAGGGCTTTGGATTCTTTTGCCCAAAAAGGATTGGCTTTTAACCAAGCAGATACCAAAGGCAAAGCGGCGTCGCCCGGCATGCCCGCGCGGATTTTTGAGGAATACAGTAGGCGCAGCAAGGTGACGTCTAATGGCGTCAGCACGCTGTTTTTTGTGTTGTCATTGAAGATGGATGGGAAAACCTCATTGGAATCGTTCGGCAGCCCCATGGCTTGCGTTAATTCTTCCACCACACAGGCAAACAACTTTCCACGCTCACGCGCCAGATCAACAGGGATGACAATCAAACCACGCCGGATTTCATTGCTCTTGGTGACTGAAAAATGCGCCATGCAGATAGCACCACGAAATGGATAAGACTTATCCGCCCCCCAAAGCTCACGGGTTTCATTCTGCCAACGGCTTTTGCGTGTAAACACCATGCGCAGGTTTGCTTGCTCAAGCGTATTCACCAGTTGGACTTTATGGCCCGTCACTTTCGAAAGGTGAGCAAGGTGCATACGCACCAACATGGTATGAAGCTCTTTGTCGCCGACTCGATGGTCTATCCACACATTCACGGGCTGATGCCACTTACGAACGGGATGATCTTTATCGTCATACTCGTTATTGAGGGCAATCAGCTCGAAGGCTTTTTCCACATACGCATTGTTATCCCAAGCCGCCTGGGCTGGCATCACAAGCAAAGAAAAAAGCAGCCCCAAAACAAGATGTCGCATTCCACACTCCGTTGTTCATTATCGCTCCAATCCTAGAGCGACTGTTGTTACAAGGTAGCGCAGATCGGGGCGGGAGGGGAAATGAGGAAAGAGGTGCTTGGCGTATCAAGCCAAGCACTTAGTGCGCCGATCTACTGCACGGAGTATTGGTACCAAAGCTCATCTTTACGCAAATTGATGATAGCTTCCCGTACATTGAGAACACGATCATACTGGAAGGGCACCAATTGCTCTCCTTTCATGTCGAATATACCGAAGCGAGAAGTTGCTCGTGAGCCTGAAACCGTCCGTTGCTGGGCTACAATGACATTCAAGTGAGTGTTCAACCAAAAATGGTCATACTCGTTTTTTAGTAGCACGGCCCCCTCACGGTTCATTAAACCGACTTTGCCATAGCTAACACTCATTGACGTTGATTTACTCACCTTACGGAAGGTAAACAAGTCGCTATCGTCTAGTTTCTCTATGTAATGTTCAGCTAGAGGAATAATCCATGCATTGTTTTTTAGATCAAAGACCCCTTGTTGATTATCTTCCTCCCAGACAAAGTAGAGGTTGTTGTCAATATGTCGAAAGTTCTCAGCTATCATTAAGGACTCTCCAGACTTGCTAAGGAGTTCCTTTCCAAGTTTAGATTGGCCAACAAAATAGCCGTCAGTCCATTCTATTTCTTCGAAGCGATTTGGGATAACAAGGTTGCCTTCAGCATCCAATACTCCCACTGCCCCAAAGAAATAATCATCAGGGTTGTCATTGTCATCAAAGACAGTAAACCATCCTTCGGGTTCATCGACAGGCTTAACTCTCTTGTAATAAAACAATTTTGAGTGCCACTGTGGAGTCATCCAAGGCAGGCTTTGAGCTGCAGTGAGGTGATTGCATTGGTGGACAAATTCCAACTGGTTCGTTACTGAAACTGTTGATGGAATTGAGACAAGTAAATTCAAATCAGAATCTTGGAAAAGGCAGTAAGTGATAAAGCTCATTGGGTTCACTTGGCTTTGCATCACCATGCTACCGGCTTGTTTTCCCGGCAAATAAGCTTGGTGAAAACGAATATCCCAACCGTATTGATCTGCTTCGTCAGCGAACTTGTCTAGGGTGTCAGTTTCAAGCTCAGGGAAGATCTCTATAGTTTCATTAAATGCGCTGATTTTGCCCCAAAAACCATCAAGTGTGTCGGCGTCTAGCAAACGTTTTTTCGTTAAGTTTTTTTGAATCAGAGCGCTAAGTTCATCTGCGAGCGGATTGTCTTGGGGTATTTCCTTAGTCTGTAATTCGTTCACTATGTTGAAGGGGGCTGTAAACTTTCTCTGCTTCGTATTGGGAGTGAAGGATTGCAGTACTTCAAACATCGTTCGTGCTTTTACCAAATCTTCAGTATCAAAGAGTGTCGCTTTCCCAAGAACATGCTCTTGACCGGTATGGTAATACGTTAAAATATGCAGCACATTTGCTGATGAGTAGAGAACACCTTCAGGAACCTCATCAATGATCTCAACACCATCTTCCGCTAGGCTTTTCCGCCACTTAGCATAATCAAAATCAGATTGTGGTGCCTCGCTTATAACGACATCCAAATTATACGGGGCCACTTTAAAGACTTTATCTTTTTCGGGTGTCAGTTGGAGCTTTTGAATATACCAAAAGTAAATACCAGACTCCCAAGGCCTCAACTCGGCATCAATGGGAAGATCGATCGTCAGATCTTTATAAAAGGGAACCTCTATGATTTTTAGCGTATCGGGATCCTTTGCTGACGCGTTTGCAATGAAGAGCGCAGAGTAAGAAAGTATTAAGCACTTCAATAGTATCCATATGAATTTGGGGTTTGTTTTCCTTTTGCTCACAAATGCTTTCCTTGCAGATTTAGTGACTTGAGACTGACGAACGAGAGTGAATGGTCGAAAAGTGGGCTTATCATGTCAGAAATTCAACCATTGCAAATGTGACTATTTCGCGAATATCGTCCAATGCTTGCTCTGAGTAACGTATTGCTTAAGTCCGATCTTCAGCACAAACGAAAGAGACTTTGACGTCGTGTTTGATGCCATGCAGTTACAGGTTGCGGGGGTGAAGAGCCGTTTGTTGGTGGGAGATTGGTGAGTAAGTGTTTTACTCGTTGATTTATAGTATTTTCTAAGAAGTTTCGTTCAGCCTTAGTCTCGCTAAGGCGGGCATTAAAGGTAAACCATGAAGCAAAGCGGTATCTATGAACAACTTATTACACAATTGGTGAAAAGCCGTTTAGATAGAGAGCAGTTCTATGTCGGAGAGCGGCAGCTAAACAGTGGTGAAGCTTCGGTTTGGCTATCTCGCTTCCTGTCCGATATCTTGGACTATGCGATTGGCTCTGTCCCTTCGGGTGATGACCAATTGCAGAAACAGATTGAGCTATCTAATTCGCTACTGATGTGGCTTAAAGATCAGGTTCAAGACAACGGTTTTATCGAGGAAAACCTGCTCGATTGCCAAGGTAAAATTCTTACCGCGTTGTATGAGTTAGAAAACCCTGTTTCTGCAAACCTCAAGCAGTATGTTGAAGATATTTTTCCTCTTACTGGCCTCACTCAAAGTGAGCTGTTTTGTGGTAGCAATGCAGGGCTGTCTTTGGAGTCAGAACTTAAGCGAGAGATCTTATCTGCGGATAGAATCTATTGGCTGGTGTCATTTATCAAATGGACAGGCATTCGAATCTTTCGTAAAGAACTAGAAGCTTTCACCGCAAGTGGACGAGAGCTTAGAGTTATCACGACGTCTTATATGGGAGCGACGGATGCCAAAGCAGTTGAGTATCTTGCAAGCCTTCCCAATACCCAAGTGAAATTGAGCTACAACACTGACCGAGAGAGACTCCATGCGAAAAGCTATTTATTCTTGCGTGATACCGAATACCATACAGGTTATATCGGCTCATCTAACTTATCTCATTCCGCGCTCACTAATGGTCTCGAATGGAATTTAAAAATTACCTCGAAAGAAATTCCGCACATTATCAGTAAGTCTTTAAGTACCTTTGAAACTTATTGGGCATCGAATGAGTTTGAGTTGTTTGATGGGCAAGCGGAAAGCACTGAAAAGCTAAAACGGGCATTGAAACAGCAAAAATTTGGAGTTACCCAAAGCGTTCAACATTTTTTCGACATTACCCCTTTCCCCCATCAAAAAGACATTCTTGAACAACTGTCAGTTGAACGCGAGGTGCATAAGCGCTACCGAAACCTTGTGGTGGCAGCGACAGGGACGGGCAAAACGCTGATATCAGCTTTTGACTTCGCGCGCTTTTTGAAAGGCAAACCGAATGCGACGTTTATGTTTGTGGCGCACAGAGAAGAGATTTTGCGTCAAGCGAGAGAAGCGTACCGAGGAGTGTTGAAAAATGGTGGGTTTGGCGAGTTGTGGGTCGGTGGTCATACACCTGAACATTATCGTCAATTGTTTGTTTCGATCCAGACGCTAAACAATCAACTCGATCATCTAAAACTGACGCCAGATTACTATGACTACATTGTTATAGATGAAGTGCACCATATAGCGGCTGCAAGCTATCGTGCGGTACTTAGTTACTTTGCGCCATCGATTTTATTGGGACTAACAGCAACACCTGAACGACATGACGGTGGTGATATTCTAAGTGATTTTGGTGGTGTCATTGCGGCTGAAATCCGGTTGCCTGAAGCCATTAATCGACTACACCTTTGCCCATTCCAATACTTTGGTATTGATGATGATACCGATCTTCGCAGTATCACGTGGAATCGTGGTCGTTACGATGTTTCACAGTTAACCAATCTCTATACACATAACCAAAACCGAGTAGATAAAATTCTACGTAGTTTGCAGGAAATCGTGACCGATATTAGCAATATCAAGGCATTGGCGTTTTGCGTGAGCCGAGATCATGCGAATTACATGGTTCAGCAGTTTCTCATAAAAGGGATTAAAGCTGATGTGTTGACCAGTGATAACAGCCATGAACGACAGCAGAAACAACAGGCGATTCGTTCTGGCCAAATAAACATTTTGTGTGTGGTCGATATCTTTAATGAAGGCGTCGATATCCCAGAAGTTGATACGTTATTGTTTCTAAGGCCAACAGAAAGTCTCACTATTTTCCTTCAGCAGTTAGGGCGAGGATTACGCCTAGCCGATGGAAAAGAGTGCTGTACGGTGTTGGACTTTGTCGGTAACTCACGCCCTGAATACGATTTCGCGAATAAATTTAGAGCGTTAGTTGGGAAAACAGAGAAGGCACTTTCGGATGAAGTGAAGCAAGGTTTCCCACATGCACCTCTTGGCTGTCGTATAGAGCTCACAAAACGTACACAGGAAATGGTGTTGGATAATATTCGTCTGGCTACGCTAACCCAAAGCCGACTTCTGACATTAATTCGCCAGTTCCCTCAACATTCTTCACTCGCATTAACATTGAAGAATTTCTTGGCTCATCATCCGCACATAGATCTCAATGATGTTTATAAAAAAGGTAGCTGGACGGAGTTAGTGAACAAAGCCAGTGGCAATAATGTTGTTGATGAACCCTCAGTGAAAATGGTTAAAAAAGCGATACTAAATCGTATCTTAGCCTGTGATGACCATTATTACTTGTTGTTCTTAAAACAGCTATGTGTGAGATATTTTACTTTCGATCAAAATGATACCCGGCGAGCGCTAATGTGCCATTATGATTTCTGGCAGAAGACTGGGATGTCGCTGGGCATCCATTCTTTATCTGACAGTTTGGCACAGTTAAAGGAGCTGGATATAACTCAAGAATTGTCAGATGTACTTGATTGGAAGTTAGCTCAAACTAAGCACGATCAACCTGCTATGCCGAATCTACCTGATGTCCCACTTAGGCTTCATGCTCGCTATTCACGAGAGCAAATATTAGTAGGGTTCGGTGCAACGACATTTGAGCATCAACCTCCGTCACGAGAGGGGCTGTTTAATATCAAAGATCAAAACATAGAGCTGTTATTTGTCACCCTAGATAAAAATGAAAAGCAGTTTTCTCCAACGACGATGTATCACGATTACGCGATTAACGAGAACCTGTTTCATTGGCAATCGCAAAACAGCGCAAGACCTGATCGTGGTAGAGGCAAAGAATATATTGAGCACCGTGAAATCGGTAAACGACTGTTTCTTTTTGTTCGAGAGCAAACCAAAGATCAATACGGACGAACGATGGGGTTCGTAAACTACGGGGAAGTGGAATACGTGAAGCATTCGGGTTCACAACCTTTGAGCATTACTTGGGAGCTCAAGATGCCAATGCCTAGTTTCATGTGGCAACAAGCTGCGAAGCTAGCAACAGCTTGATTTAAAATAGCCAAATATCAAAGGTAAGAGCTTCCTTTTTGACGGGAAGTTCCTTGCCTTTATCACTGTTTATGTAACTGATTCACTGCATGTAATGACTGCTCAAAATGGTAAAAATCCACTTCTCATTTCTACAAAAGACATGGGGTAGCTATCAGAAGTATACCCCGCCTACATAGGTGGTAGCGCTTCAGTCATCCCCTTATTCGCAGATGCGATGCAACCTAAGAAAAGCTGATACGGCGCTCTCTGGGAGTTATCTTTGCTTTGGCTCGTCATTAAAGAAACCAACAGTTGGCTCTGCTAGAAGCGCCATAGTTATCCCTAGCACTGTTTTAGATTGTGATCGTGTAAAGCTTTCGCTTCCATGAGCACCGAGTTGGCAGATGTTCTTGATTTGCTCTCTTAGGCTTAACATGCGTTCATTAGCAGACATCTCTTGTCTTGTCGTTCTATCTTGAGCTTTCCGGTTTGCTTCTTTGGAATGCTTGGAGTCATTACGGGCTTTTTCAGCATGTTCGATGATATGACGACACTGCATGACGGCATCCTTGTAGTGCCCAATTTCAATGAATTCTTGAGCTTTGGCATAAAGGGTATTTAGGTCAAGTCTGTCTACTTCAAAAGGAACTGGGACTTCGAATAGGAGCGTTTGCCGAAAACCTGATTGATTAAGAGCACTGAGCCACTTTTCCCTCGGAATAGTTGCTGTTTCAATATCATAGGTTTCAAATGCTTCTTCTTTGGAGGAGACTATCGCAGATAAGTCAAACTTTAGCACAAGGTCTCCAAATTTTCGATGTTCTTCTAACGCGTTAATTTGCTCTTTTGTTAAGCAAAACTCGAATGCTAGTTGTTGATTATCGTTATGATAATTTTGGCATTTTACTAATGGAGATGAAGCAGGGAGCGACTTTAGTAATGGTAAACTTGGGTCTGCCAATGTTAAGTTTATTCTGATACTAGAGATAAGCACAGGGACAGGACATGCGCTGGAAGTTCCCTTTAAAACGATAGTAAAACCATATAAACCAGCAGCGCGCCAGCCATTGATAGTGACTTGATTGTAGTTAATTCGCTCATCACCATTTTGTCTAATTGAAAGTCGCATAAAACAAATACTTCCCTTCCTTTTCGGGTTAGAAGAGCGAACTCTCCTATTAAATCATTGCGCTATATCATACTTTTTTTAGCAAGTGAGTTACAAACTTACCACTTTTAGCAGCTTCGTGTCTGTAACAGAGAAGGTGCCTTTGGCTACCTCTTCTGTATGCCCGATCCACCAGCATATCATCGGCTTTATTCGTTCAAGGTAATTCTTACGGTTGTGTGTACTGCGGACTTTATTATCAATGTAGGCCAATGGAGGTTCTACCAACTCAGGACTAATATCTTGTTCATTGAGTGTTGTACTTGCTAGCGAGCGTAAACCATGATTCCCGCAAACCCCATACGTTGCAGTGCTCCTTTGGGGCTCGAACTAATGGAAGAATAAAATTATCGGCGGCGAGTGTCCTAGATCGTCAAAGTGAGCTTGGTAAAGCAAGTAGTGGGTAAGAAGATGATACTGATGATCTTGGGTTTTGGTTTGAACCAAAGAATAACTCATGAGCAAAAATATCGAAAACGTTGAGGGGTTAAACATTCAACTGAATGGTATTGATTTCGCTGTGATTGTGCAGTGTATTAAATTTGTCATCCGGCCTAGATATTTATACCTAGATCTCTTTGCTTCCAAGAGTTTTAGTGTAAGAAAAAGAAACTTTGCTGTGTATTGGGATAGGTAATTATTGAGATAGTTGTCTAATGAAGGTGTGTTTTTTTTACATTCACTCTGACTTTACCTAGCTATTAGCTTAAAGAAACTCGCCCCACCATCTTCAACGAATTCTCAAAAATTGGCGTCGAAACATGCTCCTGAAACGCTTCTGGAAGTTGTTGTTTTACCTGCTCAATGGCGGAAGGAAGTTGATTGGCAAACTCATCCAAGATCGCCTGCATTCTCTGCGTACTAAATCCCACCTCTTTGGCGGTCGCCAAAAAATGGCGAGCATATATCTTGTCGAGTTTGTACTTTCTTCCCTTGTTGGCTTTTAGCCCCATGGCCAATTTGAGCGAACGTAGGTGCAGCCCTTTGCCACCTAAGATGGGGTAAGCAGAAAGAATGTCGTAGAAAGGAGTGAGTTGATAACTGCCGCCTGCACCAAGGAAAATCGAGAAGTTTTTCGCATGACCATCTGTTGCACCGATAATCCATTGGAATACCTGAAAGCGCATGAAGGAATCGCGATCTTCCAGTGCATTGCTTGAGCCTAGAAGTAGCTTCATGATGTCTTTAATTCCCACACCACCGTCGCTTTCATATTTGATGGCCGAAGGTTTACCAAAGGCTTGGCATATGTCTTCTTGTGGCAGGCGTAATAGCCAAGCTTCGTCTTTTGACCAACGTCTGTCGAAGCGCTCGACGGCAAGGGCTTTGATGCCGTTACAGTGAATGATCTCTGCGTTGGGCACGTTAAGACCGAGCGCTTTGGCGAGAAGCAGGCAGAGATATTCATTTTCGACGCTGTCACTCATATCAAGTGTGGCGTCGGGCTGCTTTATCTCGCCAATAGGTAGCTTGATGATATGCGTCGTTGGTGTTGCGTTTTTAGGGATACACCAATCATTCCCTAGTTTTAAAAGTGCGGTCTTTTCTTGTGCGCCAGCGACGGAAATACGGAAATCGTCTTCATCACTAAGCATCCCTAGAGGGATGTTGGCCTTGTAGGCACTGAGGACTTTTTCCAAACGTTCATTGGTGAGAACGTCATACTCCAGTTGCTTAAACGTGGGGGTGTCTTCATTGGGGTTATAGAGCGCGATGGCCCCAACACTGTCCTTGCCGACCTGTTTCAACAAATCGAAGGCTTGCCGTGAATCGGCTTGATAGCGCGCAACAATACGATCTCGAATTTCGTTGAGGTCGGGCAGCAGGTTATCGAAGTAGTTGATGACGTGGCTGGAAGCGTGCTTTTGATATTGAAGTGGTAAGGAAAGTGACAGCGGCCTACCTTTAGGGTTTTCAATCCATTGTGCATCGTACTGAAATTCATGTGCGCCGTTCGACAGCTTCATGAATTCACCAACACGCTCTCCGTTCATGTAGGCCACTAACGTTTCCATCACCATACCTCTTCATCGGATTTTGCGATGGGGGTTTTCTCTTCCGAGAGTATGTCGATTTTCACACCGAGTGCTTGGATGATCTTAAACACGGTTTTGAGTTGTGTGGTGTCGGGGTTATTTTCAAAGTTGGATAACGTAGCCTGTTTCAAACCAACACGTTGGGCCAGCTCTGCTTGAGTGAGCTTGTGCTTAGTGCGAAGTAGCTTTAAATGGTTTGCTAACTGTTGCGGGCTATAAATCATCACAACCGCTCCTATAAGGAAATATCCCTTTAAAGGGATATTATATTAATTATCCCTTACACGTTATATTCAAAGCTATATCCCTTACAGGGTATATGCAATGTAATATCCCTTACTGCGGATAATTTAATATGGTAAGTGTGAGGGATTAATCAAAAACGGCTTGATTCAGGGCGGGACACGGACAATAAAAAAGGCCAACCCTTTCAGGTTGGCCTTTTCCAATCGATTGGTGGAGCTGGCGGGAGTTGAACCCGCGTCCAAAATCAGTCTAACTTATGGCGCTACATGCTTAGTCTATCTTTATTCTCGTCAGTGTGCTGCGAATAGACACGCTACAAAAAGACATACCAGAATTCTATTTCGCGGTTCAGCTCTCTAGTCAAAGCATCCCTCGCTATCTCGTTTGGGTTTGAACTTCTATGATTCCCCGTCTTACAAGCGGAAGCTAGGGTAGAAGTGCGCTAGCAGGTTATTAAGCTGCTAGTGCGTAGTTTTCGTCGTTTGCGACTATTTTTTTGCGGCTTTTTACGAGGCAAACCGCCCCTCGGCATGCTCCACGAGCCTTCTTGATCCTGTCGAATCCTGAATCAGCCCCGGAATTATGTCGCAGATACTAGCATAAAGCTCTGCTGCGTCAACGATTATCTGGCTGAAGCCTTCATGATACGCGCTTTGTCGCGCTGCCAATCGCGATCTTTCGATGCATCGCGTTTGTCATGAAGCTTTTTACCTTTCGCCAGACCAATCTTCAGTTTAGCCCATGACTGTTTCCAGTACATAGACAGTGCGATAACGGTGTAACCTTCACGGTTCACTTTGCCGATCAAGGTGTCGAGTTCACGACGCTTAAGCAGCAGTTTTCGCACACGCGTTGGGTCAGCCACTACGTGAGTAGAAGCAACGTTAAGAGGGGTAATGGTGGCACCGGACATGAAGGCTTCGCCATCACGGAAGAACACGTAGCTCTCTGTGATGTTGACCTTGCCTGCACGGAGGGCTTTCACTTCCCAGCCTTGTAGCTCAAGCCCGACTTCAACATCGTCTTCGATGAAGTATTCGTGGCGAGCTTGGCGGTTCTGCGCAATTGTATTGCTGCCCGCTTTATTCTTTGAATTTTTCTTTACCATAATGGCCGCATTATACGTAGTGGTAGGGAAGGGCGATATAGTTTTTGTAGGATTTTTAGAATCTCGCGCGTTGCGCTCACATTCCGCGCCATTTATGGGCGTCTATCACGGGCGATTTCCTGCAATTTGAAGACGTTTGGGGAAAATTAGGGTCCAATGATATGATGCTGGTATTGAGCGATGAGGAGATCGTATGCCGCGAATTACACGTTCTGCACTTGTGCCGTTCAGTGCTGAACAAATGTTTAAGCTTGTGAATGATGTAGAAGCTTACCCGTCTTTTGTGCCGGGCTGCGCGGGTTCGCGTGTGCTTGAAGCCAGTCATGATGCCATGACGGCCTCGGTCGATGTCGCGAAAGCCGGTATTCGTAAAACCTTCACCACGCGCAATGAGCTGGTGATGGGCGAGGCGATCAAGATGGAGCTGGTCGATGGCCCGTTCCGTAAGTTGGTCGGCGGCTGGAACTTCACGTCGTTAGATGCGGATGCGTGCAAAATCGAGTTGAACTTGGATTTTGAGTTCACCAATGGCTTGGTGGAAATGGCGTTTGGTAAGGTCTTTAACGAGCTGGCAGTGAACATGGTGAAAGCCTTCACTGATCGCGCGAGAGTCGTTTATGAGTGAAAAGTTGCTTCATATTGAGGTGATGTATGCGCTGCCGAATGAGCAGCGGGTGTTTAAGGCGATTGTGACGCCGGATATGCATGTGGAAGACATTATTCGTCACTCTGGCATTTTGGATGCGTACCCTGAGATTGACCTGTCTAAGAATAAAGTGGGCGTGTTTAGCCGCTTGGTGAAGCTGGATGCGTTAGTGCACGATGGTGATCGCATTGAGATTTATCGCCCGCTGGTTGCTGATCCGAAAGAAATCCGTCGCCGCCGTGCTGAGCGTATGAAGGCAGATGGCACCTCTGATCCTGTCACTGGTGGTAAAGTGAATCCGCAACGTAAAGTTGACTGATTTTTCCGCAGTGTAAAAGCAGAACCAGAGCACCCCTCCCTAACCCTCCCCTTGAAAAGTGGAGGGGATCTAAAGCAAAAAGGCGCTAGGTGCCTCCCACTTTTTCAAGGGGGAGGCGAGGAGGGGGTTATTGTCTTAACGCTTTGTCCACGCATCTTGCCAGTAAGCCGAAATGGCAGGGGCATAGGCGGCATTCGCGCACCAGCCTGAGTTTGGCCACGGTTTGCATTGGTACAATGCGTTATCTGCGCCGATAACAATGTCACCTTCTTTGTAAGCGGTACCGGCTTGATAGGCTGGGTATTCACCCGGCGGCGGTGGCGTCACTTCTGGCTCTGGGTCCGGCGTTGTACAGACCTCGTCCGAGGCTTTCTTCCACACGCCCCATTCGCCTGTTGTTCCCGGCTCTTCTCCTTGTGTCCACCATCCTGCTTGCCACACAACGCCTTGGTGCGCGACGCGGTCGCCACTTAGGTAAATCGCCTGTTTGCGCCAATCCGCGGTGCAGACTTCATTCGCTTCTACGGTAACAAAGCGCTCAACGTTCGTTTGCTGTGCGTTACTGTCGATGACGTTATAGTTCAGCACATACACACCTGCTTGTTCGGTATTCACTGCGCCTGATACTGTGATGTTCGCGGTGATGTCACCATCTTCTGCGTCATGTGCGCTGACGCCTGCGAGCGGATCGAAGCGATCATTGATGTTAAGTGTGATGTTCTCTATGCCATGTAGGGTCGGGGCTTCACCAAGCTCTGTCGTGATTGTGCTGGCCGTTGGCGCGTCGATTGGCGCGGTGATTTCCATGCTGTCGAGCAAGGTGTTACTGCAGTAAAGCTCGGCGCGATAGGGTTGGCTGTCGGTCGCCACGTTGACGTGGAATCGGTTCATCAAGCCATCGTTTAAGCGACGGTTGTGCAAGTTAAAGGTGAGTGTGCCACTGTTTCGCGTCTGCACTTCTATTTGACAAGATGATGGTGTGAAGTTGTCTTCATACACGGAGCCGAACGCGCCGTTCAGCGCGGGGTAGAAGTAACTCGGCAAGGTGTTCTGTGGGTCGTAATAGCCAACCAATGTAGTGACAGCGATGCCTTGTTCTTGCGGAATGCGATCAAGGGTACGGTCAATGATGTTGCTGTCGACCTGATCCCATTGGCCAGCCTCAAAACGAAAAGCATGTTGCTGACCATTGATGAGCAGCAGAGACATGTCGCCAAAGTGGATGTGTGAGTTGTAGCCTGCGGTAGATCGGAACACGGCCACTTTGCCTTCGAAGCTTTCATCTTCTGGTAAGTAGAAATCTCTCGCCCAATGGCCATTGCCCGTGTTGAGTCGTACCGCGTCTGCGGTGGTAAACAGTTGATGGAATTGACGGCTGTTTTCATCGAAGTTATTTAGTGCGTTGTTGTCGCTGACGACAGCAATGTTAAAGGCCAAATCGTCGGTGAGGGTATTTGCCCACGGTGTCATGGTCAGGCTTTCTGTATCCCATTTGCTGAAACCGGTTGGGGATGTAGCGTCGAAATTGGCTTTGCTTTCCAATAGGGTTTGAAACACATTCAGCTCATACGGTGTATGCAGCGTATAGGCGTTCGCATCAGGGTGCAGCGGCCAACCGCCAGCCATGGTTCCCCAGCCAAAGCTGTGACCTTCGAACGGTTCGGCGCATTGTCCTTCATAGCATGAGGCGCCGTTGGTTCTCGCTTTACTGAGATTCGGCAGGAAGGTGTTTTCAAACAGATCCCAGCCCCAGGTAGAGTTGATTTGGGTTGAGCTGTTGTGCACTGAGCCTTTGAATCCGCCCAAATAATGCGCTTCAGGGTGAACCGAGCCAATGCCCGCGCCTAATTCATGGCCAACTTCGTGGCTGAACTCATTGCCTGTTGAGCTGATAACAGATGCAACACCCGCATACGATCCCAGTAGGCCGTGTGCAATCAGTCCATCGCTGTATTTGCCAATCGCGTTGTTTACTGTGATTTGCGCAGCGTGATACGGCGCGCTGATGTTCCATGCGGCGTGGTCGCGCACGTAGGAACTGTTCACACCATAGTTGGCGCTGTTGATGCCCGCAGAAATAAGCTCGCGAGCAATGCGATAGTGAGAGTCACTGCCGTAGGCATCGGCTTTGCTTGGGTCGACATCCACCAGTAGGCGACCGTCTGGCAACATGATTTCTTCGAGGTGGATCGGCGCGTAGGGGTTAACAATCAGTTTGCTGATTTGCAGCGATTGGAAGTAGTCGCGGTGAAGGTTTTTGTCTGCCATGAAGCGGAATTCACCGCGCGGTGGTGTTAATAGGCCAACATCGACGGCGTTTAGAATCAAGGTGGTGTTTGCACCTACCTGAATGCCTTCAACCGTGCCTTCGCTGTCACCCGCGGTGAGCGTTAAGCTAAAACCTGGCTGAATGACGTCGGCTGGCAATACGGTGGTGTAGGCGGTTTCGCTGTAGGCGAGGTTGCCATAATCGACATCGGATTGTGCATACCACAGCCCATCCACATTGTTGTAGGTGATGTTGTTGCCGCGGCTTAAGGTGTCAACGCCATGGGAGTAGTGAAGCGTTGAGTTGTAGCCTGCCTGCGAAGAGAAGGTGACGATCTTACCGTGGAATGCTTTGCCTTCTGGCAGAATGAATTCGTAAGCAAAGTGTCCGTCGCTGGTGGCCACGAGCAGTGTGTCGTGCTCAGTGAGCAGGGCTTTAAACGTTGTTTGTCCTTGTTGGCCCGCAATGCTGCCGATGGTGTTGTTGGTGCGGAGCGTGTGCGCGTAGGCATCAGGCACGATAACCGTCACGTCTGTTTCAATTTGGCCAGTCGGCTTTGGTTGCTCTGCCGGTGCCTTCAAGGTGGTGTGGTGAACCGGTTTACCTTGGCTGTTTTTCACCACCACTGACAGATCATTGCCCTCAATGGCATGTGCGTCGTGCGGCTCAACGATCAGCAATGCTTTGCGCAATGCCACTAAATGAGGCTGGCGATCACCATCGATGTTATGAATGGTCGGCATGATGACACTTTGCGCCATGCTGACGCTGGCTTGCAGCGAGCCCTGCGTATCAGACGGGAGCTGCTTTTGATTGAAGTAGACTTTTTGGTTGTCTGAACGTAACGGCGAAGCATCGAAGGTCTGTGTGATGGCGTTTGTCGCGTTAAATGCGTGGCTGGTTGTGCTTAATAACAGTGTTGAGAGAAAGCTGGCTATGTACGTCTTATTCATATGCGCTTTATTTATTATGGTGTGTGATGGGGGCGGAAATATATTGAGTTATGAATAAGTGGGTTACTGAAAAATGAGGATCTTTGAAGCAGTCCCTCAAAAGCGAAGAAGGAAAAGGAAGCATCATCAAACTCTCTATTGAGTATGTGCATTTTTACAGCAATTTTTACCAAACTTTTACACCGTTGCTGCTTCTCTTTCGTCCATAACTCGTTGATGATGTGTTCAATTATTTAGCGAGGATTGCGTAATGTCTGTATTGGTCGAAGTGTGTATCGATAGCCTTGAATCACTTCCTATTGCTGAAAAAGCCGGTGCGGGACGCATCGAATTGTGCAGCTCACTCGCCACGGGCGGTTTAACGGCTAGCGCGGGGTATATGAAAGCGGCGGCTCGCGTGGCAAATATTCCGGTTTACGGCATTATTCGTCCGCGTGAAGGGGATTTCCTCTACAGCAGTGATGATGTGGAAATCATGCTGGAAGACATTCACACCGCCCACAAAATGGGTCTGAATGGGGTGGTGATCGGTGCCTTGAACGCGCAAGGGCACATTGATGCTGATGTCGTGAGTGCCATGATCAAGCAAGCGAATGGATTGGGCATTACTTTCCACCGTGCTATTGACCACTGCGCGTCGCCGTTTGATGCGTTGGAGTTTCTGATGTCTCATCAGGTTGAGCGTGTATTGACGTCAGGTTTGGCAAAGCGGGCAGATGAAGGCATGGACACGCTAAAAGCGATGGTGGAATTCTGCCAAGGCCGACTAGGTATTATGCCGGGTGCAGGCGTTTCTCCTGACAACGCGAAGCAGATTGTTGATTTCACTGGCGCACATGAAATCCATTTGTCTGGCAAAACGACGCGTACTTCGCACATGCAGTATCGCAATGAGAAAGCCACCATGGGGAATGGCGACAGTGATTTTGATATTACGGTGACCAACCCTGACACCATTGCACGCGCCATCGCGGCGGTTCGCGGCTAAATTCCTTTTCTTACTGACAATCTGCGGCGAATTCTTCGTCGCAGTCTCTTCTCTATTGTTTCATGTCACAGTCTTCCCTAGGTCACGTCTCTTTTGGTTGTCTCTATCATATTTAGAGCGGCAGCGTGTATGCCTTTGACGTGGAATTCAAAAACTCTCTAAACAGAAAGGAAAGCCAAGCGAGAAAAAGTGATGGACAGCGTAGACGTGGATACCACTGTGGGCGTGTTGTCTTTCGGCTGAGAAGAGAAAAAGAACAAGAAAGAGAAAAAGAAAGAAACCAAACGCCAGATACAAAAAGGGCCCGGTGGTCCGGGCCTCATTATATTTGTTTCAGCTGACTTTGGCTTTACGCTACACGTGCGTTGGGCACGTTATAGTGTTGGGGGAACAACCGCTGTTGAGATGCGGTCTAAAAGCCGATTACAGGTCGTCAGAGTGCTCAGATAGGAACGCTGCAACACCTTTAGGTGACGCGTCCATACCTGCTTTGCCTTCTTCCCACTGTGCTGGGCAAACTTCACCGTTTTTCTGGTGGAAGTTCAATGCATCAACCATGCGCAGCATTTCGTCGATGTTACGGCCTAGTGGAAGGTCGTTAACCACTTGGTGGCGAACCAGACCGTCTTCGTCGATCAGGAATGAACCACGGAACGCAACGCCTGCTTCTGGGTGCTCAACGTCGTATGCTTTACAGATTTCGTGCTTAACGTCAGCAACCAATGGGTAAGCAACTTGACCGATACCGCCGTCTTCAACAGCAGTGTTACGCCATGCGTTGTGAGAGAACTGAGAATCGATTGAAACACCGATTACTTCAACGCCTTTCGCTTGGAAATCAGCAAGACGCTTGTCAAAAGCGATTAGCTCAGAAGGACATACGAAGGTGAAATCTAGCGGGTAGAAAAAGACAACCGCTTTCTTGCCTTTGGTGAACTCTTTGAAGTTAAAGTTATCTACGATTTCACCATTGCCCAGTACTGCTGCTGCAGTAAAATCTGGGGCTTGACGGCCAACTAGTACCATTTCTCAGCTCCTAAATATTTTTAGCTTTAAGGTGTAAAAACCTTAATTCCTTATTGAACGAGACAAACTATAAAGGAACTGGTAGATTGAAAAAAGTGGATTTAACAGATTAAACCAATCGGAAAAATCGATGACAAAATTCCCTTCTCTCAAACAGCTCCATTATTTGGTCACGCTGCATGAAACCCGCCACTTCGGTGAAGCGGCTAAACAGTGTTTCGTCAGTCAGTCTACACTAAGTTCCGGCATTCAAAATCTCGAAGAGTTGATCGGATCTCAACTTATTGAGCGCGATAACAAAACCTTGGTATTTTCTGCAATCGGTGAAGATGTTGTGTCACGAAGTCGAGAGATTTTGGCGCGCAGCCAGGACCTCATGGAGTTGACGCAAGTGAGTGAAATGCCAATGCAGGGCAAACTGCGTGTCGGCTGTATTCCTACCATTGCGCCGTTCTTGCTGTGCGACCTTGTTCAAGCCGTGAATCAAAATTTCCCTGAACTCGACCTTCTGCTTCGTGAAGACACAACAGCGAACCTATTGAGTGCGCTGAAAAGCGGCGAGATGGATGTGCTGATTTTGGCGCTGCCTGTTGAAATTGGCACCATGGCAAGCCGCGTGGTAGGGCGAGACGTGTTCAAAATGGTACTCAGCCGTTCCCAAGCAGCCACAGTGCCTGTGCCGGTTCGTTATGCAGACTTGCCGGATGAATCTGTGTTCTTGCTCGAACGTGAGCATTGTTTAACTGATCATGCAGTTTCAGCTTGTAAGTTAACTTCAACCGCTAAGATTAACCCCTTCACTGCCACCAGTTTGCATACCTTGGTGCAAATGGTCGCGAATGGACTGGGTACAACCTTTATCCCACAAATGGCTATAAATCATGGGCTTGTTGATAATTTGGATTTGGTGGTCGTCGAGCCTCCCGGTACGGAAGCGTATCGAGAAATTGGTTTGGTATGGCGTCCAACGTCCAGCCGTCAGCCAACATTTGATGCGTTGGCTGATCTGGTAGAAACATTGTTGTAAGTGTTTTCCGGTCGTTTTTTGCCCATTTCTGATGCCTTAATGACAGAATGCTTACTTAAATAACGAGGAATTCTTCATTTGTCTCTATGTGCGATCATGCATAAAACGATGAAATTTCCTCGATTATTTCAAGAATCTTTAGCTCCCATTGCTTTCCAACTAAAGTTTGGTGTTTTTCTCTAGTATTTATTCTCCATGTAACACTTTCCTCTTTTTACATGCCAGTAAGCCTCCTGCAGTTTTGAAATTAAATTCTGTAGTCCGCCCCACATTTTTTTTAACGATAATTAATGCCTTATCGATAGGTTTTGTTAGAAATATATTTTTCATTTATCTGTTAAATAATTGTTATAAAAAGAATTTTGGCAAAATCTAACTTCGGATGCTACGTTTAATTGTGGGTGTCTCATTTTCAACACTCTCATAATGATATGAAATTTTATTACGTAATGAGTTACAAAAATTAGACTAAAGGAGGATTTCATCACGAACGGTGGAAGAATCTGAGATTTGTTTTAATTTAGTGTTTTGAGTTAAAGCTCTAAAATTCATAACTCATTGTAATTTATATAATTGAATGGTTTTGTTGGTTGCTTTGATTGATGGTGAGGTGTTGACCTTCAACCGTAAATACGACAGCTTAATAACAGAGCGAGCCAAATCAGAACATGCAATACGATAGCGGTAACAATCGATTTGTTGTGATTTAGTTACAAAAGGATTTTGGGGGAATATTTATGACAGTACAAACACAACAGGAACTGACGTTTGTTCCACCGCTAACAGAAAAAGAAGCGGATGTACTGACGCATGATGCAATGGCCTTCTTACAGGCACTCGCCGCACGCTTTGCTGATCGCATCCCTTCATTGCTAGCTGCACGTGAAGAGAGACAAGCGACGTTTGATGCGGGCGCACTGCCGAATTTCTTGCCAGAGACTGCGGATGTTCGTCGTGGTGACTGGTCTATTCGTGGTATTCCTGCCGATCTTCAAGATCGCCGCTTAGAAATTACAGGTCCACCAGAACGAAAAATGGTGATCAATGCGCTGAACGCCAATGTGAAAGTGTTCATGGCTGACTTTGAAGATTCTTTTTCACCAGCATGGGGGCCAGTACTTGATGGGCAACGTAACCTGACGGATGCCATCAACCGTACCATTTCATACGAAAATCCAGCAAACGGTAAGCAATATCACCTGAATGATGACCCTGCGACACTGATTTGTCGTGTACGTGGTCTGCACTTAAAAGAGAAGCATGTGCTGTTAAATGGCACGGCGATTCCTGGTGCGCTGTTCGACTTTGCCCTGTATTTCTACCGTAACCATAAAGCGCTGCTTGAAAATGGCTCGGGCCCTTACTTCTACTTGCCAAAACTACAGGCGCACCAAGAAGCGGCTTGGTGGAACGATGTGTTCTGTTTCACTGAAGACCATTTTGAGCTGCCGCGCGGCACCATCAAAGCCACGATCTTGATTGAGACGTTACCTGCGGTTTTCGAGATGGAGGAAATCCTCTATCACTTGAAAGACCATATTGTGGCGCTGAACTGTGGTCGCTGGGATTACATCTTTAGCTACATCAAAACATTCAGAAATCACCCGGACCGCGTACTGCCTGATCGCCAAGCGGTGACGATGGAGAAACCTTTCCTTAATGCATATTCACGTTTGTTGGTGAAAACGTGTCACCGTCGCGGTGCGATGGCCATGGGGGGTATGGCGGCGTTCATTCCATCGAAAGACCCTGAAAAGAATGCATGGGTACTCGATAAAATTCAGACCGATAAGTCGTTAGAAGCCAATAACGGACACGACGGTACGTGGGTTGCCCACCCTGGTTTGGCGGATACCGCAAAAGCGGTGTTTGATGCTGCACTCGGTGACCGTAAAAACCAACTGGATGTGCTGCGTGAGCAAGATGCTCCGATCACAGCAGACGAATTACTGGCACCGTGTGAAGGCGACCGCACCGAAGAAGGCATGCGCCACAACATTCGCGTGGCAGTGCAGTACATCGAAGCGTGGATTTCAGGTAACGGATGTGTGCCTATTTACGGACTGATGGAAGATGCTGCAACAGCAGAAATTTCTCGCGCATCGATTTGGCAATGGATACGCCACGAAAAGTCGCTGAGCAACGGCAAAACAGTGACGGCCGAGTTTTTCCGTCAATGTTTAGCTGAAGAGATGAACGTTCTACAAGAAGAATTAGGTTCTGACGTATTCAATAAAGGGAAGTACCAGCAGGCGGCCAGCATGATGGAGCAGCTGACCACCAGTGATGCGCTGGCAGATTTCTTAACCTTATCTGGATACGAATTGTTGGATTAAAAAGCCCCGGCTTTTTGACCGAGTTTTAGATTAAACCCAAGACGCGTTAACCCAAGTTTAGGAACACATTGAGAGAGGGAATCACAATGACGATGACAAGACAGCAGCAAATCGATGCACTGAACACAGACTGGGCAGAAAACCCACGCTGGAAACATGTAAAACGAACATATACGGCAGAGGAAGTTGTTGCGCTGCGTGGTTCTTTCATCCCTGAGCAGACAATCGCTCAGCGTGGTGCAGACAAATTGTGGGAACTGGTGAACGGTTCTGCGAAAAAAGGGTACGTGAACTGTTTGGGCGCGTTGACTGGCGGTCAAGCGGTGCAACAAGCGAAAGCAGGTATTGAAGCGATTTATCTGTCTGGTTGGCAGGTGGCAGCAGATAACAATACTGCATCAAGCATGTACCCTGACCAATCTCTTTACCCTGTAGATTCTGTCCCTGCAGTGGTTAAGCGTATCAATAACTCTTTCCGCCGTGCGGACCAAATTCAATGGTCAAAAGGTGGCACACCAGAAGACGGCACGGATTATTTCCTACCGATCGTTGCGGATGCTGAAGCCGGTTTTGGTGGCGTACTGAATGCTTACGAGCTAATGCGTTCGATGATTGAAGCGGGTGCGGCAGGTGTTCACTTCGAAGACCAGCTAGCATCAGTGAAAAAATGTGGTCACATGGGTGGTAAGGTGCTGGTTCCTACCCAAGAAGCCGTTCAAAAACTGGTAGCGGCGCGTCTCGCTGCTGATGTTGCAGGCACCACCACCCTTGTGATTGCACGTACCGATGCGAATGCCGCTGACCTGCTTACCTCTGATTGCGATGAGTACGATAAAGACTTCATCGTGGGTGAGCGCACGGCTGAAGGTTTCTACAAAGTACGCGCAGGTATCGAACAAGCGATTTCTCGTGGCCTTGCGTATGCACCGTATGCTGATTTGATTTGGTGTGAAACGGCGAAACCTGACTTGGAAGAAGCGCGTCAGTTTGCCGAAGCGATTCATGCAAAATACCCAGATCAACTGTTGGCCTACAACTGTTCGCCATCGTTCAACTGGGAGAAAAACCTGGACGCAGACACCATTGCGCGCTTCCAGCAAGAGCTGTCAGACATGGGCTACAAGTACCAGTTCATCACTCTCGCGGGTATTCATAACATGTGGTACAACATGTTCGAACTTGCCCACGCTTACGCACAGGGTGAAGGCATGCGCCACTACGTTGAGAAAGTTCAGCGTCCTGAGTTTGCTGCTGCAGAGCGCGGTTACACCTTCGTTGCTCACCAGCAAGAAGTGGGTACCGGCTACTTCGATACCATGACCAACACAATTCAAGGTGGTAACTCGTCAGTGACTGCACTGACAGGTTCGACCGAAGAAGACCAATTCTAATAATAAAAAGCAACACTGTTCCTAGCATCCACTGTTCAAGCGGCCTCCTTCGGGGCCGTTTTTTTTGGGTTTGGAGGGAGAGAAACGAGAAAGCGAGAAACGAGATTTGAGGAAGAGCAGATAAGAGCAGATCCTAGGAAGAGCAGGTCCTAGACCCTTGGAAAAGCGAGAGCCAGAGCGAGAGCATGAGCACGAGCGACTCCTTCGCTTGAAAAGTTGACGGGATAAGGGCGAGATCCGATATCTCCTCGCACTTAGGCTCTTGATTTTTCTCCTCCAACTTT
>NZ_MDAG01000021.1:0-121 GCF_002876705.1 Enterovibrio norvegicus | reverse complement strand
GGGTTGTTGGCTCGAAGAGCTAAGTGTTTATCGACCCGAATTAATATTGGGCAATTGTTTGAAATTAATAAGAAAGTGATTGATTAATACCGATTGTGATCTCATCCTTTTCTCGCAATCT
>NZ_MDAG01000020.1:0-69670 GCF_002876705.1 Enterovibrio norvegicus | reverse complement strand
AAAGGCTACCGTCCACAGTTTTACTTCCGTACAACTGACGTGACCGGTACTATCGAATTGCCAGAAGGCGTTGAGATGGTAATGCCTGGTGACAACATTTCTATGACTGTTACTCTAATCGCGCCAATCGCGATGGACGAAGGTCTACGCTTCGCAATCCGCGAAGGTGGCCGTACAGTAGGTGCGGGTGTTGTTGCTAAAATCGTCGAATAAGATTTGACGACACACTAGCAAAAAGGGCATCATTTGATGCCCTTTTTCTGCGCCAAATTATCGGATTGGACTTTTTTTCGCCTATCTGGCGCAGAAGTAAACGTTTATGGGATAAGAAAGTAGACAGTGAAAACGTGTCAGATTTTTGTTTCTTGTTCTTTTTACCTCGCTGACGCGAGGTTGTCGTCGTCTATGAAATAGATAAGTTACAGGTAGAATGTATGAAAGCGAATGCTGAAACCCCAACCGGGTCAATGGACGCCCTGAAATGGGTAGTAGTCTTTGCCTTACTAGCGACTGCGGTAGTGGGAAATAGCCTGTACGGTGATATGTCTGTTGTGCTACGAGCTGCTGCTGTAATTGTGCTAGTTGCTGCTGCGGGCGGTGTTGCTGCCCTGACTGCAAAAGGTAAAGCTGCAATCACTTTTGCACAAGAATCGCGAATGGAAGTGCGTAAAGTTGTTTGGCCTACACGCCAAGAAACTTTGCAGACCACTCTCATCGTTCTGGCTGTCACTGTCGTCATGGCGCTCATCCTGTGGGGCATCGACGGTATCATGGTCCGTCTGGTCCGCCTATTCACTGGCGTGTGAGGATAAATTCATGAGCGAAGCTCCGAAAAAACGTTGGTATGTAGTTCAAGCTTTTTCCGGTTTTGAAGGCCGTGTATCTAAGTCTTTGAACGAATATATCAAGATCCACGAGATGGAAGATTTCTTTGGCGAAGTACTTGTACCTACCGAAGAAGTTGTAGAAATGCGCGCAGGACAGCGTCGTAAAAGTGAACGTAAGTTTTTCCCAGGTTACGTACTTGTTCAAATGATCATGAATGATGAATCATGGCACTTGGTACGCAGCGTACCACGTGTAATGGGCTTCATTGGTGGTACACCGGATCGCCCAGCGCCGATTTCTGATAAAGAAGCGGACGCGATTTTGAACCGTCTGGAAAAAGCGAGCGAATCCCCAGTGCACAAAACTGTGTACGAAGCGGGTGAAGTTGTTCGCGTTACTGAAGGCCCATTTGCGGACTTCAACGGTGTGGTCGAAGAAGTTGATTACGAGAAGAGCCGCGTGAAGGTTTCTGTCTCGATCTTCGGTCGTGCAACACCAGTAGAGCTAGAGTTCAGCCAAGTAGAAAAAAGCTGATCGTTTTTTGCTCGGAAAGTATTGCGAGGGGCGCGAAATTTGAATACAATTTCGCGCCCTTTTGTTAAACGGGGAGTTTGTTTGTACAAAACAGACGTTAGAACCCAAATTTAGGTATTTAGTAATGGCTAAAAAAGTAGAAGCTTACATCAAGCTGCAAGTTGCAGCTGGTATGGCTAACCCAAGTCCACCAGTTGGTCCAGCTCTAGGTCAACACGGTGTTAACATTATGGAATTCTGTAAAGCGTTCAACGCACGTACAGAATCAATGGAGAAAGGTCTTCCTACTCCAGTTGTTATCACTGTATACGCAGACCGTTCTTTCACTTTCGAAACTAAGACTCCACCTGCTGCAGTTCTTCTTATGAAAGCAGCTGGTATCAAGTCTGGTTCAGGTCGCCCGAACACTGAGAAAGTAGGTACTGTTACCGACGCTCAGGTTCAGGAAATCGCTGAAACTAAAGCGAAAGACATGACGGGTGCTGACATTGAAGCGATGAAACGCTCAATCGCTGGTACTGCTCGTTCAATGGGCCTAGTGGTAGAGGGATAAGACAATGGCAAAATTGACTAAGCGTATGCGCGCTATTCGCGAAGCAGTTGATGGTACTCGTGAGTACGACATCAACGAAGCTGTTGCTCTTCTTAAAGAACTAGCTACTGCTAAATTCGTTGAAAGTGTTGATGTTTCAGTAAACCTGGGCATCGATGCACGTAAATCAGACCAAAACGTTCGTGGCGCAACTGTATTGCCACACGGTACTGGCCGTGACATCCGCGTAGCGGTATTCACTCAAGGTGCGAACGCTGAAGCTGCTAAAGAAGCTGGTGCTGATATCGTTGGTATGGAAGACCTTGCTGACCAAATCAAGAAAGGCGAAATGAACTTCGACGTAGTTATCGCATCTCCAGATGCAATGCGCGTTGTTGGTCAATTGGGTACTATCTTGGGTCCACGCGGTCTAATGCCAAACCCTAAAGTTGGTACTGTAACACCTAACGTTGCTGAAGCTGTTAAGAACGCTAAAGCTGGTCAGGTTCGTTACCGTAACGACAAGAACGGTATCATCCACACCACTATCGGTAAGGTTGATTTCGATACTGACAAACTTAAGGGTAACCTTGAAGCATTGTTGGTAGCTCTGAAGAAAGCGAAGCCTTCTTCAGCGAAAGGTACTTTCATCAAGAAAGTAAGCATCTCGACCACTATGGGTGCGGGTGTTTCGGTTGACCAGAACACTCTGGACGCACAAGCAATCTAATTTGCTTAAAGCGGGGAGTTACTGTACAATTTCCCGCTTTAAAATAATGGCTGATGTCCGCTAGTCGGACTTCGTCCAAGACCGTAGGCGTTTCCATTTTCGGATAGAAACTTAATATGCCCTACGTAGACGGTGCCAGGACATGATAGATAATTTTCTTTCTTGGATCTGCGCCGTAATTACTCTCCTGCTGAGAAGCAGCGAGTGGTGTATATATAATCCAGGAGCAAATCCAAATGGCATTAAATCTTCAAGACAAAAAAGCAATTGTTGCTGAAGTCAACGAAGCTGCCAGTGGTGCCCTGTCTGCAGTTGTAGCTGATTCTCGCGGTGTCGCGGTTGGTGCAATGACTTCTCTACGTAAACAAGCGCGTGAAGCGGGCGTTTACCTGAAAGTTGTTCGTAACACCCTTGCACGTCGTGCGGTTCAAGGTACTAACTATGAGTGTCTACAAGACATTTTTGTTGGTCCTACTCTGATCGGTTTCTCTAACGAGCACCCTGGTGCTGCTGCGCGTCTTTTTAAAGACTTCGCTAAAGAGAATAAAGATTTCGAGATCAAAGCTGCTGCATTCGAAGGCGCTATTACTGACGCTGATGTACTTGCAACACTGCCAACTTACGACGAAGCAATTGCACGCCTAATGATGTGCATGAAAGAAGCGTCTGCTGGCAAGCTGGTACGTACTATCGCAGCTGTTCGCGACCAAAAAGAAGAAGCAGCGGCATAATTTGCCTTGCTTTTAACTGGTTGCTATTTAAACTAATTGTTGACTTTAAAGAGAATTGTTATGTCTATCACTAACGAGCAAATCCTAGACGCAGTTGCAGAAATGTCTGTAATGCAAGTTGTTGAACTAATCGAAGCAATGGAAGAGAAGTTCGGCGTAACTGCAGCTGCTGCAGTTGTAGCTGGCGGCGCTGCTGCTGAAGCTGCTGAAGAGCAAACTGAATTCGACGTAATTCTAACTGCTTGTGGCGCAAACAAAGTTGCTGTAATCAAAGCAGTACGTAGCGCAACTGGTCTTGGCCTGAAAGAAGCTAAAGCTGTAGTTGACGGTGCTCCAGCTCCGTTGAAAGAAGCTGTTTCTAAAGAAGAAGCTGAAGCTCTTAAGAAAGATCTAGAAGAAGCTGGTGCTTCTGTTGAAGTTAAGTAATTTATACTTAATTTCTTAGCCTGTTTAGGCTAACGGCTGGTGGCTAAATAGCCACCGGCCTTTTTGCGCTGTAGGGCAGTAGTGAATTTTTCACCCCGTTTAGTCACTACCGTTCATGCAAAAAAAACATCGGGATAACTCTCTGATGTTCCTACAGTAAACGGCGGTTGTTTAGTTACTGTCCCTCAGTCTGGACAGTTTGGGTCACTTATCAGCGAGCTGAGGAACCCTATGGTTTACTCTTATACCGAGAAAAAGCGTATCCGTAAGGATTTTGGTAAGCGTCCGCAAGTCTTGGACGTACCATACTTACTGTCTATCCAGCTTGATTCTTTCGAAAAATTTATCGAGCAGGATCCAGAAGGGCAATACGGTCTTGAAGCTGCCTTTCGCTCTGTTTTTCCGATTCAGAGCTACAATGGCAATTCCGAGCTGCAATACGTTAGCTATCGTCTCGGTGAGCCAGTTTTTGATGTTAAAGAATGCCAAATTCGTGGCGTAACTTATTCTGCACCGCTTCGCGTGAAACTGCGTCTAGTGATGTTTGACAAAGACGCACCTGCTGGCACCGTAAAAGACATTAAAGAACAAGAAGTCTACATGGGTGAAATTCCACTCATGACCGACAATGGTACCTTCGTAATTAACGGTACTGAGAGGGTTATCGTATCCCAGCTGCATCGTAGCCCGGGCGTCTTCTTCGACAGCGATAAGGGTAAAACCCATTCCTCAGGTAAAGTGCTGTACAACGCACGTATCATTCCTTACCGCGGTTCGTGGTTGGATTTTGAATTCGATCCTAAGGATGCTGTCTACGTACGTATTGACCGTCGTCGTAAGCTTCCTGCGTCGATCATTCTGCGTGCGCTGGAATACACCACCGAGCAAATTCTTGACCTGTTCTTCGACAAAGTAGTGTTCGAAGTACAAGGCAAATCTTTGGTGATGGAACTGGTACCGGATCGTCTACGTGGCGAAACTGCGAGCTTCGATATTGAAGCTAACGGTCAAGTTTACGTGGAAACAGGCCGTCGTATCACTGCGCGCCAAATCCGTCAGCTAGAAAAAGACGGCATCAAACAAATTGATGTTCCTGTTGAATACATCGTGGGCAAAATTGCTGCACGTGACTATATCAACGAGGAAACTGGTGAGATCATTGCTGCTGCTAACCAAGAACTAAGCCTAGAGTCTCTAGCGCTTCTTTCTCAAGCTGGCCACAAGAAGATCGAAACCCTATTCACCAATGATCTAGACCACGGTCCATACATGTCTGATACCTTGCGTATCGATAGTACGACTGACCGTCTGTCTGCATTGGTAGAAATCTACCGCATGATGCGCCCTGGTGAGCCACCAACGCGTGAAGCAGCAGAACAGCTTTTTGAAAGCCTGTTCTTCTCAGAAGATCGTTACGATCTTTCTGCGGTAGGTCGCATGAAGTTCAACAGTTCACTGTGCCGTGAAGAAATGACCGGTTCTGGTGTGCTTAGCCATGACGATATTATCCAGGTAATGCGTAAGCTTATCGATATCCGTAACGGTATCGGTGAAGTGGATGACATTGACCACTTGGGTAACCGTCGTATTCGTTCTGTTGGCGAAATGGCAGAGAACCAATTCCGTGTAGGTCTGGTTCGTGTTGAACGTGCAGTTAAAGAACGTCTAAGCCTTGGCGACCTTGATGCAATCATGCCTCAAGATCTGATCAACGCTAAACCTATCTCTGCGGCAGTGAAAGAGTTCTTTGGCTCTTCTCAGTTGTCACAGTTTATGGACCAAAACAACCCGTTGTCAGAAGTAACGCATAAGCGTCGTATTTCTGCATTGGGCCCAGGCGGTCTGACGCGTGAGCGTGCAGGCTTTGAAGTTCGAGACGTACACGCAACCCACTACGGTCGCCTATGTCCTATCGAAACACCTGAAGGTCCAAACATCGGTTTGATCAACTCGCTTTCTGCGTATGCACGTACTAACCCGTACGGCTTCCTAGAAACGCCTTACCGCAAAGTTGTTGACGGTAAAGTAACGGATCAAATTGATTACCTTTCTGCTATCGAAGAAGGTCAGTTCGTTATTGCACAGGCAAATGCCGTGTTGAATGACGATGGCTCATTCGGTGAAGAACTTATTACTGCTCGCCAGAAAGGCGATTCAGGTCTGCACCCAAGCGATCACGTTCAGTACATGGACGTTGCAACCAACCAGGTTGTATCGGTGGCGGCATCCCTGATCCCGTTCCTAGAGCACGATGATGCTAACCGTGCACTTATGGGTGCGAACATGCAACGTCAGGCAGTTCCAACATTACGTGCTGATAAGCCGTTGGTTGGTACTGGTATTGAACGTGCAGTAGCGGTTGACTCAGGCGTAACTGCTGTTGCTAAGCGCGGCGGTATGGTTCAGTCAGTAGATGCATCTCGTATTGTTATCAAGGTTAACGAAGACGAACTGGTTTCTGGTGAAGCGGGTATCGACATCTATAACCTGACGAAGTACACCCGTTCTAACCAGAACACGTGTATTAACCAGCGTCCAACTGTGATGCCTGGTGAACTATGTGCTCGTGGTGACGTGCTGGCTGATGGTCCTTCAACCGACCTAGGTGAACTTGCACTTGGCCAGAACATGCGTATCGCGTTCATGCCTTGGAACGGTTACAACTTCGAGGACTCCATCCTTGTATCTGAGCGTGTAGTACAGGAAGACCGCCTGACAACTATCCACATTCAAGAGCTTTCTTGTGTGGCACGTGATACTAAACTGGGTAGCGAAGAAATTACTGCCGATATCCCTAACGTGGGTGAAGCGGCGCTGTCTAAGCTTGACGAATCTGGTGTTGTATACATCGGTGCGGAAGTGAAAGGCGGTGACATTCTGGTAGGTAAAGTAACACCTAAAGGTGAGACCCAACTTACGCCAGAAGAAAAACTACTACGTGCAATCTTTGGTGAGAAAGCGTCTGACGTGAAAGACTCTTCTCTACGTGTTCCTAACGGTGTATCTGGTACGGTTATCGACGTACAAGTATTTACCCGTGATGGTGTAGAGAAAGACAAGCGTGCGCTAGAAATCGAAGAAATGCAGCTGAAAGAAGCCAAGAAAGACCTGACAGAAGAGTTCTCTATTCTTGAAGGTGGTTTGGTAGCACGTGTTCGTGGCGTACTGGGTCATGCCGGTTATAGCCAAGAAAAACTGGCGAATATGGATCGTCAGAGCATGCTAACGCAAACCCTTGACGACGAAGCGCTGCAAACTCAGCTAGAACAACTGGCTGAGCAGTACGACGAATTGAAAGCTGACTTCGATAAGAAGTTCGACACCAAGCGCCGTAAGATCACTCAAGGTGATGACTTGGCACCGGGCGTCCTTAAGATTGTTAAGGTTTACCTGGCTGTTAAACGTCGTATCCAACCTGGTGATAAGATGGCAGGTCGTCACGGTAACAAGGGTGTTATCTCTAAGATCAACCCTGTTGAAGATATGCCGTACGACGAAACTGGTGAGCCAGTAGACATCGTTCTAAACCCACTGGGTGTACCGTCTCGTATGAACATCGGTCAGATCCTTGAAACCCACCTTGGCCTAGCGGCGAAAGGTATCGGTAACAAGATCAACAAGATGCTTAAAGAGCAGCAAGAATTGGCGAAATTCCGTGAATTCCTGCAAAAGGTTTACAGCCTGGGTGATACACGTCAGCAAGTCGATATCAGTACTCTGTCTGATGACGAAGTGCGTACACTGATCCAAAACTTGCGTGCTGGTCTTCCGATCGCAACGCCAGTATTTGATGGTGCGCCAGAGTCTTCAATTAAAGAGCTTCTGAAACTGGGTGATCTACCAGAATCTGGCCAGCTGAACTTGTTCGATGGTCGTACTGGTGAGAAGTTTGAGCGTCCTGTAACTGTCGGTTACATGTACATGCTGAAACTGAACCACTTGGTTGATGACAAGATGCACGCCCGTTCTACCGGTTCTTACAGCCTTGTTACTCAGCAGCCGCTGGGTGGTAAAGCTCAGTTCGGTGGCCAGCGTTTCGGTGAGATGGAAGTGTGGGCGCTAGAAGCATACGGCGCAGCATACACCCTTCAAGAAATGCTGACTGTTAAGTCGGATGACGTGAATGGTCGTACGAAGATGTATAAGAACATCGTCGACGGCGATCACCGCATGGAGCCGGGTATGCCGGAATCTTTCAACGTATTGCTGAAAGAAATCCGCTCGTTGGGTATCAACATCGAGCTGGAAGACGAATAAGCCAAGGCTTGAACGTTAATTCCGGTATCAATATGAAGGCGCTGCCTGCCAGCGCCTTTATGGGTCAACTCCTCACAGGAGCCAAATGTGAAAGACTTACTTAAGTTTCTGAAAGCACAGCATAAGACCGAAGAATTTGATGCGATCAAAATCGGTCTAGCTTCTCCAGACATGATCCGTTCATGGTCTTTTGGTGAAGTTAAAAAGCCAGAAACAATTAACTACCGTACCTTTAAGCCTGAGCGTGACGGTCTATTCTGTGCACGTATCTTTGGCCCAGTAAAAGACTACGAATGTCTTTGCGGTAAATACAAGCGCCTTAAGCACCGTGGTGTGATCTGTGAAAAATGTGGTGTTGAAGTTACTCAGACTAAAGTACGCCGTGAGCGTATGGGTCACATTGAGCTTGCTTCACCTGTTGCCCACATCTGGTTCCTAAAATCACTACCATCTCGTATCGGTTTGCTGATGGACATGCCTTTGCGTGACATCGAGCGTGTTCTGTACTTCGAATCATATGTAGTGATCGAACCAGGCATGACCGATCTTGAGCGTAGCCAAATGCTGTCAGAAGAACAGTATCTTGACGCGCTTGAGCAATGGGGTGACGAATTCGATGCTCGTATGGGTGCTGAAGCAGTTAAAGCATTGCTGGCCAATATGGACCTGCAAGCTGAAACTGAACTTATGCGCGAAGAGTTGGAAGAAACTAACTCTGAGACCAAGCGTAAGAAAATCACCAAGCGTTTGAAGCTTGTTGAAGCATTCCTGCAGTCTGGAAACAACCCTGAGTGGATGATCCTGACTGTACTTCCAGTTCTGCCACCGGATCTTCGTCCTCTGGTACCACTGGATGGCGGTCGTTTCGCAACGTCAGATCTTAACGATCTGTACCGTCGTGTAATCAACCGTAACAACCGTCTGAAACGCCTACTGGATCTGGCTGCACCTGATATCATCGTACGTAACGAAAAGCGTATGCTGCAAGAGTCAGTTGATGCCCTGCTAGACAACGGTCGTCGTGGTCGTGCCATTACTGGTTCGAACAAGCGTCCGCTTAAGTCTCTGGCTGACATGATCAAAGGTAAGCAAGGTCGTTTCCGTCAGAACTTGCTTGGTAAGCGTGTAGACTACTCTGGTCGTTCGGTAATCACCGTAGGTCCATACCTTCGTCTACACCAGTGTGGTCTTCCTAAGAAGATGGCACTTGAGCTATTCAAACCATTCATCTACGGCAAGCTAGAAGCTCGTGGTCTTGCGACTACGATCAAAGCTGCTAAGAAAATGGTTGAGCGTGAAGAAGCTGTTGTTTGGGATATCTTGGATGAAGTTATCCGTGAACACCCAGTACTGCTAAACCGTGCACCAACACTTCACCGTTTGGGTATCCAAGCGTTCGAACCTGTGTTGATCGAAGGTAAAGCAATTCAACTGCACCCACTCGTTTGTGCGGCATACAACGCCGACTTCGATGGTGACCAGATGGCGGTACACGTACCGTTGACGCTGGAAGCGCAGCTTGAAGCACGTGCTCTGATGATGTCGACCAACAACATCCTGTCTCCTGCGTCCGGTGATCCTATCATCGTACCTTCTCAGGACGTTGTATTGGGTCTGTACTACATGACCCGCGAAAGAATTAATGCAAAAGGTGAAGGCCTTTACCTATCTGGCCCTGCGGAAGCTGAAAAAGCTTACCGTACTGGTAACGCTGAACTGCACGCTCGCGTAAAAGTACGCTTGAAAGAAGTGCTGTTTGACGAGATGGGTAACCGTTCTGAATCTGTAGAGCTGCGTGACACCACCGTTGGTCGTGCAATGCTATGGCAAATCGTGCCTGAAGGCATGCCATACGAGATTGTTAACCAAGCGCTGGGCAAAAAGCAGATCTCTAACTTGCTGAACACTTGTTACCGTAAACTGGGCTTGAAAGACACCGTAGTCTTCGCTGACCAAATTATGTACACCGGTTTCGCATACGCGGCACTGTCTGGTGTATCTGTTGGTATCGACGACATGGTTATCCCACAGGCGAAATACGACCTAATCGAAGCAGCTGAAGCTGAAGTTGCAGAGATTCAGGAACAGTTCCAGTCAGGTCTGGTTACAGCGGGCGAACGTTACAACAAAGTTATCGATATCTGGGCTGCAGCCAACGAACAAGTTGCTAAAGCGATGATGGATAACTTGTCGCATGACACTGTTATCAACCGTGATGGCGAGCAAGAAGAGCAGAAATCGTTTAACAGCGTTTACATGATGGCCGATTCTGGTGCTCGTGGTTCTGCTGCTCAGATTCGTCAGTTGGCGGGTATGCGTGGTCTGATGGCTAAGCCGGATGGCTCAATCATCGAAACGCCAATCACCGCGAACTTCCGTGAAGGTCTGAACGTACTTCAGTACTTTATCTCGACGCACGGTGCTCGTAAGGGTCTAGCGGATACAGCACTTAAGACTGCGAACTCAGGTTACCTGACTCGTCGTCTAGTAGATGTTGCACAAGACGTTGTAGTCACTGAAACCGATTGTGGTACCAGCGAAGGTATCCACATGATGGCAGTTATCGAAGGCGGCGACGTTAAAGAAGCACTGCGTGAGCGTGTTCTTGGTCGTGTTGTTGCTGAAGACGTCATGAAGCCTGGTACAGAAGAAGTTCTTGCACCTCGTAACACCCTTCTTGATGAGAAGTGGTGTGAGATTCTAGAACAGAACTCTGTTGACCAAATTAAAGTGCGCTCTGTAGTAAGCTGTCAGACTGACTTTGGTTGTTGTGCAAACTGTTACGGTCGTGATTTGGCACGTGGTCACATTGTGAACCATGGTGAAGCAGTGGGTGTTATCGCTGCTCAGTCAATCGGTGAGCCGGGTACACAGCTGACGATGCGTACGTTCCACATCGGTGGTGCGGCATCTCGTGCGGCAGCAGAAAACAGCATTCAAGTGAAGAACAACGGTTCGTTGCACCTGCACAATGCGAAGTTCGTAACGAACAACGCAGGCAAGCTGGTTATCACGTCTCGTGCTTCTGAACTGACTATCGTTGATGAGTTTGGTCGTACTAAGGAAAGCTACAAGCTTCCTTACGGTACTATCCTGGCGAAGAAAGACGGCGACGCAGTGGCTATCGGTGAAACCGTAGCAAACTGGGACCCGCACACAATGCCAATCATCACCGAAGTAGAAGGTCGCATTGAATTCGCAGACATGGTGGACGGTGTTACCGTTCAGCGTCAAACGGATGAACTGACGGGTCTATCTTCAATGGTTATCCTAGACGCGGCTGAGCGTACTTCTGCAGGTAAAGACATGCGTCCTACCGTGAAGTTGCTTGATGCATCTGGTAACGCTGTGATGATCCCTGGTACTGACATGCCAGCACAATACTTCCTACCTGGTAAAGCAATTGTCCAGTTGGAAGATGGTGCAACCGTTGGTATCGGTGAAGTGCTATCTCGTATCCCGCAAGCTGCAAGTGGTACGAAAGATATCACCGGTGGTCTACCACGCGTAGCAGACCTGTTCGAAGCACGTAAGCCGAAAGAGCCTGCGATTCTTGCTGAGATCACAGGTGCTGTATCCTTCGGTAAAGAAACCAAAGGTAAGCGTCGTTTGATCATCACTCCAACTGATGGCAGTCCATACGAAGAAATGATTCCTAAGTGGCGTCAGTTGAACGTATTCGAAGGCGAGAAAGTTGAGAAAGGTGACGTAATCGCCGATGGTCCTGAGTCTCCACACGATATTCTGCGTCTACGTGGCGTACGTGCGGTAACTGAGTACATCACTAACGAAGTGCAAGACGTTTACCGTCTGCAAGGCGTTAAGATTAACGATAAGCACATCGAAACGATCGTTCGTCAGATGCTACGCAAGGTAACTATCTCGAAATCTGGTGACTCTGAGTTCCTAGAAGGCGAGCAAGTAGAATTCTCTCGCGTAACGATTGCGAACCGTAAGCTTGAAGACGAAGGCAAGCAGATTGCTACCTTTGAACGTGATTTGCTTGGTATTACTAAAGCATCTCTAGCAACTGAGTCATTTATCTCAGCGGCATCGTTCCAAGAGACGACTCGCGTTCTAACCGAAGCTGCGGTTTCTGGTAAGCGTGATGAGCTACGTGGTCTGAAAGAGAACGTTATCGTGGGTCGTTTGATCCCAGCGGGTACCGGTTTCGCATACCACAAAACACGTCAAGTTAAGCGTGTTGTAGCTGAAGAGCCTGTTGCACCTCAGATCGATGCTGAACAAGCATCACACGATCTGGCTGCATTGCTTAATGCTGGTCTAAGCGACGATTAATTAACGATACTTCGTTGATTTAAATGAAAGGCATCCTTCGGGGTGCCTTTTTTGTTTGTCTCGATGACGACTAAAACCATGAATCTGGTTTTCTTTTTATAGGGGCTATTAGGAGAAGAGTGAACAAGGTGGCAGAGAGTGCTTTCGTTGGCGGTGCTTTGAAAAGTAGTGCGAAATTAGCTGGCGTTGTTTGTTCGCAGCCGTTAGCCTCATCTTGAGAAGTGAGAAGTGAGAAGTGAGAAGTGAGAAGTGAGAAGCGAGAAAAACCCCGGTCGATACGTGGATCAACCGGAATCTAGAAGAATGTGCAATTTAATTATGCGCCTGGTGGTATCGCCAGACTGTCTGCGATGAGCTGAATGAGCATGTCTTCTTGCTCGAATCGCATTTCCATAATTTCACCCACGACAGAGATGTCGCTGTCGAAACCCGCAAAGTTGTCTTCATCGAGTACGAAGCTGCTGTACTTGTCGTTGAAGTTCAACAGTGGCTCTGTGGTTTCTACAATGCGCGCATACAGGGTGTCGATCTCCGCATTGGATGAAAAGCCTGTTGATTTCCAGCGTTCCATCACCATGTCATAGATCTTGAAATGCCCTGCAGAGATGTAATCCACCAAGGCACCACAGAATTGATTCAATTTCTCTTCTGTCGGTAAACATGTCTTACTGCCGCCTGACAATCCAGCCATCTTGGAATATTCAACAAGTAGCTCTTGTCTAAGGGTCAACCAGTAGTCGATTACGTCACTGTAACCGCCCCACTGTTGCTGTGCTTTTTCGAGTTTATTTAGCATGACCACGTTCCTCATGATCAGCGCTGCTGCGCGCCTATCGGATTAGAGCCATATCTTTCAGGCCATCAATTTACTAACATTTGGTTATTGAAAATTAGAGTGCCAGTAATCGTCACGCTTATCAAGGATCGAAGTATTGTTATGTCTAATCAGAATGATGTTGTGTATTTATGTTGTGTAACAGGAGGGAAGTTGTGGCAGCCTGATCACAGCTTGCCATTGATCTCAAAAAGAAAAATTGAAGAATTAGGACTTACAAGCTACGAGATCGGACGCTATAAAAGCCACGATGTACATGTTGTTTTTGGTGCTGATGTCTTTGATTCAAAAGACTATGAGACGTTACGCGCATTATTGAATATGCCAGAGGGATTGTTTGCCTTAGCGGGCAAAGCGGTTCAGCTTGAATACATGCAACAATCCCAACGCTTCTGTGCATTATGTGGCAATGAGAGCCACTTCGATGCGAGTCACCCTGCGATGGTATGCCGTTCGTGTCATACCGTGCATTATCCGAGGGTGTCGCCTTGCATCATAGTCGCAGTGACACGAGGCCAAGAAATCTTACTCGCACATCATCCTAGGCACAAAGATGGCATGTACACAGTACTTGCAGGTTTTGTTGAGGCGGGGGAAACCCTAGAGCAGTGCGTGGCACGTGAAGTGGAAGAGGAAACGGGAATAAAAGTTAAAAATATCCGTTACTTTGATAGCCAGCCTTGGGCTTTTCCTTCCAATTTAATGATGGGCTTTCTCGCCGAATATGAGAGTGGTGAGATTAACCCTGATTACGAAGAGTTGACGGATGCGCAGTGGTTCTTACCCGATGCGCTTCCGCTGGTGGCGCCAAAAGGCACCATTGCGAGACGATTGATTGAAGCGGTATGTCCTAGCGCTTAAATATGAAGGGAAGGCTGCTGGCAGCCTTCCCTTCATTGGTTGCGGCGAACAGCTATTGTGTGTGCGCTAAAATTGCTGCGTTGACCGCTGACGCCGCCTCCATTTGAACCATATGGCCGGCTGCACGCAAGACGTGAATGTTTGCCTTGGTCAGAGACGCAGCATGTTGACTCGGGATAACAAGATCTTGCTCTCCCCAGAGCGTTAAAATAGGGAGAGAGAGTTGATCAAGCTGTTCTGAGATGACAGAGCGTTGTTGCGTCTCCTTGAATAGGTTAGCCGATAGCGTGTCGAGCAGATGATGGATGCCATCTAACCGCTTGTACTTGAGGACATCATCAACCAGATTTCGTGTGACTAAGGCAGGGTCTGCAAATAAAAGCTGCAAAATCGGCTTCAGTTCTCGTCTATTTTGGGCGCTGACGAACCCATGAATGTAATGAGTGTTGATGTCTGTGCCCAATCCGGCACTTGCGATAAGGCTTAATGAATGGGCGATATCTGGGTGAGTGAGTGCCAAGTGACCACAGATAAGTCCTCCCATCGAATGCCCCACTAAGTGCGCTTTATGAATATCGTTGGCAGTCATCACATCCACAACTGATTGGCTGAGTAGCTCGATCGTCAGAGCCTCCGTCGAGGCTGTTGATTGGCCATGACCAGGCAGATCAAGCACGAGTACGGGGCCTTTTTCATTTAGCGTGTCTATGTTGAATAGCCAATTATCTAAATCGCCCCCAAAACCATGGATGAGAACAAAGGGCTTACCTTCGCCTTGTCGATAGCTGTATCGAATCTTGCCGGCATTCGTGTCCAAATATTGATAGGCAGTTTGCTTCTCGTCATCGTTGCCTTCATCCGTAGCGGGTTCTTGATAGCTGGCAATAAAGGAAGCGATGTCTTGGTCAGAAACATCATCGGGCGCGAGCACACCGAGTAAGGCTTGAACGCCATAAACGTCACCTTCTTGGCCGATACATCGGCGAAGAAGCCCAGCGTCTGGGGCTTCAACCTCGCTGGCAATCTTGTCGGTCTCGACATCCATGATAATTTGGCCCACCTCAATGGTATCGCCTTCTTTGACGTGCCATTCAGTGAGGGTTCCCTCTTTCATGGACAGTCCCCATTTGGGCATGACGACCGGAATTATTCTCTCATTCATGCATGTGCTCCTGCGACCGAATTAACCGCGTCGACAATGGCATCAACAGAGGGAATAAATGCGTCTTCAAGCGTTGGCGAAAAAGGAACAGGGGTATGCGGTGCGGTGACCATGCGAATAGGTGCGCGTAAGTGTTCAAATGCGGCATCTGCCACTTGGGCGGAAATATCGGCTGCGATTGAACAGCGAGGGTGTGCCTCATCGATGCAGATTAAGCGGCCTGTATTCTCGACGCTCTCTAGGACAGTATCTAAATCGAGTGGAGACAGCGTGCGAAGATCGATCACTTCACATTGAATGCCTTGTTTCGCGAGTTGGTTTGCCGCATCAAGTGCACGATGAACCATTTGACCATAGCTGACCAAGGTTACGTCTTTCCCTTCTCGAACAACGCTCGCCTCACCGAATGGAATGGCATAGGAAGATTCAGGCACTTCCGCCTCAGTGCCATAGAGGTTTTTATGTTCAAGGAAAATAACCGGGTCATTGTCTCGAATCGCTTGTATGAGTAACCCTTTGGTGTCGTAGGCATTGGATGGGCAAACCACTTTCAAGCCGGGAATATGAGTAAAAAGAGGGGTCAGCATTTGGCTGTGTTGTGCCGCTGCTCGAAAACCTGCGCCACACATGGCGCGGATCACGACGGGCGTTTCTGCTTTCCCGCCAAACATATACCGGAACTTGGCGGCTTGATTAAATATCTGATCAAAACAAACGCCCATGAAATCGATAAACATGAGCTCCGCAATGGGTCTAAGCCCGCAAGCGGCGGCACCGACGGCGGCACCCACATAGGCACTCTCTGACAGTGGGGTATCAATCAATTGATTGGGATGTTTCGCATACAGCCCCTTTGTGACGCCAAGTACACCGCCCCAAGCATCATCTTCCCCTGCAGCACCCGTGCCACCGACGATGTCTTCTCCCATCATAAAGACGGTTGGATTGCGACTCATTTCCTGATCGATGGCTTCATTGATGGCATCTTTCATTGATAGTTTTCTGGCCATAACGTGTTCCTCCTTGAATTAATATGTGATGTAAACATCAGCCAGCAAGGCTGACTTATCAGGTGTTGGGGCGGCGATGGCGGCCTGAACCGCATCGTCGATGAGGGCTTTAACATCGAGATCAATCTGGTCAAACTCATGTGTGGAAATAAGGCCGCTTTCTTCAACGCGCTGACGAAGTAGCTTTAAGCAATCTCGTTGATCTCGAATGTTCTCGATCTCGCCTTCTGCGCGGTAAGTTTGCGCATCGCCCTCAAAATGGCCGAAAAAGCGCACCATTTTGCATTCCAACAAAGAAGGGCCTCCGCCATTCCGCGCCCGTTTGATCACTTCACCGGCCGCTTCGTACACCGCAAAGAAATCGGTGCCGTCGACCGTGATGCCGGGCAACCCAAAGCCAGTAGCGCGATCCACGTAGGAATCGCAAGACACCGCCCACTCCGCTGCCGTGGACTCGGCATATCCATTGTTCTCGACCACAAAAATGACGGGGAGCTCCCACACAGCAGCAAGGTTTAAACTTTCTAAAAATGTGCCTTGGTTTGATGCGCCATCACCTGTAAAGCTGATTCCTACGCCAGAGTGCCCGAGCTGTTTCGCGGCTAAGGCTGCGCCGCACACCAAGGGGGAGCCCGCGCCCAAAATGCCGTTAGCGCCCATCATGCCTTTTGATAAATCAGCGATATGCATCGAACCACCTTTACCGCAGCAAGCGCCCGTTTGCTTGCCATAGATTTCCGCCATCATGGCGTGAACATCCACCCCTTTTGCGATGCAATGGCCGTGACCTCGATGGGTTGATGCAATACGGTCATTGTCATTGAGGTGCATCATGATGCCGACTGCCGTCGCTTCTTCACCGGCGTAAAGGTGCACGAAACCGGGAATGTCACCGCGCGCAAAATCAATGTGCAAACGTTCTTCAAAATCCCGAATGGTTTTCATCATTCGATAGGCATCGAGCAGTTGCTCGCGAGAAAGTGGAAAGGGATTGTCACTCATGGTGTTCTCCTTGTGAGGATGGCGCAGGCATCCGCCTGCGTGATTGAATAAACAGGCGATGTTGTGCCGCGAATGCCATGCAACGCTCGACATTGATCGTGTTGAAGGCATTGAGGCGCAACGTAATGCAGACGTTGTCAGAGGCGGAAAATGGCAATTCACGCTCACCATCTAGTGCAAGTGAGCCGCTTGTCGTTGCGGGTGTTATTCGCGTGTTGGGTTGAATGACAGAAGAAGATTGAATGGGTAATTCTGCCAACAAGCCAGGCGCCAAGGGGGCTGAAAGATATTGAGAGGTGGATGACGAACCATGGCCATCAAAAAGAACGTGTAATCCAACTGGGTCATCGCGACTTATCGGGTTCAACAACCCTGCAATAGAAGACAACCCGATACCGTCAGTGCGACCAAATGTGACGAACAGTTCACGCAAACTTTCGGCTTTCCACACAGCCAACGCCCCCGTGAATTGTTCGCGCACAATCGACACGTCGACAAGTGCGATATCGCGTTGATCATTGACGCGAACGTCTAAGCATTTATTGCTTCGAAAGGCCTCAGAGGACGGCACTTTTCCACGGATGGCCATTCCGGTTGCCAGCCCCGTGATAGTGGGTTCTAGTAGGGGAGGGAACGCATTGTTTGTGCCGCTGGAAACACCTGCGATTGGAATGTTTCCACATTCTCTCACCACCAAGCGATGTGTGCCGTCTCCCCCTAGCACGATGATGGCTGCCACGTTTTGGTCTTTCATCAATTGCGTGGCATGCACCGTGTCTTGTGCGGTGCCAGTGACCGGCATATCAAGCCAAGAGAAAGCGGGGAAACGTGCTTCGTCAGCCTGCTTGGCTTGTCTCAATCCACGCTGAATGTGAATACCGAGGCCCGCCCGCTCAGGCATCATGACCACGTTATTGATGCCTGTATGAGCAAGGCCCGCCAGAATGCGCAGCACCATATTGGCGCGATCGGTGATGTGTAAATTGGCGGCATGCGCAATGATTCGGCGGATATCGCGCGCTGAAACTGGGTTCGCAATAATGCCAACAGTGATGGCGCTCATCACAACGTCCTTTTAAAACATGATCCTTGAATGTCATAAACCAAGAAGCATGCCATTGTGCCTAAACCTTATTTAGTTGATGTATTTCATGTTGTTAGTGCTGTTTTTGGCTGGTGGGTGCTGTGGTTGAAGTGTGGCAACTGCAACAGGTGTGGCATGGCGAGTGGAAAAGCGTCGCGAAAGAGTTATCGCTGTCTCGGCGTCGCGAGTGGGATAAATGGATCGTGTTTATCGTTGTGGAAGAGGCGCCTAAACCTTGAGGGCGGTTCATACTTCAAGAAGTGAAAGGAGTCGTCCCATGGCAGTTGTAAATCGGGTCAGTGATCATATTCAGGAAGTTCAGCGTGTCGCGGAAGGCATCGCCAGTGAGAGAGATGCCGAGATTGCACAGTCATGGCAGCGGTGTGTGTCAGACTATCAGTTAGACCCTTTGGTGTTGCAAGAAGCGTATATTGTTCCTCACTCTGAATTAAAAGAGCATCAAGAACGGCTGGATAAGTTGTTAAACACGGCACGTTATGGGCTGAATACACTGTATCGGCAAATTGCCCAACATGGCTATGTCATCTTGTTGACGGATGCTGATGGCGTCACGGTTGATTTTCAAGGTGATCGCGCCACCACCTGGGAGCTTCGAAAATCAGGTTTGTTTCTTGGTGCAGAATGGTCAGAAGCGCGGGCGGGGACGTGTGGTGTCGGATCGTGTATCTACACGGGAGAAGCGATCACGGTACATCAAACCGATCATTTCGATGCCACGCACGCACCACTGTCTTGTACTGCGGCACCTATCTATGATGTTGATGGTTCACTTGCCGCTGTTCTCGACATTTCTGCTTTGCAAAGCCCTGAACCTAAATCAGGCCAAGCCCTTGCACTTAGTTTGGTGCAATCTTGTACTCGACGCATTGAAATGGCCGCACTCATGAATACGTTTCGCCGAGATTGGATCGTAAGACTGAGCCAATCTCCCGCCTTTCTTGATGTTGATCCCGAGTGTGCGATAGCGGTAAACAGCAGTGGAGAAATCATCGGAATGACACACAGTGCGCAACGCCTTTTGGCGCATATTCATCACACCGATTGGCGAAATCCGAGTGTCTTACTGGGGTCGCTATTGTCAGAATACTTTCATCTCCATATTAATGAATTACCGACGTTGAGCAGAGCGCTGCCCACGGAAGAGCGTTTGATCAGCACACGATCGGGGGAGCTTTGGTTTGCACATGCGCTTGCGCCGCAGCAACTTCCATTGGGGAGGAGAAAGAGACGCGTAAGCAGCGAAGCATTTGCCTGCTTGTACCAAGGGGATAGGGCGATGGAAAGATTGGCTCAACAAGCATCGCAACTTTCTCTGTCATCGTTGCCACTGCTACTTACGGGGGAAACGGGCAGTGGTAAGGAGTACCTCGCGAGGGCGATTCACCAAAGTAGCCCTCAAAAGAATGGGACGTTTGTCGCCATCAATTGCGCGGCGATTCCCGAATCACTGATTGAAAGTGAGCTGTTTGGGTATGCAGATGGCGCGTTTACCGGTGCAAGAGGAAAAGGGAAAAAAGGGCTGATCGAACAAGCGGACGGAGGCACACTGTTTCTGGATGAAATTGGCGATATGCCGTTGAGTTTGCAAGCTCGCTTGCTGAGAGTGCTAGCGGAAAGTGAAGTGCTTCCAGTGGGGGCAACGAAAGCCATTCCTGTTTCACTGAGGGTGTTGGCTGCAACCCATCAAGACCTTTCGCTGGGTGTACAAAACGGTCGTTTTCGGGAAGACCTTTTCTATCGCATCAGTGGTGCACGGCTTGCCATTCCACCTCTAAGAGCGCGTAAAGACATTGTCTGGCTCGCCACTAAGCTTGTTGAAAAATCCGCGTCGAAACCCATGGTGCTGAGTGCGTCGGTTCAACACTTATTTAATACCTATTCGTGGCCAGGGAATATTCGAGAACTCGACAACACAATACGTTTTGCGCTGGCATTCTGTTTGGGGAGTGAAATACTGCCGGAACATTTACCGGAAGATATTCAAGGTTGGCTCACAAGGGGGAGCGTAGCGGAAAATCGCTGCGACTCTGCCTGTGTTGCTGACGATATATTGTCGACATTGGAAACGTGTCATTGGAACATTTCTGAAACGGCGCGAGTGTTAGGGGTTGATCGCTCTACCGTTCATCGTCGGATCAAGAAAGCCGGGTTGTCTCGACACTATCGGCCTTCTTAAATGGAGCATGCAGCTATCCTCAGCAGACGATATGGTGAGGTTTTACCTCTATTAAGTACGTTGATGTCCTGTTTTGAAAAAGGTCAAAAAAAACCCGCCGTAGGGGGCGGGAGTAAGATGCGATTTTTTGGGTGTTGCCTGTCCGACAACTGTTATTAGAAGCAATTTTTTAACATGCTCGTAAACATCCATCAAACTCCCCGCAGCCTTAGAAGCTGTATTTATGATCGCGTCCACAAAGGGTGGCTTTTGTTGATAATATAGGGTGATACAATAGCGTTACTTAATTTGCAGGATGTAAACAATGACAGAACTAAAGAACGATCGCTATTTACGCGCTCTGTTAAAAGAGCCGGTTGATTACACGCCGGTATGGATGATGCGTCAGGCTGGCCGTTACTTGCCTGAATATAAGGCGACGCGAGCAGAAGCTGGCGACTTTATGTCATTGTGCAAAAACGCAGATCTGGCTTGTGAAGTCACTCTGCAACCTCTGCGTCGTTTCCCTCTTGATGCTGCGATTCTATTTTCAGACATCCTGACAATTCCTGATGCAATGGGGCTCGGCTTGTACTTTGAAACCGGTGAAGGTCCAAAGTTTGAGCGTCCTATTACTTGTAAAGCGGATGTGGAAAAGATCGGCCAGCCGGACCCTGAAGGTGAATTGCAGTACGTGATGAATGCAGTGCGTGCTTGCCGAAAAGGGTTGAACGGTGATGTGCCTTTGATTGGTTTCTCGGGTAGCCCTTGGACACTGGCTACCTATATGGTGGAAGGTGGCAGCTCGAAAGCCTTCACCAAGATCAAGAAAATGATGTACGCCGATCCTCAAACGCTGCACCTACTTCTTGATAAGCTTGCAGATAGCGTGATTGAGTATTTGAATGCGCAAATCAAAGCTGGCGCACAATCTGTGATGGTATTTGATACATGGGGCGGTGTATTGACGCCACGTGATTACAATGACTTCTCACTGCAATACATGCACAAAATCGTTGATGGCTTGATCCGTGAAAATGACGGTCGCCGCGTACCTGTGACCTTGTTCACCAAGAACGGTGGCATGTGGCTAGAGAAAATTGCAGCGACGGGCTGTGATGGTGTTGGCCTAGATTGGACCATTGACATTGGTGAAGCAAAACGCCGCATTGGTGACAAAGTGGCGCTTCAAGGCAACATGGATCCTTCCATGCTGTATGCATCACCTGAACGTATTCGCCAAGAAGTGGGTACCATTCTTGAAGGGTTTGGTAACAGCAATACTGGCCACGTATTCAATTTGGGCCACGGCATTCATTTGGATGTGCCACCTGAAAATGCGGGTGTGTTCGTTGATGCCGTGCATGAGCTTTCAAAGCCATACCACAAGTAAGTACATCCCTACGTAGTTTGAAAATGGTCAGCGTTTGCTGGCCATTTTTGTTTATAGGCCTCCACGCGAACACGCCGAGTGAGGTTCACTCGGAAAAACCCTCGAAAAGCTGTACATCTTTTTTATTTCAATATTATCAATGCAATAGATGGTGATGGCCATTGATGACTATTTTTCAGATCAAAAAAGCTGAAATTTCATCTAAAAGCTGATCAAGAGAGAGATGGCTGTTTCTGGGGTTGTTTAGAACAGAATTTAGCGGTGCAGGGTTCACTGGGAAAATTGCTAAGAAAGCTGTACGCAGTGTTTTAGATTTTTAATAACAATTACTTACGCACATTCACTGTTGATTTTTAATTTTTAGTACAGCAAAAAGCAGAACGGAGCTATAAAAGCTGACCAACCCTGTTTCGTAAGTAAGGAAGTACATCTTCCTCAAACCAAGGGTTCTTTCTCAACCAAATGTTGTTTCTCGGTGATGGGTGCGGCAACGCAATAAAATCTGGTGACCATTGTGCATTGGCTTTAACGGTCTCCGTGAGTGTTCGCGGCTTATCTTTTAAATAGTAGCGTTGAGCATAGTCGCCAATGAGCAAGGTTAACTCGATGTTTGGAAGATGCTGTTTAACTGACGCATGCCATATTGGTGCACATTCCGGGCGTGGCGGTAGATCGCCAGAGTTTCCTTTTCCGGGATAGCAGAACCCCATCGGCATGATCGCAATGATATTGGGATCGTAGAACCGTGTTTTATCAATCTGAAGCCACTCTCTAAGGCGGTCGCCGCTTGGGTCATTCCACGGAATGCCCGTTTCATGAACGCGTGTTCCTGGTGCTTGGCCAATGATCAGTATTTGCGCGGAAGATGCTGCTTGCACAACGGGACGGGGGCCCAGAGGCAAATGCTCTGCACAGATTTGGCACCGATTTATGTCCTCAAGAAGTGAAGGCAGGGTTTTGGGCATGCTCAGTAACCCGATTCAAAATTGACGACATATTGAAGGGGTTCCCCATTTACCCATCGCAGGTAATTCTCTTTAAAGAGCATCACGACTTGCTCGGGAACGCTGATAGCAGAAATGTGTGGTGTAACTGAAATGGCGGGGTGTGACCAAAATGGGTGGTCGTTGCCAAGAGGTTCGGTAGCAAATACATCCAAAAAAGCATGCCTGATGTTCTGTTTTTCAATGGCGCTTAACAGGCCTTGCTCTTCTAACACTGGCCCTCTACCGACATTAAACAGCAAAGCGTGATGGCAATGAGACAGTGAATCTGCATTTAGCAGGTGCTTGGTCTGAGGTGTTGAAGGCAGCGTCGACACAATTACATCTGCCGAAGACAGCGAATGGTGTAAATCGGTATTTGAGACGACATCGTCAAATGGGGTTATCGGTGTGCCGCTTCGGCTCACACCGGTCACTGTCATGCCAAAGTGTTTTGCGGTCATCGCCACGTGCGCACCAATGGACCCCGTTCCTAATATCACCATGTGCATACCTTGAAGGCTTCGGTAAGAGATGGGTGACCAACGACGTTCAGTTTGTTGTGCTTGGTATTCGTGTAAATGGCGAGTGAATGAAAGCAGTTGTCCAAAGACATATTCCGACATCAGCGGACCAAAGATACCGCGCACATTCGTGAGTTGGTAGTCCCGCTTAGGATTGGCAAGCAAGGCATCACAGCCGGCAAATGTAGACTGTAGCCAAACAAGTTGGTGGGCGTGCTCTAGCTGGTTTGCAAACACTGGTGGGTCGGCCAGAACCAGATTCGCCTCTTCTAAACGCGAGGTGAGAGTGAGGTCGGGCAGTCGCGCTTGAGAGAGCAAATCTGCATATTGGTCATGGTTTTCTGAGCAAATATAAAGTCGGTTCAACATCACTTCCTTTTTATTTTGAATCATCCTTGAAACGCCTATGAAGCATGTTTCTTGAGGTAGTTCGTGGTTATCAAGTAAACTTGCCTCACATTCCTTTCTGGCCAGCACATGCTGTGTCATAAGATAGACGGCAGACCATGTTACAAAATCCGATCCAGCTGCGACTCGAAAAACTTGAACCTTGGCAGCATATCACTTTTATGGCGGCGCTGGTGGAGCGCATGTACCCCAATTATGCAGCATTTTGCCAGCAGACGGACTTTGCTGAACCGCAGGCTTTTCGAAACCTGTTGGATGCAGTATGGGAAATTATGACGGTGAAAACGGCCAAAATTAACTTTGAAAACCAGCTTGAGAAGCTGGAAGAGTTGATTCCTAACACCGAAGACTACGACATCTATCTGATTTACCCAGCTGTCGATGCGTGTGTATCAATGTCGACGCTGATCCATACCTTACTTGATCGCGATCTGATGATGGAATCGGTGCTGAAAATCAGTCAGCAGTCGGTTGCCAGCGTGGCGCAATTGGAAGAAGCGCAGACAGGCGTTGAAGTGACCAATGACAACCAAAAAGAGAATGAAGCGGTGTGTGCTGAGTGGGATGTGCAGTGGGAAATCTTCCGCGCACTCAAAGACGCTGAGTCACGTGACATTGAATTGATCCGCGGTATTCGTAATGAGCTTCGCGAAGACGGTGTAAGTAACCTCGGTCTATCACTGTAAGTAACCGTGAACGTTGAGATGAAAAAAACGGGCTTTCGCCCGTTTTTTTATTTTGATGATTTTACATCTGCTTCACTGCCCGACGCTTCGGGTTTTTCTTTTGCATCGTCAGCATGTTTGTTTGCTGTGTCAGTCATGTTCGCATTAGAGGCTGCAGCTGCGTCAATCGCCGCTTTCTTTGCATCTTCTTCGTCATCATCTTTACTTTCGATCACGCCGTGGGTTTCTTTCCAGTCAGCCCAGCGCTCTTGAGCGAGCGTTTGCATGTTCATGGTTTTATCTGCTTCATCCACGATCTCTTTGCCCATCAGGTGCTCAAAGATGTCTTCCAGCGTGATGATGCCTTGAACATCTCCGTATTCGTCAACGATCAGCGCAAGCTGTGAACGTTGCGCCATCAAGCGATCAAATGCCTTTGGCACATGAGTTGAATCGTGAACAACAGGAATGGGACGCATTAAAGAACCCAACTTATCGTCACCACGGCCATGTTGGCGCGCTGAGAACAGTTCTAGACGGTGAACAAAGCCCATGATGTTGTCGCGTTGTTCTGTATAAACCAGAGGGCGAGAGAACGGCGTGTCATGGTGTTGGTCTAGAAATTCTTCAATGGTCATCTCTGCATCAACGCGGAATAGCACAGGGCGTGGCGTCATGAGTTTGGTGACTGACACATCGCGCAAGCTAAGCAGGTTGGTCAGCATGGTGGATTCGTCGTCTGCCAATTCACCGTTTTCTTTTGCTAGCAGCGCCATCGCAGAAATTTCGTCACGCAGCTTTGGTTGTTCTTTGCCACGAGACAAACGACGCGTCAGTTGTTCTGATGCCCAAACGATCGGGGTGAGGGCCCATACCATCCAACGAAGAACGGAGGCAGCACCTGGCGCCATTTGACGCCAGTAAGTCGCACCGATGGTTTTCGGTACAATTTCGGACAGTAGCAAAATAGCCAATGTTAGGAATGCAGAGAATACGCCTAGCCATGCATCACCAAATACTTTGGTTGCTTGCGCACCGGATGCTGCTGCACCGACAGTGTGAGCGATGGTGTTCAGCGTTAGGATAGAAGCCAGTGGGCGATCAATGTCATCTTTGAGTTCTTGCAAGCGTGCTGCGGCAGGGTGACCTTGTTGTCGCATTTGGGCCAAGTAACTGGGGGTGATACTCAAAAGAACCGCTTCGAGCACCGAGCAAATAAATGAAACACCGATAGACAGTGCAACAAACATGATGAGCAGAATCATTATATTCCAGCGTAATAGTAGTAATTGGGGGTAATAGTAGCGCCAAAGATCAGGTCTAAGCGCTGTAAATACAAGAGTTGGAGTTAAAATATACCCAATATTTTGTGAGGATGCGCTCAGTTTGTGGTTAAAGACTCTGCATACAGTCACTTGAAGCGCCACAAACCTTTGCCAGTCGGGCTTCTTTTGAATTAGAGTTGCCTTGTCTCAAGAAAACCTAAGAAGGGAAGACCTAATGAACAAAACCAACTTGATCGACCTGATTGCTGAAAAAGCGGACCTGTCTAAAGCTCAAGCAAAAGCTGCACTGGAAGCGACTCTTGCAGGCATCGAAGGTGCACTGAAAGATGGTGACCAGGTTCAACTGATCGGTTTCGGTACGTTTAAAGTTAACCACCGTGCTGCGCGCACTGGCCGTAACCCACAAACTGGTCAGGAAATTCAAATTGCTGCTGCAAACGTTCCTGCGTTTGTTGCGGGCAAAGCGCTTAAAGACGCAGTTAAGTAAGTTATACTCCGCCAAAACAAATTTCTTGTTTTGGCGGATATTTATGCACCTAACAGTAAAACCTCTCTTAATTCTCCTCATTGTTGCTTTGACGGGCTGTGGCTCGACAGAGAGTATTCAACCTCCTACGCTTTCCCAAACCGCCATTGTCCAAGGTGACGCCACCAGTATTTATTGGTTGGATGAACGACAAAGCTTTCCAGAAACCCTGACAGAAAAAGTCCTGCTGGGCGATTACGGCCAATACCGTTCAGAATATCGTTGGCGAAAAGGGGTTGTGCGTGAAATTCAGCGTGAAGGCGACGTGCTGATCGATGGCAAGCTAAAACATCAAGCCGTGCTTATTCGCTATGACTCTGAAGGCGAAGCGGTGTATCAGCAATATCGTGTTGATGGTGATTTGCTTCCTTTAAGAACGACAGAGCTTGTGCGGTACGCACGCCAAGCTGAACAAGCGCTTGCGAATACGCGAGAACAAGTAAAGAAAAAGCAGACGTTCTTCCAAGGGTATTGGAGCGAAGGTGTGTTGGAAGAGTGCAACACAGGTAAAGAAAAGGCATTGACGTTTAACGTCTCTTTTCCTGACTACCTCTTTGAGCGTTTAAACAAAGAAGACAACTTCCTTGCCGCAGTGGGTAAAGTCGGTCGAAAAGAAAATACTGTCGACACGATTATCGTATTAGACAAAGACAGTGCAGATTGCTTTGAGCGTCCGAGCTTTAATTGACGGACATGCACTGATTACTGCGAACATCGTTAAGAGATCGTTCGACAGAAACATTAAAAAACGCGCCAATCGGCGCGTTTTTGCTTTTCTTACTGAATAGCTCTGCTAACAAAGCAAGAAACTACTGTTTCTCGCGCGCTATTGCGCGGTAGCCGATGTCATCGCGGTGGAACATACCATTCCAGCTAATTTGCGACGCAAGCGCGTAAGCGCGCTGCTGAGCGTCTAATACGCTGTCACCCATGGCAGTGGCACACAACACACGACCACCTGCTGTCACGACGTTACCGTCTTTCTCCGCAGTGCCTGCATGGAAGACTTTCGCGCTGTCAGACGATTCAGTGGACAATCCTGAAATCACGTCGCCTTTGTTGTAAGACGCAGGGTATCCGCCAGCTGCCAGCACAACACCAATTGAAGCGCGTGGATCCCACTTAGATTCAACCGTATCAAGCTTGCCCGCAACAGCTGCTTGGCAAAGTGCAACCAAGTCAGATTGAAGACGCAGCATGATAGGTTGCGTTTCAGGGTCACCAAAGCGGCAGTTGTACTCGATCACTTTTGGTGTGCCGTCAGCCATAACCATCAAGCCTGCGTACAAGAACCCTGAGTAAGGGTTGCCTTCGGCTGCCATACCGCGAACGGTCGGGAAGATAACCTCGTTCATCACGCGGTCATGAATCTCAGGGGTAACAACCGGTGCAGGGCTATACGCACCCATACCGCCAGTGTTTGGCCCTGTATCGCCGTTACCGACACGTTTGTGGTCTTGGCTGGTGGCCATTGGCAATACATTTTCGCCATCAACCATCACGATGAAGCTGGCTTCTTCGCCATCAAGGAATTCTTCAACCACCACACGGTGACCCGCTTCGCCAAATGCGTTGCCTGCCAGCATGTCACGGATAGCGTATTCTGCTTCTTCCAAGGTCATGGCAACAATAACGCCCTTACCTGCGGCAAGACCGTCAGCTTTGACGACGATAGGTGCACCTTTTTCACGAACATAGGCCAATGCTGGCTCAATCTCAGTGAAGTTTTGGTAATCCGCAGACGGGATAGCATGACGTGCCAAGAAATCTTTTGTGAAGGCTTTTGAACCTTCAAGCTGCGCGGCAGCTTTTGTTGGGCCAAAAATGGCGAGGCTTTCGGCTTGGAAAGCATCAACCACGCCCAGCACCAAAGGCACTTCAGGGCCAACGATCGTCAATGCCACGTTTTTTGACTTAGCAAAATCAACGAGACCCGAAATGTCTTCAACGTCGATAGCGACATTTTCAAGTTTTGGCTCGAGTGCTGTGCCTGCGTTTCCAGGTGCAACAAAAACCGTTTCAACATTTGCAGATTGCGCAGCTTTCCATGCAAGAGCATGCTCACGACCACCGCCACCAATAACAAGGATGTTCATATTGTTGCGTTCCTTCTTTCTTTTAAGGCGATTGCGCGCTTAAAAGGGCAAAAACGAAAGTGTTGATAGATGCGCAGCAGCTTTATCGCACTGCGCATCGCGTGTCATTTATTCGTGACTGTCTCTTAGTGACGGAAGTGACGCATACCCGTGAAGACCATTGCCATGCCGTGCTCATCAGCGGCTGCAACCACTTCGTCATCACGCATAGAACCACCTGGTTGAATCACACAAGTGATTCCCGCCTCAGCGGCAGCATCGATACCATCACGGAATGGGAAGAAAGCATCTGAAGCCATTACGCTACCTGCCACTTCCAAATTCTCATCAGCGGCTTTAATGCCCGCAATTTTCGCAGAGTAAACGCGGCTCATTTGGCCTGCACCTACACCGATGGTCATGTTGCCTTTTGCGTAGACGATGGCGTTTGATTTCACGTACTTCGCCACTTTCCAGCAGAACAGCGCGTCGCGCAGTTCTTCTTCAGTCGGCTGACGCTTAGACACCACTTTCAAGTCATCCAGTGACACCATGCCTTGGTCGCGATCTTGCACCAACAAGCCGCCGTTAACGCGTTTTACGTCGAAGCCTGTGGTTTGTGTGCTCCATTGGCCGCACACCAACAGGCGAACGTTTTTCTTCGCGCTGACGACGTCAGAAGCCGCTGCTGAAACAGATGGAGCAATGATGACTTCCACGAACTGACGGTCAACAATCGCTTGTGCAGTTTCCGCATCCAGTTCACGGTTAAAGGCGATGATGCCACCAAATGCGGAAGTAGGGTCGGTTTTGTATGCGCGATCGTACGCTTCAAGCAAGTTGTCGCCGAGCGCAACACCACATGGGTTGGCATGCTTAACGATAACGCATGCTGGTTCAACGAACTCTTTCACACACTCAAGTGCTGCGTCGGTATCTGCGATGTTATTGTAAGACAGTGCTTTACCTTGCAGCTGAGTTGCAGTAGAAACGGATGCTTCTTCTGGGGTCGCTTCTGTGTAGAACGCAGCAGCTTGATGGCTGTTCTCGCCATAACGCATGTCTTGTTTCTTGATGAACTGCTGGTTGAAGGTACGTGGGAACACAGATTCTTCATCGCCTTCCTTGTTATCGCCGTACGATGGCACCATGGTACCGAAGTAGTTAGCGATCATACCGTCGTACGCTGCTGTGTGCTCGAAAGCAGAAATGGCTAAATCAAAGCGCGTTTTCAGTGTCAGAGAGCCGCCGTTGGTTTCTAGTTCTGTCAGCACACGACCATAATCAGATGCATTAACCACGATGGCGACATCTTTGTGGTTTTTAGCAGCAGAACGCACCATTGTTGGACCACCGATATCGATGTTCTCAACCGCATCTTCCAGTGTACAACCTTCTTTTGCGACGGTTTCTGCAAACGGATAAAGGTTTACAACCACCATGTCGATAGGTGCAATACCGTGTTCGTTCATGATGTTGTCATCGGTGTCACGACGACCCAAAATGCCACCGTGTACTTTCGGATGCAGGGTCTTAACGCGTCCGTCCATCATCTCTGGAAAACCGGTATAATCTGAAACTTCAGTCACCGCGAGACCTTGTTCTGCCAATAGGCGAGCAGTACCGCCGGTGGAGAGAATATCTACACCTTTTTCCGCGAGGGCCTTGGCAAATTCAACAATGCCAGTTTTGTCAGATACGCTAATCAATGCGCGACGAATAGGACGAGCGTTTTCCATTGCTACCATCTCTTTAACTGTGGGGATAGGATATTTGGCAAAATGGTCAATACGCGACCATTTTGCCAAAGACCCAGACACCGCGGTGTCTCATGTTGGAATGGCGCACATTCTAACCTAATTTAGTGACGCAATCGATTGCTTTTATGGTTTTGTCACAGAATACGGAAGAAATGATTCATGACGATGTTGCAGATTGGGCAGCTTGCTAAACGGGCGGGTGTGTCAGGGGATACGTTGCGTTTTTATGAGAAAGTGGGACTACTCCAACCCGCTTCGCGCAGTGACAGCGGCTACCGTCTTTATGATGAAGATGCCATATCGCGTATCCATTTTATATTAAAAGCAAAACGCATTGGCCTCACCCTCGAAGAGATTCAAGAATTGTTGGATATTCGTCTTGAAGCGAGCCAACACAGCTGTGCGGAAGTCAAAGGCATCACGCAGAAAAAATTGAACGAAATCGACCAAAAAATTGCAGAGCTTACGCAAATTCGCATGGCATTGAAAAAGCTCAACGATGCTTGTTGTGGTCACGTGGATGATGATGCGAGTCATTGCTCGATACTTGAAGCGTTAGCGGATGATTAACGGCTTTCTCTTGTAACACCTTGAGGTTGTTTGAGATGGCATTAAAAAAGCGAGCTCAATAAGCTCGCTTTTGTGTTGAATACGTTAAAGCAAAATTACGCTGACAGCGCCGCGAGTGCAGCGTCATAGTTTGGCTCATCACCCAGCTCGCCGACCAGCTCAACATGCGTAACTACACCACCTTCATTCAGCACCACGACAGCGCGCGCGGCTAAGTCACGTAGCGGTCCTTCAGCAATCAAAAGGCCGTAGTCCTTTAGAAATGCAGGGCTTCTAAACGTTGAAGCATGCTGAACGTTGTTCAAACCTTCTAGCTCGCAAAAACGGCTCACAGCAAACGGTAGATCGGCAGAGATGCACACCACTTTGGTATTGCTGGTGGAGGCCGCTTTTTCATTGAATGCACGCACGCTACTCGCACACGTTGGTGTATCAATGCTTGGGAAAATGTTGAGCACGACTTTGTTGCCACGCAGACTTTCTAGTGTGAGATCAGACAGATCGCCAGCAGTCAGTGAAAAACCGGGTGCGGGGGCGCCCGTCGCAGGGAGTGAACCAGAGAGTGGAAGAGGCTGTCCGTGAAATGTAACTTGTGACATTGTGGGTTCCTTGTTAATGAAAACACGAGTGATTGGTAAGTCTGGCACATGCAGCGAATACCAAGTGTATAAAATACGTGATACAGCCTAAGACTCTGATTTGGTTCTCTTCGTCACGAGACCTAAATAGTGTTTGGGAACGTAAAAAGAGTGTGGTAGCGTCAAGGAAACCGAAAGGATACGTACCCCGAATAGCGCGCAGTGAAAAAACACACCTTGCCATCAGTGGGTACATCACAAGAGAAGTAAGGACAAAGATGTTAAAGGTTAACGAATATTTTGATGGTGGCGTGAAGTCCATCAGCTTTGAAAACAAAGGTCCATTGAGCGTAGGCGTAATGGAAGCGGGTGAGTACACGTTTGGTACTGCAGCACCAGAGCGCATGAAAGTGGTTAAAGGCGAGCTTACCGTTAAGCTTCCGGGTCACATCGAATGGGAAACCTTCGGCGCGGGTGATGACTTTGAAGTCCCTGGTGAATCTTCTTTCCAAGTGAAAGTAGAGCAAACCACTGCATACTTGTGTGAGTACCTGTAAGCAGAAAATGCTTAGGCAGTGACGATGAAAAAAGCGCCCTTGCAGGCGCTTTTTTTGTGTTCGACAGGCGGTGTTTCTGTGTTTTTTGGACAGGTTGGTATTGTGCTGCCTGTAAACGTGGTCGCTTAAATGCCCCTCAAATAGATTTCTTCAAGCTTATCGGCGTGCCTCATCTTTGTCTCTCCACATATCAAAATGCAGGATTCAGCGTTGCTCATCACGTTCAATTAGAAGAGAAAAATCAAAGAGAGGGTGGTGCTTTTCGGAGGGGGAGAAACAACAAAGGCCAAACTTCAGAAGCTTGGCCTTTGTTTTAAAACTGTTTATATGGCCGAACTTAGTTCATGCCGTATTTTTTCAGTTTCTTACGCAGAGTACCACGGTTGATACCCATCATGGTTGCTGCGCGAGTTTGGTTACCGCGCGTGTACTGCATGATGGTGTCTAGCAGTGGCTGCTCAACTTCTGCCAGTACCAGCTCGTACAGGTCATTGACTTCCTGTCCATTCAACTGCGCTAGGTAGTTTTTCAGGGAGGCTTTTACTGAGTCACGCAGTGGCTTCTGGGTGATTTGATCTTGCGAAGTCACAGTAGTCACTGTCAATGCTTCTGAAGTCAGGTTTTGTTCGAACATACTCTGTCAGCTCTTCTCGTATTTTATGCAACGTTTACGAAATAATCTTGCAGCGCATCGATCTGCTGGTTGGCGTCTTCGATTGCGTTGAAAGTCCGGCGAAAATCGCCAATTACGTCATGTTCTTTCAGGTACCATCCCACGTGTTTACGTGCGATACGCAGTCCTTTGAGTTCACCATAAAACTGGTGCAGCTCTTGAACATGACCTAACAAAATTGCTTTTACTTCTTCCATTGGCGGAGCAGCAAGTTCTTCGCCAGTGTCGAGGTAGTGTTGGATTTCTCGGAAAATCCATGGACGCCCTTGTGCAGGGCGACCGATCATCAAGGCATCTGCACCTGTGTATTCCAGCACGTGTTTCGCTTTCTGAGGGGTATCAATATCTCCGTTGGCGATAACGGGAATAGAAATAGCCTCTTTAACGGCACGAATGCTGTCGTACTCAGCTTCCCCCTTATACATACAAGCGCGTGTACGACCGTGTAGGGCCAACGCTTGGATGCCGCAGTCTTCTGCCAGTTTGGCAATCTGGAGGCAATTTTTGTTCTCCGGATCCCATCCTGTCCGTGTTTTCAGGGTGACGGGAACATCAACCGCTGCAACAACTGCTTTCAGGATTTGCTCAATGATGTCAGGTCGGGTCAGCAATGCTGAACCAGCCAGTTTCTTATTGACCTTTTTTGCCGGGCAACCCATGTTGATATCGACGATCTGAGCGCCATTCTCAACACAGTAACGCGCGGCATCCGCCATCAATGTAGGTTCTGCACCAGCAATCTGAACAGAACGAATCCCTTTCTCATCGAGATGAACCATCCGGTTCATCGATTTGGCTGTGTGCCACATCGCTGGATTGGAAGACATCATTTCACTCACCGCCATACCTGCGCCGTGGCTAAGGCAGAGCTCGCGAAATGGCCTATCAGTTACGCCAGCCATAGGCGCCACGATAAGGGTGTTTTCCAGTTTGTATGGTCCGATCTGCAAGGGATTACCTTCTATGTCAGCAAGGGCGCGCATTTTACGCATTTTTTCCCAGTCTGAAAAGGCCAATATTTGAGCGTTTTATCTTGATTTTATAAAAAGCCATGTAATTCAATTTTTTAGTACAAAAATTGCTCAGTTATCACCGAGTTAGGCCTTTTGACCCGTAATACGGCACCATTCTTCTTTCACAATGATGTCGTCAATGGTCAATTCATCGCGATAACAGTCGGCTACTGACTCTGCTTGCGTATCTAAAACGCCTGACATGGCCAGTTTACCGTTCGGCATCATCAAGCTTTTGATCACTGGCGATAGCTCGCGTAACGGACCCGCAAGGATGTTTGCTACCACGAATTCTGCTTTTAGATTGTCTGGCTGATCTTGTGGAAGGTACAACTCAAGACGGTCAGCGACGCCATTGCGCTCTGCATTGTCTTTTGATGCTTGCAGTGCTTGTGGGTCGATATCGATACCGATCACTTTCTCTGCACCCAGAAGAAGGGCAGCCAATGACAAAATGCCTGAACCACAACCGAAGTCGATCACAGTTTTGCCTGTGAGTTCTTGGCCATCTAGCCACTCTAAGCAAAGTGCGGTGGTTGGGTGTGTACCCGTACCAAACGCAAGGCCCGGATCGAGCATGATGTTCACCGCATTAGGATCAGGGGCATCACACCAGCTTGGGCAAACCCAAAGACGCTGACCAAATTGCATTGGCTTGAAATTGTCCATCCAAGCACGTTCCCAATCTTTATCTTCTAGCTGCTCTACCTTATAGGCAAAGTCGTCAGCAAGAAGTGGGCTTGCTTTTAGGATCGCCAGTACTGCGTCCATATCCGTTTCTGCATCGTAAAGCGCCAGAATATCGGTTTCACCCCACAGGCGCGTTTCACCTGGGAGAGGTTCAAAAACAGGCGTGTCTTTCGCGTCGAGGAAAGTGACAGACAACGCGCCCGCTTCTTCCATCAGCATGTCACCGATAGTTTCTGCGTTCTCGATGGTTGCATTCAGTTTGATTTGAATCCAAGGCATGGTTTCTTCGCTTATCGTTTAGCTACATTTTTAGGGGGCGGAGTCTAGCATAAAAAGTAGTCACTCGGGATAGGCAAGATATTCGTCATGGATAAGAAAAGCATAAAAAAACGGGTAGCAAGGCTACCCGTTGTCTGTTTTTACCCTTATGCCTTTGCATGCATTAAGGTGTGTTGGGCGATAAGAGTCGCTATGCCGCGGCGACGAGTGGCTTCTTCGCTTGAATCAGGCTTACGGCCACAAACGCGATAAGGCTGATGAGCAGCGAAGGCACGATGGCATGTACGCCAGCCATATCTGGTTTAAACGTTGAGAGTGCCGCATAACTTCCAAGGCCCGTTACCATCGATGCCATAGCGCCCCCCGATGTCGCCCCTTTCCAATACAGTCCTAGAATCAGTGGCCATAAGAACACTGCCTGCATACCACCAAAGGCGAGCAGGTTGAGCCATATGATCATATCTGGGGGATTGGTGGCCGCGACGAAGACCAAGAGCGAGAAAATGCCAGTGACCCACAAAGACAGGGTTGGCAGTTTACGCTCTATTTCAGGCTGGCGCTCGGCGCTCGGATTGATGTAGTTGAGGTACAAGTCTTTCAGTAAGGTCGCCGATGCCTGAATCAATTGTGAATCGATAGTGGACATGATCGCTGCCATGGGACCCGCCAGGAACACCCCTGCAACCACAGGAGGAAGTACTGTCATCATCAAGGTGGGCATGATTTGGTCAGGATTTGCCACATCAGGCACGACTGCTCTACCTAGCGCACCAGCGAGGTGCATACCGAGCATTAAAAACGCCACCATCGCCGTGCTGATCACCATGCCTTTGTGCAGTGAGCCACTCGATTTGTACGACATGCAACGTACGGCCGCGTGAGGCAGCCCGATAACGCCAAAGCACACCAATACCCAGAAACTGAGCATAAAAGGCTGAGAGAGGAATTCATCGGGGCCGTATGGCGTAATCAGTGCAGGGTCAATGGCGTGAAGTTCTGTCATCATTTCGCCAATGCTTCCGCCTGCATGCACGATGCCGACCAAGAGCGCAATGGTGCCAATGATCATCATGATGCCTTGCACGGTATCGGTCATGACCACTGCGCGGAATCCACCAATGGTGGTGTACACACCGACGGTCAGAGCAAACAGCATCAATCCATGCATGTAGGAAAGCCCTGTGACGGTTTGCAGTAAACGTGCGCCGCCGACGAATTGAACCACCATGGTGCCGAAAAAAGCCAGTAGCAGCGCGAGGGAAGCAAAAATGACCACGGCACGGTTCTTATATCGCGCGTAGAGCATGTCATTGAGGGTCAGTGCGTTGTGACGACGAGATTCAATGGCGAATTTTTTACCGAGCACGCCCAAGGTAAGCCAAGCGGCAGGCAATTGGATCATCGCCAGCAACACCCAGCCTAACCCCATTTTGTACGCGGCTCCTGGGCCGCCAATGAACGAGCTGGCACTCGCGTAAGTGGCGGCTAAGGTCATCGCGAGTACAAAACCGCCCATGCTGCGGTTACCGAGCAGGTATTCGTTAAGAAAGCCTTGGCTCTTTTTACCTTCCCTGCGTGAATAAATCGCCAATGCGAACACGGCCACCAAATACAAGACCATCGGAATGAGTAACTGGCTATTCATTGGGCGTGTCCTGTTCGATATCGAGAGGCATATCTTTATAGAGGTACTTCACCATGAGGGCGCACAGTACGGTAAAGAGTAGAGGGCCTATAACACATGCCATGAGAAACCAAAGTGGCATGCCGAAATACAGCGTGGGAAGCGTTTGTTCAATGCCTTCAGGCGCCAGTCCATAAGCGGAGGCATACCACCAAACAAAATAAGCAATGGCGAGCGCAATGGCCCATTTCGCTTCTTTGTGCGCTTGGTGGTATCGGCTGCTAAGTGTCTTCATAAGACGTCTCCAAAACAGAAACGGTGGTCCCCAGTGTCTGTTTGCAACAATACAGTGTGAAGAAAAGGGGCACATTGTACTCCCAATCCCTTATCAGGTGCAGGGGTTAAGATGCGTGTCTGTCTTTATCAAAGAAGCGGCGGCCAGAAACGCCAGCGAGGTGAATGTGTTGGTGCTGAACAATGGCTAATGGGAATGTGTTAGTGGCGTGGTGAGGGCTGTGACGGTGTTTGTTTCTAAAAGAAGCACAAAAAGAAAAGGCTGCAATGCTGCAGCCTTTCGAGACATGAGGAATCTAAGTAATACGTGATTACTTATGAATACCCAATTTCTTTTCCAAGTAGTGGATGTTTGCGCCACCGTGTTGGAAGTTCTCGTCTTTCATGATTTCCAGCTGAAGTGGAATGTTGGTTTTGATGCCATCGATGATGGTTTCTTGCAACGCGTTACGCATGCGCGCAATAGCAACATCACGGTTTTCACCAAAACAAATCAGCTTACCGATCATTGAATCGTAGTGCGGTGGTACGGTGTAGCCAGAGTAAATGTGCGATTCCCAACGCACACCCATGCCACCTGGCGCATGGAAACGCTCAATCTTGCCAGGGCAAGGAAGGAAACGCTCTGGATCTTCCGCATTAATACGACACTCGATAGCATGGCCACGAATAACGATGTCGTCTTGCATGAATGACAAAGGCTGGCCTGCAGCAATGCGCAGTTGCTCTTTGATCAGGTCAACGCCGGTCACCATTTCAGTGACTGGGTGTTCAACCTGAATACGGGTGTTCATTTCAATGAAGTAGAACTCACCGTTTTCATACAAGAATTCAAACGTACCCGCACCGCGGTAACCGATTTCGACACATGCACGGCAGCAACGCTCACCAATGTACTTACGCATTTCTGCCGTAATGCCTGGTGCTGGTGCTTCCTCAACCACTTTTTGGTGACGACGCTGCATTGAACAGTCACGTTCACCTAGGTGGATTGCTCCGCCTTGGCCATCAGCCAAAATTTGCACTTCAACGTGACGTGGGTTTTCAAGGAATTTCTCCATGTAAACAACGTCATTATTAAAGGCTGCTTTCGCTTCTGCACGGGTCATCGCGATAGAATTTGTGAGCTCTTCTTCTGAGCGAACCACGCGCATACCACGACCACCACCGCCACCAGACGCTTTGATGATGACTGGGTAACCGATGCGTTTTGCGAAGGTTTTGTTCTTGGCTTCATCGTCGTCCAAAGGACCATCAGAACCAGGAACACAAGGTACGCCTGCTTTTTTCATTGCATTGATGGCTGACACTTTGTCGCCCATCAAACGAATGGTTTCAGCGCGCGGGCCTACAAAAATAAAGCCAGATTGCTCAACTTGCTCAGCAAAGTCTGCGTTTTCCGAAAGGAAACCGTAGCCAGGGTGAATCGCAATAGCACCAGTGACTTCCGCTGCACTAATAATGCGCGGGATGTTTAGGTAACTCTCAACACTGGATGCTGGACCAATACAAACTGACTCATCGGCCAACAATACGTGTTTCAGATCGCGGTCCGCTGTTGAGTGGATCGCGACGGTTTTGATACCTAGCTCTTTACACGCACGCAGAATGCGAAGTGCAATTTCACCGCGGTTAGCGATGACAATTTTATCTAACATAGCAGTCCTCGATTACTCGATGATGATCAGTGCTTCGTCGAATTCAACGGTTTGGCCGTCTTCAAACAAAATCGCTTTAACCACACCCGCTTTATCAGACTGGATTTGGTTCATCATTTTCATCGCTTCGATGATGCAAAGGGTATCGCCAACATTCACTTGCTGACCCACTTCAACGAATGAGCTTGCTTCTGGACTTGGTGAACGATAGAACGTACCTACCATTGGAGATAGAACTTTGTGACCAGATACTTCTGCTGGTGCAGCTTCAACAGGGGCTGCAGGTGCCGCCGCCGCTGGTGCAGGTGCTACAGGTGCAGGAACCGGCGCTGCTGCATATTGTACAGGTGCTGCAATGGGTGCCACTGCACGGCTGATGCGCACTGATTCTTCACCTTCTGAGATTTCCAGTTCAGCAATACCAGACTCTTCTACCAGCTCAATCAGTTTTTTGATTTTACGAATATCCATGGTGTCTTATCTCTTCAAAATTGTTGTTCAGTTGGCTTCTGACTGCAGGCGGCGAGCCGCTGCCTTCAGGGCAAATTCGTATCCGTCTGCGCCCAATCCGCAAATAACGCCCACGGCTTTATCCGATAGGTAGGAATGGTGACGGAAAGGTTCACGTGCATGCACGTTGGACAGGTGTACCTCAATAAAAGGAATGCCTACCGAGAGAATGGCATCTCTCAAGGCTACGCTGGTGTGCGTAAATGCAGCTGGATTGATGATGATGAAATCAGTGTTGCCCATGGCCTGATGAATGGTATCGATCAGGACATGCTCGGCGTTTGACTGCACATGATCAAGCTGGATATTGAGTTGCGTTGCTAGCGATGTCATGTCCTCGACAATGCTTTTCAACGTTTGCTGTCCGTAGTGTCCAGGCTCTCGAACGCCTAACATATTTAAGTTAGGGCCGTTTATGAGTAAAACTTTGCGATTTGTCGTCATGTTGATCGCTTTGTTCCTGTTCTTGTTGCTAAAAGACCGTATCTTTCGTTTTCGTGTGAATCGGGGAGTAAGCCCTGATATTTAGCTCTTCTGCTACACACTAAAACGCAATTATAGAGAAATCACCGCAAATGGCAGCAAAATACTGGTCTAATCAGACATAATTTGACATTCAACGTTATAGATTACGTGATTCTGACAGACGTTTCGGCGCAGTAGTTCACGAATTAATCACGCTTAAGCATCAAACTGCTAGATAGATCCCACATATTAAGGGCTGTTCTGGAGAAGTCATCTATCTGACTCGCAAAGGCGTTACATTTGGTGTCTTTTAATTAAGACACTAATGTGTTTGTTGTTTAAAACGGCAGGTATATCTATTTCGTTGCGCATGGAATGCCTGTACTGCGGGCTTTCTCATTAAATATCTCAACGTTGGCACAACATCACAGGGCTCCCTGTAATCTGTGTTTTTTGTGCTTCAGTTTTGAACCCATCACCCAGAACCGCAAGGTTCGAACAAAGCGCTCATCAAGCTTTTCCTAAATTGCCCGCTAATTCAGACAATGGTGCAGTGATGTCATCTGCACAGGGTTTGAATTTACGACGAGTCATCTTAGGAGGCTTTATGATACAAAAACGCTACGATGCCCTCAGCCGAGTGCTGCACTGGAGCATGGCGCTCATCATCATTTATGCGACCATTGCAGGCTATGTCATGCACTTGGTTATCGACTCACACCCCGCGATTTTTCATGTTCTCTCTGTCATCAATATGTCCTTGTCGACCATTGCTGCTGGATTGTTCGTGGTGCGTTGGGTGTGGCGTTCATTTCGCCCAAAGGTAAAGACAATGGCTTCTGGTACGGAGCTGGATAGAAACATTGCCAAGTTTGTTCACGGTATTCTTTACAGTTTGATGTTCTTTGTCTTTGTGACGGGCTTTTTGATGCTGAAAGAACCGTTCTGGTTTTTTTGGTTGTTTAAAATTCCCAATATCGTCAGTGAGCCCGCGATCAACGCCTACTTCTTTACGTTACACAGAGTGAGTTGTGCATTGTTGGCTTTTACTGTTGTTGTGCACATTGCTGCTGCGCTTTATCACCAGTACTGGATGCGGGATAACATCATAGAAAGGCTGTTGCCGCCTAAAGGCGTGGCGTTGACGTTTAAGCATAAAAAGGGCCGCATTTAGCGACCCATTTTGAGGCATGTCTTGCCGATGTTTGGTTTACACCACGGTAGATTTTTCTGCGATGAGTTTATCTACTACACCAGGGTCGGCAAGCGTTGATGTGTCACCAAGGCTACCGGTATCACCGGTAGCAATCTTACGCAGAATACGGCGCATGATTTTACCAGAACGGGTTTTCGGTAGCGCATCTGTCCAGTGAATGAAATCAGGTGTCGCGATAGGACCAATCTCCTTACGTACCCAATTTTTCACTTCTTTGGTTAGCTCAGCACTTGGGATTTCACCTGAATTTAGCGTGATGTAGGCATAAATAGCCTGACCTTTGATGTCGTGCGGAACGCCAACAATCGCAGCTTCAGCAATCTTATCGAAGGCTACCAGTGCGGATTCGATTTCTGCAGTACCCATGCGGTGACCGGATACGTTCAATACGTCATCAACACGGCCCGTGATCCAGTAGTAACCGTCTTCATCACGACGCGCGCCATCACCCGTAAAGTACATGCCTTTAAAGGTTGAGAAGTAGGTTTGCTCGAAACGCTCGTGGTCACCAAATACAGTTCGCATTTGACCCGGCCATGAATCTAGCATGACCAAGTTACCTTCCGTTGCGCCTTCAACAATGTTACCCATGTTGTCGACCAGCGCGGGTTGTACACCGAAAAATGGACGCGTTGCAGATCCAGGTTTCAACGCAGTTGCACCCGGCAACGGCGAAATCAAGATGCCGCCTGTTTCTGTCTGCCACCAGGTATCCACGATTGGGCACTTGCTGTCGCCAATCGTTTTGTAATACCACTCCCACGCTTCTGGGTTAATTGGCTCACCCACTGAACCCATGATACGCAATGAATCACGCTTGGTGCCTTCAACCGCTTCGTTACCTTTGGCCATCAATGCACGGATAGCAGTTGGTGCGGTGTAGAGGATGTTCACTTGATGCTTATCAACCACTTCGCTCATGCGTGCAGTTGATGGGTAATTAGGTACACCTTCGAACAAGATGGTTTTCGCACCATTTGCCAATGGTCCATAGACTAAGTAGCTGTGGCCAGTGATCCAACCCACATCCGCGGTACACCAGAAAACTTCGCCGTCTTGATAGTCGAACACGTATTTAAAGGTCATGGTGGCATAAACGAGGTAGCCGCCCGTCGTATGAAGAACACCTTTTGGTGTGCCTGTAGACCCTGAGGTGTAAAGAATGAATAGCGGATCTTCCGCGTTCATTTCTTCTGGTTCGCAGTTGTCTGAAACGACAGCCGTTGCTTCATGCCACCACACGTCGCGATCGGATTGCCACTCGACTGTGTTACCAGTGCGTTGGTAAACAACGACTTTCTCAACACCAGTGACGGCTGGGTTTTTCAGTGCAGCATCCACATTTTGTTTCAGTGGAACAGCGCGACCGCCGCGAACGCCTTCATCAGCGGTGATAACCACTTTTGCGTTTGAATCAACAATTCGGCCTGCGAGTGCTTCTGGCGAGAAACCACCAAAAACGATGGTGTGAACGGCGCCAATACGGGTACAAGCCAGCATGGCAACTGCCGCTTCCATGACCATTGGCATGTAAAGACAAACAACGTCGCCTTTACGAACACCTTGGCTTTTTAGGGCGTTGGAGAACTTACACACTTCTTTGTGAAGTTCTTTGTATGTCAGGGTTTTATCATCGGCGGGATCGTCGCCTTCCCAAATCAGCGCGACTTGATCGCCTTTGGTTTCGAGGTGACGGTCAATACAGTTGACAGAAACGTTCAGTGTGCCATCTTCGAACCACTTGATGTTGACATGGCCGGTATCAAAAGAGGTCTGCTTGACCTTGGTGAAAGGCTTGATCCAATCAACAATCTTGCCATGCTCACGCCAGAATCCTTCTGGGTTAACGACAGACTGCTGATACATCTCGCGATATTTGTCATCGTTAACGTGTGCGTTTGCTTCGATTTCCGGCATCACCGGGTGCAGGTGGATCTCACTCATTGTCTTTCTCCTTGTGTTCCTGCGTTATGCCTTTGGCATGTCCATTTATTGACCACGAAAAATAAGAATAGGATGCGATATTGTGGCCTAGTCCCACTAAGGTCGGTTAGTTGAGGTTTCTCGACAATTAGACTTTAGGATGAGGACTGTGTTTTCTATGAAAACTGTGATGTGGCACTTTGGGGTATGAGGCATCGCTCTCATTTCAATGCGGCAGTTTGCGTTCTATTCAAACGGATTTGGGCATTGGTACATCGCCATACTTCAGTCGCACATAGATGAGTGCGGCACTGATGGCATCCTCAAGTGCATCATGTCGACCAGACAGTGGTAGATCGAGATGGTGTCCTATCGCCTCCATACTCAGATCATAGTAGGCATTGGGCAAAATATGTTCGAGTCGTTTTCGATAAAGATGACTAACTTCTATTAATTGATTCGGCAGAGGAAAACCGAATAAACGGTGTGCATAGCGATCTAAAATCGATTTGTCATAACGGATGTGATACCCCACTAGGGGGCGGTTGCCAATAAAATCAATCAGCCGCGTCATGGCTTCTTGGTCGCTCAGTCCATTGTCCAAATCTTGATGGCGAATACGATGAATGGCGATCGATTGTGCCGTAAGGCTTTGCGGCGCGCGCAATGATATGGAAAAAGGTTGGCTGGTAATGATGGTGTTTCCGCGTATCACCGTCGCTGCAATAGTGATGAGTTCGGCTTTATGCGGATCGAGGCTGGTGGTTTCACAATCAAGTGAGACGACTTCGTCATTGGTGGGCTTATCGAATAGGTACGCGTAGGCAGTGTGCTTAAACCGATAGCGATACCAATGACGACGCAGCAGGTTCATGTTAATCCCTCACTTGATAATGCGCCGCTAAGCGTTCTTTGAACGCTTTAACTTCGCTCAAGCTATGACGCAGCAAGTCTCTATCCGTTCTTGGTAAGGCCGAGACGTCGAGCAAATTACGGGCGGCATCGTCATCTAGCTGTTGGCGTAAACGCGTTTTCACAAACAGTTTCAATGCCTCAGTCAGGTTATTCGCTGTGTCTTCATCAATGGCATTGCTTTGTACGAGCGCAGTTAAGCGTTCGAACGTGTTGGTTTGAGGTAAACCGTATTCCAACGCAAGCGTTCGCACACCATGTATCAAGGGGAATATGCCGCCTTTCTTGACGTCGAGCCCTTGTTTGTCTGCTTTTAGACCGCCAAACAACGTAAGTGGAACGCTAAACGCGAGACTGGGACGAATGAAGGTATTGAGCGTCAGCATGTTCCCTTTTAGTGTGTCGACCAAGGTCGAGGTGATGGCTGAAATTAAGGTGGTGTTTCCAGCAACGGCATGGCTATCTGCAAGAATGGCGAGATCCATTAGGCTACTTTCGTCGGATATCTTTGAAAGATAACGAACTCTTTTTTTCCATTCTGACTCTGTGTTTACCCATTTTGGGTTGTTGACCATGACATGGCCTGGGCATGCTGGGTATCCCAACCTTGCTAGCACATTGCTGAATGTTTGCATGTCTTCATGAACACTTGGCCAATCAACACCGTCCTGCACGATAAGCCCATTGTCTTGGTCGGTTTTCAGTATTTGCTCTCCGCGGCCTTCAGATCCCATGACGAAAAGACAACATTGCCCATGGCGATGTGCGGGGATGGTGAGCTGAAAGGCTTTCTCGATAATTTTCTCATTCACCGCAGAGATAAGCTCCATCACAAACTGCGTATGGATGCCGTTGTTGCTGAGGGTTTCGACGAGTTGCTGTTGATTGTTGGCGGCTTGAGCGAGCTCTTCAATGGACGATGCGCGATTGATTTGTAGCGACAGCACATGGGAATGCGTCGAGAACAAGCTCAACACTTGTGTCATGTCGAGCATGCCGACGGTGTGATCGTCATGGGTGACACGGACGCGCTTTACTCTGTCACGCGTCATCAAAATCATGGCATTGAAAAGGTAATCCCCCAACGTCACGCTGATCACGGGGGAGGTGGCAACCTCGCCAATTGGGTGTGCAGTTGGAAGTGCGCGCTCGACGATGGCATGCAAAAGGTTGGTGCGTGTAATGATGCCGATATCGTTAGGTTTACCCTCCAGTGATACCAATGCGCAATCTTGCTGCTGTTTCTTTAGAATCAACGTCGCCTCATGAATAGAGGTTTCGTGTGGCAAGGTGAGTATCGGCTGAATATTGGTTTCATCGATTTGCGTCAGAATGAATTCTGCGAGGTTCTTTTGTTTTTGCGCGTGCTCGAGCAATTTTTTTCTTTGGCTGAAACTCGCCGTAAAATACTCGGCAAACGATCGATTGTTTTTGTATGCCGATAAAAACACAGACTTAGGCAATACATAACAAAGCGTGTCTTCCAGCGCCTTGTATTTGTGCTTTGCGGTGCCATTCAATACGGCGTGTGCATCGAAGATGTCATCTTTGATGTATTGCGCGAACACCTCTTTCGTTTCACTGTTGAGCTCTTCGACGCGTCCTTTCAGCACGATGTAAAGGTGCGTTGTTTCTGCATCTTGTTCGATGACACTGTAGCCGCGACGAAAATAGGAAACGTCGAGAGAAGAAACAAGCCGCTTCACTTCCTTTGGGGTGAGCCGGTTGAACGGGGGCGAGGTGGTGTCGAACGGTTGTGGCATAGAGACTCCCAAGGTGCGAGACGATATTTTTCACGCAAAAACAGAGGTCTTACTTCGTACATTTAGTCTTAGTGTGTCTTAGTGTTGAGAGGCTCACCAGCCGACTTTAGTCTAGATATTAAGCCAGAAAGTCGCTGTTAACTTGGGCGGTTCGCTGTCAAAATAGCCATCACCTCGTTGGCACTAAGGATTTGCCGTCTTGACTCTTCTCCGACCTTCGCCGTATCGCTGGCTCTCTTTTTATTACAGTGCATTCTTCTTCTCTTTTGGCGTGTATTTGCCTTTTTGGTCACTGTGGTTGGCGTGGTTAGGGTTATCGGCGGATGACATTGGTATTGTGATAGGGTCTGGCGTCATGGCGCGTTTCGTGGTGAACCTGACGATCACGCCGCGCTTTCATTTGCCTCGACATTTACTCCCCGCCATTCGTTGGTTGTCGTTTCTTGGGGCGGTTGCTGGGTTTGTTCACCTTGCCGCATCCCCCAATTTGTTCGTGCTTTCGGCACTTTCTGTCTTCATCAATTGCGTCATTGGCCCATCTATCCCTGTTACTGATGCCATTGCAAACCACTACCACCGCCGTAAGTTGTTGGACTATGGGCGTGCTCGCGTGTGGGGCTCTATCGCATTTATTGTGGGCTCGACAGTGACGGGACGTTTAGTGGATGAGTTTGGCGCGGGTGTGATTGTGCCTGTCGCTGCAACGGCGATGCTGGTGGGATGGGGGCTCAGTTTGATGACGCCTCACCCTTCGCCCAAAGGGGAAGAAACAGATGCACCTGATCGCCCGCCCTTATTGAGTGTGCTAAAAGCGCCTCATGTCATCACTTTCATGGTGATAGTCTCCTTACTGCAAAGTAGCCATGCTGCTTACTATGCATTTAGCTCCATTCATTGGACCGAGTCAGGGCTGGCGGATTCAACCGTTGGCTATTTATGGAGCTTAGGGGTTGGCGTTGAAGTGTTGATGTTTGCCGTGTGTTCGCGTTTTTTTGGTGATTGGTCGGTGCAGACATTGTTCCGTGTGGCGGCGCTTTCCGTCATCATTCGTTGGACGCTGACCGCATGGTCGACAGACGTTAACGTGCTTATTTTGGCGCAATCTCTTCACGGATTCACGTTTGGTATTACCCACATCGCTGCCATGCGTTACATCCAGCAGCAGCCCGCAGAACGTATCATGGCATTGCAGGCGTTATACAATGCGCTGGCTCTAGGGGCTGTGATGGCACTGGTCACTATGCTCAGTGGCGAGCTGTATTCTTCCTTCTCGGGAAGCAGCTTTTTCGTGATGGCTGCATTTGGTTTACCTGTTCTGTTTTTATCGCTCCCAGCATCAAAACAAGAAGTGCCGTCTGAGGAGGCAACAGGCTGATCGTTCTTGCCATTCTCGGAGCACGTTTTTGATGATGGAAATGCTCAGGAGAAGAGGACAGGAAATGCACTTTGATGAATAGAGTTGGCTTGTCGCATTACTTAGGAGAGCTAGCTCACGGGGATAAAGCAGCGCGTTGTTGTCGCGATGTCGGCGTGGTAAACAACACCTTGAAATAACGACATCTCATGGAAGGGATTATGTCAGCTGGATGGATCGTGGTGCCCGTGGCGCTGGCTTACCTCGGGGTTTTGTTTTTAATCGCATGGTATGGCGACAATCGCCCGCGCTGGCTTCGAGGCTGGCGACCGTGGATTTATAGCCTTTCTATCGCGGTATACTGTACCTCTTGGACCTTTTTTGGCACGGTGGGGCAGGCATCCAGTCAGCCTTGGTCATTCCTTCCTATTTATCTCGCCCCCATACTGGTGTTCACCATAGGTTGGCGCTTTCTTGCGCGGATCATTTTGATTGCCAAGCGCGAGCACATCACCTCGATTGCTGACTTTATCGCGGCACGATACGGAAAATCACAAGGCTTAGCGGTGCTGGTCACCGTGATCGCCGTTGTCGGTATTTTGCCGTACATCGCCCTTCAGCTTCGTGGGATCACCATGGGGCTAGATGTTATCGCCCCCAATATTGGCAAAGATGCAGGCTTAGACCAAGGGCAGATCACGTGGCTAGTGTGTGTATCACTGGCCATGTTTACGGTACTTTTTGGTACAAGACACATTGATTCTACCGAGCACCACCGTGGCATGATGATGGCGGTGGCGTTTGAATCTATCGTCAAGCTGGTGGCGTTTTTGGTGGTGGGTTTGTTTGCCGTCAGCATGTTGCTTGAAACGGATATAGACTTACCTTCGTTGGCAGAAACCGGTGTTGTAGGTCCACCCAATTGGGGGGCATTGTTGGTTCATACGCTGCTCACCATGGCGGCCATTATCTGTTTGCCAAGGCAGTTTCACACCATGGTGGTGGAAAACGCACGCGCACAAGATTTACATACGGCGCGCTGGGTATTCCCTTTGTATTTGTTGCTGATGGGTGTGTTTGTCTTGCCGTTAGCCTATGCAGGGCAAGTCTTTTTGCCGCAGTTCTCGGCAGATACTCATGTTATCCAACTCCCCTTATCGACAGGCAATGATGGCATAGCGCTGTTGGCCTTTTTAGGCGGTGCATCCGCTGCGAGTGGCATGGTGATTGTCTCGACCATTGCGCTTGCGATCATGGTGTCTAACGACCTTGTCTTGCCACAATTACTGCGAAGAATGCGTATTTCAAACCGCAATTTCACGCAGTTCTCTGGTCTGTTGTTGAATGTTCGCCGTGCGTTGATTTTCTTCCTGCTGATTGCTGCGTGGGGCTTTTATCAGCTTATTCTTGAAGTGCCTTCACTCTCTGCCATTGGCTTTTTATCTTTTGCTGCTATTGCCCAGTTTGCGCCGCCATTGGTGGCGGGGATCTATTGGCGTCAGGCCAATAAGAAGGGTGTTTATGCTGGTTTAGTGTCGGGTTTCATCGTTTGGTTGATGACGCTCATGACGCAAACCGGCATGCTGGCTGGCACGGCAGAGACCAACCTCGTACTTTGGCTTTTGGAACCGCCAGCACTGCCATTTTTCCGTGATTTAAGCGCGGTTGATTGGGGGATGGTGCTGAGTTTGATGGTCAATACCGCGTGCTTTGTTGGGGTGTCGATGGCAACGCGCCCGTCCCTCAGCGAGCGCTTACAAGCTGCGAGTTTTGTGGGGACACCGCTGCCCGAAGGCGATGACAGCAGCTTGTACCAAAGCCGTGTCACCGTGGCGGAATTGGAAATGCTCGCGGCGCGATTTGTTGGCCGAACACGCATGCGGCAAACCTTCCGCACGTTTGGTGAGCAACGCGGTGAAACTTTGCTGCCACAACAACAAGCCAGTGCAGCATTGATCCGTCACACAGAGCGTGTATTAGCGGGTGTGTTTGGTGCATCGTCAGCGAAATTAGTGCTGACCTCCGCGCTGCAAGGCCGCAACATGCAACTTGAAGAAATCGCGACCATTGTTGATGAAGCGTCGGAGCTCTTCGATTTTAGCCGTGGCCTATTGCAAGGGGCGATCGAACACATCAGCCAAGGTATTTCGGTGGTGGATAAACAACTGCGGCTGGTGGCGTGGAACCAGCGTTATGTTGAACTTTTTAAATTCCCGCCGGATCTGATTCAAGTCGGCAGACCCATTGCTGATGTGGTGCGTTATAACGCGGAGCGAGGGCTTTGTGGCCCTGGTGAGATAGAAGCGCACGTAGCAAAACGTGTTTCGTATTTGCGCCAAGGCTCGCCTCATACTTCGTCCCGTGTTCATCCCGATGGACGGGTTATCGAAGTGCAGGGGAACCCCATGCCGGGCGGCGGATTCGTGATGAGTTTTACTGACATCACGGCGTTCCGAGATGCGGAAGAAGCATTGAAACAGTCCAATGAAACCCTCGAAGCACGCGTTATTGCCCGTACACAGGAATTGGAATCACTAAACCGACGTCTGATCAGTGCGACCAACAAAGCAGAGCATGCCTCGCAATCTAAAAGCCGCTTATTGGCTGCGGTAAGCCACGATTTAATGCAACCACTGAACGCCGCGCGCTTGTTTGCCTCTTCGCTCAATGAAATGGCACAAGATCAAGATGTGCAGAAGATGTCAGGGCACATTGAAAGTGCTCTCGGTGCCGCTGAGGATTTGATCGGCGATTTGCTGGATATCTCCCGTTTAGAGTCCGGGAAAATGAAGGCACAAATCACCGACTTCGATTTGGATGAGGTGTTTTCAACACTGGCGGCAGAGTTTGGCATGATTGCCAACGAGCAAGGGGTGCAATTCAAAGTACTGCCAACAGGGTTACGCATTCGTTCCGATCGCCGTCTTCTTCGTCGTGTGCTGCAAAACTTCCTGACCAATGCGTTTCGATATAACCCTGATGGGCGTGTACTGCTGGGTGTGCGTCGTCGAGGCGATGAGTGCAGCATTGAGGTGTGGGATAACGGGCCGGGGATCCCTGAAGACAGGCAACAAGATATCTTCGATGAATTTACGCGCATTGATCGAAAGGGCGCTGAATTGGGATTGGGGTTAGGTCTTGCGATTGCGCGCGGGATCAGCAGGATCTTAAATCAATCATTGGATCTTCGTTCTTGGCCGGGTAAAGGCACGGTTTTTTCCATTACCGCGCATGTGACAACAGTGATGCCTCAGGTGTGTGACACAGGGGTTGAGGCTGATGCAGCACCAAAAAATAGTATGCAACTGGCTGGGGTTCGTGTGCTGTGTGTGGATAATGAAAGGGACATCTTGGCAGGCATGGAAAGTTTGTTATCTCGCTGGGGTTGCGAAGTGAAAGTCGCAGAGGATCTGGATGAGGTCGTCGCGTGTTTCCAGCATGATTGGTTGCCTGACTTTATATTGAGTGACTACCACCTCGCGCCTTCATTGACTGGGTTAGATGTCCTTCAAGAATGTCGACGTTTGCTGGGGGATGCCTTTTATGGTGCCATCATTACCGCAGACAGAACGCAAGAAACGCAGCAATGCATTCGAGCCAAAGGTTTCGGGTATATTGCTAAACCTGTGAAGCCGCTGAAGTTACGCGCATTACTTCAACAAGGAGTGAGCTAAGATGGAAGTGTTTTCGATCCCTCGATTAGATACCGAAGTCGGCTTGATCCGCGCCGAAGGTCAATGGGATCCCGTTACTGCTGATATTCAACTCACCGAGTTAGCCCTCATGGGCACTGATGGTTGGATGGATGTGACGTTTTGGATGACCGAGCAAGAGCATGAAGCGCGGATTGCCGCAGTGATTGCCGCTGCCAAGTTGTACTTGGTGTGACCGGTGTTACTACTATGTATCTCTGCGCATAGCATGAGGTCGTCACATGCAGAAAAAAATGCGCGCTTAAACGCGCGCTGATAAGGATATGTCTTCTCTAAACACTGTTCATCGTGTCTTGCTTGACGTGAACAGCAGATCCGAGCGAAGAAAGTCAGAGCCAGTATGTTTACTGGCTTTTTTCATCGTCTGAAAAGTACGTTTTGTATTCCACGAACGTTGCTGGCGTTTCGCCGTAATAGAGCGTCCCTTCTGATTTCACGACCAATTGGAGTGCGCTTTCTTCACTGGTAGGCGCAGGTAAATCAACCATCCACTCTGTGCCGTTAGCGCCGTTACTTTCCATGTCGACAGGGGATGAAGGTTGTTCTTTATTTTGCATGATGCTGATCTTGGCACCATCAAGAATAAAATCTGATGTAAGTTTGATCACGACTTCACTGTCGGTGAGGCGTTCTGAACGTAATTGAATTTTAAAATCGCCATTGGCGAGTGTGCAAAGGCCACTGGTATATCGACAATTCGAGCGAGCGGCGAGCTTGTAGGTTTCGCCTTCTTTCGCGACAAGCGCTTTTTCACTGACGGCTAAATCAACCCCAAAATAAGCAATGATGGCTAAGATGGGTGCGACAATCATCGCAAGTACAATGTGTTTGTTTTTAAACATAATAATGAGATTTTTCCACATTCATCCTTGAGTAAGGCTCAACATACCGTACCCGAGTGATAAAAAAAGCCCCAAGGCGGGGCTTTTTCGTCGTTACGTGATGCTTCTATCTCTCTTTTGCCTCTTGCAACGTCATCGCCCTGCTGCAAGAGGGGGTGGAGAGTCTGTTCAGCGGATTCTCTATGGCGCGAACGTCTATAGAGAACCGCGACGAACATTGTCTTAGTGCTTAGTGCTTAGTGCTTAGTGCTTAGTGAGATTGAGCGTCACCTGCACCTGTTGGTACGCGAACACTTTCTACCAATTCTTTCACTTCTTCTGGTGTATCTGCGGTTACGCGAGATACCAAGATAGCGATAGCGAAGTTGAACATTGCGCCGATTGCACCAAACGCGTTTGGTTCGATCCCGAAGAACCAGTTGCTGCCCCAATCTTGTAGGTATTTCCAATCAGCAACAAACAAGATGCCTTTGTGTTGGAATACGTAGAACAGCGTGACACTGATACCTGCAATCATGCCCGCAATCGCGCCTTCTTTGTTGATGGTCTTCGAGAAGATACCCATCATCAAGGCAGGGAAGATTGAGGACCCTGCTAAGCCGAAGGCGAGTGCGACCGTACCGGCGGCAAAGCCAGGCGGATTGAGCCCGAGATACCCGGCCACCAAGATGGCGAATACCATGGCTATTCGACTTGCCCGTAGCTCCGATTTTTCGGTTATTGATGGGTTGATAACCCCTTTTATCAAGTCATGCGAAACCGCCGACGAGATAGCGAGTAGAAGGCCTGCTGCGGTAGACAGTGCTGCTGCCAAACCACCTGCGGCAACCAGTGCAATCACCCAGTTTGGAAGTTTCGAGATTTCAGGGTTCGCAAGAACCATGATGTCACGGTCAACTTTCAGCTCGTTGGTTTCTGCGCTTGAGGTGTACTGGATCTTGCCGTCGTTGTTTTTGTCATCAAAACCAAGAAGGCCCGTTTTCTCCCAGTTTTTAAACCAATCAGGACGCTCGTCATACGCAAGATGCTGACCTGGCGCCGGGTTAACCGTGTCCATCAGGTTGATACGTGCCATTGCTGCCACTGCTGGAGCCGTGGTGTACAAAATCGCGATGAAGAACAGTGCCCAACCTGCAGACGTTCGTGCATCACGCACTTTTGGTACGGTGAAGAAGCGGATGATAACGTGTGGCAGACCCGCCGTACCAATCATCAGAGACAGGGTGTAAACAAACATGTTTAACGTGTCTCCCCGAGAGGTTGTGGTGTACTCCGTAAACCCGAGTTCGGTCACCACCTGATCAAGCCGGTCGAGCAGATACTGATCCGTCCCTACCATTGTGCTGCCTAAACCAATCTGTGGCAGTGGGTTGCCTGTCAGTTGCAGAGAGATAAATACCGCAGGAATGGTGTACGCCAAAATAAGTACACAATACTGTGCAATCTGGGTGTACGTGATCCCTTTCATGCCACCCATAACGGCGTAGATGAATACGATACACATACCAATGCCAAGACCCGTTGCGTAGTCCACTTCAAGGAAGCGACCGAATGCAACACCAACACCTTTCATCTGACCGATAACGTAGGTAATAGAAGCGATGATCAGACAGGCAACAGCAACAATGCGTGCCGTGTTGGAGTAGAAGCGCTCACCGATAAACTCTGGCACGGTAAACTTGCCGAATTTACGAAGGTAAGGTGCGAGAAGAAGTGCAAGAAGTACGTAGCCGCCGGTCCAACCCATCAGGAAGACCGAGCCGCCGTAGCCCATGAAAGCGATCAAACCTGCCATGGAGATAAATGACGCCGCAGACATCCAGTCCGCTGCTGTCGCCATGCCGTTGGCGATAGGATGAACGCCACCGCCCGCAACATAGAATTCTTTTGTCGACCCTGCTCGCGCCCAAATTGCAATCGCGATATACAGGACAAATGTCGCCCCTACTACGAGGTAGGTAATTGTTTTCAAATCCATTTCTAAAACCCCTTACTCGTCGTCTACGCCGAATTCGCGGTCAAGCTTTCGCATTTGACGCGCGTAAACGAAAATAATGCCGAGGAAGACGTAAATTGAGCCTTGCTGAGCAAACCAGAACCCGAGTTTGTAACCACCAATCTGAATCGTATTCAAAGCATCGACGAATAAGATTCCACAACCGAATGAGACCACGAACCAAATGGAAATCAGGATCACCATCAGTCGTAGGTTTTTATTCCAGTAGGCTTGTGACTGTTCCTTGTTTTCGAACGCCATTGCCATCTCCTTAATTGACACGTTAACGGATTGTTACTTCCCGACAATAGCAGCCTAAAGACAAGGGAACACTGCAACTTTAGTCGAGCGAGAAAGCGTGATAACTGGCTGTCAAAACTGGGTTTGTGTGATTCAAGGCATGCATTTGATGGGGTTAACAAGATGTTAACTACGCCAAAGGTCTAATAGGCTTTAGGCTAAGTCGAAAAGGGAGATACCGTATGACTGCAAATTCTATGTTGCAATCAATGTAAGTGGTTTTTACGACGGTGAACTGTGTACGACGTGGACGTGGATGTTGCGTTTTCTACTTAGATTCAACCTATTAAAGTGAGTATGGTTCGGGGCAATAGATGGGCTGATTACGCGCGACACAATCATTAATCAAAAGCAATAAGTAAGCGACACTGACGCTGTTTGTGAATACTCACTCAGGCACGCCGGAGAATAGGTTAAGCGTTAGGGTTAGTTTGTTGAAGCAGAATAACGGCTTGGGTACGGTTTTTAACGCCGAGCTTTCTGAATATTGCCGTCATATGGGCTTTGATGGTGGCTTCTGATACATCAAGCTCATACGCGATTTGCTTGTTGAGCAAACCGTCAGACAACATGCTGAGTACTTTGTATTGCTGAGGAGTGAGTGAGGCGATTTTATCCATCAAGGACTCTTCGTCACCTGCATCGCTAAAGTCGATACCGCTAGGGAAGCAAGGTTCACCGTCCAGTACTTGATTGAGTGAACCGATCAGCTCTCGCATGTCACTGGATTTTGGGATAAACCCAAACGCGCCATGGCTATGTACTTGGCGTATCACACTGGATTCTTCGCTGGCAGAAATGACAACAATGGGGAGCTCTGGGTATTGGACGCGAAGATGAATCAATCCCGACATACCGTTGGCACCGGGCATTTTTAAGTCCAGTAACAGTAAGTCTATGTCTGGCTCTTTCTCGAGTAATGCGGTGAGGCTATCGAGCGAGTCTGCTTCCAACAGGTTCGCGCCGCTAATCGCCATATGAACGGACTGAAATAGCGCATTACGAAACAGCGGATGATCATCTGCGATGACTATTGTGTATTGTGCGTCCATAGGGAATATTTAATACCTCGTTAACAACCACGCTAACACTCGGGATCGGTTAGATCAATTTTGATGGACGCGAAGTAAGAGCTTGATCCCCCTAGATTTGTGGCAATGTAAGGGAGATCAAGTTTGGTTGCAAACCCGCGTTATTGTTTAATCAGCTGATTTTGAACAAGATGCGAGAGAAACGGAGAGGCTTTCATGAATCCGGTTAAGCGAGCTTCAGGCATCGGGGTGCCATTGGCATCCCAAAAGTCCAGCGTTGGCAATCCAAGCACATTTAGCGACATCAACAATTTGATGTCTTGAGGGCGGTTCGCGGTGACATCAGCCTGAAGCAGCACAAAGTTTTGTAGCTCAGTGGCCACTTTCGGATCGTGGAAGGTGTACTTTTCAAACTCTTTGCATGCCACACACCAATCGGCGTAGAAATCGACCATCACAGGTTTGCCTGCTTGTTTTGCTACGGCGAGCTCACGGTTCAGATCATTAATACTCTCGATGCGAATAAAGCTAACGGCTGGGACATCCGCTTTCACCGTCGAATTAAGCGCGTTATAGGTGTACGCCGCGCCAGTGCTTAGCCCGAGGATCGAAATGATGGCTAGCGTGCTAGCTAACTTACCTGGCTTGAGTGAACGGCTGATATGGTAAAGCCAACCTAGTGCGGCAATAAGCCAACCCATCCAAAGGCCCACGCTGGCTTGCTCTGGGAGTAGGCGTTCGAGCAAGAATAATGGCACTGCCAGTAAAACAAAGCCGAAGAAGATTTTGACGGTGTTCATCCAATTCCCGGCCTTTGGCAGTAATTTATTGCCGAACATCGCGGCCAGAATCAGAGGGATCCCCATGCCTAATGCCAATGCATACAGGGTGATTGCACCTGTAAGCAAATCACCGCTTTGAGCCACGTAAAGCAAAGCACCAGATAAAGGGGCAGTGGTGCAAGGTGAGCAAATTAAGCCTGAAATTGCCCCCATGCTAAATACGCCCAGATTGCTGCCACCGGTTTGTTGATTGCTCATTTGGCTTAACCGGGTCTGCAGGCTTGCAGGGAGTTGTAGGTTAAACACGCCAAACATCGACATGGCCAGCAAGACGAAAAGTGTGCTTAATCCAATCAGAACATAAGGGTGTTGGAAAGCAGCTTGAAATTGAAGCCCTGCCGATGCGACGACGAGCCCGAGCAAGGTATACGTTAATGCCATACCCTGCACATACAACATGGATAATCGGAACGTTTGACCGTGGGTTTTCTTCCCGCCGCCTAGCACAATACCGGTCAATATTGGGTACATCGGAAGCACACACGGCGTAAACGCCAGCCCTATGCCTAAGCCAAGGAAGAGCAATGGTTGCCACCAGTTGTCGGCAAGGCTACTGACATCAGTTTGTTGGCTAGGTGTCGCTTCTTTTGCAGGAACCTGTGTTGATGCTTCAGAAGAAACATTGGATGTGTCTGTGGGTGTTTTGATAACGCTATCTGCGGGTGGCGTGGCAGTGCTTCCCACCACGGCATAAAGCGGCACATTGACGGTTTCAGGGGGATAACAAAATCCCGCTTCAGCACACCCTTGATAGGTCACTGTTAGCATTGACGAGTCGGTCGCTGCGAGAACAGGAACAGAGACGGTTAACGGCTGTTTGTAAATGTTCACTTCACCGAAGAATTCATCTTCATAAGGCTGCCCTTGGCGCATGTCGGGTGTGCCAATTTGCGCATCACTGCTTGGTGTTACGCCTATCTTGTCTTGGTACAAGTAGTAGCCTGGCGTGACCTGCCAATCGAGATAAACCCTATCCCCTTGCTGGGTGAAATTAAACGGGAATGCCTGATCAACGGGCACAAATGCAGGGGCATTACTCGCAATAGGAGACGGTGAATTAAAAAGAGAGAACTCGGCGTGCGCAGGTAAAACACTGCACAACGAGAGCACAAAAAGGGCGAATATTCGGGAGCCTATTGTCGACATGACCTTCATCGGGATGGGTTATTCCTAGAGTTAATTTCACTATATCACTGAGACCGGAAAAGGCCGAATTCGTTTCCCGATTCGCAAAGATTCGTCGGTATCTTTGGGTTTTGCTTTTCTGGTCATCATTTTCAGGCAATAAAAAAGGGCTCCGAAGAGCCCTTTCATTGCATGTTGACTGTGTCGCGTTGGATTACAGTACGATGCCGCCCACCGCAAAACCAAGCGCTACCGACGTGGAAATAGTCACCACACCTGGGATGAAGAACGGGTGGTTGAAGACCAAGTTACCGATACGGGTTGAGCCTGTGTCATCCATTTCAACCGCTGCCAACAATGTTGGGTACGTTGGCAGAACGAACAGGGCGCTGACTGCTGCAAATGATGCAATGGCGGTCAGTGGTGCAACACCAATGGCCAGTGCCGCAGGCATTAGCGCCGTAGTGGTCGCACCTTGTGAGTAAAGCAGCATAGACGCGAAGAAAAGGATCATCGCCAGCATCCAAGGGTAGTCAGCCAGTAACGTGCCCGCGACTTCTTTGATGCCTTCAACGTGTGCGTTAACAAAGGTTGAACCCAGCCACGCGACACCCAATACACACACACATGCTGTCATGCCTGAACGGAACGTTGGCGCAGCAGCAATTTTCGATGCATCGATACCTGTGGTGAAAACAATCGCCGTTGCCGCAGCAAGCATGAAGGTCATGATCGCTTCGTTACGGCCCAATGTTGGGTTCTCAATCAAGCCAATGGAGCTTGAGATTGCCGCAGCATAGCCTACTACCAGCACGATTGCGGTAAGGAAGATAAAGGTCGCTTTCTTCGCGCTTGGTGCGATTTCGCGTTTTTGAGTACCTTGGATTTTGATCAAACCTTTCTCAAGACGCTCTTGGTAAACAGGATCGTCTTTCAGTTCGCAGCCCATGAAGTTGGCAACGAATGCACCAACCATACAGGCGGTGAACGTGGTTGGGATACAAATGCCCAGCAGGGTCAAGTAGCCCACGCCCATTGGTTCAAGGATGCCAGAGAAGAACACAACTGCCGCTGAAATTGGGGATGCTGTGATGGCAATTTGAGAGGCGATAACAGCGATAGAAAGTGGACGAGATGGGCGAATGCCTTGCTCTTTTGCCACTTCAGCAATCACGGGAAGGGTTGAGAACGCAGTGTGACCTGTACCCGCCATCATGGTCATCATGTAGGTGACGATAGGCGCGTAGAAGGTGATTTGTTTTGGGTTCTTTCGAAGGAAGTTTTCAGCCAGTTCAACCAGCCAATCCATGCCGCCAGCCACTTGCATTGCTGCAATCGCGGTGATCACAGACATGATAATTAAGATAACGTCGATAGGGATGTAGCTTTGACTTGTTGGCATGCCAAGCAGCAACGACAACACAATCACACCTGCACCACCGGCTAAGCCGATACCGATACCGCCGATACGTGCGCCTAAGAAAATGAAGGCGAGTACGACAAACAACTCCACTGCAATCATGGATGACTCCTGTTTTAATTTTTAAATATAAAGACCAAACGGAGTTACTCTTTCCCCGGACAACATGCATCCCACGATGATCGTGTCGATTGGCATCCTGCCATGCATTCCATTGCGTTGATTTTCTGTGTTAAAGGGGTTTTCTAGCGTGGTGAAGAGTCACTTCGTTTAGTCGCTACGACAAAAAATGGGTATCGATTACCGATACCCATTTTTGTTTACGTCTTAGTTATAGCGCTTTGCTTTATACTGCGGGTGCATCAAGTTTTCAACAGAGAAGATATCGTCTAACTGTTCTTCTGTCAGAAGACCGCGCTCAAGCACGACGTCTCGAACGTTTTTGCCTGTTTCAGCACAAATCTTACCGACGATGTCGCCTTCGTGGTGACCGATGAACGGGTTCAAGTAAGTGACGATGCCGATAGAGTTGTAAACGTAGCTTTCACACACTTCTTTGTTAACAGTGATGCCGTTTACGCACTTCTCGCCAAGGTTGATACATGCATTCGAAAGAATCTCGATAGATTCAAACAGCGCCTGACCGATAACAGGTTCCATGACGTTCAACTGAAGCTGACCTGCTTCTGCTGCGAATGTCACCGTGATGTCGTTACCGATCACTTTAAAGCACACTTGGTTAACCACTTCAGGGATAACTGGGTTTACTTTTGCTGGCATGATTGAAGAACCTGCCTGCATTTCTGGTAGGTTGATTTCGTTCAGGCCTGAACGAGGACCAGAAGACAGAAGACGAAGGTCGTTACAGATTTTAGATAGTTTAACGGCTAGACGCTTCAGTGCACTGTGAACCATCACGTATGCACCACAGTCAGACGTTGCTTCGATCAAGTCTTCTGCTGGTGTGCAGTTCAGACCCGTTACTTCAGCAAGACGTTGAACAGCCAGTTGTTGGTAGCCCGCGGCAGCGTTCAAACCAGTACCGATAGCCGTTGCACCCAAGTTCACTTCTAGCAGAAGCTCTGCTGTGTACTTCAGGTTTTTCACTTCTTCTTTTAGAAGGGTTGCGAATGCACGGAACTCTTGGCCGACAGTCATTGGCACTGCGTCTTGAAGCTGAGTACGACCCATTTTCAGTACGCCCGCGTTTTCTGTTGCTTTCGCATCGAATTCGCGTTGTAGGTACTGGATAGAATCAACCAGCGTCAGGATGCTGTTGTATACCGCAACACGGAAACCAGTAGGGTATGCACAGTTAGTAGACTGGCTCTTGTTGACGTGGTCGTTAGGGTTAACAACGTCGTATTCGCCTTTGTCTTTGCCCATCAGCTCAAGCGCAAGGTTTGCAATCACTTCGTTTGCGTTCATGTTTACAGAGGTGCCTGCGCCGCCTTGGTAAACATCAGAAGGGAATTGGTCCATGCATTTGCCAGTGTCCAGAATCAGGTCACAGGCTTTGATGATGTAGTCGCCCACATCCGCTGGAATCACGCCCAGCTCTTTGTTTGCCATTGCCGCCGCTTTCTTGGTGTAAACCATACCGCGAACGAACTCTGGTACATCAGAGATAGTGGTACGTGAGATGTTAAAGTTTTCGACAGCGCGCAAAGTATGAATGCCGTAATACGCATCAGCAGGTACGTGGCGTTCGCCAAGTAAATCTTCTTCGATACGTGTAGCAAGGTGAGGGATAGTCAGGTTGTTTTCGAGATCAATCGTCTGAGACATGATTTGGCCCTAATGAACTTATAATTGGTTATTCTGTAGCCGCAAATTTCGCTGTAGAGTCCGTTCATCAGAGATTTTGGCTGGATACACAAGCTTTTGTATCCGTTTAATATGGGGTGATTTTACTCAGCAATTACAGTAAAAACATGCGTGAGATCACCATTCGAAACGAAGTGAATTTAATTGCATTATTATGTGATCTCGATCGCTATGTATTGCCTTTTGGACAGCTGTCATCGGGGTGAAATGTATTGATACCGTTAAAAACTGTTAGCGTATTTAATAAATAAAGACAGAATCTAAAGCAGACGTGGGCAAGCTAACAATTGCCGTTGACCAATCGGCAAAAACGGCGACAGAATGCTAGGATGCACGTCTGCACTGAATGAGAGGTTTCACTGTGTTTCCTATTTTGCTTTTGATGTTTATTACTGTGCCTATCATCGAGATTGCACTTTTCATTCAAGTTGGTGGTGTGTTGGGACTGTGGCCAACCGTTGCATTGATTTTGCTAACTGCGTTTGTGGGTGCGTCTTTGGTTCGAAGCCAGGGCATTCAGACGTTACTTTCTGTTCAACAGCGTTTGCAACAAGGCGAATTACCTGCTCAGCAAATCGTTGAAGGTGTGATGCTTGCTGTAGCAGGTGTACTGTTGTTAACCCCCGGCTTTATGACCGATGCCATGGGTATGGCAGTGTTACTGCCTTGGCCGCGCGCATGGTTGGCTCAACAGATCATGAGCCGCGTGAAGGTGGCGAACTTTCAAAGTGGCTTTAATCATCAGCAGGGGCCTTTTGGCCAAGCGCCTTTTCAACAAGATCCGCGCAAGAACCAAGAGGGCGGCAGCACCTTCGAAGGGGAATATGAGCGCAAGAATGATGATCAAGATCGCCTGAACTGAGATATCACGAAGAGAGTCACGTTGTTGTGAATGGATGAGAAGCGAAAAGCCAACCCGAGGGTTGGCTTTTTTGTCTCTATTATATCGCCGTGCGAAATCGTTACTCTTGCAACTCTGGACGGTGATTGTATTGGTCGAGTGATTCCGGGTTATCGAGTGCACTTAATTGCGCGACAGCGCGACCATGCACCACATCGCGTACGGCGATTTCAGCCAGTTTGCCTGACTTGGTGCGCGGAATGTCCGTGATAGGGATGATCTTTGCAGGAACGTGTCTCGGTGTACAACTGGTGCGAATGGTCGTTCGAATCTTGCGTTCAAGGTTGTCGTTCAGATCAATGCCAGGCTTGAGCTTCACGAACAACACGACTCGCACATCGTTTTGCCACTCTTGTCCGATAACGACTGAATCGATGATTTCATCGAGTTGGTTAACATGGCGGTAGATTTCCGCCGTGCCGATACGCACACCGCCGGGGTTGAGGATGGCATCTGAACGCCCAAAGAAGACCATGCCGTTTTGCTGAGTGAGTTCGACGTAGTCTCCGTGGAACCAGATATCGTCAATCTTGCCCCAATATGCGTTATGGTAGCGCTTCCCATCTGGATCATTCCAAAAACCAACAGGTTGGTTGGGAAAGCTGTTACAACAGACCAACTCCCCTTTCTCCGCTTGAACCGGTTTGCCTTCATTGTTGAAGACTTCAACATCTAGCGCTAATCCACGAACCTGACTTTGGCCGCGATACACTGGCGAAATCGGGCTACCCAACACGAAGCAACCACAAATATCCGTACCGCCTGCGATTGAACTTAACTGAACGTCTTTTTTGATGTTGTCATACACAAAGTCGAATTGTTCTGGTGCAAGCACAGAGCCTGTCGAGCATAAGGTTTTTAGTGTCGACAGTTTGTGTTCGTCCATCGGCAGGTAAGCTTGTTTTTCCTGGGCTTCGAGGTATTTGGCGGAGGTGCCAAACAAGGTGACGCGTTGGTTGTCGGTCAAACGCCACAACACGCCCGCATCAGGGTAGAACGGAGAGCCATCGAACAAGATGAGCGTCGCGCCGCTTGCAAGGGCACTTGCCATCCAGTTCCACATCATCCAGCCACAGGTGGTGAAGTAGAAAACGCGATCTCCTGCTTTTACATCTGAGTGAAGTTGATGCTCTTTAAGGTGGTTGAGCAACATGCCGCCGACACTATGGATGATGCATTTCGGTTTGCCTGTGGTGCCGGAAGAATACAGCACATACAGTGGCGAATTGAAATCGACACGGGTAAAGGTAAGTTCGGGTGCTGGCTTTTTCAAGATGGCGTTAAAGCAAGTCTCATCGGCATTGAGCGTTGCGCCACCGACAAACGGGATCACCACGAGATGCGCAATGCTGTCTACGCCTTCGCGCACTTCTCGTGCTTTGACGAGGTTATCGTGTGTCTTGCCGTTGTAGTGGTAACCATCCGTGGTGAACAGAACCTTAGGTTTGGTCTGCCCAAAGCGATCGAGCACGCTGTCTACGCCAAAATCGGGAGAGGTTGATGTCCATGTTGCCCCAAGTGATGCGGTAGCTAGCATGGCGACAACGGTTTGGGCAATGTTCGGAAGGTAGCCCGCGACGACATCCCCTTGTTCAACACCGCATTCTTTTAGGTATGCAGCAACACCACTGGTTTGTTGAACAAGCTCAGCCCACGTTATCGATGTGGCGTGTTCATCTTCCCCTGAAAAGACAATTGCTTCGTTGTTAGGCATGTCTTTTGCCCATTGCAGTAAGTTTTCTGCAAAGTTGATTTTTGCATCGGGGAACCAACGGCTGTCTTTATTTGGGAAGTCGGGAGCGCGCTCAACAATTCGCTCACCCATATCGCCGACCACGCTGGCAAAGGACCATAGGGTTTGCCAAAACGCGTCGCTGTGATCGATGGACCATTGATAAAGCTGATCATAGTTGGTCAGCTTGAGTGAATACTGGCGATTGACCGTATCCATGAATTCGGTCAAGTTGGCGTTAGCGACTCTTGTGGTGCTTGGACGCCATAGAGGATGTTGTGACATGCTTTCTCCTACACATTGTCGGGGTGTGCACTGTCAAAAGCAGGTAGGGCCTGACAACGCTGTTCTATCTCTTTCAAGGTTGGGTAAGGTGTCAGGTCGAGTGCGAAACGGCGGGCATTAAACAGCTGAGGGACTAAACAAATATCTGCGAGGGTTGGAATGTCATCACAGCAGAACGCGGTTTGGCTGTGTTGTAATGTCTTTTCCAGTGCGCCTAGGCCTTCACGAAGCCAATGCAAATACCAATCTAGTTTCTCATCCTCACTGTGCCCTAAGGGGCCAGTGAGATGCTTTAACACGCGCAGGTTATTGAGAGGGTGGATGTCACAAGCAATATCGTAAGCCAGTGCTCGGCACTTGGCTCGCATGCTCCGGTCTGCGGGTAATAAAGAAGGAGACGGGTACGTTTCTTCAAGGTACTCGATAATCGCTAAGGATTGCGTCAATACTTGGCCATTATCTACCAAGCTTGGCACCAATCCTGTTGGATTAAGCGCTAAATAGGCGTCGCCTTTTTGGTCGCCATCCAACAAAGAAACGACCTGAGTTTGGTAACTCAGGCCTTTTAGATTCAGAGCAATGCGAACACGATATGACGCTGAAGATTTATTGTAGTCATAGAGCTTCACAATCAGTTCTTCCTTTATTACCCATACGAGACAACCTCTTGCTCAATCTTTCCAAAAATTGAGCGACCTTCCTTGTCGTGCATCTCGATGCTAACCCTATCACCATAGAGTAAAAACGGGGTTTGAGGTGCCCTAAGATCCAGAATTTCCAACATTCGTCTCTCTGCGATGCAACATGATCCTTTTGAACGATCAAGGTTCGACACGGTGCCTGAGCCAATGATCGTCCCCGATCCCAAGTGACGGCTTTTGGCGGCGTGAGCAACGAGCTCAGAGAAATCGAATGTCATGTCTACACCGGCATCGGGAGCGCCAAATTGCTCGCCGTTCAAATTCACCTCTAGAGGCAGGTGTACTTTGTTGTCTTGCCAGTGTTCAGTGAGCTCGTCGGGTGTCACGGCAACGGGGGAAAATGCAGAAGCCGGTTTGGACTGGAAGAAGCCGAATCCTTTAGCGAGCTCTGATGGGATAAGGTTTCTTAACGACACATCATTCACGAGCATCAGCAATTTTATATGCTGTGATGCGTCTTGCGGTGATACGGCCATAGGCACGTCATCGGTGATCACGGCAACCTCGGCTTCGAAATCACATCCCCATGCTTCATCGCATAAGGCGATGTCTTCTCGTGGGCCTAAAAATTTATCGGACATGCCTTGGTACATCAGTGGGTCTGTCCAAAAGCTCTCAGGCATGGTGGCCCCTCGCGCTTTACGCACAAGTTCAACGTGATTGACGTAAGCACTGCCATCAGCCCATTGGAAGGCGCGCGGGAGTGGTGATGCGCAGGCGACTGGATCAAAGGGAAAACGGCCAGATACATGGTCGGCATTGAGTGCGTCATAGCGTGCGCGCAACAATGGGGACAAGGTATCCCAATCATCGAGAGCATCTTGCAGTGTTTTGGCGATGTCTGATGCATCCACGGCTTGGCGAAGGTCGCGAGAGACGATGATGAGTTTTCCGTCTCGGCGATGTTTTAGGGAGGCCAGCTTCATTATTTACTCCTTCATTCCTTTGAAATTATGCGTTACGTGGCGGTGTGCGCCAGGACAAGACATAGTCTTCGAGTTCGGTTTGTTTGGCGGCATCTGCCATGTCTAATGGCATGCGGGTATCAATCATGACGGCGACTTCGTCCGTTTCCTTCTTGGCGTGTGTTTTTCCTGCGGCGAAGGCTTTGGGATGAGGGCCATGGGGAAAGCCGCAAGGGTGGTGTGTGACCATGCCGGGATGAATATTGTCTCGGCTAAAAAATTCGCCACGGTGGTAGAAGATGACTTCATCGTAATCATCATTGTTGTGATAGAACGGCACTTTGAGCGCGCCCGGATCGGATTCAATAGGGCGTGGCACAAACGTACAAATTACAAAACCATCAGCGACAAACGTGGTATGGGCTGACGGGGGCAGATGATAGCGATGACTCATGAGTGGGCGGATATCGCGCCAGTTCAATCGAAATACGGTGAGGTTACCTTTCCAACCCACGGCATCGAGTGGGTTAAAGGGATAGGTAATACGGTTCATGCTATCCCTTGATTTAAGGAGAACCTGCCATGTTTCGGTATCACTTCGCTGCGCAATAAAATGCTCGTCAATGGCGGCGTGTTCTAGCATGGCGGGGTCAAAAATGGCATGTTCGCCAACAATGCCGCGATCGCTATTAAGGTAAGAGCCGTGCGTGGCTTCGATCATCAGCATGGTAACGGGAGCTGCGGGTTCTATTCGCCAATTGGTCGAGCGAGGGATGATGATGTAGTCCCCGTCGGTAAACGAGAGATGCCCGTAATCGCAATATAAAGACCCCGAGCCTTCATGAATAAAGAGGCAGTCATCGCCATCCCCGTTTCGGGCTAAATATTTCATGGCGGTATCACAACGCCAAAGCCGCACTTTTACGTTGGGATTGCTCATCAACAAAGGTGCAGCCATTGGGTTATCACCCACCTCTTCTACCTTGTTGGTGTCAAACGCGTGGGGACGTAAATCACCTTCCCATTCACTCCATCCTGTTGGCGCATGCTGGTGGTACATGTGTGTTGCAGGACCAAAAAATCCTTCTTTTCCGCACTCTCGTTCAAACGTACCTTCAGGCAAGTCACAATGTGCTTGATGAGAGGTCACGCCTTCTTTGAGAGGAAATGAAAACCACTTTCGCATGCGTCCTCCTGATACTACTGCGATGAAAAGTTGCCATATAGTTTCATTTGAAACTATAATTATCATAGTGCGAATTTTGAACAAATAGCAAGCGCCGTAGAGCAATTATTTGGGGCGGCAGAGAATCAGTGACGTCAATGAACAGGGAGAAATGAACATGGGTGCATCGCAACCTTTTCTATTGGATGACTTTTTGCCCTACAAGTTGGTAAAGACGGCATCGCATGTCGCGGATGCGCTTTCGCATATCTATGAAAAGGAATTTGGGATAACACGACCTGAATGGCGAATTCTGGCATCACTGGGTGCGCGGGACGGCATTAAAGCTAAGGCGTTGGCGGTTGAAACAAGCCTAGATAAAGTAAAAGTTTCTCGCACGCTGGTGGGGTTGGAAAAGCGAGAGTTGGTTTGTAAGACGCGAGATGAGCAAGATCAGCGTGCGGCGTATCTTCATCTGACAGAAAAAGGCCGCGCGCTTTACGATAAAGTCGTGCCTAGAGCGAAGGCGTGGGAAAAAGAGCTACTCGCGGAATTATCGCCAGAGCATTATCAAACGTTTCTGGCGATGTTGGAGAGCTTGTCGGCCAAAACGCTAAAAGGGGAAGAGCGCGTTATCCGTGAACCTTGATGTCACCAAGGTAAGGTGCAGTCACTTGCTGCTTGCGAAAGTCGCATGGTCTGAAACGAGCGTATTTTTGCGAAGTGCCAATGCGGCAAAATAAGCGATCACACCAGTAATGGCATTGGCAATGGCGATGCCAATAAACATCCCTTCGGTTTGATCAAGCAGGCCGCCTATCCATGCCAGTGGTAAGAGCAATACGAATAGACGCATGAGGTTCATGATAAACGCCAGTCCTGGCTTTTTCAGTGCGTTCAACGCACTGACTAACATCATCATAATGCCTTGCAAACCGTAGCTTGCGGGAACAACCAAGAGGTAGTGCCAGAGTTTTTCTTGTACTGCGGGCTCTTGGCTAAATAAGGTAGCGATAGGGTGACTAAGCGGCACCATGGCAACAAATATGATTAACTGAAACAGAATGGAAAATCGCATTGCGCGGAACAGAGCTTCGAAGGCGCGCGATAGGTTCCCAGCACCAAAGTTTTGCGCCATTAACGGCGTGAGTGATGAGGTGAGTGCCATCATCACTATCAATAACAATGATTCGATGCGCTGTGCTGCACCATATGCAGCTACACTGGCTGTGCCTTGGCTTGCAAGCATTGCCATCAAAATGGCACCGAAGATCGGGTTGAGTGCATTCGACAAGGCGGCGGGTGTACCGATGGCCAGAATGTCTTTCCAATCTTGCCAAATCTTTGTCGGTGACGGCCAGGCCAGCAATTTTTCCCTCTTTATTAGTACATACAGCGAGCAGAGCAAGGCTCCCGCCCAACTGATGGCACTGGCAATGGCTGCCCCTTGTACGCCCAATTCAGGGAAAGGGCCGAGGCCAAAGATCAAAAGCGGATCGAGCACACCATTGATAATGCCTGCCACTATCATGATTTTGGCGGGCGTTTTTGTATCGCCAGTTGCACGAATTGCTGAGTTACCCGCCATCGGAATAACCAAAAGCGGAATGGTGAGATACCAGACCTGCATGTAGTCATGTATTAAAGGGAGGAGTGATTCTTTCGCACCGAGCAATCGAAATAACGGATCAATATTGGCTAAACCCAGCATACTGGCGGCGAAGACCAAAAGGATGGCCAACAGCAATCCATGTCCTGAAACACGCGCCGCTTCGGTAAGGGCGTTTCTCCCAAGCAGTCGAGCGACGCTCGTTGATACACCCACGCTAATCCCCATGGTGATGCAATTCACCGCAAAGGTAATGGGAAACGTAAAACTGACCGCTGCGAGAGCCTCGGTGCCGAGTAAGGATATAAAGAAGGTGTCAACAAGACTGAATGCCAAGATCGCAACAAGACCAAACACCATTGGGATGGTCATATTTTTCAGCGTTTGATCTATTGGGCCTGTGAGAAGTCCGTGTTTATCCTTCATACCGCTCTCGGATAGTTGCTTCTCTTTGGGAAGAAAAGCGGGAATGTCGATAAAGAGTTGGTTCACCTTCTTTCGTCAAAGGCTGGGCTACCCTAATCTATAGAATGTGATGCCGCAAAAGGTATTAGGCAAAAAAACGGAAAAAATTTGCAATATCCCCCTTGGGATTGAGATAACCCATCCCCACTTAAGAGGTACTTTGGAAACAACACTGACTGTGGTTTCCTCATATATTTCCCCTATGGATCACTACATTAATTCAGGAGACGACCAATGAACATTCGTCCACTACATGATCGAGTAATCGTTGAACGCCAAGAAGTTGAGTCAAAATCTGCTGGTGGCATTGTTTTAACTGGCTCTGCTGCTGAGAAATCTACCCGCGGCGTTATTCTTGCTGTAGGTAAAGGCCGTATTCTTGAGAACGGTACTGTACAAGCTCTGGACGTTAAAGTTGGTGACACTGTTATTTTCTCTGAAGGCTACGGCACAAAGACTGAGAAAATTGACGGTAAAGAAGTCCTGATCCTGTCTGAAAACGACATCATGGCTATCGTTGAGTAATTACTATTTCATCACTGAAGAACAGATTTAAAAAGGAAGAGAGAAATGGCAGCTAAAGACGTTAAATTCGGCAATGATGCACGCACTAAAATGCTAGAAGGCGTAAACGTTCTAGCAAACGCAGTAAAAGTAACCCTTGGCCCTAAAGGTCGTAACGTGGTTCTGGACAAATCGTTCGGCGCTCCTGTTATCACTAAAGATGGTGTATCTGTTGCGCGTGAAATTGAACTGGAAGACAAATTCCAGAACATGGGCGCACAAATGGTGAAAGAAGTCGCTTCTCAAGCTAATGATGCTGCGGGTGACGGAACAACCACCGCAACCGTGCTGGCTCAAGCCATCATCGCTGAAGGTCTGAAAGCTGTTGCTGCGGGCATGAACCCAATGGATCTTAAGCGCGGTATCGACAAAGCAGTGATTGCTGCTGTTGAAGAACTGAAAGCGTTGTCTGTTCCATGTGCAGATACTAAAGCTATCGCTCAAGTAGGTACTATCTCAGCTAACTCTGATGAGACTGTGGGTACTTTGATTGCAGAAGCGATGGAAAAAGTTGGCCGTGACGGTGTTATCACTGTTGAAGAAGGTCAATCACTACAAGATGAACTTGATGTAGTTGAAGGTATGCAGTTTGACCGCGGTTACCTGTCTCCTTACTTCATCAACAACCAAGAGTCGGGTTCTGTTGATCTAGATAGTCCGTTCATCCTTTTGGTTGATAAGAAAGTATCAAACATCCGCGAACTGCTACCTACTCTAGAAGCAGTAGCGAAATCTTCACGCCCTCTTCTTATCATTGCAGAAGACGTAGAAGGTGAAGCTCTAGCAACATTGGTTGTGAACAACATGCGCGGCATCGTGAAAGTGGCTGCTGTTAAAGCTCCTGGTTTCGGCGATCGTCGTAAAGCAATGCTTCAAGACATCGCAACACTGACTGCTGGTACTGTGATTTCTGAAGAAATCGGTATGGAACTAGAGAAAGTGACGCTAGAAGACCTAGGTCAAGCGAAGCGTATTACTATCACTAAAGAAACCACCACTATCATTGATGGTGCTGGTGATGAAGTGTCTATTCAGGGCCGTGTTTCTCAAATCCGTCAGCAAATCGAAGATGCAACGTCTGACTACGACAAAGAGAAACTGCAAGAGCGTGTTGCTAAATTGGCAGGCGGCGTTGCAGTTATCAAAGTTGGCGCAGCAACTGAAGTTGAGATGAAAGAGAAGAAAGACCGCGTTGAAGATGCACTGCATGCAACACGTGCAGCTGTTGAAGAAGGCGTGGTTGCTGGTGGTGGTGTTGCACTTATCCGCGCAGCAAGCAAAGTTGTTGACCTTCAAGGTGACAACGAAGAACAAAACGTAGGTATCCGTGTAGCACTTCGTGCAATGGAAGCACCTATTCGTCAAATCGCGCTTAATGCAGGCGACGAAGACTCTGTTGTTGCAAACAACGTTAAAGCTGGCGAAGGTAGCTTTGGTTACAACGCAGCGACTGGCGAATACGGCGACATGATTGATATGGGTATCTTGGATCCAACTAAGGTAACTCGTTCAGCACTGCAATTTGCAGCATCTGTAGCTGGCCTGATGATCACCACTGAAGCAATGGTGACCGAGCAGCCTAAGCAAGATGGCCCTGCAATGCCTGATATGGGCGGTATGGGTGGCATGGGCGGCATGATGTAATCATCCCGTTTAAGCTAAAAACATGAAAAGCCCGCGCAAGCGGGCTTTTTTCTATATAAAGAAAAGGTTATTGAACGCTTTTCGAACGAAATATTGAGGATCCGCATTTTTACTGGCGTAGAAAGGCCTCTGTCTCAAAAATATTTCCGTGCAGAACCCGCGAACTGTGCTTTACTCAATACTCTTCTGGTCACAAAGCCATCATATAAACGAAATTTGATTGAAGTACTGATCATCTTTTTAGACTCGGATCTATCAAGATCGTATGTATTGCTGTGTGTTTTTTAATCAAAAGCGTGGTTTTTGGGTGTTTTGTGAACGTTTGAGCGCGAAAGTGTGATTTTTTTCAAAAAACCACTTGCGCCAAATCTGGAAGTCCCTATACTGCGCCCCATCGACACGGAACACGGCGAGTTAAGCCGGTGACCAAGTCAACG
>NZ_MDAG01000019.1:0-32642 GCF_002876705.1 Enterovibrio norvegicus | reverse complement strand
AGATGTTGCTACCTTAATGCTGTGAATTGAAGAATGTTGTTTGAGGGTGATTTGGCTGTTGTCTAAAAGTGTGTGTCCCAGTAGTTCACTGAAAAGGGCAGCATGATTGGCACAGAATCGTCCATTAAGGTTGCCTTGCCGTTGCTAGGTCGCAACAGGCTGTGTGGGTTTCGGATACCCGATGGCTAACACCTCAATAGATACCTTCCATCATCGAATTCCCACCGTATTGGTGGTTTTTGCATCTCTGTTATTTGCCAACTCTCTGTAAATTCGTCAAGTTTTTCTGCCAATGACGAAAGGGTGAGATGTTGCTACCTTAATGCCGTGAATTGAAGAATGTTGTTTGAGGGTGATTTGGCTGTTGTCTAAAAGTGTGTGTCCCAGTAGTTCACTAACCTGTGTATTTAATAAATAACCTCAAAGTCGTAAGTAACTGTTGCAAGTTATAAAATACGGATTTAGAGCTACTTGATATGAGATCATAATGATATTCTATATATCACTAAATATTTCATAGGCATTGAAACGAGCCTTTTAGTCCATCAAAGTGTGGTTTATATATGATGGGCATCGAACACGATGGGACTACATTCATTGTCGATAAAGAAGTTCGCCAAGTAGTAAGCGGCGCGCACCTAGTCGATATGGGCGTCCGACTCTCACTAAACAACATTCAGCGTTAAGCATGGAGAAGAAGTAATTGGACTTTATTATCAAAGCCTTGGATCTTGCCTTTTTAGGAGATAGCACTCATGAAAAATACACGGTTATCGAGTTCGCTATAGTCTCTAGCGTATATGGCTTATTAATCGTTCTTTTGGATTTTTGTGCTACGAAGGGCGCGTGTAGACCAAGCACCCTTAAACTTTCGTATGCAGGCTATAAAACATTCTTCATCATATTCCTTTGGGGCCTTGGCGCTGGCATTGCTGGATTATTTGGAGCGGGAGCTGGTATTTTTGAAATAAGTCGCACAGCCTGTATTTTTGTGGGTGTTGGCTGGCCACTGGTCCTACCTCGTTTACTTGCAGCTTCTAGTAAAGACATCTCAACTGAAAAAGTTCCTACGGAGTAATTTATGCTTAATTTTTTATTGGGTCGTTCAAACTTTAACAAAAAAGAACGAATTATTGAGTCCATACAGAGCTTTGATAGATTCAGTGATGATGAACAATTAGAAAAAGCAGATGCCTTAAAGATTTTCAAAAGTGAGACACAACAATGTTGGCTCGTTTTCACACATCTACGTATGTATTTTGTAATCGATGATTCAGAAAAGTCTATTTTAAAGCCTATGTGGGCACGTGACAGAGTAAACATAGTTGTACAAGGTCGAATTGATATGCACCTGAAAGAGCAATCTTATTCAGAAGCAACAGGCCAACTATTGTTTGGGAATATGAATAACAGCGTTCTTTATACTAAATCTCTATTTCAAAGTATAGGGATTGCAGGGACCATCCTCACGTTAGCAAACAAACACTTTCTGCATAATGAGAGCGGAGATTAAGTCGTGATAGACAAATTTAATGAAAGAAATGACTCGCTGACTTTTGATGTTGATGCACAATTGATCACTGAGCTAGGTGAAAGGCTTGTAAGTCGAAATCATATTGGAATTTCAGAACTAATCAAGAATGCTTACGATGCTGATAGCCCTATTGTCGATGTATCTCTTTATGAAGTCTCTCATTACGATCTCGATAATTCGGAATTAATCATAGAAGATAAAGGTCATGGAATGACTTTCAAGACTGTAGAAAGTCATTGGATGACTATCGGTACTAGTAATAAGAGAGCCAAACCGGTAAGTAAGGATTTTGGCCGCCCAGTAACTGGGAATAAAGGGATTGGCCGCTTTGCATGTCAAAGATTAGCTGAGCACCTAGAACTAATAACATGTGCAGAAACATCTGACGGTTTTGAGCATACCATTATTCAATTTGATTGGGATGATTTTTCACCAGGGAAACGTTTATCTAACGTGAAGTGCAGATACCATAGTTTCACATCTAATGAAGGCTCTGCGGGTACTACTCTAAAACTAAAACGGTTACGTGAACGAATCACTGAACGTGACTTTAAAATGATATTAAAAAGCATCACCTTAATATCTATAGCAGCTCCAACCAAGCGCTTAGGCTTTACAGAAGACCCTGGGTTTAACGCATCTATTAGCGCTCCCGAATTTGAGAACCTGATCGGCAAAGCGTCATTTAAAGCTGATGAAAAACTTCTTAATTCTGGCTGGGGAACTGTTACTGGAACAATAAACAAACATGGTGCGATTGCTTTTGAGTTAGAAAGCAAAGACTCTGAAAAGCAAACCTATTCATATGCTGGAAAACAGTTTATTCCATTAGGAGGTGTATCTTTCACTATCTACATTATTCCACTAAAAAGTCGAGATGGTATTGAAAACCTTAGAGACACTACTCTTTTGACTCGCTCAGTTTTAAAAGACGTTACTGATATCCACTCAGGGATAAAACTGTACCTAAATGGGTTCAGGGTATATCCATATGGTGAAGTAAATGAAGGTGACGACTGGTTACGTATTGCACACGATATTTCACGTCGTCGAGGTACAAGTGATTTTGTTGAATTACAAGACCTAGCTTCAAACATGGGAATTGAAATTCCAAATCGTGCAATGCTCAACCATCCTGGTACACGTTCACTGATCGGCGATGTCATTATTGAAGGTGAAGCTGTTAATGCATTTCAAGTCAAAATGGACCGCGAAGGCCTTGTTGAAAATGAAAATTTTCAAAGCCTTAGAAAAGCAATTCGGATGTCATTAGATTGGGTTACTATAAACTATGAAGCGTGGCTTATACAAAGCCGTAAAAAACGACATGAGAAAGTCGTTAAAGCATTTGAAGAATCTGTAGGTAATAAATTTGAGAGCACTGAAAGTCGAATCAATAAAGCTATTAACACTCTCTGGTCAGAAGAAGGAAGCGAAGAAAGTGAAAATCTAGCCTCAGAAATTAGTGACTCTACAGCTGCGACTGATAAACCACGTGAAAAATCAGAATCACCGAATGTAACACCTTTACCTGCTGGAGATAAAACTACTACTCCTGAACCTATAGGTCCCACAAGTTCTTCGACTGAGTGGACAAACTCTAATCTAATATCTCAGGAAAGCAAAACAAAAAAGAACAACGCGCAACAATATCTACGTTCAGAATATAGGGAACTCGAGGCTGAATCAGAACTTTTGCGTGCAGTGTCAGCAACAGCCCCGCTGCTTTTTGTTTTTGCACATGAAGTTAAAGGTATTGCCCAGACTCTAACAAGCCAGTCAGCTCAACTTAAGCTAATAGCGAATAAGATTAAGAATACTGAAATTAGAGCGGAACTTTTCACTATGGCGAGGAGTGCCGACGAATATAAAAATTCATTCAATGACTTATTTGATTTATTTGAAGTTTTCTCAGACTCCACCAATAAGTCAGCGAAAAAAATCACCTATCGAAACCTATTCGGTCGTATCCAAACTGGCTTTAGGTTCTTTTTAAAACAATACGATATCGAGTTAGAGTTTGATCATGTTAGTGCGGTTTTGGGCGTTCCTAAACTAAACCCTGCAGAAGCATATTCCGTTCTCATTAATCTTATTTCTAACAGTGTCAAATCACTAATTGCGAGTGATTCAGAAATGCGACTTATTAAAGTATCTGTAACCAAAAATGGTAATTTGCACTACATTACAGTTAAAGATAATGGGATTGGCTTGAAAAAAGAGCACTGGGAAAAAGTATTTGAAGCAAAAACTTATGACCCTGAAGGGAATTTATACAACTCCGTCTCATCAAAGCTAGGTGATGAAAAACTAAGCAACCTAGGTAAAGGCTCGGGGTTAGGCTTAAACATTGTCAAAAATATTCTTAAGAAGCACAATGGTAATGTTAAGTTTGTCGAGCCAGATCCTACTTGGGATGCTCAAGTGCAAATAACAATCGGAAACTAATATGAAAATTCTAGTTATTGATGACAAAGCTAACGAAAAATCCTACCCGCGAAAAGAGCTCCTAGATATTCTAGATCTTCGGGAGGGTATTAAATATAAAATGATTGAACCTACTCCGGATGATTTAGAAGGGGAACTAACTAAGGTTTCAGCACAAGAATATGACTTGATTATTGTTGATTATCTCTTTGATAAATCGAGAAGCATCTTCAACACTGGCACTTCATTATATTCTCTCATCGATTCATACACACAAAATACACCTATTTACTTAATTTCAGTAAATGGAGCATCTACTAATCAAATCGGTGATTTTGAGTTATTTATAAAAGATGAACTTATTGAGAACCATGCTGTATTTAAAGCAGAAATAGAAAGCCATACCTCACTGAAATCCTGCGATAACCTTGAAAATTTTTTGGAACTCATTGGCTGTCCTGAAGAAATTGAAGAAGATATAGAGGTAATGATTGAGCCAAAAATCCTAAACAAAAGTTCGGATAACGACGTTGTTGGTCAAATTCCGGAAAAAGAGATAGTAAGTAGTCAAAACTTAAGGTTATTTAAATGGCTGGCACACTCTTTACTCAGAAAGGAAGGTCCGCTTGTTAGTAAAGTAGGCGCTGCAACTATGTTAGGCGTCAGCACCGAGTACTTTGATAGAATTTCAGAACAATTCAACGACTCATTGTATACAGGGATTTTTAGTCAATCATTTAATAGCCGTTGGTGGAGCTGCCTATTAGAGGATAAAATTTATACTATGGAAGATCCTCAAAATGCCGAAGGTTATCTAAGAACTCTTCCTTTTAAAGAGGCTGCGTCAAAGTTACTTAAAGCACAAGACAAGAAAGATTTTTCACTATGTGCTAAATGTGAAGAGCGGTTCCCTGATGGTTTAGGCATAGTAAAAGATCAAGAAAACGAACTTCTACCAGTACACGTAGCATGCTCTGAGTTTAACGACGCTCTTCCGCAAGAACCATTCTTTCGAAACCCACGTATTATTGAGGTTGAGTAGCGTGTACACCATCGACCAAACATTCACAAATGATTACTTAAAAGCCCTCAAGAACTTTTCTGCATTTGTAGTACAAAGGTATGCAGAGCTTCCACAAACAAGAAACGATCAGCTATACCATTTTTTCAGCGACTTACATACTAAGTTAGGAAGAGTAACCCGAAAACGTCGGGCTTTAGTGGAAGATATTTCGATCAATCCAAATATCATCTTCCAATATAACAACCCCAAAGGCGGTGGGAGAAAGTTTTATGTATCTCTTGGTGGTACGGTTAAATTTCAGAACGGTATAATTATAGAGCAGTGTTTAGTATTAAACCTAATGCTGGAACATACAGAAGAATGTGCAGCAATTCCTGAAGGGTGGGATAATTATCCAATAGAGAACGGATATCATATCCTTCGACGCTTTCATTTCGATGTCGATACTAAAAATGATGATATCAGCAAGCCAAAGTTCCACCTTCAATATGGTGGTAACTTTGAGCCTAAGTATCTAGAAATAGATAACGTGCATTACAAACTATTTTCGCCAATCGACCACCCGAGATTACCGCAACAACCTTATGACATTATAATGTTGTTCGACTTTATGCTTAAAGAGTTCGCACTTGGTGGTGTCGGAGTTATAAATGATAGCGGCTGGAATAAACACGTTATAGAAAGTGAAAGAATATGGCTTAAGCCATACTATGAAACACTTTTAGACCGACTTTCTAGTACATCTCGAAGAACACCCATACATCGTTTAAATTAATAGAAAGACTAACTTCAGTTAGCCTTTCTAACACCTTTATAGCGCTCTCTTCTTAAAAAATGAGCGCCTTTAACCAACTGAATACATTGTTCTCTTGTTACGAGATTATTCTTTATAAGAATGCTATCAACGATAGTCGTAACCTCGTCCATTAAATTATTTTTAATATGCTTTTCTATCTCAGGTACAGCACGTTTAAGCTCACTTACACATTCATTCGTTAATAGGATTTCAATTTTTCTACCTGCACTCGGCTCGATCTTCAGCACACCAGAACTGTATGCTCGTCCTTCTAATTCAGCAGAAAGTTGTGAATAACTAGAAAGTAGTGACACAGTAATGGCTAGCCTTTTATCTGCACTCATACTTCTATCACGAAAGAAGATTTTGTGTATTGAGTTGGTGCAGTTAATCTTTCCCTGATTAATCACCATTCTTGGGCCAAGGTGAATCATATAAGACATAAACGCGTCAGAGATTATATTATCATCAGGAGAAAACCAATGAGGTCGCTTTTTAAAAGTGCGATTATCTTCAATCTCTTTAGCTGTGATCTGTGACAAGTACTGACTTACAGGGCTAGATATGTCCTGCATCTGTTCCGGCGTTGCATGCACCAAGTAAGCCCGTTGGTTGTTTTTTTGGATAGCTCTCTGCCTTTGAACAGAATGTTTTACTCCAATAAATGAAGGGAAACGCCCTACTACTGGCCTCAAGCATTCTTCTGGAAGTTTGAATTTATCTACTGTTTTTTTGTCGATGATAAAGTACTTGTTGGCACCAGTAACCATACCTATTTTTATGTCTAAGTACTTGCTAAGTGGATGTGCGTATCTTTTTGAAGATAAAGATTCATACACTTCTTTTACACATTGAGGCAGTAGATCAAGCTTATACTTTCCGAAGTTGAAAGCGGTATTTGTAACATCCTCAGTCAGACTCAACGTTAACTCTTCTAATGTATCAACGTAATCGACAGAAACACCGCCATTGTTGATTTTAGCTGAACTAAAACCATCAGCAATAAGAATAATTGATGTTTCTTTAGCCCCTTCGCTTCTAAAAAAGCGCTCTGCTAATTTAATAATCTTTAAGCACTTGAAGTGCTTCTGATGGATATCGATGAGGTTCTTCGCATAGTCAGCATGTAGCAAGCTACTTGGTAAAACCCAAGCAACTCGACCGCCTTCTTTAATAAACGACAGGCTATGTAATAAGAAAAATGCCCATAAGCTGGCATTACGACCCATAGTTACATCAGAGAAAGGAGAAGCTTGCAAAATCTTGTCACAAGACTCACGCTGCTCTTTTGTCATATTGTGCATTGAAACATAAGGAGGATTGCCAAGCACAACATCAAATTTGTGAGTCAAAAAATCTTCAGGTTGAACCGAAATAAAGTCACTTTTAATAAAGCGCTTTTTTGTATCAACAACACGCCCAAATTTCTGACTCAAAATATCAAAAGCGTGTTTATCGATATCAACACCATAAAGTTGTTGATCTGGAGAGCCACAGTTTATGGCCTGCAATCGCTTGATACAGCTATCGAAAAAACCACACCCTCCAAAACTAGGCTCTAAAATCGTTTCTTCTGGTCTTGTTATCGCCCAATCTACAAGAATTTGGCTTAGCTCGGGTGGTGTATAGTAAGCTCCAAGCTCTCTTTTCTTAGGCAATGAGTGCGGATTCATTTTTTTTCCTTTACGAACTGGGCTATCCCAAATTCTAACATTGCGCTCATTTTACCTCATATCCTCAGTAACTTGAACAAATTCCACATCAATAACTCGAGAGCAATACGTTATTAATTCCTTTAAAAACAATCATTTGCACTTTTATTGATTGAGTGTGATTTGAAATCAATAAATGATTACTCGATACACCGCCTCTAGTTTTACCTTAAAACAAGCCCAACACATTGTTTTTCTAATTTTGCTCAAGGCCTTTAATCTGATGTTCCTTTGGTTGTATGTTAAACAACCAAACACGTAACATATGGTCTAAATCAAGCTTAGATCACTCACTCTATGTCACTTCTGTTCAAAATGAGCTAGCCAGTATCCCGCACACCTGTGATCAGCTGCATGTTTTGCAAAGAGACATCTCGGATCTAAATTGTGGAATTTACAATGCCCCTGCGTTTAGGTGTTTCATTGGTCGCTTCCCAACAAATGGCTCAGTAGCGAGCTTAGTTTTTCTCCTTATTGCTGTTCTAAAAGTGTGTATCCTAGCTAGTGCTGTAAGCGCACAGAACAAGCCATAGCGCCACATTATGAACTTAGCGTTGATTACGCGACCGGAGAGGTAAAAAGCTCCATGTACAGCGACGAGGAGCTTTTAAAGGTACTCAAAGGTATCTCAGCAGGCGGGAAAACTATCATTACCCGCGTCAACGAGTGGCATTTGTCCTAGTGGCAAATGTGCTTTTACTTGGAGTTCTGTGAATAACTGTATTTTGGAGTGAATCGCAACCACGGTAATCAGCGTAGAGCCGCAATGATAAACCCTGCTACCTTCCTTTTGAGATAAAGGTCAAAGCTCATTGGCTTTGAATCGGTTAGTCCAAGTAAGAGGAAGATATAGCGGTGAGTGACAAGCAAATTCCAGATGAAATTAGGGGCTGGAATTGGGGAGCGTTACTCCTCAATATCATTTGGGGCATACGTTTTAGATGCTACAGAACCTTATGGGTGCTCTTCCCATTTTTCGGTGTTTTTTATCTGTTTGTTGTGGGTGCGAAAGGCAATGAGTGGGCATGGAAAAACAACGAGTGGGAGAGTGTCGAAGCGTTCAAGGCATCCCAAAAAAGATGGTCGCGAGCGGCGCTTGCCTATATTGGTGTTCTCGTTTTGTTTTCCATTGTCTTCACCAACTTCCTGACTCATGAGTTTGATAATTCTCCCTCCACTGAGCTAGCTCTAGCGACGCTTGAGAAGAATGAATCTTTCAAAGCCAATATTGGTATTCCATATGATTACTCTTTGAAGCATGGAAAGCTTGGTGGTCCTGAATCAGAGGGCTTTGCCGAAATGGAGTATGGTATTGAAGGATTCAAAGGCGAAGGAATACTTTTCTTCAAAGCTAGCCATATTCGCCAGAACTGGACATTGGATTGTTTGAAGATTCAGTATACTGACACCCAAGAAACCGAGGTTGTTATCCCTTGTGGTTAGCGTATGTGATTTGAACGGTTTTAACTTCTAGGTGAGCCGTTCAATCTACCCTCAACCAATCTAGCGTTAAAACCTCAGGGCACGGGTAGATACTTGAAGGAAGTTATCTCTAGCTGCTTTGCATGCTGTCTTGCGGCTTCTTTGCTCTCAAAAGGGTAAACCGCTGCTTTCTCAAGTGTTGCGATAGCATCATCCATATTACGGATTATCCACGTGCCGCTCTTGTCTGAGAGTAAATCATTTCCTCTACAGCCTTCTATGGTCTGAATGCTCAGTTCACCGTTTGCGTTTAGCGTCCTGATTTCTTTCTTATCGACGTAAGACAACTCAGCGTCAACAACACTTCCATTTGCACGATAAAACTTAGGCCGTTGGTGCGTTGTGATGAGGTAATAGCGCATGTTTGGATTTCCTTCCGTATTCATCATTTATCGCTAGATTACGACCATTGCAAAAAAGCGCATATTGAAGCGTGATGAGTTATCGAGAAGGTTCTATTTTTGGAAAGCTAAAGGGGGAGGCTAGAAAGAGGAGGTTTTTGCTATAACGGTGCTATAACGAGCGTCTGTTATAGCAAAAATCTGCTACACAGGTGCTACACAGAGCTAAAAAACGCGAAAGGCCTGAGTGGTTACTAACCCCTCAGGCCTTGCTGTATATGGTGGCCCCTCCCAGACTTGAACTGGGGACCAATCGATTATGAGTCGAGTGCTCTAACCACTGAGCTAAGGGGCCGTGTAGGCGGTTGATTATAGGGGAACGCGGGTAGGGTGTCTAGACGCAACCATGCCCTAATCAGTATGGATTTTAGCCACTTAAACCGATTCTTGGATATGAAAAAGGCGAGCTGTGCTCGCCTTCTCATTTTTTACGTTCGAACCAGTCGAATTACTCGTCTAGGAAGCTACGAAGCACTTCTGAGCGGCTTGGATGGCGCAGCTTACGCAGTGCCTTCGCTTCAATCTGACGGATACGCTCACGCGTTACGTCGAACTGTTTGCCCACTTCTTCTAACGTGTGGTCGGTGTTCATGTCGATACCAAAGCGCATACGCAGAACTTTCGCTTCACGTGGCGTTAGGCCAGCAAGTACTTCGCTGGTTGCCATGCGTAGGTTGTTCATGGTTGCTGAATCCATTGGCAGTTCGAGGGTGGTATCCTCGATAAAGTCACCCAGATGCGAATCTTCATCATCACCGATTGGTGTTTCCATGGAGATTGGCTCTTTGGCGATCTTCAGTACCTTACGGATTTTGTCTTCTGGCATTTGCATGCGCTCTGCCAGTTCTTCTGGCAGTGGCTCACGGCCCATCTCCTGAAGCATCTGACGAGAGATACGGTTCAGTTTGTTGATGGTTTCAATCATGTGAACAGGGATACGAATGGTACGTGCCTGGTCAGCGATTGAACGTGTGATTGCCTGACGGATCCACCACGTTGCGTACGTCGAGAATTTGTAACCACGGCGGTATTCGAACTTGTCGACCGCTTTCATTAGACCGATGTTACCTTCTTGGATCAGATCCAGGAACTGTAGACCACGGTTGGTGTACTTCTTCGCGATGGAGATTACTAGACGCAAGTTTGCTTCTACCATTTCTTTTTTCGCACGGCGTGCTTTTGCTTCACCGATAGACATACGACGGCTGATGTCTTTGATACGCTCAACGTTCAAGCCGGTTTCGTCTTCGATGATTTTCAGTTTTTGTACGCAGCGACGAAGATCTTCTTCGTATTGCTTCATACGTTCAGCAAACGGTTTGTCTGAAGACAGAGCTTGATCTAACCAGCTGTCTGACGATTCGTTACCTGCAAACAATTGTACGAAGGTTTTCTTCGGCATTTTTGCTTGGTCAACACATAGACGCATGACAAGACGCTCTTGCGTGCGTACGCGGTCCATGGTGTTGCGCATTTGGGTAACAAGACGGTCAAACTGTTTCGGGATTAGACGGAACTGTTTAAACGTTTCAGACAGCTCGGCGACTGAACCTGCTGTATCGGCATGGAAGCGACCATTCTTTTGAATCGCGGCTTGCATGTTTTCGTATGACACGCGAAGTTCGTTGAACTTCTCACGAGCAAGCTCCGGGTCGATGCCCGTATCTTCTTCCTCTTCGTCATCATCATCATCATTCTTGTCTTCATCGTCCAACTCTTCTTGGCTCAGTTCTGAACCAATGTGTGTTGCGGTTGGTGCGATGTCGTCTTGGCTTGGGTCAACAAAGCCAGAAATGATGTCTGTTAGGCGTAGCTCTTCTGCTTCAACTTTATCAAATTGGTCGAGCAGGTAGCTGATTGAGCCTGGGAATTCGGCGACTGAAACCTGTACTTGGTTAATACCGTCTTCGATGCGCTTGGCGATGTCAATTTCGCCTTCACGAGTAAGCAGTTCAACCGTACCCATTTCACGCATATACATGCGCACTGGGTCAGTTGTACGACCTATCTCAGATTCAACGCTTGATAATGCTGCAGCTGCGGCTTCGACGGCATCTTCGTCGGCTACAGTTTCAGACATCATTAGCTCATCGGCATCAGGAGCGGTTTCCACTACCTGAATACCCATGTCGTTGATCATCTGAATAATATCTTCTATCTGATCGGAGTCGACAATGTCTTCTGGTAGGTGGTCATTAACTTCTGCATAGGTTAGATAGCCTTGCTCCTTACCTTTTGCGACAAGCAACTTTAGCTGTGACTGCGGATTTTGATCCATAGACGATATCCAACTTCGGGTCTGAGTGAAGAATTTAGTATGCGGGAGCGCAAACTTCCAATTCTAGCAAATTACAATAGTGCTGACTACTTTCTAGTCGGGACGGCTTTGGATTAATAGCCACAATTCCCGCTGTTCTTCGGCTGATAAGCCGACGCTTCGGTCTTTTGCTTGTAACTTGTCTATTTGCTGTGAGACACACTGCGCAAGAATCTTGTCCAGTGAATCTAAAAATACATCTAATGCATTGTACTCATTGATGGGGAGTTCCCAACTGGCCAACTTGGCTAACAATGCTTCTTGTTCGGTGCCGCGCCAGAATTCGAGCAGCTGTCCTGTAGTAATATTGGGACGCTGCATACAGAGTTCAAGCATGGTCGTAAATAATTTAAGACCTGGGATGTTGAGATCATCCATTCCGCCTAGCGGGGGAAGCGATTCTGCAAAACGTGGGTTTTGCAATAATAGGGTGATTACCTCACGCATTGGCGTGCGCTTCATCTCGGGTAATGGCTTGCGAGCCTGTGCTTTACCTTGTTGACTGATCAGCTTTTCGAGCTGCTGTTCGTCAGGTAATCCGAGCTTTTGTCCAAGCATATTACGGAGATAGAGTCTTAATGTGCCACCAGGCACTTTGTCTATCAGTGGTACGGCTAGCGTGGTTAATTTCGCTTTGCCTTCTTGGCTGCTGCTATCAACCTGCTCCATAAGGGTAGAAAACAAAAACTCTGAAAGCGACATTGCTGCGGCAAGATCTGCTTCAAAGGCGTCTTTTCCTATTTTTCGGACCATGGAGTCAGGGTCTTCGCCATCAGGCAAGAACATGAACTTGAGTTGGCGTCCGTCATTCAAATGCGGTAGGGCTTGCTCCATGGCACGCCATGCTGCTTCTCGTCCCGCGCGGTCTCCATCATAACAACAGATGACGTTGGAGGTTTGACGGAACAGGGTCTGCATGTGTTCGGCTGTGGTTGCTGTGCCCAATGAGGCGACGGCGTAATCCACACCAAACTGTGCGAGTGCGACTACATCCATATAGCCTTCAACGACCATGAGCTGTTTCGGTTCACGGTGCGCTTGTAGCGCTTCGTAAAGCCCGTATAGCTCACGCCCTTTATGGAATATAGGCGTTTCTGGTGAGTTGAGGTATTTGGGTGTGCCGTCATCTAACACGCGACCACCAAAGCCAATCACGCGACCGCGTCTGTCCCTGATGGGAAACATAACACGTCCACGGAATCGGTCATAACGTCGGCCATTGTCGTTTTCAATCAACATGCCGGTAGAGACCAATGCTTTCTGGCTCTCGTTATCTTTACCAAAACGGGTTCGAACTTGATCCCATTCATCGGCAACAAAACCAACACCAAACTTTTGTACGATTTCGCCAGAAAGCCCACGCCCTTTAAGATAGTCAATCGCTACATGTCCTGCTTCGGTGCGCAGGCTGCTTTGATAGAACTGGGCAATTTGCCCCATCATTTGGTAAAGGTCGCGTTTCTGATCGCTTCGTGCATACGGGCCTTTTGGGGCACCGCTGTCGTTTTCACGAGGGACGTCAACGCCGAGTTGAGAGGCGAGCTCTTCAATGGCTTCAACGAATTCAAGGCGATCGAACTCCATGACGAAGTCGATGGCATTGCCGTGCACGCCACAACCAAAACAATGATAGAACTGTTTTTCTTGGCTGACGGAAAAAGACGGTGTTTTTTCGTTATGGAAAGGGCAGCAGGCACCGTAGTTCTTGCCTTGCTTTTTGAGTTTCACACGTGCGTCTATTAGCTCGACTATGTCCAGTCGGGCGAGTAGATCATCAATGAAAGCACGTGGGATTTTTCCTGCCATAACCTATTGTTTAGTCGATGAATTTGGGCGAGTCGATAAATAAAAATACATGCCGAAGCATGTTTGATTTTTACTACCAATAAGATACGAACAAGCCGCGCATTCCGCAATTGGATAGCACGGCTTGTTTGCAGGTTGGAAAAAATTTACGCCAGATTAGCTTTAACCAATTGGCTAATTTTTCCCATGTCAGCACGGCCCTGAACTTGTGGTTTCAGGATGGCCATGATTTTGCCCATGTCTTGCATGGAGCTCGCACCAGAGGCTGCAATGGCTTCTTTAACCATTGCATCCACTTCGTCGTCGCTGAGTGGTTGTGGCATGAACTCGTCCAAAACAGAGATTTCAGCCAATTCCACATCAGCAAGGTCATCACGACCTGCTGACTGGTATTGAGAAACGGAATCGCGACGTTGCTTAACCATTTTGACTAAAACTGCCAACACTTCCTCGTCGTTCAGAGTTTTCTGACCGTCGATTTCTTGTTGTCTTACTGCAGAAATAACCAAACGAATGGTGCCAAGGCGAGGTTTATCTTTCGCCTTCATCGCTACAATTTGTTCGCTCTTAATGCGACTAATCAATTCCATTTCACAATTCCTGTATTAATCGTAATTAGTACAGGCGAACGCGGCGTGCGTTCTCACGAGCCAGCTTCTTCAGGTGACGCTTAACAGCGGCAGCCTTAGCGCGTTTGCGAACGGTAGTTGGCTTTTCGAAGTGCTCACGACGGCGAACTTCAGAAAGAATACCTGCTTTTTCACAAGAGCGCTTGAAGCGACGCAGTGCTACGTCGAATGGTTCGTTTTCACGTACTTTAACTACTGGCATATGCCTTTCACCTCAGGGGTTGTATCAGTAATCGCTGGAGACAAAATGACCAGCTTTGATTAAAAATGGTGCGGAATTCTAATCCGATACAGGGGCGCTTGTAAAGCATAACTGGTGAATTTGATCGGGCGCATGTAATATTGCGGCCTGTTTTTGAAACTGGCAGATCGATCGCGGATCGATCTGGGATCCAAGAGAGCTGAGGTGTTATGCGAATTCTGGGCATCGAGACATCGTGCGACGAGACTGGCGTTGCGATTTATGATGATGAAAAAGGGCTTTTAGCGCATCAGCTATATAGCCAAGTAAAGCTGCACGCGGACTACGGTGGCGTGGTTCCGGAGCTGGCATCTCGCGATCATGTGAAGAAAACCATTCCTCTTATTAAAGCGACGCTCGCGGAAGCCGGTTTAACGCCGAGCGACCTTGATGGCGTAGCTTATACCGCGGGCCCTGGCTTGGTTGGCGCGCTGCTTGTGGGCGCAACCATTGGCCGTAGTCTTGCGTATGCGTGGAACCTGCCTGCAGTAGCTGTTCACCACATGGAAGGCCACTTGCTTGCGCCTATGTTGGAAGACACACCGCCTCCGTTCCCATTTATCGCACTGTTGGTGTCTGGTGGTCACACTTTGTTGGTTGAAGTGAAGGCCATTGGTGAGTATCAGATCTTGGGTGAATCCATTGATGATGCTGCGGGCGAAGCGTTTGATAAAACCGCGAAGCTGATGGGCTTGGATTACCCTGGTGGTCCATTGTTGTCGAAACTGGCTGAGAAAGGTGACAGCGCTCGCTTCACGTTCCCTCGCCCAATGACAACGGTGCCGGGCTTGGACTTTAGCTTTTCGGGCTTGAAAACCTTTACGGCCAACACCATCGCTGCGAACGATAATGACGATCAAACCCGTGCGGACATTGCGCGCGCATTTGAAGATGCCGTTGTGGATACGCTGGCAATCAAATGTAAGCGTGCGTTGAAACAGTGCCACATGAAGCGTCTTGTGATTGCGGGTGGCGTGAGTGCTAACCGTCATTTACGCGTGAAGCTTGAAGCTTTGATGACGTCGCTCGGCGGTGAAGTGTATTACCCACGTACTGAGTTTTGTACCGACAACGGTGCGATGATTGCGTACGCAGGTATGCAGCGCCTTAAAAATGGCGAGCACAACGATTTGGGCGTGAAAGGTTTCCCACGTTGGCCGATTGACCAGTTGATGACGATTAAACCTTAAGAACTGAGTCGGTTCTGGGAAAAGAAAAAGCGGACCTAGGTGCTAGGGCCGCTTTTTTTGAATCTGATGTTTGCTAGCAGGTTGCTTGAGTGCTTTTGCTGTTCCTAGGAACTAGGACCGCTCTGCTCTTCCTGCTCTTCCTTCTCTTCCCTGCGCTTTTTGTTCTTATGCCAAATCTTGGTCTCTTCCCCATTCAACAACCGACGAATGTTTTCTTGATGCCTGAAAATGATCAGACACGCCAACATGGCGACGGGCATTGTAAATTGCGGTTTTACGAGCCAGGTAAAGAAAGGAGCAATCAGTGCGGTCGCTAATGCGCCTGCAGAGGAGAAGCCGGTGACTAACACCGCGACAAGCCAAGTGAGTAGCAAACCACCAGTGAGATCCAAGCCGATAGGGGCGATGGCACCCAGTGCAGTGGCGACACCTTTTCCGCCTCGGAAGTGGAAGAAGATAGGGTAGATGTGGCCTAAGCAGGCCGCTATACCAATCAAGCCCAGCATGAACGGGTTGATGCCGATGAGGTAGGCGATCCAGACGGGGATCGTGCCTTTGAGCATGTCACACAACAACACCAATCCTGCGGCTAATCGACCGCCCAATCGAAAGACATTCGTTGCGCCAGGGTTGCCTGAGCCTTGGTCTCGTGGGTCGGGTAACCCATACAACCGACAGATCAACACCGCACTGGATATTGAACCCAGTAGATAAGCGGCAACAATCATCAGCATTCCAAGTGCGGTCATTCCATCATCCAACTTTGAACATTCGCTAGGGCGGCGAGAACTTGCTATAGTTCGCGCACAAAACACAAGGCTACCTGTTGTATCGGTGCATTGTGTATCAATAGTGTGGTTCGTTATGTGACTGTGAGCGATGTTACGTGCTTTTGCGCATAATGGGTATCCGACCTCTGAAAAAATTTAGATGAACATGGATTTAGTATTTATTGAGCAGCTTGAAGTCATTACCACCATTGGTGTGTACGACTGGGAGCAACAAATCAAACAAAAGCTCGTGTTTGATATTGAAATGGGTCATGACAACAAACCTGCCGCTAACAGTGATGACGTGGCTTTCGCGCTAGATTACGCCTCTGTTAGCAATGCCGTTATTCAGCACATTGAACAAGGCCGATTCTTGTTGGTTGAGCGTGTTGCAGAAGAAATTGCCTCGCTGATTCAGCAGCAATTTTCTGTTTCTTGGATTCGTGTAAAAGTCAGCAAACCGGGAGCTGTGCCACAAGCTCGCGCTGTTGGTGTAGTCATTGAGCGAGGCACACGGTGACACAAAGAGCAGGTACGCAGGTATTGGTGAGTGTTGGATCGAATATCGAACGCGAACGCCATATTGTTGAAGGGATTGCTGCACTGAAAGAACTCGATGCGAATTGTCGCAGTTCCCGTGTGTTTGAAGCTGTACCTGTGGGCTTTGAAGGCCCTAATTTTTATAACCTTGTCGTTGAACTTCATACCGATCTAACGCTGGAAGGCATTGTTGCAGCGCTTCGAGAAATCGAATCGCGCTGGGGCCGTGAGCGTGATGCGGTGAAGTTTCGTGATCGTACATTAGACATTGACCTACTGACCTATGGCGACCGTGTTCAGGCTGAAGGGCCGACATTGCCACGTAAGGATGTCTATAAGTTTGCTTTCACACTCTGGCCTCTCGCTGAGTTGTGTCCTGAACAAGTGATTCCTGGTGACACGCAAACGTACGAACAAGCATGGAATGCATTCTCTGATGAGCAGCCACTCTGGCCTGTAACTGATTTTTCTGTGTAGAAACCTTTTTCTTTTTAACCTTTAAGTGACGACTAACTATGAGTATGTTTGAAGCCTTTGCGTTGGCTTTAATTCAGGGGCTGACGGAATTCCTTCCTGTTTCTAGCTCTGCACACCTTATCCTCCCTTCTGAAATTCTTGGTTGGCAAGATCAGGGCCTGGCTTTCGACGTGGCCGTGCATGTAGGTACGCTTCTGGCAGTTGTTGGCTATTTCCGTAAAGAAGTGACTCAGCTGCTTGGCGCATTCTTCCGCTCTATCTTCAAAGGCGAACGCTCATCTGATGCGACCTTGGCGTGGATGATTGCTCTGGCGACCATTCCTGCTTGTATCTTCGGTTTGTTCATGAAAGACATCATTGAGATTTATCTGCGTTCTGCGTGGGTTATCGCGGTGACCTGTATAGTGTTTGGTCTTCTGCTTTGGTGGGTGGACAACAATGCGAAATGTGAAATCGATGAATACAAGACCACGCCAAAATCTGCTCTGCTGATTGGCTTGTCGCAAGCGCTGGCAATGATCCCTGGTACGTCACGCTCTGGCGCAACCATGACCATGGCGCTTTACTTGGGCTACACCCGTGAAGCGGCTGCACGTTTCTCATTCCTGATGTCGATCCCAATCATTGTATTGGCAGGCAGCTACCTTGGTCTTGGCTTGATCAAAAGCGATGTCCCTGTGATGTGGTCTCCGATCCTTGTGGGTGTGTTTGTGTCGTTCGTGAGCGCCTACATCTGTATTCATTGGTTCTTGAAACTGGTTACGACCATGGGCATGAAACCCTTCGTTATCTACCGCATTGTGCTGGGCGTAGGCTTGGCAGCGTTCCTTGCAACGCGATAAGCAGGTTAGGAAGAGCGGGAAAAGAAGGTCCTAGGAAGAAACGTTTCTAGAGCCTAGTAAAAGAAAAGCTGCCGATGGCAGCTTTTTTGTTTTTGCGGGGTTGGTAATCTGTTCTTTAGAACCTAGAACCTAGAACCTAGAACCTAGAACCTAGAACCTAGAACCTAGAACCTAAGACCCAGCCCTAGTTTCTTACCTTTTCCAAATACTTCGCAACACTCACCACACGTCTGCGCGTCAGTTCTTCGCGAATGCCTTGGCCTGTAAAGCCTTCTGCCACGATGGGTTTTACATCCACGCTGTTTGCGGCGTCAAACGCGCCAAGCAGCCAGTCGGTTTGGGGATACGGGCGATCTTCAAACCCTGTGCGCCCTTGGTGATCGGCTTGGCTGGCGACGGCCAGTTGGGTAACGCGTTCGGGTTTTCGCCACACATCATTGCGGTCGAATATCTTGATGTAGGTGGAGGCTTTCAGCTCGCCGGCATTGTGCACGTTGGTGTGTTCGGCGCAGACCAGCAATGCGGCATCGCGATAGGCGTTGGGGACGCGTACACGGTCACACACGGCTTTTACGGGCACTTTGCCCGTTGATGTGTGCATTCTATGGCTTGGCCACTCCGCTTGCGGCGTAAGGGCTTTGCCGAGGTCATGCATTTGGGCCGCGAAGCGGATGCAGGTGTCATCAGTGAGCGTTGCAGCCTGGCGCGCGACCATGAGGGTGTGAATGCCAGTGTCAATTTCTGGGTGCCATTGCTCGGGTTGCGGCACGCCAAACAGCGCGTCGATTTCAGGTAGCACGACCGCCAGTGCGCCGCAATCACGCAGCACACGCAAGAAAATATCTGGGCGCGGCGTCGACAGGGATTTCTCCCATTCAATCCAAACTCGCTCTGGGGTGAGTGCATCTAATTCGCCACTTTCGGCAATGGTGCGCATGAGTGACATGGTGTCATCAGCAACCGTAAAACCCAGATCGTGAAAACGGGCGGCGAAGCGTGCCACGCGCAACACGCGCAGTGGATCTTCCACAAAAGCAGGTGAGACATGACGCAGGATTTTATTGTCGAGGTCGGTTTTGCCGCCGTAGGGGTCAACCAAGGTGCCATCATCGGCTTGGGCGATGGCGTTAATGGTGAGGTCACGGCGCTGCAAGTCTTCTTCAAGCGTCACATCAGGTGCGAAGTCGCACACAAAGCCGGTATAGCCTTGGCCTGATTTTCGTTCAGTGCGAGCCAGTGCGTACTCTTCATGGGTTTTAGGGTGCAAGAAAACGGGAAAGTCCGCCCCAACTTGTTGGTAGCCTGCTTTCAGCATGGTCTTGATGTCAGCGCCGACAACGACCCAATCTCTGTCTTTTACATCGAGCCCGAGCAATGTATCTCGTACTGCGCCACCCACAAGGAAGGTATTCACATTGTTATCCAGTTATTAAGCGATAATAAGATCATGATAAACCCTGCAGATTCACCAAACCACCCGTTATGCGTTCGACGTTTAGCGCGATGTGTGTAAAAGGTGCGAACCTGCGCCCGAATAGTCGGTCATAGGAGGTGTTCACCTTTACATGCATAAGGTGTCACGCTACTTTGGCGAGCTTAACGGACAGCATTGAGGACGTAGAGAACTTCCCATGTATCAAGACTTTTTCCGGCTTTCAGAGTCGCCATTCGCGATTGTGCCAAACCCAAAATTCTATTTCCTTAGCGAACGCCATAAAGAGGCGTTGAGCCATGTGCTCTCTGGCATAGAAGATGGTGGCGGTTTGGCGTTGCTGACAGGGGAAGTGGGTACGGGGAAAACCACGACCATGAAAGCCTTGCTTGAGCGCATGCCTGAGCAAAGCCAAGTAGCGACGATCCTCAACCCTAGTGTGTCCGTGCTGGAATTGATGCAGACCCTGTGTGATGAACTTGGGATTGAATACGCGCGAGACGATGGCTTTAAGCATCTGAACGACGCCATCTCTGCAAAATTGCATGATAACGATCAGCAAGGCATTCAAACCATTTTGCTGGTGGATGAAGCGCAGCATTTGATGCCGGATGTGTTGGAGCAACTGCGTTTGCTCACCAACATCGAAACCTCACAACGCAAGCTGCTTAAGGTGATCTTGATTGGTCAGCCTGAGCTGCAAGAAATGCTTCGTCAGCAGCACTTACGTCAGCTTGCACAACGCATTACTGCCCGTTACCACTTAATGCCGCTGACGGCACAAGAAGTACGTCAGTACATTTTGCACCGTCTGAGTTGTGCCGATCGGCTAGACCCATTATTCGATGATGGCGCGTTCAAAGTCATTGCTCGTGAAAGTGGCGGTATTCCAAGATTGATTAACCTCGTGTGTGACCAGTCGTTAAAAATGGCGCATCGAGATTCCAAGCAACGCATTACCGCGAAAATTGCCACCAAAGCCAGTAAGGAAGTGCTGCACTGGCAGAGTGTGTCGAGCCATGCTGAACGCCATGGATTTATGCGTTACTGGCCGGTTTACCTTGGCGCGATTGGCGGTGCCGCTTTGTTAGCAGTGGCCATTCGTTGGGGGCTCGACGGCAACACGTCACCTGCGCCGACGGTGGCGAATGCAAACAGTGCGTCTCAGGTGCAAACAGAACGTGTGCCAGCCCCGACAGTGAAAGAGGTGCCAGCGCCCATTGTCGTGGATGTGGCCATCAAGAAATCGCCTGAGCGTGACGCATCAACACCGGATGCTTCCTCTGGGCAGGCATCCGCGCCGCAAAGCCTTTCGAATCTGCCTGCCACGGTTGAAACGGTGGCGTTCGCAGAGTTAGCGAAACAAAGTTTGAGTGCAGGTTCTGCGATGCAAGCGCTCTATCGCTTGTGGGGTTTTGAAGCGGATGTGCTTGCGGCTGGTTGTTCGAGCGACGTGCGCGGTGAGCTTGCTTGTTATAAAGCCACTTTACCGTTAACGCAGTTGCTCAGTATCGACCGACCTGCGGTTCTGACCATGAACGGCCCTGTCGGGCAGCGTTGGTTTGCTGTGTTGTACGGCATGGGGAATGGGCAGTTTGAGTTGCTATCTGGCGGACAACGCGTGATGGTGAGTGAGGCGTTTTTCAAACAAGCGTGGACGGGTGATGCACTCCTGCTTTGGCGTCCACCGCAAGCGAACCCAGCCACCTTATCCATTGGTCAACGCAGCGAGCGCGTTCGCTGGCTAGATCAACGTTTGAATTTAGTGTTAGGGGAAACTGGCGTTCCCTCTGATCGTTTCGGGCCGAACCTGCGCGCAAAAGTCAGAGACTTCCAACGCAGCAAAGGCTTGGATGCTGATGGCTATGCAGGGCCCATTACCTTGATGGTGCTGGACACGGTATTAACCCTGCCGGGGCCAACATTGGCGAGCAGCATCGAAGCGACGCAATCCGAGTCTGCGGCATTGGCGCAAGGTGACATTGTTGTGTTACCAATGACCAGTGACACCTCGCTGGCACTTACGCCACTTCCTGAGCCTAAACCTGTTGTGGTTGCTATCACCAAGCCAGCACCGACGAGCAATGCTAGCCAATCGGCAGAAAAAGCGAGTGCCTCGTCTGAAAAGCCGGTGACGGAAGCAAATGCAGAGGTCACCACCATTACCGCATCGGGCAATGGGTCGAGTAACCCTGATGGTGATTTAAACCTAGAAGATCTGGATCTCTCATCGCTGTCACCTGAATTGGCGTTGAAGGTGCAAAACGCGTTGGGCGGCGACCGCACAAGAGGACTGGATGCCAAGCTTGAACGCACAGATGGGACGAGCAATGTCGTCTCGATTGCCGATATCTCATCACAAATGTTCGACCGCTTGCCGAAGATGGATTTTCAAACCCACATCTATGCGTCTGATGCAAAACGCAGTTGGGTGAAGGTCAATGGGCGAGAGACGAAAGAAGGGCAGTTCGTCGCAGACGGCGTGTTGCTCCGTGGCATTGAACCTCAACAAGTCGTGGTGCAGTTTGAAGACTCGCTGATTGCGATACCTGCGCTGACGAGTTGGTGATTAAGAGCAGAGTTGAGAAAGAGCAGAATCGAGAGAGAGCAGAGTCGAGAAAAAGCAGAATTTAGAAAGAGCAGATTAGAGAAAGAGCAAAACAGAGAAAGAGCAGTAAAAGCGACAAAAAAAGCGGGAGCTTGAGAATGAAGATGTTCAACATTTCTCTGCTCTCTCTGCTCTCTCTGCTCTCTCTGCTCTCTCTGCTCTCTCTGCTCTCTCTGCTCTGAATATCAAAAAAGCCGCATCAGCGGCTTTTTTCGTATTCAGAGGTAGATGCTTACGCCCAACCGTTATTACGCTTCTTACGACGTGGAATAAGGTGCGGAAGAATCAGACCAAACAGCAGACCTGCTCCAGCAACCATTGCGCCGTAGGTGAACCAACGCATGAGAAGGTCATCCTTTTGCGTATCGATACGCGCGCGCAGTTCGCGAATTTCGCTTTGTGCGTCGATCAGTTTTTGGTTCAACTCGCTGGTGTGCGTTTCAAGTTCTTTTAGCTGTGTGTTGCGCTGTTCGAGAGATTCAATCAAGCCTTTGGTTTTCGCTTCTGAATCGCCTTGCGCATTCGACAGTGCTGATTTCACTTGCGTCAGTTCTTTCTCAAGTGCAGGTACGCGTGTTTTAAGACCCGCTTGATTCGACACGTATTTGCTTTCAACCCAACCTTTACGGCCACGTTCATCAAGAACTTGCGTGTAACCAGCGTTGCGGTTTCTATCCACAATGGTAACTTTCGTGCCCGCATCGATACTGCCAATAATACGGAACTGGGTACCCGGACCTGAATGCATGTAGGTGAATAGTTCATCGGAGATGTAGTTGTCCTGCGCATGGGCGGCTGGTACTACAAGCATCAAAATCACAGCCAGAGCAGAAAAAAGTTGCTTCACGGTTTATTCCTTTGGTTGGTCGCGAATATCTGTTTGTGTCAGATACTAAAAAATTTTACCCCTCAGGTACAACAAAAGGGAGGCATAACCTCCCTTTTTTGACCGAAGACTGACATCACCGCACAAAAACGTGACGGAAATGGACTTCTTATACGCCGAACGCTGCGCGCATCACGTAGAAGAAGACAACGGCAAGTAACGCACCTGCTGGTAGGGTAACGACCCAAGATGCCACGATGTTACGAACAACACCGAGGTTCAACGCACCAATACCACGAGCAAAACCAACACCTAAAATTGCACCAACCAATGTTTGCGTGGTTGAGATTGGCAGGCCTGTGCCCGATGCCAATACAACGGTAGATGCGGTTGCTAGCTGTGCGGCAAAACCACGGCTTGGTGTGAGTTCAGTAATACCTGTACCCACGGTTGCCATTACCTTGTGGCCGAGCGTAGCAAGACCCACAACGATACCGATACCGCCAAGAGGTAAAATCCACCAAGCAATCTGTGCTTTCTCGGTGATTGCGCCCATGTTTTCAACAGTAGACACGATAGCGGATAGTGGACCAATCGCGTTTGCTACGTCGTTTGAACCGTGTGCGAATGCCATGGCACACGCCGTGACAACCATGAGCAAGCTGAATACGCGCTCTACACCTTCGTAGCCGTTCGCAGAAGTCGCAGAGTTGTCTGCGTATTTGCGGGCGATATAGAAGTAGCCAAATAGCATGACCAAGACAGAAACAGCCACAGACACCATCACGGCTTCACCCGTTGTTAGGTGCAGACCTACATGCTTAAGGCCTTTCTTGATGGTAACCATGGCGATGATTAGCGCAGTCAAGAACATGTACACAGGGACAAAACGCTTTGCATTGATCAGGGGGTTGTCGGTATCAAAAATCAGGCGCTGGGCACTGATGAAGATAATGTAAGCGAACAGACCTGAAATCAGCGGGGTAACAATCCAGCTACCTACGATGCCTTGCACTGAGCTCCAATCTACTGCTTCTGTACCCACAGACACACACGCAAAACCGATGATGGCACCGATGATGGAGTGAGTGGTTGATACAGGCCAGCCCATGAAGGATGCCAACAGTAGCCATGTGCCTGCTGCAAGAAGTGCAGACATCATGCCGTAAACGAGGATTTCGGGCTGATTCGCGTAGAGCGAAGTTTCAATCACACCCTTTCGGATCGTGTCGGTGACTTCACCGCCAGCTAAATATGCGCCAGCGAATTCAAAAATCATCGCAATGATGATGGCTTGTTTAACGGTCAGTGCTTTAGAGCCTACCGACGTACCCATTGCATTGGCGACGTCATTTGCACCAATACCAATTGCCATCATGAAACCAAAAGCCGCGGCCACCAAAATAATAATGGTGCCGTAATTCGCCAGGATTTCCATTGTTATACCTTGTTATTAATTCGTTGATTGTCGCACTAAGAACGCGAAAGCATGAGCTCTAAACGAGAGCCAACACGTTGTGCTTGGTCAGCAATTTCACCGACCCATTCGAGAATTTTGTACAGGAACATGACGTCAACCGGGTTGTATTGGTGTTCGATGGACATCAGTTTCTGACGAAGAAGGATTTGCATCGAGTCAGTATCGTCTTCGATGGTATCCAGTTGATTGATCATTTCTTCGACCAGTGTGACTTCACGTCCTTTAAAGCCTGTTTCGAGTAGTTCGTCTAGCTCGTTTATGACACGACGCGCTTGATCGGCAGCATCGAGACACCTTTGCACATACGCAACAAAATCGGTGTAAAGAGGAGAAGGCATCTGCAATTGACGACCGATAACACGGCCTGAGATGTCTTTAGCAAGGTTGGCGAGTTTGTCCTGTTGAGTAACAAGATCCAACATGTCGGTACGGTCTACAGGAAGGAACAGACCGCGAGGGAGTTTGAGGCGAATTTCTCGCTTCAGATTATCAGCCTCTTTTTCGAGGGTAGAAATTTGGTGGCGAATTTCAGCCGCCTTTTCCCAATCCCCATTTTCACAGGCGTCAAAGAAAGGCACCAACTGTGAGCAACATTCGCTAACGCGGCTCATGTGGGTCTGAAGTGGTTTCAGCGGGCTTTTTGCAAATAGCCCCATAATTGTATTTACTGGCATAGCCGTATCTACCTTTATAGTCTGCGTAGAGACTAAATTTCAAACGATGATAAATCGAGCGGCGAATGTTAGCGCAATCACAATTGCAATGAAACTGGTTCAGATCAATGAAAGGTTCTTGCTCGTCTAAGCAATTGCCCATATCCTTGTTCTGCTATTGGTTATGGGTCCCTTTATGGAAACTGAGATAGAGTTAAAGTTTTTTGTCTCATCCGATTTTTCACGCCAAATTCGAGACAAAGTTGCCGATTTAAAGGTCTTGCAGCAACGCCAGCGAAACCTCGGCAACATCTATTACGACACCCCGGATTATTTGCTACGCCAGCATGATATCGGTCTTCGAGTCCGACGTTATGATGACGTGTATGTACAAACGCTGAAGACAGCAGGCCGTGTAGTGGCTGGTCTACATCAGCGTCCAGAGTATAATGCAGAACTCGATTCTCCGGCTCCCGATCTTTCCCTTATTCCCGCAGATGCTTGGCCTGATGGCTTCGATATAGAAGCGCTTGGTGCCAACATTAATCCTTTGTTCTCTACAGATTTTGAACGCCAACAATGGCTTGTGGCGATGCCAGATAGTAGCCAAGTTGAACTTGCGTTTGATAGCGGTGACGTCACGACTGAAAACGGTGGTTACGATCCGATTTGTGAAGTTGAGATCGAACTCAAATCCGGCCAGACCGATGCCTTGTTTGTGTTAGCGCGTGAGCTAGCAGAAAAAGGGGGGTTACGTTTGGGTAACTTGAGTAAGGCTGCGCGTGGCTATCGATTAGCCACTGATTATCAAGGTGATAACGTTAAAGCGTTAAGCTTGGTGCCGATTGATGGCATGCAGTCTACCGAGCAAGCGTTTGTTAAAGCGCTAGAACATGCACTGGAACATTGGCATTCCCACGAGCAAATCTATGTTGAACGCCCTGAACAGGATGCGATTTTAGAGATTTGCAACGCCGTGGGGTTAGTGCGACAAGCTCTTGCGCTCTATGGTGGTTTGATTCCACGTCGTGCGAGTGCGCTGTTGCGTCAAGAGCTTCAATGGCTTGAAGGCGAGCTGGATTGGGTGTTTGAAGCGCGTGCGATTACCCGTCTTCAAAGCGACAAGGGCTACTTCCTACGAAAATTGAACAGCCAGAAGCCACTGTTGGTGAAACTGGGCGAGCGCTATGAAGCGTTGCCAGAGCGCAGTGAAATGCTGGCGCTTTTCCATTCATCACGTTATTGCAATCTGTTGCTCGATCTTAGCCGTTGGATCCTGACGCGCGGTTGGCAGCCTTTTGTGGATGACAAAGTACGCGATAAATTGGCTGAGCCAGTTCGTAGCTTTGCTAACCGTTCGCTAACGGTATCGTGGGATGAGTTATTGAGTGTCTTCGCGCTTGAAAACGAATTGGATCGCTTTGGGTATCTGGATCAGTTGCCACGCCTGTTGCGTAATTTGCTGTCGGGCTGTTGTGTCGCGCTACTTTATGATGAAGACGATCGCGAAACCTTCCGCCTGCCTTGGCTGGATTTGATGCAAGGCATCGAAGACATTCAACTGCTCGAACCTGTTCGTAAGCTTGCGAGCGAGTTTGATGAAGATGACTGTGCGCAGATTGAAAAGTGGCTGACCCGTAAAGAGGAGTCTTTGCTTCATGCCATGATGCAAAGCCGCCAAATCGGTGTCGCGTTAACGCCATACTGGGAAGTGTAAGCATCACGCCTTAGCGTGCACGCTCTTTTGCGAAGCAAATACATACGTAGAAAATAGCGCCTTATCGGCGCTATTTTTTTATCTAGGGTTTATTGGGCAAGTCTTTATCAGATGGAACCTGCAGCCCGCTTTTTGTCTCATCTAGTCGCGTTTCAATGGCGGCCAATCGGTGCAATATTTCTTCTTGCTGGGCGAGCAACAATTCAAGAGCTGCACGTCGGTGTTGCTCTCTCTCTTGTTCTTTTTGCTCGGGCTTGGTGACATAAGAGGTCACTAAGCCTGTGATCGCACCAAAGATCCCCACACCACACATGATCACTATGATGGCGACGGCACGACCTGCTGGCGTCACAGGGTAATAATCGCCATAACCCACGGTGGAAATGGTCACGAACATCCACCAAATCGCATCGGTAAAGTTGTCGATATTGGCATCGGGTGAGTGGCTTTCAAAGGCGAAAATAGAGGCAGACCCTGCCGATATCAGAACGGTCAGTAGCAATAAGATGCTGGCGAGCGTGGTCTCGCTTCGGTTTTCGTTCATGTAGGTGAACAGGGGTTGGCTGGCTTTGAGTAAGCGCAGTACGCGGAAGATCTGGAAGATACGTGCAAAACGGAGCGCTTCTATCACAGGAATACTGGCGAGAATATCGACCCAATGTTTTTTTAGATAAGTGACTTTGTTATCAGTTTTGAGAAAATGTATGGCGATTTGGAGCAGAAAAACCATACAAATTAAAGTGTCAATGCCTAGGAGTAGGGTATAAAGAGGATCATCGTTCGGTATCAATAAAATTGTGCTCACTACGCACAATGAAACGAAAGAGAGCAGCAAGCTCAGCAAACTCATTGGATTCAGATCTAAATTTTGCGCTTGGCTGTCTGCCACTGCTCAATTCCTTTTGTTGAACGCCGCTATAGAACGTGAATTTAGCACGCTTGCGCCATCTTCTGTATCACCATGCTGTCTCTCAGTGTGGAGGATTTGCACATCAAGGAGCCAAAAGAATGTCTCAGATGATCTTCAAGCCTTGGGAAAAGGCTGTCAGTAACATCAAACTCGTCCCTAAACTTATTCTGCTGATGGTTTTCAGCACGCTACTGCTCACGGCGAAGCAGCTTTGGGATGCGAACGCGTTTCGTGAATCGGTTACTGAGATCACTGAAAGTCAAAGCCGTACTCAAGCGATTCGCAGTGCGGAATTAACCAAAGAGTTGCTGACGTTACCCGAGGGCACGGCGTTACTTGAACGCGTATTGACCCGAGAAAATGCCACCAGTTCAGAGCAAGAATATGTCTACCTTGCGAATGCCCGTTCTGGTGAGGTGTTAGCGCACCCGAGCATTTCTGATTTTAAGGGACTGAATCTGCGCTTAGAGAACGGCACAAACTTGGCTGAACAATTAAAGAATACGCGCAGTGAGTTTGTTTACCACCTTGCGAATGACGATCGTCACGGCATCGCTATTCCCGTGTCGGGTACGGATTGGGTAGCCATTGCATCTCAGCCTGATTCAGCGGCAAGCCATTACTATCAGGCTTACTTAGTGCAAGTTGCTTGGCAGACTGCCTTGATGATTGTGGCATTCATGGTGATTCTGTTGGGTGGAAGCCGTTTGATGCTTCGCCAAATTAACTATTTGATTGAATGCATTCGCGGCATGGCGCGTAAGAATTTAAGTCAGCCGGTCATCATGAATTGCAACGATGAGTTCGGTGAGTTAGCGCGTGAACTTGAATCGACGCGTTCGCAACTCGCCAACATGATAAAAGCCCAGCGTGATTCGTCAGAAGAGCTTTTTGGTATGACGGAAGTGATGACGATTAGCATGGACGAAACGCGTGAGTCGGCCAAAGAGCAGTTCGGCGAAATAGATATGCTAGCGTCTGCGATGAGCGAAATGACCTCGACAGTGCAAAGTGTGGCTGGACATGCTCGCGCTGCATCGCAAGCAACGGAGAGTTCACGTGAGCAAGCGATTAGCGGACAGCGTTATGTGAGCAGCACCATTGGGACGATCAACAAGCTGTCTGACGACATTCGTGAATCTGCCAGCGCGGTGAACCAAGTTGAAGAACGTGTTGATCGCATCAGCTCTGTGGTGGTGACTATCCAAGGTATTTCCGAGCAAACAAACCTACTTGCCTTGAATGCCGCCATTGAAGCGGCGCGCGCAGGTGAAGCGGGTCGAGGCTTTGCGGTGGTGGCAGATGAAGTGCGTAACCTTGCCCAAAACACGCAAAAAGCGACGGTCGAGATTCAAGACATGATCACTCAGTTGCAATCTTCTGCGCAGCAAGCCGTTGGCTTGATGGAGCAAAGCGTGATTGAAGCGGTTGAGAGTGTGGAATCGGTGAGTAAGGCGGGCGAAGAGCTTAATCTTATCGTTGAACAAATTGGCCAAATCAACGACATGAACTTCCATATTGCCTCTGCGGCGGAACAGCAAGCCTCAGTGGCGGATGAAATGAACTTGAACTTGACCAATGTGAGAGAGCTGGTGGAGGCGTCGGTTACTGTCGTCACTGAACTTGCGGAAACCTCCGGCAGCATGCAAAACAACGCAAACCAACTTGATCTAAAAATCAAAGAGTTCGCCGTGTAGTGAGCCTGCGTTGTGTGTATCTGAAGCACTCGAAACATTTTGCCTGAAGCATGGTAAAACATGTCTGAGTGTTTGAAGAAGCCCACCGATTGTGTGGGCTTTTTTATGGTACTGTGGTGAGTAACGTCTTGGACTCGTGGCTGATAGGAAAGGAATACATGTCACTGCCTTCTGAACTTAAACATCGCGCAACTCGCGCATTGGATGCGTTGTCTGAAACGCAAGCGGAAAACCTCGCACAATGGCAAGGTGAGCAGCGTGAATTGCTGAGCCGCACCTTAGCACTGAGTGACTTCATTTCTGAGTCGATGCTGCATGATGCAACCCTGCTGCCTTGGCTGAAAGATAACCTCGCTTCTGGACCACGCCGAAAAGCGTATCGCCAGCGTTTAAAAGAAAGACTGGATAGCCAGATTGATGAAAACGGTATCATGCGTGAACTGCGCCGTTTTCGCCGCCAGGAAATGGTGTGGCTTGCGTGGCATGATTTTAACGATGCGATGAGTCTTGATGATAGCCTCGCTCACCTGTCTAAACTGGCAGAGTCCATGATCATGGAAGCCTACGGTTGGCTTTACCGTTACTGCTGCAAAGAGTGGGGAACCCCTCGCGATGACGCAGGCAATGCGCAACCCATGTTGATCCTCGGCATGGGGAAATTGGGTGGCGGCGAGCTTAATTTCTCTTCTGACATCGATCTTATTTTTACCTATCCTGAGAACGGAGAAACGGAAGGCGCACGCCGCAGTATCTCCAATGCACAGTTCTTTACCCGTCTCGGTCAGCGTTTGATCAAAGCGTTGGATCAACAAACCTTTGATGGCTTTTGTTATCGCGTAGACATGCGGCTGCGCCCCTTTGGTGACAGCGGGCCTTTGGTCATGAGTTTTGCCGCGCTTGAAGATTACTACCAAGAACAAGGTCGAGACTGGGAACGCTACGCGATGATCAAAGCGCGGGTGATGGGCAAGGAGCAATTTGATTGCTACCAAACGTTACGCCAAATGCTGCGTCCGTTTGTGTTCCGCCGCTATATCGATTTCAGTGCGATCCAATCACTGCGCCGCATGAAAGCCATGATCCGCAGCGAAGTACGTCGTCGTGGCTTGACCAACAACATCAAGCTTGGCGCGGGGGGGATCCGTGAAGTGGAGTTTATCGCGCAATCTTTCCAGTTGATCCGCGGCGGTCGCGATCCGTCTTTGCGTCAACGTGGCCTGTTTATCACCTTAGATGCCATCAAGACCCTCAACATGTTGCCACCCGAAGATGTGGACACACTTGAGGCGTCATACCGCTACCTTCGCCGCACTGAAAACTTACTGCAGGGCATTGGCGACAAACAAACCCAAACCTTGCCAGATGACAGCTTGGATCAATTGCGCCTTGCTATCGCGATGGGGGAATCCTGTTGGGACGATTTGCACACCAAGATCCTTGCGCACATGAAAGGTGTTCATGATGTGTTTGATGATCTGATTGGCGAGGAAGAAAACAGCGACGAAGCCAAAGTAGATGATGTTTTTGGTGAAGTGTGGGATGCCGCGCGCGACACAGAGCTTGTCGAGAAGATCCTTCAAGACATGAATGCCAAGTCGCCGACGGAAAAAGCCAATGCACTGCTGAGCTTTAAACAGGAGCTTGCCAAACGCACCCTTGGGCCGCGTGGCCGAGAAGTGCTTAACCGTTTGATGCCTGTTGTGCTGAGTCAGATCCTGTGTCGCGATGATGGATTCGCGGTGCTTGAGCGCGTGCTCAAATTGTTGGTGAGCATTGCCACGCGTACCACGTATCTTGAGTTACTGGATGAGCACCACAGTGCCATTGCGCAGTTGGTGAGACTGTGCGGCGCTAGCCCGATGGTGGCAGAGCAACTGTCGACTTTCCCGATTTTGCTTGATGAGTTGTTGGATCTTCAACACCTTTATAATCCAACGCCGTTGGATCAATACCGCAATGAGTTGTTCGAATTTCTGGCTCGGATCCCCGAGGAGGACATGGAACAGCAAATGGAGATGATCCGCCAATATAAGCAAACTCAATTGCTACGTATTGCGGCGGCTGACATTGCGGATGTGCTGCCGGTGATGGAAGTGAGTGATCACCTGACCTACTTAGCCGAAGCGATCGTGGAAGCGGTGGTGAATCAGGCGTGGTATCAAATGGCTGAAAAGTATGGCCAGCCTTCGCACCTTACGGATCGCAATGGTCGCGGCTTTGCTGTCATTGGTTATGGCAAAGTGGGCGGCATTGAACTGGGGTATAACTCGGATCTGGATGTGGTGTTCCTGCATGATTGTCCTGATAACGTGTATACAAATGGGCCTAAAGAAATTGATGGTCGTCAGTTCTATCTTCGCTTGGCGCAACGCATTGTTCACTTGTTTTCCACGCGCACGGCCTCGGGCGTGTTGTATGACATCGACACACGCCTTCGTCCGTCGGGCGCATCCGGTATGTTGGTGACGACGGTAGAATCTTTCCTTGAATATCAAAACACCGAAGCGTGGACGTGGGAACATCAAGCTTTGGTGCGTACGCGCATGATTTTCGGCGATGCGCTGCTGGCGAAAGGCTTTGCCGATGTACGCAAACAGGTGCTGACCAAGGAAAGGGATCGCGATGCGCTGCGCAAAGATGTGGCAGACATGCGCATCAAAATGCGCGATCACCTCGGCAGCAAAGAAAAAGACAAATTCCACATCAAGCAAGACCCTGGTGGTATCACGGATATTGAGTTTTTAACGCAATATCTGGTGCTCGCGAACAGTCATGATGAAGGGGCACTCACACGTTGGAGTGACAACGTCCGTATCCTTGAAGACATGGCGCAAGTGGGCATTCTCGATACGGCACAAGCGCTCAAACTGCGCGATGCTTACACCACCATGCGTGATGAAATCCACCGCCTTAACCTGCTCGATGCGTCGGTTGAAATTGCAGATGATAGCTTTCTTGAAGAGCGCGAGGTTGTGCGGGATGCGTGGAAGGTGTGGATGGAATAGCGAGAGGCGAGGTGCGAGAAAGAGCAGTCTCGAGTAAGAGCAACATCAAGAAATGAAGAAGCCAGCATATTTGCTGGCTTCTTCATGTTCTAGGAACACCATTCTACGAATCTCGAATCTCGAATC
>NZ_MDAG01000018.1:0-160537 GCF_002876705.1 Enterovibrio norvegicus | reverse complement strand
CAAGCCCAAGCCGCAGAAGAAGCGCGCCTGAAAGCGGAAGCTGATGCCCAAGCGCAGGCCGCAGAAGAAGCACGCTTAAAAGCAGACGCCGAGGCACAAGCCCAAGCCGCGGAAGACGCGCGCCTGAAAGCGGAAGCCGAGGCACAAGCGCAAGCTGAAGAAGAAGCCCGTCTTCAAGCAGAAGCTGACGCGCAAGCATTGGCTGAAGAAGAAGCGAAAGCGAACGCAGAACAAGAAAAACCAAAGAAAGAAGGCTTTTTTGCACGTTTGAAGCGTGGTCTTCAGAAGACCAAGCTGAATATCGGTGCAGGGTTCTTTGGTTTATTTAGCGGCAAGAAAATTGATGATGAACTGTTTGAAGAATTAGAAGAACAACTTCTGATCGCAGACGTTGGCATGGATACCACCACCAAAATCATCGATAGCCTGACAGATAAAGCAAGCCGCCGTGAATTGAAAGATGGCGAAGCGCTCTATGGCCTGCTCAAGCAGGAAATGGCAGAGATTTTAAGCAAAGTTGAAAAGCCACTTGAAGCCAAGTGCGAGAATGGCCCGTTCGTTATTCTGATGGTTGGCGTGAATGGCGTGGGTAAAACCACCACCATTGGTAAACTTGCCAAGCAATTCCAACAGCAGGGTAAATCCGTGATGTTGGCTGCGGGTGACACATTCCGTGCCGCCGCGGTTGAACAGCTTCAAGTTTGGGGCGAACGCAACAAAGTTCCTGTTATTGCTCAACATACTGGCGCAGACAGTGCATCTGTTATCTATGATGCTATTGAGGCGGCAAAAGCACGCAACGTGGATGTGGTGATCGCAGATACCGCAGGCCGTTTGCAGAACAAGTCGCACTTGATGGAAGAACTGCGCAAAATTGTTCGTGTGATGAAAAAGCTCGACCCGAATGCGCCGCATGAAATCATGCTGACCATTGATGCGGGTACAGGGCAGAACGCCATCAGCCAAGCGCGTTTGTTCAACGATATCGCGCCGCTTTCTGGCATCACTTTGACCAAGCTTGATGGCACGGCAAAAGGTGGTGTGATCTTCGCGGTTGCCGATCAGTTCAACATCCCACTTCGATATATCGGTGTGGGTGAAGGGATTGATGATTTACGACCGTTCGTTGCGGAAGACTTTATCGAAGCTCTATTCAGTCAGGAGGATTGATCAGCGTGATCCGGTTTCAGCAGGTAAGCAAGGCCTACCGTGGTGGGCAGCAAGCGTTACAGAAAGTGAGCTTTCACTTGCCGAAAGGCGACATGGCGTTTTTGACTGGTCACTCTGGTGCCGGTAAAAGCACCTTGCTGAAGTTGCTCTGTGCGATTGAGCGACCAAGTGACGGGCAAGTCCTGTTCAATGGTCACGATATCTCCAGAATTGATCGCAAAGAGATTCCTTTTTTGCGTCGTCACATTGGGGTGATTTTTCAAGACCACAAACTCTTGATGGACCGCAGTGTGTTCGACAACGTGGCATTGCCGCTGCGCATTGAGCAAGCCAATGAATCGGACATCAAGAAACGGGTGTCCGCGGCTTTGGATAAAGTCGGTCTTCTCGATAAATCCGCGTGTTTGCCCATTCAACTCTCGGGTGGTGAGCAACAGCGCGTAGGGATTGCGCGTGCGGTGGTCAATCGCCCGCAAGTGCTGATTGCAGATGAACCTACGGGTAACCTTGATGCTGCGCTCTCTGCGCAGATCATGGATCTATTCCGTCAATTTAATCAGGTGGGTGTCACTGTGTTGATGGCAACGCATGACACGTCGCTATTGAACAGTTATGACATGCGCCGTTTTGATTTGAACCGTGGTCACCTGTCGGAGGTGCCGCGCCATGGCTAATTTCATTACCTTGCACAAACAACAAGGTGGTCAGGCGTTACGTGACTTATTAGCAAAGCCATTAGGTAATGCATTAACCGTACTGGCGCTAGCTTTCTCGTTAGCCTTGCCTGCAACCTTGTTTATGCTGGCAAAGAACGTGGTTGCTGTGACAGAAGAGTGGCAAGTGCCCAATCAGTTGACGGTTTACGTCAACCAAGGCGCTTCGGACGCCGCGGCTGAAACACTCTTTGATGAATTGTCGCAGTGGCAAGATATCGGGAACACGGAATTTATTTCTCCCGAGCAAGGTCTTACTCAACTGAGACAAATTCAAGGGTTTGATGAAGCGATCAGCTTGCTGGATGACAATCCACTTCCTGCGGTGATTGTTGTTACACCTGCAAACGATGACGCCGCTTCTGCGACTGCATTGGCCGCAAAACTGCGTGCTGAATCGGCGGTTGAAGAAGTGCGCTTAGACAGTGATTGGTTGCAACGTTTGTCTGCCATTGAATCTCTGGTGTTGACGCTGACAGTGGTGTTTTCTGGCTTGATGTTGATGGCCGTGTTTTTGATCATTGGTAATACCTTGCGTTTGCAGGTCTTAAACCAAAAGGCAGAAATACAAGTATTGAAGTTGGTGGGTGCCACCGACAGTTATATTCAACGCCCATACCTTTATACAGGCGTATGGCTTGGTTTAGCAGGCGCTATCGTGGCGTGGGTCGTTACGTTAATTAACGGACTACTTTTAGACACGGCAGTGGCGAAACTCGCTACATTGTACAGTAGTGGTTTCCGTCTTTCCGGACTTCGGATTGACGAAGGTCTGATACTCCTGATGGTAACAGGCTTAATAGGACTGCTTGCTGCACGTCTTGCAGCAGGTAAACATTTACGCGAGATCGAACCTGTATAATTAACTGAACCCCCGTAAACAATCATGGTCACATTATCTAGGTAACCATGCTTAGGGTTGCAGTTTTTTTGATCTTAAGTAGAGTATGGCTGGAGCCTAAATTGGTTCACATATGTTCGATAGATTCGAAAAGAGGTGAAAATGACAACAGAGTCGTATGCAATAGCCCCGATCTCAAGGGATAGCCTAGACAGCTATCTGCAGCAGGTAAACAGCCATCCAATGCTGTCTGCTGATCAAGAACGCGAGCTTGCAGAACGTCTTCACTACGAGGAAGATCTGGACGCGGCGAAAAGCCTGATCCTGTCTCACCTGCGATTTGTTGTTCATATCGCCCGTGGTTATTCCGGTTACGGACTACCTGTGTCTGATCTCGTGCAAGAAGGTAACATCGGATTGATGAAGGCGGTAAAACGCTTCAACCCAGAAGTGGGTGTTCGTCTGGTGTCGTTCGCCGTGCATTGGATCAAAGCTGAAATTCATGAATACGTTCTGCGTAACTGGCGTATCGTGAAAGTCGCAACCACAAAAGCGCAGCGTAAACTGTTCTTCAACTTGCGTAAGGCGAAAAAACGCCTGGGTTGGTTTAACGCAGATGAAGTTAACATGGTTGCCGAGCAGCTTGGTGTTGATGCCGCGGAAGTGCGCGAGATGGAATCCCGTCTTGCTGCGCAAGATCCTGGCTTTGACGCAGGGAATGACGACGATGAGCGTGAAGGGCCATCAGCCCCTGTTTTCTATTTGGAAGATAAAAGCTCAGACGTTGCCGTCAATCTTGAATCAGAAAACTGGGAAAACCACGCTAACCACAGACTCGCGAACGCGATGTCAGGGTTAGACGAGCGAAGCCAGCACATTATTCGTTCTCGCTGGTTGGATGACAATAAAACGACCTTACAAGAATTGGCTGATCACTATGAAGTGTCTGCCGAGCGCATTCGCCAATTAGAAAAGAATGCGATGCGTAAATTGAAAGAAGCAGTAGGCGACGTCTTCTGATCGTCCCTGTCTTCAAGGCGTTAGATGTATAACGCAGTGCTTTCGGGCAATGTGAAGATCATTAAAAACCGGCTGATGCCGGTTTTTTTGTGCCTGATAAACCCTTGGTATCACAGGCGTGAGATAAGTTGTCCACAGCTTTGTTACGATCAACACTACATCTTGTGGATCCAAACGCGAGATCCTACTTTATCAACGCAATCCACAGATTTTTCCACAGGTGGCTAAAAAGCGTACAAAGACCCTGACTTCTCTATGGCATGATTTCATATAAAGTCAGGTAGAATACTGGAATACCTGCAATATTCGGATGTGTTTCCGTTGTTGCAAAGAGTGATTACGATGAAAGGAGTGGAATAACTCATGGAACAATTTGCGCATATCTCTGTTACGGACGCATGGAAGAAGATTCAGCAGGATGATCAAACTGCGGTGATTGTTGATATCAGGGATCCTCAGTCATTTCAGCTATCTCATCCACAGGGCGCATTCCACCTTACTAACGATTCTATTGTGCAATTCACACAAGCGATCGATTATGAACAACCCGTATTGGTCATGTGCTATCACGGGGTGAGTAGCCAAGGCGCTGCCCAGTACTTGATCAATCAAGGCTTTGAAGAAGTTTACAGCGTGGATGGTGGCTTCGAAGCGTGGCATCGACAAGATCTCCCTGTGGAGTCTGGTGTCAGTAGCTTCAATCAATAGCGACATGTGTGGCGGGATTGCCATGCAGCCGTGATCACACAGAAAAAGAGGCGCTATGATCCGTCTGATTGCGATATCTAACCCTCGAGCCGGGCAGGCGTTTATCGATTACATGTCTTCAAGAGGCATTGAAGTCCAAATGATGCCTGAAGGTGAGGGAACATTTGGTTTGTGGCTCAAAGAAGCAGAGCACCAAATTGAAGTAGAAGCAGAGCTACAGGCTTTTCTTCAACACCCCACCGCGCAAAAATACCAATCTGCGTCATGGGATATGGCGGAAACCCGCACCGCTCGTTTTTATTATCCGCGACAAGGCTTCATCAAAACCCTTAAAGATAGTTCGGGCCCGGTCACCATGTCTGTCATGGTTGTATGCATCGTCACTTATGCTGCGCTGTTCTTAGGCTTTGGTGATGATGTTTTCTCGGTGATGCATTTTCCGGCATCGGGCGATGAGCAGTGGCAACTTTGGCGTTTGTTTACCCACGCGTTTCTGCATTTCTCCGCGACCCATATCGTTTTTAACCTGCTTTGGTGGTGGGTACTGGGCGGTCGTATAGAAAAACACAGTGGCAGTGCCAAGCTGTTGCAGCTTTTCTTACTCACCGCGTTGTTCTCTGGGCTCGGGCAGTACGCCTTTGATGGCCCGAATTTTGGCGGTATGTCGGGTGTGGTGTATGCCATGCTTGGGTACGTGTGGATGGTCGGGCACTTTGCGCCTTCACGTGGCCTCTCTATTGAGCCGGCCTATGTCGGCTTTATGCTGCTGTGGCTGGTGGTTGGTTTCTTTGAACCGTTCGGCATGGCGATTGCGAACATGGCACATTTGTTTGGGTTGCTTTCTGGCTGTTTGATTGGGGTTTTGGATGCCAAGCTCTCCCGATCTGCGAAGAAGCTGTCATAAATGCTGTCGTAGTGTGATGTAAGATCACCGTTGAAGCCCGCCAGATTGGCTTTCATGCGGTAGGCACGTAAACTTGAATGTCCCGATTAACGGGACATTTTTCTTTTGAGCGCAGAGGATGCTGTGAAACAGACCCAACGACATCAGGAAATTCTCGATCTCGTGCGTAGCCAAGGCTATGTGAGTACCGATGATCTGGTCGCCCATTTCGATGTGAGTCCACAAACCATTCGTCGTGATTTAAACGAATTGGCTGACGAAAATAAAATCCGTCGTCAGCACGGCGGTGCGACCATTCCCTCCAGTTCCGTGAACACGGCGTACAATGCACGTAAAGTGATGCAGCAAGAAGCCAAAGACAAGTTGGCTCAAGCATTGGTGGCGCATATCCCTGACGGCGCGACGTTGTTTATCGACATTGGTACGACGCCTGAAGCAGTGGCGCGTGCGTTGCTCAATCACCAAGATCTCCGCATTGTGACCAACAACCTCAATGCCGCGAGCATTCTGATGGCGAAAGAAGATTTTCGTATCATCATGGCCGGTGGTGAGGTGCGCAATCGTGATGGCGGCATCATGGGGGAAGCGACGCTGGATTTCATTTCTCAGTTCCGCCTTGATTTCGGTATCGTGGGGATCAGTGGTATCGACTTAGATGGTGGTTTGTTGGACTTCGATTATCACGAAGTGCGTGTGAAGCAAGCCATCATGGAAAACAGCCGTTCAGTCATGCTCGCCGTTGACCACACTAAGTTTGGCCGCAGCGCGATGGTGAATGTGGGTACTCTAGGTCAAATTGACATGCTGTTTACCAACGCAGACCTGCCTGACTCGATTCGTTCACATCTCCAACACACTGATACACAAGTCGAAATTGTTCGATAGTCCACCTTTGTAAAATGCCGCCGCCGTTTGGCGGCTTTTTTATGTCCGAATTTTGTGTGCATTTTGATCAAATGTTAACTGGACAGATGGTTTCTCTGCGCTAAAATGCTCGTAAACGAACATTGAATATTCGAATGAACATTTGGTTCGACGTGTTTATTGGAATGAAGCGCATGAGCGTGCGTGATTGAAGAGCAGTAATCGCGCGTGTAAAAGAAAGGTGAAGGGAAATGACAGACAAAGTATTGGATATTATCGTTGTGGGCGGTGGTATCAATGGCGCAGGCATCGCTGCTGATGCAACAGGTCGTGGATTAAGTGTTGGGCTTTATGAAGCCGCAGATTTTGCTTCTGCGACCTCTTCTGCAAGTTCTAAGCTGATCCACGGTGGATTGCGCTATCTCGAGCATTACGAGTTTCGTTTAGTGAGTGAAGCACTCGCTGAGCGTGAAGTGCTGTTGAAAAAAGCCCCTTACCTTGCTTGGCCTATGCGTTTCCGTTTACCTCACCGTCCTCACCTTCGCCCTGCATGGATGATCCGAGCAGGTCTTTTCCTATACGACAACTTGGGTAAACGTACGAGCCTTCCTGCCAGTAAAGGCATTTCATTCCGTGAAGAATCAGTGTTGAAGCCAGAAATCACGAAAGGCTTCGAATACTCAGATTGTTGGGTAGATGATGCGCGTTTGGTGATCTTGAATGCCATGGACGCACAAGAGCGCGGTGCAGAAGTGCGTAACCGTTGTGTGGTTGAGCGCGTTGAGCGTAAAGACGGCCTTTGGCATGTAGAAGTGTTTGATAGCACGACACAAGAACGTTTCACGCGGTCATGTAAAGTGTTGGTCAACGCGGCGGGCCCTTGGGTGAAGCAGTTCTTTGATGACAGCACCTCGTTGACATCCCCGCGCGGTATTCGTTTGGTGAAAGGCAGCCACGTTGTGGTGCCGAGAGTTCACAATGAGCCACAGTCTTATATTCTTCAAAACGAAGATGGTCGCATTGTGTTTGTGCTTCCGTATCTCGACCGCTTTTCAATCATCGGCACCACAGACGTGGAATACTTCGGTAACCCACGAGATGTTGCTATCGAAGATAACGAAGTCGCCTATTTGTTGGACGTGTATAACCAACATTTCAAAAAACAGCTGACGTCTGAAGACGTTGTCTGGACCTACAGTGGCGTGCGTCCTCTGTGTGAAGATGAATCAGACTCACCACAGGCGGTGACGCGTGATTACACCTTAGAGTTGGATGAAAATGGTGGCGTAGCACCTATTCTTTCTGTGTTTGGTGGCAAGCTGACGACGTACCGCAAACTGGCGCAAGCGGCGATGAACATGATGAAGCCTTTCTTCCCTGAGATGGGCGCTGATTGGACGGCAGAGCAAGTGCTGCCTGGTGGCGAAGAGATCACCTCGTTCAAAGATGTTGAAGAAAAGTTGGCGAGCACCTACTCGTGGATGGACAGTTTTACTTGCCACCGCTTAGCCACCACGTATGGCAACCGTGTTTGGGTGTGGTTGTCTGACGATGACACGCAAACATCATTGGGCAAAGCGTTTGGTGAAGGCTTAACGCAGCGTGAAGTGGATTACCTGATGACGGCGGAATATGTCGTTGAAGCAGAAGATTTGTTGTGGCGTCGAACTAAATTGGGCTTGTATCTCAACGCAGAGCAACAAGCGCAGGTGACCGATTATATCGCACAAGCGAAAACATCAGACTCCCAAGCAGTAGTGAATGCGTAGATAGGCGCGAGTGAGGGATGTTGCGGTTAATCTAGGCTTCGCAATGACACTCTCAAAACCAATGAAAAAGGCGTACTGAGTACGCCTTTTTTGTGTCTGCTTGTTTACTGGTAGAGGTACTTAGTAAACAGTAAGTCAGCCAGTATTTTTTGTTTGGTTTCCGCAAGGAGAATGGCGTTCACTTTCTCGAAGCAATTTTTTCGAATGGCTTCTCGCCCAGACAGCGATTTGATGCGCACGCCACTCTCTTGGCTTAGCACCTCGATAATGGTGTCGCGGATCAGCGGCTGGTGGTATTCGAGTTCTTGAATCAATGCAGGGTCATCGACCATAAGATCGACGCGAACATTGATAAACCCAAGCTTGCGTCCATCCGTAATAAAGTTAGTGGTGATTTCTGGTTCGAGCGTGAAGTAGCTGAATTTAGCCGCATTCTCTTCGCCTTCAGCCATAGAAGGGGAGGACAAGAACAGGGATACCAACAAGGTGAAAATAGCCGTTATATTTTTTTTCATGGTTTTTGCCAAACCCCAGATTTAATGAATCTCTTATGGTAGTTTAGCTGCGCGTGACAGGGCACAGCTGTGTACAATAGCGCATTATTAATACTAAACATTATTGGCCGATTCGGCGAAATTTTTGTGGTTTTTTTGCTCTTTGGCTCAGGATAACATGTCAGATTTCAAACAATTACACGTGTCAGCCCTGATGGGTGCGAATTGGGAGGCCCCGGATTGGCAGCAATTGGAAACAACACGCAAGGGTGAATGGCTACTTGAAGCGCATTCAATGACAGAGCGATTAAAGGCGTGCTGTGCAACGCTAGACGTTGAAGTGTTGGGGTTGCACCAATGTGATATGGAGACGCTGACAAGCAGTGAACGTGAACTTTTAGGCCATGAACACTGCTTGGTTCGCGAGGTTGTTCTTTCCGGTGACAATACGCCGTGGCTGTGCGCGCGCACCTTGGTGCCCATGTCCACGCTGACAGAAAAAGAAGAAGATATTGCACAGTTAGGTGCGGTGCCTTTGGGGCAACGCGTTTTTACTCAAGCAAACGCGCGACGAGATGCCATTGAAGTCGCGACAGTGATCGTGAAAGGGGAAGCTTTGTTGGCGCGTCGTTCCCGCCTATGGGTAAACAACAAACCAATGTTGGTTTCAGAGTTATTTCTCCCTCACGCGCCGATTTATCAGGAGGAAGGCTAAATGGATGCAGCCAAAGCTCGGGCGTTTTGGCAACTCACGCGCATGGACCGACCGATTGGCAGCTTGTTGTTGCTATGGCCAACTATGTGGGCGCTATTTCTCGCCGCTGATGGCATGCCAGATCCAAAAGTGTTGGTGGTGTTCGTCCTTGGCGTCATCATGATGCGCGCTGCAGGGTGTGTGATTAACGATTTTGCTGACCGCAACCTCGATGGCCATGTGAAACGCACCAAAGCCCGTCCACTTCCCTCAGGACTTGTAACCGCCAAAGAAGCCTTGGCGCTGTTCGCTTTTCTAGTGCTAGGCGCATTCTTGCTGGTGCTTACGCTCGATGCGTTAACCATTCAGCTATCGGTAGTAGCCCTGCTTCTTGCCTCTGTTTACCCCTTCATGAAACGTTATACGCATATGCCGCAGTTGGTATTGGGCATGGCGTTTAGCTGGGCCATCCCGATGGCCTATGCTGCACAAGCTGGCGAATTACCGCCTGTCGCGTGGATGCTGTTTCTTGCCAATGTGGCATGGACGGTTGCTTATGACACCTTATATGCCATGGTCGATCGCGATGATGACGTGAAAATCGGTATCAAATCGTCAGCCATTTTATTTGGTCGCTATGACAAAGCCGCCATTGGCGTGTTGCAGCTAGTGACTGTTCTTCTGTTGGTGCTGGTCGGTTTCTTGAGTGAACTCTCAACGCTTTATTACTCTTTCTTGCTGGGTGCATCTGCGTTGTTTGTTTATCAGCAGTGGTTGGCGAGAGCGCGCGACCGTGATGCGTGCTTCAAAGCATTCTTGAACAACAATTACTTCGGTATGTTGGTCTTTGTTGGCATTACTATCAGTGTATTGATGAAATAATACAAAAGGCTGATGGTAAAACCCGGTGAGGCAAAGTCGGGTGATACCAAAAACCACCTGTGTGAAAGGCCGTTGTTATCTTGATGCAATGTGCACGAGTGAGTAATCATCGGCACAGACAAAAAAAGCCCTCGTTGAAAAACGAGGGCTTTTTGTTTTGTCATGCGTGTCCGTCGTAAGCGCGTGGTCTGCAATAAACCACGTTTTCACCTTAAGAGGCGTCTTCCGAAGGTCGATCTAATATAGCTTGAATGGTCAGCTGTACTTCTGGCGAAATCAGACCAAACACGTTTTCTCGTAATGATTCGACACGGCCAGTCAGTGCATGGCAATCGTCGTTAAGGTAACCCTGCTCGCGCAGTGTTGCCATCAAGGTTGCAAACACGCCTTTGTCGAAGAACTCTGGGGCGTTGATACCGTGCAGGCGACTCAGACGCTGCGCCATCATCTGGCTTTGCATTTCTAGGTCGTCTTTTGACATGTCCGCTTCGTGACTGAACAGTGTCAGGGTGATCGCGTAGCGTTGCAGGGTTTCTGCAATGGTGCGACCCAACAACTGCAACTGGTTCAGCTTGGCAGATTTGCGGTGCAACATGTCCCCTTCAACGGTGATCAGTTGCTGGCGAGACATTTCTTCAATCATGGTATCGACGTACTGCGTGAGCGATTCGTCGTCAAAACTCATGAACAGTTCCGCTTTCAGCAGTGGGTAAAGCTGGCGAATAGACGCATGCAGATCGTCGCGGCTCACGCTTGGCTTGAACACCAACATTTGTGCAATCAATGACGGAATCGCCAACAAATGCACGATGTTGTTGCGGTAGTAGGTCATCAAGATGGCTTGCTGACGGTCGAGAGAAATCACGTCACCCAGTGAATCTTTCTCTACCACGAACTTGTTCAGGCTCACGGCGTGCTCAACCAATTCTTCCGCGCTTTCTTCTGGCACTGTACTGGTTGATGAATACGGCACTTGGCGAAGTAAATCGAGATAAATCGTCAACTGCTCTTCTAACGCTTCGCGGCTCAATGCGCGTTGGCGAGAAGAAAGCAGTGCGGTTGCACACAATGTGAGGGCATTGGCGGCAGCGGCATCATTGATTTTGGTCATCATGCGATCGGCCAGTTCGTTCACCACTGGGTTTAACCATTGTGGGCGTTGTGGCTCAATCGGGTTGATGGCGTCATGCCAGCTTGGCACTTTGTCATTCAGGAACTGGTTAACTTGAATCGGTTCACCAAAGTTCACATAGCCTTTACCGTAGTTACGCAGTTTGCGCACAATGCCCAGTACCTGACCGAAGTTCTCTTTTTGCTTACGCTTGCCTTGCAGCTCTTTTGCGTAGGTGCTTACTTCCATCACGTGTTCGTAGCCGATGTAAACCGGTACAAGGGTGACTGGGCGTTTCAGGCCGCGAAGCATGGCTTGAATGGTCATGGCCAACATGCCTGTTTTCGCCGGTAGCAAACGACCAGTACGCGAACGGCCACCTTCCGAGAAGTACTCAACTGAGTAACCCTTCGAAAACAGCTCTGCCAGGTATTCACGGAATACGGTGGAGTAGAGGCGATCGCCTTTAAAGGTACGGCGCAAGAAGAATGCACCACCACGGCGGAAAATCGGCCCTGCAGGGAAGAAGTTAAGGTTTACGCCTGCCGCGATATGCGGTGGTACCAAGCCTTCTTTGTACAAGGTGTAGGACAACAGCACGTAGTCCATGTGAGAACGGTGACACGGCACATAAACGATTTCATGACCGTCTTGCGCCAGCTTACGTACGCGCTCTGCGTTATTGATCGTGATGCCTTGATACAGCTTGTTCCAAAGCCATGTCAGTAGGTTGTCGGCATAACGGATCATGCTTGGGGAGAAGTCTGCTGCAATTTCTTCCATCATGTCGATGGCTTCTTTACGGACCTTCTCTACTGCAACATCACGGCTTTCTGCTTCTTCTTGCACCACTTTATCAATGGCTTTTGAGGCAAGAAGTCGTTTAAACAGCGCTTGACGGTTTGGCAGGCCTGGGCCTGATGCCGCCATCTTTTGACGTGAGAAGTGGATTTTCGCTACGCGTGCGAGTTTGTTCGCGATGCTGGTATCGGTGCCGTGCTTGTCAGCCATAAAGCGCAGAGAAACCGCGTTGCTAAAACGCACCATACTGTCGCGACCTAGGGTCAAGATGGTGTAGCACTTTTGGATGCCATTCATGGCTTTTAGCGGTGCAGCAGCAGGGCGATTCTCGTTCCCTGGGTTGCGGTTCCACACGACTGAGACAGGAATAAGCTGAATATCTAGCTCAGAATCGCGTTTGTGCAATTCAAGAAGTTCTGTAAACAGTGCGATGGATTCTTCAGGCACCGGATCGCTCGAGTCAAACATGCGTTTGCCTTGCGACACGAAAACGTAACGTTGCAGGCTTTTGCCACCGAGCTCTAAGGGTTCAAGCGGATCGGGCAACCCTTGTTGCAGACAGCTGCTGCGTAAGGTGAGCAAGTCGGTGTGTGAATGGAACGGCAATACGTAAACCACTGGTCGATTGAGATCGATGTCCAGTTGGTTAATAGGGTCTGACGGAATGCTGATTGTTTTCACCAGCGCCGACAGCGGTAAATTCAGTATTTTCTGATACATGGATTGGCAAGCAGACATCTGATCGCAGCCTCTTAGTCGTTGTGCGCCCGAAGGATAGCAGAAAACGTCGACGAACTTGCAGCGAAATGGCAGTAATTCGCACGAATTTGTCAGCCTTGGGAATGTTATGTATGTCGAATGTAAAAAGAAAAAATGTGATCTGAAAAGGCCTATGTATAGAGATTGGTGCTAAATGCGCCTTTTCAAGTGGCTAAACACTGGATATACTTCCAGTTAACTGTATAAAAAGACAGGTCTGATTATGAAGCCGTTAACCGCTAGACAACAGCAAGTCTTTGATCTTATCAAAGGGAAAATCGACGATTCTGGCATGCCACCGACTCGCGCAGAAATCGCGAAGGAGCTGGGATTCCGTTCAGCGAATGCTGCTGAAGAACATTTGAAAGCGCTGGCGCGTAAAGGCGTGCTGGAAATCGTACCTGGTGCGTCACGTGGTATTCGCCTTTTGGTGGGCAATGAACCTGCTAATGACGACGTAGGTTTACCTTTGATTGGCCGTGTTGCCGCGGGTGAGCCTATTTTGGCGCAAGAGCACGTTGAGAGTCATTATCACGTTGACCCAAGCTTGTTTAAACCGAGTGCAGACTTTTTGCTGCGCGTAAACGGAATGAGCATGAAAGACATCGGCATTATGGATGGCGATTTACTCGCGGTGCATAAAACCCAAGATGTGCGTAATGGCCAAGTGGTTGTCGCGCGTGTTGAAGACGATGTGACGGTTAAACGTTTGGAACGCAAAGGCAATCAAGTGCTTTTGCATGCTGAAAATGAAGAGTTTGCGCCTATCGTTGTCGATCTTGCGCATCAAAACCTTACCATTGAAGGCATCGCTGTCGGTGTGATCCGTAATAGCGACTGGATGTAAGCCTCGCGCCGTGTCTTAAAAAGTCTTAAAAAGTCTTAAAAAGGCGACTTCATGCAAATAGCATGAAGTCGCCTCTTTTTTATCCGGTTAACTCGCTTTGCGCACCGCTGAAAAGCCTTTTCTCGCGCTTCATATAGCAATCACTCTCTGCGTTTTTACAGTAACATCGCCAAAATTCCCCCGTAAATTGACGGGCATACCTGATCCCGCTTTCTGTTAATTCATCAGAAAAACGCTACAAAAAAATTGCGAATGAAACAGTTGTCTTCATCTCGTAATTTCGTGGTTGGCATCAAGTTTCGCCCCATAATGTTGCGCATTTTTTGTTCTTTCTGCATTCCTCTCCTAGTTTTAGATGTAAATGAACTGTTAATTATTATTTATCCATTCATTGCTTCCATTGACTCACTGTAATGCGTAGTGATTTTGAGGAGGAATCAGGTGACGATTCGCCAACTTCTATCCACGCTCGCACTTTTCCCGTCTTTTGCCGTTTTTGCGTCAGAAGAACCGTCTTCATTGAACCTCACCAGAGGTGTTACGGAGATAAGTGCTCAGGTCTATGACCTACACATGACCATCCTCTACATCTGCATAGCCATTGGCGTTGTGGTGTTTGGAGCGATGTTCTGGGCTATTGTCCATCACCGGAAATCCAAAGGGGCGGTTGCCGCCAATTTCCATGAAAGTACGAAAGTGGAAATCCTTTGGACGTTAATTCCCTTCTTGATTTTGATTGGTATGGCCGTGCCTGCAACGCGCGTCCTGCTTGCAATGGAAGATGTATCTGAACCTGAAATCACGGTGCAAGTTACCGGTTCTCAGTGGAAGTGGCATTACCGCTACTTTGACCAAGACGTTGAATTCTTCTCTTTGCTGGCGTCCTCTGCGGCGCAAATCAATGGCGAACAAACGAAACGCGACAACTACTTGCTTGAGGTTGACCGTCCTTTGGTGCTACCGATTGGCAAGAAAGTGCGCTTTTTGATCACATCGGAAGACGTTATCCACTCGTGGTGGGTACCTGATTTCGCGGTGAAGAAAGATGCTAACCCTGGCTTCATCAATGAGGCGTGGACCAAAATCGACAAACCTGGCATCTACCGAGGTCAGTGTGCGGAGCTTTGCGGTAAAGACCATGGCTTCATGCCGATTGTGGTTATCGCCAAGCCGGTTGAAGAATTTGATGCATGGGTGCTAGAGACCGCCGCTGCACAAGCCAAGGTGCTTGAAGAGGAGAAAAAACTTCTCGACATGAACATGGACATGGACGAGCTGATGGCCCTTGGCGAAGAGGTGTACAACTCACGTTGCGCAGCTTGCCATCAAATCAATGGTCTTGGTCTGCCTGGCGTGTTCCCTGCTTTGGCGCAATCAGACATTGCTATCAATCCTGACCGCATCGTCGATCACCTCAGCGTGGTGATTCACGGCGAAGACGGCACGGCGATGCAGGCGTTCGGCCCTCAGCTTGGTTTGAAAGAACTGGCTGCGGTAGTCACATATGAAAGGAATGCGTGGGGTAACAACACGGGTGATGTCATCCAGGCTGCTCAGATAAACGCTGTCCTCAACGGCGATGATCTTTAAGGAGAAACTCCAATGACAGATATGACGCCCGATCAAGTGGGTCATGACGACCACGATCATGATCATAAGCCCAAAGGGGTGATGCGTTGGCTGTTAACCACCAACCATAAAGACATCGGCACCATGTATTTGGTGTTCAGCTTCACCATGTTCCTTGTTGGTGGTGTGATGGCGTTGATCATCCGCGCCGAGCTTTTCCAGCCGGGCTTACAGCTCGTTGAGCCGAATTTCTTTAACCAGATGACAACCGTTCACGGTCTGATCATGGTATTTGGCGCGGTGATGCCCGCCTTTACCGGGCTGGCTAACTGGATGGTGCCATTGATGATAGGTGCGCCAGACATGGCGTTGCCACGCATGAATAACTGGAGCTTTTGGATTCTCCCGTTCGCGTTCTTCATGCTACTCATGTCGTTATTCATGGAAGGCGGCGGCCCTAACTTTGGTTGGACTTTCTACGCGCCGCTTTCGACCACCTATTCACCTGACAGCACGGCTTTGTTTGTGTTTGCTATCCACATCATGGGTATCAGTTCCATCATGGGCGCGATTAACGTGATCGTGACCATCATGAACTTGCGTGCGCCGGGCATGACATACATGAAGATGCCCTTGTTCGTGTGGACCTGGTTCATCACTGCCTTCTTGCTGATTGCGGTGATGCCCGTGTTGGCGGGGGCGGTCACCATGGTTCTGACGGACAAATACTTCGGTACATCCTTCTTTGATGCCGCGGGCGGCGGCGACCCCGTGATGTTCCAGCATATTTTCTGGTTCTTTGGTCACCCAGAGGTGTACATCATGATTTTGCCGAGCTTCGGCATCATCTCAGCCATCGTTCCTGCCTTTTCGCGTAAGCAACTCTTTGGTTATGCCTCGATGGTTTACGCGACGGCATCGATTGCCGGTTTGAGCTTTGTTGTTTGGGCTCACCACATGTTCACCACGGGGATGCCGGTCTTTGCCGAACTCTTCTTTATGTATTGCACCATGTTGATCTCCGTGCCCACGGGGGTGAAGGTGTTTAACTGGGTGGCGACCATGTGGCGAGGGTCGATGACCTTCGAGACGCCCATGCTCTTCTCGCTCGCATTTATTGTCCTGTTCACGATTGGTGGTTTCTCCGGCCTGATGCTGGCGATAACACCGGCTGACTTCCAGTATCACGATACTTACTTCGTGGTGGCGCACTTCCACTACGTACTGGTGACAGGTGCGATTTTCTCCATCATGGCGGCGGCGTATTACTGGCTACCGAAATGGACGGGACACATGTATGACACCAAATTGGCCTCATGGCACTTCTGGTGCTCGCTGATTTCGGTGAACATTTTGTTCTTCCCAATGCACTTCCTCGGCTTGGCGGGTATGCCGCGTCGAATTCCTGATTACGCACTGCAGTTTGCAGACATTAATGCCATCGTGAGTATTGGTGCCTTCCTGTTCGGTGCATCGCAGCTGATTTTCCTCGCCGTGCTTGTGAAATGTGCACGTGGTGGTGATCCAGCACCCGCGAAGCCGTGGGAAGGGGCGGAAGGGTTGGAGTGGGAAATTCCTTCACCAGCGCCTTATCACACTTTCTCAACGCCACCGAAAATCGATTGAGGGCTCTGAATGCGCGAGAGCAACGAACAAGACAATAAAAACACCAGCCGTTCTGCCATGAAATTGGCAGGCATGGCCGTGCTGATGTTCGGGTTTGCTTTTGCGCTTGTGCCGCTCTATGACGTGTTTTGCGATATCACTGGCATCAACGGAAAAACCGACGATGTGGCGGCGCAAGAAAGCCAACAAGTGGATTTTTCGCGTACGGTGACCGTTGAGTTTGTGGCGTACATCAATCCCGGCCTTGGCTGGGATTTCGTGCCTGAGATGAAACGCATTTCGGTGCACCCTGGCGAAACACGTACCATCGCGTATCGCGCGACGAACAACACGCTTACAGATTCTATTGGGCAGGCAGTGCCATCGGTATCACCGGGTTTGGCTGCGCAATACCTGAATAAAATTGAATGCTTTTGTTTTAACCGCCAACCATTGGCGGCGGGCAAAGACGCGGAACTGCCGCTGGTGTTTTATGTCGATCCAGCTATTCCTGACGACATCAATACGCTGACATTGGCGTACACCTTGTTTAGCGCCAAAACCGAGCCCGTTACCCAATAATTGCAGCGAGGTCATTATGGCAACATCGCATACCAACACCGATGCCCCTGAGGGGTATGAAAGCTACTACGTTCCAGCCCAGAGCAAATGGCCGATTGTCGGCGCCGTTGCGTTGTTCCTCATTGCTATGGGGGCAGGTTCAACCGTAGCCGATTTGTTTGGTGGTAACGGACCTTGGATGTTGTTAGCGGGGACTGGCCTGATTTTGTTCATGCTGACCGGCTGGTTTAAAGACGTAATACACGAGTCCATGGGCGGCATGTATTCGAGCCAAATGGATCGCTCATTCCGACAGGGCATGAGCTGGTTTATTTTTTCGGAAGTGATGTTTTTCGCGGCTTTCTTTGGGGCACTTTTTTACGCTCGATTTATCGCTGTTCCTTGGCTTGGCGGGGCAAGTAACAATGCCATGACGGCGGAAGTGTTATGGCCGGACTTCATTCCTGGTTGGCCTTTGATCAAAACGCCCGACGGCACAGAAACGACGGCCATGGGCGCGTGGGGCTTGCCGCTGATTAACACCGTCATCCTACTTGCATCGTCTGTCACGCTGCATTTCGCGCATGTGGCGATGGAAGAGGGCAAGCGTAAACGCATTGTGCAATTTCTGGGTGTGACCGTTTTGCTGGGGTGGATCTTTTTGTTCTTGCAAGGCGAGGAATACATTCATGCCTATGAAGAGCTTAACTTACGCCTTGATTCCGGTGTCTACGGCAATACCTTCTTCTTGTTGACGGGCTTCCACGGCATGCATGTGTTCTTGGGGTCGGTGATTCTGTTTATTGTTTGGCTGCGCGTGTTGAAAGGGCACATGTCGCCGAAGCAACATTTTGCGTTTCAAGCAGGCGCTTGGTATTGGCACTTTGTGGACGTGGTTTGGCTGTGTTTGTTTGTCTTCGTCTACATATTGTAGCGATGCAAACTCGCGCTGTTGGTTAAATGGCGCTGTTAGTAAGGGCGACTGTTCGGTTCTATGAGGCCAGTCGCCATCGCAATCAACAAAATCACGAAGGCAATGACTGAGAACAAAACACGCCTGCCAAGGTAGCGCGACATAGGCACATCTGAATTGCCCTTAATCAGAATGGGCAACGCGCGGAACAAGTTGAACACAATAAAGATTAACAGGCAGACGAGGATCCCTTTGAGCAGCATATTGCCTCCAGCGGGCCAAGACGGTGACTCATTGAGTGACCAAGACCCAGAACGTGAATTAGCGCCGAGTGCAGGTTTACGACCGTTTCGGCGGTTTGGATTCTTACTCTTTACTTTGGCGATGACGGTCTTGTTGGTCAAGTTGGGGATGTGGCAAGTATCACGTGCTGCGGAAAAAGAAGCACTGCTCACCCAATTGGATGTCCGCCAACAACACACCCTTCTTCGTTTATCCGATTTACCGAAAGAAGGAAAAGGCTACCGTATTGATGTGTTAGGGCAGTTTGATGCATCAAAGAGCGTGCTGTTGGACAATCAAACACATTTGGGTCGCGTGGGATATCGCTGGATGATGCCCTTCAAGGCAACCCATGATAGCAACGAGAAATGGCTGTTGGTTGAACTCGGATGGGTGCCAGCACCAGCGACACGTGATGTGTTGCCGACGTTACCCAACGTAAAGGGTGCATTTCACGTTCGCGGCATTATTGATTTACCGTCTGATCGCGTGGTGTTAGGTGGCGCTTCAGAATCAGTGTCTTGGCCTTGGCGGATTCAGTCGGTTGATATGGCCGCCATCAACGCCGAAACCGGAGAGTCTTTTTATCCATGGGTCGTTCGCGCCGCGTCTGTTGCAAGTGATGCGGGAGAACAATTAGAAACAACATGGAATGTCATCCCCGTTTGGGAGCCTGTCGTCATGAAACCTGAAAAGCACTATGCGTATGCGATGCAATGGTTTGGACTGGCGCTGGTGGTGTGGGTTGGCTTTCTAATTTGGTGGAGGAAGGGACGCGTATGAAAGGGAAAAAAGCACTCATACTGGTAACAGCCATCTTCATTCTGCCTGTCGTTGCAGCAAAGCTGGTACTGGAGTTTGATTGGTATAGCCGTGGGGTGACCAACAAAGGTGAATTGTTGGTAGAAGCGGTGAACACCGATTGGTTAGAAGAGAACGGACAATGGCGCTTGGTGTATACCTTGCCGTCTGATTGTGATGCGTTATGTGAAACCGCCTTGTTTCAATTAACACAAATTCCTGTCGCAGTCGGACGTGAACAAGAGCGTGTATCAAGCATTGTGTTGGTCTCTGATACGCCGTCAGACAACAGAAACATCGAGGTGCGCCAGCAATCGATGGATGCCCAACAACAGAAAACCATGGCAGCGTTGCCTTACGGTAATGACGCAATTTACATTGTTGACCCTCTGAATAACCTCATTCTGGCGTACCCCATTCCTGAAGGAAAAGATGCGCAAATCACCCAAAGCAAAGGCTTGCTCTCCGATCTTCGCAAGCTGATGAAAATGTCAAAAGTGGGGTGAACATGATGGTAAAACCAACGCATCCGAACCATGACAATAAAGGCTACCTCTTCTTACTTTATGGCTCACTGTTTCTCGCACTGATTGTGGTCGCGCTCGGCGCATTTACACGATTAACCGAAGCAGGGCTGGGTTGCCCTGATTGGCCGGGGTGCTATGGCTTCCTCACTGTGCCTCAATCTGCTGAACATTTAGCAAAAGCGGTGCAAGCTTTCCCTGACGCGCCGGTTGAAGTGCAAAAAGCATGGAATGAAATGATTCACCGCTATGTCGCGGGCACGCTTGGGTTGCTTGTCGCGCTCATTGCGTTTTTAGCGTGGCGTAAGCCGTCGAGAAACAAAATGCTGCCGAGCATTTTACTGGCTGTGATTTGTTTTCAAGCCGCGCTGGGCATGTGGACCGTCACCATGAACCTCATGCCGATCGTGGTCATGGGACATCTGCTTGGTGGCTTTACCACGGTGACACTCCTGTTTCTATTGTGCTTGTTTGAGCGTCGACGTTTTTATTCGAATGCTGAGATAGGCTCGACCTCAAAGACAAAGGCTGGCTTAGAACAGCAAGATGTTGAGATAAATATTGATGACCAGCACGCGTCACCTACCAAAAATCACATTAGCGGGAAGTTGAAACTGCTGGCGGTGTCCGCGTTGGTCGCGGTGGGCTTACAAATCGCGTTAGGGGGTTGGACATCCGCCAACTACGCCGCCGTTGTCTGCACGCAATTACCTGTCTGTGAAGCCGATTGGGTTGGACACTACGATGCGTCCGCGTTTCATCCGATCAGCCCCACTAATGACACCTACCAATATGGCGTGTTGAACTTTGAACAACGGGTCACCATTCATGCCACGCATCGCATTGGCGCGATGGTGGTTTCTGTGCTGGTGTTGCTACTGGCATTTGCTGTACGCCGTCCACTCGGTGTGATGGCATCGCTCAGTTTGGTCGCAGCACTGTTACTGCAAGTTTCCTTGGGTGTGACCAATGTGGTCGCGTTGTTGCCATTGTCCGTGGCGGTCGCGCACAACGTGTGCGGATTGCTGCTTTTACTGTTGGTGGTGAAAACCACGTTGGGTGTCTTCGCACGTCAAACCTCGGCGGTGCGAACGTCTTTGAGAGAATCGGGGAGGCTGAGTCATGGCTAAAGTGTCGATGTCACCGTTAGCGGGAAATGTATCGGTCGCAGCAGAGCCTGCTCTGTGGCGAGATTATCTTGAATTAACCAAACCTAAAGTCGTTGCCATGTTATTGCTCACCGCCATGGTGGGTATGTGTTTGGCGGTGCCGGGCTTACCGCCGGCCAAAGCCGTGATTCTCGGTCTACTTGGCATCGGGATGCAATCCGCCGCGGCTGCGGTGTTCAATCATGTGATTGACCAGCGTATTGATCAGCAGATGCAGCGCACTATTCATCGTCCTGTGGCGAAAGGCCGCGTGTCTACCCGACAAGCATTGGGCTTTGGCTGCATGTTAATGGGGTTAGGGTTCGGCGCGCTTTGGGCATTGAATGCCTTGGTGGCGTGGCTCACGTTCGCCAGTTTGATTGGCTATGCATTGGTGTACACGGTCTGGTTAAAGCACGCGACGCCGCAGAATATCGTTATTGGCGGGTTAGCGGGCGCAATGCCACCGCTTTTGGGTTGGGTTGCTGTCACCGGTCAGCTTGACCCACATGCTCTGCTGCTTGTGATGTTGATTTTCACGTGGACACCTCCTCACTTTTGGGCGCTCGCGATCCATCGCCAGAAAGATTATGCAAAAGCGGGCGTACCCATGCTGCCCGTGACGCACGGCGTCGAATTCACCAAAACCATGATTTTGCTCTATACCCTTCTGTTGGTGGTGGTGGGTTTGCTGCCGTATCTCGCTGGCATGAACGGCGTTATTTATCTGGTGGGCAGCCTCGCCCTTAACCTCGGATTTGCATGGTATGCGTGGCGATTGAAGTACGCTGACAAAAAAGGCCTCGCTTGGCAAACCTTCAAATATTCTATTTGGCACATTTTTGGTTTGTTCGTGGCGCTGTTGGCCGACCACGCATGGTATGCAGTAGCATGAGGATAGATTTCCTCGTGTGCTGAGGCCACTATGACTTATTCCAGCATGGCGTATTCCAACGTGACCTTTCCAAACATTGCTTTTCAAACGCCGCGGTTAACAGCCGCGGCGTTGTCTTCTTCAGCATTGCCTCATGCGAAAAGCACCTTGTCTACAGAGCTTGCAACCCTCCTCACGTCTAATGTTAAGCGTCATCTGCCTCCCGATATTCAGGCCGTGTCTGATGCCGAGAGTGCGTTATGTTGGCTGGAGCAGACATTGGAGGATTGCCAATTTGTTGCGGTGCGTTTAGCCGATGACGACGCATTGGTCGGGTTTTTCTTACTGTATGTAGAAGTTAATGCACAGTGTGGCGGCCAGCCTCGCTTGGCGTCGCCTCATTATTCGCTGCGACTGGGTTATGTGGTGGCGGAAACCTTCCAAGGCCAAGGTCTGGCGAGTGAAATGGTTGAAGGCTTGATCACCTGGTGTCGGGCATCTGGTGTTGTGTCTTCACTGTCCGGTGGTGCAGAAGCGGATAATCTTCCATCGATTAAGGTGCTGGAGAAAAACGGCTTCGTCGGTGAGAGAAATGATGAATTTCATCAAGGAAATACCGTGTTTTTGACGCTTATGCTCTAGGCAACTTTGCTACACTGACCCATCGAATTCTTCCAGCATGCGAATTATGTTCTCAGCACTTCAACAAAAAGCGCTGCACGTGCGCGTTTTCTCTTTAGCACTGCCGATGGTGCTGTCCAATATCACTGTGCCTTTATTGGGGCTGGTGGATGCGGCCGTGATTGGGCACCTCGATCATGCTTGGTACCTTGGCGGCGTTGCTGTCGGCAGCACAATGATTGCAGTGACCTTCTGGCTACTGGGCTTTTTGCGCATGGCAACCACGGGACTAACGGCGCAGGCGTGGGGCGGCAAAGATAGCGCAGGTCTCGCCAATGTGTTTCTGCAAGGGGTGACCCTTGCTTGGTTGTTGGCGGCTGTCATTGTGGCGGTTCACCCTTGGGTGTCTGACACGGTGTTCCATTTCAGTGATGCCAGCGAGCAGGTTAAACGCTATGCGGATGAGTATTTCTCGATTCGGATTTGGAGTGCGCCAGCTGCACTGACCAATTTGGTGATCATGGGATGGCTGCTTGGCGCGCAAAACGCGAAAAAGCCGATGATGCTGGTCATCATCGTCAATTTGGTCAACATCTTGCTCGATTTGCTGTTTGTGGTGGTGCTTGACTGGAAGGTGCAGGGCGCCGCTGCCGCGAGCGTAATTGCTGACTACACGGGTATGGCGCTGGGGTTGTTCTTTGTTGCAAAAGTCTGGGCGTCTGCTGCATTGCCATCGCCTTGGGCGCAATGGAAGAAATCGTCCGCAGGCATGGGGCGTTTGCTCAAACTCAATCGCGATATCTTCTTGCGCAGCTTGTGTTTGCAGCTCGCATTCACCTTCATGACGTTTCAGGGGGCAACGCTGGGTGACGATGTGGTGGCCGCCAATGCGGTGCTGATGAATTTCTTGATGCTGGTATCATTTGCCATGGATGGGTTTGCCTACGCCATGGAAGCCATGGTTGGGAAGGCCATTGGCGCGAAAGACAGGGAGGAGTTATTGGCCACGCTGTCAGCCACAACACTCTGGAGCTTTGTGATTTCCCTGTTTATCACGCTTGCCTTCTTGATGGGCGGTCAGGGCATTGTTGGGGTGATATCAGACATCCCTGCCGTGCGCGAGCAGGCCGCTATCTACTTGCCTTGGCTCATTGCGATGCCGCTGGTCTCTATGTGGTGCTTCTTGCTTGATGGCGTGTTCATTGGCGCGACGCGAGGCCGAGAAATGCGCAATACCATGTTTATATCCATGGCCGGTTTCTTTGCCATATGGTGGCTGTTAAACGACATGGATAATCACGCGCTGTGGGCGGCGATGCTGGGCTTTATGGCGCTTCGTGGAATAACGTTAGGTGCGGTATTTGTGTATCAATGGCGACGCGATGTGTTTCTTTCACCTGCTCACTAATTTAAATGCAATCGCCCTAACCGTAATAGCCTGATGCATCAACAGAAACGGCAGGCATGAAAAAAGCTCCCTCGGGAGCTTTTTTTACGGTGATGTTTCTTACTGAATCAGTAGTAAGAGTGATCGCCCGCCGCATGTTCGGTGACATCGCGAACGGCCGTCAATTCACCGCTGAATTCTTCTAGAAGCTGCTTCTCGATGCCGTCTTTTAGCGTAACATCAACCATTGAACAGCCGTTACAACCACCACCGAATTGAATAACAGCCGCGCCGTCTTCTGTGATTTCGATAAGGTTGATGTGACCACCGTGGCCGGCAAGCTGCGGGTTCACTTGGGTTTGAATAACGTATTCAACACGCTCAAGAAGCGACGCATCGTCAGACACTTTACGCATTTTCGCGTTAGGTGCTTTCAGGGTTAGCTGAGAGCCCATTTTGTCGGTAACGAAATCGATCTCTGCATCTTCCAAGAAAGGCAGGCTCAGTTCGTCAACGTACGCAAGAAAACCGTTAAAGGTTAACTCGGTATCGCTTGCTTCAATAGCGTCTTGTGGGCAGTAAGACACGCCGCACTCTGCGTTTTGTGTGCCTGGATTAACCACGAATACGCGGATATTGGTGCCTTCCGGTTGCTGTTCTAGCAACTTACCGAAATGACTTTGTGCATTTTCTGAAATTAAAATATTAGACACGACTTCTTACCTGAATAGCCCAGTTTGTTTTAGACAGTTTACTCTTTCTTTTCATGACTATCACCCCTCTACGGACGCGGGTAATTATTTCTTCTGTTTTCCATCAGTTGGCGTGCGGCATAGCGCGTAGATATCTATTTTTATCACGCCGTGTGCTTTCAACAATCGGCACAATTCCGTCAGCGTTGCTCCCGTGGTCACCACATCATCGACCAATGCCACGTGAGACGGCAGGTCACCATGGATGTTGAACGCATCTTTCAGGTTGGAAAGCCTCGCTTTACGGCTGAGACCTTGCTGTTGCTGAGTGGCACGTGTGCGCACTAAGGCTTTATCTAAACACGGACGTTCTAGCTGGCTTGCCAGTGCGTTGGCGAGCACGGTGCTGTGATTAAATCCGCGCACCCAACGTCGTCGCCAATGCATGGGAACGGGTATCAAACACGGTGCAGGGTCATCGATGTTTTCTGCCAGCAGGCGGGCTAAGGGCTTTGCCAACCAATAGTGGCCTTGGTACTTAAATTTGTGCAGGAGTGTGTCGTAAGGAAAGGTGTAATCACCGAGGCACACAAGGTTGTCCCATGCGGGTGGCGTGTTGAGGCAGCGTCCGCACGTTTCCATGGTGTAGGGCGTTGAAAGGCCGCATTGCATGCAACGTGGTGACGAGGGGAAACTCTGCGAACACGTTTCGCACCACGGATATTGGCGCTGCTCCAACCTGTGATGACAAAGCTGACACCTCAATGGCAGAGCGCGTAAGATAGAGCGCAACATAAAGGATGTTTTGGTCCAGCAACACGTTTTAGGCAGTGTAAATGACAACTTCGCTTTACTGGCACACGGAAGGCCAGGGTTCCGACCTGATTCTCATTCATGGATGGGGAATGAACAGTGCTGTTTGGCAGCAACTCCTTCCTCGCTTGACTGATCGCTATCGCGTTCATTGTGTCGATCTTCCCGGTTATGGGCATAGCCAACCCACAGATGCGTTCTCATTAGAGGAAATGGCACAGTGCTTGCTTAATAATTCACCGCAGCACGCGATTTGGGTTGGTTGGTCTTTAGGGGGCATGGTTGCCACACAAGCCGCGCTTCTCGCTCCAGAGCGAGTGCAAGGTTTGGTGACGGTTGCTAGCTCACCTCGATTTGCTGCGGAACATGGATGGAGAGGGATTAAACCTCAGGTACTGTCAGCGTTTTCGGCGCAATTGGAAGATGATTTTTCATCGACAGTTGAACGATTTATGGCGTTGCAGGCAATGGGAAGCCCGACTGCACGACAAGATATCAAGTGGCTAAAAAAGGCGGTGCTTTCGCACCCGTCGCCTCAACCTGAGGCACTAAAAGCTGGGCTCGATATTCTTGCTGAAGCAGATTTACGGCCACAATTGCATGATATTTCAGTGCCTTGGTTGCGGATGTACGGTCGGTTAGATGGTTTGGTGCCGGTTAGAGTGGCACAAGAACTGGATGTTTTAGCCCCGCAATCGCAGCGGCAAATTTTTGCCAATGCGTCACATGCACCGTTTATCTCTGATCCTGAACACTTTTCTGAAGAATTGCTCTCTTTCTGCGGACAGTGTTTGCCATCCAGATAAGAAAAAGTGATCAAAATAAAGTGAATTGCGGCTAAATTTTAAACTGAATCTGCCGATACTTTGTTCATGTCACTTGCTATGGCATCAGGAGAGACCATAATGAATGTAGGTAACGTTGGCTATTCTCAACAGATGTATGCACGCCCAACGCCAGTTAACCAAGAGGTTAAGGCGGGTGAGCAGAATCAAGCTGAGGGTGCTAAACAGTCTTATGCGCAAGTCGCCAATCAGGTATCGGACGTGAAGACTGTCAACAAAACAACGGAAGCCGAAGGCAAAACACCAGCATCGACGGATGTTGAGGCTTTCACTTATGGGGCATTGGGTATGGACCACCCTGACGAAGTGAAAAGTAACGACGATGACGCATATACCGCTGGGCAGGTTTTATCTGCTATCGGTACGATAGGCGGCATCTTGGCGATATTGGTGTAATTTCGCTGTAGAGATATAGCACGAGCATTCGCGGGTCATTTCCCGCGGCATGCCTTAAGGTGACTGCCTTCGGTCGATGTTGGGAGATAACATTGGCATGAATATTTCACCCGCTAACGTCAGCATCCCCGCTGTCGTACCGTCAGTAAACCCGCCAACGGAGCAAGTTGCGCGGGATAATCGTGTGCGTGAAAAAATCGCTCCCGCCAAGCAGCCCAACGCGGCTGAACATGAAAAACCCGTCAATCAAGAAGAAAAACAACTCCGTAAACCGTCTTGGGATCCATCCGAGCATCCTGACTATGCTGATTTAAGGCAAAACTCCAGCCAGTTCAACGGTGGCCATTTCGGCGCACATGATTCGTTAAGCCATCTGTCGTCTTTGCTCTCGAGCGAGTCTTATACGCCGAAGAATGAAAACGGCTATTCCATGCAGATAAAGCTGCCGAAGGAAATTCTCGATAAAATCGATGAACTTAAGGCATCACAACGTACAGGTGCCGTGGTTGCTATGCGCTACTCACAAGCCACTGTGGCGAATATCCCGTCTGAAGTGCTTATCGTGATTTAGTGGTCTGCTGTTTATGCTCCATTGTGTCGACTTGGGCATGAGCAACAATCTGAACATAAAAAAACAGCGCCTTGAGGCGCTGTTTTTGTCTCTGGCGAATCGATGCCGTCGTTTACTTACGCTTCGCTTTGGCAAAGGCATCAGCAAACGCACCACCAAAGGCTGATGAATTGCCACCTTGGTTGTTGTTTGATGGCGCACGATTCGGTTGGCTGCGTTCTTGAGGACGCGCTGAGCGAGTGTCACGGTTCGCATTGCCGCGGCTTGCAGGTTTGTTGTCTGCGCCTGGTTCGTCGTTTAGACGCATGGAAAGCGCAATACGTTTACGCGCAAGATCCACGTCCATCACTTTTACTTTGACCACGTCGCCTGCTTTCACCACTTCACGAGGGTCAGAAATGAATTTGTCTGACAATGCTGAAATGTGAACGAGGCCGTCTTGGTGAACACCGATATCAACAAACGCGCCAAAGGCGGTCACGTTGGTGATTGAGCCTTCCAGCACCATGCCTGGGATCAGATCTTTCACTTCGTTGACGCCGTCGGCAAACGTGGCGGTTTTAAATTCAGGGCGAGGGTCGCGGCCTGGTTTCGCCAGTTCGGCGAGGATGTCTGTCACCGTTGGAATACCAAACGTATCATCGGCGTACTCTGAGGCTTTCACGCTACGCAAGAAGTCGTGGTTACCGATCATGGCGTCAACGGCTTTTCCTGTGTTGTCAGCAATGCGCTTCACCACTGGGTAAGCTTCTGGGTGAACAGATGAGCTATCTAGCGGGTTTTTCCCTTTCATGACGCGCAAGAAACCCGCGCACTGTTCGTAGGCTTTTGGCCCCAAACGCGGCACTTTCAGCAAAGTTTTACGCTCACCAAAGCGGCCATTTTCATCACGGAATGCCACGATGTTGGCAGCCATGGTGGTGGAAAGGCCGGCAACGCGGGTCAGCAATGCGGCAGAGGCGCTGTTCACGTCGACACCGACAGCGTTCACACAGTCTTCGACCACGGCGTCCAAACGTTTTGCCAGTTGGCTTTGGCTGACGTCGTGTTGGTATTGGCCCACACCGATAGATTTAGGGTCAATTTTTACCAGCTCTGCCAGCGGATCTTGCAAGCGACGCGCAATCGACACCGCGCCGCGCAGTGAAACGTCTAGCCCCGGGAATTCAGCCGCTGCCAGTTCTGACGCGGAGTACACCGATGCGCCAGCTTCGCTCACCATCACGGTCTGAATTTTCTCGCCCGCATCTTTCAACATGTCAGCCACAAACGTATCGGTTTCACGGGAAGCTGTGCCGTTGCCGATCGCAATCAAATCTACATGGTGTTTTTTCACCAGCGCCATGACCACACGTGCCGATTCAACCGTCTTGTTGTGCGGCGCGGTGGGGTAAATGGTGGCAGTGTCGAGCAGCTTACCTGTGTTATCAACCACGGCCACTTTACAGCCGGTGCGCAAGCCGGGGTCGATACCCAAGGTACAGCGAGGGCCCGCAGGCGCGGCCATGAGCAAGTCTTTCAGGTTGTCGGCAAACACCCTGATGGCATCATTTTCTGCCAGCTCGCGCAGATTGCCCATCAGTTCGGTTTCCATGTGCATCAAAATCTTTATGCGCCAGGCAAAGCTCACGACTTGTTTGCGCCAGCGGTCTGCCGGTGCAATACCCAGGGTCACGTCATAGTGGTCACTGATGATGTTTTCACAGTAAGAGCCTGTCGATTTCTCATCTTGTTGTGGGTCAGCATTCAGTGACAGTTGGAGAATGCCTTCGTTACGGCCTCGGAACATGGCCAGAGCTCGGTGAGACGGCACTTTTGTCAGTAACTCATCGTGTTCAAAGTAATCTTTAAATTTTGCGCCTTCGTTTTCTTTGCCTGCGATAACACGCGCCTGAAGTTCGGCGTTGTGGTTTAGATGGCGGCGAATCTTATCCAACAGGGCGGCATCTTCAGCGAATTGCTCCATCAAAATGGCGCGCGCGCCGTCCAGCACGGCTTTGGTATCCGCAAATCCCGCTTCTGTATTCAAGTAACGGGTGGCTTCTGATTCCGGGTCGAGCTCAGGATGTTGCCAAAGCGAATGTGCTAACGGTTCAATGCCCGCTTCAATCGCAATTTGCCCTTTGGTACGACGCTTTTGCTTGTAGGGCAAATACAGGTCTTCAAGGCGGTTTTTGGTGTCAGCGTCGAGGATGTCTTTCTTCAAGCCATCGGTCAGCTTTCCTTGTTCATCAATCGATTTCAAAATGACTTGGCGACGATCTTCCAACTCGCGCAAATAACCGAGGCGAGATTCCAGATTACGCAATTGAGTGTCATCAAGGCCATTGGTGACTTCTTTACGGTAACGCGCGATGAAGGGCACGGTGTTGCCATCATCAAGCAGGGTGACGGCTGCGATAACTTGCGCATCACGTACGTTTAGCTCACTGGCAATCTGTTGATAAATTGAAGTGGTCATTGTGTTCCTTTGAGAGTCACCGCCGCGAGCGGCAGTATTAAAGTTCGTCTTGTTGATAGCGAATGGTGTTGACGTACCAGACCTTCGGTCCTTCAGGGGTCGTCACAATGGCTTCGTCATCGACTTCTTTTTTGAGTAATGCGCGTGCCATCGGGCTATCAATGGAGATGTAGTCTTTGCGGCCATAGATTTCATCCGGGCCAACAATGCGGAATGAGAGGGTGCCACCGTCGTCATTTTCAATGTCGACCCACGCGCCAAAGAAGACTTTACCGTCTTGCTGCGGGTTGTAATCGACGACGCGGAGGATTTCCAAGCGTTTGCGTAAGTAGCGAACGCGACGGTCAATTTCACGCAGAATGCGTTTATTGTAGGTGTAATCTGCGTTCTCTGAACGGTCCCCTAGGCTTGCTGCCCACGAGACGATTTTGGTGATCTCAGGACGACGTTCCTTCCAAAGATAATCCAGCTCTTGTTTGAGTTTGTTATAACCTTCTCGGGTGACCAGGTCGGTTTTTTTCATTAAGTTGTCCGAACGCGTTGTTTACCTTCCGATGAGAGCCTTTTATATACCCAAACCCCGCGAAGTTGAAGGCTTGGAGGCATTTACTGGGTTCGCGCTCCCCCTAATGACATTCGGTTTTGATTTTCATGAATATCTCAACGTTTCAATGCGAGAAGACTTAAAGGTTAAAAGTGTTGGTAAAGCGACAGGTGCGGAGTATAAAAGCCTTCAATAGTTACACCTAGTAACAGTTTTTATCCTCTCACTGCGTCGCACTGATGTTTCATAGAGGTGTCAGAAGTTACAATCGATGATATATCCAATGTGAGTGGCACTGAGCCCTCACCATGATTTGGTTATAACACTACCGTCAGATAAGAAAGGTACGTCATGCAAGAGAATTACAAAATCCTAGTTGTTGATGATGATATGCGTCTGCGTGCTTTGCTTGAGCGTTACTTGTCCGAGCAAGGTTTTCAGGTTCGCAGTGTGGCCAATGCCGAGCAAATGGATCGCCTGTTATCCCGTGAAAATTTCCATCTGATGGTGTTGGACTTGATGCTGCCAGGCGAAGATGGCTTGTCGATTTGTCGTCGTCTGCGTCAAGCGAACAACCAACTGCCTATTTTGATGTTGACGGCCAAAGGCGATGAAATCGATCGTATCGTGGGTTTGGAAGTGGGCGCGGATGATTATCTGCCGAAGCCGTTTAACCCTCGTGAGTTGCTTGCGCGTATTCGTGCAGTGCTGCGTCGTCAAACCATTGAAGCGCCAGGAGCGCCTTCGAGTGAAGAAAAGATTGTTGAGTTTGGCCAATTTAAGCTGAACTTGGGCACGCGCGAAATGTTCCGCAACGATGAGCCGCTGACCCTGACGTCCGGTGAGTTTGCGGTGCTAAAAGCCTTGGTCACCAATTCTCGTGAACCAATGTCGCGCGACAAATTGATGAACATGGCGCGTGGCCGTGAATACTCAGCGATGGAACGTTCAATTGATGTTCAGATCTCGCGTCTTCGCCGCATGATTGAAGAAGATCCAAGCAAACCACGTTATATTCAGACCGTTTGGGGTCTGGGTTATGTGTTTGTGCCTGACGGGGAAGCGTAATCCATGCGTTTCTCTCCACGTAGCAACTTTGCCCGTACGCTCGTGGTACTGGCTGGCCTTCTGATTGCCAGCCAGATCTTCTCTTACCTCACCATCCTTAATTATGCTTTGCTGCCCAGCATTAAGCAGTTCAACAAGATCCTTGCGCACGAAATTTCCGTGATGTTAGAAGACGACGTGACCCTTGCGGACGGCGAAATCTACCACATGGATGAACTGCTGCGTCGTCAGTTGTTGGCGAAGCTTGGGGTAACTCTACATGATGAGTCAGAACCTGAGATGTTGTTGGAATTCCAACAAGCGGCAACGGTCGACCTCATCAGCGAAGACATGTCGGAAAAACTCAATGCGCCCACAGAAGCGCGCATCAGCTTAGACAACAAGAGCTATGTGCTCTGGCTATCTAGCAAAGCGTTTCCTGGCTATGTCATGCGGATCCCGCTCTCAGAGCTGCATCAAGATGATTTCCAGCCGCTGTTTTTCTATTCCATGGTCATCGCGTTATTGATGATTGGCGGAGGTTGGGTGTTCATCAAAGTCCAAAACCGTCCACTCGCCATGTTGGAAAAAGCTGCAAAGGATGTCGGTCAGGGACAATTCCCTACGCCGCTGCCTGAACGCGGCGCGTCAGACATTCGAGCAGTAACGCGTGCGTTCAACCAAATGAGTGAAGGCATTCGAAAGCTTGAGGAAGACCGTGCTTTGTTGATGGCAGGCGTGAGTCATGATTTGCGCACCCCGTTAACGCGTATCCGTTTGGCGACGGAAATGATGTCTCCCGAAGACAGTTACCTTGCTGATAGCATGATTAAAGACACGGAAGAGTGTAATGAAATCATTAATCAGTTCATGGATTATCTGCGTTCGGTGCAGCTGCAAGACATGGCTGCGATTGATCTGAATGCGTTGACCGATGATGTGTCAGTGGCCGATGGCGCGACAGGGCATGAGCTCGACGTCGACAAAGGTGAGCTGATTGGTCGCCTTGATGCGAACGAAGTGGCGATACGTCGCGCAGTGACCAACTTGGTGGTGAATGCGGTTCGCTACGGCGGCGGCTGGGTGAAAATTAGCACGGGCAGTACGGCAGATCGTCGTCATCAGTGGATTGCGGTGGAAGATAACGGTCCCGGCATTGCACCTGATCAGATTGAAACCGTGCTTCAACCTTTTACGCGGGGTGACACTGCGCGTGGTAGCGAGGGGACAGGGCTTGGTCTTGCCATCGTGAAACGTATTGTGGAACAACACAAAGGTTTGCTGCATTTGACCCCGCGTTCTGGTGGCGGGTTACGCGCGCAAATCGTCTTGCCGGTTGCGGGTAAACACGCGCGAAGCCAAGGGCAACATCTCGGGAAGAATCATCGAAGACGTTGATTGTCTGAGGTCTACATATTTGCACTGAAAATGGCGCAGAGAAACGAGATTTCTTGCGCCATTTTTCTTTATTGCTTCAACACACATTTCTTCTTTGTTTTCTGTCTTATTTATGAGTCACCTGCTATTACTGTAATAAACCGACGATACAGCAGGGATGAAAAATGAAGATAATTATCGACCCTCAAGACCCCTCTCCAAAGTTCCGCCAGTTGATGACTCAGATTCAGCGGCAGATCGTGGGTGGCGTGCTGAAGCCGGGCGATAAACTCTTATCTGTCAGGAAATTAGCGGCAGAACTGAACATTAATCCTATGACCATTTCTCGCTGCTATCAGCTGATGGAAAAGCAAGGCTGGCTAGAGAGAAAGCGTGGTGTGGGCATGCTCGTGAAGCGCGATGGCTTGCACGCAAGAATGGAAGATCGCTTTGGTTTTATCGAACCCGCACTGCGCGCATTGATAACCGATGCGCGCGAAGTGGGGTACAGCAAATCAGAGGTGATGGCGCTGGTGATGCAGCATTGGGATGAGGAATAATTTCAATGCGGGAAAAGAAGGAAAAGAAGGTCCTAGGGTCTAGGTAAACAACAAACCTCTGTTGTTTACCTTAAAGAATACCGCACGCATTCTCGTGCAGTACCCGTTCTTAAGCATTACTGTACTTATCTTTGTTCCCTAACCAACGCGTGATGATTGCCTTGCTGTTCTCTGGGTAATTCTGGTGCAAATACAGTGCTAACTTTTGCACTTCTGGGATCAGTCCTTGGTCTCTGACCAAATCCGCAATCTTAAACTCCGCCATGCCTGTTTGCTTGGTGCCGAGCAATTCACCTGGGCCTCGAATTTCTAAATCACGCTGTGCAATCACAAAGCCATCGCTGCTTTCGCGAAGCACGCCTAAACGTTGGGTGGCCGTTTTGGAAAGGGGGGCGTGATAGAGCAGCACACAGTGACTTGCTACGGAACCTCGACCAACACGACCACGAAGCTGGTGCAATTGTGCCAAGCCTAAGCGCTCAGGGTTTTCGATGATCATTAAGCTGGAATTGGGCACATCAACGCCCACTTCAATCACGGTGGTGGCAACAAGGAGATGAAGCTCACCGTCTTTGAAGGCTTTCATTACGGCTTGTTTTTCTGCCGCTTTCATTCGCCCGTGTACCAAGCCGATCTTTAAATCAGGTAGCGCACGGGAAAGGTCATCAGCGGTTTCTGCTGCGGCTTGGGCTTCAAGGACTTCGGACTCATCAATCAAGGTACATACCCAGTAGGCTTGTCGACCTTCTTCGATGCAGGCGGCATGCACGCGATTGACGATATCAATGCGGCGCGTGTCTGGCACGGCAACGGTTTGAATGGGTGTTCGCCCCGGCGGCAACTCATCAATCACTGAGGTATCGAGATCGGCATAAGCCGTCATAGCGAGCGTACGTGGGATTGGCGTTGCGGTCATGATGAGCTGATGCGGGTGAATGCCTTTCTTCATCCCTTTCTCGCGCAGCTCTAAGCGCTGGTGGACGCCAAAGCGATGCTGTTCATCAATGATGACCAGCGCGAGGTTTTCAAATTCGACATGCTTTTGGAACAGGGCGTGCGTGCCCACCACCATTTTGGCGTCACCGCTGGCGATCTTTTCAAGCTCTGCTTCTTTGGCTTTTCCCGTCAGCTTGCCCGCAAGCCAGCCAACGGAAATACCCAATGGCTCTAGCCATTGCGCAAAGTTGATGGCGTGTTGTTCAGCAAGCAGCTCCGTCGGTGCCATGAGTGCCACTTGGTAACCTTGTTCGATCACTTGAAGTGCTGCGAGAGCGGCGACTAAGGTTTTCCCTGAACCGACATCCCCTTGCACTAAACGCATCATGGGCTTGCTGAGCCCCATGTCGCGTTCAATATCAGCAACCACTCGGGATTGCGCACCGGTGGGCGTGAAGGGCAATGAGGCAAGCAGCTTTGGCACTAAATCCGTTGAAGGCGGCAGTGAAAAGGTGGGGTCTTGCTGCAACTTGCTGCGAACGGCCAACATCGAGAGGTTTTGCGCCAGCAGCTCTTCAAGGATAAGACGTTTCTGTGCGGGGTGTTTACCGTCATCTAAATCCGAAAGAGAGACATCGGGGGTTGGGCGATGTAGCGCTTTGAGTGCATCTTTAAGCGTAATTTGACGGTCATAAAGGCCTTCAGGCAGCAACTCTTGCACGGCGGTGCTTTCGAGCAACTCAAGGGCTTGGTCGGTTAAATTTCTCAGTGTGAGTTGACGAAGACCTTCCGTGGTTGGGTAAACCGGCGTGAGGGTTTCTTCTAAGCTCAGCTCTGTAGGCTCTGAAAACACGCTGTATTCAGGGTGGATGATTTCCAACCCACCTTGACCACGTTTGATCTCGCCATAGGCTTTAACGCGTTTTCCAACCTCAAGGCTGTTTTTCATTGCGGCGTTGAAGTTGAAGAAGCGAAGCGTCAATGAGCCGTTGCCGTCAGTGAGTTTCACCGTCAACATGCGACGACGACCAAAGGTGGTGTTATTGCAGACAATTTCACCTTCAACCGTGCCGTGCTGCCCCGGCATCAAGCTCATGATTGGCCAAATGCGGGTGCGATCTTCATAGCGATAGGGGAGATGGAACAGCAAATCCTGCACGGTGAATAAACCGATTTTCTCCAGCTTTTCTGCCATTTTTCCACCGACACCTGTCAGTGAGGTGAGGGGAATGGCATCCAACATTGACGCGCGCATGTTTGCTTATCTCTCCAGAATAAGGGTTATCGAGCTGCCTGCATTTGTGCCCACCACACATCGTCTGCCGCGATTTGTCCTTCTTCATCCAACACGGGATAAGGTAAGCCTTTTCGCTTGGCGACTTTCGCTAACACTGGATGACCACGCTCAAACAAGATGCGGTCAACCTCGGCTTGTGGGATCAACGTACGTGTGCGTTGGTACATGCCTGCGTTTTGGCGCTGACGCTGCGCTTCGTACAAAATCAGGCCGCTGGCAACGGATACATTGAGTGACTGTACCATACCTACCATGGGAATGATGATGTCTTGATCTGCCATTTCAAGCGCTTGCTGGCTGATGCCTGTCTTCTCTTGGCCCAATACGATGGCCGTGGGTTTGGTGTAATCAATCTCGCGAAAATCCACGGCACGTTCAGACAGATTGGTCACCAGTATCTGCATGCCTTGTGCTTTTAACTGTGCGAAGGCATCAGGCGTGTTGTCATGGGTGACCACATCTACCCAGTTACGCGCCCCTGCTGAGGTGCCACCCAAGGTACGCATTTTGCTGTTGCGTGGCCAAACCGCATGGACTTGGTGCACGCCAACGGCGTCGGCAGTGCGGATGATGGCGGAAATGTTATTCGGCTTATGGACTTCTTCCATGCACACGGTCAAATCAGGTTGACGCGTTGCCAGTACTTCATGAATGCGTGCAAAACGTTCTGGAGTCATGGTTGTTCTCTTTCTCGCTCTTGATGGACACACGGTATAAGGATAAAAAACGCCCGCAATAAGCGGGCGTTTGAATGTTTACGGTCGAAGACGGCAATCAGTTTTTCTGACGGCTGACTTTCACTACATTTGGCATGACACGGATACGACGCATGATGTTCGCAAGGTGAATGCGGTCTTTGGTAGTGAGTTTGACGTAGATGGTATACAAACGGCCATCGCGCTCTTCCGTGGTCAAACCTTGAATGTTTGAGCCGGTCGCGGCAATGGTGTTGGTCAAATCGGCCAATGCACCTTGGTGGTTGAGCATGTCAACACGCAGGCCCGTCGCGAACTCTTGGTCAATGTCATCGCCCCATTCTACCGCCATGTACTTATCCGGCTCCTGACGGTAGCCACGGATATTGGCACATTCTTCACGGTGAATAACCAGACCTTTACCCGGGCTGACGTGCGCAATCACGGGGTCACCCGGAATGGGACGACAGCAATTCGCGTACGTCAGCAAAATGCCATCAGCACCACGAATTGGCAGGCAACCGCCTTGCTGTTCAAGGCTGTCAGCATCACCAAGTAGGCGTTTCGCGATCACCACACTCATCAGTTCGCCCAAACCAATCGCTGCCAACAAGTCTTCTGAATCGTCCAGCTTGAGGTCTTTGAGCACTTTGTCGATGTTTGTAGTATCTACATCCTGAATGTTGGTGTCGCCCAATGCATGGTTCAGCAATCGACGGCCAAGAATGACAGATTCTTCGCGGCGCTTGGTTTTTAGCACCTGACGAATTTTGGTGCGTGCGCGTGATGTCACGACGTAGTTTAACCATGCCGCGTTTGGACGTGCGCCCGGTGCGGTAATGATCTCGATCGCTTGACCGTTTTTCAGTGGTTGGCTGAGCGGGTAGGAATTGCGGTTAACGCGCGCGCCGACGCACGAGTTTCCGACATCCGTATGCACGGCATACGCGAAGTCAACGGCGGTTGCGCCGACAGGCAATTCAACGATGCGACCTTTTGGCGTAAAGACAAACAATTCATCTGGGAACAAGTCAGATTTGACGTTTTCGATGAATTCGAATGAGCTGCCCGCACTTTGCTGAAGCTCAAGCAGGCTTTGCATCCAACGTTGTGCACGCACTTGTGCTGTTGTGCCGCCTTGAACGCGTTCAGCACCATCTTTATAAGCCCAGTGTGCAGCAACACCTTTGTCTGCCATTTGATCCATGTCTTCGGTACGAATTTGTACTTCGACAGGAACACCGTGCGGACCAATCATTGACGTATGCAGCGATTGGTAGCCGTTGGCTTTAGGCACGGCGATGTAATCTTTCATGCGACCTGGACGTGGCTTGTACAGATTGTGCATCTGTCCCAGCACGCGGTAGCAGGTATCTAAATCATCAACAATCACGCGAAACGCGTACAAATCCATGATGGTGTGGAAGCGTTGCTCTTTGTTCTTCATCTTGTTGTAGATGGAGTAAAGGTTCTTCTCACGGCCAAGTACAGAGGCGCGAATGCCTGCATCTTCAAGACGGCCTTCGATTTCTGCATGGATTTTTTGGATCATCTCTTTGCGGTTACCGCGCGCTTGAATCACCACTTCCTTCAACACGCGATAGCGGGTTGGGTACAGGGCTTCGAAGCCAAGCTCTTCCAGCTCAACTTTGATGTTGTGGATACCAAGGCGGTGCGCCAAAGGAGAGAAAATCTCGAGGGTTTCGCTGGCAATACGGCGACGTTTATCAGGACGAAGTGCCCCAAGCGTGCGCATGTTGTGCGTACGGTCAGCCAATTTGATCAGAATCACGCGAATATCACGGGCCATGGCCATGATCATTTTGCGGAAGTTTTCCGCTTGCGCTTCTTTACGATCGCGAAACTTGAGTTTATCGAGTTTAGACACGCCATCGACGAGGTCGGCGACGTTATCACCGAATCGTTGCTGTAGGTCTTCTTTGGTGACGTCAGTGTCTTCGATCACGTCATGGAGCAAGGCTGCCATCAAGGTTTCGTGGTCGAGACGCATCTCCGCAAGAATACGCGCTACGGCAATCGGGTGAATAATGTAAGGTTCGCCACTGGAGCGACTTTGCCCTTCGTGGGCATCACGCGCCACCAAATACGCTTGCCGGAGTGCCTCTAAGTGCGACTCCGGCAAGTATTGTGCGGCGACTTCTTTCAGGCTATCAAAGAGATACAAACGGCCTGTTTCCCTGAAGTTAGATTAGCGAAGTGAGCCTGAAATTGTGCTTACTGCAGCCATTTCAGCCGCTTCTTGCTCTTGCTGTTCTTGACGCTCACGTGCATCTAGAACGTCTTTCGTGATCAAGCCTTCCTCGATCTCGCGCAGAGCGATAACAGTTTGCTTATCGTTCTCTTCCTGAACCAGTGCGTCTTTACCACCAGTTTGCATTTGGCGTGCACGGCGAGCGGCTACCAATACTAGGTCGAAACGGTTGCCAATTTTTTCAACAGCGTCTTGAACGGTTACGCGTGCCATGAAGAACTCCAATAAGTAAAAAAATCAAGATGACCGAAAATTATACAAAAGCGCTTGGCGCTAAACAACAAGCATCTTCGGTGGCTTTGGTATTTATTGTGCCAGCAATCTGTCGAGCATGTCGTGATATTTGCTAGCTTGCTTGTCTTGCTTCATTCGCTCAGCGCGGAGAATGGCTTTCATGTCCATTAAAGCAACGTCGAAATCATCATTCACAATCACGTAATCGTACTCGTTATAGTGTGAGATTTCAGAACGCGCTTCTTCCATGCGCTTCGCGATGACCTCATCAGCGTCTTGTCCACGTGCATTCAGGCGGCGCTCAAGCTCTTCTTTGCTCGGTGGCAGAATAAAGATACTTTTCGCTTTCGGCATTTTCTGACGAATTTGCTGTGCACCTTGCCAGTCAATATCCAAGAAAATGTCGACACCTTTTGCCAGCATTTCTTCAATCCACAGGCGTGACGTGCCATAGAAATTGCCGAAGACTTCTGCATGTTCCAAAAACGCATCTTGCTCGATCAACGCTTTAAATTCATCAACGGCGACGAAATGGTAGTGAATGCCGTTCTCTTCGCCCGGGCGTGTTGCACGGGTGGTGTGAGAAACAGACACTTTCACGTCGTAACGAGGGTTGTCTTTTAACAGGGCCGAAATCAGGCTTGATTTGCCGGCTCCGCTAGGCGCTGAAACGATATAAAGCGTACCTTGGCTCATGGTTTAAATCACTGTGAGGTTAAAGGGCGCGCAGATTACCACGGACTGCGCAAAATTTGAATTTTCCTTTTATGTCCATCGCGGTATGAATGGCGGCGCTTTTCATTGCTGACGTTATCATTTGGCAAATTGCCAACAAGCGACTTTTTCAACAAGGGTAATGCGCAAAATTCAACCGTGATAGATCTTAGGATAACGCAAATTGATAAGACTGATCTTAAAAGAAAAAAGCCCAGCGGGGTGGCTGGGCTCTGAGAATAACGGTAAGAATTATTCGATATTCTGAATTTGTTCGCGCATTTGCTCGATAAGCACTTTCAATTCAACGCCTGATGCAGTGATCTCAGTGCTGATGGATTTCGACGCGAGGGTGTTCGATTCGCGGTTGAATTCTTGCATCATGAAATCCAAGCGGCGACCACATGCGCCACCTTTTTTCAGGATTTTCTTGGTTTCTGATACGTGGGAGTCCAGGCGATCGAGTTCTTCTGCCACATCTGATTTTTGTGCCAACAGGATGATTTCTTGCTCGACACGGTTTGCATCAAGCTCGATTTTCGCATCTTCCAGCTTGGTGATCAGACGCTCGCGCTGCCAGCTTAGAATTTCTGGCATCTTGGCGCGCACTTTCACCACTTCTGTATCGATGGCATCAAGACGCTGCTCGATAAGCGCTTTCATGTTGTCGCCTTCGCTTGCTCGTGCGGCGATGAAATCGTTAACCGCTTCATCGAAGCCTTCAAGTAAGGCTTTGTTCACCAGATCCATGTCTTGTTCTGGTGCTTCCATCACGCCCGGCCACTGCAGAACTTGGAATGGACCAATGTTGCCTTCGCCAGACATCTCTTTGATCCACTTCGCCGCATGAATAACCTGCTTTGCGAGCGCTTCGTTAATTTTTAGCTCAGTGTTCGATGAAGCGTTGGCTTCAAAGCGCAGGTTACATTCCACTTTGCCGCGCGCCAGGCGCTGACGAAAGCGTTCACGAACGATAGGTTCTAGGCCACGGAACTGCTCTGGCATGCGGATATAGGTTTCGAGGTAGCGTTGGTTCACCGAGCGGATTTCCCAAACGGCGGAGCCCCATGTGCCCTTAATTTCCCGACGGGCGTAGGCAGTCATACTGTGGATCATCGAAGTTCACTCTTTTATCAATGTTGATGTGATTATACGCAGTTGCTTGGCAAGGTGTCAGCCACATGGCGCATGAGATGAGAAAAAACCGTTCACTTGTGGTTAGTGTTAGCGTGACTAGGCCGAAATCGCTATAATCGCGGGTTAACGAAATTCAGCAGTTTATAACAGGTGGAACCCTATGCGTCCTAGCGGAAGAGAAGTTGGTCAAATTCGTCCAGTAACCATGACACGTCATTTTACCGCACATGCGGAAGGCTCTGTGTTGGTGGAGTTTGGCGACACGAAAGTCATCTGTACCGCAACCGTTGAAGAAGGCGTGCCGCGTTTTCTAAAAGGGAAAGGCCAAGGCTGGATCACTGCTGAATACGGCATGCTGCCACGTGCGACCCACACCCGTAACCGTCGTGAAGCGGCGAACGGCAAGCAAGGCGGTCGTACCATGGAAATCCAACGTCTGATCGCACGTAGCCTTCGTGCAGCGGTAAACCTTGATCAACTGGGTGATTTCACTATTACCGTTGACTGTGATGTTATTCAAGCGGACGGTGGCACACGCACTGCCTCTATTTCGGGTGCAAGCGTTGCAATGGCGGATGCGCTGAACAAACTGGTTGCTGAAGGCAAACTGAAAGCAAACCCAATGAAGGGTCACGTTGCTGCTGTTTCTGTCGGTATCTTCGAAGGCACGCCAATTTGCGACCTTGAGTATCTTGAAGACTCGGCCGCTGAAACTGACATGAATGTTGTTATGCTGGAAGATGGCCGCATGATTGAAGTGCAGGGCACCGCGGAAGGTGAACCGTTCACCGCTGACGAATTGAACGCCATGTTGTCTCTGGCCAATAAGGGCATTGAAGACATCATCGTGATTCAGAAAGCATCGCTAATTGATTGATGAAAGAGCGGCTTCTATTGGAGCCGCTTTTTTTTAAGCAAAATTTGAGGAGGCGACAGATCGCCTCATGGAAAGACGGGTTAAACACCCATTCAGATCGACAGGAGAAAAAATGAAAGCCTATCAGCGTCAATTCATCGAGTTCGCATTGGAAAAACACGTTTTGAAGTTCGGTGAGTTCACTTTGAAGTCTGGTCGTAAGAGCCCTTACTTCTTTAATGCTGGCCTATTTAATACAGGTCGGGATTTGGCGCGTCTTGGCCGTTTCTACGCAGAAGCGTTAGTGGATGCGAAGATTGACTACGATCTGTTGTTTGGCCCAGCGTACAAAGGCATTCCAATTGCCACCACCACCGCGGTGGCGTTGGCAGAGCACCATGACATCGACACGCCATATTGCTTCAACCGTAAAGAAGCGAAAACCCACGGTGAAGGCGGCAGCTTAGTAGGCAGCGTGCTGGAAGGGCGTGTCATGTTGGTTGATGATGTGATCACTGCGGGCACGGCGATCCGTGAATCCATGGAAATCATTCAGGCAAATGGTGCAGATTTGGCGGGTGTTTTGGTGGCGATTGACCGTCAAGAGCGCGGTAAAGGCGAATTGTCTGCGATCCAAGAAGTTGAGCGCGACTTTGGCTGCAAAGTGGTGTCGATTGTGAGCTTGGGTGATTTGGTGACTTACCTTGAAGAACAAGGTGGCAACCCTGAACACTTAGACGCGGTGAAAGCATACCGTGCAGAATATGGTATCTAACGTCTATTCCGGACAGTCAGCTATGATTGTTTTCTGAACCTGAATAAACGAAAAAGGCTGCATGATGCAGCCTTTTTTAAAGTTTTTAGCGACAAATCAGTCAAGCTGAGCGCTGAGGAGTTGCCAGTATTGGTCAAAATCCGCCGTCGGCGGATATTTGAAACTTGAACGCACGAAACGGTTCAAGCTACCTTCCACTTGGCCTAGCAGCTGTGCTGCCAGAATGGACTCGTCAACAGGGAAGCCTTTCCCTTCACGTAAGCGGCGCTCTCGTAATACTTGGCGAAGTTGGCTTTCAATCTTTTCGAACAACTGGTTGATACGACCTTGCAATCTGTCTTGTTCAAACATCAAGGCATGACCTGTCATGATGCGTGTCAGGCCAGGGTTGCGTTCACCAAATACCAAAAGCAGTTGAAGAATAAGACGCAGGCGTGTGAGCGTGTCTTTTTCTTCGTTCAAAATGCGGTTAATACGGGTGATGAGTGATTCTTCAATAAACTCAATCAATCCCTCAAACATGCGCGCTTTACTTGGAAAGTGGCGATAAAGTGCCGCTTCTGACACACCAACCTGTGCTGCAAGCTTGGCGGTAGTTATGCGTTGACTGCCTTGGGTGGACTCCAGCATTTGAGCCAGAGCCTGAAGAATTTCTTCGCGGCGGTTCTGCTTTTTTTGGCCAGCCATGAATAGATGGTTCCTTTGTTGTTATGAGGGTCTTTGACCCGAATCTCGGCTGTGGAGCGGGTATCTTAACGACGTACACACTGTATTAAAAGAATAATGCACCTTCGCCGAGCCCTTGCCTATCACAAATAACAAAAGCGTGAATGACGCATAAAAAACGCCACAGATCGGTGGCGTTTTTGTGGTTTTTCACCAAGTTAACACTACTATTTCGTACCTGAGTGCCCAAAACCTCCGGCACCACGTTCAGTAGCATCAAAATCTTCAACAAGGTTGAATTCAGCTTGGATAACCGGCACGAATACCATCTGTGCAATACGCTCACCTGGTTCAATAATAAAAGTGTCTTGCCCACGGTTCCAGCAAGAGACCATTAATTGCCCTTGGTAATCTGAATCGATCAAGCCAACAAGGTTACCTAATACTACACCGTGCTTATGACCTAGGCCTGAACGCGGCAAGATGGTTGCTGCAATCGATGGGTCTGCAATATGAATCGCAAGGCCCGTAGGGATCAGTTGTGTTTGGCCTGGTTCCAGTGTCAGTGGCTCGTCAAGACAAGCGCGTAAATCCAAACCTGCTGAACCTTCTGTCGCATACGCTGGAAGTGGGAATTCTTTGCCTACACGTGGGTCGAGAATTTTTAGATCAATTTTTTTCATAACAAGGTTCCACTGGTTGCTTATTTGTCACTGTTAAACAGCGACACTATTTCACTGACTAACTGATGGCCGATATCGGATTTGTTTGCCAATGGCAGCGCTTTGTCGCCATTTGGCCAATATAAATGCAGCGCATTTTGGTCGCTGTTGAAGCCTTGTCCTTGCTGCGACACATCGTTCGCACAAATAAGGTCGAGGTTTTTCTTCGCCAGCTTACCGCGAGCATATTGCTCAACATCTTGGGTTTCTGCTGCGAACCCGACAGTGAATGGTCGGTTTTCTTTCATGGCAGCGACCGCAGCAACAATATCGGGATTCTTTACAAGCGTGAGGGTCATCTCGTCGTGACCGTCTTTCTTCTTCATTTTTTGGTTTGCAGCACTCGCAGGCTTGAAATCTGCCACTGCAGCGCACGCGATGAATATTTGGTGCTCGCCAGCGTGATGTTGGACGGCTGCATGCATTTCTTCGGCACTCTGCACATCCACACGAGTTACGTTGGTAGGCGTTGGGAGGTTCACAGGCCCGCTCACGAGCGTGACGTTTGCACCGCGCTTCGCCGCTGCTGCTGCAATGGCGTATCCCATTTTTCCTGAACTGTGGTTGGACAGGTAGCGAACCGGGTCAATGGCTTCACGCGTTGGGCCTGCTGTGATCAAAAATGATGAACCCAGAAGGTCGCCTTCTGCAAAGTGGTTTTCAATCAATGCGACCAATTGAAGCGGCTCAAGCATTCTTCCCATGCCGATATCACCGCACGCTTGCTCGCCGCTCGCCGGTCCCCAAATAGGGTGGTTGCGTCGTGTAAGTGTGGTGAGATTTTCTTGCGTAGCAACGGCGCGGTACATTTGCTGGTTCATCGCTGGCGCGATGGCAACCGGGGCATCGGTGGCTAAGCACACGGTGGTAAGCAGGTCATTCCCCATGCCAGCCGCTACACGTGCAATTAAATCTGCGGTTGCAGGGGCGAGCAATATCAAGTCTGCCCATTTGGCGATTTCGATGTGACCCATTGATGCTTCTGCAGCAGGGTCGAGCAAACTGTCTGAAACAGGGTGCCCTGAGACGGCTTGCATCGTTAACGGGGTGATGAATTCTTTTGCTGCATTTGTCATGACAACGCGCACATCCGCACCGCGTTCAATCAGTCGACGAGTGAGATCTGCACATTTATAAGCAGCAATCCCGCCGCCAATTCCCAAGACAATGCGCTTTCCAGATAAAGATTGCGTAATTTTTTGAGCCATAACCAAGTAAGCCAATGGGTGAATGGTTTGAAAGATATCATAAATGGGCATTAATCACCTGTTGGGCACTGATGATTGTGAAAGGGGAGGTATTCCTAATGGAAATGTAATCACGAAGCCGCTCAGTGACAGGCTTGACTAGGTGGTTCGCATTCTTGTTGTACTGGGCTTGATGAACAATAAAAGAGTATCGATTCTGGCGGTTTTGCCTGCAAGGAATGTTCTTTTGTCGCTAAAATGTTTACCTGAAGAAAGTCGACCTCGAGAGAAACTATTGGCAAAAGGCCCCGAATCATTATCCGATGCAGAGCTGCTCGCTATATTTCTGCGTACTGGGGTGTCTGGCATGAATGCCATCGAGCTCGCGGGGTATCTTCTCGATGATTTTGGTTCATTGCGCGGCTTGATGCAGGCAAATTTAGCGCAATTTAGTCAAAGAAAAGGACTGGGATCGGCAAAATATGCACAATTGCAGGCCGTTTTAGAGCTGAGTAAGCGGCATTTACATGAAATTATGACGCGTGAAGATGCATTGGCTAGCCCCTCTCATACCGCGAGATATCTCTGTGCAAAATTACGGGATAGACCGCGAGAAGCCTTTCTTGTCTTGTACTTAGATAATCAAAACCGTCCTATAAAAGATGAGATTCTTTTTGAAGGAACCATCAATGCTGCAGGGGTTTATCCAAGAGAAGTTGTAAGACGGGCGTTGGAAGTGCATGCAAACGCAGTGATTTTGGCTCATAATCACCCATCTGGTATTGCTGAACCAAGCCCTGCTGACCGTCATATCACATCGCGGATTGCGGATGCGTTGTCGTTAGTTGATATTCGGCTGCTCGATCACATGGTGATAGGCGATGGAGAAGTTGTCTCCTTCGCTGAACGCGGCTGGATATAAGCTTTTCAGGGAAAAGCTGCTAAAAAACGATCAAAAAATGACAAAAGGATCTGCTCGGGACTTGAGCAATGCAAATACAGTTAGTATAATGCGCCACCTTTGATAGCCTTGACCTAGAGCTAGACCTTGTTTTTGCAGGACTGGTGGACAAGGTTGATATCGAGCTGAAACGATTTGGAGAGACATTCATGTCACGAGTATGCCAAGTAACTGGCAAGCGTCCTGTAACGGGTAACAACCGTTCTCACGCACGTAACGCCACCAAGCGTCGTTTTCTGCCGAACCTGCAAACTCATCGTTTCTGGGTAGAAAGCGAAAACCGCTTCGTTAAACTGCGTCTTACCCCTAAAGGTATGCGCATCATCGACAAGAAAGGCATTGATGCTGTTCTTACAGACATCCGCGCCCGTGGTGAGAACGTTTAAGAGGATTTAAAGAATGGCTAAAGGCATTCGTGAGAAGATCCGTCTAGTATCATCTGCTGGTACAGGCCACTTCTACACTACTGACAAAAACAAACGTAACATGCCAGGCAAATTTGAGATCAAGAAATTTGATCCAGTTGTTCGCCAACACGTTATGTACAAAGAAGCTAAAATCAAGTAATTGGTTTTCGACTTCGATAAAAACCCGGCTTAGGCTGGGTTTTTTTATATCTGTAAATCAGCAAGTTCCAGATATACACTGCTAATATCTAGTAATGGCATTAGCGTGGACGAATCAAATGGGAAGAATCTCCCGCCGTACCTTTAATAACATCCTCATTATTGGCACCTTGGTGTTTATCGCCATGATGCATCTGCCGGACTACATCCGTGCAAAACTCGCAGAAAACAGCGCATCACAAGAGGTGGCTCAAGTGCTGCCTGATGGTGTGATTGCGTTAGTGCCAGAAAGTGCGGCAATTAAAGCGCTCCAATTCCCTCAATTCACACTTACTCAAGGTTTGCCGTGGCAAACAGATCGTCCTTTGGATGTGTCAGCCACAGAGTTAGCGAATCGCTGGCTTAACCTCTCCGGCACTGAAATTAGCGGTGATATGTTTGAACAGCTCAAACCTGGTCTTCATTCTCCGTCTACCTTGGTGGTAGATTTAGGCAATGAACTTGAACCTTACCGCCTGACATATTATGAATTGCCTCAGTTTTGGCTCATCCAAAACTGGGAAAAGCGTTGGCTTGCGGTGTCGGTTGAGCCAAACTACTTGTTCCCACTTTCCAACTAGTTCAATGGATCATGCCAGAATTACCTGAAGTCGAAGTGAGTCGTATGGGCATTAAACCCCATGCGAAAGGTCAAACCGTCACCAAAATTGAGGTGAGACAGCCTAAGTTACGTTGGCTGGTACCTGAAGAGTTGCATGACATGGAAGGTCAGGTGATTCGAGGGGTGAAGCGTCGCGCAAAATATCTGATCCTTGAAACAGACGTAGGATATGCTTTGGTTCATCTCGGGATGTCTGGCAGTTTACGTGTCATTCCCGAGGGTGCGCCCCCCTCTAAACATGATCATGTTGATCTGCATTTGAGCTCAGGCGAGATGATCCGGTATAACGATCCACGTCGCTTTGGTGCGTGGTTGTGGCAGCCGAATGACGGCTTAGACCACCCTGTGTTGGGCAAGTTAGGGCCAGAGCCTTTGACGGGTGATTTCACGGCTGAATATTTGTTTGAGCGAAGCCGAAATAAGCGTACACCTATCAAGCAATTCATTATGGATAACGCGGTGGTAGTTGGTGTGGGTAACATTTATGCCAATGAATCATTGTTTATGTCCCGCATTCATCCTAAGCGCCAAGCCGGCCAGCTAAGCCAAGAAGACGCTCATCGCTTTGTCGCAGACATTAAATCAGTGCTGGCAACGGCGATTGAGCAAGGCGGCACAACGCTAAAAGATTTTAAGCAGGCGGATGGAAAGCCTGGCTACTTTGCGCAAGAGCTTCAGGTTTACGGCAATCAGGGAAAGCCTTGCCCAGCATGCGGTACTGAACTTGAAAGCGTGAAGATAGGGCAGCGAAACACGGTATTTTGCCCTGATTGTCAGATTTAAATCAGACAATGCCGAGTAATACGCATAAAAAAGCCCGCTGCGAGAGCGGGCTTTTTTGTGTTCATCGCTTACTCTGGCTTCTTGAGTGCCGTTTTCATGGCCTCTAGCACCGATGGATGGACAAAGCCGCTGGTGTCTCCACCATGCAGGGCGACTTCTTTCACTAGCGTGGAAGATATAAATGAATTCTCTTCCGAAGGCGTGAGGAAAACGCTTTCTAACTCAGGCATTAAACGTCTGTTCATGTTGGCGAGTTGGAATTCGTATTCAAAATCTGACACTGCGCGCAGACCACGCACCAAAATGTTTGCTTGATACTGTTTTGCGAAGTCGACAAGCAGGCCAGAGAAACCCACAACAGAAACGTTGTCGAGGTGCTGGGTGACTTCTTTCGCAAGAGCAACACGCTCTTTTAATCCAAATAGAGGCTTTTTGCTAGGGCTTGCAGCAATGCCCACGACGACTTCATCGAACATCGCAGCAGCTCGCTCTATTAAGTCGATATGACCATTAGTAACAGGATCAAAAGTGCCGGGGTAAATTACTTTGGTTGTCATAAGTGGCTGCTAACTACTCGGTTAAAATGAGAATAGAGGACTCACAGTTTACTTGGTAATAAAATGATGACAATGCGGAAAGTCATACCTTTTTACCTCAACTGAGCTCATTACTGCCCCATCATATTAAAATCATCTATCACACGATCAAACATCTCAATCACATCTTGGCTCTGGATGCGGCTCATGGCGGTCTTGTCTTTCACTCGAGTTCGCCAGTTTAACTCTTCAATGGATTTCCCTGTTTCAGCGAATACTGCTTCTTCGTAGACAGATACTGCGTATTTTAAATAATTATATGGACCTACACGTGACGGATTATGGTGTGCATAGAGGCCAATTATAGGTGTGTTCATTGCGCTCGCCATATGAGCCGGGCCAGTATCAGGTGTAATCACCATATCTGCATGATCAATCAACGCAAGCATTTGCAAAATGCTACTTTTTCCTACTAGATTGACACAAGGTTCGGCTAGTTGAGTTTGGATTGATTCTGCGAGGTCGATTTCCAATGTTGATGGACTGCCGGCCAGTAATATTTGCCAGCCTTTAGTTTGCGCATGTTTAATTACTTCGACATAGCCTGCCACATTCCAGTTCTTGTAGGCTTTTGAGGCCCCTGCGACTAGTAACAAACTTGGTTTGTTGGGAACAATGTTTGATTGTGCCCAGTGTTGGTCTTGCTCTGAATAGGATAATGCCCAATTCAATGCTGATGCGGGAACCCCCAGACTTAATGCGAAAGCCATGAATCCATCAGCAACATGCAAAGATTGAGGGGAAGTAACTTTTACGTTTGTGAAGAGGGTTTGAAGGTCTTGACTACGATCTGGCGCAAACCCCAGTTTATACTCTGCTTTGATTCCTAATGTTGCGATACTTGCTCTAATGGCATACTGCATATGGAGCAGAACATCAAAAATGCGTCCATCAAGATGCTTCCAAAGCGCTCTATAGCCACTAATCCCGGTATTCTTATCGAATACTATGACTTCAATACCATCGATTGATTCGAGAAGCTTTGCCTCTAGCTTGCCAGTAATCCATGTAACTTGAACATTCGGCCAATGTTTCTGAATGGCTTGAATGGCAGCGATGGTATTGCAAACATCACCGATCGCGGATAGACGCAGAACGCAAATTGATTTTGGAGCGGATGAGAGCAGCGGTTTCATAGTATCCTTCGGTGGCCAAGCATCAAAACAGTGCTTGTAACAGGACTTAGTCTTGCTTCAAAAACAAAAAGCACTTATTTGATGGGTCATTCTTTACATAGTTAAGTTAGGTAAGGCTATCGCAGCACGCTAGACCAGTTGTTGAGATTGCTGGAAGTTTACAATGATTAGCTCTGTTAGTGTACAGAGCCACATGAAGTTCTTCTTTTTGAAAATTATAATTTAAGCCACTTAATGATAAGAGAAAAAGCAATGCAACAGATAAATTTGGCAGATGGACTGGTGTGGTTTGATAACACCTTGTTGTCGGAGGCTGATATTGGCAGCGTTTTTGAACCTGAATATTGGTCCAAACTGAACAAAGTCATTGGTTCTGCCAAAGGAAGAGGGACAACTTGGTTTGTGCAAGGCGAGCAAGTGCCCATGGCATTGCGACACTACCGACGAGGAGGATTGTTCGGTAAGCTAGTTAAAGATCAATACTTGTTTATTGGCTGGGAAAGAACACGGTGCTATGAAGAATTTATGCTTCTCAAACATTTACGTCAATGCGGGGTAAATGTTCCTCGTCCTTTGGGAGCTAAAGCGAACAAGGTCGGAACGCTTTTTTATCGGGCCGACATTTTAATAGAGTTGGTTAGTGGCGCTCGTGACCTAGTTGCATTACTTAAAAACTCAAAGGTAGAGCACAACGTTTGGTATGCGATTGGCGAAGAAATTGCCAAAATGCACCGGGCCGGTGTATGTCATACAGATCTAAATGCGCATAACATTTTGCTTGATGGTGACAACCAAGTTTGGCTTATTGATTTTGATAAATGTGAGAAGCGTGAGGGTAAGAATTGGCAACAAGGTAACCTAGACCGCCTTTTGCGGTCATTCCAGAAAGAGAAAAACAAAGCAGGGATTACATTCAACGAGGAGAGTCATTGGCGCTGGCTAACTGAAGGTTATAGCACCATACAATTGACACAATGATACTTTTATCTGTTTTCAATCAAACGTAGCCAGCGTGTTTCTTTATTTAGTTCATGCTCTTAAGTATGTGCTTGATAGTGTAATTAATGGCGCCTCGATTGGCATTTACAACACTAAGAGCAGCTTTGCTCATCTCATTGCATTTCTGTTTATCGCTAAATAATTGCAGCAAAGTGGCTGAAATATCAGATTTATCGTCACAGATTTTGGTCGCCCCTGCTGTTGCCAACTGTCTTGTGATATCAGTAAAGTTAAAGTAACTAGGGCCAATCAAACTAGGCTTGCCTAAAGCTGCAGGCTCTAAAAGATTGTGCCCACCGACTTTATCTCCAATTAAACTGCCACCTATTACCGTGATATCTGCGCATTGAAGCATTATCAACAGTTCTCCCATCGTATCGCCGAGGTAGACTTGAGTATGTTTATCGACGGCTTGATTGTTGCTTCTACGTGCTGTGATAAACCCCTGCTGTTTGCAATTTGCTTCTACGTCATTAAAACGCTCAGGATGTCGTGGCACTAGAATAAGCAAGGCATCCGGGTGCTCGTCTGCAATGTTACGATGAATGGATAACATCTGTTCATCCTCACCCTTGTGGGTACTGGCAGCAATCCAAACAGGTCTGTTGAGACCAAGTGAGGAGCGCAATGTGCTTCCAGCAACAATGACATCTGGCGATATGATGAGATCGTATTTTATTGAGCCACTGATAGAAACTTTTCTTTCATCAACACCTAGCCCAATAAAACGTTTAGCATCGTCAGTATGTAGGCAAAGGATCTGGTTGACTGAATGCGAAATAATGTCAAAAAGAGGTTTTATTTTTCGGTAACCTTTTGCTGAGTTCTCAGAAAGGCGTGCATTTATGACTGTTATCGGGATACGGGCTTTAGAAACTGTATGGAGCGTATTAGGCCAAAGCTCAGTTTCAACGATAACCATCGCTTTTGGTTGCATTTTCAACACGAAGCGTTTAACACAGTGACTGAAATCAATTGGCATATAACGGTGCTCGACCAAATCCCCAAGCCGTTTTGCTTGCTCTGCGCCAGTCGTCGTAGTCGTTGTCAGTAAAATCGAAATTGAAGGCTCTTGACGTTTTAACTCTCGAATAAGCGGTGATATGGCAATCACCTCACCCACTGACACTGCGTGTATCCATAGCGGGTGGTTACCGCAGAGAGCAGGGGTGAATCCCCAATATTCTTTCCAACGATGGGAAATAGCAGGTTTATTGGGGTGTTTCCTATAAAGGACCCAAAGTAAAACAGGGCTAACTAAGAAGAGGAGTAGTGTGTAAATCAGGCGAGCTAGCATGTTTCTACCTGAATTGCGTTAAGTTTAATAACTTCACTAAGTACCTGATCTGGTTTTAATTCAGTTAAGCATTTTAGATGTTGTTTTGGACATTCGCGCTCAAAGCATGGGCGGCATTCAATATCTGTATGTAAAATCGCTACGTGTTCGGCTAGAGGCGGAGTGTAACTAGGTGATGTGGAACCATATAAAGCAACCAGGCGACAGCCTACTGAAGCGGCGATATGCATGAGGCCTGAATCATTACTTACCACAGTACCGCAAGCAGCTAAGAGATCTATAGCTTCAATCAGACTAGTCTCGCCAGCTAAGTTTACGCAATGCACCTGTTGCTCTGCGTCAAGACTGCTCTTTATTTGACTCGTTACTTCTCTATCTTTTGCTGAGCCAAACAGCCATATTTGATAGCCTTTATCAATAAGCTGACGAGCAGTTTCACTGAAGTGATATTCAGGCCAGCGTTTTGCAGGTCCAAATTCGGCCCCTGTGCATAGCCCTATCACAGGGCGATTCAGTTGAAGTTGAAATCTATCTAGTGCTTGCTGTTGTTTGTTTTTATCGATGGCCAATTTTGGACGAGGTAAGGATTTCAAGCTTTTGCTGTTGAGCATTTCCTTGCGGGAGTGAGCTAGGGCTACGTAGCGCTCAATCATCAAAGAAAAGTCTTTCTTGTTGGGGCGTAAATCATTGAGAAGGCCATAGCGCATCTCTCCGCGCCAGCCTGTCCTATTAGGTATATTGGCGAACCAAGGGATCAGTGCAGATTTTGCTGAATTCGGCAGTATGTATGCGTGTTCATAGTCATTTGAACGTAAAGCTATACCGAGCCTTCTTCTAGCTGAAAGGGAAAATTCACCATGGCCCAGTGGCATAGCTATCACCTTATCGACTTCTGGCATGCGCTCAAGAATAGGGCGACACCAATCAGGAGCCATAACATCGATCTCGCTATCTGGGTTGTGTTTTTTTAGCTCGATATAGAGTGTCTGAGACATTACCATATCACCAACCCAAGCTGGCCCAATGATCAAGATTTTCTTCATAGAGAAGTACGCCCTAGAATTACGAATTATAGTTGTGTAAGAGTAAATGTTATTCTACCTGAAGTGATTAACATTTTTCACACTGGAATCAGAAAATACGGTTGTTTTTCTGCGCCTAAGGTTGACTGGGCGAATGAAGAGCAATTTTTAGGAAGGAGAAGCATACGCATGCTTGAGGTGGAAATTCTGACCGTTGCTTCTTTTATTCATTTTGCAGCTTCTTAAGTGCGATTTTTTGTACCTTTCATCGAAAAGAAGCTTAACGTATTATGTATATATGTCTCCTCAATGGAAGATTTTAGGGAAATATTGGAAGTATTATGAAAACCCTTCGCTCCGAGCATTTTAAAAAAATAATATTATCTGAGCAATATGATGTTGGTATGTATATAATTTGCTTGCTGTATAGTGTTACTGCGATGCCAGGTTTGGATTTGAGCAATGTATTTAAAACTCTAATTCTTATCGGTAGTGCACCTGTGTTATATCTTTGTTGTAAGGATAAAGATTATGATAAAGGTATGGTCTATCTCTTTGTAGCTTCCATTTTAATTCAGATAATAAGTTGGCTAAACTCTTTAATTGTCATACCTGATATCGCAAAAAGTTATCCAGATATTAAAACATTATCCAGTCTATTTTTGTTTGTCTTTATCGCTTTTTGGATTGGTAATGATAGAAAACGTAGATTAATACTTTTCTCATCGTTGATATTAAGCTTTGTATTAAGTGTTTTTTACCATGATTATCAGTTTAACAGTATATCTTATGCAATTTCGGGTCAGAGGGTGAATTTCGGCTTCCACAATGCCCAATATACGACAATGCTGGCTGCAGTCGGAATTATGATATCTGTTTTTTTACTTTTAAATAACAAGGGTAGATACTTTCGATTAACTTCTGTCCTTCTACTTCTATCAATGGTGTTTGGATTTTTTGTGTTGTTTGTTAGCCAAAGTAGACAGATTTGGATTGGTTTTTTTCTTGTTTTGCTCTTAGCGCCAGCTTTAATTAAGAGAGTACTTGGTTACAGAGTCATTTTTAGCTTTTATCTTATGTTGATAACGGTTTTATCGATTGTTGTTAGTAGTGACTTGTTCCAAGAAAGGATTGAATATAGTAAAGAAAGAGGTGACCAAAAAGTAGTCGAGCTTATTATTGGTGGAGAGTGGGATGACATACCAATGTCCAGTTTCGGTATTAGGTTTAACTCATGGTTAGAGGCCGGTGATTGGATTTCAGACAACCCATTATTTGGGGCGAGTAAAGTCGCGGTTAGGCAAGTATTGAAAACTTCTGATCTTTTTCAATCAAATAAGAAAATCAGAGGGTTTGGACATCTTCACAATTACTACATGGAAGTCCTAGTTGCATTTGGTGTTGTTGGGATTTCTTTTATTTTTTTATTTTATTATATGATAGCCAGTAATATCATCAGGAATTCAGATAATATGACATCAGCTTTCTTCATTATTTTCATTATTTTCTGGTTATTTATCAATGCTTTTGAGTCATATAATACAAAGTTTTATGGCTTATATATTCACAATATAATTCTTGGTGGGTTGTTCTTTATGCCTAAACCTTCAGTGAGAGTAACATAGATTTTTATTTTTAATGATTGAAGACTATTTTATCATTTTTCAAATGAATACTTAGAGAACACTATGAAATTTATAAAGAGATACCTAAAGAGTAAAAAGCTAGAAAGGCGAACAATTCGACAAATAGATACCACTATTGATTATCTCATTAAGAAGCAAGGTTTTCATTGTAAAGCGATGAGTGAAACTGAGAGATTAATTAGTAGCGAATCACATGGAAAACCTGAAACGGTAGTTAGTCTTACTACATATTCAAAGCGAATACATGACGTTTACTTAGTCATTGAGTCATTAGGGCAGCAGACCGTAAAAGCAAATAGAATTGTGTTGTGGCTGGATGAGAATGAATATAGCCTAGAAACAATTCCTTTGCTGTTAAAAAATCAAATGGATAGAGGGTTGGATGTACGGTTCTATCCAAACATTCGATCATACAAGAAACTTGTTCCTTCTCTAAAACTCTTCCCACAAGCTGATATTATCACGGTTGATGATGATATTTTATACCCTCATGATCTTATAGAGTTATTATTGAGAGGTCGGCATCTTGAGCCTGATTCTATAGTAGGTGTTCGCGCTCATACGATCGCTATTGATAAAGATGGTGTTAAGCCATATCGAAAATGGAAATATGAATCCTCTTTCGAAGAAAATGGCAGGAACACATTTTTAACGTCTGGTGCAGGTACGTTATTCCCTGCGGGTATGTTAAATGAAGAATTCTGCAATGAGAAATCTTTCATGGAACTCTGCCCTTCTGCGGATGACATTTGGATAAATATGATGTGCATTAAACATGACATAAAAAGGTCAAAGATTCGTGATGATAGAGACTTTTCATTAAGGTTTTTACAGATCAAGGATCATCAAGACATTGCATTAAATAATGAAAATGTACATAGTAATGGCAACGACTTACAACTTAGTAAGATCTTAGAGAAATATGACATTGAGATTTGAAAAACCTCTAGCTAAAGTGGATTTAAATTATCATCTATATGGTAATTTCTTGAAATACGAAAGGTTTCTTAATTGACTCATTGGTTTGGGAGTGAAATTATTTAAAAACGTACCATTAATTACGCTTTCATATTTCTCTATATAGCATTTTGCCATAGATAAATGGTCAAATGTATCACGTGCATATTCATTACAATATTTTGGATTATAGGATTTGCTTCTTACTGCGCTAACAAGCTCATCTTCAACGTTAGAAATAAATCCTAGATCTTGGTCTCTTATTAATTCAGGTAATGAACCATAAGGAGTAGCGAAAACAGGGGTTCCCATAAAAAGACTTTCAGTTACAGCGAGTCCAAATGGTTCTTCCCAAGTAACGGGAAATATTAAACCTTTAGATTGATCCATCACTTTACATTTAGTCGCGTTGTTAACCATGCCATGAAACTTCACGTGCCTATCAAAAGTAAAGCGAAACCCCATTTTTAAATTAAGCCTATACCCGCCAAGAACATCCAACTCAATTTTTGCTTTCTTTGCAATATTGATCGCGCCTTGAACATTTTTAAGACGCCAAGCGGCTTTACCAAGAAAGTGGCAACGCTCATCTCTATTAGATTTATTCAAGTTCGGCTGTAAATACTCACTCCAATCTAATCCATTGTACACAAAGGCTTCGCCCCCGTGATTAGCTGCATGCTTTCTGGATACAAATATAGTATTAGGGTCAATATTTTTATCTATGTTATTGTTTCCATGCTTGGTAATAACATAAGGTTTTTTCTCTGTAGACCCATTTGTATGAAAATGGACTATGTCGATATAATCAGGGATCTGATCATCGATAGGTTTTGATGAGTCAAATATTATGGTTTTCACCCACGGACACTCTACATATACTTGACTGAACAAATAGACGTTATGATTTAGTTGTGATAGACCTTTTGTTAGGCTCCAGATTACACGTTCAGTTCCACCATAATTTACTGGAGGTAGATCGCAATTGTAAATCATTAGTATATTCATATCAGTACTATTATGTCGGTTAGTATTACTTAATGCTGAATAGGATGATGAAATTGGGTGAGATATTTCAACTTACCACCGTCAAAGGGTAGCTGAAAAATTAAATAAGAGGTAGGTAAAGAATTTATTTATTTGAAGGTGTTCCCAACTTTTAATAACCCTAATGTTAGTGTTAACATTAGTCTAACTAAAGCCTTTCTGTCTTTACACTAATGTTAAAAGTTGAAAAGTGCATAAATATATTAAACTCAATTTCTATGCTCTTCAATATACCAACTCGTTGTAAATAATGATCACTCTGTGATATCAATGATGATTGTGCTATAGTCGTGACTACTCCACAGACTCTTGACATTTATAATCAAGTAAGCTATTTAATCTTGTTAAGTCGATGTGTACTAATGATTTGTAAGAGATAGAAATCTATGAAGTTTTTCTACTATTTAAATAATTTACTTCTCAATATCTTTCCATCCTTTATTTTCATGCGTTATAAGAAAAAGTTAGAGGATGAGTTTCACGATGATTTGGAAGAGTTACAACATAGAGTTGACTACTATTGCAAGCTAGATAGGCCTATGGCGTTGAGCGACAAAGCAGAAAGTAGGGAGGTTGGATACAAGCTAAGAGATAAAAGTGCCTATTATTTTGATTTGAAACAGTATCTTTATTACTTCCCACGGCATTTCAAATTCTGTTATTACTTTGGTGATAAAGTTGCCATTGAGTCATATCCAACAATCTATAAAGCACGTCCTACGCAAGGCGACAACAAGAACTCCGTACTCTTTAAATTAGATAAATACCGTCATTTTCGTTTTATGTCTGACAATTTAAAGTTCGCAGACAAGAAGAGTATGGCTGTTTTTCGTGGGCGAGTGACCCAGAAACATCGTATACGTTTTATGGAAAAAATGTTTGGGCATGAATTAGTTGATGCTGGACAGTCTAACATGAGTGAAGATCATCCTGAGTGGAAACAGCCATTCATGTCGGTAGATGATCAATTGAAATATAAGTTCATCATATGTCTTGAGGGAAATGATGTTGCATCTAACTTGAAATGGGCTATGTCTTCTAACTCAATTGTTGTATCGCCAAAAATGCGTTTTGAGACTTGGTTTATGGAAGGGGCGTTAGTTCCTGGGGTGCATTTTATTGAGGTGAAAGATGACTGGTCTGACTTTGAAGAGAAAATAAGGTTCTATCTAGAAAACCCTAATAAAGCTGATGATATTCTAGAAAATGCCCACTTGCATGTTTCACAGTTTAAAGATTCTAGGCGTGAAGATTATATTAGTATAAAAACACTAGAGAAATATTTTAATTTATGTAAACAGGAGTAATCAGGCTAAAGTGCAAGGTTATTTATAGATACTCTCTTGCACTTGAAATATAGAATTTACCATACACGATCCATATCGATATTATTTTTTATGCTTTTTTATTTTCGGGATTACACGTTCGTCCAAAAACTTACCCCACTTTCTGTTTATTTTTCTCTTCCCAAAGTATGCTATGTAGTTGCTCAGAGGAATAAACTCGGCACCTCCTAAACCATCAACCATAACGATTTTCACACCATCGGGTAATGTTTGAACTAAGAAATTGCTCAAGACTAGATCGCAAGGAACAATGTTATTCTCTATTAAGTAGATTCTCAATTTTTCTAAGGAATGATAGAGATTTTCAACTTCCTTTTCCGATAAAGAAAGTTTGATGTAGTTATACAAATCAGGTGCATTAGATCCATCAGGATTACAAATGAACTCCATTTCTAGACCAATATACTCACCTTCATCCACTTTCTTATAAAATTTAGGAATATGAGAGTAGGAGATATCTCTAGAGGCTAGATATTGGTAATAGCTAAGCTCACGTCGAGTTTGTTTGGATTGCTCTTTCTTGCTGACTTTCACGCATCGCAATGGATCATTAGGATCACGGTAGCATACTCTTTCCTGTCCTGAACCTATTATTGGCCATGTTAGAAATTCAAGCATTGTTAGTCGCCTTTTTCATTTCGTATACTTTTAACAGTTGTTTGTAGTTTTTGTCCAAAACGACATCAACATCCATCGTTTTCGCTAACTCGCGACATACCTCGCTTACTTGTGTTGTTTGCTTTTTATCGGCCCATTGAGTCATCGCAGCAAGTAATTCATCTGGGTTTACCTCTGCTCCGATAACTGTCGATACCTGTTGATTCAACACTTCCTTTGCTCCACAGTTTTCTGTCGTGATAGCAGGTGTGCCACAAGCTAGAGCCTCGATGACCGTAAAACCAAATGGCTCATAAAGCGTGGGAAGTAAATAGCAATCGGATAGAGTGAAAAATAGTTCTGGTTGATTATTAACACCTAAGAATTGGCAGCGTTTGGATACCCCTAACTCCTTCGCAAACTTAATATAATCAGCCTCGTGTGTTTCTCTCCCTACAACAAGAAGATGCGCCTCGAATGATAATTTAGAATACGCAATTAGTGCCTGCTTCAACCCTTTTCGTTCATAACCTGTACCTAGGAATAGAAATATTGGTTTCCCATCATCAATACCAAGTTCTTTTTTTAACAAGTCAGCTTCTTGCTGAACTCTCTCCGCATCAAACCGTTGTGTATCTACAAAGTTATGTATGACTGTGATTTTTTCGGGAGGTACATTATGGGCTTCTTGTATCTCAGAAGCGCTTTTATGTGAATTGCTAATGACATGCTGATAAGCACCAGGAGCCATGGCTTTACTCTCGATTATATGGTTTATACGGTCTTTAAAACGCATTGGACGATTGAGCGAGCGTGATAAATGTAAGCTAGTGCCTGCGCCTATTCGAAGTACATCATGTGTCCATGCATGCGCTAAACCATAAACTAAATCGTAGTTGGATTCGTTTACGTGTTTTTCAACTGCTTTAGCAAATCGCCAAAGGCGGTGCGTTTTACCAATGCTTATACCCGCTAGTTTGACAAATTTGACGTTTGGGTGAGGAGGGTGCTCTGCATGGGAGCGACATATGATGGTGACTTCTTCACCTTTTTCTGCAAGATAGTTTGCCATGCGGTTTAGATACAGCTCTACACCACCTGAGTATGCATGTCGAAGATGAACTAGTGCTATTTTCATTTGTCATTCCAGCCAATCAAATGCGCTTAAAGCGCATTCAAGTTTTATATGGTTTACTGTGTAACGCTAGATACTCTCAGAGTAGAATTTAAAGCGTTTGTAAGAGACCTAGTTGAAGATAAATGAATAAGTAGGAAGCTCTATTTTACTGAATGAGGTCTTTTTATACTCACAGGTAGATAGTGACTAGCATTCCTAGTGGATACATCTTAAACGGTCTTGAAAATTTTGGCGCCTTGAGTACTTCTAGGAGCCAATGAACATTGTGTTTACTTATATGGGTTTTTCTCACCATTCTGGCGTGTTTTCAATAAGCGAAGTATCCACATATATTGTTCTGGTTCTGGTACAACTTGGTTTTCTATAAATTGATTCATGAGTCTTGCGTCGACCCATTCATCACCTGATAACGTAATTGGTTCGTACAGTTTGATTTCGTATCGTCCGCTATCGAGATTAAATTTTGCATAGAGCGGGACAATACGAGCTTGGCTGACTTTTGCAAGTTTGTTTAATCCCGACAACGTCGCCTTAGTTGTTGCGAAAAAATCTACAAACACACTGTGCTTCTCACCCAAGTCTTCATCAGGCAGGTAATACCCAAGATAGCCTCCGCGTACGGCTTTGATAAACGGTTTAATACCCTGTTTCCGCTCGCATACCGCACCGCCATACTGAACACGTTGTCGGTGCATTAGCCAGTCTGATAATCCGTTCTTCTGTTTTTTTGCAAAGGCAGCAACGGGTAAACCGCGAGAGGCTAAATAGATAGCTGGTACATCAATCGACCATGTGTGGGGAACCAATAGAATTGTGTTTTGCTTTGTATCAATCAGCTGTTCTTCGCCGCTTACGACGACATTCTTTTGCAACCACTTACGACTTTTAAGCGTAATCGATGGAAATTTGAGCAGGTAGCAAATGGCGACGGCAAACTGTTTTTTCAACATTTGCTCTCTCTCTGCCTCGGACGCTTCAGGGAAGCACAGGGAGAGATTTACTCTGGTGCGATGTACGCTGCCAGATTTACTTAGGCAGACGATTCTAGACAAACCCTTAGCAATTGCTTTGTGAACAAAGTGGGGAAGCAAAGTAAATACGGCACCAAAAATGACAGCAAGCCAAGTAGTCCAATACCGAGGTAGCAAATAACTCCAACTAAACGTTGGGTTGTAGGTGTTTTTATCTATTGGTTCTGGGCTCATAAGAAGAACTTTAATCCGTGCCAAAAAGATCGCGTGTATACACTTTCTCGGCAACATCTTGGAGTGCATCAATCATGCGGTTTGACACAATGACGTCTGCTTCTTGCTTGAATGCGTTGAGATCGCGAATAACGCGGGAGTTGAAGAATAATGCATCGTCTAGCACTGGCTCATAAACAATGACCTCTATGCCTTTTGCTTTTAAGCGTTTCATTATTCCTTGAACTGAAGAAGCTCGGAAATTGTCAGATCCAGACTTCATTATCAATCGGTATATCCCAACAACTTTCGGGTTACGCTTGACGATAGACTCAGAAATAAAGTCTTTTCTTGTACGGTTTGCGTCCACAATCGCACTAATCATATTGTTGGGTACTTCTTTGTAGTTAGCCAACAATTGCTTAGTATCTTTTGGCAAGCAGTAACCACCATAGCCAAAAGAAGGGTTGTTATAGTGGTTGCCAATGCGGGGGTCTAAACAAACGCCTTCAATGATTTGTTTGGTGTCTAACCCTAATGCTTCTGCATAAGAATCCAATTCATTGAAATAGGCCACACGCATAGCTAAGTAGGTGTTAGAGAATAGCTTTACAGCCTCTGCTTCAGTCGAACTCGTGAACAATACATCGATATTTTCCTTAATCGCACCTTCAACAAGTAGCTGAGCAAACTGTTTTGCTCGTTCACTTTGCTCTCCCACGATGATGCGTGATGGATGTAAGTTGTCAAAGAGAGCTTTTCCCTCACGTAAGAACTCTGGCGAGAAAACGATATTGTCACAACCAAACTCTTGCCTTATTTGAGCGGTATAGCCAACTGGAACTGTCGATTTTATAACCATTAAAGCGCTGTTGTTGTGCGCAATAACATCCTTAATCACTGATTCAACGGATGATGTATTAAAATAATTTGTCTGCGGGTCATAATCTGTAGGAGTCGCGATAACAACGAAGTCAGCATTGTCATAGGCTAAGGCTTTATCCGTTGTGGCGATGAAGTTGAGCGCTTCATCTAAGAGAAAGTTTTCAATCTCTTTGTCTGCAATCGGCGATCTACGTTTATTGAGTAGCGCAATTTTTTCCACATCAATATCAAGTGCAATCACTTCATTGTTTTGCGCTAATAGCATCGCCATTGAAAGGCCTACATAGCCTGTTCCAACAATCGCAATTTTCAAAACTTCACCTCGTTATGCAAGGGGGCAAATATCAATGAGACCATGAGTACGAATGTGAAGTCTCCTAGGCATTGAGAATATTCATATACTCAGCAACACCTTCAGCGACAGTTTTAAACTCCTCGCTGTAGCCCGCGGCGCGTACCTTAGTGAGGTCGGCTTGGGTGAAGGCTTGGTAGCGGCCTTTTAGGTGGTCTGGGAATGGAATCTCTTCCACTTCTCCTTGGTTGTGGTAAGCGATAACTGCTTCAGCCACGGCGCGGAAAGGTTCTGCGCGGCCAGTGCCACAGTTAAAGATGCCAGATACGCCGTTTTCAAGGAACCAAAGGTTCATCTTGCACACGTCACCAACGTACACGAAATCACGTTTGAAGGTGTTGCTGCCTTCGAACAGTTTCGGGTTTTGGCCTTCTTTAATTTGGTTGTTTAGGTGGAACGCCACTGATGCCATGCTGCCTTTGTGGTTTTCACGTGGGCCGTAAACGTTGAAGTAGCGGAAACCCGTGATTTGAGACAGCGTTTCGCCGTGTGCTTCTGCGTCTGCCCAAATACGGCGAACATAGTTGTCGAACTGTTGCTTCGAGTAACCGTAAACGTTCAGTGCACCTTCGTACGGTTTCTCTTCGATGAAGTCATGATCGCGACCACCGTAGGTTGCAGCGGAAGAGGCATACAGGAAGGGAATTTCACGCTCAAGACAGAAGTGGAGCAGCTCTTTCGAGTACTCGTAGTTGTTGAGCATCATGTACTTGCCGTCCCACTCAGTGGTCGCAGAGCATGCACCTTCGTGGAAGATGGCTTCGATTGGACCGAAGTCGTCACCCGCCATGATTTGGGTGATAAAGTCTTCTTTGTCCATGTAATCAGTGATGTCTAGATCGACCAGATTAACGAACTTTGTACCGTCTTTTAGGTTATCAACAACAAGGATGTCGTTGATGCCTTGTTCGTTCAGGGCTTTAACAATGTTGCTGCCGATCATGCCAGCGCCGCCAGTCACTATAATCATACTTTTACCTAAATTCTGACAATGAGAAGACTTCGCCATCACGACTGTAATGGCTATGGTAATATTTGTGTTTCCGCTCTGGGCTTGAGGATAGCAGTTTAACCATGAAAACCCGTGATCGCATTATTCATTCTGCACTGGCGCTGTTCAACGAACAGGGTGAACCCAATGTCACCACCAATCACATTGCAGCGGATCTCGGTATAAGCCCGGGGAACTTGTATTACCACTTCCGTAATAAGGAAGAGATTATACACAGTATTTTCGATCAATACGCCCTCGATCTCACCACGTCATTTCAGCCAGAAACTTCGGTAGATACCGATCAACAGCGTCTACTTGCCTATTTAGATGCAACGTTCCAATTGATGTGGCGCTATCGATTCTTCTACGCCAATTTGCCTGATATCTTGCGCCGAGATGCGGTATTACAAGACAAATACCTTACCGCGCAGCAGGCACTAAAAGCTAATCTTGTCGTCACATTGACGCAATTTCGTGCCACGGGTTGGCTCGATATGGACGATGACGGCATTGAATCCTTGTGCGATAACCTCAAATTGGTTGCCTCAAGCTGGATTTTCTATCAAAGCGCACAAGCGCCACAGGCTAAAATCACGCCGACTGTCATTTACCAAGGTGTTCTTCAGATACTGAGCATGGTGCTGCCGATGTCGACCGACAAAGGGCAGGCAGTGGTGGCAGAAATCATTGAGCATTATCATCAGCAAATGGCCAATACACTTGCGTGATCTACTGCAACAAGATGTGCTAATTCGATAGACTTACCCTTCCTTAGAAAACTATCATCAGCCTCCTTACTGATAGGTCATACTGATTAAATAGCATTCACTAGATGCTTTTACTTCTCGAAGGTACGACAATCACGACGCCGCGCACATGTGATGGGTGGCGTAAACTTACGCATGTCTGCGTATCACTGTCCTTTAAGGGGGTGATGGTGGGCGTGAACCCCTTGTTCCTGTTTCCATGATGGAGTGTGCGATGACTGCCGCTTTTTACCAGCAAATTCGTCAGCAGCTTGAAGAAGTGAAAGCTGAAGGCCTTTATAAAGATGAACGTGTTATCACCACTGCGCAGCAAGCCAAAATTGCCGTGGCATCCGGTGATGAAGTACTGAACTTCTGTGCCAACAACTACTTGGGTCTGGCCAATCACCCTGTGCTGATTGATGCTGCGCAAAAGGGCATGGACGAACATGGCTTTGGCATGGCATCAGTGCGTTTCATCTGCGGCACGCAAGATGCGCACAAAGAGCTTGAGGATAAACTCTCTACATTCCTAGGTATGGAAGACACCATTCTTTACACCTCTTGCTTTGATGCGAACACAGGTTTGTTCGAAACCATTTTGGGTGCGGAAGACGCCATCATTTCTGATGCACTAAACCACGCATCAATCATTGATGGTGTGCGTCTGTGTAAAGCGATGCGTTTCCGTTATTCGAACAACAACATGGCAGAACTTGAGCAGCAATTGATTGCGGCAAAAGAAGCGGGCGCACGTAACACGCTTATCGTGACCGACGGTGTGTTCTCAATGGATGGCGTTGTTGCGAACCTGCCTGCGATTTGCGATTTGGCAGACAAATACGACGCATTGGTGATGGTTGATGACTCTCACGCAGTGGGTTTTATGGGCGCGAATGGCCGCGGTACGCACGAGCACCATGACGTGATTGATCGTATCGACATCATCACTGGCACGCTAGGCAAAGCCATGGGCGGCGCATCAGGCGGTTACACCTCGGGCAAGAAAGAAGTGATTGATTGGCTGCGTCAGCGTTCACGCCCGTACCTGTTCTCGAACTCGTTGGCACCGGCTATCGTGTCTGCGTCTATCCGCGTGATTGACTTGCTGGAAGAAAGTGGTCATCTGCGTACCCAGCTTTGGGACAATGCGAGCCATTTCCGCGCGCGCATGAGCGAAGCGGGCTTTACACTTTCGGGTGCTGATCACGCGATCATCCCTGTCATGCTTGGCGATGCAAAAGTCGGTGCTGAGTTTGCAGAACGCATGATGAAAGAAGGTATCTACGTGGTTGGGTTCTCGTTCCCAGTGGTACCAAAAGGCCAAGCACGTATTCGTACACAAATGTCGGCTGCACATAGCCGCGAGCAATTAGACAAAGCCATCGATGCCTTTATCAAAGTGGGTAAAGACATGGGCTTGATTGGATAAGCAGTCAATGACGAACAAAATGAAAGCGCTGGCAAAACTGAAAGCGGAACCTGGCATTTGGATGACCGAGGTTGAGCTTCCAGAAGTGGGCCATAACGATCTTCTGATCAAAATCCGTAAAACCGCGATTTGTGGTACTGATGTACACATCTACAACTGGGACGAGTGGTCACAAAAGACCATTCCTGTGCCAATGGTTGTTGGTCACGAATACGTGGGTGAAGTGGTTGCCATGGGTCAGGAAGTGCGCGGTTTCACCGTGGGCGACCGTGTTTCTGGCGAAGGCCACATCACGTGTGGTCACTGCCGCAACTGCCGCGCTGGCCGCACGCACCTTTGCCGCAACACCACAGGTGTGGGTGTGAACCGTGAAGGCGCGTTTGCTGAATACCTCGTGATCCCAGCGTTCAACGCATTCAAAATCCCTGCGGATATTTCTGACGATCTTGCCTCCATCTTTGACCCATTCGGCAATGCGGTTCACACCGCACTGTCATTCGACCTTGTTGGCGAAGATGTGCTGATCACCGGTGCTGGTCCGATTGGCATTATGGCTGCAGCTGTCGCGAAACACGTGGGTGCGCGTTATGTCGTGATCACCGATGTAAACGAATACCGCCTCGACCTTGCGCGTAAGATGGGTGTGACCCGTGCGGTTAACGTGGCAGAAGAGAAGCTGGAAGATGTCATGGCTGAGCTAGGCATGAAAGAAGGCTTCGATGTGGGCCTAGAAATGTCAGGTAACCCATCTGCGTTTAACTCCATGCTGAAAACCATGAACCACGGTGGTCGTATTGCTCTTCTGGGTATTCCGCCATCAGACATGGGTATCGATTGGAACCAAGTGATTTTCAAAGGCTTGGTGATCAAAGGTATCTATGGCCGTGAAATGTTTGAAACGTGGTACAAAATGGCGAGCTTGATCCAATCTGGTTTGGATTTAAGCCCAATCATCACGCACCACTACAGTGTTGATGATTTCCAAGAAGGCTTCGATAAGATGTGTTCTGGCATGTCAGGCAAGGTCATCCTTGATTGGCAAAAATAGCACCAATTTGAACGCTTGATTAAACCCGCTTCGGCGGGTTTTTTTATGCCATTTACTGAGACAGAGCCTGTGAGATGGGCACGAGATCGACACGCTCTTGCAGTGATGGCAGTGCTTTTTGCAACGTATCAAGCGTGATTGGAAACGGGTGAGCAATGACGACAGCGATGCCGCGTCGGTTGGCTTGTTGAATCGCGAGCTCGAGTTGTTGGTGGATAAAATCTTCCGTTTGTAGATGATCGAGAAAAACATGACGGCGGTTATTGGCTAATCCGTGCTGCTTTGCAATTTTCTGCGCCACCGTGCTCGGCGTGGTGCGGCTATCAATAAAGCCGAGATCCTTGGCGTGAAGCGCTTCCATGATCCAGTGCATAGGCTCGTGATGTTGCGTGAGTAAGCTGCCCATATGGTTATTCACTGCCACGGCGTGGGGCACGCGATAGAGCGCTTCTCGAACCGAGGTTTGTATTTGTTCTTTGTCCATTTCAAGCGTCAGCGCATTGGGCTCGGCGGGTGAGCCAGGTGGGCTTTGCATAGGAAGGTGAAGCAACACTTCACGGTGTTGATTGAGCGCTGTCAGGGCAACGGCGGTATCGAATTCAGTGAAAGGAATGACAGATACGCTGATTTCAGGTGGCAGCTTTGCAATGTCTCGTGGCATCAAATCATAGCCGAGATCATCAATGATCAGTGCGAGCTTAGGCTTGGCGACGACAGGCGGCGCCAGAAGCAGTATGAGTAGGGCGGTGACAGTGACAATCCTTTGCATCTGCGACCTTCTTGGCTTACCGGCCTAACCAGGGGCTAGGGTTGGTGGCATTGCCTTTTCGCCGAATTTCAAAGTAAAGGCCGGATTGTGTCTGCCCGCCGCTGTTCCCGACGAGGGCGATAGGGTCGCCTGCTTTTACAGTATCTCCGACGTTTTTCAATAGGGCTTGGTTATACCCGTAAAAACTCATGTCGCCTTTGCCGTGGTCGATGACAACCATCAAACCATAGCCGCGAAGCCAGTTAGACAGAACAACAGTGCCATCGTGTGCTGCTTTGACTTCAGCGCCTTCTTTGGATGAGATGACCATGCCATTCCAACGAAGCTCGCCCGTTTGCGTACTACCAAAGCTGTGCAGAGTTTTTCCTTTGACAGGACGGTGCAATTTGCCTTTGTAGCGGCCTAAACCATCCATTTTTACTTTGGCTTGCTCGGCGGCAATTCGGGCTTGTTCTGCGGCTTTCGCCACTTCCGCTTTTAAGCGGTTTTGGTTGTTACGAAGTTCAGACAAATAGCTTTTATCGCTACGAATCTGTCGTTGTACCGCGCCGGCGGTTTTCTTCTGAGCGTGCTGTTGTTTTTCCAGTGTCGCTTTATCGGCTTTCAATGCATCGAGTAGCGCAGTTTGCTTTTGCGTTTGCTCGGCAAGCATGCGGCGCTTCAGTTGAAGTTCGGTATCCGTGGCGGCCAGTTCATTGATGGCATCGGTACGCGCTTTGGATAGTCGTTCAGCGTAAACGGTCATACGATCAAGGTCGTTGCTGTCTTCGCCACTTAAAAAGGTATTGAGTTGGCTGTGCTCACCCTGACGGTATTGGCTGTTTAAAAGTTCTTTCAACAGCTCCATCTGACCTAGCTTACGCTGTTCCAATCGTTGGCTTTCTTGATTGAGGGTGGCAATTTCATCGTCGATGGTTTCAAGCTTTAAGGACGCTGCACGGATTTGTGTGGCAACCGAGCTGATGGCTTGTTCTTGTTTTTTTAGGTCGGCTTGAAGGGTGTTGAGCTTTTTGCTGCTGGCACTAAGTTGTTGCTGCTGGCGGGAAATTTCATTATTCACACCAGACAGTTGCCCTTCATCAGCCCGTGAAGCTGTGCTGAATAACAGGCATAGAAAAACGCCAGTGCAAAGAGCACTGGCGCGAGTTTTGTTGGTGAAGCGCTTAATCATTTCCCGCATGGAGACGATTATTTCAGATTGAACAGCGGCTTACCAGTCATGTCTGAAGGGATTGAGGTGTCTGTCAATGCAAGCATGGTTGGTGCTAAGTCAGACAGCTTACCGCCTTCTGTCAATTCCAGGTCTTTGCTACCTACGTAGATCAAAGGTACCGGAAGGTTGGTGTGTGCAGTATGGATACCACCCGTTTCTGGGTCGATCATCATTTCTGCGTTACCGTGGTCAGCTGTTATTAGCAATTGACCGTCAACGTCTTTGATGGCTTCAACAACGCGACCGATGCAGCTATCAACGGCTTCACATGCTTTAACCGCAGCATCGTATACACCGGTATGGCCAACCATGTCGCCGTTCGGGTAGTTACAGATGATTTGGTCAAACTTACCGCTCTTGATGGCTTCAACCAATTTGTCGGTCAGTTCTTCAGAGCTCATTTCTGGCTGAAGATCGTAGGTTGCCACTTTAGGAGAGGCAACCAGTGAGCGCTCTTCGCCGTCAAATGCGTCTTCTGCACCGCCATTGAAGAAGAAGGTCACGTGCGCGTATTTTTCTGTTTCAGAAATACGAAGCTGCGTTTTGCCTTCTTTTGATAGCCACTCACCTAGCGTATTCACAAGGTTGTCTGACGGATATGCGCAAGACGCGTCGATGTCTGCTGCGTATTCAGTCAGCATCACGAAGTCTGCAAGCTCAGCCACTTTTGAACGGGCGAAACCGTCAAAGCTCGGCAAGAACGTACGTGCGATTTGACGCGCGCGGTCAGCACGGAAGTTCATGAAAATCAGGCTGTCACCGTCGTTGATAGACGCTACAGGTTGACCTTCAGCACGGATTTCAGACGCTTTAACGAACTCATCGTTTTCTTCACGTGCGTAAGCGGCTTCAAGCGCGTCTACAGAGGAGGCATACGTGAAGTCGCCTTTTGCTTCAGTAAGAAGGTCGTACGCTTTTTCAACGCGATCCCAGTTGTTATCGCGGTCCATTGCATAGTAACGACCAACGATAGACGCGGTACGGCCTTTGCCCAGTTTCGCGAATAGCTCATCGAAACGAACCAAAGAGTTTTGTGCGCTACGCGGTGGCGTATCACGGCCATCTAGGAAGCAGTGTAAGTACACGTTTTCTGCGCCGCGCTGAACAGCCATTTCTACTGCTGCAGCAATATGGTCTTCATGGCTGTGAACACCGCCTGGTGACATCAGACCCATGATATGCACTGCTTTGCCAGCTTTCGCTGCTTTGTCGACAGCGTTAGTGAGCACTGCGTTGTCAAAAAACTCACCGTCAGCAATCGACTTAGTGATTTTTGTTAGGTCTTGGTAAACGATACGACCGGCACCAATGTTGGTGTGGCCGACTTCTGAGTTACCCATTTGACCGTCTGGCAGGCCAACATCCATGCCTGATGCAGAGATCAGGGTGCTGGTGCCCGCCATCAAACCATCAAGTACAGGTGTTTTTGCATTAGCAATGGCGTTGTCGTTGTTATCTTCGCGATAACCCCATCCATCCAGAATAACGAGTGCCAAAGGCTTCTTAGCAGACATACGGTGTCCTCTTTATGTCAATTTCAATGTGTAAAATAGAAAAAGCGATTAGCGTAACTTTACTACATTTTACTGGTCGATCAGTAGGCAAATCTTTCTGCTAACGTTTCAACAAATCTTGTAACGGCAAGTGCTTAACGCAGCCTCTTTGCGTCTTTGAAGAAAAAGCTTACTTTTTAATGCCTTCTCTTATTGTTCGCCATTCGAATAAAAACTGTAGTAAGTCAACAGCCTTTCAATTGCTCGTTGTCCAATTTCAGGTGGTCGGTGAGCAACATTGATGTCTTTATCTGTACGTAAGGGTGGATGTGATGGAATTCAAGTTTTTCGCTTTAATAAGAAGTGAGCAAGGGCATGGAAATCCAAGCCCATGCTGTACTTGAGGACGGGGGAGGTTATACTCGGGGTCGATTTTTTTGCCGACATAAATGTAGAAGCGAGCTATGCAGCAGTTTATTGAATTTGTTCAAAGTGAAATGATTTTGTCACTTGTGTGGGTGGCTCTGGTTGTCATGCTGATTGTGTCAGTTGTTAAACAGAAAACCGCCGCTTATGCCGTCGTGACGCCAAATGATGCGACAGTCCTTGTTAACCGCCAGAACGGTGTGTTTGTGGATATTCGTAGCCGTGATGATTATCGCGCAGGTCATATTGCTGGCGCACTTCACGTTTTGGCGAAAGACATTAAAGCAGAAAGCTTTGGTGAGATTGAAAAACACAAGTCTGACCCAATCATCGTGGTATGTAAGTCTGGTCAAACCGCTGCAGAAAGCGCCAATGCGCTGGTAAAAGCAGGGTTCGAGAGTGTCAGCATTCTTAAAGATGGCTTGATGTCGTGGAATGAAGCGAATCTGCCACTGATCAAACACAAAAAGAAAAAGTAACCGTTTATTATCGGGTGACCTATTCGACAGGCAGCCCTCTTAGGCTGCCTGAATTATTTTGTAATGCGTGAAAGCATTTGTTTTATATAACAAGGATTTAACACTATGGCTGAAGCAGCGAACAACCAACAAGCACAACAGAACTTTGCGATTCAACGTATCTTCCTGAAAGACGTGTCTTTTGAAGCGCCAAACTCTCCTGACGTGTTTCAGCAAGAATGGAATCCAGATGTAAACCTAGACCTAGACACGCAAAGCCGTGAGCTGGGTGAAGGCGTTTACGAAGTGGTTCTTCGTCTGACCGTGACTGTTAAAAATGCAGAAGAAAGTGCGTTCCTATGTGAAGTACAACAAGGTGGTATCTTCACTATTGACGGTATGGAAGCGCCACAACTTGCGCATTGCCTAGGTGCATTCTGCCCGAACATCCTATTCCCATACGCGCGCGAGACTATCTCTAGCCTAGTGGTTAAAGGTACGTTCCCACAACTGAACCTAGCGCCAGTTAACTTTGACGCATTGTTCATGAACTACCTGCAAAACCAAACACAAGCGACAGACGGCGCAGAAGCGTAATCTACGCAAATTTAAAGGTCGACACGAATGACAGATACCGCGAAAGCCAATGTTCTAGATGCAAACGTGGCTATGACCGTACTGGGCGCAGGCTCATACGGCACTTCTCTTGCAATCTCACTCGCGCGTAATGGTGCGAATGTGGTGTTGTGGGGGCACGAACCCGAGCACATGGCGCAATTGGAAATAGATCGTTCTAATGAAGCATTTCTGCCGGGTGTCGCCTTTCCAGATTCACTGATCCTCAGCGCCGATCTTCAAGAAGCCGTTCAAGCAACGCGCGATATTCTTGTGGTGGTTCCAAGCCATGTGTTTGGCATGGTACTGGCGCAGGTGAAGCCATTTCTTCGTAATGACCAACGAATTTGTTGGGCTACGAAAGGTTTAGAGCCAGAGACAGGTCGTTTACTTCAAGATGTCGCGCATGAACAGTTGGGCGATAACGTGCCATTGGCGGTGTTATCAGGCCCAACGTTTGCCAAAGAACTGGCAGCAGGTATGCCGACTGCAATTTCAGTCGCGTCTCCTAATGCTGAGTTTCTTGCTGACCTGCAAGAGAAAATTCACTGTAGCCGTACCTTCCGAGTGTATGGCAACAGCGATTTTGTCGGGATGCAGCTTGGTGGTGCGGTAAAGAACGTGATCGCGATTGGTGCTGGCATGTCTGATGGCATCGGCTTTGGTGCCAATGCTCGCACAGCGTTGATCACCCGTGGTCTTGCAGAACTCACCCGCTTGGGTGTGGCGTTAGGCGCTGAACGCGATACCTTTATGGGCATGGCGGGTTTGGGTGATTTAGTACTGACATGTACCGATAACCAATCTCGTAATCGCCGTTTTGGTTTAGCGTTGGGCAAAGGCCAAGGCGTTGATGAAGCACAAACTGACATTGGTCAGGTTGTTGAAGGCTATCGCAATACCAAAGAAGTCCGAGTTCTTGCGAAACGCATTGGCGTAGAAATGCCAATCGTTGAGCAAATTTATCAGGTACTTTATAAAGGTAAAGATGCCAATTTGGCGGCGCAAGACTTGCTTGCACGTCAAAGAACATCCGAATAGCCCTCGAGCGAAGATGTGAAATCTGAAAACGCGGGATATTCTCCCGCGTTTTTCTTTTTTGCGACAAACGGCAGAATGACTGGGGTAATCGGGTGTTTTGATGTTTGGTCGTCTAAGCGGCTATTTTGGTTGTTTAGCTATCTATGTCACACTTAGGGAAAGACTCTTCAATTTTTGGCGAGTGATTCCCCAAGGATGTAGCTATCACCTGCCAAAGCAAATGAGCGAAGGTTTAACACTGCCATTCACACACGACGAAGAATGGGGGATGTTGAGCTGACTGTCAGCAATGTAAGTGAAAGAAGTAAGGGTCAGGAATGCAAAGGACATGTGGTGAAGGCCGCGACAAAAAATGTCAGCAAGACAGTGTTTGGAAGGCCATAAAGCGAGAAGCAAAAGAGCAAACCGAACGTGAGCCTATGCTGGCGAGTTTCTTCCATGCCACCATCATTAAGCACGATACACTCGCTGCGGCACTCAGTTATATTCTGGCGAATAAACTGGCCACGCCAAGCATGCCAGCCATGGCGGTGCGCGAAGTGGTTGAAGAAGCGTATGCGGGCGACAAGCGCATTGTGGCATCTGCTGCTTGTGATATTTGCGCGACTGTCGAGCGAGACCCTGCGATCGAGCTTTATTCCACGCCGCTTTTGTACCTAAAAGGCTTCCATGCGTTGCAAGGCTTCCGTGTGGCGAATTGGCTTTGGTCGCAAGGCCGACGTGAATTGGCGGTGTATCTGCAAAACCAGATTTCTGTTGCGTGTCAGGTGGATGTTCACCCTGCCGCTACGATTGGTCGAGGCATCATGTTCGACCATGCAACTGGCATTGTGATCGGTGAAACTGCCGTGGTCGAAGATGACGTCTCCATTTTGCAAGACGTCACCCTCGGCGGTACAGGTAAAGAAAGTGGCGATCGTCACCCTAAAATCCGTACCGGCGTTATGATTGGCGCTGGCGCTAAAGTGCTGGGTAACATTGAAGTGGGCGAAGGCGCGAAGATTGCGGCATGTTCAGTGGTGTTGATCCCAGTGCCTGCGCATACCACTGCGGCGGGTGTGCCTGCGAAGATCATTGGTACCCCAAGTAGCGACACGCCGTCGTTCGACATGGACCAAAATATCAGTACTTCCGAATTTATTGAAGGCGACGGTATTTGATCTGATTTGCGGGTGTTTAGCATTCGCAGACAACAGAAATGTCTACGCAGAATACAAAAACGGAGCCGATAGGCTCCGTTTTTCATTTCCGCATTCTTGGACGCGTGTTGTAAGCAATCAATGCTTAGAACAGTTTGTTGGCGACGTCGTATAGATCTTGGCGGAATGGGCGACGCATGTTTTCAATCGCATCGATGATGTCGTGGTGAACCAGTTGTTCGTGCTGGATACCGACACAACGACCACCTTCACCTTGAATCAACAGATCAACCGCGAATGCACCCATGCGAGACGCAAGGATACGGTCGAATGCACGAGGCTGACCGCCACGCTGAATGTGACCCAAAATGGTTGCGCGCGTTTCACGACCCGTTTCCGCTTCGATGTACTTCGCCAATTCGTTGGTGTCAGTCATTAGCTCGGTGATCGCGATGATTGCGTGCTTCTTGCCTTTGTAGATACCTTCTTTGATCTTAGAGATCAGGTTCTCTTTATCCAGGCCGATTTCTGGCGTGATGAAGTACTCACAACCGCCAGCGATTGATGCCATCAGGGTCAAATCACCACAGTGGCGACCCATCACTTCAACGATAGAAATACGCTGGTGAGAAGAAGAGGTATCACGCAGACGGTCAATGGCTTCAACAACGGTGTTGAGTGCCGTCAAGTAACCGATGGTGTAGTCAGTACCTGGGATGTCGTTATCAATCGTGCCTGGTAGACCGATACATGGGAAACCCATTTCAGTCAGTTTTTTCGCACCCATGTATGAACCGTCACCGCCAATCACAACCAGCGCTTCGATGCCGTGCATCTTCATGTTCTGGATGGCTTGCTCACGCACTTTCTCTTCTTTAAATTCAGGGAAGCGCGCAGAACCGAGGAAGGTTCCGCCTCGGTTGATCATGTCTGAAACGCTGGTGCGGTTCAGTTTCTCGATGCGGTTCTGGTGAAGGCCTTGGTAGCCATCATAAATACCGCAGACTTCAATGCCTTCACTCAATGCGGCGCGCACAACACCGCGGATGGCTGCATTCATACCTGGGGCGTCACCGCCACTGGTCAAAACACCAATTTTACTAACCATGGTTACCCTCTGACTTTGGGAATTGAACTTTCAAATCCGGTTTGCATGCAGAAACGTAGGCCTCGCACCCTGCTTCGCTAAGAAAAGTCTTAGTAGGTATCGCGGGTTTGCCTCAGGCATGCTTGACGTGCCAGTTTAGCTTGCTGGCTGCTTGTTTAAAACTGTAACTTTCCTACTTATGTAAGACTATTACAATTTAGCTACCGTTTTTCGTTGATAAATATCAGTAACGGTTACAAATTTTTGTGACAATTTGTGTGTTAGTTTTATTCTCGTGGAGATTTTCCTACCACCGAGACAGGATCTTGGTGAATCAAGATGTCCGCATTCGGAAAAGCTATCTCGAGCCGATCTTCCACTTCGTCCGCAATACGGTGCGCATCCACCAATTTCATGTCATCGTCCAACTCAAGGTGAAGCTGAATAAAGCGTGTTGCACCGGCCTGACGCGTGCGAAGATCGTGAACACCTTGCACGCCTGCGACGGTCGACGCCAATGTCATTATCTTGTCTTGTTCTTCCACGGGAAGTTGATGATCCAGCAGAGATTGCACCGCATCATTCGCCATTTTGAAGGCGCTCACCAAAATAAACAGACCTATAAGAATGGCAAAAATGGCGTCAGCTTGAGAGAAGCCATACCAAGATAAACCCAGCGCAATGATGATCGCGATGTTCATGAGCAAGTCAGATTGGTAGTGAAGGGAATCTGCCGAAATCGCTTGGCTGCCGGTTTTGCGCACCACCCATTTTTGGAACAACACTAAACAACCCGTAATGAGTGTTGCGATGACACTGATGGCGACACCCGCTTCAGGGTGATGAAGTTCTGCGGGCTTAAAGAAGCGCTCAACACCATTAAGCAATAAGAAGCAGGCCGAGCCCACAATGAATGCCGATTGCGCGAGCGCGGCGAGTGATTCCGCTTTGCCGTGCCCGAAGCGATGTTCTTCATCGGCGGGTTGCAGAGCGTAGCGCACGACAACGAGGTTAGTCACAGAGGCGAGAAGGTCGATCAGAGAATCAACAAGTGATGCTAACAAGCTCACAGAGCCGGTGTACCACCAAGTGAAAAGCTTCATGATGAGAAGAAACGTGGCTGTGATTGTGGCTGCCCATGCGGCCATTTGAACGAGCCGGGCGTAATTTTTAGTCATATTGAGAACGTATTCTGAACAAGTGCGCAGAGTATAACGTTTTTTGCTGTGGTTTTAAGCAATTGCGCGCGTATTCAATCAAGCAACGTAAAACGTGACAAGTCGTTTACGTTGTCCGCTTAGGTATTACGTTGACTTTTTCTTGCGGTAAAAACGCAACATGCCAGCAGGGGCTGGCATGAAGGGATACTCACTTGGCGGTGAAGTGGCGATTAGCCGTGGTGCTTGTTCATGCGCTCTTGCATGCGTTCAGCCATTTTAGCCATGTTCTCTTCGACTTGAACTTTCTGCTCTGGTGTCAGAACGTTGAGCATGTCGTGTTGTGCTTTCATGCGAGAAATGCGGCGCTCTACTTGTTGGTCTGACATTTTTGTCGCAAGGTCGCGGATAGCGGCTTCATCAAAGTTATCAGCAAGAAGCAGTGTTTGCATTGCTTGGCGGTTAGCCATCATTGCGTCTTTGTTTTGCGCTTTGCTTGCTTTCTTCGCATCACGGTTTTGTTCGCGAAGTGCATCAATTTTTTCTTCTTGAGCATCAGTAAGGTCGATGCCGCGTAGCAAGTGTTTGCCACCCATCATGCCTTCGCCACCGTGGTGTTTACCACCAAACGCCATGGCAGACATAGAACCCATCATCAGAGGCAGGGCGATAACGGTTGCAGCAATACGTTTAGAAAGTTTCATGGTGTTTTCTCCGGTTTGTTTTTTTGTTGTGTCGTTTGATGGGAGTAACTTTATCGCTTGGGACGTAAACCGGTGTGCGGGCAAGGTAAACTTATGTAAAGCGCCGTAAACCTCTGCTTTACGCATGGAATCACGTTCAAGATTGGCAGATACTGTATTCACACAACCTAATAGAGACTGGCTGAACAAAAGCCGCTTAGGTTGCTTGGGTATCCCCCTGACATTACTGATGAAGGCAATCACCGACCATGGCAAACATTCTCCTTATTGATGACGACACTGAATTGACGAGCTTATTAAAAGATCTTCTTGAGCTTGAAGGCTATTCCGTCAACATTGCAGACAACGGTCAGCAAGGATTGGATAAGATTGCTGCTGATACCGACTTGGTATTGCTGGATGTCATGATGCCTGTGCTGAACGGCATGGAAACCTTGCGTCGTCTGCGTGACCAATGGGAAACCCCCGTATTGATGCTTACCGCGAAAGGGGAAGAAATCGATCGCGTGATGGGCTTAGAGCTTGGCGCTGATGACTACTTGCCGAAACCATTTAGCGACAGAGAACTGCTTGCACGCATGCGTGCCATTTTAAGGCGCACTGGCAAAAGCCATGACGAAAAGCGCACCGATGATGCGCAAGAAAAACTTGAGTACCAAGACATCGAAATTTTCCCCGGCAAGATGGAAGTGTATTGCCAGCAGCAGTTGATCGACCTGACAGGCACTGAGACTGCGTTGCTGACCTATTTGGTGAGGCAGCCGGGTACCATCGTCGCGAAAGCCGACATTAGTTTGAATGTGCTGGGAAAACGTCTCGCGCCGTTTGATCGCGCGATTGATATGCACATCTCCAACATCCGCAAGAAGTTACCTGAACGTGCCGATGCTAAGCCTCGCATTAAGACATTGCGTGGACGCGGCTACTTGCTGGTGGAGGTGTAATGCCGTCCTTTCTATCGAAAATAAAATTCCCCCGAATTAAAAGCCTCTATGGGCGCATTTTTGCAACCTTTTGGTTAACGCTATTGCTGGTGCTAATTGCTGTATTAGCAGCCCAACACAGTGACCCACGCCAGCAGCGTAGCTTGCCTGACGCCGTCAAAGTGAAATATACCGAGTTGGCCGAGGACATTTCGCAGGATTTAACCCGCAAGCACGGGAGCTTGCAGTCAAAGCTTAAAAAAATACAGAAGAAGCAGCCAGAGCGTGCGCCGCGAAAACTTTACTTCACAGGGTTAGAAGGCGAGATGTTGTTTAATGGTCATCATGGTAGTAGCCGTGTACTGAAAAACTTCACCAGTGTGGCAGATAACCCCGAAGCACCCATGCAGCGACTTTATGGTCGATGGATGCTGGCTGGACCATTCGTCGTTTCAGACGGTGATGAACAAGCATTGATGTACGTGGGGAAACTGTGGCGAGAAGCCCCGCCGTTCTACGTGCAGATTCTTGATAGACCGTTTCAGTTGCTGCTTGTCACCATGGTGGTGAGTACCCCGTTTTTGCTATGGCTGGCATGGGCGGTAAGCCGACCTGCTCGTCGTCTCCAGCAAGCGGCGGAACGCGTTGCTGAAGGGCGTTTTGAACTCGACCCTGGCCTTGAGCAAGGCCCGCAAGAGTTTCGTCAGGCGGGCGCGAGCTTCAACCAGATGGTGACAGCGCTGAATCAAATGGTCAGTGGTCAACAGCGCCTGCTTTCCGATATATCTCACGAGCTACGCTCTCCGCTAACCCGCCTTCGTATGGCGAATGCGTTGGCAATACGTAAGCAGGGAGAAAGTGCGGATTTAGCCCGTATTGATACCGAAGCCGAGCGTATGGAGCAAATGATTGCCGACTTGCTTTCGCTGTCGCGCATGCAGTTAAACAGCCATGCTGAGCGTGATGTGTTTTCGCTCGACGATCTTTGGCAGACGCTCATGGAAGATGCAGAATTTGAAGCGAGCCAGTGTGACAAACGCTTCAGCTACCAGTCTTTGCCAAACGCAAGCATTGAAGGCAATGGTCCGCTCCTATGCAGCGCATTAGAAAATGTGGTGCGCAATGCCATCAAATACGCGAACACACAGATTAACGTGACGTTTGCTGTTGAAGGACGGAATCTGCTTGTGGAAGTAAGCGATGATGGCGATGGTGTGCCACCCGAAATGCTTGAAGACATATTCAGGCCTTTTTACCGTGTTTCGACTGCAAGAGATCGCATCAGTGGCGGCACCGGGCTTGGGCTTGCTATCACTGATAGCGCTATGCGACAGCACAACGGTCGCGCAGAGGCGCTGCTGAATGATAAGGGGGGATTAACCATTCGGTTAATTTTTAGCCTCGTCACACATTCATAGTCCTGAGAGATTTAGCCGCATTATCTTTACAGTCAAATGTCTCATTTTAGAAACTAATGGCTAACCTTAGAGCATGGTGACGTCTTTTCGACGTTACCACTTGTACCCCCTGCAGTTTATGCTTCTAAGGAATGGTTAGCTTATGTCCTCTTCAATGACGATAAAACAACGACTGACAATGTTCGTCGTTTTAGTGTGTGGTATCCAAATCGTGGTAGGCGCGTTTGTGTTCTACAAGTTGGCTTACATAGAGAGTCATGTGCAAGGGGTAGCTCACAGAGATATTCCAGTGTTAGCCGCTATCAGTAGAGCGACTGAACATCAGGTCGAGCAGCGAGTTCACTACAACAAAGCCTTCCGCTATGCCCTTGAAGTAGGGAAAGAACCGAACGCAGAAGCAAATTACGGCAAAGAAAAAGCGTATTTTTACGAACTCGGTGACAAGGTTAGTAAAGACAAAAAAGAGATCAAAGCGCTGTTGGCTGATGGCATTTTGACAGGCACTGAAGAAGAAAAACTCGCGTTTACCACCGCCGACAATAAGCTCAATGAGGCATCGGAGTTACACACCAAATGGATGGTGCATGTTGAAGACGTCTTCAAAGAACTGGAAGGCGGGCATTTTCACGAGGCCGAAGTGTTGGATCAAGTGGTCGGTGAAGAGGCTGAAACGACAACCAAGATGGTGGACAGCTTGTTGACTGACGTTGGTCAATTTACCGAAACCGCGGTTATTGACATCGAGAAGCGTGCCATCATCTTGGAGTATACCGTTATAGGCTCCGTTCTTGTGGCGTTAATTATTGCCATCATCATGTCAAAAATTATTCTCGCCCGCATCTATGGTGGCCTAAACAAAGTGTCTGAAGCACTTGCCTTGCAAGCGGCGGGAGACTTTAGCCGAGCAGGTGTGGTGGATGAACCTGGCATCATCGGTGTGCTTCAACAGAACATGGAAGGGACGCGTAAAAGCACCAATGCCATGATTGCGAAAGTCGCCGATGAAGTGTCGGAAGCAGTGACAGCGTTAAACTCAACGACACATGCAGTTAAAAGCAATGTAAGCGAGCAATCGAGTGAAATTCTTCAAGTCGCTGCTGCTTTCAATGAAATGTCTGCCACTGCGCAGGAGATTTCCAACAACGCCGCATCCACGCAAAATGCCACTGAGAGTGCATCAACCAAGTCGTCAGAGAGCATGCGTGTGAATGAAGAAGCGATGACCCAGACTCAACAATTGATTGAGAGCCTCTCGCAAAGCAGTGCGGCGTTGAGTGAGCTGGAGAAAAACAGCAGTAACATTGCTTCAGTGCTGGATGTTATTAAAGGTATCGCAGAGCAAACGAACCTGCTTGCATTGAATGCGGCAATAGAGGCTGCGCGAGCGGGTGAACAAGGTCGAGGTTTTGCTGTGGTGGCTGATGAAGTGCGTAGCTTGGCGCAACGTACCCATGACTCCACTTCTGAAATTGAAACCATGATTGCGCAATTAAGCTCGGTAACCAAAGAAGCGGTTGAGACCATGGAGAAGAGCTGTGAAATGGGTGATAAGACCATTTCGCTTTCTCGCCAATCGGGTGAATATCTCTCTCAAGCTAGCGAAGCCAGTGCCGGTGTGACGGACATGAACCTTCAAGTAGCGAGCGCGGCAGAACAGCAAAGCGGGGTGATTGAAGAAGTGAACGTTAACGTGAATAAGATTAATGACATGGCGGAGCTTAGTGCCCAGCAGATTCTAAATTTGGTGGATGCAACGACAAAACTCAATCAAATTGCCACCAATCTTCAGGCTTCTGTTGGCAAACATGCGTAACCACTGACGTCGTCACTGGATGGTGTAATAAATGCAAAAAAGCAGGCTTCGGCCTGCTTTTTTTATTGTCGGAATTCACGGGTAAGGCGCTAAATACCGCCTTTAAAACCAAGCTGACGCCATGCTTCGTAGCAGATGATTGAGACTGAGTTGGACAAATTCAAGCTGCGGCTGCTCGGCATCATAGGGACACGAATGCGTTGCTCTGGTGCGAAATTATCGCGTATAGCATCTGGGAGACCGCTGGTTTCTGAGCCAAACAGCAGTACATCTTCTTCTTGATAGCTTGCATCCGAGTGAGGGCGGCTCCCCTTCGTTGTGCAGGCAAAAATGCGTCTGTCACCCATCGCTTCGAGAAACGCGGCATAGTTTGGGTAGCGAGTGACGTTGGTCAAATCATGATAGTCCAAGCCTGCACGACGCAGTTTCTTCTCTTCGAAATCAAAACCCAGAGGCTCAATCAAATGAAGTTTGCAGCCCGTATTGGCAGCCAGTCGAATGATATTGCCAGTATTTGGAGCGATCTGAGGTTCGTAGAGAGCAATGTGAAACATGACGTTAAATAACCGCACTAGAAAGGTGGAGGGCAGTATAACCTCATGTCAGATGAAGTTGCAGGTTTCGGCGAGAATAACGCGGGCACGAAAAACAAAAAGGAGGAGCGAACAAAAAAGGAAGTGCTAGGCACTTCCTTTTCGATTGCGCGAGGCAAACTAACGTGGCGTTAAGCCATGATTAGTTTTTTGCTTCTGCAGCTGCTTTCGCGATAGCCGCGAAACCTTCAGCATTCAACGCTGCACCACCGACTAGCGCACCGTCGATGTCAGGTTGCGCGAAGTAAGAGGCTGCGTTTTCTGGCTTAACAGAACCGCCGTATTGGATAACAACGTTCTTCGCCACGTCTTCGCTTTTCGCTGCGATGTGTGCACGAATTGCTGCGTGGATGCGTTGTGCATCTTCTGCAGTTGCTGCTTTACCCGTACCGATAGCCCAGATTGGTTCGTATGCGATCACTGCACCGTTTAGCGCTTCAACGCCTTGAGTGTTGATCACTGCGTCGATTTGACGTGCACATACAGCTAGGGTCTCGCCCGCTTCGTTTTGCGCGTCAGATTCACCGATGCAAAGCACTGGCGTTAGGCCGTTTTCTTTTAGGAATGCAAATTTCTTCGCAACGAACTCGTCTGATTCTTCGTGGTATTCACGACGCTCAGAGTGACCGATGATGATGTGAGTCGCGCCAAAATCTTTCAGCATCTCTGGAGAAATGTCACCAGTGAATGCGCCGCTTAGGTTCACGTCAACGTTCTGTGCACCCAAGATGATTTTGCTTTCAGCTTTGCCTAGCAGTTGCTCAGCAAGATCCAAATACATGACAGGTGGCGCGATAGCAACATCAACACCTTCCACACCGTTAAGTTCAGCTTCAAGGCCTTTGATAAGCTCAGCTACCATGGCTTTGTTGCCGTTAAGTTTCCAGTTACCCATTACTAATGGACGGCGCATAGGAATTTCTCCGTAATCCAATTATCAAAATCAATTGCTGGGAACGATAGCAGCAGACCCGCTAGCATTTCCTGCTCAAAATCATAAATGCCATCGTTTGTACGCGTTTTATGCGTAAAAGTGAACCTTTGAGTAACAAATTTTCGTTATAAATTTTCGGAATGGCATTCCTTAACCGCGCTTCCTCATGGTGTGATCTGAGGTTAATTTCCTTCTCTCTAGTAACAATTGCTCGAAATGCTGGGGTACAGTGGCTCAATATCGTAACAAGGAGCAAGTTATGCCTCATATTGTCATGGAGTACAGCGACCCGGTTTCAGAGCGTGTGAATATCGGACAATTGCTAGAAGACTTACACCACACTGTGATTGGTAGTGGTGAATTTGATGCCAGTGATACTAAGTCTCGCGCCTATGCGTGTCATGAGTGGCTCATTGGTGAAGCGGATAACCAAGAGAACTTCATTCATGTCACCTTGTGGCTGTTAGATGGCCGAGATGAAAGTAAGAAGCACAATTTGACACATGCATTGCTCGATGTGCTCAAACAGCATGCGGCTGACGTGGTGAGTTTGACGGTAGATGCTCGCGATATGGATAGACGCTGGTACGCGAAAGAAAAACGCGACGCGTAAGTGTGACGTGTTTTTATGAAGAGGGAAGGGTGTAAAAAAGTCGCGGTGGCAAACCACCGCACTAAAAATGTGTTTACCCTTCTACCGCAACCGTTTCTGCATCGCGACGAGGGCGAAATGGCGTGACGGTTGCCGTTGTTGCAGTGAGTGATTCTGGATCATTCACCGCAGTGGCAAAGCGATCGAACTGGCGCATCAATTCTTTCATCAGCAATGCATTCACGTGGTTGGGGTTTTTACCCACCGCAATGACGTTGTTGATGTGGCACAGCTGCGCTTGAAGTTTTGGCTTCATGTGCTCGCTGGCGTTATCGATGATGTCTTGGCTCATGTCCAATCTGAGTTGTTCCAAAGCTTGCGGGTCCGTTTCCGCTAACGCTTTTAATTCGTCGAATGAAGGCAACGTTTTCATGGCATTACTCCTCCGTCTGCTCATGACTTGCCCTAGACTATACGTTTAAAAAATGAGCGATCAATCACACTGATGACTCATAAGTGAGACATATTTGATCGATCAATTTGGTGTGTCTGAGCTGTGATACAGGTAATTGTTTGATACCAGACTGAAACATGGCATGCGCTAAAACCAAGTCTCAATAATGATACTTGAGTGTAAAAGCGATCGATTTTGCTTTGATGGGGACAAAGTGCCTTATCTGGCAAAGGCGTATTGGTGAGGTGTCGTGTGTTCGAGGATGGTCGATACCCTGAGGTACCGACGTCAGAAAAGGCTTACCAGTATTGCTCTGTGGTGATGTTTCCCGGCTTGCGGCGTAAATTCTTCTCGAGTCCTTTTTGTTCCAGCAGCGCACGAACGTCTTTGACCATCTGTGGGTTGCCACACAACATGATTTGGCTTTGCTCTGCAGACAGAGGCAGGCCGACCACTCGTTCTAACATGCCATCTTCCAATGCATGCGTGATACGGCCAGACAGTGCACCTGCGGTGGGCTCTCGACTGACAAACGGCTGCACAATGATTTGGTCGCTATGGGTGTCCTTGAGTGCGTTAATTTCCGCTTGGTAGCTGAGATCTGCTGAAAACCGCACAGCATGAACCAGAACGACCTTTCTAAAACGCTGCCAGACGTCTTTTTGCTGCAAAATAGACAAATAAGGACCAAGCGCGGTGCCGGTTGAGAGCATCCAAAGGTGTTCGCCTTGGGGGATCTCATCCAGTGTAAAGAAGCCAGTGGCATCTTTGGTGATCATCACTGAATCGCCAGGTTCAAGCGCATGGAGTTGTGGTGATAGAAGGCCATCGGCGACACGAGTCGCGTAAATTTCGAGGTACTTACTGTCGGGTGAGTTGACGTAAGAGTAGGCGCGTTGGATGAGTTTACCGTCGATTTCTAAACCGAGTTTGGTGAACTGGCCAGCGACAAATGGAGAGACGTCAGCGTCGAGCACAAGGCTAAACAGATCCTTATTCCAGCGACGATTCTCGATGACTTCCGCTTTGATCCAATTTGCCATATGCGCTCCTTACCTTTCAGTGATGCGACCCTGATTCACAGGCTGCTTATTATTTTCGTTCGTTACTCTCTCGACAAAATTCTGTAGGTACACCTGCGTTGTCCTTCGATAATGTGCTCCTCACGAGAAACGTGATAGTGCTCACCGAGCAGGGTTTTAAATATGTTCTTCTCTGACTTACACAACGCTGGACAACGGGTTGCGGCTTGGCAAATCGGGCAATGATTTTCGATCAACAAGAAAGCGTCGCCATCTTGTTGCACCTCGGCCATGTAACCTTCTTTCTCTCTAAGATACGCCAAGGTTTCAAGTTTAGCCTTTAAATTGTGGCAATCTTTGAGCGCATCGCGGTATTGCTGCAACGTCTTTTCTTCCCGTTGCTGAATGACTTTGGCAAGGCCTGCTTCACCAAACAAACTCTCGACGGAATCAATCACTGAAATGGCGAGATCGCCATGGCTGTCTGCAAAACGGCGATGGCCTTCCGCGGTCAGCGACCAATGGCGCGTAGGACGACCAACTTTGACGCGGATATCGCTAAAATCCAAAAGACCATCGTCTTCCATGGCTTGCAGATGCTGACGAATGCCCATGGTGGTCATGTCCATTTCATCTGCCAATACACGCGCACTGATCGCACCTTCGCGTTTAATTTTGTTCAGGATTTTGTCGACTGTTTTCATCGCGTTTCGCTACTCCCCGTTGTTGACCCATTATGAAGTGCGCAGGCTAAATAAAGCAATGTCTTTACTTATTTATTGTAGCAGTGTGGTTTTCAGTGAGCGCTGAAGCACGACGTTTTCGCATGCGCTGTGTAAGGTTTGACACTCAATATGTGAAGTTTGTCATGCAACTGAGACCGTATGTCGCAAGGGTAAAAATCGACAAGAAAAACGGGCCGATAGTCCGCTGTTCTCTCACAAAATAAAGCCGCGTAACTACACTGCATCGATGTTCAGTGAGTCGATATGAGTACGCTGCTGTTGGCGGCTAGCGTGTCCGAGGAGGTCAAATGGCAGATAAAAAAGCCTTTCCCGTAAAAAACCTGATTATTTTGTTACTGGTGGCTGGCGTATTGGTGGTCGCTGCGTACTTTTATGTGCGTCATCAAGCACAGTACCCCAGCACGGATGATTCCTACGTTCACGGTAATATCCTCTACATAGCGCCGCAAATCAGTGGGCAACTGACGGATGTTGATGTCACTGATTTTCAGCATGTGGACAAAGGCATGCTGCTCGCTCGGATCAATCCAGCGCCTTATAAAGCCCGTTTAGAACAGGCGCAGGCTGCATATGAGAGTGCAACCGCAGCGAACAAAGCGAGCAGTGATGCCATTGTCGGTGCGAGCGCTCAAATCCGTGCTGCCAGTGCGCAGCTTGTCGATACCGAAGAAAAATACCGTCGTAACATGGCGCTGGTGGCGAAGGGATTGTTGCCGAAACAAGAGGGCGATGATTTGAAAGCAGAGCTTGCTGCCGCAAAGAACAATTTGGACGTGGCGCGCTCAAGAATGTCGCAGCTTGTTAGTGAACAAGGTGCTGTCGGTGACGCTGCGCCCCAAGTCAGACAAGCCGCCGCAGCATTATCGGAAGCCTCGCTAAACCTCTCGTATACCGAAATTGCTGCCCCTTCTTCTGGGCGGTTAGGTGATGTAAATGTGCGCCCTGGCAGTGTTGTTGCTCCCGGGCAAGCCATGATGCCACTGATTGAGGCGGATTCGTTTTGGGTTCAAGCCAACTTTAAAGAGGATGATATCGGGCATATTCACACCACGATGGCCGTTTCTATCGTGTTAGATATGTATCCTGATGTCATGTTTAGCGGCGTTGTTGACGCTATTTCGCCAGCCAGCGGTTCATCCTTTTCTCTGCTGCCGCCAGAAAATGCCACGGGAAACTGGGTAAAAGTACCACAGCGTTTTCCTGTGCGAATCAAACTTGATGACAACGCGAATGCCTCATCATCGACCCCCATGCGGGTAGGGGCGAGTGCCACGGTGACCATTGATACGCTGTCGCGTGAAACCACTGTGGCGAAATAGGCATGGAGGCCAATACCGCGGCAAGCTCGGAAGCGATAAAGCCGCTAGAAGGAACCACTCGCCTCATGGTGACCTTGGCAGTGATGTTGTCGGCCATCATGGTGCTGCTCGACATGACCATCGCCAATGTGTCTTTACCGCATATGATGGGGGCGCTCGGGGTGACCTCAGAACAAGTCACATGGGTGCTGACGTCTTATTCCATGGCGGAAGCCATTTGTATTCCATTGGCGAGCTATTTCAGTTTGCGTTTTGGCGTTCGAAAGCTGCTGCTGGTGTCGGTCACTGGGTTTGTGATCATGTCGGCGCTTTGCGGACAAGCGGACTCCCTGACCGAAATGATCATCTTCCGCATTATGCAGGGAGCGTTTGGCGCGTCGGTCATTCCACTTTCTCAATCCATCATGGTACAGATTTACCCAGCAGAAGAGCGTGGCAAAGCCATGGCGCTGTTTTCTGTGGGTGTTCTACTGGGGCCAATTCTTGGGCCGACGGTGGGTGGGGTAATAACGGAACACATGGACTGGCGCTGGATTTTCTATGTGAACTTGCCGATAGGCGCATTGTGTCTGACCCTGCTGGCTATCTTTGTGCGCATTGATGGACGAGATAAAACCACGGTCGATTGGCCCTTGGTGTTTGGCATGGCTATCGGTATAGGCTTGCTACAAATGGTGCTGGAACGTGGCAACGAAGACGGGTGGTTTAGCTCTAATACCATCTTGTTTGCGTTTGTGATTAGCATGCTTGCGTGGGCATTTTTCTTGGTGCGATCGTTCAAAACCAAAGGCGACATTGCACCAATGTGGCTACTGATAGATCGAAATTTGTTGGTGTCTTGCCTGATCATGACTGGCTTTTCGATGGGCATGTTTGGTATCACCCAACTGCAACCCATGATGCTGGAACAGCTGCTCAACTTTCCCGTCGACACCACTGGGTTTGTTATGGCACCAAGAGGCATTGCTTCCGCCATTGTGCTTCTGGCGATTTCGCGGTTTATCGACCGCCTCGACCCTCGTATGTTGATTACCATTGGCCTTGTGCTTAATGGTATCGGCAGCTTTATGATGATGCGCTATTCGCTCGAGATAGATGTGTATTGGGTGCTTATTCCTAGCATCATTCAAGGGGCCGGTATGGGGTTAGTGTTTGCGCCATTGAGTCAGTTGGCTTACGCGACGTTAGCGCCCAATCAGGCAGTGGGCGGTGCGGTGGTATTCAACCTTTGCAGAACGCTAGGCAGTTCGTTCGGTATCTCGATTGTGAATACCTATTTCAGCCAAATTCAGCAAAAAGAATGGCATGCCCTTGGGTCGGGCATTACCCCTGATAACCCTGTTGTCCAGCATCTTGCTGCCTCTCAGGGTAAAACGGTAACAGACCCTAGCTTCATTGCTAGCGTGACCAACATGCTTCACGAGCAATCGACGCTGTTGGCGTTTGTGTATACCTTTGGATTCATCATGGTGTCGTATGTGGTCTTAATTCCTCTTTTGGCTTTGTTTAAAAAGCCAGAGAAGAAACCACCGCGACAGACAACACCGTCCTGATACCAACAAAAAAGCACGCTAAATAGCGTGCTTTTTTATCACTAACCGTCAGCCTGTGTGCAAACAGTTCGTCGAGAGATTAAAGAATGATGGCTTTTACTGCGTCATCTTTGCGCTCAAGGTAGTGAATAGATTTGATACGACGAATGGTGCGGCATTTTCCGCGAATAAGCAGTGTTTCTGTGGTCGCGATATCGCCTTTGCGTGTGATGCCTTCTAGCAAGTCACCTTTGGTGATGCCCGTTGCTGAGAAAATCACGTTGTCGCTGCTGGCCATGTCTTCCATGGTCAAACGGATATTGGTGGTGATGCCCATTTCTGTGCAGCGCTCAATTTCCACTTCGCCCATGCGACGGTTTTCTGCGTTGTCTTCTTTCACTTCGTGACGAGGAATCAAACGGCCATTCATGTCGCCGCCCAGTGCGCGGATAACGGCAGCTGAAACCACACCTTCTGGTGCGCCACCAATGCCGTACATCACATCGACTTCGCTGTCTGGCATACACGTTAGGATAGAGGCAGCAACGTCGCCATCAGGAATCGCAAACACTTTCACGCCCATTTCTTGCATTTCACAGATGGTGTCGTCGTGGCGTGGTTTCGCCAATGTCGTTACCACCAATTCGTCCAAGGTTTTACCCAGTGCGTTGGCAATGTTGATCAGGTTGTCGCGAAGTGGCAGGTCGATGTTGATAATGCCTTTCGCTTCAGGGCCTACGCACAGTTTTTCCATGTACATGTCAGGGGCTTTTAAGAAGCTGCCTTTTTCGGCTGCCGCCAATACTGCCAATGCATTTGATTGCCCCATGGCTGTCATGCGGGTGCCTTCGATAGGGTCGACTGCAATATCAACCGCATCGCCGCCTAGACCCACTTTCTCACCGATAAATAGCATCGGTGCTTCGTCGATCTCGCCTTCACCAATGACAATTTCACCTTCGATTTCGGTTTTATTCAGAAGAATGCGCATAACCTCAACTGCAGCACCATCAGCAGCGTTTTTGTCGCCGCGGCCAAGCCATTTGTAACCTGCCAGTGCTGCGCCCTCTGTGACGCGTGAAAAAGCCATCGCTAAATCGCGTTTCATCCGATCTCCAGTGTTTTCATGAAGTGAAATAGAAGCTAATCGCCGCCTTGCCATAGTGTGAAATAAGGCCGCGCGAGTAGCTGAAAAACTCGGCGCGGATTTTACCATAAGCAAAAAGGAAACGTTTGCGTTTTTGAGACAAGAAACGTAACGCTCGCCGTTTATCAGCGAGGGTTACGTTTTAGGTATTGAAAAGGAGGTGTGAACACTACGGTTTAGTGGTCTTCCCAACCTTTCGAACACTCCACTGCACGCTGCCAACCACGATGGCGACGTTCGCGTTTGCCGTCGTCTTCACAAGGGGTGAAGCTGCGGTCCAATTCTGACTTATTCATGAGCTCATCAATGCTGCTCCAAAAGCCGACGGCAAGTCCCGCAAGATACGCGGAACCCAGCGCGGTCACTTCGGTGACTTTCGGGCGCTTTACTTCCGTGTTTAATACGTCGGATTGGAACTGCATCAAGAAGTTGTTGGCCACGGCACCGCCATCCACTTTCAGTGAATCGAGTTTGATGCCCGAATCGGCTTCCATCGCGGTTAACACATCAAGCGATTGATACGCGATCCCTTCAAGTGTGGCGCGAATGATGTGGTTTGCGTTCACACCGCGCGTAATGCCCACGATGGTGCCACGTGCATACGGGTCCCAATGTGGCGCACCTAACCCGGTAAATGCAGGAACAACATATACGCCATTGCTGGTATCTACTTTCGTTGCAAAGTATTCCGAATCGCTCGCATCGCTGATGAGTTTCATTTCATCGCGTAACCATTGGATAGACGCTCCGCCCATGAAGACGGCCCCTTCAAGTGCATACGCGACCTCGCCTTTTGGTCCACAAGCAAGGGTGGTGAGAAGCCCATTGTTCGACGTGACTTTCTCTTTGCCTGTGTTCATGAGCAAGAAGCAGCCTGTACCGTAGGTGTTCTTTGCTTGGCCGGCTTCCACACACATTTGACCAAACAGTGCTGCTTGCTGGTCGCCTGCAATGCCTGCGATAGGAATACGTGTGCCGCCTTTACCACCAATGTTGGTTTCGCCATAGACGGTGGAGGAAGATTTTACTTCCGGCATCATTGAGGATGGGATCCCCAATGCCTTGAGCATGGTGTCATCCCATTCCAACGTGTTGATGTTGAACAGCATGGTGCGACTCGCATTGGTATAATCGGTCACATGGACACGCCCTTGGGTCATCTTCCAGATAAGCCAAGTATCGACGGTACCAAACAGCAGATCGCCTTTGGCAGCAAGTTCATGCGCGCCTTCAACATGGTCGAGGATCCACTTTACTTTGGTGCCTGAAAAATAGGGGTCAACCACAAGGCCTGTGGTTTCGCGAATGTAATCTTCGTAGCCATCTGATTTGAGCTGCTCACAAATGGGGGCGGTACGACGGCACTGCCATACAATCGCGTTATAAATCGGCTTGCCGGTATGACGGTTCCACACAATGGTGGTTTCGCGTTGGTTGGTGATACCAATGGCAGCGACTTCATCAGAGCGGATCCCGGATTTTGCCAGTGCTTCCACTAATGTGGCACTTTGCGTGGCCCAAATCTCAAGAGGGTCGTGCTCCACCCAACCAGATTGTGGGTAGATTTGCGTAAATTCGCGTTGGGCGGCGGTCACTATGTTCGCGTCATGATCGAGGATAACCGCACGAGAGCTGGTAGTGCCTTGATCCAATGCGACGACGTATTTCTGTTCCGTGCTCATAGGGTGTCCTCTTTGTTTCCTCTAAACAGCATAGCGCTAAGAATTCGGTTATTGGGGTAGGTACGAGACCCATTTCATGCTCGTGGTCTTGGCTGCCACGATAATAGTACCTGCTACTTTAGTGGCGAAACGGATTTCGTGAAGTGTTTGCGCGTCTAAATGTGCGTTCGCTCATTATTTATGCGATATGAATGCGCGATTGAGCATTTGTGCGGTGAATTTGGGTGTGAAGAAAGGCAACGTGACAGAAAGTGAATAACTTTCGATGGGCTTCAGAGGGCACAAAAAGAAAAGGCTGACACCAAGAGTGTCAGCCCAGCCGATACCGGCAAGTCTTGGAATATTCCAAGAGAGATACGATCGTGTATACGGTACCATGTGAAAAGTGAATATAAATTGAGTGAGATCGCATTGTTAGTCAAAAGTGCAATGGGGAAACCGGATTTAAAAATAACGGCGGTATGAGAAAATGTTAAAACTGCCGCTTTTTTGTTCGCTTGTGATCTAAAAACGTATTAGAAAGGTGCGGCCTGAGCCATGCCCCGTTAGAATAGGTTTTCTGGGACGCACAAGGTGAAGAACCCTTATCGGGCAAGCCTTGGCGAGATTTAGTTGGATTAGAAAGGTGGCCTTGATGTCATTGGAAATTTTAGAGCAGCTTGAAGCCAAAGTTCAGATGGCAGTGGATACCATTTCTCTGCTTCAAATGGAAATTGAAGAGCTTAAAGAAAAGAACGAAACCTTGGGTCAAGAAACGGACACTGTTCGTGAAAGCCGAGATGTATTAGAGCAAGAAAATGCGCGTCTTCGTTCTGACCAAGAGGCATGGCAACAACGCATTCGTAGCCTGCTTGGTAAAATTGAAGAAGTAGAATAAAAAAACAGAGCCGATGGGCTCTGTTTTTCTTTGTGCCTCACTGTTTTCAATGAGGCATCAGACACATCAACGTTTACGCCAATGTGTGATTATTCAATATCGATAGGCTCTTGAGAAAGAATAATACCTGTCGTGTCTGCATAGAGGTGATCTTCAGGAATGAAGGTGACACCACCAAAATTCACCGGAATGTCAGTATCGCCGACGCTTTGGTTATCCGCTCCAACCGGAATAGATGCTAGCGCTTGAACGCCAATATCGATTTCATCTAGCGCATCAACGTCGCGCACACAACCGTACACCACCAAGCCTTCCCAGTTGTTCTCCGCAGCCAGTGCAGCAATGTCTGCATCTACGATAGCGCGGCGCAATGAGCCACCACCGTCGATAAGCATGACGCAACCTTCGCCATTACGCTCTGCCACTTGGCGGATAAGTCCGCTGTCTTCAAAGCATTTCACGGTGACAATCTGACCGCCAAAAGAGCTTCGGCCGCCATACGTGCTCATCATAGGTTCAAGCACATCAACCTGATCGAGGTACATGTCGCACAGTTCAGAGGTATTGTATTCCATAATCAGACTTCTTCTTGGGGCGCAAGTGGCCGGAAGGCAAAATAGTAACGGTTCGAACTAAGCTCACCGTCACCCTATGTCAAAAAAGTATAACGACAAGGGGGGGCATTGCAATGACTCAAAACATAAATCGGATGCCCAACGCCTTTATGTACGTGGTCGTATTAGCGAACCAAGACACCGATGGCGAACAAACAATTGGTCAGCAAGGCCACTTTCACAATGTCTGCCATCATCGGACGCAAGGTTTCTCCGTCGGGTGACGACCACACGGCTTTACCGTGTTTAATGGCGAGCGGGAGTGCCAATACAAATAACCAACCTGTGAGAGGGGCATGCTCAAGCATGGCATAGAGAGCGAAACAGCCAAAGGCGCCGGTGAGTAGCACTTGATGGTAAATTCGCCCCCATCTTGGGCCCATGCGCACCACTAAGGTGTGTTTACCGCAGGCTTTGTCATTGTCGATATCGCGAAGGTTATTGATGTTCAGCACGCCGACAGCCAGTAAGCCACAAGCCGTCGCCGGCAAAAGTACCGCACTGCTAAGCGAGCCGGTTTGCAAGTAGTACGTACCTGCCACACCGAGCCAGCCAAAGAAAATTAGCACGGATAAGTCACCAAGCCCGCGGTAACCGTAAGGCTTGTTGCCAACGGTGTAGCAAATCGCAGCGACAATCGCGAGTGCACCTAAGCCGATAAAACTCAGAATATCTGCGGTCTGGTCAAACGCGGTTAGCACCAACGCGGCACCCGATAAGATGGTGAGTACGATGTTCAACGCCATGGCTTTTTTCATCGTGGTGGTGGTGACCAAGCCTTGCTGAATAGCGCGTTTCGGGCCTAAGCGGTCGTCATTGTCTGTGCCTTTAATGGCATCGCCATAGTCATTGGCAAGATTGGAGAGGATCTGCAACAACAACGCTGTCACCAATGCGAGCAAAGTGACAGTGATAGAAAAACGGTCGGTTTGAGCTGCGACTGCACTGCCACACAAGATGCACGCGATGGCGAGCGGCAGTGTTTTAGGACGCGCAGCGTCGAGCCAAGTAGAAAGAGTGATTGAAGACATAGCCATGCAGTACCTAAAGAATCAGGCGACATTATTGGCATTTTTTACAGTATCGGCAATGTTGAAGCCCAAATTAGCCGTGATAGTCATTGCTGAAGGCTGGATAGGCAGAAACAAAAACAGGCAGCGGAAGCTGCCTGTTTTTATCTTACTGTCTGATAATCCATAGGATTACAGAATGAAGCGGCTCAAATCTTCGTCGTCAACCAGCTCTTCTAGACAGTTACGCACGTATTCTGCGTTGATCTCAACAGAGTCGCCGCCACGTTCGCTCGCGTCGAAGGACACTTCATCAACCAAACGTTCCATCACAGTGTGTAGACGACGCGCACCAATGTTTTCAGTGCGTTCGTTCACGCGCCATGCTGCGTTCGCGATTTCTTCAATGCCGTCTGACGTGAAGGTCAGGTTCAACTGTTCTGTGCCCATCAGTGCAGAGTATTGCTCTGTCAAAGATGCATTTGGCTCAGTCAAAATGCGTTGGAAGTCCGACGCGGATAGTGCTTCCAGTTCAACGCGAATCGGCAGACGACCTTGCAGTTCTGGAATCAAATCCGATGGGCTTGCCACTTGGAAAGCACCTGATGCGATGAACAGGATGTGGTCGGTACGTACCATGCCGTGTTTGGTAGAAACTGTGCTGCCTTCAACCAATGGAAGCAGGTCACGCTGAACACCTTCACGCGATACATCTGGGCCTGAGCTTTCGCCGCGCTTACAGATTTTGTCGATTTCATCGATGAAGACGATGCCGTTGTTCTCAACCATGTGGATGGATTGGTCTTTCAATTCTTCTTGATTAACCAGCTTCGCAGCTTCTTCTTCCGTCACGGCTTTTAGTGCGTCTTTTAGCTTCATCTTGCGCTTTTTAGACGTGTTACCACCACCGAGGTTTTGGAACATGCCCTGCAATTGGTTAGTCATTTCTTCCATGCCTGGAGGGGCCATGATTTCCATGCTCATTTGCGGCGCAGCAACATCGATTTCGATTTCTTTGTCGTCTAGTTTGCCTTCACGGATTTTCTTACGGAAGCTTTGACGAGTGTTCGAATCGGCTTTTGGTTCCTCTGATTGTCCCCATGCATCGCGCGGTGGCGGCAGTAGGACATCCAGAATACGTTCTTCAGCCAGTTCTTCAGCGCGGAATTTCACTTTTTCCATCGCTTGCTGGTGGGTCATTTTTACCGCAACGTCAGTCAGGTCGCGGATAATGGTTTCCACTTCTTTACCGACATAGCCCACTTCGGTGAACTTGGTCGCTTCGACTTTGATGAACGGCGCGTTCGCCAGTTTTGCTAGGCGACGTGCGATCTCGGTTTTACCGACACCCGTTGGGCCGATCATCAGGATGTTCTTTGGTGTCACTTCTGCACGTAGATCTTCATCCAACTGCATGCGACGCCAGCGGTTACGAAGCGCAATCGCAACGGCACGTTTAGCTTTGGTTTGACCGATAATGTGACGGTCTAGTTCAGACACGATTTCGCGTGGGGTCATTTCAGACATGCTGGGATCCTGCTTAGTAATCAAGTTCTTCGATGGTGTGGTGCTGGTTGGTGAAGACACAGATGTCGCCAGCGATGGTCAGAGATTTCACTGCGATTTCGCGTGCATCGAGCTCAGTATTTTCAAGCAATGCAATGGCCGCAGCCTGTGCAAAGTTACCGCCTGAGCCGATGGCGATCATATCGTGTTCCGGCTGAACGACATCACCGTTACCGGTAATGATCAGAGATGCGGTTTCATCAGCAACACAAAGCAGTGCTTCTAGCTTGCGCAGTGCACGGTCAGAACGCCAATCTTTAGCGAGCTCAACCGCGGCTTTGGTCAAATGACCTTGGTGCATTTCCAGCTTACGCTCGAAACGTTCGAATAGGGTGAAGGCATCAGCGGTACCGCCAGCGAAACCCGCCAGTACTTTATTGTTGTATAGGCGGCGAACCTTGCGGGCATTGCCTTTCATTACGGTATTACCCAGTGACACTTGGCCGTCACCGGCGATCACAACTTTGCCGTTGCGGCGGACTGAAACAATCGTTGTCACGGAAGAACCTCTTCGTTTTGCTCTGGCTTATAGCCAGTATGGGTTGTTAACAACAGAGGTGGGGATGGAGAAAACTAAATTCAAGGGGAAAAGCAGGGATGAAACCCTGCTTTATAGGTTTTTTTCGCCGAAAAACGAGATTAAATCAGTTCCAGTACCAGATTGCGCAAGGTTCGATACCTGCGCGGCGCAACATGTTGCGGTCGCGTTCTGCTTCGCGCTTGAGCGGGTAAGGCCCTAACACCACGCGATACCAGATTCCTTTCTCGCCTTGGCTGGTTTTGACATGGCTTTCTAGACCTTGGAAAGCAATCATGGCTTTGCGCTCATCGGCTTGGCTTGAGCTTCGGTAAGCACCGCACTGCATGAGATACGGACGGCTTGAGATTTCTTGCTCGTTGGCCTCGACTTCCACTTCTTTGTTTTCTAACTCTTCAATGTATGACCATTTTTCTTTGGGCTGTGGTGGCAACGTTTCTTTTGCCTTTTGGCTTGAAGAGGTGCTTTTTGGCGCAGGCTTAGGTTTTTCAACCTTCTGCTCTGCAGGTGTGGTGTTTTCCGTTGGCGTGCTGGTGGCGAGGTGGAAAAGGCCATAACCGAATGCGCCCACGAGTAAAACAGCGATAATCGCCCACTTTAATGGGAAGGCCGCTTTTGGGGGGGCTTTCTTGGTATTTCTGGTCGGTTTACGCGGCGCTTTGCCACGTTTGACATAATCTCTGGTTGCCACTGATTTGCGTATCTTTTCTTCGAATGGATGCTATATGGTACTGGCTTGCTCGAAAGCGCGCCAGTACCGATAGACTGAGTTTAGCGTGATGGTGGTGCGACACTCTCACGAACAACCAGTTGTGCATCCAACAAACGTGAACCTGCTTGCACATCGTTGCCTTTGAGAATCTTCAACAACATCAACATGGCTTGACGACCAATGTCGTAACGCGGTTGTGATACCGTCGTCAGGGCAGGGTCGCAGTATTCCGCAAATTGAATGTCATCAAAGCCGACAATGGAGATGTCATGCGGGACGCGAAAACCGAGGCGCTTGGCTTGTTGCATTGCACCGATAGCCATGACGTCGGAGTGACAGAACACGGCCGTAGGTGGCACTGGCAAAGACAGTAAAGATGTCATCGCGCGTGCGCCAGCAGCAAAGCTGAAATCACCCGATACGGTATAGGCAGGGTTAATCGTGATGCCACCGCGACGGAGTGCTTGCTGATAACCTTGCACACGGAATTGCGTCAATGCCGCATCCTTCGAGCCTGTAATTTGCGCGATTTGCTTGTGACCCACTTGCGTTAAGTAGTTCACCGCTTCAAAAGCCGCAGTCAGGTTGTCGATGTGTACCGTTGGCAATTCAAGTTCTGGCGCGTATTCACAGGCCATTACGAGAGGTGGCAAGTTTTTCTGCTCTGGTTTACTGACGTCAAAAGGAAGGTCTGTGCCTAAAAGGAGCATACCGTCAGCTTGCTTCGTAAATACCAGGTTCACGAAAGAACTTTCGCGACTGTCTTGTTGACCACTGTCACCCAGCAACACGAGGTAGCCGTGTTCCATGGCTGCCTCTTCGATACCGCGAATGATTTCAGTAAAATAAGGATCACAAATGTCCGGGACGATAACCACGATGGTTTTCGACTCATTGCGTCGTAGGTTGCGCGCCAATGAATTTGGGCTGTAGCCAGCTTCCATCACAGCTTGTTCGACTTTCTTCCGTGTCGATGCCGACACCTTTTCAGGATTCATCAAGGCGCGTGATACCGTTGCCGTTGAAACGCCGGCCAGATGGGCAACATCCTTCATTGTCGCCATAGTGCTATTCCTCTTGCTTAATATATTTGGCAATGCTTCCCAGTTGGGACCTACAGCAATGAGACAAAACTTGTCTTGGTGCCTCTATCTTAATCTGATGGGGCTGTATTAAACATGGTCATGTTAACAGATATTACAAGAATAACGTGATGTCGGTCGGTTTAGTCGAATGAAAACCATTCAGCTCATATCTTGCGGTTCGATATCGAGCGACCAACGGACTTTTTTAGACAGAGGAAGCTGCCGAATAGCTTGAAGCGCAATGGAGAGACGTTGCTGCAACATCTTTCTGCTCGGTGCTTGGAATATCAGTTGCCAACGGTAGCGCCCTGCTCGGCGATGAAGCGGCGCTGGGGCTGGCCCCATCACGGCGCAACCGTCATCTTCCAATGGGCTGGCATCCAGCACGGTACGTGCTTGTTGCAGGAACTGTTCAACCATGTCGCTTTGGTGGGATTCGGCGCGGATCAACCCAAAGAAACTGAATGGCGGCAATTGTGCTTGATGGCGTTCTTGCAAAGCCGCCCGTGCGAAGCTGTCATAGCCTTTGTGAATCAAGGATTGCAGCAGTGCGTGTTCTGGGTGGTGCGTTTGCAACAAGACTAAACCGGGCTTGCTGGCACGACCTGCTCGACCTGCCACTTGCACAAAAAGCTGCGCCAATCTTTCTGGGGCACGAAAATCGTTGCTAAACAGGGCACTGTCTACATCCACCAATCCGACGAGCGTGACGTCAGGGAAGTGATGCCCTTTTGCCAACATCTGCGTGCCAATAAGGATTTGATATTCTTTATTGTGGATGGCGTTGAGGTATTCCTCTAACGCGCCTTTGCGTCGCGTGTTATCGCGGTCGATACGGATGGTTTTGTATTCAGGAAACAGGCTAGCCAATTGGGACTCAAGCTGTTCCGTGCCGACACCGACGCTGATTAATTGCGTTGAACCACAACTGCCACATTGGTGTGGAATGGGACGTTGTGTGCCGCAATGGTGGCAGCGGAGTTCACCGCTTTGCTGGTGCAGTGTGTAGTAAGCATCGCAGCGCTTACATTCAGCCAGCCAGCCACACTCATGACACATTAACGCAGGGGCATAACCTCGGCGGTTCAAAAACAACATCACCTGATTACCCACGGACAAATGCTTACGCATTTCCGCAATCATGGGTGCAGAGAGCCCTGACTCGAGATACAAACCACGGATATCTAACACGCCGTGTTTGGCTTTTACGGCGTTACCGGCACGAATCGATAAGATTAGATGATGGTATTTGCCCGTGGTGGCGTTGTGAAGGCTTTCCAGTGAGGGAGTGGCAGAGCCAAGAACCACGGGAATGTTTTCTTCATGGCCACGCATCACAGCCAGATCGCGGGCGTGATAGCGAAAACTGTCTTGCTGCTTATAAGAGGCATCGTGCTCTTCATCGACAATGATGATGCCGAGAGATTTGCACGGCGAGAAAAGCGCAGAGCGAGTGCCGATAATAATGGCGGCTTCGTTATCTCGGGCTGCGAGCCAAGCATTTAGGCGCTCGGTATCGTTTAAGCCTGAGTGCAGTACTTCAACGGGCACATTGAAGCGGCGTCTAAACCGGTTGATGGTTTGTGGCGTTAAACCAATCTCAGGCACAAGGATCAGGGCTTGTTGGCCTTTTGACAGAACAGGCTCAAGCAGGTTCAAGTACACCTCGGTTTTACCTGAACCTGTCACCCCTTCAATCAAATAGCAGCCAAACTCTGGGTTAGCATTGATGGTTGCCACCGCCATGGCTTGCTCATGGTTGAGGGTCGGCTTGTCTTCGACGACTGCATAACCCGGTGTCCACGGTTTCGCACGCACATTCTCTACGGGCGCAATCCAGCCTTTGTCTTCGACGGTTTTGATGACGGCAGCGGTTAATTCAGCCTCAAGCAGATCGCTGTGCGTCATCGCGCCGTTGCGGAGCTGTGTCAGTATCTTTGCTTGCTTCGGTGCTCGGCTCAGTGCATTCAAAGGCTGAATTTTTCCAGCGTCTGTTAATTGCCACACGCGTTCACGTTCTCGATGAGCGGGCTTTCCTTTTCTCAAATGGCCGGGCATTACCGTGCCAAGTGCATCACCGAGTGGGTACTGATAGTAGCGACTTGCCCAATTTAATAGCTTATATAAAGGAGAGGGCCATAAAGGCGCTGTATCTATGACGCTATTGATCGGTTTGATTTGTTCTAGCGGAAAATCTGACGTATCGGACAGCGCAACCACTATGCCCACTTTGAATTGCTTACCAAATGGCACGCGTACTCGCCCACCGATAACAGGCATGTCACTGCCAATTCGGTAATCAAACGTTTTGTGCAACGGCACAGGCAAGGCCACTTGGGCAATGATTGGGATCATGAGGTGTAAAGGCTGCGTATTAAGAAACTTGTCATCGGAACAGTGTACCTATGGGGAACAGGTGCGCAAAGGACGAAAGTATAATCTTTTTGAATCAAGGCGCTGAAGCAGTGTAATCCTTGGACTTGAAATGAATTGAACAAAAAAGTTGCGATCCTAGGTCTCCTTGATTAGAATTTCGCGCCTTACAATTTGTTTGTTAACGACGTGTGGTGCCCGATAGGCTCGGGAGAGCGACACGGCCTTATATTAGAGGTTATCCCTATGAAAGCTGGTATCCATCCAGAATACGCTGCAGTAACTGCAAAATGTTCATGCGGCAACACTTTTGAATTCAACACTACTCTAGGTAAAGATATCAACCTGGACGTATGTGACAAGTGCCACCCATTCTACACTGGTAAGCAACGTGTTGTTGACACTGGCGGCCGTGTTGATCGCTTCAACAAGCGTTTTGGCGCACTGTCTAGCAAGTAATATTGCAAAGACAACGAAAAAAGGGAGGTGCGAAAGCACCTCCCTTTTTTTATGCCATTTCAGCATGTAATACCCGTTACATAAATCACTATAGATACTAATTAATAATAACCGCGGAATAGGGTGGTTCTGAAATTCTCACTGCGTTAACATTTTACGATTACATTTAGGGTAGGGATGTTCTCGCCCTGAACTTGTTACGGATTGATCTCTTTGCTTGCGAGATCGTTAACGTGGCAAGTCTTTTAACCAATGACGATAAATACAATCAGGAAATAACAACATGTCTGAAGACAAACGCCAACAGGCTCTGGACTATCACGCCTATCCAGTGCCAGGTAAAATTTCGGTAGAACTTACCAAGCCAGCTGATACCGTGGAAGATCTGGCGTTGGCGTACAGCCCAGGTGTGGCTGAACCCGTACGTGAAATCGCACAAGACGCTGATAATGTTTATAAATACACAGCGAAAGGGAACATGGTTGCCGTGATTTCAAACGGTACCGCTATCCTTGGCCTCGGTAACTTGGGTCCACTTGCATCAAAACCTGTGATGGAAGGTAAAGCGTTACTGTTTAAACGCTTCGCGGGTTTGGATTCCATTGATATTGAAGTGAAGCACCGCACCATCGAAGAGTTTGTCGACACGGTCGCCAACATCTCTGACACCTTTGGTGGCATCAACCTTGAAGACATCAAAGCACCTGATTGTTTTGAAATCGAAAAGCAGTTGATCGAACGTTGCCACGTCCCTGTTTTCCATGATGACCAACACGGTACGGCGATTGTCACCGCGGCGGGCATGCTGAACGCACTAGAACTGCAAGGTAAAAACATCGAAGACGCGGTCGTCGTTTGTTTAGGTGCAGGCGCAGCGGCTGTTGCGTGTATGGAGCTGTTGATCAAATGTGGTGCTCAGCGTGAAAAGATTTACATGCTGGACCGTAAAGGCGTTATTCACACGCGTCGTGATGACATCAACGAATACAAGCAACTGTTTGCGAACAACACTGACAAGCGCACGCTTGAAGATGTGATTGAAGGTGCGGACATTTTCTTGGGTGTGTCTGGCCCTGACTTGCTGCCACCGGAAGCGTTGAAGCTGATGGCTGAGAAGCCAATCGTGTTTGCGTGTTCAAACCCGGATCCAGAAATCAAACCTGAGCTTGCACACCAAGTGCGTGATGATTTGATCATGGGCACTGGCCGTTCGGATTACCCGAACCAAGTGAACAACGTACTTTGTTTCCCGTTCATTTTCCGCGGCGCACTGGATGTACGTGCAAGCCGCATCAATGACGAAATGAAGTTAGCGGCAGTTGAAGCCATTCGTTCTCTAGCGAAAGAGCCTGTGCCAGCAGAAGTGTTGAAGGCTGCGGGTGTTGATGCGTTGAGTTTTGGTATTGATTACATCATTCCTAAGCCGATGGACCCACGTTTGTTGCCTCGCGTCGCGAAAGCTGTTGCGGTAGCTGCGGTGGAATCTGGTGTGTCACGCATTGAGATGCCAGAAAACTACATGGAAGATAAATAAGCGGTTACCAACGAATAATTCTTCCGTAGTACTCTGAAAGGAAAATAGTACTGTTTTCTTTTAAATAAAAAAAACCAGCCAATCGGCTGGTTTTTTTGTCATTCTGCTAACGAAATTAATATTCTTCTTCGTTAAACTCGATACCCAGTTCTTTCATAATGCGCTTTGCTTCCGCAGGCACGCTATCGCCTTTGTCCTTGCGAATATCATCATCCGTGGGCAGTGGCTGACCGGTATAAGCATGTAAAAATGCTTCACACAGCAGTTCACTGTTGGTGGCGTGGCGCAAATTGTTCACCTGACGACGAGTACGCTCATCAGTCAGAATTTTTAACACTTTCAGCGGGATAGAGACGGTGATCTTCTTTACTTGTTCTTTCTTTTTACCGTGCTCGGCGTAAGGGTTAATATATTCGCCATTCCAGTCTGCCATCGTTCACCTTCATAAGCAGTTCAATTCTCAAATCGCAGTCAACGCCGGAAGCAATCGCCCAGGTTGGATGAACATAAATTTTAGCGATATTAACCGCTACATGTAAAGACATATAGACGTCTAGAAGTATTGACGTCTTGCTCTTGAATGTTTAAGGTTGATCATAATTCAAACATATTCCGCACGCATTTTTTACAGGGAAGCACCTATGAGCGACAAGAAGTCAGCCACCATCGCCGTCCGCACTGGTATCACCACAGATTCACAATACCAGTCAGTGGTTCCTCCTATTTATCTCTCAACCAATTACGAATTCCCAGAGTTTGGCGAAGTGCCAACCTACGACTATGCACGTGGCGGTAACCCAACACGAAACCTGCTAGAGACTGCACTTTGTGATTTAGAAAATGGCGCGGGAGCGGTGGTAACGAACTGCGGCATGTCTGCCATTAACTTGGTGCTTTCTTTATTAGGGCCTGACGATTTGATTGTTGCACCGCACGACTGCTATGGCGGCACTTACCGTCTGTTTGATTCTCGTGCGAGAAAAGGGGCATTCAAGATTGAGTTTGTTGATCAGTCTGATGATGCAGCTTTGGCGTCAGCGCTTGCGAAGAACCCAAAATTGGTGTGGATTGAAACGCCATCGAACCCACTGTTACGCGTGGTCGATGTGCAAGCGATTTGCCAGCAAGCGCATGCAGTGGGTGCGTGGGTCGGCGTGGATAACACCTTTCTGTCTCCGGTGCTGCAAAAGCCGCTTAATCTAGGTGCAGACCTTGTTGTTCACTCCACCACGAAATTCATCAACGGCCACTCTGATACCGTTGGTGGTGTTGTGGTTGCCAAAGATCAGAATTTGGTGGACGAACTGAAATGGTGGGGTAACTGTATCGGCGCAACGGGTAATGCATTCGATAGCTACATGACGTTGCGTGGGTTACGTACCTTGAGCGCGAGAATGCGCCAGCATGAAGAAAACAGTGCAGAGGTGCTGGCCTTCTTACAAGGCGAGCCTTTGGTACGCATTATCTACCATCCATCGCTGCCAGAGCACCCAGGCCATGAGATTGCGAAGAAACAACAATCAGGTTTTGGTGGAATGTTGAGCTTTGAGCTCGAAGGAAACGAAAGTGAGCTGAAACTTTTCCTTCGCTCCCTTAAGCTATTCACGTTGGCAGAATCACTCGGCGGTGTGGAGAGTCTCGTGACTCACCCAGGTTCGATGACGCACAGAGCCATGTCTGATGAAGCGCAGGCGGAAGCGGGTATTGCCGCAACGCTATTGCGTTTATCCATCGGTCTAGAGGATCATAACGACTTGGTCGCTGACCTGAAACATGCATTCGACACAGTGAGAGAGAGTCAGTAATGAGCGCGGTTGAAGTAGTACCCCCACAGCATTCGCTGTCCCGCCAGTTACACAAATTTGGTGGCAGTAGCCTTGCCGACCCTGAGTGTTTTCGTCGCGTGGCTCGTATCCTCGAGCAATACAGTGGCGAAGATGACTTGGTCGTGGTTTCTGCTGCCGGTAAAACCACCAATCGTCTTATCGAATGGTTAGGCCTTCTTGAGAAAGATGGCCGTCTTGCTCATGAAAGCCTGCAAAGCTTACGCAAATATCAGCAGGATTTGATTGAGAACCTGATTGAAGGTGATGCCAAGCAAGCCTTGGTCGATGCGCTTTATGATGATTTCAGCGTATTGGCACAAGCGGCTGAAGCGCGTTTAACCGAGGCGCAGCGCGCATGGGCGCAAGGGTTTGGTGAAGTATGGTCTTCACGCCTTTTACCTGCGCTGCTTACCCAAATGGGCATGCCCTCTGTCAGCATGGATTCGCGTTCGTTTCTACGTGCAGAACGCGCTGCACAACCTGAAGTGGATCGTGCAAGCTCTTGGCCATTGCTCAAAGAACAGCTGGTGCAGCACAATCATCATCGTGTTGTGATCACCGGTTTCATGGCACAAAACCGTGCGGGTGAAACGGTGTTACTTGGGCGCAATGGTTCTGATTACTCTGCAACCTTGATTGGTGCGTTGGCGGATGTAAACCGCGTGACGATTTGGAGCGATGTTGCCGGTGTTTATAGCGCCGACCCTCGCGTTGTAACTGATGCTTGCTTACTGCCTTTGCTTCGCCTTGATGAAGCGGCAGAGTTGGCGCGCCTCGCTGCGCCTGTGATGCACACACGAACGCTACAACCTGTCGCACAAAGCTGTATCGACTTAAACCTTCGTTGCAGCTACGAACCGGAATCTGGCTCTACGCGTATTGAACGCGTATTGGCATCAGGCCGTGGCGCGAAAATCATCACATCTCTTGATGATGTGTGCTTGTTGCAATTGGACGTACCGCGTTCGCACGATTTTGATATCGCCCGTTTAGATTTAGAACGCTTACTGACACGCAATCAATTACAACCGCTTGCGACATCTGCCAGTGAAGATCAGCACCGCATTCAACTCGCTTACACCTCTGAGGTGGTCAATAGCGTGTTGGAACAGCTACAAAACGCCGGTATTCCTGCTGAAATTCGTTTGCGTGAAGGTTTCAGTTTGGTTGCTGCTGTGGGTGCGGGTGTCACAGGAAACCCAGTACATTGCCACGGTTTCTACCAGCAGCTTCGTGAGCAGCCAATAGAGTTTATCTGTGAGTCTAACAATGGGCTCAGCATCGCGGCATTGTTGCGTAAAGCGAACACGGGCGCGTTGGTTGCAGGCATTCACCGTGCCCTGTTTCAAGCGCAGCGCCGTATCGGTCTCGTGCTGCTAGGTAAAGGTAACATTGGCAGTCGCTGGTTGAGCCTGTTTGCCGAGCAAAAATCGGCATTGGAAAAGCGTCATGGCATGAACTTCGAGCTGATTTCTGTTCTTGACAGTGGCAGTCAATGGATTGATTTCAAGGGGATCGATCCAGCGTGTGTGATGGATGCATTCAGCGAACATTCAGAGGCGTATCAAGACAACGATTGGATATCTCGACTGCTCAATCACCCGTATGACGATGTCGTTGTATTGGATGTCACGGCAAGTGCGCCGTTGTCTAAACAATACCCTGAGTTGGCAGAGCACGGCTTCCACCTCGTGTCTGCGAATAAAGTGGCGGGTTCAGCCAGTGGTGCTGAGTACAACAAGGTGCAAGATGCGTTTGCGAAAACGGGTCGCCATTGGTTGTATAACGCAACGGTAGGGGCAGGTCTTCCTGTTAACCACACCGTTCGAGACCTTCGCGAGAGTGGCGACAAAATCATCGCCTTGTCGGGTATTTTCTCTGGCACCTTGTCTTGGCTGTTCCAGCAATACAACGGTGACGTGGCATTCAGTGACCTGCTTGAGCAAGCGTGGCAGCAGGGATTAACGGAGCCTGATCCTCGTGAAGACCTCAGCGGCGCAGATGTAATGCGTAAGCTGGTGATTTTGGCACGAGAGTCGGGGTTGACGATTGAGCCGGAACACGTGCGCGTGCAATCATTGGTGCCTGACGCATTAATGGATTTGTCGCTCGATGCCTTTCTTGATCAAAGCGACGCATTGGACAGCACGCTGTCAGAGTGGCTAGAAGAAGCGAAGAAAGAAAAAGGTGTCCTACGTTATGTTGCGCGCTTTGCGCGTGATGGAAAGGCGCGTGTTGGCTTAGAGGTGGTCTCTGATGAACATCCTCTGGCGAATTTGCTGCCGTGTGACAATATCTTCGCGATTGAGAGCCAATGGTACCGAGAGAATCCTTTGGTGATCCGAGGCCCTGGCGCTGGACGAGACGTTACCGCGGGTGCACTGCTATCAGATTTGAACCGAATCGCGTCTTTGCTTTAGCGGGCTTTAAACTTGTTATAGAACAAGGTTTAAATGGCGATTAGGACTGAGGATAAAAGCGGAGGTTAGCCCCTCCGCTTTTTTCTTTTTGAAAAATCATGATGATCAACATGAAGAAAATTCAACTAAACCAAGTTGACTTTGATATGTTCGCAAGACATCATCTAGACATATAGACGGCTAAATGGAAGTTCGTCATAAGGAATTATCGGCCGTATAGCCGAGTCAGGGAGACAGTATGGGATACTCACACGCCAGTCATTTAGACGCATTGAATCAAAATCTTACCGATTTGAACGGCGACATTAACGTATCGTTTGAATTCTTCCCGCCAAGCTCTGAAAGCATGGAACAAACCCTTTGGGCGTCTGTTCAGCGCTTGAAAACACTGCAACCTAAATTCGTTTCTGTTACTTACGGCGCAAACTCAGGCGAGCGTGACCGTACGCATTCCATCGTAAAAAGCATTAAACAAGAAACCGGCATTGAAGCTGCGCCGCACCTTACTTGTATCGACGCAAGCCGTGATGAACTGAAAACCATTGCGCGTGATTACTGGGACAGTGGTATTCGCCATATCGTTGCATTGCGTGGTGATTTGCCAGAAAAAAGCGCGAAGCCTGATATGTATGCGGCAGATTTGGTGGAATTGCTAAAAGGCGAAGCAGACTTTGATATTTCTGTCGCGGCTTACCCTGAAGTGCACCCTGAAGCACGCAGCGCACAGGCGGATTTGATCAATTTGAAGCGTAAGGTAGATGCAGGGGCAAACCGTGCGATTACCCAATTCTTCTTTGACGTTGAAAGCTACCTGCGTTTCCGTGACCGCTGTGCTGCAGCAGGTATTGATGTAGAAATCATTCCGGGCATTTTGCCTGTGTCTAACTTCAAGCAAGCCTCACGCTTTGCGAACATGACCAACGTGCGCATTCCGGGTTGGATGGCTAACCAGTTTGAAGGCCTTGATGATGACCCCGTTACACGCCAAATGGTGGGTGCAAGCCAAGCGATTGATATGATCCGCGTATTGAGCCGTGAAGGCGTGAAGGATTTCCACTTCTACACACTGAACCGTGCAGAGCATACTTACGCGCTTTGCCACACATTGGGCGTTCGTCCAAAAGCTTAAATGACATTGTTCGTCTAACGCTCAATGTTGCTTGCCATGAATTTACGCTTTGTGTGAACAGCAGAAAAAGAAAAACCGTCGATAACGACGGTTTTTTTGTAAGCAGTGAATATGATTTAACGCATGGCCAACTTGGGTTCTAGCACAGAGGCTTCCATGGCGTTCAATTCAATCAATACTTCTTCAGCCCAGGTTAACCAAGCTTCCTTACGCAAAATATTTCGACGTAGCGTCAGGCGCTCAAGGCGTCCATCTCGCGTTAGAAGCGCAGAATCAGCATAGTGATTCTTTTCCAGATCGCGGTATTGGCTCAGCTGGAGACGCGACTCATCGATCAATGCATGCATATGCTGGATCATAGGCGCAGGTTCAAAAAGGCTGCAAGTGAGAAGCTTTGCAGACACTTCATCGCGGTCAGTTGGGTGTTTAGCGGGTAACAAGAACCACTCATACAAACTTTGTCTGCCGATGTCCGTGATGGAATAGACTTTGCGATCAGGTTTGCCGTCTTGAGGTTCGAGTTTGCAGCTAACAGCGCCCATATCTGCGAGTTTATTAAGTTCGCGATACACTTGCTGGTGGCTGGCTTTCCAGAATTGACCGATGGCGTTAGAAAACTCTTTGGTTATATCGTAACCAGTAGCATCCCGGTGACTTAGTACCGTGAGAATTACGTGTGGTAGTGACATCTCTTCTATCCAAAATCATAAAAAGGCGATCCGGTGCCCTGGGATGTCGCTCTTTGGCGAGTTTGTTTATTCCACAAAACTGGGCGGATCGAAACGTATCCAACGCCCTCGCTGTGTCCCTTGCCAACGTCGTATCCAAAAATGGCGCGGATACTGAAAAAGACACAGTACGTGGGAATCAGAACGGTTATTTACCGTCGTTGCTGCCCTGCGATGTGCTATGTATGCACATCGTCTAAGCACTTCAACATATTAATAACATTATCAATGCGACAACAATGGAAAAAGACTCACGGAAAATAAAAAAGGCTGCAAGAATGCAGCCTTTCTTATTTTTGGAACATTTTCTCATTTATCCGGTGTTGCGCATACCTGCAGCAATACCTGCGATGGTGACCATCAGCGCATCATCCAATGCGGATGTTTCACCTTCAGTTGCGCGTGTACGACACAACAGTTCAGCTTGAAGCATGTTCAATGGCTCTACGTAGATGTTACGCAGGCGAATGGCTTCAGCGCCCCACGGATTTTGCTCCATGAGATGATCACTGTTTTCAACCATCAACACCGCTTTGATGTCTTGGTTTAGGCGTTCACGTAATTGCTCACCCAGAGGCCAAAGCTCTTTATCAACCAACTTCTCATCGTAGTATTTAGAGATAGAAGGACTGGTTTTGGTGAAGACCATTTCCAACATGCCAAGACGTGTTGAGAAGAATGGCCATTCACTGCACATTTCTTCCAATTGCTTGAGGTGGCCATGGTCGATAGAGAATTGAATCGCTTGTCCAGCGCCTAACCATGCCGGTAATAGAAGACGGTTTTGGCTCCACGCGAAAATCCAAGGAATGGCACGTAGGCTTTCAACGCCGCCCGTTGGATTACGTTTTGCAGGACGCGAACCCAAAGGCAGTTTACCAAGCTCTAGCTCTGGTGTGGCTGAGCGGAAGTAAGGAACGAACTGAGAATGACCACGAACGATGTCACGGTATGCTTCGCATGACACTTCGCTCAAGGTTTCCATCAGATCGCGCCATTCTTGTTTTGGCTCTGGTGGTGGCAGCAAGTTTGCTTCGAGAATAGCACTCGCGTAAAGGTTGAGGCTGTTAGTCGCAACGTCTGGCAGACCCAGTTTGAAGCGAATCATCTCGCCTTGTTCTGTGACGCGAAGGCCGCCTTTCAAGCTGCGTGGTGGTTGAGATAGCAATGCTGCGTGTGCAGGTGCACCGCCACGACCAATGGAGCCGCCGCGACCGTGGAACAGCACCAAATCAACGCCAGCGTTTTCACAGACGCTAACCAAGGCTTCCATGGCTTTATATTGCGCCCAGCCAGCCGCCATCACACCTGCGTCTTTTGCAGAATCTGAGTAGCCGATCATGACCATTTGGAAGTTTTGGATAAAACCGCGGTACCAATCAATGCTCAGCAACTGATTGATCACGGATTCAGCATTGTTCAAATCCTCTAGGGTTTCGAACAGTGGACACACGTCCATGCGGAACTGACAGCCTGCTTCTTTCAGCAGAAGGTGTACAGCAAGGACATCCGATGCCGTGCGTGCCATTGAGATAACGTAAGAGCCTAATGCTTCACGCGGTTGCTGCGCGACCACACGGCATGTTTCAAGCACTTCTTGTACGTCGTCAGACGGTTCCCAGTTACGCGGGAGAAGAGGGCGCTTCGAGCTTAGCTCGCGGATCAGGAAGGCTTGTTTGTCTTGCTCACTCCATTGGCTGTAATCGCCCATGCCTAGGCAGCGGGTGATTTCAGACAGTGCATTGGCGTGACGGGTACTTTCTTGGCGAATGTCCAGCTTGATAAGGTTCACGCCGAAACATTGAATACGGCGAAGCGTATCAAGCAGTAAACCATCAGCAATGATGCCCATGCCGCATTCATGCAGTGATTGGTAACACGCGTGTAGCGGCGTCCAAAGCTGGTCAATGTGCGTCAGGATGTCTTTATCTTCTGCGCGCTGACCTTTGATTTTCGCATCGAGGTAATCAAGGGTGTTGGTCAGCGTTTTACGCAGGGATTTTAAAATTGCGCGGTACGGTTCGTGTTCGTCACCCGCCATTGCGCGAACCACGTCATTACAACGGGTCATCGACAATTCACTGATGAGCTCTTGAATGTCGGTCAGGTAAAGGTCTGCGGCTTTCCAACGAGAAAGAAGCAACACTTCACGGGTCACGTCAGAGGTCACGAACGGGTTGCCATCGCGGTCACCGCCCATCCAGCTTGAAATCTGAATCGGTGATGCATCGACAGACAGGCCGCGGCCAATGTGACTTTTTAGCTTGAGGTCGAATTGACGAAGGAACTCAGGCACGGCTTGCCACAAGCTATTTTCGATAACGGCATAGCCCCACTTGGCTTCATCAAGCGGTGTTGGGCGTTGCTGGCGAATAACGTCAGAATGCCAAGCCTGTGCGATAAGTTGCTCGAGGCGAAGTTCTGTTTTATTGCGCTCACTATAAGAAATGTCACCCAGCTCTAGCTTAGAAAGGCATTTATTGATTTGCACGAGCTTATGAATGGTTGTACGACGAGCAATTTCCGTTGGGTGCGCCGTCAATACCAACTCTATTTTCAGGTCATCAATCGCTTTCTCTGTGTCAGCAGGCGAAATGTCGCTACCTTTTAGGCGTTGGAATAATCCGTCTAGCGCATCTGGGCTACAAACGGTTTCTTCGCAGTGGCGAGAGACTGAGTGGTATTGTTCTGCGATGTTGGTCAAGTTCAAGAACTGACTAAAAGCGCGAGCAACAGGAAGAAGTTGATCGTTAGGTAGGCTTTGAAGCACATCGATCAGTTTTGCATGATCGTCGTCGTTTCCTGCAGAGGCAGATTTTGAGAGCTTACGGATCTCTTCTACCTTTGCCAGCAATTCGTCACCGTGGGCATCCTTGATGGTGTTTCCCAACAGGTGACCAAGCATGCTGACGTTGCTTTTTAGCGCGTCGTACTTGTCATTCATAAGGCATCCATTTCGTAACTTTGTTACATCCAAATTGCAATCATAGTCACTCAATCTAGCCAATATACGACCCTAAGGTCAATCATCCATGCGTCGAATTGTCGACTTTTTGTCGTTCATCCCAGTGCTAGCAAGGCACACAGCGAGATGTAACAAAATTACAACTGAAAGTGGCAGAAAACGCCGAATTTGCGTTGCATCCAGCCTTTGTGTTTTTTGTTTGTACAAAGAGTTGACATTAGTCACTTATCGCGATAAAAAGCACATATAAATTCATATTAAATGAATAACAATTAAAAAATTCGCTCATGGATGCAGTGAAAAGGTACGATACGATGATGGATTATTACTCACAGACCCCTCTTCTACGACGACGCCGACGTTAATTTAACGCCGGGTGACGCGCACCCCTCCCGCAGCTGAGCGAGCTGAAACACAACTATTCTCTACCGATTACATAAACGGATTTTCCATGTTAAAGACTGTGATTGTCGGCGCTAGTGGCTATACCGGTGCCGAGCTGACCAAAATGGTCCATCTACACCCAGAGCTTGAGCTCGCTGGGTTATACGTATCGAAAAACAGTGCCGATGCCAACACACCTATCAGTGACCTTCACGGTCAATTGAAAGGGCTGATTGATTTACCGTTACAGCCTTTAGCTGACGTTGATGCCATCGCAAAACATGCTGACGTTGTGTTGTTAGCAACAGCCCATGAAGTGAGCCATGATTTGGCGGCTTCTTTCCTTGCGCAGGGTTGTAAAGTGTTTGACCTGTCTGGCGCATTCCGCGTGAAGTCCGGTGATTTCTACACCACCTATTACGGCTTCGCACATACCTTCCCTGAATTGCTTGATCAAGCGGAATACGGCCTTGCTGAATGGAATGCAGATGCCATTGCGTCGGCGGATTTGGTTGCCGTGCCGGGATGTTACCCAACGGCCTCTCAATTGGCATTAAAACCGCTTATTGATGCTGGGCTGCTTGATGATGTTCAGTGGCCAGTTATTAGCGCTGTGAGCGGCGTGTCTGGCGCGGGTCGCAAGGCGTCAATGACCAACAGTTTTTGTGAAGTGAGCCTGCATGCGTATGGGGTGTTCACACACCGTCACCAACCTGAGATTTCTGCGCATCTTGGTCGAGAAGTTATCTTTACGCCGCACCTTGGCAACTTCAAACGCGGTATCCTAGCCACCATCACAGCAAAGCTTGCTGAAGGTGTTGATGAAAGTGCGGTAACACAAGCTCTTGAGAGCGCGTATGCCAATCAACCTTTGGTTCGTCCATTAGGTGCAGGCCAAAGTGCAAAACTGCAATCTGTTCAAAACACGGGCTTTTGCGACATTGGTTGGTCTGTGAAAGGGCAGCATGTGGTGCTTACCTCGGCGATCGACAATCTATTAAAAGGTGCTGCAAGCCAAGCGATGCAGTGCATAAACATTCGTTTCGGCTTTGCGCCTCTAACGGCGATCGTTTAGGAGAGTGGTGATGAGTTTACGTCCTTTAGTAGTAAAGCTAGGCGGTGCAGCGCTTTCTTGTGAAGAAACACTCGAGAAACTGTTCAATGCCATCAGTGAATATAAAGAATCTGCGCACCGTGAATTGGTCGTGGTTCATGGTGGTGGCTACTTGGTTGATGAGCTCATGAATGGCCTCAACTTGAAAGTTGAAAAGAAACAAGGCCTGCGTGTCACACCGAGCGACCAAATCAATGTGGTGGCCGGTGCACTTGCAGGAACAGCAAATAAATTGCTTCAGGGGCAAGCGGTAAGAAGCGGCATTAATGCCGCGGGTTTGAGCCTTGCTGACGGTGGCCTTTGCCAAATTACACAACTGGATCCTGAATTGGGTTGTGTCGGTAAAGCAGCACCGGGTAATTCTGCACTTTTGCAGGCGATTTTAGCGACAGGTTGTGTGCCTATCATCAGCTCAATTGGCTTGGATGATAACGGACAACTGATGAACGTGAATGCTGACCAAGCTGCGGTAGCGGTTGCTGCTGCGTTAGATGCGGAGTTGGTATTGCTGTCAGACGTTAGTGGCGTTTTGAACGGCAAAGGTAAATTGATGACGACGCTTGATGTAGCGTTGGCAGATGAACTGATTGAAAGCGGTGTCATTACTGATGGCATGATCGTGAAGGTAAAAGCAGCATTTGAAGCTGCTGAAGCACTGGGTCGCCCGATTGAAGTGGCGAGCTGGCGTTACCCCGATAAGCTGGCCGAGCTATTTAGCGGCAACAGCATTGGCACCCGTTTTACCCTTTAAATAAATTACTGAAGTTGACCGCCTGTACTGACCGTCAGAGCGGCACACAAGGAGAAGTAACATGAGCAATATCAAAAAAGTCGTACTCGCATATTCTGGCGGTCTTGATACGTCGGCAATCATTCCATGGCTGAAAGAGAACTATGACTGTGAAGTTATTGCGTTCGTTGCCGATGTGGGCCAGGGCGAAGAAGAGCTGGTTGGCATTGAAGAGAAGGCGATAGCATCGGGTGCATCAGCGTGTTACATCGCTGACTTGAAAGAAGAAATGGTGGCTGAGTACATCTACCCAAGCCTGAAGACCGGTGCAGTTTACGAAGGTAAATACCTGCTAGGTACGTCAATGGCGCGTCCAATCATCGCGAAAGCACAAGTTGAGTGTGCATTGGAAGTGGGTGCAGATGCACTGTGCCACGGTTGTACCGGTAAAGGTAACGACCAAGTCCGTTTTGAAAGTGCGTTCGCGGCACTGGCTCCACAACTTAAAGTGGTTGCACCTTGGCGTGAGTGGGATCTACGTAGCCGTGAAGCGCTACTGGATTACCTTGCGGAGCGCAACATTCCTTGTACTGCAAGCCTTGAGAAAATCTACAGCCGTGATGCAAACGCATGGCACATCTCAACCGAAGGCGGCGTACTTGAAGACACTTGGAACCAACCAAACGAGCTTTGCTGGGTGTGGACTGTGGATCCAGAGCAAGCACCAGACCAATCTGAAACTGTCTCTCTATTGGTAGAGAAGGGCGAAGTGGTTGCGGTTGATGGCGAGAAAATGTCGCCGTACCAAGTACTGACGACCTTGAATGAAAAAGGTGCGCGTCACGGTGTTGGCCGTATCGACATCGTTGAGAACCGCCTGGTCGGCATGAAGTCTCGTGGTTGTTATGAAACCCCAGGGGGCACCATCATGATGGAAGCGCTTCGTGGTGTTGAACAATTGGTACTGGACAAAGATTGTTTTGAATTCCGTGAAGAATTAGGCCTAAAAGCCTCGCATCTCATTTATGATGGCCGCTGGTTTACGCCGCTTTGCAAATCTATTCTAGCTGCCGCAGATTCTCTGGCTGAATCCGTTACGGGTGAAGTTGTGGTGAAACTGTACAAAGGACAAGCTACAGTAGTGCAGAAGCGTTCGCTTAACAGCTTGTATTCGGAAGAGTTTGCTACCTTCGGTGAAGATGATGTTTACGATCACAGCCATGCGGGTGGTTTCATCCGTCTTTACTCGCTGTCGAGCCGCATTCGCGCGCTAAACGAAAAAAAACAAAAATAGACAGGAAGCAATAAGGGTAAGGAGACGGAAATATGGCGTTATGGGGCGGAAGGTTTAGTCAAGCAGCCGACATTCGATTTAAGCAATTCAACGATTCGTTGCGTTTTGACTATCGCCTCGCGGAGCAAGACATCATTGGCTCTATCGCTTGGTCTAAAGCGCTGCGCTCGGTCGGTGTTCTCACCGAGGTAGAGCAGCAGCGTCTTGAGCTCGCATTGAACGAGCTCAAATTGGCGGTAATGGAAGATCCAGAGCAGATTCTTCGCTCTGATGCTGAAGATATTCATAGTTGGGTGGAGCAACAACTGATCGCGCGAGTGGGCGATTTAGGTAAGAAGCTTCACACCGGACGTTCGCGTAACGATCAGGTCGCGACGGATTTGAAACTATGGTGTCGCCAGCAAGGTCAGCAGCTTCTCCTTTCTCTTGATAAGTTACAAAACCAAATGGTGCAGGTGGCGTCTGTGCATCAAAGCACGGTGTTGCCGGGTTATACCCACTTACAACGTGCGCAACCTGTGACATTTGCACATTGGTGTTTGGCCTATGTGGAAATGCTTGAGCGTGATTACTCACGTTTGAGCGATGCACTCAACCGCCTTGATACCTGCCCATTGGGCTCAGGTGCATTGGCGGGAACGGCATACCCTATCGATCGTGAAGCGCTGGCGCACAGCTTAGGCTTCCGCCGCGCGACCCGAAACAGCTTAGATTCTGTCTCTGACCGTGATCATGTGATGGAACTGATGTCTGTAGCGTCAGTGTCCATGCTTCACCTGTCGCGTATGGCAGAGGATCTGATCTTCTATAACTCTGGCGAATCTAACTTCGTTGAGTTAGCGGATACCGTGACGTCAGGTTCATCCTTGATGCCACAGAAGAAAAACCCCGATGCGCTTGAATTGATTCGTGGTAAGACGGGCCGTGTTTACGGCGCAATGTCTGCGATGATGATGACAGTGAAAGCCTTGCCGCTTGCGTACAACAAAGACATGCAAGAAGACAAAGAAGGCTTGTTTGATGCGTTAGATACATGGCATGACTGCTTGGAAATGGCGGCACTGTGTTTTGACGGCATCAAAATCAACAAAGATCGTACGCTTGAAGCTGCGATGCAGGGCTACTCGAACGCAACAGAGCTTGCGGATTACTTGGTTGCTAAAGGCATTCCTTTCCGTGAAGCCCACCACATTGTCGGTGTCGCGGTCGTCGCGGCCATCGAAAAAGGGTGTGCATTGGAAGAACTGTCACTGGAAGAGATGAAACAATTCTCCTCTGTGATTGACGATGATGTTTACCCGATCTTGACCATTGAATCCTGTCTTGAGAAGCGCTGCGCCCTTGGTGGCGTTGCACCCAATCAGGTTGAATTCGCCATAAGTTACGCAGAGAAGCGTTTAGAAAAACGTTACTCACCGCGCGTGAAGGTACGCGGTGCGCGTTTGACGGATTTGGATGCCATTGAAGGCATGGTGGTGTACTGGGCGGGCTTGGGTGAAAACCTACCGCGAGAGCGTAACGAGCTGGTGCGTGATATTGGTTCGTTTGCGGTTGCAGAACACCAAGGCGAAGTCACCGGTTGTGCTTCTTTGTATGTGTATGACTCTGGTTTGGCTGAAGTGCGTTCACTGGGTGTAGAAGCCGGTTGGCAGCATCAAGGACAGGGCAGTGCGATTGTCGAACACTTGCTGAAAAAAGCGGGCAACATGGCCATCAAGAAGGTGTTTGTGTTAACCCGTGTGCCTGAGTTCTTCATGCGAATGGGCTTTATTCCAACGTCGAAATCTTTGTTGCCAGAGAAAGTGATGAAGGATTGTGACCGTTGCCCACGCTTGCACGCGTGTGATGAAGTGGCACTAGAATTCACTTACGACCAAGATCGTTTGATTGCAAAGTCTAACGTCGCGTAATCGCAGTTCGCTTTGCGAATAGCGCAAAAGGCGTGTGAGAAAGAAAAATTACTGAACCGGCCTTGTGCCGGTTTTTTCTTTGTCAGGTAGCGGTTTTCGAAATGGCATCACAATAAGGTGCAATGCGAGTAACCCAGCACTCGCCCCCGCAGCAAACAAGATCGAAATGGACTCGACGGATTTAGGGGCATCACTGAACCCGACAAACCATATTGGCCAAAGCACCACATTCATTACCGCGAGTTGCATCATGCAGCGCTTACAACGACCCAGTTTGGCGCTGAGAGATATTGCGGGATCTTTACAGGTGCGGCAGCTCATCGGAACTCTCTAAGGCAGTGTGGGGCTCGGGTTGATGTTCCTAAAGATAATCAGTTGTTGGGTTTCTCGCAATACGAGGGATCAAATCCTCGCCATAAAAAAGCCCCCCGCAAGCGGAGGGCAAAAACACTATGTAGTGTTGGCAAGGGGTGGTGAATTAACAGCCTGGACCGCAATCCAAGCAGTGTTTAATCATTTCAGGGCCTAAGTGCAGCTTGGCATTTAGGTCTCGAAGGGCGGTGCGGACACCTTCTTCAATCACAGGATGGTAGAACGGCATGTCTAGCATCTGTGAAATCGTCATTTTGTTTTGATGCGCCCAGGCAAGCAGGTGTGCAAGGTGCTCTGCGTTCGGGCCCATCATTTCTGCACCTAAGAAGCGGCCAGTGCCTTGTTCGCCATAGACGTTCAATACACCTTTATTTCTCAGCATCACACGTGAGCGACCTTGGCCTTCGAAAGAGACGGTGCCTGTTTCAAAGCACCCACACGTCCCTAAGCGTGTTGTGATTTCTTTATAGGTTTCACCGACCATCGCGATTTGAGGATCAGAGAATACCGCTGAAATCTTGCTGCGACGCAATCCAGCACGAATGTCAGGGAAGCGGCCCGCGTTATCACCGGCGATTCGACCTTGGTCTGCAGCTTCATGCAACAACGGCAATTGGTTGCTGGCATCACCTGCGACGAAAATAGACGCAACGCTGGTTTGCATGGTGTATGGGTCGGCAGTAGGGACACCGCGGGCATCAAGTTCCATGCCTGTGTTTTCGATGTCGAGTTTGTCGACATTCGGACGACGGCCAGTTGCTGCTAATACATAATCAACGGCGATACGTTGGGTTTCACCCTGTTTGTCGATGTAGCGAATATGGACGTTATCGCCTTCGCGCACCATTTCTTCGACTTTTGCGTCTGGGTCTAAATAGAATTCTTCGTTAAAGGTTTTGTCGGCATATGCCATGACAGTGGGGTCGGTAAGAGGGCCAACTTGTCCACCTACGCCAAACATCACCACGTCGACACCAAGGCGCTTAAGGGACTGCCCTAGTTCAAGGCCAATCACACCCGGGCCGAATACCGCCACCGATTCTGGTAAATCGTCCCAATCAAACACATCGTCGTTTACGATGAGGCGATCACCCAGATCATTCCAAGGGGCAGGCCATGCTGGGCGAGAACCTGTTGCGATAACAATGCGTTTTGCTTCAATACGAGTGTGATCGTCAACAACTAAGGTGTTGTCATCAACGAATTTGGCATAACCTGCGATTTTGTCTTCCGCAGGAATGTCATCCACACCTTCCAGTACAAAACCTACGAAGCGGTCACGTTCGCGTTTGACGCGATCCATCACTTCACGACCGTTGATCAGGGTTTCGCCTTGAGGATGAATACCAAAACCAGGCGCTTTTTCAATGTGGTGGACCGCTTCAGCGGCTGCAATCAGCAATTTTGATGGCATGCAACCAACACGCGCACAGGTTGTGCCGTAAGGGCCGCCTTCAATCATGACGACATTGTCAGCATGTGCTTTTGCCGCGCGATACGCGCCAAGACCTGCGGTACCACCACCAATGATTGCCACATCAACGTTTAGGGTTTTCATGTTATTACTCCAGACGAACGCATTATGTTACCCAAATTTAAGGTGCAGAAAGTCAGCCACCGCAGCTTTGTCATGTGGGTAGAAAGTGTGTATTAAACGATTGATTGGGAAAGCAGGGCGGCGATTGCCGCCCTGTATGGAGGATTAAGCGAGGTAAGTTTCTAACTCTTCGCTACCGCCGATATGTTTACCGCCGATGAAGACTTGCGGTACTGTAGAGCGGCCTGTTACAGCACGTAGGCTCACAGTGGTGGCATCCTGGCCCAAAATCACTTCTTCGAACTGTAGCTTGTTATCAATCAACAGTTGCTTCGCTTTCGCACAGAATGGGCAACCTGGTTTGCTGAATACAGTAATTGATTCTTGCAGCTTGTGGTTCGGTGCAAGGAAGTTCAGCATGGTGTCAGCATCAGACACTTTGAACGGGTCGCCTGGCTCGTTTGGTTCGATGAACATTTTCTCAACCACGCCGTCTTTCACCAGCATGCTGTAACGCCATGAGCGCTCACCGAAACCGATATCGTTCTTTGGTACAGCCATGCCCATACCGCGAGTGAAATCGCCGTTACCGTCTGGAATGAATCGGATGTTTTCTGCTTCTTGGTCAGCTTTCCATGCGTTCATTACGAAGGTGTCGTTAACGGATACACAAAGTACTTCGTCTACACCGTACTCTTGGAATACTGGGAACAGTTCGTTGTAGCGTGGTAAGTGGCTAGAAGAACAGGTTGGTGTGAATGCGCCTGGAAGGCTGAACACGACCACTGTTTTGCCTGCGAACAGTTCTTGTGTGGTCACATTTACCCATGCGTCGCCCTGACGGGTTGGGAAAGTAACGCTCGGTACGTTTTGACCTTCTTTATTTACAAGTTCCATGTTGTTACCCCTTGAATATTATTCTTTAAGTCGTTTTCTAAACCCGGTGTTCCCGGTTGATGTAGCTATATTAGTGTTTTAAGACTGGATAGTTCTAATTGATTGGGTTTATCATTTCAATAAGTAAAATCTATCAATGGAGCAAGCAGTGAACATTCGCGATCTCGAGTATCTGGTGGCGTTGTCTGAACACCAGCATTTTAGAAAAGCGGCAGAGGCTTGCTTTGTCAGTCAACCTACTCTTAGTGGTCAAATTCGTAAACTGGAAGATGAGTTAGGTGTGGCATTACTTGAACGCACTAGCCGTAAAGTCCTGTTTACCGATGCGGGTATGTCGCTTGTTAAGCAAGCTCAGAAGATCCTGATGGAAGTGAAAGTGCTGACAGAAATGGCGAGCCAGCAAGGCGAAGACATGTCTGGGCCGCTGCACATCGGCTTTATTCCTACCGTCGGTCCGTATTTGTTGCCACACATCGTGCCTGCACTGAAAGAAGCCTTTCCGGAGTTAGAGCTTTTCCTTCACGAAGCACAAACCCACCAACTGGTTCAGCAGTTGGAAGAGGGCAAGCTGGATTGTTTGATCCTTGCGTCAGTGCGGGAAACCGAACATTTCAAAGAGATCCCGCTTTATCATGAGCCGATGATCCTTGCTGTGCCTGAAAGTCACCGTTGGGCAGATGAAGCGGAAATCCCAATGCCAAAACTGCAAGGCGAAACCTTGCTGATGCTGGCGGATGGGCATTGTTTGCGTGACCAAGCGATGGGTTTTTGTTTTGCTGCAGGTGCACATGAAGATTTACGATTCAGAGCGACGAGCCTAGAAACGCTGCGAAACATGGTGGCGGCTGAAACCGGCATTACCTTGCTGCCGAAGCTTTCTGTGCCGGACACGCTGCGTCGAGATGGTGTGGTGTACATTAAAGCGGTAGACCCTGAGCCGCAGCGTCTGATTACGCTAGATTACCGCCCAGGTTCGCCGTTAAGAGCACGCTACGAGAAGCTTGCCAGCATCATTAGCGAAACCATGAGCGGGCACTGTAACGCTGCTTAGGTGGCTATCTGCATAGATTCGTAAATGCATCTCGCATCAATGCAGATATAGCAGAAATGAAAAAGGCGCTTGATAGCGCCTTTTTGCTTTTTTACGCCGAGAGGCTTAGAACAGCTCTTCGCCTTCGCTTTCGTAGATATTGCCGCTACTTGCTGCAGCAGAAACATAATCTTTCGGCTCCGAGCCTTTTTCGAAGTACTCGAACATAGAGCTGCCATCTGTTTTGCGGGTAAGCAAACCGGTGTCGCGATCAATGCGGACTTTCACTATTCCTGATGGCGTCACTTTACGTTGCTCCGGCACATCCGCGACGGCATCAACCATAAAATCGATCCATGCAGGTTGCGCTGTTTTCGCGCCGGCTTCCGCCCCTGCAATTTGCTCTTTGCCAAGATTTGCGTTGTTTGACGTGCGACCTAGGTTACGTGAGTGGTCATCAAATCCAACCCAAACCGTTGCAACCAAACCAGGTGCGAAGCCTGAATACCATGCATCTTTCGAATCGTTGGTGGTTCCGGTTTTACCGCCAATGTCACGTCGGTTTAACGGTTTTTGCGCTCGCCAGCCAGTGCCGTTCCAACCTGTTCCACTGCGCCAGCTACCGCCACCCCAAATGTTGGCTTCTAGCATTTCACGCACGAGGAAAGCGTTTTGCTCGCTGATCACTTGCGGTGCAAACGACGGTTCGTTTTCCATGTCTGCGGTTTGATCAAGCAGGTTTTCTTCTTCCTGAAGGTTGTCTGAATCTCGCTTGTTCACCACAGCATCGCAATGCTCACGACAAATGGTTTGTGGGTTCGCAACGAAAAGTGGTTCGCCAAATGGGTCATCCACTTTGCTGATGTAGTAAGGCTTGAGGTAGTAACCGCCATTGGCAAACACGCTAAAGCCTTGTGCGACTTCCATTGGCGTTAAGCTGCCCGCTCCCAATGCCAAGGTTTCAGAACGCGGCAAATCGTTGCGTTTGAAGCCAAAGCGCGTCAGAAAATCAATAGACTCATCAAGGCCAACACGACGAAGCACGCGCACTGCCATCACGTTTTTAGATTGTGCGAGGCCGATACGAACACGTGTTGGACCCGTGTACGTTGGTGGTGAGTTCTTAGGACGCCATGCTGTCCCTTGGCTTGAATCCCAGCGGTTGATCGGCGCGTCGTTCACGAGTGTTGCCAACGTCATGCCTTGATCAATTGCTGCAGAATAGATAAATGGTTTGATCCCCGAACCGACTTGACGGACGGATTGGGTTGCACGGTTAAATTTGCTGTGGACGAAGTTAAACCCACCAACCAACGCTTTGACGGCACCGTTTTCTGGCGACAGTGCCACCATGGCGGTGTTTGCATCTGGTACCTGGCTTAGGTGCCAATCTTCACCGATTTGCTGTACCCAAATTTGCTCGCCAGCATTGAGCACATCACCGGCACGTTTTGGCGCGCGGCCTTGGCGTGTATCCGTGACATAGCGACGTGCCCATTTCATGCCGTCCCAAGGAAGCGCCACAACGTCGCCTGTTTCCAGTTCAACGTTGGCCGTTTTCTCTTCAACCTTAACAACAACCGCTGGCTTTAATTCGCCATAGCTTGGTTGTTTTTTCAGGTGTGCTTGGATCTTGTCGGCATCCCATGCTGCACTTTTCTCTCCCCACAAAGTGGCAACTGCACCGCGATAGCCGTGGCGTTGGTCGTAAGACAAGAGGTTAGAAATGGCAGCATGTTGCGCCGCATTTTGAAGACGAGAATCGACGGTGGTGTAAACCTTCATGCCTGACTCGTATACGCCTTCACCATATGTTTCAACCGCCCAAGAGCGCGCCAATTCCGCCACATAAGGGGCGCTGAGTTCAATTTCGGCACCGTGGTAACGAGAAAGGATGGTCTCGTTTTTAGCTTGCTCATATTCAGAGCGGGTGATGTAGCCTTCGGTCAGCATGCGACCAAGCACGACATTGCGGCGTGTTGTTGCACGATCTACCGAATAAAGGGGGTTCATCGTAGAGGGGGCTTTTGGCATTCCTGCAAGGGTCGCAATCTCACTCAACGTGAGCTGATCGAGGCTTTTTCCGAAGTAAACACGTGCTGCAGCACCGAAGCCGTAAGAGCGGTATCCCAAGAAGATTTTATTGACATAGAGCTCCATTATTTCCGGTTTGGAAAGAAGCTGCTCGATGTGGATCGCAATAAATATTTCTTTGATTTTACGCATTATTTTCTTTTCGTTAGAAAGGAAGAAATTACGCGCAAGTTGTTGGGTAATGGTACTGGCACCTTGTTTTGCCGAGCCGGACATGGCGACGACAAGCGCAGCTCGCGTGATACCGATTGGGTCGATACCAGGGTGCTCATAAAAACGGCTGTCTTCGGTGGCAATCAGTGCATCGATCAGATCTTGAGGGATCTCATTATAGGTCACTGGAATTCGACGCTTCTCGCCAAATTGAGAGATGAGCTTTCCATCCACACTGTAAATTTGCATTGGGGTTTGGAGTTCTACGTCCTTCAGCGTGGCTACATCTGGTAGCTCTGGCTTGACGTACAGGTAGAACCCGAAAATTGTACCCACTCCAAGTAATATGCAAATTATTGCAAGGATAAGCAGTCGCTTAATGAACTTCACTAGATATTTCCCGTAACGTTTTTTGTCGAGCTGTTCAATAGATTAGTGTCGTTAGTATAAAGATAACTGAACAAAAAATATCGACCCTGCTGAGAGAACTTTCAAAAAAGTTACTTGATGCTGACTTTTAAGAAGGTGTCATTTCAGATGTTTGGTCAAACCACGGCATTAGGTATCGAGTTTGGTTCGCATGCAGTCAGAGCTGCACTGATTCAAAAGCATGGCGATTTATATCGCGTGAATGCCTTGGTGTCAGAAAAGTATGGCGGCAATTCTCTTACTGATGCATTGCGCCTGTTAAAAAAGCGACTTCGCAAAGACATTAAAACACCTTGGCAGTGGCCTTCTCGGCAAGTCTTAGGTGTGCCACAGAGCAAGGTCGTCCTCAAAAGAATCGCCATACCGACAGATTTACCAGAAAACGAACAATACATTCAGGTCGGCATGATGTTGGCTGAAAGCCTCGGCCTGCCCATGGATGAGCTTTTGTACGATTATCGCGTGTTGCCCAATGGAGAAGGTGTTGAGGTGTATGCGTGTCGAAAAGTGACGCTGAAAGATTCGCTCGATGCGTTGTCAGAAGCTGGGTTTCATTTGTCCGTTATAGAGCTTCAAGCGCATGCACTCATGCGGTTGCATCAGCATCACAGCGTAAAAGGCGAAGCGGCGGGAACGGAATTGTTTGTCGATATCAGTCATGAACGCATACAAATATGCCTCGGTGATAACTTTTCTGACCCCTTCTTTCGGGAGTTGCCCCTGCCCAACGAGAGCTTGGGTGCAGATTCCTTGCTAGGGCGCAATCGGTATGCCGAAACGCTTGCCGATACTATCCAAAGACAATATCAGCTCGCGGCGACTCAGTTTCCGGGTAAACACGCGTCGCATTTGATGTTATCGGGAGAAGGGCTTTCTGATGTGGATGTTCTCCATTTAGAAGCGCACCTCCCTTGGCAGGTCGAGACGTTCAATCCTTTGATGACGATGTCACTCTCTCAACAATTGGTAGAAGGGTTGGACGAGCCACCTTCAACTTGGACGACGGCCATTGGGTTGGCATTGCGCGGGATGGAAGATGCGACAGTCAATTAACTTACTGCCGTGGCGAAAAACGTATCGCCTCAAACAAAGACGACTATTTTTCAATCATATGGGGGCGGCAGCTTTTAGTGTGGCCATTTTGCTTGGCGGAGCATTTTGGTATGCCAATGTACAAATTGAGCGTCAAGAAGCTCGGAATGCGCGTATTCAGCAAGAAACCATCACCTTGAATCAAACGCTAAAACGTTTTTCAAAAAAAGCAGTGGAAAGAGAAGAGCTTCAACGTCGTCTGATACTCGTGAATTCACTCCAGCAGCAAAGAAACAACTCAATACTGTTATTCAATCTACTGCCTGAAATCACACCGGAAGGGGTCGTGCTGGACGATGTGTCTTTAACGTCTGGTAAAGTCACGTTACGAGGGCGCAGCCGGTCCAATGCCCAACTGGCAACGCTGTTAGCGCTGCTTGAAACCCACGCGGGTGCAACCCATGTCCAGATGCATTCCATCGTGAATAACGCCAGCGAAGACCAAATGGTGGCGAAGCAATTCAGCGCCACGTTTGAGTTGGTAGGTTTTATCCTTCCAAGTTTACCTGTGGAGGCGAAGAAAAATGGCTGACTGGCGTGATTGGGATCTTGATGAAATCCCTGAATGGTCCGCAACGGCACAAAATGTTCTGCTGGGCCTCTTTTCTGTTGTGGCACTTGTTGCCGGGGCATTTTTGGTGGTGATGCCACTTTTAGATGACGTGACGTTAGCGAAACAAGAAGAGAGTCTATTGCGGACCCAGTTTCGGATAAAAGCGGAAAAGGTGGCAGCTTTACCGGATGTGGAAGAGCAGATCAACGAACTGCAATCTTTCTACGATCACCTTGCATTGCAACTCCCTGCGGAAGATGAGCTTGCTCTGTTGCTGGCAGGTATTAATGACACTGGACTTCAGTTCAATTTGAACTTTGAAAATTTGAGCTGGAAGGATGGGGAAAAAGTCGGTTGGCTCTATCAAGTGCCTCTTGAAATGGAGCTGTCGGGGCGGTATCACGAGATAGGCCACTTCTCAGCTGCTCTCGCAAGAATGCCGCGCATTGTCGCGTTGCAAGATTTTCAGTTGTCACGACTCAAGGATAAAAATGGCGAGTTGATGTTCTCTGTATCCGCTCATACCTATCGTTATATCGGCGGACAAGGAGAAGCGCGATGAAACGTGTTTCCCTATGGATGATGGCGCTGGCTCTTTCCGGCTGTGGCGGTGATAGAGGCAATGACGACTTAGAGCGCTTTATCAGTAAAACCTATGCGTCGGCTGAAGTCACTGCTACGCCGTTACCCCCTAAACCGAGTTTCTCTCCGCTAGCGTATGCGCCACTCGTGAAAACCGATCCTTTTGTGTTGCCAATGGCGATGGAAGAGGAAGCGTTGGCGCAAGGCGATTGCTGGCAACCAGAAGAGTTAGCGACGAATGATCCGCTTGAACGCTTTGAGCTGTCGTCATTGACGTTTAAAGGGGTGATCGGTGCACCAGGCAGTTATTGGGCGTTGGTGTCATCGCCGGACAACAGTATTCACCGTGTTGGCATTGGTCGCATGCTTGGCAGCAATCGCGGACGTGTGGATAGCATCAGTCAGCAAACGCTATCGCTGACAGAGCACCTGCCTGATGGGTTGGGGTGTTGGCAAGTAAGAAACGTCAGATTGACACTTAATAACAAACATAAGGGCACAGAATGAAAAGCCAGAGGAAGGGATGCCAAGGCAAGCTGATAAAAAGGGGGCAGGTTTTAAGCGTTGCATCACTATTCTTCTTTTATTCCTTTGCAATAGCAGCCAATGAGTTACAGCAGATTGATGTCAGTGAAAATGAAAAAGGCAGCACGTTGTTTTCATTGATCTTGGCTGAAAATACAGTGGTTACCAACTTTACAAAGAACAAACAAAACTTAGAAATCAGCCTTAAAGACACGCAGGTGATTGATAATCTTGTGGGTTCAAAAAGCCTTGAGGGGCTAAGCAAAACCGCATTGTCGATGGTGGTGGAGTCTCGCGATGATGATGTTTGGTTAAACATAGCAACGCAAAATGATTACGCGTATGACTACTACCAAACCAGCAATGTATTGACCGTGGAGCTATCGCCGCAGGCCACTGTTGTTAAGGGTAAAACAACTAAAAACAAAGCCACATCAGGCAATTCTCGCATCTCCATCAATTTCCAAGATATTCCTGTTCGTTCCGTGCTGCAGATGGTTGCTGAGCACAATGGCTTCAACTTGGTGGTGTCTGACAGTGTGGATGGTAGCTTAACCCTACGTCTTGATGATGTACCGTGGCAGAAAGCGCTGGATACCATCTTGAAAGTGAAAGGGTTAGATAAGCGCGAAACGGGCAATATCTTGTTGGTCGCTCCCAAAGCAGAGTTGGATGAACAAGAACGTTTGGTGCTTGAAAAGCGTCGCCACGAAAGGGAGCTTGCGTCATTGCGCTCTGAAGTGATTCAGATTAAATATGCCAATGCGGAAGATCTTAAAACCCTACTCGATGGCGGTGGCGACGATGAAGAAGATGAAGGCATTAGTTTGTTATCAGAACGCGGCAGCTTGGCGTTTGATGTGAGAACTAACTCACTGGTGATTAAAGATCTTTCTGACAATATCGAGATTGTTAAGTCGCTGATTGAGATACTGGATGTTCCGGTTGAGCAAGTTGAAATTGAAGCGCGGATTGTGACTGTCGAAGAAGGTGTATTGGATGAAATCGGCGTTCGCTGGGGCGTCACGAATACAAATGGCAGCTTTTCAACCAGCGGGTCAATTGAAGGCCAAGGGCAGCAATTTGGGGATGCTGACTCTGGAGGCGAAGGTTCCAGTAGTGTGAACGATATGCTGAACGTCAACCTCGCTGCAACCAGCATCAATGCGCCTAGTGTGGCTTTCCAAGTAGCGAATCTGGGTAAGAACCTTCTCTTAGACTTGGAGCTATCTGCGTTACAAGCGGAATCAAGTGCTGAAATCATTTCGAGTCCGAGATTGCTTACGACGAATAAGCGAGCGGCTTACATTGAGCAAGGAACGGAATTACCGTATCTAGAAGCATCATCCAGTGGTGCTGCTGCCGTGTCATTTAAAAAAGCAGTACTCAGCCTTTCCGTGACGCCTCAAATCACACCTGACAACAAACTGGTTCTGGATTTGGAAGTTACACAGGACAAACCAGCAGGCTCTGTTGTAGCTGGTGGAGGTGAGGCTATGGCCATTAGTACGCAACGTATTGGTACTCAGGTATTGGTAAATGACGGCGAAACCGTGGTTCTCGGTGGGATTTATCAACATGAAATGACAGAGAAAGTGGATAAGGTGCCATTGCTGGGAGATATTCCTGGGCTGGGTCAACTCTTTCGTCGTGACTATGAAAATATGACCAAACGAGAGCTATTAATCTTTGTAACGCCTCGGATCATCACTCAGTAAATGTATAGCCTTCATGCGGTTAAAAGCATAATTTGAAGGAAAAGACCAAAATGGCTGCAAACGAGACCAAACGTCTGTTTCAGCCATTTTTCCTTTCAAACATCGGGCCTTATAGAATTTAAACTGACGCTTGGGTGTATTTTAAGTTGCCAACAGGCATAGTGACCTGAGATAATTTTTGGTCTGATCACGAATTATCTGTGAGGAAATTGGCGCCTCGGGCTTTCGATTACGAGCCTGCGGGCGGTGTTGTTTTCATTAACCGCGCGTAAACTGCTTAAAATGGCTGAAAAACGAAATATCTTTCTTGTAGGTCCAATGGGGGCTGGCAAAAGCACAATTGGTCGTCACCTTGCTCAGCAACTACACATGGAATTTTTTGACTCGGACACCGTGATCGAAGAACGCACTGGTGCTGATATCGCATGGGTATTTGATGTAGAAGGTGAAGAGGGGTTCCGCGACCGCGAAGAGAACGTCATTAACGATCTGACCCAAAAGCAGGGTATCGTTTTGGCGACCGGTGGTGGCTCCATCAAGAGCAAAGAGAGCCGCAATCGTCTGTCTGCTCGTGGCATCGTGGTATATCTAGAAACCACGATTGAAAAACAATTGGCACGTACTCAGCGTGACAAAAAGCGTCCGTTACTCCAAACCGAACAACCTCGTGAAGTTCTGGAAGAGCTAGCTGGCGAACGCAATCCTTTGTACGAAGAGATTGCTGACTATGTGGTTCGCACGGATGATCAAAGCGCCAAAGTGGTTGCTAATCAGATCATTGAGTTGCTAGAAGATCACTAAGCACTAAATCTCGACGCAAAAAGGTATTCCATGGAAAGGATTGACGTAAACCTGGGCGATAGAAGTTACCCTATCTCTATTGGGGCCGGATTGTTATCTGATCCCGCCTTCTTTACTGACGCTCAGGGCCGTCAGGTTGTGGTGGTGACAAATGAAACCATCGCACCTTTGTATGCTGAAAAGCTCATGGATACCTTGAAAGAAGCTGGCGGCATGCCAGCTTTGCTCTCACTGCCTGATGGTGAGCAGTACAAAACCCTCGACACGTTTAATGTCATCAATACTTTCTTGCTTGAAGGTAACTACGCCCGCGATGTGCTTATCGTTGCTTTGGGTGGTGGTGTGATTGGTGATGTTGTTGGTTTTGCTGCCGCTTGTTACCAGCGCGGTGTTGATTTCATTCAAGTTCCTACCACATTACTTTCCCAAGTTGATTCGTCTGTTGGCGGTAAAACCGCAGTAAATCACCCTCTCGGGAAAAATATGATCGGCGCATTTTATCAACCTAAAGCTGTGGTGATTGACATCGATGTGATGGCAACCCTTCCCGAGCGAGAATTCGCAGCGGGCATCGCAGAAGTGATCAAATACGGCATCATTACAGATTTACCTTTCTTTGTGTGGTTGGAAGAAAACCTTGATGCATTAAACACTCTCGACGCAGATGCGTTGGTTTATGCCATCAAGCGCTGTTGCCAAATCAAGGCAGACGTCGTTGCTGAGGATGAAAAAGAATCTGGTGTTCGCGCACTGTTGAATCTTGGCCATACGTTTGGGCATGCGATTGAAGCTGAGATGGGGTACGGCAACTGGTTGCATGGAGAAGCTGTTGCTGCAGGTACCGTCATGGCTGCGCAAACCGCTCATCTTCAACAACTACTTTCGCAAGAAGATGTTAGCCGTATCACTTCCTTGCTTGAAAATGCAAAACTCCCCGTGAAAGCACCCGCCACCATGGACTATGATGCCTTTATCAAGCACATGAAACGCGACAAAAAAGTGCTTTCCGGGCAACTACGATTTGTTCTGCCAACCTCGATTGGAACGGCGGAAGTGGTTGCGAACGTTACTACCGAGACGCTTGCAGAGGTCATTGCGACACGTTAAGCGGGTTTGTATATGACAGGCTCCCACGACATGATTGCGTTGGATTTGGACACCCAGATCCAACTTTTGTCTAGAATTCAATTTCTTACTCGATTTAGTTCTAACCTTGTCCAAGTGACAGGTGAATCTGGCGCAGGTAAAACCTGGCTGAGTGAGCGCTATCTCGAAAATTGGGCAAACGAGCCCAATCAATCTCTCCTAATTTGTAATCCCAGCCAACAGGATGCGCAGCACCGTGCCATCATCCTGCGCCAAATTGTGCGCGATGGTGTGTTCAACGAAAACGATTCAATGCTGCAAAGCCTTGAGTACATGCTCGAAGGCCAAAATATCCATACCTTGATTGTCATTGACGAAGCACACCGATTGAGTGCGACGTTAATCGCAGAGCTTTGGGCGTTGGTGACAGAAGCGCAGCAGCGTGAAAACTGGCAAATCAACGTATTACTGTTTAGCTTGCGTGGGAAGTTGAATAAATGGCTACAGAAAGTCTCGTATGGTCAAGGGGTTAAACCGCTTGAGCTTGAGGTTAGCCCGCTCGCAGAAAACGAACGGGAAATGTTTATTGAAGTTATGATGGTGAGTCGCCAACTTGATGCGGCACAGCGACGCGCACTTAAACAAAAAGCCGCACTATTGCCAGCTTTACCCGGTGCCCTGAAAGGGCTCGAGCAACAGGAGACATCTTCGATGGAAGAGAAAAAACGTCGTTCGTTACTCCCTTTACTGATATTAGCCTTCCTCTTGCTGGTTGCGGGGGCTGGCATTGTTTGGTGGACGCTGACACAGCAATCTACGGAAAACGTAGAAGCAACAAACGTCATTCCTGATGGCGTGAAAGAGTTGTCAGAGTTGCTCGATGAAAAAGAAGCTGAAATGGCCAAGCAAAATGCTGCCGAAGCACAAGGTAGCGAGGCAACAGTGCTGAATGCCGATGCCATTGATGACAATATTTCCTTGCCTGAAGATCCAACGGTGGAAGGCATGACGGTGGGTCGCCGTGATGAAAACCGCCGTATCGTGGTGCCAGACCGTGTGGTTGATGCCATTATCGACGACCAAGCCATTGGTGGCGATGGAACAGCTGCCGTTGATGAAGCCTTGATCCCTGAGCTTGCAGAGCAAAACCAAGTGCCAGCAACGCCCGCCTCTGAAAATACTCAGGCGGCAGCATCAGCATCAGCGACAACGCAAGAGCAGGCCGACAATGCGCAGCAGACACCTGAGCCACTCGCACCGGCACCTCAAGCGGTGAGTGTGACACTTTCAAACACTGAATTATTGGCAGTCTCTGATACGCGCTACGCCTTGCAACTTGCGGCATTACAGTCAAAAGCGGCCGTGGATGATTTCCTCCAGCAGTACGGCATCGAAAATACAGCGCGTGTTTACGAGACGGTACGTAACGACGAAGCGTGGTACATGATTCTTATTGGGGATTACCCATCGGTGAATGCCGCGCGACGCGCTGAGCTGGAATTGTCAGCCAATGTTCGTCGTTTGACTCCTTGGGTGAAATCATTTGCGCAAATCCATAAAGAGATTGCGCTTGCCAACTAACCTTACCTTCACTTTGATTGGGGCGTGAATTTACGCTGATTGATGGCTAAAAATGAGATACAATCCGCCCCCTTTCAAGCAGCAGTGGTAGTGGATACACATTAATGAAAAAGCATCGTGCCTTTCTGAAGTGGGCTGGAGGGAAATACTCTCTGGTTGAAGAAATCCGCAAACACTTGCCTGAAGGCAAAAAGTTGATCGAACCCTTTGTTGGCGCCGGGTCTGTATTTTTGAATACGGATTACGAGCACTATCGCTTGGCTGACATCAATCCTGATTTGATTAACCTCTACAACCTGGTTAAGCAATCGCCGGAACGTTATATCGACGACGCGCGAAAACTGTTTACGCAAGAGTACAATCAAAAGCCTGCGTTTCTTGCCATCCGCGAAGAGTTTAACGCCACCACAGATCCCTACCTGCGTTCATTGTATTTTCTTTACATGAACCGCCACGGATTCAATGGTCTTTGCCGCTACAACAAGAAAGGTGGCTTTAACGTGCCGTTTGGCTCGTATAAAAAACCTTACTTCCCAGAAGCTGAGCTTGAATATTTCTCAGAGAAAGCTAAGAAAGCCACGTTTGTGTGTGAGAGTTATCAGCAGAGCTTTAAAGCGGCACGTCGTGGCAGCGTAATGTACTGCGATCCACCGTATGCGCCGCTTTCTACCACTGCGAATTTTACCACCTATGCCAGTGGTGGCTTCAGTTTGGATGACCAAGCGCTGCTGGGTGAGATTGCACGCAAAGCGGCAATGGAAAAGAACGTTCCAGTGCTCGTGTCGAACCACGACACTCAGCTAACGCGAAGCCTATACCACGGGGCGGTACTGAATGTGGTACGCGTGAAGCGCACGATCAGCAGAAATGCGGGTGGGCGTAACAAGGTAGATGAACTGTTGGCGTTGTTCAGTGGCGACAGCCCTGAGTTGCCATAACGGTATGACGTGGGACGTTTAGGCTGACATCACCACGGACACGATCGCCATGAGTCCAAGAACAAAAAGCACCACGAACACCACGCCGACAACGATGTAAGGCACCATGCTTGATTGCTTGAAGTCCCGTTGTCGGTTCTTGTCTGATTGCACCCCAAACATCGCCGCAAATACACTCTTTACGATATCGATAAAGCCAACGTTCTCTTTGTTATTCTCTGTATTCGGCATCTTCTCTTCTTCATGTTTCTTCGCTTTCCCCCAGCTTAGCTGACAAACAAGCCTCCCCTGTGTGCCATTGGTAAAACTGTTTGCTAATGCTAGCTATCAACGTATCTGATAAGACAGGCGACGTTCAATCGGGTAGAATTGCGCCGACTTTACTACAACCTCAAGTGAGTTTAACGCGCTACCCATTACCCTAAGTTTTTGCAAACCGTACACAGAGACTTAGGGTAATTGGTATAAGTGAGGCTACAGGATGAAGGATTTTCTTATTGCACCGTCGATCCTTTCGGCGGATTTCGCGCGTTTAGGTGAAGATGTCGATAAAGTATTGGCAGCAGGTGCGGACGTTGTTCACTTCGACGTCATGGATAACCACTATGTGCCGAACCTGACATTTGGTGCGCCAATCTGTAAAGCGCTTCGCGATTACGGCATCACAGCCCCAATCGATGTGCATTTGATGGTGAAACCGGTTGACCGCATTATCCCTGATTTTGCGAACGCGGGCGCAAGCATGATCACCTTTCATATAGAAGCCAGTGACCATGTTGACCGTACCTTACAATTGATTAAAGAGCATGGCTGTAAAGCGGGCGTCGTCTTTAACCCTGCAACGCCACTTCACCACCTTGACCACATCATGGATAAAATCGACATGGTGCTCTTGATGTCAGTAAACCCGGGTTTCGGTGGCCAATCCTTTATTCCTGAAACATTAAATAAACTGCGCGAAGTGCGTCGTCGTATTGATGAAAGCGGCCGCGATATCCGTCTTGAAATTGATGGCGGTGTGAAAGTCGACAACATTCGCGAAATCGCAGAAGCGGGCGCTGACATGTTTGTGGCAGGCTCTGCAATCTTCGGTCAACCTGACTACAAAGCCGTGGTTGATGAAATGCGCGCAGAACTGAGCAAAGTAGGACAATAATTCGTGACGGCAAGATTTGAAAACATCAAATACATCGCATTCGATTTAGATGGAACGCTGGTTGATAGCGTGCCTGATCTGGCGGAAGGCATTCGTATGGCATTGGCAGATTTTAATCTGCACACCGCGACGGATGATGAAGTGCGTAACTGGATCGGTAACGGTGCGGAGATCATGCTTAAGCGTGCGCTTAGCCAAAGCGTGACAATTCGTCCGGATATTGATGAATCGCTATACCGCCAAGTGCGTGAGCGTTTTAACTTCCACTATGCGAACAACGGCCACGACAAAACCATTGTCTACCCAGGGGTGAAAACCACCTTGGCTGCGCTTAAAGATGCAGGCTTTGTATTGGGCATTGTCACCAATAAGCCGTATGAGTTTGTCCCTGAAATTCTTGCAGATTTGAGTTTGGCACACTATTTCACCGACGTGATTGGTGGTGACTCGTTGCCGACAAACAAACCCGACCCAGAAGGTTTGTTCTCACTGCGTGACAAGCATGGTTTAACCGCAGACCAAATGCTGATGGTTGGCGATTCGAAGAACGATATTCTTGCTGCGAAAAATGCAGGCATCGCCTCTTTTGGTCTGACGTATGGCTACAACTACGGCGAGCCGATCAGTGATAGTGCGCCGGATAGCGTGGCAGATCACTTTGACCAACTTTTAACGGTTCTCAGTACCGAAAAAACAGCGTAAATTAAACCTTCGATTTTTCTCGAGCTTAAAGCCAGGGTGTGGTCACTCTGGCTGATTTTACTGACAGGAACAGAAAGAACATGAGTAACCCAACGACCAAACCCATTGTACTTAGCGGTGTTCAACCTTCAGGTGAACTCAGTATCGGCAACTACATCGGTGCTTTGCGTCAGTGGGAACAAATGCAAGATGACTTCGATTGCCAATACTGCATCGTAGACTTGCACGCGATCACTGTTCGTCAGGAAGCAGAAAAGTTGCGCGAAGCGACACTCGATTCACTTGCGCTTTGCCTTGCGGTAGGTGTCACGCCAGAGAAAAGTAACTTGTTCATTCAATCGCATGTGCCTGAGCACGCGCAATTGGGCTGGGTGCTGAACTGCTACACGCAAATGGGCGAGCTTAACCGCATGACCCAGTTCAAAGACAAATCAGCGCGCCATGCAGAAAACATTAATGCGGGTTTGTTCGGCTACCCAGTATTGATGGCTGCGGACATTCTTCTGTATCAAGCAAACCAAGTGCCTGTGGGCAATGACCAGAAGCAACACTTGGAGCTTGCGCGTGATATCGCGACCCGTTTTAACAATGTCTACGGCGATGTGTTCAGCGTGCCAGAACCGTACATCCCACAAGTGGGTGCGCGCGTGATGAGCCTGCAAGATCCAACGAAGAAAATGTCGAAGTCTGACGATAACCGCAACAACGTGATTGGCCTGCTTGAAGACCCGAAAGCGATTGCGAAGAAGATTAAACGCGCAATGACCGATTCAGAAGAGCCACCACGTGTTCTGTTTGATATCCAAAACAAGCCAGGCGTGGCGAACTTGATGGGTCTGATGTCTGTTGCGACGGGCAAGACGTTTGCTGAAATTGAAGCAGACTACGCAGACAAAATGTATGGCCACCTGAAAACCGACACGGCAGAAGCGGTTGTTGCGATGCTTGAGCCTGTTCAACAGCGTTATGCGCAATTCCGCCAAGACCGTGCTTACTTAGATCAAGTCATGAAATCAGGTGCAGAAAAAGCCTCTGAGCGCGCTGCTGTGACCTTGAAGAAAGTGTACGAAGCAGTGGGTTTTGTTACCCGCCCTTAGTCGAAACCTAATCTCGTCTAATCAGATCAAAAAGCAGCGATTTCGCTGCTTTTTTTGTCTTAATCTCTCCTGTTCCCATCATATTCTCTCTCTTTTGACGCTTTCTTTATCTGTTGATTGCTGAACGAGTCTCGAAAATCACGTCAGCACCTTATGCTCTATTCAGTGATATGAGCCTTGCATCACGAAAATGAAATCCATGACTGTTACATATTTGCGTTGCTTATGACTTCACACGCAAAAAAGGACAGCAAATGAAGATCTCAACATGGAGTCCACTGGCTCTAGCCTTAAGTGCAGCGCTTCCCGCAAGTGCAGACGTACTGATTACGGAATATGTCGAAGGTTCATCAAACAACAAAGCCGTCGAAATCACCAACCTTGGCAGTGACAGCGTGTCTCTCGACAATTGGGCGGTAAAAATCGCGTCCAATAACAACACGTCTTTCGGTTCTACCATTGCATTGAGTGGCGCGTTGGCGGCCGGTGACTCTTTGGTTATTGGTAACAGCAATGCATCGGCAGACATCACTGACGTCAGTCAAATCACTTCGGGTTCGGTTAACTTCAACGGTAACGACGTGGTCGCGCTTATTGATGGCAATGACAACGTTGTCGATAGCCTGGGTGAACTTGCTTTAGGTAGCAATTACGCCAAAGACGTCACCCTTCGTCGCCAAGAAGGCAGCGTTGGACGAACCGATCTTACTGCCACGTTCGATGTGTCTGCTGAATGGCAATCTTTTGACCGAGATACATTTGATGGTTTGGGGTGTAGTGGCCTAAGCGCGTGTGATGGCGGTGGTGGCGGCAATACCTTCACGTGTGACGATCAAACCCTGACGCCCATTTATGCTGTTCAAGGCAGTGGCGATAAAAGCCCACTTGTTCCGGATGGCAGCTTTGAAAGCGAAGACACCTACTATGTCAGCGGCGTCGTAACAGCGGTAACCACCAATTTGTACAAAGGCTTTTGGCTGCAAGACGCGAATGGCGATGGGGATACATCAACCTCTGACGGTTTGTACATCTTCACGGGGAGTGAGCCTGTTGGGATTGAGCCGGGCATGCAAGTGTGTGCGGGCGGTAAGGTCAAAGAGTTCTTCAATTTGACCGAGCTGGATGCGCAGAGCGACCAATGGGAAGTGATCGACACCGTGGGTGAGCTGGCGGCGACGGACATTGAAATTGGTGAAGATGAAGGGCTTGAAAATGCCTTGGAGCGTTATGAAGGCATGAAAGTGCGCCTCACACAAACCAGTGACATGGTGGTGACACGTAACTTTGGTTTTGACTTCGATGCGTTCCGAAACAACATGGTGTTGTCCCATGAAGCACCGCTCGTGAAGCCAACACAGCTTTACGTTGCCGGTTCTGCAGAAGCCGCAGCACTAGCTACTGAGAATGCACAAAACCAGCTTTACATTGAAACCGATACCAATGCGCCAAATGGCGTGGTGCCTTACTTCCCAGGATTGGATGCTGATCAAGGGTATATTCGCATTGGCGATGTCGTCACCAACCTTGAAGGGGTGATGGGCTATAGCTTTAGCAAATACCGCTTGGTGGCAACCAATGAAATCACGGCAGGTGATTTTGTGCGCGAAGAAGACCGCACCGCAGCGCCAGAAGCGTTTGCTGACACCAATGTAAAAGTGGCAAGCTTTAACGTGCTTAATTACTTCACCAGTGCGAGTGCAGTGGGCGGTGATTTGAACGTGACCTGTGATGACCAAGCAGATGCGGATGCATCGCGTGGTTGTAACCGTGGCACCAAAGATGCGGCGGAGTTTGAACTGCAACGTGCGAAAATCGTGAATGCGTTGGAAGCCATGGATGCTGACATTGTTGGCTTGATGGAAATCGAGAACAACGGTTTTGGTGACAACGGTGCATTGGCGGATTTAGTGACCGAGCTGAATACGCGTTTTGTGGATGAAGCGGATCACTACACCTATGTGACGCCAGCGATTGACGATCTCAATCAAGGCGCATTCTTGGGTGGCGATGCGATTCAAGTGGCGTTGATTTACCGTGCTGCGGTTGTGTCTCCATCAGGTGATGCAGTGGTTGTACGTATGCCAGAACAGCATATTTCGGGTGAAAACCCTGACGGCGAAACGCGCCAGTTGGATAAATTCCAGCGTGATAGCTTGGTGCAAACCTTTAGTGTGGTTGACGAACAAACACTGTCTATCGCGGTTAGCCACTTCAAATCGAAAGGCTCAGGTTGTTACGAAGATTGGGTTGCCGGCGAGTTCGATGATGATCCCGCGGACCTTCAAGGCCGTTGCAATGAATTCCGTGTGTCTGCTGCGGAAACGCTTGGCAATGCATTGGCTGACATCGAAGGCGACATTATCGCGTTGGGTGATTTCAATGCTTATGGCCAAGAAGATCCAATGCGTGTCATGACCGATTACGACGCTGCTTCTGCAGAACGTAAGATTGTGACTGCTGCCGGAACTTCTATTGCTGGCGTGACCTTGGATGAGGCTGCGCGCGAAGTGGGCAATGGCTTTGGCTATGTGAATCTCGCGACCTTGTTCTTGGGCGATGAAGCCTTCTCGTACACCTTTGATGGTGAGCTGGGTAGCCTTGATCATGCCGTGGGTAACCAAGGTGTCGTGAGTAAACTAACCGGTGTCGAAGATTGGCACATCAATGCTGTAGAAAGCACGTTGTTCCAATACTCAGGCCGCTTTACGGGTGATCTGGTGAAATCCACCAACCCTTATTCTTCCTCAGACCATGATCCGGTGATCATCAGTTTGAATTACGAAGAAGCGGCAGAGATGTTCAAGCTGCGTTTTAAAAACAAGAGCGTGTTCTGGGTGCAGCCAGCCATCAATGGAAACATTGACAGCGACCGTCCATGGTTACGCTGGAAGAAAAACCGCAAATACACCCAAGACAGCCCATTCTTGCAAGACATTGGCGTGGCTTACGGCGACACCGTGTCGTTGAGTGTTCGTTTGTGGGGATTCATTGATATTCCATGTGGTGATGCGGTGATTGATGAGAAAACCGTCGCGGTGTTCCGTGGACTGCAGTGCAAAATAAAATAACGTAAGACGCAATTGAAATAGGCTCCCTTGGGAGCCTATTTTTTTACCTTCGTTTTAATGGGTTACCTGCTAAATCTTGACTAAGCTTAAAAGATGTCTCGAAAGTTGTTTGTTTTTCTCGGTAATGATCATTTGTGTGCTTGTTCAATGAATTAGGCGCAAACTCGGTAAAACGCATGTCGATAATCGAATCACTGACTCTCTTTTTTCTGCCGCCAGTGACAGACCAGCCTCTGCTGGAAGGGTATACCGATCCATGGATGTTGCTGCTCGCAGGTGGTGCATCATTCGTTGTAGCCGCTCTGGCTTTCTTATATCGCCCACTGCAAGCGAGGCGACAGCCTGTCTGGCAGTTTACGCCATTGCCCGTGAATGCTCTCACGCTGGCATTTTCGATGTGGCTCATGCAGGTGGTTAATGTCCTCTCCGTGTCGGTCTATCAAGACCTTGGTTTTGTGCCTGCCTTCTTGCTGTTTCCCCCAGTATTGACGTTTTTGCTTTGCTTGTACGCGTTTCGATTGATTGCGTACAAATCCAACCCTCCCATCAAAATACTCATGGCCACCGGGCTGATTTCTCTTGCGGTGATGATTCAACATACCTTTGGCTTTGCGGCCATTAACGGCGTGTCGATTGCTCAGTTTGATATGGCGATGTTTACCATGGCATTGGGAATCTGCTCATTGCTGGTGGGCACGGCGCTGTGGCAGCGCTTTGGTCGCCCTAAGCAAGCAAAGTGGAACCGAGACATGAGCAGCGCGCTCCTCAGCGGTGCGACCATCACGGTGGCTTCTCTCACGGTCGCTTTGATCATGCGCGACACACTGACGTTATCAGGGCAACCGGTTCGGGTGGAGAGCGCCCCCTTTGACCGTCGTGATGCCTTGATGATGTTGATCTTCGGCTTTGTGTTCATAGCGATTTTTAGCCAGATCGCCAATGCATTGTTTATGCTAAAAGCCCGCGTTAAACACCTCTCTGTCAAAGACGAAGAATTGGATCGTGTGATGAACACCATTACCGACGCCATCGTTGCGATTGATAGCAAAGGCCACATCACCTTTTTTAACTCCTCGGCTGAGCGCATTTTCGGTTGGCTAGCGTCTGAAGCCATGGGTAAGAACGTGCGCATTTTGGTGACGGATGAGCATCAACACCGCCACGATATGTATATCCATAACTTCATTGAGCGCCGTTCATCAGACGTGGTGGGCTCAACCCGTGAGGTTATGGCGAAGCGAAAAGACGGCACATCGTTCCCGATTCGACTGGCCATTGGCTTTCATCAAGGCGCAGCAGAAAACAGTTTTGTGGCAGTGATTTCTGATATCTCCGAGCAACGTCATTTGGCGTGGGCGCTGCGAGAAAATGCTAAACAATACCGATCTTTGATCGCCAATTTACCCTGCATGGCATTCCGTGAAATGACGGGAGGCACTCGGCACATGGTGTACATCAGTGATGCGGCGAAATCGATCACCGGATATAGCGCATCTGTACTGACAGGGGAGAATGGGGTATCGCATTTTGTAGATCGTATTCACCCTGCAGATGCGGCCAATTACCGTAAAGTGCGCGAAAACGTGTCTCGTCGTAACGGCAAATACGACTGTGAATACCGGTTTTCGACCCGTGGCGATGAGGAAAAATGGTTTTGGGAAATTGGTCTGAGCTACCGCGCAGAGGATGGCAGCACTTGGATTGATGGTGTCATTGTTGATATCACCGACAAGCGCCAAGCAGAGGAAGACGTCGAAGAGAAAGTGCGATTGGCGGAGAAAGCTTCGCAATCGAAAGCCTCGTTCCTGGCGAACATGAGTTACGAATTCCGATCGCCCATGAACTCCATTTTGGGGCTAGCAGACATTCTTATTGATGCGGAAAAAGACCCCATTCATCGGCATCACCTTGAAGTGATTAAAGAGTCAGGCAACAGCCTGATGAAACTCATCAATGACATTCTTGACACTTCAAAGCTCGAAAGCCAATCTTTGCCCCTCGACATTGGGGAATTCTCTTTGGTTCAGCTTTGCCGACAAATCGAATTCATCGCCCGTGAAACCGTGCAAGCGCGCGAACTTCACGTCAGTCTGCATTACAGCGACGCGCTGCTTGATAGCTATGTCGGGGATTCCCGCCGTATTAAGCAGTTACTACAGAACATGATGCGAAGCGCACTAACCAATACTGAAAACGGCAATGTGTCTCTGCATGTTCTTCCCATGAATGACATGGTGCGGTTTGCGGTTGCGAGTTACGCCGTGCAACCGAGTGACATCCTTGAAAAGAAAAACGTCCACACCGGACAAACGCTATCAGCCACCTTGATCACCCAGCTCATCGAATTGATGCGAGGGAATTTATGGTTTGATGGTGAGTCTATTCAAAGCTCTGTGGTGTATGCCGATTTACCGCTGATTGCTGTACAGCACGGTGCAAAATCTATCGACAGAGATGCGGTGCAGCATTATGCCTTACCGCCACTAGAAGTCTTGGTGATTGATGATGTGCAGCGCAATCAGCAAGAGCTTCGCGACATGCTGCTGCGCCAAGGGGTGAAAGTATTGACCTTCACGGACATGGATGCTGCCGAAGATTTAATTCGAACGCAGCAAGTCGATGTGGTGCTGATGGACGCCTATGTGTCGGAAGAGATGTATCCATCACCAAGAACACTGCGTGACTGGGCGGGAGATTCGCGCCAAGAACCTGTGCGGGTGATAGCGATGAAATTGGCTGTTGACCCGACAACGACTGAAGAATGGCAAGGACGTGGCTTCGACGACGTCATCAATAAACCGTTTGAGTGTGAAGCTGTGTTTGATGTGCTTAAACGCTGTATGGGCATTGATGAAAACAGCAATGTCACTGTATTAACCCAGCCAATCACCCAAGAAGAGAAAGTCTATTTCAACGAATCATGGGCATTCCAACAATGGCCAACGTCAGACATTCTTCTCAGCATCGTGAGAGAGTTCCGTTTGAATTACCTCGACATGCCTGTCGTGGTGAAGCGCATGGTGCAGGAGCAGCCTGATGGCATTGATGGCTATTTCAACACGGCCATTGATGCCGCCGAATGCCTCGGCTTTGAAAAGCTGGCTTATGAATTGAAAAAATTACTCTCTGCGTTGCAAGAGGGAGATGTATCCGAACTCGGTAAACAGTTGGATTCATTGAACGACTGTTTGTCTGCGTCGTTCGACAATGTGTTGGCGTACCTTGGTGTGCGCAGAGAAGAAATGGATGATGCAGAGGTCATTACCATGCCTCCTGCAACGTTTAACAAGAAGACTGAAGAGTTTGTTTCTAAGCTGGCGGAAGGCCAATTCGACGATGTGCTTTACAAGGAACTGGTGCCTGCTATGGCAAGCTACGTAGAGCCACCTCTGTTGGCCACCTTTGTTGCCGCCATCGAGAACTTCGAATTGGACGATGCCTACGACATCTTCCTGACTGTGTTAGACCAAGTGCCTGCAGCGCAAGAATCTGGAGTAAAAGGTTATGGCATATAAAGTGCTGGTGGTGGATGACGAGCCGAGCAATCTGCACGTGATGCGCACCATACTGCAAGATCAATACACCCTCATTTTTGCCAAAAGTGGGGAGCGAGCTATAGAGCTCACGATGCAGCAAAAACCGGATCTCATTTTGCTCGACATCATGATGCCTGGCATGAACGGGTACGAGGTGTGCCGTATTTTGAAACAAGAGCGCACAGTGAGTCATATTCCCATTGTCATTGTGTCAGCGCTGGATGAATACCAAAGCGAAGTGGAAGGCCTGAAAAGTGGCGCGGTAGATTTTCTGATCAAGCCGGTGTCGCCTGAATTGGTGAAAAGCCGAGTGGGGCATTTGTTGGGCGAAGCGCGCGCAACGGCCATGCGTGAAAACTATCAATTAGTGATGAATCAAATCGCGGCGGTGGCGGCATTGCATAACAATGAAGTCGAAATCTCTGCACCACGTATAGCGCAATGCTGCGAATGGTTGGCCATCAAGTACGGGTTAACGAAAGCCAAAGCCGAAGACATCAGTTTGGCGTACCCGCTTTGTGCATTGGGTGAGCTTTGGGACGATGGGGGAGGAAACAGCACCCCAGATTGCCGCAGTATGTTGTTACTCTCAGAGGCCACCAATGGGTTTGCTTCTGTGTCGGTGAGCTTACTGACATACAAGAATACCCGATGGGATGGTTCCGGATTTCCTGAAATTGAAGGGGATAAAATTCCTGAAGAGTGCCGCGTCGCTATTGCAGCCGAGCTACTCGATAAGGCCATTGAAGGCTGTGACGGCAACATTGAAGAACGGGTACAACGTGGGATCAATGCGGTGACACAAGAAGCGGGCACCCTGATTGACCCACGCATTATTCATTTGATTGATGAGCACAGCGACGAGCTGACGGGCCTTTATCGCGAGTGGCTTCACAACCCTTGGCCCACCCCGATTTTGCCTATCAATGAGTTTTAGCTGCACAATCTGGTGCAGCCACGAGAAGCTGTGATAGCATTTGCGCCCAATCTCGCTGACGTAAAGCGAGAGGGATGTGATGGGAATGCTTGTGCTGTTAATTATCGATAATTACGACTCTTTTACTTACAACCTGTATCAGTATTTCTGTCAGTTGGGCGCAGACGTTGTGGTCCGCCGCAACGACACCTTGACACTCGCTGATATCGAGGCCATGTCGCCGACACATCTCGTTATTTCTCCTGGCCCTTGTACGCCTGATGATGCGGGCATCTCCCTTGATGCTATTCGCCATTTCGCGGGCAAGTTACCGATCTTGGGTGTGTGTTTAGGGCACCAAGCGTTAGCACAAGTGTTTGGGGCAAACGTCGTTCGTGCACGCCAAGTCATGCATGGCAAAACCAGCCCTGTGGTGCACCAAAATCAAGGGGTTTTTCAAGGCCTGAATAATCCACTCACAGTTACGCGATATCATTCATTGGTGGTGGAACGTGAATCCTTGTCAGAGGCGTTCGATATCACAGCGTGGACAGAGCGTGATGGCGAATTTGATGAAATTATGGGGATACGTCACCGCGAACTTCCGCTTGAGGGGGTGCAATTTCACCCTGAAAGCATCATGACTGAGCAAGGTCATCAACTGCTCGCAAACTTCCTTTCTTCAAACGCTTAATCTCCAATTTACGTGTCTTCATGCTCAACGCGCCACCCGCGCGCGTTGTTGAAAGACGATCAACCTCACCGATTTTACATTTTCATTTCTCTGTTTTCGTACCGTTAACACTGAAACCTTATTCAGTCTGCGCGGGACATGTCACCTTTCTTTCCCATAAGGAAAGACACTCTTGCCACTTCCTGTATTAATTAATCGCCCCATATTGCGCATAAATATGGCCCAAGGGTGAATTTCCACGTTACGTCACCAACGAATATAAAATTATCTGCTATTGATGCGGTTAACGAAATGTAAATACTATGCTTATAGCAGAATCGACAGAAGGATATGAGCGATGACAGCCGAACATAAAGTAGAACGTAAACTGTTCGATGAAGTCATGGTGCCATGTTATGCACCTATGACCATGATTCCTGAGAAAGGAAAGGGCGCGCGCATTTGGGATCAGGACGGCCGAGAGTACATCGATTTTGCAGGTGGTATTGCAGTGAGCTGTCTGGGGCATTGTCACCCCGTTATGGTTAACGCCTTGAAAGAGCAAGCCGAAAAACTGTGGCACCTCAGCAATGTCATGACTAACGCACCTGCACTGCGCTTGGCGAAAAAGCTAACGGAAGTCAGCTTTGCTGAACGCGTGTTCTTTGCTAACTCCGGCGCAGAAGCGAACGAAGCGGCGTTGAAATTAGCGCGTCGTTGGGCGGTGGATGTTCATGGCCCAGAGAAAAGCGAAATCATTGCCTTCACCCAAGGCTTCCATGGCCGCACATTTTTCACCGTGACTGTTGGCGGTCAAACCGCGTATTCAGACGGGTTTGGTCCTAAGCCGGGTGACGTTACTCACTTGCCTTATAACGATTTAGACGCGCTTTCAGCCGCCATGTCTGACAAAACCTGCGCCATCATGATGGAACCATTGCAAGGCGAAGGCGGCATCATCACGCCTGATCCTGCGTTCTTACAGGGCGTTCGTGAATTGTGTGACAAGCACAAAGCCCTGCTGATTTTTGATGAAGTACAAACCGGCAATGGCCGTACAGGTACGTTTTACGCGTATGAGCAAACGGGCGTGACACCAGACATTCTGAGCACTGCAAAATCGCTGGGTGGTGGTTTCCCGATTGGTGCCATGCTGACGACGGAAGCGCTGGCGGCACACATGAAAGTGGGCACGCACGGTTCGACGTATGGCGGTAACCCGCTGGCATGTGCTGTGGCAGAAGCCGTCGTAGAGGAAGTCAGCAAGCCAGAAGTATTGGCTGGCGTGAAAGAGCGTGAAGGTTGGTTCCGTGAGGGGCTTGAAGCGCTTAACGCGAAATACAATATGTTCATCGAGATCCGCGGCAAAGGTTTGCTGATCGGTGCTGCACTCAACGATGAATGGCAAGGCCGTGCGCGTGATGTGTTGCTGGCAGCTGGTGACGAAGGGCTGCTCTTGCTGGTGGCAGGCACCAATGTTGTGCGTATGACGCCATCGCTTGTTATCACCAAAGAAGAAGCTGATGAAGGCTTGGCGCGTCTCGACCGCGCACTTGCAAAACTCGCGGCAGCCTAAGCTGTCGCCATTGTGGCGTTCTCTTGAACGCCACCAAAGTTTGCTGCATCAGGAGGAAGTAGGATGCTGGTAATTCGCCCAATCAGAGAATCTGATTTTGACGCGCTCATGCTGTGCGCGGAAGAGTCTGGAATTGGTTTTACCTCGTTACCCGTTAACGAAGAATTAATTCGTGGTCGCATTGATCACTCTGTTGAAAGCTTCGCGCGTAACGCAACGTCCCCAGGAACTGAAGGCTACTTGATGGTGGCTGAAGACACGGAAACGGGAGAAATTGCAGGTACGACAGGGATCGAAGCGGCTATTGGGTTAGAGAACCCTTTCTATAGCTATCACATCAGTAAAGTGGTGCATCACTCGCGTCGCTTGAACGTGCACAACGTGGTAGAGGTGCTGACGTTTGGCAACAACTACACAGGTGCGACAGAAATCTGCACCTTGTTTTTACGCCCCGAATTCCGCGGCGGCTTGAATGGACGTTTGTTGTCAAAATGTCGTTTTTTGATGCTGGCACAATTTCCTGACAAGTTCTCCGACATTATTTTTGCAGAGATGCGTGGCGTGTCCGACGAAGACGGAAACTCTCCGTTTTGGGCGTGGCTGAAAGAGCACTTCTTTTCTATCGAGTTTACCTTGGCGGATTACCTCACGGGGATTGGCCAGAAAGGTTTCATCGCAGACTTGATGCCAAAGCTGCCCATTTACGTGAACCTGCTAAGTGAGGAAGCGCGTGAAGTGATAGGGCAAGTGCATGAAAAAACACGTCCAGCGCTGCGTTTGCTTGAAAAAGAAGGTTTTAGCCGCCGAGGGTATGTCGACATTTTCGATGCAGGCCCGACGGTCGAATGTATGCGCCAGAACATTGATTCTATTCGCCGTTCTTTCACCGCGAGAGTGAAAATTGCCGAGCATGGTAGCGCGCAAGATTACCTTATCTGTAATAACGATTTTCAATCATTTCGAGCGACAGCGACCAAAATTGGCGTAGATGTAGAGCGTAATGAAGCCCTGATCAGCCAAGAAGTGGCTGACGCGCTGCTGGTCAGTGAAGGCGATACGGTGCGAGTGGTTGCGTTGTAAGGCGCCCTTTTGTTTGCACGGCTTTATTGAACGCCTCGTTCGTGATGGTGACAGGAGACACTCATGACACAATGGATTGATAACCAAGCGGTTGCCGGGAATGGCGATGCCTTTCAATCACTGAATCCTTTCAACAGCGAGTCTGTGTGGGAAGGAAACACTGCAACCCCAGAGCAGGTAGAGTCGGCGGTACGCGCCGCTCGCACAGCGTTTCTAAGTTGGAAGAATACCCCGTTTTCAGAGCGCCAAGCGCTGGTGGAAAACTTCGCAGAAAAAGTAAAAGAAAACAGTGAACACATCGCGAAGGTTATCGCTGAAGAAACAGGAAAACCACTTTGGGAAACGCGCACTGAAGCGGCGGCCATGGCGGGGAAAATCGCCCTTTCATTGCGCGCGCATCAAGAGCGTACGGGTGAACGAAGCAAAGACGTTGCAGGCACACAAGCAGTGCTGCGTCATCGCCCTTTAGGCGTAATGGCAGTATTCGGCCCCTATAACTTCCCTGGGCATCTGCCGAACGGTCATATTGTCCCTGCGCTCTTGGCGGGCAATACCGTGGTCTTTAAGCCTTCAGACCAAACCCCGAAAACTGCAGAAGTCACCATGAAGCTGTGGATTGAAGCAGGGCTGCCTGAAGGCGTGATTAACCTTGTTCAAGGGGCGCGTGAAACGGGTGAAGCACTGGCGCAATCAAAAGGCATTGATGGGTTGCTCTTTACGGGCAGTGCCAATACCGGGCATATCTTGCATCGTCAGTTTGCGGGTGAGCCGGGCAAAATGTTGGCGCTCGAAATGGGTGGCAATAACCCCATGGTGATCTCTGAGCAATTTGGCGAGTTGGATGCCACGGCTTACACCATTATCCAGTCCTCCTTTATTAGTGCTGGTCAACGTTGTACGTGTGCACGACGCCTTTATATTCCGCACGGGGAGCGCGGTGATGCGCTTCTCTCGCGTTTAATTGAGATGACCAAGCAAATCAAAGTGGGCGGCCAATTTGAAGAGCCTGCGCCGTTTATGGGGGCGCAAATCTCTTTGGCTGCTGCGAACGGGATTCTTGCTGCGCAGGAAAACCTTGAGTCTTTAGGCGGTGAGCCATTGCTGAAGGCAACACTGCTTCATGATGCAGTCGTATCGCCTGGCATCATTGAGGTGAGTAAGGTAGAAGCGCTGCCAGACGAAGAGTACTTCGGTCCTTTGTTGCAGGTTGTACGCTACAGCTCGCTGGAACAAGCGGTAGAGCTTGCCAACGACACCCGTTACGGCTTGTCTGCTGGCCTTATTTCCACCAATGATGCGGAGTGGCAATACTTCCTCGACAACATTCGCGCTGGCATTGTTAATCGCAACCGCCAATTGACGGGAGCCAGTGGTGATGCGCCGTTTGGTGGGCCGGGAGCGTCAGGCAACTTACGCCCGAGCGCTTACTATGCGGCAGATTACTGTGCTTACCCAATGGCGTCTATGGAAGGCGACGATGTGTCCTTACCGGGGCAACTCAGCCCGGGGCTATCGTTGTAACTTTTGACATCTTATCGCCTGTAAAGCGTCTTGCTTTGCAGGCTGATCGTAAATCCGTACGACTTTATCGATGAATATCGCTCTCTAGGAGGATGTGATGGAACGCGTTCACGCTTTGTTTGATGCGCTTTGGCAGGATTACACCACGAGACTTTGCCCTTCGGCGGCAAAAGTACACACCTTGCTGGAAGAGGGCACGCCGCTGCTCAATGATCATATTGCGCTTCGCACGTTTGCGCTGCCCAAGGTGGGGTTAGACAGATTAGCCGCGCCGTTCATTGCGATGGGCTATGAACCAAAAGGTGAGTACCACTTTGAGAGTAAAAAACTGTACGCGCATCACTACGAACATCCAAATCCAGAAGCGCCGAAAGTGTTTATCAGCGAACTCCTTGTTGGTCAATGCTCCACAGAACTGCAAACTGCGGTGAGAGGCTTGGTCGATCAGGTGGATGATGATGCGATGAAAGATCCATCGTTTTTGTACAGTGGCCGTCCTTGGTCGTTGGACAGTAAAACCTATGAGATGCTGGCAGCGGAAAGCGAGTACGCAGGATGGTTAGCGGCGCATGGTTTTGGAGCCAATCATTTCACCGTTAGCGTCAACCAATTGAGTACGCTTGATGAAGTGAAAGCAGTGAATGATTTACTGCGTCAGTCGGGGTTTGCGATCAATGAATCAGGCGGCGAAGTGAAAGGTGACCCACAAGTGTGCCTTGAGCAATCTTCAACAATGGCTGACAAAGTGTCGGTGAGTTTCAGCGATGGGGAGCGAGATATCCCGGGGGGATTTTACGAGTTTGCTAAGCGCTACCCGCTGGCGGATGGGAATTTGTATCAAGGGTTTGTCGAAGCATCTGCCGACAAGATTTTTGAAAGCACCGACAAATAACGAGCCCGCTCGTTGTCAGTGAGATGACGAGTGTGTTTGAGAGGTAAAGCCCCGCCTATGCAGGCTGTTCAGTCTGCATGAAAAGTGGGTGACTTAGCGGATCAACAAAGAGAGGTCGGCAGATGTGTCGGCCATTCTTCATTATTGGTAACGCTTTGTTTGTTGCCATCTTCACCCAGTAAACGTTGCATATGATAATGGGTGGGGCCACAAAATCCTGTCAGTTCCGTCGTGCTTGCTTGCACCCAACCTGGGGTAGAAGCTGCTGACCCAGACGCTAAGTTTTCGATGTCCATTTCTGCTTTCCTTTGCCGTGCGTATTGTGCATAAAAGTTCATACATATCCTGCATTGAAAGGTAGCATCGAAAAGCCTTGCTGATGAAAAAATGAACGTTACACAGATCACATCATCAACAATTAAATGTTAATTGCGCCGAAATTTGGGCATAAAAAAAGCCACGTTAACGTGGCTTTTTTTCATTACCGAACGTGGGTTAGCGAGTGCCGTATACCACGATGGTTTTACCGTGTGCAGAAATTAGGTTCTGCTCTTCCAACATCTTCAAGATGCGGCCAACGGTTTCGCGTGAACAACCTACGATTTGACCGATTTCCTGACGAGTAATCTTGATTTGCATACCGTCTGGGTGAGTCATCGCATCTGGTTGTTTTGCCAGATTCAACAGAGTCTGAGCAATGCGGCCTGTTACGTCCAAGAATGCTAAGTCACCGACTTTTTGGCTAGTGACCTGAAGACGACGAGCCATCTGTGAAGATAGGCGCATCAGAATATCAGGGTTAACTTGGATCAGCTGGCGGAATTTCTTGAATGAGATTTCAGCGACTTCGCACGGTGATTTAGCGCGAACCCAAGCAGTACGCTCCTGATCTTCCTCGAAGAGGCCCAGTTCGCCAATGAAGTCGCCCTGGTTTAGGTAAGAGAGGATCATCTCTTTACCTTCTTCATCCTTGATTAGTACAGCCACAGAGCCTTTAACAATATAGTAAAGTGTCTCAGCCTTCTCGCCCGCATGAATAAGCGTGCTCTTAGACGGATACTTATGAATGTGGCAGTGTGAAAGGAACCACTCTAATGTTGGGTCTGTTTGAGGTTTTCCTGGAACCATATATCTCATTTCCTCTGCAGTTGTTGCCTGATGAGTCTTCCTTAGCCCACCGTCCTGCGGCACAAGTCCGTGGGATAGCATAAAGTTTCAGCAGTCAGGCTACAAGCTCTCTGTTTGAGTCATTGAGTTTATCCTTTTTCCTGCACGATTTCTTGATTTTGATATGGACTTCCCCTTCAATTAAAGGCTAAAAACGTGGACAAGATCACGACCCTGAAAGTAAGTAGAGGAATGATATGCACTCAAGCGTCAAATGGAGCGGAAATAAGACCTTTTTAGGTTTGTCGAATTCGGGCCACAGCGTGGTCATGGATGGCAATGGTGGCGAAAATGCGCCTAGCCCAATGGAAATGGTGTTGTTAGGTGCGGGTGGTTGCAGCTCTGTGGATGTGGTTTCTGCACTTGAAGAAGCAAATCAGGCAATTGCAGGTTGTGAAGCCGTGCTTTCTGCGGAACGCCGCGAGCAGTCTCCACGCTTGTTTACCAAGATCAACATTCATTTTGTTGTGACAGGCACGGCGTTGGATGAGGCGCGAGTGGCGAGTGCTGTGAAAGACAGTTTGGAGAAGTATTGCTCAGTGTGTTTAATGCTAGGCAAAGGTGTCGAAATGACACATTCTTACGAAATCATCGCTAAATAATGAAAAAGGAGGGAATTCCCTCCTTTTACTTACCAATCACATGTCTGGATAATTGTGCAGTATTCTGCGTTCTGTCAGAACGTATCTCTCTTTTTGTCGCACAATTAATACGTCGAACCCTTCGACTAGCTGATTTTTCCAGTTTCGATCAATTGCTGAATAAGCGGCCTGATGATCAATTCCATCGCAAAGCTCATTTTCCCCCCTGGCACGACCAAGGTGTTGTGGCGAGACATGAACGATCCTTGGATCATTGAAAGCAAATACGGGAAGTCGACCTTCTTGATGCCACGAAAACGAATAACCACAAAGCTTTCATCCAAGCTTGGAATGGCTTTCGCATTGAGTGGGTTTGACGTATCCACCGTGGGTACGCGCTGGAAGTTAATGTGTGTGCGGCTGAACTGTGGCGTAATGTAATTCAGGTAGTCATCCATCGAACGTACAATGGAGTCCATCACGGCTTCACGTGAATGGCCACGGTCACGGGTGTCGCGCACGAACTTTTGAATCCACTCTAAGTTCACGATGGGCACCATGCCAATCAATAAATCCACATGCTGCGCAACGTTGATGTCTCCATCGACGATACCGCCATGAAGCCCTTCATAGAACATGGTGTTGGTGCCATCAGGTAAATCTTGCCATGCGGTAAAGGTTCCGGGCATTTGGTTGTAAGGCACTGCTTCATCAAAGGTATGAAGGTAACGTCGGAATTTTCCTGTGCCGTGCTCGCCGTATTCACGAAAGAATGCTTCAAGCGTCGGGAAATCGTTGGCTTGCGGGCCAAAGTAGCTGATGTGTCGTCCTTGTTCTCGTGCTTTCCTGATTTCAACGTCCATCTCCGGGCGTGTAAAGCGGTGAAAGCTGTCGCCTTCTACCCACGCTGCTTTAATGTCCATCATGTTGAAAATTTTACGGAATGCGTCGGACGTTGTGGTTGTTCCTGCGCCGGACGAACCGGTGACTGCAATGATGGGGTGTTTTGCAGACATGACAAACCCTGTCAATTTTAATAGATAGCCAACAATTAACAGGGTGTAGAGGAGAGGTCAAGCGCGTGTTATGCGCTCAGTGATCGGGTCGATTTGATATCGACCGTTTCGTGTAATTCAGAATAAACGACTACGGCTTCTTTGCGTTTGAGCAAGTTATAGACTTGCTCGACTTTCTCTTCGAAGCTGGCTTCTTGCTCGCCGTAATCCGTGCCTTCACGTAATACAAAATGCTCGACTAACCCTCTCAAGGATTCTTCGGGGATTTCTTGCCAAGGAACAATCATGTACTGATACCTACAAGGTTAAGCGGTGCCGAAAGGAGGCTGAAAACACGATATCGGAACTGTTATCGTGGTTAAACATGTTTTCGAGTGCCCCTAATTCTATCGCACTGTTGCCAAAAAGGTAGCGATAGCCGAGCGCGAATTCATGGACGATGTCAGTTAACTCAGTAAGGTGGTTGTCGTGTGCCTTGCCCATTGACACAAGATATTCCGCGATGAGCTCATGGTGCTTTAACCATTGGTACTGGTAACTGATGCCGCCGTTAACGCCCCAATTTCGAAGATCAATGCCGTGCTGTTGATTGTCAGGGCGATGCACGATGGACAGCATGGCTGCCACTTTATGCTTTTGCTGCTTAAAGCCGTAGTTAAGTTGCAGTGATTGCTCAAACGCCGTTCTTTCAAACTCGCCGGATCCCACTCGGTTGAAAAACAGCGTCGTGCCAACACTGAAAGCATGGTGGTCGGTACGATACACATTGTGTTCAGCATACAGGTTCACCGCGTTGACCACGGCATCTCCAATAAAGTCCTCACTTGGCGTTGGTTGGTACTCAGGGACGTAAATATAGAACCTGTCTTCATCCACGTTTGTACGACCATTTTGGTCGATGCCAAAGACACTGTGGAATTTTTCAGTGAGCCCGTCTAATCGATTGTTTGCGGTATAGCGATATTGATACCAAAGCCCGACGTTGATGTCGTCGGAAAGCGCATGAAGCATCCCCAGCATGAATTGGTTGTGGTAGTAGTCGAATTGGTATTCGGGCGTATTGGCCCAAATACTTGCCATAGTGCCGGTCGCGAAAACGTCGGTTTCATTCGTGGCGAGTGCGAAAGGGTCGAGTATGAGCGGGGTGAGTCCTGTGATCTGGAGCGGGGCTTGCGTTTGCATAATGAGTGGACCGAAGCGGGGAGCTTCGGTCTCTGCGTGTTCTGTTTTTGCGTATGCAGGTGTTGCAGCCATACCGCCAATCATGGCGAAAATTAGGGTGCGAGAAAACGTCATACTTCACCTCTCTCGCCCTGCTTATGATGGTTATGTTAGATGCAGGGCTAGCCAGCGGGGCACTTCTTTCTCAAGCCAAAACTCAGGGGCTTGAGGTGTGCCGGACACAAATCCAACATGACCGCCGTTCTCAGTGAGGTGATACTCAATATTGTTAGGTAAAGGTGTTGTCGGGATCACCGCATCAGTCATAAAAGGATCATCTTTAGCATGGATCACTTTTAGCGGTGTCGCAATGTCATGCAGTACGCCTAAACCACTGCATTGCTGATAATAATCTTCGGCGCTTTGGAACTGATGAAGTGGGGCGGTGACGGTTTTATCAAATTCGTACACGCTCGAAATCTGGATTTTCTCGCCGCTTTTCCAATGACCAATTTCAGGGTGGCGTTGCAGTTTATTGACCAGTGCACGGTTCATTGAGCGCAATAAATACGCTTGGTAAACCTTCGAAAAGCCCTGTTGAATACGGTTCGAACAAGAGAGTAAGTCAAGAGGAGCACTGATAACGCAACCCGCTTTGATGAGTGGATCGTGTTTAAACTCCGCCAAATAACGCACCAGCATATTGCCGCCCAGTGAGACCCCTACTGCCACACGGGGCACACCTTGGAAGTGTTGGTTGATGTGCTCCAAGAAAAAACGGGCGTCGCTGGTTTCGCCGGAATGGTAACTTCTTGGCTGTTTGTTGATGAGGCCGCTGCACCCACGAAAATGCATGAGCACGCACAGCCAGCCTTTGTCCTTGAACGCCTTCATCAATCCATTGGCATAGGGGCTGTAGAAACACCCTGCCAATCCGTGAAATAGCACCACGAGCGGTTTACCTTGCGCGTGCTCTGGGGCTTCTGTCCATGCGAGGTCGAGAAAATCCCCGTCTGGCGTATCAATGCGTTGCCACACAGGTTCAAATAGCGCCTTGCGCCTAACAAAGCGAGGCAGAAGGGTTTGTACGTGCGGATTGCTTCCCCACTTCATGGGCACGAAGTCGTGAGGTGTCGCGGTGTCTTGTGAGACAGAAGGTGTCGCTATGTCTGCAGTCATTCTCGGGTTCTCACAACGCAAAATCGGACAAGGGAGGATTGGCCAATAAGTCTGCCAGTTCATGAAGGCCTTTTTCCAGCGTTTCTTTGTCTGGTGGTGCACTCAATGCAATACGTACGTAAGGCGGCGCTGAATAGCCTGCTGGCACAAACAATTCTGACGATTTCACTTCGACACCCCGGGCTTTGCTTTCCGCGAGGAACTCGCTCAATGACCATTCATCGGGCAGGCGAAGCCAGCCATGAAAACTGTTGGGGTGATAGCGAAAATCCACGTCTTTTAAATATTCTTGTGCGATACGCCAGCGTGCTTCCATTTGATCGCGGATCGTATCGAGTATCTGATTCGCTGCCCCATTTTCTAACAGAATCGATGCCATTGCGGTAAGCAAAGGGCTGATCATCCAGCTGTGATTTTGAAGCGCGTTCACGAAGTGTGGGTAGTAACGCTCCGGAAGTTGTAAGAACCCCAGTCTCAAGCCAGGCGCTAAGGTTTTCGCCAACCCTCCGACGTAAATAACATCATCAGGGGCGAGGTTAACAATCGGGTTCGGCCTTTCTTTGGGCAAGATGCCGTTAATGTCATCTTCCAATATCACCAACTGCAATTCACGGCACACACGGATCACGTCATGACGTCTTTCTTCACTCATGGTCGCGGTGGTGGGGTTTTGCAGGGTTGGCGTCATGTACACCAAGCGAGGCTGATATTGATGGTAAGCCGCTTTGAGGGATTCAGGCAGCATGCCTTCGTCATCCATCTCTACGGGTTTAACCGTTAATCGAAGCTGTTTAGCAAGGCTCAATAAACCGGGGTAGGTGAGCTTATCGGTCAAAATGGTATCGCCTGCGCGGCATAGGGTGACCAAGCAAAGCTGCATGGCGTTTTGCGCGCCTGAGCAAAAGAGCAGGCGGTTAGGATCGGTCTTCACGTTATGTTGCGCGAGCCACTTAGACAAAATCTCGCGGTGATGCGCGATACCCATCGGCGATTGATAGAGCATCAAATTATTGAGCTCATTCGGGTGCGCGGCGAGCTGTTGAAGCGCTTCTGATATTAAATCAGCACGATTAATGGCTGGCGGCACATTGTAGCCAAAGCTCATGATGCCTGGCGTCGGCGGTGGTGCAAACGTCCAAAGGGGTTTGTCGGTCTGACAAATGTATGTACCTGCTCCCACCTTGGCTTCCACGATGCCACGTCGCTCTGCTTCCGCATAGGCACGCGTGACGGTACCCACCGTCACAGACAACGCATCGGCGAGTGCTCGGTGCGTAGGGAGTTTTGTGCCTGGCTGAAGTGTATTGGCAGCAACTTGCTCGGCAATCGCATCGGCGATCTGTCGATACAGCGGCAAACCTTGCCTATCTAACGTAATTGTCATGATTGTCATGGTGACAATAAACCTTTTGATCCGATTTTCGATCCCTGTTAGCGTTATTTTTAACCACTACTGGTGGCGTTTTCAACAAAATTGTGTGGATTGTATCGATACAATGTGAGCAGGGAGACAATTCATGATGGAAGTTTCGTTTTTAGCAACCTTGGCAGTATTTGCAGCAACCATGACAGGCACACCGGGCCCGAACAATATGATGTTAACTGCGTCTGGGGCGAACTTTGGGTATCGTCGCACCGTGCCTCACTTAGTGGGGATTACGTTGGGCGTGGCCTCACTGATCGCTGTAGTGGCGGCTGGTCTGGGCGTGGTCTTTAAAACTTACCCTATGGTGCAAGAGGGCATGAAGTTGGCAGCCAGTGGTTACTTACTGTATCTCGCGTGGCGTATTGCTATTTCAGGTGCACCTTCGGAGAGCGAATCGTCTGAACGTCGTCCCATGACATTGATGGAGGGCGCATTGTTCCAGTATGTAAACCCCAAGGCGTGGGCAATGGCGGTGAGTGCTGTTGGCACCTTCACCTTGTCAGGTGGTGATTACTGGTGGTCTGCGTTGGTGATTGTGTTGGCATTCATGGCGGTTGGCTTTCCTCTCACCTCGCTTTGGGCTGGGTTCGGCGTTTGGGTTGGCAGAGCACTTTCTACGGAAAGAAGCTGGGTTATCTTCAATCGCATCATGGGCGCATTAACCGCATCTTGCTTGTTGTTCATTTGGATGTAGCGGGCGGTTGCGTAGATGAAAGGGGAGCTTTAACGGGTATTGAGTCCTTTCATCAGCGTTGGGTACAAATAGCGGGCAGCAATATCAAGTTGCTCGCAATAAAGTTCAACGGCAGAAGGCCCTTTATCTAGCCAAGGTTGTTGATTGATGCACGCGAGCAGTTCTTGCTGTTGGAACTTTTCGAGGGTGAGCTCGTAGTTCAGCATTTTTTGATACGCGCCACGGGAAAGCTGCGGTTTGAGCTCTCTACGCATTAAGCGATAGCGCGTGAGTAAGGTTTCAGAATGGGTCAAAGATTGGCGAAGTGCGGCGAGTGAATGCGCAGACAGTGTAAAGCCTGCGTCTTCAAGCCAAACGAGCAACAAGGCCAAGTTCACGTTGCCTTTAAACGAGTCTTGCAGTTTAAGGCTGGCGTGTTTGACCTCTTGCTTGCTGTAATGGTGGAGGCAAAATTGCCACAACCCATCAGGCGTGGCAGCTTGCTTTAGCGGGCTTGGAACGCCGCTTCCATTTCCTCCAGTTGTTCCTGAAGTTCCATCCATTCCAATTCGACCTCTTCCAACGACGATTTCGCTTCAGCCTGCTTACGCAAAACGTCTGTTAGCGTTCCTTTGTTCGTCGCTTCATAAATTGATGCGTCTGATAGCGCTGACTCTGCCTCGGCGATTGTCTCAGATAAATGCTCGAGTTTTGTGTCTAACTTGTCAATTTTCTTACGAATTGGCGCGGTTTCACGACGGAACTCAGCTTCGAGACGTTTCTGTTCTTTACGGTTTACTTGCGAGTTTTCGCTCGCAGGCTTTGCGGACTCAGCCTGTTCTTGGCGACGTTCGGCGCGCTGCTGCTCGGCTAGCCATTGATGGTAGTCATGCAAGTCACCGTTAAACGGCACCACTTGCTTATCATGAACCAAGTATAAGTCGTCTGTGGTTGCACGAAGCAGGTAACGGTCGTGACTGACGATAACCATTGCACCTTCAAAAGATTGCAGTGCCATGGTCAATGCCGAACGCATGTCCAAATCCAAGTGGTTGGTCGGTTCATCGAGCAGCAAGAGGTTAGGTTTTTGCCAAACGATCAATGCCAACACGAGACGGGCTTTTTCGCCGCCAGAAAATGGGCCGATGATGTCGAGTGCTTTCTCACCGACAAAACCAAAACTGCCTAGGTAGTCACGAAGTTGCTGCTCCGTGGCAAGTGGCGCAAGGCGGTTCATGTGTTGAAGCGGGGTTTCGTCTGTGCGCAGCGTTTCAAGTTGATGCTGGGCGAAATAGCCAATCTTTACGCCTTGCGAGTAGGTTAGTTCACCTGCTTGCGCCGCAAGGCCGCCAGATAACAGTTTGATTAAGGTTGATTTACCTGCACCGTTACGGCCCAGCAAACCAATACGGCTGCCCGGCACTAAGTTAAGGTGCACTTTCTCTAGAATCATGTTGTCAGCATAACCCGCAGCGACCTTTTCCATCATCAAGATCGGGTTAGGCAGGGCCGACGGTTCGCGAAACTCAAAGTTAAATGGGTTATCAAATTGCGCAGGCAGCACTTTTTCCATGCGCTCGAGGGCTTTGATACGACTTTGCGCTTGGCGTGCTTTACTGGCTTTGTAGCGGAAACGGTCGATATACGACTGCATGTGCGACATTTGCTTTTGCTGTTTCTGATACATGGATTGTTGCAGCATCAGTTTTTCGGCGCGCATGGTCTCAAACGACGAGTAGTTTCCGGTGTATTCGTTCAGCAGTTGGTTTTCAATGTGAACAATACGGTTAACCACAGGATCCAAGAAATCGCGGTCATGGGAAATCAACACCAAGGTGCCACGGTAGTTTTGTAGCCATTTTTCCAACCACATGACCGCATCCAAATCCAAGTGGTTGGTCGGTTCATCAAGCAGTAGGAGATCGGAACGGCACAGTAGCGCTTGAGCAAGGTTAAGGCGCATACGCCAACCGCCCGAGAACTGGGTAAGGTTCCACGCCATTTGATCTTGGCGAAAACCAAGGCCATCAAGCAATTCTGCAGCGCGGGCACGAATTGTGTATCCGCCAACGGCGTCAATCTGGTCATGCAGCATCGCGACCTTGTGGCCGTCATCGTCGATTTCGGCTTGGCGAAGCGTGTTTTCTAATTCGCGGTATTCACGGTCACCGTCAATCACGTATTCGATGGCTTGGCGTTCTAGGGCTGGGGTTTCTTGCGCGACCCACGCCAGTTGCCAACCGCTTGGAAAATTGCAGCTACCCGCATCCAAGGTCATTTCGTCTTTGAGCAACGCGAAAAGCGTTGATTTACCGCAGCCGTTTTTACCAACAAGGCCGACTTTGTCGCCAGGATGGATCGTGGCGGATGCTTGATTAAGTAGCGGTTTGCCGCCGCGAAGAAGCTGGATATCAGAAAGTGTGATCATGACTACTTGGCGGCTCCGGCCGCGTGCAATGGGGTAAAAAATTCTCGCGCAGTTATACCAGTTAAGCACTAAGGCTGCCAGCCTACCGAGTGACGCGTCTCGATCAGTCCGTGAAAATCCGCGCCAATTACCGTATGGTGAAAGGGTTCAGATAACGCCGCACGATGTGGTGTTGTATCTGCGCAACCTGTCCGTAATGGATTCGGGTTGCTTGGGTATATGTGTCACTATAATAAGACTATAAAAAGAACCGTTTATACGGCTAAAAGGATTTTGCTGCGAGATGGAAACCACCAAAGCCTCACTTTTTCGATCAAAAGTTTTAGTGCTGTTTGCGCACCCAGACCCCTATGAGTCTGTCGCGAACAAAAACATGCTCGATTCCGCACGTCAGTTGAATCACGTGACTGTTCACGATCTCTATGCCTCGTACCCCGATTTCATTATTGATGTTCATTACGAACGTGAATTGTTGCTCAGTCATGATGTGATTGTGTTCCAGCATCCCCTTCAAATGTATTCCTGTCCCTCACTCCTTAAAGAGTGGATTGATGTGGTGCTTGGAAAGGGCTTTGCTCACGGCGGGGGAAATGCCCTTGCAGGGAAAACTTGCCGTTTTGTTGTTACCACGGGTGGTGCGGCAGAGGCATTCAGTCAAACCGGTTATAACAAATACAGCATGGCGGAATTGCTCCAGCCTTTCGAGCTCACAGCGTTGTTGTGTCAAATGCGTTGGGTTGAACCTTTGGTACTGCACTGGGCGCGTCGTGTCACGGATGATGACAGAGTAGCGCATGCAGAACTGTATGCTGATTGGTTGTGTAACCCTGTGGCGGAGGTGGTTTGATGGAGCATAACTACCTGCTTGATGCCCTTATTTTTCTTGCCGCCGCGGTTGTGGCGGTGCCATTGGCACAGCGTTCAGGGATCGGCTCGGTATTGGGGTATTTGATCGCGGGTATCGTGATTGGCCCTTGGGGTTTGAGATTGATCAGCGACGTCGAAGCGACGTTGCATTTCGCCGAATTGGGCGTGGTCTTGCTGCTGTTCTTAATCGGTCTTGAACTGAACCCGAAAAAGTTGCTGCAAATGCGACGACCCATATTGGGGTTAGGGGGAAGTCAGGTCTTCATCAGTTGCGTCGTTATCGGTTTGATTGTGTATTCATTTGGTGTGAATCGCGTGGATGCGCTGGTGGTGGGCATGGGGTTGGCATTGTCCTCAACCGCAATTGCCATGCGAATTATCGAAGAACAACACCTAATGCGCAGTGAATCGGGTCAATCGGCCTTTGCGGTGCTTCTGTTCCAAGATATCGCTGTCATTCCTATGTTGGCTGTCTTACCCGCGTTAACGGGCGGGGCGAGCGGCAGTTGGCTAGATGTGGGCATGATGTTGGGCGCGATCGCGGCTTTGCTGATCGGCGGCCATTATTTGTTGCGACCAATCTTACGCTGGGTTGTAACGAGCCGCGTCAAAGAGATGTTTACTATCGCAGCACTGATGCTGGTCATTGGTATTGCGCTTGGCATGCAGGCGCTGGGGCTATCCATGGCGTTGGGCACTTTCTTGGCGGGCGTGCTGCTTGCGGAAAGTGAATACCGTCATGAACTTGAAGTGGCGATTGAACCGTTCAAAGGATTATTGCTGGGCTTGTTCTTTATCGCGGTCGGCATGGCGGTTGACCTGGGTTTGCTGTTTGAATATCCGCTAGAGATCTTAGGGGCGGTAGCGGCGCTTATCGGTGTGAAGGCCGCCATTATTTATGGCCTTGTTCGCCTCTTTGGTGGCCGTGCGAGAACACGAAGCCAAGTGGCTATTTTACTTAGCCAAGGTGGGGAGTTTGCATTTGTTCTGTTCACTGCCGCGCGCGGTGAGGGGCTGCTTGATCCATCATTGAATGCTTTCTTGTTGGTGGTAGTGAGTTTGTCGATGATGACCACGCCGCTGATGCTGTTACTGCAAAAAGCATGGCTTGCTCGGAAGATGAATGCCGACGTTACCGAACCAGAAAATGACCAGTTTGACCATGAGGGTGACCGCCGTGTCATCATTGTTGGGTTCGGACGTTTCGGTCAAATGGTTGGGCGCTTGCTATTTGCTAACAAAATTAAGCTGACCATTCTTGAGCAAGACCCGTCTCAAATCGCTTTCCTCAGACGCTTTGGTTACAAGGTGTATTACGGTGATGCCACTCAGCTTGATTTACTTCGTGCTGCAGGGGCGGCAACGGCAGAAGCCATCGTGGTGTGCACAGACTCGCCGGAAGAAGTGATTGAGGTCGTCGACCTTTGTCAGCGCCATTTCCCGAACCTGAAAGTGTTCGCTCGTGCTCGAAGCCGCGTTGAGGCCAATCAACTGCTGGGTCATAACGTGACGGGCTTTTCACGCGAAACATTTTTAAGTGCATTGGATTTGGGGAAACAAACCTTGATCTCATTGGGGATGCACCCGTACAAAGCAAAACGTGCAGAAGCCTTTTTTAGAAAGCTGGATGAGATGCGATTGCATGAAATGCAGCCACACCACAGTGATGACGTGATTGGCGCGTCGCGAGTGAAAGAAGCACGTTTGGAGCTTGAGGAATTGTTTGACCTTGAGATGAAAGGTGACACCGAACGTCACCAAAGCTGGAACAGAGAGTAGCACTGGCATCGCTCGGTGTTGACGAAGACGTACAAGGAAAGACATGAGCAAGAAACGATTTATTGCAGGCGCGACCTGCCCTGAATGTAAAGAATCCGATACGCTTCGTTGGTGGAAAGAACACCATGTTGAGGTGATTGAGTGCGTGAAATGCGGGCATGTAGACCGCCGTTCGCCTATATCGGAGGAAAAAGATGAACATCGCCCTGAAGAGCAAGACGCACAAGTGATCGGGATATTTAAACCGCAGTGATAGTCGCGGAGGAAAGTTTTCTGTATTATCGGCGCCGAATTAACCAGGTGGTCATCAGGGAATCTCTTTCCATGATCACCCGGACTTGAATAACTGCTTCCGGAGTTAACATGAAAGTCACTAAAGACGTGGTAGTAAGCATTGCTTACCAAGTAAAAAACGAAGACGGCATTTTGGTTGATGAATCAACCAAAGCGTCTCCACTTCAATACCTGCAAGGTCACAACAACCTGATCGTTGGTCTAGAAAACGCGATCGAAGGCCGTGAAGCTGGCGACGTATTCGAAGTGACCGTAGCGCCAGAAGACGCATACGGTGAGTACTTGGATGTAATGGTTCAGCGTGTTCCTGCTGACGTATTCCAAGGCGTTGACGAAATCACTGTTGGTATGCGCTTCCTAGCGGACACTGACCAAGGTCCAATCCCAGTTGAAGTTACTGAAGTAGACGGCGACGAAGTGGTTGTTGATGGTAACCACATGCTGGCTGGCCAAACACTGACCTTCAACGTTGAAGTTGTTGAGCTTCGTGCGGCGACTGAAGAAGAGATCGAACACGGTCACATTCACCAAGCTGGTGGCTGTGGTCACGACCACGACCATGATCACGAAGGTGGTTGCTGTGGTGGCGAAGACAAAGGCGACGACCACGAATGTTGTGGCGGCGGCGGTTGCGGCTCTCACTAATCGCATCTTAAAGCGTCGAGCTTTTGATTGATAAAACGCCATCCGGGAAACTGGGTGGCGTTTTTTGTTTTTTGGTTTGGGGTAAGACCTAGGTTCTGGGAAAAGAAGGTCCTAGGAAG
>NZ_MDAG01000017.1:0-36413 GCF_002876705.1 Enterovibrio norvegicus | reverse complement strand
CGTTGACTTGGTCACCGGCTCAACTCGCCGTGTTCCGTGTCGATGGGCCGCATTATAGAGACTTCGAACCACTTGGCAATAGCTAATTTCAAAAAACTTAATAAAATAGGGTCAAGCGTTCGATATTTGCACAAAAACCACTTTTTAGCATACTTATTAAGCGGAAAAACGTCTTTTCTCACCGCATTTACTGCATGTGGCACACCATAAACACCCTTGGTCACTATCAAGCATGGAATAAAGGCACAAACCAACGGTGTTTCTTTTCTATATATATAGATCGCTAACCCCTGACAGAACAAGGCATGAGTGCACCCCTACAGTAATGACAGATTGCACCTTAAACGTCACCCTGTGGTACATCATTCTATATAGAGAAGAAAAAGTGTCTGTATCCACCCTTTCCATATAAAGAAAGATGAACAGCGTGAAAAGATACACTTTGTAAACATAGAGACATGTGCAGAAGTTTTTGACGTGTCATCGAGCAGGTTTATGAAAACCGACATACATACGAGTTCAAAGTAGATATATAGCTATGAATATCAAAGCTTAGGTATATAGAAGGGAGATTTGTTTTTCTGAAAGCGTAGAACGAAAAAAGCCCCAGTCTTTCGACTAGGGCTTTCTCGGAATTTGGTGCCCGAGGTCGGACTTGAACCGACACTCCTTTCGGAAACGGATTTTGAATCCGTCGTGTATACCAATTTCACCACTCGGGCAAGTGCGGCCAATTATACGCAAGCCGAACAACGACGCAAGCCCCTAATTCATTATTTTCGTTCAACCGTTTCTTTTTTCACCACCTTGCTATAAATGCATTCAATTAGAGGCATTTTTACACATTCAACAACATGGCTAACGCTGGTAAACTCTACCCATACTCACTTTTTGGACAAAGGCATGTCTCAATCTTCTGTTTCTTTTAGCGTACCGAAAGGTGCGGGCTTTTTTAGGCGCATGGGCGCGTGGTTATATGACTTGTTAGTGCTTGCGGCTGTTGAGATGCTGGCTATCGGTATTGTCGTGGGCGGCATTGCTCTTGCTGTACAGTTTGGGTTTTCTATTGAAGGCTATGTCGATGTCAGTGATTACCTCGCCAGGGATCCTTTCGTTAGTCCACTCTTTACCGTTTATGTGTTTGCTGTTGCCGCTCTTTTCTATGCCTTCTTCTGGACGCGCGCCGGACAGACAGTTGGCATGAAAGCATGGAAACTAAGAGTCGTGAGCGAATTTGGCGGAAACATCACTTTTACGCAGTCTCTCATTCGAATGGCTACGTCTTGCTTGGGGATTGGCAACCTTCTTACGCTATTTGATCGAAACAACCGAGCGTTCCAAGATCACTTCTCTCACAGCCAAGTGATTAAAATTGAAAAATAGAGCCTCAGGTATGATGTAGCATTCCATCAAAAGACCCACATCATACAAACGTAAAAGAGGGAGCACATGTGCTCCCTCTTTGTATATTCGATGTCTGTCGAACTCGCTGATACGAGACGTCGCTAGCTTATAGCTTTCTATTCAACAGATACAAGGTCACACCGATGAATGCCAAACTAGGCGCAACCGCGCCAAAAAACGGAGGTAACTGGTAAACCAAGGTCAGCGGTCCAAACACCTCATTCGAGATATAGAAACCGAAACCAAAGATCACGCCAGACAACACCCTTGCACCCATGGTCACAGAACGAAGTGGACCAAAGACAAAACTCAAGGCCAGCAGCATCATTACACCGATAGAAAGCGGTTGGAGCACTTTACGCCATAAGGCGAGTTCATAACGGGAAGCATCTTGTTCAGACGCTTTCAAATAATCTACATAGCTATAGACACCTGATAGTGATAACTCTTCAGGCTTCACCGTTACAATAGAAAGCTTCTCTGGCGTCAGTGTGGTACGCCAAGCTAACTCATCTTGTTTCGTCTCATCGATTTTAACGGTACCGCTAAAATGCGTGATCGTCACGTTGTTCAACAGCCAACTATCTTTATCCAGAAAATCGCCGCTTTGCGCGAACACCATTTCTTTTAGGTTCTGTTCGTCATCAAACTTCCAGATATTAACGCCCGTTAACGATTCTTTCTGATCAGTACGTGCGATGTAGATAAAGTCACCGCCATCTTTCGCCCACACACCACTTCGCACCGACATGACGTTACCGCCCGACTTAGCAAAAGCTCTTAGCTCACGAGCTGCTTTTTGCGCATCAGGTGCACCCCATTGACCAAGCGCCAATACGATCAGCATAAGTGGCATTGCCGTCTTCAAAACGGAAAGGCCAATATCTAGCTTTGAAAACCCTGAAGCTTGCATAACAACAAGTTCAGAGCTGGATGCCAATGTCCCTAGGCCAATCAGCGCACCCAGTAACACCGCCATAGGGAAAAACATCTCGATATCACGCGGCATACTCAACAAGACATATTGCACCGCGGTCATCATGGTAAAGATGCCATCACCCACAGAACGCAACTGCTCTACGAATTTGATAATGGCTGAAAGCCCCACCAAAGTCGCGAGACACAAAGAGGTCGTCGCGATAATGGTTCGCCCGATGTAGAGATCGAGAATTTTAAACATTAGGCTGCTCTCCGCAGTCGATATTTCAGCTTGCGCATCGGTAAGCTATCCCAGCTTATGAGAATAAATGCCACGAGCAAGGCAATGATATTGACGCTCCAAAGCCCGATTTCAGGTGCAAGGTTCCCCTCCTCTATCGCCGATTTCGCAGCACTGATCGCTAAGAAGTAAGCGAGATAGAGCAACACGGCAGGAAACAGTTTTGCAAACCGCCCCTGACGCGGGTTCACCGATGACAACGGCACCACAATCATGGTCATTAATGGAATACACAGTACCAGTGAAATACGCCATTGCAGTTCAGCTTGCGCACGCTCTGACGGTTCATTTAATAATTGCTGTGTCGGCACGGCATCCCAGTCTCGGTGTTTTTGCCTGACCTCACGTTGACCAATCAACACCTGATAGTTTTCATATTCGGTGACGGTGTAGTCCAAACGTGTCGGCACACCTTCATATCGTGTCCCGGTGTTGAGATCTAGCACCTGACGGCCATCAGGCAACTCCGTCACAAAACCTTTTTCTGCCACCACCACATTTGGTCGCATGGTTCCGCGAGGCACAGGTTGTGCGATAAACACTTTATGTAAATCTTTACCACTGCCAGTGATGTCACCCACATACACGACCGCTTCACCATCAGGTGACGGTTGTATTTGACCTTTCACCAGCAACTCAAGGCCACTTTCTGCCTCGAGACTTTCCATGACTTTGATTTCTTTGTCATTTGCCCATGGTGTCAACCAAAGTGCATTGAATGCAGCCACAGCCCCCGTAATCAGGGCGAGGTATAACGCAGCACGGATCAAAAACTTATTTCCGATCCCGGTCGCATTCATGACAGTGATTTCACTTTCAGCGTATAGACGGCCAAAAGTAATCAAAATACCTATATATAGACTCAAGGGCAGCATTAACATGGCCATCGAGGGCATATAAAGTCCTACTAATGTCAGGACTTCATTACCCGGAATTGAACCATCTGTTGCATTTGCTAGCACTCGGATAAATTTCTGACTAAAAAAGACCAGAAATAGTACAAACAGCACCGCAAGTTGCGTTTTCACTGTCTCTCGGATCAAATACCGAACAATAATCACGGCGTTTTACCTTTAGAAAACTTGTTTTTTTACTCGAATCGCTATAGTTTTTCGGTAAATCAGTTGTTTTTTAATCTTTCGGCCAAGTGTTGACCTGCTTGTTTCAATTTACCTCGAACATGGATTCGAGTTCCGATAAAGCGGGCATTATCCAACATTTAGCCCCACTTGTCTTTAGGATGTAGGAGTACGCATGGAGTTCAGTGTAAAAAGCGGGAGTCCCGAAAAGCAGCGCAGTGCTTGTATCGTAGTCGGTGTATTTGAACCACGCCGTCTGTCTCCGGTTGCGGAACAACTCGACAAGATCAGCGATGGATACATTAGCAGCCTGCTGCGTCGTGGCGATCTTGAAGGCAAGCCAGGCCAAATGCTGCTCTTGCATCATGTGCCTAATGTGCTGTCTGAACGCGTACTGTTGGTAGGTTGTGGTAAAGAGCGTGAGCTTGGTGAACGTCAATATAAAGAAATCATCAAAAACACCATCAACACCCTTAACGAAACAGGCTCAATGGAAGCCGTTTGCTTCCTGACTGAACTGCACGTTAAAGGTCGTGACACATACTGGAAAGTCCGTCAGGCCGTTGAAAGCACCAAGGACAGCCTCTACACCTTTAATCAATTCAAAAGTGTTAAACCAGAAACACGTCGTCCACTTCGCAAATTGGTCTTCAACGTACCAACACGTCGCGAATTGAACCTTGGCGAGCGCGCCATCTCACACGGCCTTGCTGTTGCTTCTGGTGTGAACGCGTGTAAAGACCTTGGCAACATGCCGCCAAACGTCGCCAACCCAGCATACCTTGCTTCTCAAGCTCGTCGCCTTGCGGATGACTTCGAAAAAGTGACCACCAAAATCATTGGTGAGCAAGAGATGAAAGAGCTTGGCATGACGTCTTACCTGGCTGTAGGCCAAGGCTCAAAGAACGAATCATTCATGTCGATCATGGAATACAAAGGCCACCCAGACCCAGATGCGAAACCTATCGTACTGGTCGGTAAAGGTTTGACCTTTGATGCCGGCGGTATTTCACTGAAGCCACCAGCAAACATGGACGAAATGAAGTACGACATGTGTGGTGCAGCATCAGTCTTTGGCACCATGAAGTCGCTCGCGAAACTTGATTTACCTATCAATGTTGTTGGCGTGCTTGCAGGCTGTGAAAACATGCCAGATGGCAATGCATACCGCCCAGGCGACATCGTCACCACCATGTCGGGCCAAACAGTTGAAGTACTGAATACCGATGCAGAAGGCCGTTTGGTATTGTGTGATGCACTGACATATGTCGAGCGTTACGAACCAGAGTGTGTGGTTGACGTAGCAACCCTTACCGGCGCGTGTATCGTGGCTCTGAGTCACCACATCAGTGGTTTGATCTCTAACCACAACCCACTGGCACACGAAATCGTGAATGCGTCTGAGCAAGCCGGTGACCGCGCATGGCGTCTGCCGATGACAGAAGAGTACCAAGAGCAGCTGAAGAGCCCGTTTGCTGATATGGCAAACATCGGTGGTCCTGGCGGCGGTACTATCACTGCAGGTTGTTTCCTTTCTCGCTTTGCGAAGAAATACAACTGGGCACACCTTGATGTTGCTGGCACCTCCTTCCGTGGTGGCGCAAACAAAGGTGCAACCGGTCGCCCTGTCCCATTGCTTGTCCAGTTCCTTCTGAACCGTTCAGGCCTAGAGACAGTGGAATAACAAATACCGCTGAACAGAAAAGGAGGCCAAGGCCTCCTTTTTTCATGTCTCGGTTTTTAGGATCTGGTTTGGTCGAAAGGATTGCACAAAGCGATGGCTTTTAAAGCAATCTCACCGCACACTGAGCCAGGAAAACACGCGCTATAAAGGACAATTAAATGGCACTGGCAACCTTTTATCTTTTAGATGAATCCGACACTCAGCCTCAGCAGAGTATGTTGGATAAAATCTGCCAGCTTTCCGCCCTTTATAGCCAGCAAGGTATGAAGGTTTACATTTCGGCCAATGACAAGCCTCAAGCCGAAAAGGTCGATGAGCAGCTTTGGCAACTTTCTCCAGATCAATTCGTTCCCCATAACTTAGTGGGCGAAGGGCCACGAGGTGGTGCGCAAGTCGAAATTGGTTGGGCGGGTGTTAGGCCTTCAGGACACAGAAATGTCCTGATAAACTTGGCCGAAGAAGCAGCAACTTTTGCGCCTTCCTTTGCACAAGTGGTAGACTTCGTGCCTTGCGAAGAAGCTCTCAAGCAACAAGCAAGAGAGCGCTACAAAATTTATCGAATGGCGGGGCGACAAATGCGAACCCTCGCCATGAACGAAATGTCCGATACCTCAAGTAATTGACGCACTTTTTTGCCAAACACTGACTGATTGGCAACGAAGGAAATCGACGAAAAAAGGTTACATCACACTGAGCCATCAAGAGCGCTATGGAAAAGACATACAACCCAACATCAATTGAAACGGCGCTGTACCAGCGCTGGGAAGAGGCTGGTTACTTTAAGCCTCACGGTGACACATCAAAAGATGCATACAGCATCATGATCCCACCACCAAATGTCACTGGTAGCCTTCACATGGGCCACGCGTTCCAAGATACCATTATGGATACCTTGATCCGCTGTGAGCGCATGAAAGGTAAAAACACCTTGTGGCAAGTGGGTACTGACCACGCTGGTATCGCGACACAAATGGTTGTTGAACGCAAAATTGCCGCAGAAGAAGGCAAAACAAAACACGATTACGGTCGTGAGGCGTTCATCGATAAGATTTGGGAATGGAAAGGCGAATCCGGTGGCACCATCACCAAGCAGCTTCGTCGTCTTGGCGCATCTGTCGACTGGGATCGTGAACGATTCACCATGGATGACGGCCTGTCTAACGCCGTTCAAGAAGTGTTTGTTCGTCTTTTCCAAGAAGATCTTATCTACCGTGGTAAGCGTCTGGTTAACTGGGACCCGAAACTACACACTGCAATTTCTGACCTAGAAGTCGAAAACAAAGACGTGAAAGGCCACATGTGGCATTTCCGCTACCCACTGGCTGACGGCGTAAAAACAGCAGACGGCAAAGACTACATTGTTGTTGCAACCACACGTCCAGAAACCATGCTGGGCGATACAGGTGTTGCTGTAAACCCTGAAGATCCGCGCTACAAAGCGCTGATCGGCAAAGAAATCATGCTGCCAATCGTGAATCGTCGCATCCCTATCGTGGGCGATGAGCACGCAGACATGGAAAAAGGCACAGGTTGTGTGAAGATCACCCCTGCGCACGACTTCAATGACTACGAAGTCGGCAAACGCCACCAGTTGCCAATGATCAACATCCTGACCTTCAATGCTGACATCCGTGACAGCGCTGAAGTGTTCAACACCAACGGCGAAGCAAGCGAGGCATATAACTCGGAGCTTCCAGAAGCTTACCGTGGCATGGAACGTTTCGCTGCACGTAAAGCAATCGTTGCTGAATTCGACACACTCGGTTTGCTTGAAGAAATCAAAGATCACGATCTCACCGTGCCTTACGGCGACCGTGGTGGTGTGGTCATTGAGCCAATGCTGACTGACCAATGGTACGTGCGTGCTGCAACGCTGGCGAAACCTGCCGTTGAAGCTGTTGAGAATGGCGACATTCAATTCGTGCCTAAGCAATACGAAAACATGTACTTCTCTTGGATGCGTGACATTCAAGATTGGTGTATCTCTCGCCAGCTTTGGTGGGGTCACCGCATTCCTGCATGGTACGACAACGACGGTAACGTCTATGTTGGCCGCAGCGAAGAAGAAGTGCGCGAGCAAAACAACCTTGCCCCTGTTGTTGTACTTCGCCAAGACGACGATGTACTGGATACCTGGTTCTCATCAGCGCTTTGGACTTTCGGTACACAAGGCTGGCCTGAGCAAACCCCTGATCTGAAAACCTTCCACCCGTCTGACGTGTTGGTTACCGGTTTTGACATCATCTTCTTCTGGGTTGCGCGCATGATCATGATGACCATGCACTTCTGTAAAGACGAAGACGGCAAGCCACAAGTGCCATTCAAAACCGTTTACGTTACCGGTCTTATCCGTGATGAGAACGGCGACAAGATGTCGAAATCAAAGGGCAACGTGCTTGACCCAATCGACATGATTGACGGTATTGATCTGGAATCTCTGGTTGAGAAGCGTTGTGGCAACATGATGCAGCCTCAGCTTGCAGCCAAGATTGAAAAGAACACCCGTAAAGCCTTTGAAGGCGGTATCGAACCTTACGGTACAGACGCACTGCGTTTCACCCTAGCAGCCATGGCATCAACCGGCCGTGACATCAACTGGGACATGAAACGCCTTGAAGGTTACCGCAACTTCTGTAACAAGCTATGGAACGCAAGCCGTTACGTACTGATGAACGCAGAAGACCAAGATTGTGGCACCTCTTTGTCTCAAGAGCAGCGCGCCGCAATGGAGTTCTCACTGGCAGACAAGTGGATTGAATCTCAGTTCCAACTGGCAGCAAAAGACTTCAACGCACACATCGAGAACTTCCGTTTGGATATGGCAGCAAACACGCTGTACGAATTCATCTGGAACCAATTCTGTGACTGGTACTTAGAACTGACCAAACCTGTTCTTTGGAAAGGCACTGAAGCGCAACAGCAAGCAACCCGCTACACGCTGATCACTGTGCTTGAGAAGACACTGCGTCTCGCTCACCCAGTGTTGCCATACATCACCGAATCTATCTGGCAGAGCGTTAAGCCATTGGTTGAAGGTATTGATGCGGCTGACTTTGATGAAACCATCATGCTGCAAGCATTGCCTCAATACGATGAAGCACAGTTCGATGCCAATGCACTGGCTGACATCGAGTGGGTGAAAGCGTTCATCACGTCTATCCGTAACCTGCGTGCAGAATACGACATCGCACCAAGCAAAGCGCTTGATGTCATGCTAAAAGCCGCAGACGAGAAAGATGTAGCGCGCCTTGAAGCGAACACCCAAGTATTGGCATCACTGGCTAAACTTGAAAGCGTTCGCGTACTGGCCGCTGGCGAAGAGACGCCAGCATGTGCTACGGCGCAGGTTGGCAAATCAACGTTGATGATCCCAATGGCGGGTCTTATCGACAAAGATGCTGAGCTTGCTCGTTTAGACAAAGAAATCGCGAAAACCGAAGGCGAGATCAAGCGTATCGCTGGCAAGCTAGGCAACCAAGGTTTTGTTGCGAAAGCACCAGAAGCGGTTGTTGAGGCTGAGCGCGCGAAGCTAGACGGTTACAACGAAACACTAGTGAAATTGGAAGAGCAGAAAGCGACAATCGCTGCACTGTAAAACTTTCATACCTTTCACTATCAAAGCAACAAACATAGTGGCCTCACTCGTTGAGGCCATTTTTTACCCCTAATTACGCTTAATGATTCACAAAATCAGCCACCTACCCATCATCATCTAAAAGCACAAGCAAGTTCTCTCCTATATCCACGTTCTCATTTACGTGATATTAGCCGCAATACCAAAGCACTCTCATATTGAGAGCTCTATCAGTTGCTACATTTTATCGTACAAAATCCTGCAAAAAGTGCGCTAAAAATATGAACTCAATTGCACAAAAGATGAATGTTGCACTGATCTGTTTGACCGTGCTGCTGTTCACTATTTCTTCCGTCACTATCTGGGTTGCTGTACAAACACGAACCAGCACAGATGACTTATTGAACAAAGCGCTTCCCAATGCCATTAGCACCATTCATATGGTTGATGAATTGGGAGAAATGATGATCAACCTAGTGGAATACGCAAATGGTGAAGTAGAAGAGCGCACAGCCTTCAAGCAAAATTATCAGGCTTTTTCTGAATACAAAAGCCAGTTGGTCGCAGCAAACGACGCCGCAATTATCGAGGACCTAGCAAAAGTTGAAGTGCTTCAACAAAACCTCATCATCTTCGCCAACTCTCGTATTTTTGATACGTTTGACCCTCTGGCTGAGCGACAAGCCAATATACATATCCAATCAATCAGTAAACCACTAGAAGAGTTACTCGTGACATTGCTTGAGGCTGTGCTCAAAGAAGCTAAAGCCCATGATGCGCCTCGGGGAGATACCTACCACGTAACGATTGAGTACTACATGGAACTTGTGGATGAAGTCACAGACATGCAGTCTGACTTCACTCGCTTTCTCTCGGGCGATGCCAGTGCAAAAAAACATTTCTTAACCGATGCAAATGAATTTGATATTTACATAAAAAAACTCATCCCTTTGGAAAAAAGCGCAGTGCGTTTAACGCAATTAGATTCCGCTAAACGTCAATTTGACCATTTTTTTTCAGCTGCAACTGAGCTATTTCAAACATTTGATAGCGATGCCCAGCCAAGAGCGTTTAAAGCCGTTGATTACTATAGCCACTCTGAATATCCACGCATGAAGGCTATTCTCAACAAGATGGCTGATCATTCAGATAACTTGTTGCTCAAAGAGTCAGAGCACCTAAATCACGCAGCAAAAATTGCAGTGTATGTGCTCTCAATTGTTGTTCTCATTTCAGCCGCGGTACTTACTACCGTCATCGTTTTGTTCCGGCGCTTATTGTTCACTCCGTTGAGGAAAGTAGACAAAGCCATCAACTCCCTAAGAATGGGACAAAGAAACATTCAATTTGATGATATCGAGGACAATGAACTTGGCCGCATCATGAAGAGCCTAAAAACCTTTCAACATGAATTGTCTGAGCTAGATATTCTGAGAAAGGAAAATGCTCGCCAGAAAGATGTCCTAAAACAAGACAAAGTCGACCTCACCAACGCGCTAGAAAACCTCAAATCAGCACAATCAAAGCTCATCGAAACAGAAAAAATGTCGTCTCTAGGGAGCTTGGTGGCGGGTGTTTCACACGAAATTAATACCCCTCTCGGTATCTCAGTCACCATGGCAAGTTCACTCGAAGACGAGCACCGTAAATTTATGCTCAAACTTCACACCGGAGAGATAGAACGCAAACACCTGGATGATTTTGGCGATGTCAGTAACGAGTCTTTTCACATACTCAACCGTTCTCTCAGGCAAGCCTCCGATCTCATTACTAGCTTCAAGCAAGTTGCGAACGATCAGACCAGCGAGCAATTGCGGGATTTTGAGCTCGGTGCACTGATGCGTGAGGTCTACAGCACGCTCCATCATTTGATCAAAAGCCGTCCTATTACATACATTGCTGATATTGATGAAAATATCCCTATGCTGAGTTATCCCGGCCCAATCGGCCAAGTGTTCACCAACCTCTTTAATAACTCCATCATTCATGGATTTGAAGACGGGGGAGCGGGAGAAATTACGCTTACCGTTAGACGTGAGAATGATCATGTAAGCATCGTGTATCACGACACAGGAAAAGGGTTAGATGAAAACGCTCAAAAGCGCATATTCGAACCTTTTTATACGACACGATTGGGTAAAGGAGGCTCTGGGATGGGCATGCACATTGTCTACAACTTGATCGTGAATACGCTTCAAGGAGAAATATCGGTCCGTAGTGATAATGGTGCTGTCTTTGAGATAAAGCTGCCGATAGTGATCAAACAAAATGAGGTGATGTATGAGTGCATTTAAAATCAATATCGTCGATAGCCCCTCAACGCCTCCTTGCCATCCAGAAACGGACAAAGCCTGGAAAATCGCGGTAATCGATGATGAAGAATCCATGCATCAGGCGACAACACTCGCACTACGCAATATTACGATCATGGGTTATCCATTAAGCTTCTTACATGCTTATTCTGGCGAGGAGGGTAAAGCACTCCTCCAAGAACACCCTGATACCGCGGTTGTACTGCTTGATGTGGTGATGGAAAAAGAAGATGCAGGGCTTGTTCTTGCGAATGCCATTCGAAACGAGCTCAATAACAAAACCACACAAATCGTATTACGCACAGGACAGCCGGGGTACGCCCCAGAAGAAGCGATCATTGAGCGCTTTGAGATCAATGACTATAAGACCAAAAATGAACTGACGCGCAATAAACTTTTCAGCACCATCTGCTCGGCAGTCCGATCCTACAAGAATCTAAAATCGATTGAAAAAAGTCGCGATGGCTTAAAGAAAATCATTGAGTCTGCTGCGGACCAATTTCAAGAACGCTCACTTGCCCGTTTTTCTGAAGGTGTTCTTGAGCAAATCAATGTTCTCTTTGATATTCACTCTGAAGGGATATTCTGTGTTTCTACCCGTCCAATGAACCCACCCAAAGAGTTGGCTAAAATCTACTACCAATCCAAATCAGAAGAAAATGAGAGCATCGTTGTCGCTGCGAGCAAGAAATACCTGAATTCGTTTGGGAAAAAATTAGAACAGCTTCCACTCGATAACGCCTCGCTCAACGTCATTCATGAATCACTAAAGGCGAAACGTAACATAGTTAGAGGCAATAACGTCGCGTTATACCTCAATACGCCGAGTCAGTGGAAAGCCGTGATTTATATCCATAGTGACAAAGAAAACGTGATCAACAATATCGACCCAGAGTTGCTCTCTGTGTTTATTCAAAACGCATCATTAGGGCTTGAGAACACCAAGTACATCGGCCAATTATTGGATGCGGCATTCGTCGATGAAGTCACAGGCCTCGCGAGTCGCTTGGGGTTTGTCGATAACTATGCGCCATCACTGCTGGAAAAAGAAGGCGCACTCACACTTTCAGTGGTCGATATTGATGATTTCCATCAAATTACCGAGTCTCTCGGCTTTGATTTTGGCAGCAAAGTTTTACGTGTTTTCGCCGACGTTTTAAAACAAAGCCTTCCTAGTAATACCGTTATTGCTCGCCTTCATAGTGACTCATTTGCAATTGCTACCCCTATTGATGAGCCCGCACTCTTAGAAACACTTCAATCAATCCAAGAGACAACGTTGTCTCTGCAGGAAGTAGGCTCCATTCGCCTCGGTGTCAGTGCAGGCTTGCATAAAATCGTATTGAATGAAGAGGATAACTGTATTGAAAAAGCGCTATGTCGTGCCGAAATGGCCTTAAAGCAAGCCAAAATCCAGCGAAGAGGAGAAACGCTAACCTTTGATAGCCTCATGGAAAAAAACTGCAATGAAAGACTGCTTATCATCAATAAGCTTCGCCAAGATCTGACTGACGAAAAGCTCTATATGATGTTTCAGCCTAAAGTCTGTATACATGATGGCTCCATCATAGGCGCAGAGGCCTTAGTGCGTTGGCATCACCAAGAACTGGGGCATGTTTCTCCCGCCGTGTTTGTTCCCATTGCAGAAGCTGCAGGACTGAGTTTTGAGCTGGACATGTTTGTTTTTCGCTCCGTGTGTCAGATCATGGCCGAAAACCCTGAATTTCCCGAGATTGCCGTCAACATCTCCCCACTTTCATTTAATCGAAGAGAACTTATTCCGTCCTTAAATCAGATGCTGGCAACCTATCAAATTGACAAAAAGCGACTATCTCTCGAAATCACAGAGGGTTGCATGGTGCAAGGAGAGGGCTCTAGAAAGAAAATGGCTGAACTCCATGCGCAGCAATGGTGTTTGCATTTGGATGACTTTGGCAGTGGATACTCCTCCTTTGGCTACCTGCTCGAACTCCCTGTGTCGGTAATAAAAATTGATCGTATCTTTACGTGGGAGCTCAGCAAATGCGAACGGGCCGATCGGTTACTCGGGGGCATGGTTAATATGCTCAGCGGGATGGGGAAAAAAGTGCTTATTGAAGGGCTTGAGACAGAAGAACAAGTGAATGCGGCACGAGAAGCAGGCTTAGATATGGCGCAAGGGTATTACTTCTATAAACCCTTGCTTATCGAGGAACTCATGTCAGCTTTCAATGAGAAAAAGTACCACCATACCCAACCAGTAATTAATCATGCATCCGTATCTCAGAGTGATTGATAGTTATGGTCTATCGAATAGATAAAGCATACCAACTTACCTAATTGATAATAGTTCGCAATAATCAGTTCATACCGATGAGGAACTGATTATGAAAAAGACCGTAAGTTTTGCTGTGATTCACTTTACCGTTGCGTTCACTGTCGCGTTTGTCCTGACGGGCGATATTCTGCTGGGTAGCTTGATTGCCATGGTAGAGCCTATGGTCAACACCGTTGCCTTTTACTTCCATGAAAAAGCGTGGGAGAGCAAGATGTTGAAAAATGCACTGCGCAGTAACCCAGGCCGTAAAACCGCGAGCTTTGCCGCTGTTCACTTCAGTGTCGCGTTTACCGTCGTGTACTTGCTAACAGGAGACATATTGGTGGGCAGTCTCATGGCAATGATTGAACCTTGTATCAACACCATGGCGTACTATTTCCATGAGAAGGCATGGCAAAAGAGAGCAACACTGAATGCTTGGTATTGTCACCATGATTCAATCATCGCATAGCGCACAATCCGTTCCCGACCAACCAGGTTACCAATCAATAAAAAAGCAGCCTTATGGCTGCTTTTTTATTACCGTGATATACCGCACCTGCGCGTATACTTCCCTACGGATTGAACTGCTTTGCCGCTTCTATACGCGTGTTGGTATCAGGATGGGAACTCAACCACTCCATCGACATTTCAGCGCCGTGGGCCGCGCGAAGTTTTTCAAACATCTCAGCAAGCGCAGTGGTGTCACCATACTTTGCCATTAAATGCGTTGCCGAAAAGGCATCAGACTCTTCTTCATTTTCACGCGAATATCCCGCAGTGACAAACAGCACTCCCAGACCCGTTAAGGTATCAATCACGCCCGTGCTTTCCCCAGTGATCACCGCGACAGACACCGATACCAAGGTCGATTGCACAAGTGATGTCATCACGTGCTGATAGTAAACGTGCCCAAGCTCATGAAGCAGAATCACATTCAGTTGGCGATCGTTATCAGCTATCGCGACTAAAGAATCCATCAGGATCACCGTTCCATCACTCAATGCAAACGCATTCGGCCCTCGCTCCCAAGAGCGAAAAACCAAGCGAGGAGCTACTGGCATAGGCGGTAAATCAGCCACGAGTCGATCAAACTCCGCCTGAATATGCGTTCGCTGCGAAGTGGGAAGCTCTGACGGTTTCAGCAAGCGTTCGTCTAGCTGCGAAAGCACATGTTCACCAACAGCCACAGGCACTTCCTCAGGCAAAAGAGTCACAATCCCTTTGCTCATACTGGGCAACCCAACGTAGAAGAATGCTCCAATGAGCAAAACGGCAATGAACACGCAAGAGAGGATCGCCAACTTGCTACTTTCAAGCCACGATAATCCGCTTTTTTGGGAGTGCAGAAAGTAAGCAGGCAATGCGCTTTCATTGTCAGGAATAAAAAGATCACCATCAGGAAAGCGAAGTTTGATGGGAATACTCCCCACCTTCTCAGTGCATGTGATCTCTTCTAAGCGGCAATCAATACGATGGTCTTCGTATTGCAACACAGCACGCGTCTCACCCAATATCGTCAAGGTCGCACGCATTCGGCTCGATTGCTGCGGGGGATAAGCATATCCTTCCGTCATTACCCGATCCCGATTTCCAAATCAAAAGCTTGAGAGACTTCATCACCAATGGATGAATTGGCATCTGATTGATCGTCAAATGCGGTCAACTCATTCAAATCACCATGCACAGTGGTAACGGACAACACATAGCGGGCGGTTCTCACCTTCACCCATGGTCGAGCAAGACCCAAGGTAAAGACCTGTAAGAAGAAGTTGGTGATGATCAATAAGGCATAACGCGTTGTGTCCATGTTCGACCCCAAACGATAGTCAGGCATGCCTTCAATCTGCATTTGGTTAAACACGTGGTTACGTGTTCGGCAGGCAATAAATGCCGTTACCACCAACATGGCTGCGAAAAACAAACCGTAGCCGACCATGAGCATCACAAAGATACCGGCAAACGCGAACAGGTTATCGAGCGTTAAGTTATCAGGGTCGAAATTGTCAGGAAAGCCATCCATCCCCGCCCAAGACGACGGATCACTGAACACGACGAAAATCCCTGTCACCAACGCCGACGCAATACTCACCGCTATCATGGTGATTGCCCCGATCAAAATGGCCCATAAATAGGTGCGGACAAAAAAGCCTGTTGAAAGCTCAGCCTTAAATTTCAGCTTGCCGTAACCATAACCGTTGGCGAAATAACTCGAGATGCCTTTAATGATCCACGCATAGGTAACAAACAGTACCGCTATACCCACCAAGATCGTGCCTATCGTGACACCCACACTTATTTGCGCTGACGCAATCATGGCAACAACAAAAATGATGAAACAGAAAACAGCGCCCCGTCCCAAAATGTTGCCATAAGCGCCTAACAGTGTGCCCGTGAAATTGAGTCTCACGTTTCTAAAGCTGGTCATCTTTGCATTAAACCGAGCATTGTTTCGGAGCAACCATGGCATCACCAGCAGCCCGAAGACCAAAAGGAACATTGAGGCGATAGGAAAGAACTGCCCGACAGCAAACCAGATGATGACGGCAATGGTGGCAACGATACGTCCAATCAGAATTTGAATCGGCGTTGCGTGATATTCGAAGCGATCACTGGCCAGCTCTGTATTTCCATAGAAATAGCGCTTAGTGCGCACTTTCGCCCACGCTGAATAGATCCCGAGCGTTAACACGCTCAGAAGAATATTGACTATCCATATCCCGAAGTACTCACGACCCGAGCCGTGAAATGTCATTTTGTTTTCCATAATAGGCACTCCTTGCCAACACCTTGTCCTGCCCGAATGCATCGGGTTTAATTATTTTTAATATCATATTCTAATTACCATCAAGGCATTACGCAGTCCAGACCTCACCAACTGCGAACTAACCTACTCTTTGTATTGCAACAGCCGTACAACTTATCTCCACATGTCACCAACGCGCAGATTTCAAGGCGTCTCATCGCGCTCAGTCAAAAGAAGAGCATCGAAGTTGGTCCGTTTTCTTTCTAAGCTTTTCAAGAATAAGGTAAACGCGACAGGTGCAATTGGCACATTTTCAGGCACAATCATAACGGCAGTATTTTTAAGGAAATGAGAGGATTAAGGATGAACACTGGACCCATTGAAATTCGACAGTTAGTGCGTCAATTGCTAAGGCATAGAGGGCTGCTGGACAATATCTACGGCACCAGCGGTCTCACCACCATCCAATGCCATGTGCTGATTGAGTTAGAACAAAAAAACCTCAACGCCGATCAATTGGCTTCTCGCCTTAATATTGATGTCGCGAACGCCAACCGCACCTTGGCGATCTTAATCAACAATAACAACATCGCCTATCACGTCGAATCTGCCCACACACAACCAAGCTATCAGCTCACCGACACAGGGCGAACACGCTTAAATGCGCACCACCAAGGCATAAACCAAGAAATTGCCATGTACCTAGAGCAACTAGACAGCGATGAAATTGATGTCCTATCTTCTTCCCTTTCGCGATATAACCGCGCAATGGAACAAAGCGAAAAACAAAAAGGGTTTACCTTTCGCTTGTTAGAGCCCGCAGACAACGCCGCCATTGCTGCGGTAATTCGTAAAGTGTCTGCCGAATACGGCCTCACCGAAGACAAAGGCTACAGCGTGGCAGACCCAACGCTGGACACGCTCAGTGAAAGCTACAAAGCAGACAATGCGGCTTACTGGGTCGTTGAAAAAGACGGGAAAATATTAGGCGGCGGCGGTATCGCCCCTTTGCTCGGACAAGACAATACCTGCGAACTTCAGAAAATGTATTTTCGCCCAGTGCTCCGCGGCAAAGGCTTCGCACGAAGAATGGTGGCCCATGCACTCAAATTTGCGCGAGAACAGGGCTATGACGCCTGCTACCTTGAAACAACCGCCTGCCTCAAAGAAGCTATCGGTCTCTATGCGTCGATGGGCTTTAAACAACTCAATGGCCCATTGGGAAACACAGGGCACAGCGATTGCGAAGTCTGCATGCTGAAAACACTGAAGTAAGCATTTTTTAGCGACAAAAAAAGCCGGCAAGCCGGCTTTTTTCTGAACAACGGTGAATTACTTCTCGTCTTCTTCTTCCTCGAGATCACCTTCTTCTTCGTCATCTTCTTCATCAGACTCAAAGTACGTGCCCCAACCGTCGTAATCGATCTTGTTTTTTTCTGCCAGAGCGACAAGTTTTTCTACTTGCTCGTCGATACGCTCAGCTTCCAATGCAGTTTCCATTACCGCGTCAAAGCAAACAACTGTGCTGCCGTCTTCAAGCTCAAGCTCTTCCGCTTCAAACACTTCAAAACCCAACTTAAACGCTTCCACTGCAGCCGTTTCCAATTCAGCAAAGCTGTCCGCAGACAAGTGGTGCTCAATGGTGTAAAGCGCATCTGGATCGCTGCCGTCGTCTAGCAGTGCAGCAATGATTTCGCGTGTTTCGGCTTTTTGTTCTTCAATAATGTCAGCGTAAGACATTGGATAACTCCAGACTGAGAAAATACGGGGGAACTATGGCACGGATTGATGCGCTTTTCCATGACGATTTCACGTCAATTTTACGCCCCTAAATCCTGTCTTTACCACAGCAATGAATCACACATCGACGTGTTAATTAAAAGTAAAATTGACCTTAAGGAACAAGGTTGTCATTATTTGAGAACAGGGCAATAACAAGACAAGATGCTAAATAACCCTAGCGTTAGCGGTATCTTGCTCTAATAAATGACCCGATTATGGAATAGTGTGCAAACATTTCGCATAAGTACGCACACAGGATAGAAAACGGACATGATAAACCCTTTACGCAGATGCAATAGCACGCACCGTAAAGACGCCATTTCATCGTATTCGCTTTCATAAAGGTAAATGGATTTACGACATGTATTCAGGCGTCTTTGCCAAATTACGCCCCTCTTTTGGAATTCTGTCGCTCAATCTCCATTTTTTCCCATCAAAACGTTCATTGTCACCGTTTGCTATCAGCGTCTGAGAGAAAGCCAATTTCTCTTCACAGAGCAAAAGACAAACGCAGACACAACGCAAGATGGGGTAAATAAAAATTCAAGAGAGAAACGATCATGAGTCAGCTATATGTGGGTTCAGAAGTTGGAAAGTTGAAGCGTGTGATGCTTCATCGTCCAGAGCGCGCGCTAAACCACCTTACGCCATCAAACTACAAAGATTTGTTATTTGATGATGTGTTGGCCGTCGAACGTGCCGGCGAAGAACATGACGAATTCGCAAAAACACTCCGTGGTGAAGGCGTAGAAGTCCTCCTGTTACACGACTTACTGGCTGAAACCTTGGCCATTCCAGAAGCCAAAAACTGGCTACTTGACATGCAAGTGGGCGAATACCGACTGGGTTACCAGTTTGCACAAGATGTGCGAGGTTATTTGCAAACCCTCAGTGATGAAGAATTGGCGCACATTCTTTTAGGGGGATTGAGCTACATTGACTTCCCCGTGCAATCACCTTCTATGATGCAAGCGATGCATGAACGCACCGATTTTATTATCGACCCACTTCCTAACCACTTATTCACGCGTGATACGTCATGTTGGGTTTATGGTGGCGTATCACTGAATCCAATGGCGAAGCCTGCACGTCAGCGTGAAACCAATCATCTACGCGCCATTTATCGCTGGCACCCAACCTTCGCATCCTCAAGCTTCCACACCTATCTCGGCGAAGAGCAACGTGACTATGACAATGCCATGGTCGAAGGTGGTGATGTGCTGGTGATCGGTAACGGTGCCGTGCTTGTCGGCATGTCCGAACGCACAACACCTCAAGGTGTTGAGGCCCTGGCGCGCAGCCTGTTCAAACATGGCGAAGCAAAAGAAGTGATTGCGATTAATCTGCCGAAACACCGTTCTTGCATGCACTTAGACACAGTCATGACCCACATGGATCTCGATACCTTCTCTGTTTACCCGGAAGTGATGCGCAAAGATCTGCAATGCTGGCGCTTAGCCGATGCAGGAAAAGGCGATGTGAAAGTGACGGAAGTGGATTACTTCCTTCATGCCATCGAAAAGGCACTCAACATCCCTCAGCTCAATATCATCACCACTGGGGGGGATAGCTTCGAAGCAGAGCGCGAACAATGGAATGACGCCAATAATGTCCTCACCGTTCGCCCAGGCGTTGTCATTGGTTACGAAGGCAATGTCTACACCAACGAAAAATACGACAAAGCCGGCATCAAAGTGCTGCCGATCCCTGGCGACCAATTAGGAAGAGGCCGCGGCGGCGCGCGCTGCATGAGCTGCCCTATTGAGCGCGAAGGCTTGTAATCACGCATTATCGGCCATCAACAAATCGCCACACGACTGACACAAGCCACCTTTAGGTGGCTTTTTTTGTCGCACGATGATAGCCCCAATACGAATATTGACGCGAGATTTATAAATATTTATTCAAAATTGTTGCATTTATGTGCGCAACTGCGTAAAAATCGTGCTTAGTGTCTACAGTGGCAACTAAGCCGCTGTTTAGAAGTACAAAGAACTTTGAAAGGGATCTCATCATGGCTTTTAATCTGCGCAACCGGAATTTTCTCAAACTTCTGGATTTCACTCCTCGCGAGATTGAACACCTATTGTCTTTGTCTGCCGATCTCAAAAAAGCAAAATACAACGGGTATGAGCAGCAAAAACTAAAGGGTAAGAACATCGCCCTGATCTTTGAAAAAGCCTCTACCCGCACGCGCTGTGCCTTTGAGGTCGCCGCGTTTGATCAAGGCGCTCAAGTGTCCTATATCGGCCCTTCAGGCTCGCAAATCGGCCATAAAGAATCGATGAAAGACACAGCTCGCGTACTTGGTCGCATGTACGATGGCATCGAGTATCGCGGTTATGGGCAAGCCATTGTTGAAGAATTGGGTAAATATGCAGGTGTGCCTGTGTGGAATGGCCTGACTGACGAATTCCATCCAACCCAGATTCTTGCCGACTTCCTCACGATGCAAGAACACGGCCGCGGCAGACAATTGCACGAAATGGCCTTTGCCTATTTGGGCGACGCACGCAACAACATGGGAAATTCCCTCATGGTGGGTGCAGCCAAAATGGGCATGGACATCCGCCTTGTCGCCCCAAAACAGTTCTGGCCTGAAGACACCTTGGTTGAACAGTGCAAAGCCATCGCCAAGGAAACCGGCGCGCAAATCACCCTGACAGAAAACGTTGAAGAAGGCGTGAAAGGCTGTGATTTCCTCTATACCGATGTGTGGGTCTCTATGGGCGAGTCGAAAGAAGCCTGGGATGAACGTGTTGCTGTCATGACGCCGTATCAAGTAAACATGGAGATGGTGAAGAAAACAGGAAATCCACACGTGAAATTCATGCATTGTTTGCCTGCCTTCCACAATGACGAAACCACCCTGGGTGCAGAAGTGGCTGAAAAGTACGGCATGAAAGGGTTAGAAGTGACCGAAGACGTGTTCGAGTCTGATTTCTCAATTGTGTTCGATGAAGCGGAAAACCGCATGCACACAATAAAGGCCATCATGGTTGCCACACTCGGCAGCTAACCGCGTTAGTCATTTAACCATTTAACCATCTAACCATCGCGACACTCAATCAGCCTCATGAGCAGGCTAACAAAGCACGCATTCACTGCGTGCTTTTTTGTGTCTAACGGTCTGTAGTTACAGCGATTCTTCTCTCGTCCCCACCAGACAACACCGATAAGGAAGACCAAAAGATACCGTCCCTCATCATCATTCTCTTACTCGTGACACCTCTTGCGCCGCCGAAAAATGGGCGTATAATTCTCCGCAATTTGTCGAAAAAATGAATCGAAATGCCACATTTAGCACAGAAAAACACCGCTAAAACCTGCCATTACTTGGCATCGGCATCCTTTTTTGTTTTTCCCGTATTTTTAGAAAAAGCCTCCTGATCGGGAGGCTTTTTTTTAGCCAAAATTTAGCAAACCTTAGTTAGCAACATTAGTTAGCATCCATAGAGGGAAGAGAAGACATGGCGACCTCGCTGTACAATAAACACATTATCTCCATCCCGGAGTTGTCCCGCGAAGAATTAGAACTTATTGTCGAAACGGCGGGTACGTTGAAGGCAGAGCCAAACCCTACACTGCTGAAAAATAAAGTGGTCGCAAGCTGCTTCTTTGAAGCCTCAACCCGCACTCGCCTCTCATTTGAAACCGCGGTTCAGCGTCTGGGCGGCACTGTGATTGGTTTCCCTGACGGTGGTAACACATCCTCAGGAAAAAAAGGCGAAACCCTCTCTGACACAGTGCAAGTCATCTCTTCGTACGTTGATGCGTTCGTGATGCGCCACCCTAAAGAAGGCGCGGCACGCTTAGCGTCTGAATTCTCTAAAGGCGTTCCCGTGATTAACGGTGGCGACGGTGCAAACCAACACCCTTCTCAAACATTGTTGGACTTGTTCAGTATCCATGAGACACAAGGTCGTCTGGATAACCTGAACATCGCGATGGTCGGAGATTTGAAATACGGTCGCACCGTGCACTCGCTCACGCAAGCGCTCTCCAAATTCAAGAACAATCGCTTCTACTTCATCGCCCCTGAAGCCTTAGCGATGCCAGATTACATCTTGGAAGAACTTGAAGAATCAGGCATTGAATACAGCTTGCACGCGACCATCGAAGAAGTGGTTCCTGAACTTGATATCCTCTACATGACGCGCGTTCAGAAAGAGCGATTCGATGAATCAGAATACGCACACATTAAAGCTGCCTTTATTCTCGACACACCAGAGCTTGAGAAAGCACGCGACAACCTGAAAGTGCTTCACCCACTGCCACGCGTTGATGAAATCACCGTCGCTGTTGATAAAACACCCTACGCCTACTATTTCCAACAGGCCGAAAACGGGGTGTATGCGCGCCAAGCATTGCTGGCACTTGTGATTAACGAAGAACTATAAGGCAGGAGTGAGCACAATGGGTAAAGAGTACAAACTACAGGTTGAAGCCATTAAAAACGGTACCGTCATCGACCACATTCCTGCGCATGTCGGCTTTAAAGTCATGAAGCTCTTCAAGCTGCATAAAACTAGCGAGCGCGTGACTGTCGGTTTTAACCTTCCTTCGTCAGCCGTGGGTGCGAAAGACCTGATTAAGATTGAAAACATCTTCATCAGTGCAGAACAAGCCAAGCAACTTGCGCTTTATGCACCGCAGGCCACGGTGAACCAAATTGAGAACTATGAAGTGGTTGCGAAGCTGCCACTCACATTGCCAGATGTCATTCTTGGTGTGTTCCGCTGCCCAAATACCAACTGTATTACCCATGACGAAAAAGCCGTTGAAAGTAGCTTCAACGTTGTGAAAAAAGCAGATGATTTGAATTTGAAATGTAAGTACTGCGAGAAAGTGTTCTCGCGTGAAATCATGACTGAAAGCAACTAATACGCGGCATACACCAACAAAAGAAGAGCCAACAAATAACGTCGGCTTTTTTCTTGTCACTGAGGCATGCAAAACGGCATGCACAACCTAAATTTGTGAACACGCGGGCTTTACCTGCACGCAAGCAAGATGCAGACTAAGTGCCAGCTCAATTTCCGCTATGTATAAATTAAGGAAAGGTAATGACTAAAGTACTTCACACTGAACACGCTCCTGCCGCGATTGGTCCATACGTACAAGGTGTAGATCTTGGCAACATGGTACTGACTTCGGGTCAAATTCCAGTAAACCCAGTAACGGGTGAAGTATCTGCTGACATCGCAGTACAGGCACGTCAGTCTCTTGAGAACGTGAAAGCAGTGGTTGAGTCATCAGGCCTCACCGTGAGTGACATCGTGAAAATGACCGTGTTCGTTAAAGACTTGAACGATTTCGGCACCGTTAACGAAGTGTACGGTAAGTTTTTCGATGAAAATGGCGTTGCTCACTACCCAGCACGTTCTTGCGTTGAAGTTGCACGTCTTCCGAAAGATGTGGGCATCGAAATCGAAGCTATCGCAGTACGCAAATAAGCGCGAACTGAGCACATAGCACGATCAAAAAAAGCGGCTTTGGCCGCTTTTTTCTCGTCTCAATAACGCCGCATTGCTCACGCTGCTAATTGACCTTCAATGTGCCCTACCACTTGCTCAAACCACGCAGTAAATTGTTGCGGTGATTGCGCCATTGCAGCACGCATTTCCTGCTGTGACCACCAGCGCCAATCCATGATCTCTTCTGGGTTGGGGGCTAATTCCACGTCATCGACTTTGCACAAAATGATCTGATCAAGTTCATGCTCGGTCAGATTATTATCAAGCTCTGCGCGATAACAAAATGACACGCCCATCTCGAACGCCAAGGGCGCGACGATACCCAGTTCTTCGTTCAATCGACGCGCAGCGGCATTCTCAAAGCTTTCGCCCTGCATCGGGTGTGAACAACAGGTGTTAGTCCAGAGGCCACCACTGTGGTATTTGCTTTGTGCGCGCTGCTGCAGCAAATACTCACGCCCTCTTGCTGTCTCGCGATAGATCATCACAGAGAACGCAAGGTGGAGTAGCCCTTGCTCATGTGCCGCCATTTTGCCAGCAAGACCTGTTTGCTGACCACTTTCAGTGACCAGAACAACCTGATTTTTCTGCATATTCGCCTTACTTCTTTACTCGCGTTTATTATCAGAAAATACAAAAAGGATACGCAATGCGTATCCTTTTCTTCGTTCAATGCCTTAAGTTTATTACGCAAGGTAGCACTTCGCTACTCCGCGTTAACCTCAAGATTTTTTGTTTAGCTCAGCCACTTCAGCGTCCAACTCTGCCAGTTTTGCTGTCATCACCGCATGACAATGCTTCGAGAGTTCACGTACGTTGTCTTTGTTGTAGCCTTCAATTGAAATCGGATCCATCACTTCCACAATAATATGACCGTTGTTGCCGCGAGAAGCTTTCAAATGGCTTGTTGAGCTACACACGATAGGCACAATTGGAACGCCCGCGCCAATGGCTGCGTGGAATGCCCCCGTTTTGAATGGCAATAAACCGCGGCCGCGTGAACGCGTACCTTCAGGGAACAGCCACACTGACACATCGCGTTCTTTAATCTTATCGATAACCTGACCAATCGTCCCCATCGCTTTGCTGCGATTATTACGGTCAATCAAAATGTTACCCGTTAGCCAGTACAAGGTGCCGAAGATAGGGATGTACGCCAGGCTCTTTTTACCCACGGTCACAGCACCAGGGCGAACAGCATTCGATACGGTGATCAAATCCCAATTACTTTGGTGGTTAGCGATGTACACACACGTGCCTGCCGCTTTAGAGGCTTCTGATTGGCGAACCTCGAGTTTGATACCAAAGATCGCCGACATTTTGCCAAACCAGCGTCCAACGGTATAGACGTTTTTAGGGTTTCTAGGGCTTAGGAGGCAGTAACCACAACCAAAGATGAGCATGACAATCGCAAATAACGCGACAGCCAAAAGTCGCAGTATGAAATACATTCTTTTCTCCTAAAACCAATACATCACCGAACAGAAAGAAGAATGGACGTGTCGGCGAATTAGAGCGTACACGTGTACGCTTAAATAAAACTCTGAGTAGTATACGTATCCACCAGCAAAATTCACCTGCTAGCTAACATTTAACCGATGAAAAAAAGCCCTCCGAGTGGAGGGCTTCCTTATTATGCGTCTGGTGATTCGGTCTCATCACTTGGCGTCGAGCCTGACGCTGTGATTTCAATCGCCGTAACACGCTGTAAGCCGCGTGGCAGCATAGAGCCTCGACGGCCTCGTTCACCGCGGAAGTTATCCATATCTGCAGGCTTCAGGGACAGCTTACGTTTTCCAGCATGCAGCGTGACGATAGAGCCTTGAGGTACAACGAACAGTTGCGCCAGTAGCTCTTCACGCGCTTTCGCACGCGCTGCAGGGATATTGATGATCTTATTCCCTTTGCCTTTGCCTAGCTGTGGCAACTCTTTCACTGGGAAGACCAACATGCGACCTTCGTTCGTGATCGCCACAATGTCATCGCTTTCAATGTCAGACACTTTCTGCGGCGGCATCACCTCTGAGGCTTGTGGCAAACTCAACAACGCTTTACCGCTGCGGTTTTTCGATAGCAGGTCATCATGCTTACACACGAAACCATAACCAGCATCAGAGGCCATCAACATCAGGTTGTCATTCTCGCCCATCAACACATGACGAATCGTTGTTCCTGCGGTGATGTTCAAGCGACCTGTAATCGGTTCACCCTGGCTTCGCGCCGATGGCAAGCTGTGCGACTCAAGAGCATAGCTTCGACCATCCGTGCCCACGAAGACAGCAGGTTGGCTACTCTTGCCACGCGCGGCCGCGAGATAGCCGTCACCGGATTTGTAGCTCAAGCTTGTTGGGTCAACATCATGGCCTTTCGCATGACGGATCCAACCTTTATCAGACAGCACAACAGTGATTGGCTCGCTTGGGATCAAGTCGCGCTCAGTCATTGCTTTTGCTTCTTCACGCTCAACCAATGGAGAGCGACGATCATCGCCATACTTTTCAGCATCGGCGGTGATTTCTTTTTTCAGTAAGGTATTGAGGCGACGATCTGAGCCCAACAGTTTTTCCAACTGCTCGCGCTCTTTGTTCAATTCGTCTTGCTCACCACGGATCTTGATCTCTTCCAGTTTTGCTAACTGGCGGAGTTTGATTTCAAGGATCGCTTCAGCTTGGCGCTCACTCAGATCGAAGCGCTGCATCAATTCCGCTTTCGGGTTGTCTTCCGTGCGGATGATTTCAATGACTTCATCGATGTTGAGATAAGCCGCTAACAAACCATCAAGGATGTGCAAGCGCGCCAGCACTTTATCCAAGCGGTATTGCAAACGACGACGTACCGTACTGCGGCGGAATTCAATCCATTCAGAGAGGATTTGAACAAGGCCTTTCACTTGAGGACGACCATCAAGGCCAATCATGTTCAAGTTTGCACGGTAGCTACGTTCTAGATCGGTAGACGCAAACAGGTGATTCATCAGCTGATCGCAGTCCACACGGTTAGAGCGCGGCACGATAACAATACGCGTCGGATTTTCATGATCCGACTCATCACGAAGATCTTCCACCATCGGCAGTTTCTTCGCGCGCATTTGGTTCGCAATTTGCTCAAGCAGTTTTGCGCCAGACACTTGATGAGGCAGCGCGCTGATCACGATGTCGCCGTTCTCTTTGTGCCAGCAAGCACGCATGCGAACAGAGCCTTTACCACTGCGGTACAGCTTTTTAAGCTCTACGTGCGGGGTAATGATTTCGGCTTCCGTCGGGTAATCAGGGCCTTTGACGTATTCCAGCACGCCATCCAAATCGAGCTTTGGCGTGTCGATAAGTGCAATGACGGCATTCGCAATTTCACGCACGTTATGCGGTGGAATGTCAGTCGCCATGCCAACCGCAATACCTGTCACGCCATTCAACAGAATGTGTGGCAGACGCGCTGGCATGGTTTTCGGCTCTTTCATGGTGCCGTCAAAGTTCGGCTGCCAATCGACAGTGCCTTGGCTGATTTCACCCAAAAGCACTTCTGAGAAGCGAGAAAGACGCGATTCGGTATAACGCATCGCAGCGAACGATTTCGGATCATCCGGCGCACCCCAGTTACCTTGACCATCAACCAATGGGTAGCGGTAAGAGAACGGCTGCGCCATCAATACCATGGCTTCGTAACACGCAGAATCACCGTGTGGGTGATACTTACCGAGTACGTCACCCACAGTACGGGCAGATTTTTTGTATTTTGCCGTTGCCGACAAGCCCAGCTCTGACATCGCATAAATGATGCGACGCTGCACAGGCTTAAGACCGTCACCAATAAATGGCAAAGCACGGTCCATGATGACGTACATCGAGTAGTTGAGGTATGCATCCTCGGTGAACTTCCTTAATGGAAGTTGCTCGACACCGTCATAAGTAATATCAGTCATTGAAAACGTCCGACCCTAAAATCCAGTTAAATTTCTGCTAACTCAGCCATGTCGCCTTTGTCTTGTAGCCAATGGCGACGATCTTCAGCGCGTTTTTTACCCAGCAACATGTCCATCATGCGATCGGTTTCTTCCTGATCGTCAATGGTCAACTGAACAAGACGGCGCGTGTTCGGATCCATGGTAGTTTCGCGAAGCTGAAGCGGGTTCATTTCACCCAGACCTTTGAATCGCTGAACGTCAATCTTGGCGCGTTTTTGGCTAAGGCTTTCCAAAATACCGGCTTTCTCTGCATCATCGAGCGCGTAGAAAACTTCTTTCCCGCAATCGATGCGATACAGAGGCGGCATTGCCACATAGACGTGACCCGCTCTTACCAACGCATGAAAGTGTTTTACAAACAAGGCACACAGCAAGGTGGCGATGTGCAGACCATCCGAGTCCGCATCGGCGAGGATACAGATTTTACCGTATCGCAAACCTGAAAGATCTTCGCTATCAGGGTCAATACCCAATGCGACGGAAATGTCATGCACTTCCTGTGACGCCAATACTTGGTCAGCAGACACTTCCCACGTATTTAGGATCTTACCGCGTAGCGGCATGATGGCTTGGAATTCACGATCACGCGCTTGTTTCGCCGAACCGCCTGCCGAGTCACCCTCGACCAAGAACAGTTCAGTACGCGCTAAGTCTTGCATGGAACAGTCGGTCAACTTACCTGGCAATGCAGGGCCCGAGGCCACTTTCTTACGCACAACCTTCTTGGCTGCTCGCATACGTTTGTGCGCATTCGCGATACACACTTCTGCAAGTTGTTCTGCCAGTTGTGGGCGTTCATTAAGCCACAAGCTGAACGAATCTTTGACCACGCCAGACACGAAGGCTGCACATTGGCGCGATGACAAACGCTCTTTGGTTTGACCCGCGAATTGAGGGTCTTGCATCTTCACCGACAATACATAAGCACATCGGTCCCAAATATCATCAGCTGTTAGCTTCACGCCACGCGGCAGTAAGTTGCGGAATTCACAGAATTCACGCATCGCATCCAGCAAGCCTTGGCGTAAGCCATTAACGTGCGTACCACCTTGTGCTGTCGGGATCAGGTTAACGTAACTTTCAGTGATGAGTTCACCACCTTCCGGTAACCAGATAATCGCCCAATCAGCCGCTTCATGTGGTGCACTAAACTCACCGACAAACGGTTCTGCTGGCAGCAGTTCATACCCTTTCACGCCTTCCGCCAAGTAGTCTTTCAGACCACTTTCATAACACCACTTGATGGTTTCATTGGTGTTTTTATCGGTAAAGACGATTTCCAGCCCCGGGCAAAGTACCGCTTTGGCTTTCAGGTTGTTTTTCAGACGAGAAACGGAGAATTTTGGAGAGTCAAAGTACTTTGCTTCCGGCCAGAAATGCACGCGCGTGCCTTTGGCGCGGCGCCCACAAGTCCCAGTAACCGTTAGCTCTTGTACTTTATCGCCATGCTCAAATGCAATTTCATACACCTGACCATCGCGTTTGACAGAGACTTCGACGCGGTTCGATAGCGCATTCACTACCGAAATACCCACACCGTGCAAACCGCCACTGAATTGGTAGTTGTTGTTAGAGAACTTACCACCCGCGTGCAGTTTACAGAGAATCAGTTCGACACCTGACACCCCTTCTTCAGGGTGAATATCGACAGGCATACCACGGCCGTCATCAATAACTTCAAGGGATTGATCCGCATGAAGGATGACTTCTACTTTGCGTGCATGTCCTGCCAACGCTTCGTCGACACTGTTATCGATGACTTCCTGACCAAGATGGTTTGGACGGGTCGTATCTGTATACATGCCGGGACGACGACGAACCGGCTCAAGACCATTGAGTACTTCAATGGATCCCGCGTTATAAACTTGCTCTGTCATAAATGATTGGCTTTTAAAATTTTTCACATGGTCTGTGATGGCCCGTTACCTTGTCAAATAATGACACAGCTAACGAGGACAATCTGTGAGGAACACTCACAGTCCCAGGAATTGAATGATTTCAGCGGGGTATCTTTCGAAGCCTACAAAGGCATGATCGCCCCCAGCTTCAACAGTTTGCTTACATCCCTGGTATTTGGCGACGGCCTGACGATAGTCGAGAACTTCGTCCCCTTCCTGCTGTAACAGCCACATTGACTCGGGATGAGTAATGGATTCAGTATCCAATGCTTTCAGTTCATCCATATGATGAGTTTCCAGCAGGTATTGCTCCCCAGTATAGGGGTTTTTCTGCGGACCTAAGTAATCAGCAAGCAATTCATAAGGCTTAACCGCAGGGTTGATCACAACTGCAGGGAATCCATATTGGCTATTTAGCCACGCCGAAAGGTAGCCACCTAAAGAACTACCTACTAACCCGATGCGATAGTCACCTTTGTAACGATCAACTAATGCATTGAGTTGCGCCGCAGCGGCGGCAGGGTAGCAAGCCAGCCTTGGAACTTCCAGTTTTATGTCTGGGCGGTGGATCTCGCACCATTGCTGCATTTGCTGCGCTTTGAGTGAAAGCGGTGAACTGTTAAATCCGTGAATGTAGATCAACAAAACCGGCATGATCAGTAGCCTGCCGAATTCATATCAGGATGGAAGCCCATGCCTTTCAAGCGACCCACTTCACTGGAGATGGTGCCATCTTGATGCAAGGAAATTTCGCGCCACCCCGGATTGGTCGAATCCAACGCAAAATCATCTGAATCGGGGAGGAATTGAATACATGTCGACGGAGCGGCCATGACTCGACGTCCTGCGTGCTCGGTGTCCAAGGCTTGGTGAATGTGCCCGCACACCACGCCTTTCACGTTGCTGTGCTTTTCCACGCACAGCCAAAAGGCATCTTGGTTATGAAGCTGATGCTGATCAAGCCACGCGCTGCCTGCAGGCAAAGGATGGTGATGAAGCAGAATAAGGGCATGTCGTTCAGGATAAGACGTGAGCGCTTGCTCCAGCAACGCCAATTGCTCGTTCGTGAGTCGACCGTGCGGCACCCCTTTTACCTGACTGTCTAAAACGATCATCTGCCAGTGTTCACCCAGTAACACTTGATCGCATCGCACCAAGGTGGATTGCTCAAGCACGGCGTTCATTTCAGGTTGGTAATCATGGTTACCCGGCAACCAATAGCAAGGCTGCGACCAATGCGCGATACCATCAACAAAACGCTGGTACGATTCTGCGGTGTGATCTTGCGACAAATCGCCCGTCGCGATAATGGCGTCAAAAGAAATGTCTTGTGCTTGGATCTCTTCCACAACCGCTTTGTAACTCGCAGCCGTGTTTATCCCTAACAAACTGCCATGCGGGTCTGCAAAAAGGTGTGTATCTGTAATTTGCAACAACCGAACGGTATGGCTGTGTTGGCTTGGTAGATGGCAAATCCGCAACGTCTTGAAAATCCTGATCGTAAATGAGCTTAAATGTGTATCACACTGACGACATACTGCGAAGAAGTACGCGATCAGCGCTTAATATATTGCGTCGTGTTTCGTAATTCCGTTTCTCAGACAATGCCCCAACCAATCAGAAAGAAAGGCGTTAGTTTGATGCTTCTCGTCTTGCTGAAGCATACGCGGGTTGGGGTAATCATAGCGCGGCTGAATTTGGGAAATACTCTGACTGGTACATACTTCAGCCACCCGAGCATCGTGGTACATACGCACAACCAATCGTGGTCTGAGGTACTCAGGGCCATCTCCGCGCTGCCATATATCCAACAACGTGGTGTAACGCGTTGATTCTACGATATCGACTTGAAATTCGTTACCTTGTATTTCATACACGCAGAATTCACCAACATCATCCTGACGCGGCATCAGCCTTAGTAACTTGGCATAATTGGTCTCATACATTCGCATCAGGGCGTTCAAATCGACCCGATACCCTTGTCTCAACATCTTATATCCTACGTGATCTTGCTAATACTGCAGTGTAAATGCAGTAAAAATGCCTACTCGCGCAAAGTCTCAACATTTAGCATCAACCACTGCAACGCAATAATTGATGCGGCGTTTTCAATCTTGCCACTTTGCACCCATTGGTATGCCGTTTCTCTTGGCACGACATGAACCAAAATGTCTTCACCTTCTTCCGGCAAGCCGTGAATGCCTTTCGCTTTCGACGCATCCACCTTACCCAGGTATAAATGAATGCGCTCTGAGCACCCACCCGACGTTGAAAGGTAGCTCGTAATCGGCGTCAATTCTTGAACGGGCAGCCCCGCTTCTTCTTCTGATTCACGCACCGCGACGTCTTCAGGTGATTCGTCTTTATCAATGATCCCTGCAACGATTTCCAATTGCCAGGGTTCATCACTGGCAACCATGGCGCCAATACGGATTTGCTCAACCAAAACAACACTGTCTGTCACAGGGTCATAAGGGAGCATCGCAACCGCCTGACCACGTTCAAACAACTCTCTCTCGATAGTGTCACTCCACCCGCCTGCAAACAAACGGTGGCGGAAGCGATATTTCACCATCTTAAAGTAACCATTATAGACAAGGTCACTTTTATCAATCTGTACGTCTTTTTGTCCAAACTGATTTGGCTGCATTTTCTGTGGCACGGACTTTTCCATAGTGTCTCCGTATAAGGGGGCAAATGATAACTACGCCTTCTGGGAAGCTGCAATCAGAAACCTTTACTTTTTTGTTATACATTACAGAATTATTTGAATCCCATTCGAAGACAGATTGTTTTACAATCAATTTTTCTCAATAAACCATCACATTGTCAGTTCCAAGTAAGGTTGCATGGTTTACACTAGGGTCGGATACCCTTTTGGCAATTTATTAGAATACGACAAGTTCAGGGACTACTTATTATGAAGAAATTGCTCCCCTTATTTATCGGGGTTGCGCTTGGCACCGTCGCTCCCCTGGCTAGCGCAGACGACCTTATTCAGGTTTATGAACAAGCGAAACAAAGTGATCCTCAGTTGCTACAAGCTGCGGCAACAAAAGATGCTGCTTTCGCTGCTATTGACACAAACCGCGGTACGTTACTGCCTCAAATCAATTTGAGTGCGGGTTATAACCTTTCTCGCAACAGTGAAGATGCCTTTGTTAATGACACAAATACATTAACTGCTGGGGTAGATTTTAGTCAGGAACTGTTTGATCAAAATAGCTGGATCAACTTAGACATTGCTGAAATTACGGCGCGTCAAGCAGATGCAACCTACGCAGCTGAACAACAATCTCTGATCCTTCGTGTATCAACGGCCTATTTTGATGTATTGCGCGCCATCGATGATTTGGTGTTTGTTCGCGCAGAAAAAGCCGCCGTTGGCCGTCAGCTAGAACAAACCAAGCAGCGTTTTGAAGTCGGTTTGTCAGCAATCACTGACGTGCACGATGCACAGGCTCAGTATGACTCAGTGCTTGCGCAAGAAATTCAAGCGAAGAACGTTGTTACCAACAGCTATGAAGAGCTACGCGAAATCACGGGCCAAAGCCATGCTGACCTGAGCGTGTTGAACACCCGTACCTTCTCAGCAAGCAGCCCAGAGCAAACACAAGACGCTCTAGTTACTCAAGCCGAAGAAACCAACCTTAGCTTACTCGCACAGCGCATCACACGTGACGCATCGAAAGAACGCATTAGCCTGGCTGAATCAGGTCACATGCCATCGTTGACGCTAGATTTAGGTTACGGGTATACAGACCGGGATAATGAAACAAATTCTTCTGGGGATTTCAGCAACAACCAGCTTACTGGTGGCATTAACTTCAACATGCCTCTTTACACAGGTGGCCGCATTACAGCCCAAGTGAAAGAAGCCCAGTACAACTATGTTGCTGCGTCTGAAGCACTTGAAGCGCGTTACCGCAGTACAGTGAAAGATGTTCGTGCGTTTTACAACAACATCAATGCAAGCATTGGTTCTCTTCGTGCGTTTGAGCAAACCGTTGTGTCTGCACGTTCAGCACTTGAAGCGACAGAAGCTGGCTTTGAAGTGGGTACACGTACCATTGTTGATGTACTCGATTCAACACGTCGTCTTTACGATGCAAACCGTAGCTTGTCAGATGCACGTTACGATTACATCCTAAGCGTACTGCAACTGCGCCAAGCAGTGGGTACCTTAAATGAAGAAGACCTTGTCGAGATCAACCAAGGTTTAGTGCCACCGAAGAAGTAATCGGTCACTCATCTTACGCGATCAAAAAAGGCACCCTAGGGTGCCTTTTTTATTCTGCGGCCAATCAAAGATTCAGCGCACTTTTGCAAGTTAACCGCTCTCAAATTTGAGGCCCTCAGTCAAGAGCCCCTAAGGCCAGAGCAGTATCAAACCAAATCAGTTATGACCACTCAAAATAGAGTTAATGATCTCTGTGGTTGAGCAACCATCTTCGAAGTTCAGTACAAGCACTTTACCGCCTGCAGCAATCACTTCTTTACCACCCGCAATGTCTTCTGGTTTGTAGTCACCGCCTTTCACCAACAAGCTCGGCAGTACTTCGCTGATCAAACGCTGAGGGGTTTCTTCAGCGAAAGGCACAACCCAATCCACCGCACTCAAACCCGCCAATACAGCCATACGGCGATCAGTTGGGTTAACCGGACGACCAGGGCCTTTCAAGCCACGTACAGACTCATCGGTGTTCACGGCAACAATTAGGCGATCGCCCAATTTCGCCGCTTCATTCAAGTAAGCCACATGTCCAGCATGCAGAATATCAAAGCAACCGTTGGTCATGACCACGGTTTCACCACGAGCTTTCGCCATTTGAACGGCAGCAATCAGTTGATTCTCAACAACCACACCAAAACCAGATTGGTGGCTTCCGTGTACCGCTTCGGTCAATTCGATGGTCGACAGCGTAGACGTACCCAGTTTGCCAACAACAACACCCGCTGCAGCATTCGCAAGGGCACACGCATCAGCCAGTGATTTACCTGCAGCAAGCGATGACGCCAACACAGAAATCACGGTATCGCCTGCACCTGTCACGTCATACACTTCTTTTGCCAGCGTCGGGAGGCTCAATGGCTCTTGACCTTCTTGAAGAAGCATCATGCCGTGCTCACTGCGCGTAACAAGTAACGCTTCAAACTCAAACTGACGAATAAGCTCTAGGCCTTTCTCAATGATGTTTTCTTCCGTTGGGCATGCGCCCACCACGGTTTCAAATTCGCTCATGTTTGGCGTCAACAGTGTTGCACCACGGTAACGTTCAAAGTCTGCGCCTTTTGGATCAACCAAAGTAGGAATACCTGCACGACGTGCAAGCTGGATCATTGGCTGAACGTTTTCCAACGCACCTTTCGCGTAATCAGACAAGATCATCGCTTTGGTGTGCGGCAACGAGGCTTCTATACGCTCAAGGATTGGCGCAACATCCACATTGTGGAAGCCTTCTTCGAAATCAAGGCGAATCAATTGCTGGTTTCGGCTCATCACACGCAGCTTGGTGATGGTTGGGTAATCCGCCAAACCAACAAAGTTACAATCCACTTTCAGTGAGCTAAGGGTTTCATTCAGCACACTTGCCTGCTCATCTTGACCCACGAGACCAATCAATCTCGCTTTACCACCAAGCGCCGCAATATTCATTGCCACGTTAGCCGCACCACCAGGACGCTCTTCGGTTTGATTAATTTTAACAACCGGCACTGGGGCTTCTGGCGAAATTCGTCCTGTAGGACCGTACCAGTAACGGTCAAGCATTACGTCACCAACAACCAATACGTCGGCTTGCTGGTAGTCAGGCAAAGTCAGTTTCATTGTTATCTCCAGGGACAAAGGAACGCGTGCGATATTACCACAATGCCTTCAAAGCAACAGCTTCCCAGCAAAGAAGCACATTGAAACCTGCAACTTATACCCAAATACCCTGAGTCCTTCACCTTCAGGTTATTTGGGTATAAACACATTTACGGTTAGACTATCGCTCTTAATATCGAGCTTTATTTAGGAAGCGCAATTCAGCCATGAGCAACAAACACGAAGCACCAACATTTCAATGGTCTTTCCTACATCCTAAGTATCTCCATACTTGGGTTGGGGTTGGCTTGATGTTTATTCTCAGCTGGCTGCCGTATCGCGTGCAACGCTTTTTAGGCTTTAAGATTGGTCTGGTGATCATGAAGTTCTTTAAAAGCCGAAGAAAGATTGCCGATCGCAACTTGCAGCTGTGCTTTCCTGAAATGACGGGCGGCGAGCGCGAAGCCATGCTCAAAGAAAACTTTAAGCACATGGGTATGGCGCTCTTTGAAACCTGCATGGCATGGTTTTGGCCGAAATGGCGCATTAAGAAGCACATGAAATTCGTGGGTTTTGAACACTTAGAACAGCTCAAAGCCAGTAAGAAAGGCGGGCTTGTGCTTGCGGTGCACTCGTTCAACCTTGAGTTGGGCGCACGCGCGTTTGGTACGCACACCTCGGGTTACGGCGTCTACCGTCCTAACACCAATCCCGTTTACGATTGGTTCCAATACCGCGGACGCACCCGTGACAATGGTGCGATCGATCGCCGCGACGTAAAACGCATGGTCAAAGAACTGCGTAAAGGTGAATTAATCTGGTACGCACCCGATCATGATTATGGCCGTCACCGTTCCGCATGGGCGCCGCTTTTTGCCGTTGAGAAAGCGTGTACCACCACGGGGACGCATTTGCTGGCATCGGCAGGTAAAGCCACCGTATTTACCTTCACCATCACGCGTGATCGCGAAGGTACCGGTTACACCATGACCTTGGATCCACCGCTAGACGCTTTCCCGTATGACGACGAAGAAGCCGCTGCCATCTACACCAACAAATTTGTAGAACGTTCGATCCTTCGCGCGCCGGAGCAATACATGTGGTTACACAGACGATTTAAGAGTCGACCAGACGGCGAGCCGTCGTTGTACGATTGAGATTCGAGATTCGAGATT
>NZ_MDAG01000016.1:0-45287 GCF_002876705.1 Enterovibrio norvegicus | reverse complement strand
CATCGGTGCCGCCGTCAGTATCAGCGTTTACAAACGCAACATCTGCAATCTGGAAGCTACCGTTTTCTGACAGGACAACTGCGAAGGTTGTTAAATCCGCGAAGTCAGGCAGTGGTAGTTCCATTTGTACCCAGCCATCTGTCAGCGCTGTTCCATTTGAAAGCAAGTAGTCATCTGCCACTTCACCATCAGTTACACCTTGGATCGAGATGCGAACCTGAGCAACATCTGTCAGAAGTTTGAAGCGTGCGTGTGTGTATGACGTAACATCAATTGGGTTAAGCGCGCTTGACCACGCCAATGCGCCCCAACCATCAGTGACTGTCAATTCCAGTACTGGGTTATACAAGTCACTGGTAGCATCACCAAGACCTGCATTGTTCCAGACTTGAACATCATCGAAAACAAGGTTGGTTTCTTGGCCTGTGTACAGGATGTAGCCAACTTCTGGCGCAGAACCACCATTGTCTTTGTTCACATAAGCAACATCTGCAACTTCCAACGTACCGTTTTGGCTCAATACCATCGCGAAGGTTGTCAAGTCTGTGAATGCGGGTAATGGTACTTCCATTTGCACCCAGCCGTCAGTCAGGGCAGTACCCTGTGACAGTGAGTAGTCATTCGCTGCTTCGTCCTGTGACAGACTCTGAATAGACAATCGAACGACGCTTGCATCTGTACGTACTTTGAACTGCGCATGTGTGTAAGACGAGATATCAATTGGATTTGAGCTGCTAACCCAAGCAACCGCACCCCAACCGTCTGTTACGTCTAGCTCTAGTACTGGATTGTACGTGTCATTAGCGACTTCGCTTAAACCAGCATTGTTCCATACTTGAACATCTTCAAAGACAATGTTTGTCTCTTGACCGGTGTAAAGTACGTAGCCCGTTTCTGGAGCGTCAGTACCGCCATTGCTATCGTTGTTCACGAATGCAATGTCAGCGATCTCAAGTGTTCCATTTTCTCCGAGCGTCAGTGCGAATGTCTTCATATCAGTATAAGAAGGCACTGGCACGCTCATTTGAACCCAGCCGTTATCAAGCGAAGTGCCCGACGACAGTGAGTATGGGTTAGCTGTTGTTTCATCTGCTTGGTTGATAAAGGTGACATCAACGTTAGCAGCAGAAGTTTTTACTTTGAACTCGGCATGTGAGTATGGCGTAAGGTCTACTTGTGTTGTGTTAAACAACCAAGCAGCAGAACCCCAACCACCCGTTACCGTAAGTTCCTGAACAGGTGAATAAGTGCTGTCACTTCCAGCGCCGATAGAAGCACCCGAACCGTCTTGCGACCATACTTGAATATCATCGAAGCCGTGAACAGTGTCCTTACCGGTATACATAACGTATCCAGTACCGGAGGTATCAGAACCCGTTTCGTATGGAATGGCGTGAATCGCGTCAATGACGTTTTGCTCAACACCGCCGTTTGACTTAACAATCGCATTACCGCCGCGAGTGATGCCTTCAAACGCACCAGCATCAACCAGATCCCAGATGGCATATTTCGCATTACCATCAATGTCGATCAGGCCAAAATGCTTCTCTGGATCGCCAGTGTTTTCAGCACCACCTTTCCATGGTTCATCAAATGCTTGGAAGAAGAATACAGATGCACCATAGTCGATAGCCCATTGGCTCATCGCATCATAGTATTTCTTCTGTTTGTACTCATCAGAAGCACCCGTTCCACCAGCACCAAAACCAGTGTTCGACTCAGTCGACCAACCTGTTTCGCCAATGTGGATCTGTTTAGTGCTGTCAATTGCCATAACGCTATCTTTAACGGCGTCGATCTGAGTCAGCGCTTTGTTGAACGCGCGCTCCATGGCTTTGTCAGCTTGTTCTTGACGAGTAAGCGATTGCTCTGACTCAGGAACTGGCCAGAAATCACCGTCATGGAAAGTATCGTGGAATGGATAAACATGAACGGACACATAGTCAACTGCTTGAATCAGTGCTTTGATGTCTGCTTCATGCGCTTGATAGTAACCATTGTTGATAGACCAAACCGCCCAGTTTTCAGAGCTGGTGATCCAAATATCTTCACTGATTGTGCCGTCGGCCTTCATTGTTTGAAGTTCGTTAACACGCTTCAGGATAATACCTGGTTCAACACGGTAGCTGCTCGCCCACTCAACCATTGCTTCATTACCAACCGCAATCACTTTGATAATGTTTGGATAGGTTTGAGCGAACTCAACCGCTTTATCCATTTCCAATTGGTTGTTGGCATGTTCTTGTGAACTGTCTATTTCTACATTAGAGAATGCATTGAGTGCTGAAATCCACACACCAAGCATGACGTTCATTTCGAAGCTAGGATCTTCTTGTTGAAGCTCATCAATCGCTTGAAGTAAACGTTCAGTGTCTACGAAGTCCTGAGTGTTATATGTACGCAGCATACGAATGCCAGTTGCATGCATGATTTTCAGGTCTTCTTTAACTTCCGCAACGCTTGGGGCATTTTCGTTAGAACGCACGTCTGTGCGGAATGCGCCGTAAGAGATCGCAGGAAGTGCAGCAGTGCCAAGCACAGGCTGTCCTGATGCATCACCACCAGTAACGGTTGAAACTGGGAAGTCACCCGTTACCGTTGGTTGTGGCGCAATTTCAGGCGCTACTGAGTAGTCAGTGCTGCTGCCATCAGTTCCACCATCAGTGCCACCGTCAGTTCCACCATCGGTGCCGCCGTCAGTGCCACCATCGGTGCCGCCGTCAGTTCCACCACCGGTGCCGCCATCAGTATTACCGTCAGAACCACTTTGAGAAACCAGAACAACATCAGCAAAGTTCACTGAACCTGCACCGTTGAAGATAAGACCAATCCACGTCATATCAGAGAATGCCGGGAATGGAACTTCCATTTGCACCCAACCATTATCCAAGGTATCGCCGCTAGAGAAGTTATATGTATTTTTAACTTCCGATTGGCTTGCGCTTTGGAAAACAACGTCAACTGCAGAGTAAGAACCTGGTTCGACTTTGAAACGAAGGTAAGAGAACGCAGAAGCATCTACCGCATTTTCTGGCTCGTTACCCCAAGCAACTGCTGCTGCATCAGCGCCCCAATTTGCGCCGCTAGTAACAGTAAAGGCTTTCGAGTAAGGCGCGTCATTAAGGTCGGCTAACGTTGCACCGCTTCCCCAGTTGTCACCCCAAAAAGCCATGCTGAACGAGTCGTCTTGATCGCTGTAAGCGATATAACCTGGACCAACATTTCCTCTAGAATTGTTAACCAAAGCAATGTCTGCAACTTCCATGGTGCCATCTTGTCCTAGCACCACCGCGAATGTAGTCACATCTGCAAAGGCAGGGACCGGTATTTCCATTTGTACCCAGCCGTCAGCTAATGCTGTGCCTGTTGAAAGCGCGTAATCGTCCGCAACTTCGCCATCGCTTTGACCAGTGATAGACACTCGTACTTGAGAAGCATCAGTCTTCACTTTGAATTGTGCATGAGTGTACGGAGTGAAATCGACAACGCTTGATGAGCTAGCCCACGCTAAAGCGCCCCAGCCACCAGTGACAGTTAGCTCAAGTACAGGGTCATAAGTACCACCAGAAACTTCTGAGATTCCTGCGCCATTCCATGCCTGCAATTCTTCAAAAGCAACATTGGCTTCTTGACCGGTGTAAAGAATGTAACCAACTTGAGGTTCGCCACCAATGATGTTGTTTCCGCCGCCAGTGTCTGAAGTATCAGGTTGAGAATCGAATGTTTTTCCATAAAAAACATTTCTCAGCTCAATCACTTCACCGTTTATGCCTTCGCTCCTAACAAACAAAGGCATTGTGACATCAGATAGATCAATTATCTGATCACCAATCAATTCAGACATGGGAATTTTATAGCTAACCCACTCGGTGGTAATAGATCTGCCGTTTGATTCAAAATCTGCACCAGCTTCTTTTGCTGGTCGCTGGCCTTGTTCGTTACCTTCAATACTAGTTGAAAGCCCCGTTTGAAAGCCCAAAACAAATGGAAGTGAGGCTTTAGAAGCTTTGGCCTCAAAATTTAAATATCCGCTGTTAAACCCAGATAAGTTGATGGCTGCTTCTGCCGAGTTGTCGGTTGTGACTAATGCTGTACCCCAACCCCATTCAGCTTCAACAAAACTATTAGTTGATGAAGGCGCAGGCACACTCAAGGCATCATTAGACGTGCCCATAAATGAGGTGCCTACAAAACTACCTTGAGCTTCCGACGCCGCTTCATTTTGAAAAGGAATGACAGTCAGGTTACTACTTGCACCTTCTCCGACTCTATGAACCTCATATGTGTCGGCACCTGAAGGCTGCACATCTGGGGGGGATCCACCAGCTTCATCATCTCCACCGCCACACCCACTCAGCGCGACAGAAGACATAAGCAGCATTTTCGCAAATATATTCTTCATCATATTGTCCGTAATTCAGTCTACGTCATATCCACTTTGCACAAGGGCAATCAATGGAATTCAGAACTCTCCAGCGAACTGGAGAAACTTGCTTGAGTTGGGTGTCGTAACTAGTCGAAAGAAAGCGCTTTCAGCAATAGTTAAAAATAAAGTCAGCGAGCTGACATTATTCTGCGATGAGTTAAAACCATCGCTTAGTGTGTAAAAATATTGTTAACAGATAGCTATGCACAACATGAATTTGATTTCATGCTTCCAATTAATAGAAACACTCACAAAAGAAAGCGCTCTCTTTGCAATAAGACTCAATAATGATACGTCACATTAAAATGTGATTCATTCTTGAGACAAGGCCGATAATCATGGTCTCTATGACTAATAATTAAGGCCAAATGTAAATATTATGTGAATTGGTTAAAGGTTTTTGCAGTAACTGATTGCAGTTAAAGACAGACCTTTTTAACGTCATGTTGCCTAGCGCTTTCTTTGAGAGCTATAACAAAACCATGTTGATCATCGCCGACATTGAAAGTTAAACAGCTAGTCAACCTCGAACTTTTCTCGAAAATGCCTCTCTGGGTGTCAGGTAATTTCGGTGGACCTTTCAGGGTTTTTACAAGCAAAGAAAGAAAGCGCTTTCTTGCGAAACAACCTTTAAGATCTCTTCACGGAGTCAGAATGAAAAAGTCAAAATTGTCGATAGCGGCGCTAAGTGTTGCAGGTGTATTGTCAAGCATACCTGTTGCCAACGCCGCTATTATCGACGAAGTCGAATTTCACGGTTACTTTCGCGCTGGCTTTTTTGCCAGTAAAGAAAATGATTTTAAGAAAGCAGATATTGGTGGGCAAAAAGAACTGTTGGGTCGTCTAGGTTTAGAATCCGACAATGATGGTAACTTTGGTTTTACTACTATCACCAATATTAATGATGACCAACAGCTTCGTATCCACATTGGTGTGGGTGACACTGAGTTTGATGATCTCATTGGCTATCTGGAAATGGATGGTGTTTTACCATCAGGCACCTTATGGGGGGGTAAGAGAAAGCTCGCTGAAGAAAACTATGTCTTCATGACAGACTTCTTTTATACCGACTTAGAAGGTATTGGCGTCGGTATTCAAGATATTGAAATCGGTGATTCATTTTTGGATCTCGCATACATTTCCAGCGATCGAAATATAAGTCTTACTTATGGTGAGTATGAAGACTTCGTAGAAAAAGCTTCTACCGAAGACGACATCATTATCTCTCAAAACCAACGTTATGTTACGGATGAGCAACGCGCCAACATCTTTGATAACCAGAATAACTCAATGCACACATTCCATGCTTCCTACACTTTAGGTGCATTGACAGTTCAAGCAAATTACAAGTATTTGCCAGATAACTGGGGGCTAAACGGTAAAGAGTGGGCAGAAACGGGTTACGACACCACCGCTATTTATCATATGCTCGACTTTTTCGGGCTCAAAGGTAATGCCTTTTCTTATGCCATTGCCCAAGTAGGTCGCGGCCTAGGGTCAGGTAACCTACTTGGCGGAACTATTACGGATTATGGTTCTCTTCGCCCAGGATCGTTAACTCAAGGTTATCATACGGGTGAATGGGGTGATTACTTCGGCGACCCATACTACCTCATCACTCAACGTGAAGAAGATGCGCTTTCCGCACGCGCTATATTGTGGGGTGGGTACACCAACAGCGACGGAATCGGATTTTTCCCTTCTATCCAAGCACAATACAATGATGAAGGCACCAATGACGAAGGCGCCGATGGCGGCTACAACTATTGGGTCTCCGTCATGATGCGTAACATCTTCCCAGTACGAGATAACTTCATCATCCAGACCGAAGCCGGCTATTACGAAAATACGCAAAATGGCGGTACATGGCATCAGTCTAAGCTCACGGTTGCGCCGACTTTCGTTCTCTCTGATGGGCTGTCTACCGCAGAAATTCGATTCACTGCCACTTACCTTCCATTGTCTTGGACAACGGGTGACGAAACCGACCCAAATGTAAAACTCTCGGATGACTTCGTCTTTGGTATTCAGGCAGATGCCTACTGGTAACAGATGAGGTGATGCCAATTACTTCTATGTTTTGAGTAATCGGCAGCTATCTTAAGTTTGTATGTGTTGCGTATTTTTTGAGCGCCAAAAGTTCGACCTGTAAGGATACGAAAATGACTAATTTCCCCTATCGTCGCGCACTGATTGCGACTGCAGTAGTTGCTGCAGTGGCTGGGTGTTCGTCGAAAGTCTATCAACCCATTTCTCAAGGGCCTGATACCAGTGGTCCAATGATCAAAGCACCAAAAACATGGACGCTGGTATGGAACGACGAATTCAGTGGTACGGCCATTGATAAGAGCAAATGGAGTCACGAAGAAAACTGTTACGGCGGTGGTAATGCTGAGCGTCAGTGCTACACAGATCGCCCGGTTAACTCGTTTGTAGAAGATGGCAAACTGCACATTGTTGCGCGTGACTTCCAATTCACCGGCTCCTCAGATCCTCAAGGGAAGAGCCGTCATAAAGCGACACTGCCTTACACCTCTGCTCGCCTCAGAACCATGAACAAAGGCGACTGGCAGTATGGTCGTTTTGAAGTGCGCGCTAAACTTCCGTTCGGACAAGGCACATGGCCTGCAATCTGGATGCTACCGACTGATTATGTCTACGGCGGCTGGGCTGCCTCTGGCGAAATCGACATCGTCGAAGCGGTTAACCTAAAATCAGCGACGGATGAGTTGGGCGCTGAAGCGGGTAAGGAAGAAGCACGTATTCACGGTACTTTGCACTACGGCCGCGAATGGCCTGACAACGTGAGCACTGCGGCAGAATATCATCTCCCTGATCACGTCAACCCTGCTGATGGCTTCCATACGTATGCCATTGAGTGGGAGAAGAACGAAATGCGTTGGTATATCGATGATATCCACTACGCAACACAGCGTTCTGATGGTTGGTTCAGTCAATACAAAGAAGGTGGCAAGATTGTAACTGGTGAAGAAGACGCACCATTCAACCAACGTTTCCACATGATCTTGAACCTTGCTATCGGCGGTTCATGGGCGTCGAATGCCAACGAAGGCGGCATCGATGACTCAATCTTCCCGCAAACCATGGAGGTTGACTACGTTCGTGTCTACGAATGTGCGAAAGATCCGGTTAACGGAAAAGGTTGTGCGACAGTGTCGGAAGACGCCAAGTTTGTTGCGGGTACACCAGCACCTGAAATCATCATTCCGGGTCCAGACTATGCAACAGGCCCTGAGTTCTTGCTGTACGGCGATAGCCTAGACAAGCACCTGCGCTCGAAAGAATACGATCCGCAGTTCAAGGTGTATGTTGAAACCAAGCAAGCTGAAGGTCGTGGTGACATCCTGGCGATTAAGAAGACTGGCGACATCGGTAACTTCTACTTCGAATCACCAGAAGTCAACATGGGCGAGTGGATGAGCGGTGGTGAAATTGTCTTTGACCTTCTGGTTGAAGAGAAAGATCCAAACGCTAACTTGATGCTGAAAGTCGACAGCGGTTGGCCGGCAGCGAGTGACGTAGATGTGGAAATCCCACCTCTTGGTCAATGGCGTGAAGTGCGTATTAACTTCGCTGATTTGATCAATAACGGTAACCGTTTTGCACCTGGCGCGAAAGCCAATGTAGAAGGTCTGAAAAACATCTTCGTTATTGAACCAACAGGGCCAATGGTGCTTTACATCGATAACATTCGATACGAAAAGTAACCCATCCTTTGGTATGAAAAAAGCGGCTGAATCAGCCGCTTTTTTATTGGATCACACATAAGGTTCAGTTGCTTTCGCCGCTATTCAAGATTGGGTCTATTTAAACTGATATTCTCTTGCTAAGTTTGACGCCGCTTCTTCTGCAAGCGGATTGAGTTCGCCCGATTCGAGAGCATCAAACAAACTGTCTTTCATGTCTCGAGACCAAAAACGACGAATATGGGATGCCACTTCATCGATGGTTTCTTCTTCACTTCGTCCATGGGCAAGATTATCGGCAATTTGGTTTGCCATCGCATACAGCTGTTCGTTTCTATGTGCTTCGCCATCCATACTCAGGCTCTTCCTTCTTTCTTATTGAGTGACACTCAGTCTGTATCTTCTTGATAAGCCGCTGACACGTGTGCTTGCTGCTCTTCATCAAACGCGCGGAAGCGTTCTTGCCACTGTGCTTGATCTGCAGCCACCAGCACTTGTACTGCGGTGACTTTGTACTCTGGACAATTGGTCGCCCAATCAGAGTTATTCGTGGTGATCACATTGGTACCCGAAACAGGATGGTGGAAGGTTGTATAAACCACACCCGGTTGCATGCGATTACTGATTAACGCAGGTAACGTTACCTCCCCTGCACGGCTGCGAATGCGAACCGGCGTTCCATCCACGATGCCGCGATCTTCCGCGTCTAATGGATGAAGCTCAAGCACATCTTCTTCATGCCATCGCGAGTTTTCCGTTCTGCGGGTTTGCGCGCCAACATTGTATTGGCTCAGGATCCGGCCCGTGGTCAGCAGCAATGGGAAACGCTTGTTCACTTTCTCTTGCGATGCAACATACTCCGTCACCACAAAGCTGCCTTTGCCTTTCACAAACGCGTCAATGTGCATGGTTGGCGTACCCTGCGGCGCATCATCGTTACATGGCCATTGAATAGAACCTAGCTCATCCAATTTTTCATAACTCACACCATGAAATGTCGGCGTCAGCTTGGCAATTTCATCCATGATTTCTGACGGATGTTGATACGTCATTTCACAACCCAGCGCATTCGCCAGCGCAACAGTTGCTTCCCAATCTGCTTTCCCTGATAGAGGTGCCATGACTTTTCTTACCGGAGAAATTCGTCGTTCAGCATTCGTGAAAGTGCCGTCTTTTTCGAGGAAGGTTGCACCTGGCAAGAACACATGCGCAAATTTCGCGGTTTCATTTAAGAAGATGTCTTGCACGATCAAACATTCAAGCGAAGAGAGTGCAGCTTCTACATGCTGCGTATTGGGGTCTGATTGCGCGATGTCTTCGCCCTGCACATACAAGGCTTTGAATCGACCTGCGATCGCAGCATCGAACATGTTAGGAATACGCAGCCCTGGTTCGTCATCAATCTTCACGCCCCACTCGCCTTCAAACAACGCGCGAACGTCTGGGTCTGAAACATGTCGGTAGCCCGGCAATTCATGAGGGAACGAGCCCATGTCACAACTGCCTTGCACGTTGTTCTGCCCACGAAGCGGATTCACACCTACACCTTCACGGCCAATGTTGCCCGTGACCATGGCAAGGTTAGCAATGGCCATCACAGCGGAGCTGCCTTGGCTGTGTTCTGTCACACCAAGACCATAGTAAATCGCACCGTTGTTCGCACCGCCATAAAGCCGAGCCGCTTCGCGGATAAGCATGGCTGGCACCCCAGTTTCACTTTCCATCGCTTCTGGCGAATGGTGCTCATCGGCAATAAATGTGCGCCATTTTTCGAATTCCGCCGTATCACAACGCTCGTCAATGAATGCTTTGGCATCCAACCCTTCCGACACAATCACGTGCGCCAATGCATTCAGCACAGCAACGTTGGTGCCCGGACGAAGTTGTAGGTGGAACTTGGCGCGCACATGCGGTGCATTCACCAAATCAATTTCGCGAGGGTCAATCACTATCAACTTCGCGCCATTGCGTAGGCGACGTTTAAGCTGCGAGGCGAAAACAGGATGCCCATCAGTGGGGTTCGCACCAATCACAACCACCACGTCCGCTTTTTGCACCGAATCAAACGTCTGTGTCCCTGCGGATTCACCTAACGTGGTTTTCAAGCCGTAGCCCGTTGGTGAATGGCAAACACGCGCACAGGTATCGACATTGTTCGTCCCGAACCCTGCTCGAACCAATTTCTGCACTAAGTAGGTTTCTTCGTTGGTGCAACGTGAAGAGGTGATCCCGCCCAGCGCGTTCGCGCCGTATTTGTCACGTAACGTATTAATGCGGTTGGCGGCAAAGGCGATGGCCTCTTCCCAGCTCACTTTGCGCCACGGTTGATCGATGGAATCACGGATCATTGGGTCAAGCATGCGATCACTGTGTGTTGCATAACCAAATGCAAAGCGCCCTTTCACACAAGAATGGCCTTGGTTCGCTTTGCCGTCTTTGTTCGGCACCATACGCACAAGCTGGTCGCCTTTCATTTCCGCTCTGAACGAACAACCTACGCCGCAATACGCGCACGTTGTGACACGAAAATGACTCGGCGTGCCTTGCTCAATCACGCTATTTTCCGTCAATGCTGCCGTAGGACATGCTTGGACACACGCACCACACGACACACATTCAGAATCCATAAAGTTGTTGCTACCCGCCACAATGCGAGAATCAAACCCACGGCCTTCAACGGTTAACGCAAACTGACCTTGGATGTCGGAGCACGAGCGCACGCAACGCGAGCACACAATGCATTTACTGCTATCAAAGGTGAAATACGGGTTTGACGTGTCTTTTTCCATCTTAAGATGGTTTTCACCTTCGAAGCCATATCGCACATCACGCAGGCCGACAGCACCGGCGACGTCTTGTAATTCACAATCGCCATTCACGGCACAGGTCAAACAATCAAGGGGGTGATCAGAGATGTACAACTCCATGACGTTACGGCGTAACTTTGACAGTGCCGTATTTTGTGTGGTGACCTTCATGCCTTCCGACACAGGTGTGGTGCAAGACGCGGGTTTTCCGCGCATGCCCTCAATATCCACCACGCACATGCGGCACGATCCAAACGCATCCAAGCTGTCAGTCGCGCATAATTTGGGGATTTGAATATTCAACATGGATGCCGCACGCATCACCGACGTCCCCTCTGGGACGGTGATAGGCCAGCCATCAATGTTTAACGTAATTTGCTTAAGATCTTCGCCGGTGACATTGGGTGTACCAAAATCTTTTCGGTCTTGATCAATGGGAATGTAAAACTCAACCATTGTAATACTCCTTGGCGAAAACTATTCGCCGTTGCCCGCAGCGTTGGTATGGTGAATGGCCGCGAGGCCAAAATCTTCAGGAAAATGCAAGAGGGCGCTTTTCACAGGATACGGTGTCATTCCACCCATGGCGCACATAGAACCCAACTCCATGGTGTCACAGAGGTCTTGCAGCAATTCATGTCGCTCAAGCTTTTCATCGCCTGTCGCGTCGACCAATTGGTCAATCACTTCCACACCACGTACAGCACCAATCCGACAAGGCGTGCATTTACCACACGATTCCAGCACGCAGAATTCCATGGCGAATCGCGCCATGTGGCTCATGTCGACCTGATCATCAAACGCCACGATGCCACCATGACCGAGCATCGCGCCTTTAGAAGACAACGCCTCATAATCCATGTCGACATCCCACTGCGAAGCCGGCAAATACGCCCCGAGCGGCCCACCCAATTGCGCAGCTTTTAGCGGGCGGCCTGTTTTGCTGCCGCCACCAAAGTCATACATCAGCTCATTGAGCGATACACCAAACGCCAACTCTACCAAGCCGCCACGTTTAATGTTGCCCGCCAATTGCAACGGCATGGTGCCTCGAGAACGGCCTTGCCCAAAGTTTTCATAGTAGTTTGCGCCTTTCGCCAAAATGGTTGGGACAGACGCTAACGAAATCACGTTGTTGATTACCGTTGGGCGACCAAACAAGCCTTCAATCGCAGGCAGTGGTGGCTTGTTTCGTACTATGCCGCGTTTACCTTCAAGGCTTTCCATCAAGGAGGTTTCTTCGCCACAAATGTACGCGCCTGCGCCCATACGAAGTTCAAGATCGAAATGATGGCCAGAACCGCAAATGTCCTCACCGAGATAGCCCGCTTCATAGGCTTTTTCTATCGCCTTGATAAAAATCTCGCAAGCTTTCGGGTATTCAGAGCGTGTGTAGACATAGCCTTGTGTTGCACCAACGGAAATGGCGCAAATGATCATGCCTTCAATCAAAGTGAGCGGATCGCCTTCCATCAACATTCTGTCTGCGAACGTACCAGAGTCCCCCTCATCCGCATTGCAGATGACGTACTTTTGGCCTTCTTGCTGATCGGCGACGGTTTGCCATTTAATGCCCGTCGGGAAAGCCGCACCGCCACGCCCTCTTAATCCGGATTGTTTCACCGCATCCAGAATTTCTTGTGCATTCATTGCCAAGGCATTCTTGAGCCCTTCAAACCCACCATGACGTTTGTAGTCATTCACATCCAAAGGATCGACAATGCCCACGCGTGAAAAGGTGAGCCGTTGTTGTTTCTTCAACCAAGGAAGCGCTTCGGTTGGACCGAGATAAAGAGCGTGTTCTTGGCCTCCCTTTCCTGAACCTTCGATATCAAAAAAGCGCAATGCCATAAGGGCATCCACGTCGTCTTCCGACACAGGCCCAAAAGCGACACGGCCTTGCGGCGTATCCACTTCCACCATGGGTTCCAGCCAGAACATGCCTCGGGATCCCGTTCGAATCACGGACACTGCTTCACCGCTGTTCACGGCGAGGTGTTCCATTCTGGCTGCCACTTTGTCAGCACCAAGTGAAACCGCTGACGTATCAAGGGGCACATAGATTTTATATGTCATGGTGCTTTCACCTCGATCACTTGTGTTAAACACCCTTCCACCAACGCATCAAAACGCGCTGCATTCATATCGCCATGGATCTCATCTTCGACGCGGATCGATGGAGAATTCATGCAATTTCCCAAGCAATAAACCGGTTCAAGCGTGAAGTTGTTGTCGCGCGTCGTTTGATGAAAATCGATGCCGAGTCGCGAACGAACGTAGGCTTCAAGCGCGAGAGAACCCATGGATTGACAGGACTCTGCTCGACACACCTGAATGACGGTTGCACCAGGCGGCGAATTTCGGAACTCATGATAAAAGCTCATGGTGCCATGAACATCGGCCTCAGATTGGTTCAACGTTCTGGCAATCTGAGGGATGGCGGCAGGCGGAACAAAGCGCAGTGCCTTTTGGATATGATGCAGCACAGGCAACAATGCGCCCGGCGTTGTGCTGAGTAAATTCAATGCTTCATTCACGACCTGACATTGAGATTCAGTTAGCGGAGGGATCGCCAACGACGCACCACATGATGATGTGGGAGGTGTCGTCTTTTCCATTTGCATTCCTTGCGAGTAGACCAATAGTCTAAGTGTAGTGCGATTTACTTCCTCGCCTGTTGGCGAATTGAGACGTTTCATGGTCGAGTTGCGACGTGCAAGAGGACGCAAACAACACCTAATCACTTGCTAATCCAAGCGAAAAAAATGCGCTGTTCACAATCTTATCAATTGTTGTTTGTTTGCAATTGACTATTAACTCAAACACACCAACACTCACACTTGTTTAACAACTGAACATATGTTTATCCTGAGCTGTAGAGGTAACGATGACATCACGTGAAGATGAGATATTGCAGCTGATAAAAGGCGACCCCTTCATCCAGCAGCAAGCCATTGCGGATTTACTCAACATTAGCCGATCAGCTGTCGCTGTTCATATCATGAACATGACGAAGAAAGGGATAATCCAAGGGAAAGGGTATTTCATCGCCAACCAACAATATGTCGTGGTGATTGGTGGCATGAACATGGACATCCTTGGCCAACCTGATCATGCATTCATCGAACGTGATTCAAACCCAGGGAAAGTGAAAGGCTCTGCTGGCGGCGTAGGCAGAAACATCGCCGAAAACCTCGCACGGTTAGGGACAGATGTCAGACTTATATCCGTCGTTGGCGATGATGCCTACGGTGATTTGATCCTGAATCAAACCAAAATGGCGGGAGTGAATATCAACGCCGTCAACCAGATCAGCAACCAAACCACGTCCACCTATTTGTCTTTACTCGACAATCAGGGCGACATGGTGGCTGCAGTGTCTGACATGTCGATCTTAAAGCACTTAAACGTGGGGTTGCTGTCGCAATACGTCGAGCTCATTCGAAACGCCGCGGCTGTCATTGTGGATACCAACCTCTCAGATACCACGCTCGCGTATATCTTTAGCAAATTCTCTGACAAGAACATTTATCTCGACTCAGTCTCATCAGCCAAAGCAAACAAAGCAAAGCCTTATCTGTCTCGAATCCACACGCTGAAACCTAACTTGATCGAGGCACAAGCCATATCAGGCCAGCCGCTTGAATCGGAGTCAGACATTGACAACATCGCGGATTGGTTCATTCAGCACGGCGTACAAAGGCTATTTCTCACCATGGGAGCAGACGGTGTTTTGTACCGTACGCAGAACAATGAAAAATTAGTCCGACCGCTACCGGTTAAGGTCGTTAACGCCAACGGTGCGGGTGATGCATTCTTAGCAGGCATTGTTCATGGCCAACTCGCAGGGCTATCAGACATCGAAGCCTGTCATTTTGCATCGGGCTGCGCGGCCATCGCATTGGAACACACCAACACCATCAACCCCAACATCAATGAATTGTTGGTTCAACAACGCATAGAGGACGTGCCATGTTAAACCCGTATCTCGATATCCATCCTGATATCGAACGCGCGATTGCAGAGGGAAAACCTGTCGTGGCGTTAGAATCCACCATCATTTCTCACGGCATGCCCTACCCACAAAATGTTGAAACCGCGCTACGCGTAGAGCAAAAAGTACGAGATAGCGGCGCGATACCCGCGACCATCGCCATTTTGAAAGGCCGCCTAAAAGTCGGGCTCTCTGAAGAAGAAATCACCTATCTCGGCCAACAGGGTCAAAAGGCAATGAAAACCAGCCGACGTGATATCCCATTCATCGTTGCCACAAAAGGCGATGGCGCCACAACGGTTGCTTCAACGATGATATTGGCGGACATGGCGGGAATTCGTGTGTTTGCCACAGGCGGCATAGGCGGCGTGCATCGCGGTGCGGAAAACAGTTTAGATATTTCAGCGGATTTGGAAGAACTTGCTCAAACCAAAGTGGCTGTAGTCTGTGCAGGTATCAAATCCATTCTAGATCTTGGTTTAACCTTGGAATACCTCGAAACCAAGGGTGTGCCCGTGGTGGGATACCAAACCAACACGTTACCTGCATTTTACAGCAGAGAGAGCGCATTTAACGTTGATTACCGCCTCGATGCGCCGCAGCAAATCGCCGATGCATTAAAAGCGAAATGGGCGATGTCTTTAGAAGGCGGTGCCATCATTGCCAATCCGATTCCAACGGAACATGCCATGGCAAATGAAGACATTGACCATGTCATTCAAAGTGCCATTGAGGAAATGGATGCCCAAGGCATCAAAGGCAAAGCCTCTACCCCTTTTCTGCTCGCCAAAGTCGCTGAAAAAACACAGGGCGAAAGTTTAAAGGCCAATATCGCCTTAGTTTTAAACAACGCGGCGCTCGCGTCGAAGATTGCCGTTGCTTATTGCGACTAGTTCCCTCTATCCAGGTGCGGCATGCGTTTAACTTTCAGTGCCGCACCTTTTTTACACCCAACTCTTCTATGTTGATTCGCCAGCATTTTCTAGCACGTCAAAAAAACAAAGATAACATCGATTTTTTCTTTACAGCACTAAACATTGTTAACGACATGTAACAACAAGACACCCAGAATAGATTGCTTCATTTATGATACGACCGCGTTCTAAACGCTATTTATAAGTCTTTTTCACGTCTATTTCCTTTTAACTGTCAACGCGACATTTACTTTTTTTTAACATTGGTATATGCAGAGAAGAGATGCCGTTTTTCTGTCGAATGCGATTCTCTACGTGTTGTAATCATTTCAACCTTGATATCAATAAAATAATTGAGCAGTGCAAAGAGATAGAAGGGATTTACGATGGGATCAGTATCATCACTCCGCCAACCAGTGAGAATAGGATTTTTCCTCTGCCAACGCTTCACCATGATTGCAATGGCGTCAGCAATCGAAGTGTTACGAATGGCGAACCAACTTTCTGGGGAAACCCTCTACCGTTGGTACACGTTCAGCGAAGACGGAGAGCCTGTATCAGCCAGCGATTCACTCGCCATTAATGTCGACGACAAGATCCCAAACAGTATGGACCTTGATGTTGTGATCATATGCGGCGGGATTGATGTCCACGAAAACTGCTCCCCCAAGTTGCTCAGTTGGATTGCTCAACAAGACAGAAAACATCTTAAAATTGGTGCCATCTGTACGGGCAGTTATGTCCTTGCAAAAGCAGGCGTTATGCATGACAAAGCCTGTTCTGTGCATTGGGAGAACCTAGCAGGACTGCAAGAAGCCTTCCCTACCGTTCGCATCAGCAACAAGCTTTTCACGATCAGTGACACGCGCATGACTAGCGCGGGTGGCACAGCGCCAATGGACATGATGCTTACCATGGTCACTCGCGAGCATGGTAACAAGCTGAGCGCTGCCATCTCTGAAATGTTTGTGTGCGAGCGCGTGCGAAACACGGAAGATGTGCAGAAAGTCCCGCTGCGGAATTTGATTGGCACAGCACAACCCAAGCTACTTGAAACGGTTTCCCTGATGGAAGCTAACCTCGAAGAGCCTTTCTGCATTGATGAACTTGCAGGACTTGTCGAGCTGTCTCGTCGGCAGCTTGAGCGCCTCTTCCAACGCCATCTTCAATGCTCACCTTCTCGCTATTATTTGCATTTGAGGCTAAGCCGCGCAAGGCAATTGCTCACGCAGACCAACCTGTCCGTCATCGAAATTTCGATTGCGTGTGGGTTTGTATCTACGCCACACTTTAGCAAGTGCTACCGTGATTACTTTGGTATTCCGCCAAGAGAAGAACGTTTGGGGTTGAGCCAAAAAACCGCGCAACAACAAACCAAGAATAAGCTCTTTGTTGCGGACGAAGAAAACAAAGAGCAGATCGCGATTTAATCAGGCAACCCTTTCTTTGCTTGAATAAATGGCTCAGTAAATACGTAAACGCCCTCGAAACCCAACGAGGGCGTTTTTCGTTCGTTTCTGTTTCTATCGCCGTTTATTGGTCGGCGCTGTCCAATGTTCACCGCCAATGTTGCCATGTGATGTTCTGTTTTCTCTCATATACCATCGAACGCCGTAACTTGTTACCTGTTACTAGTCACCCGTCACCCGTCACCCGTCACCCGTCACCCGTCACCCGTCACCCACAAGGGCTGTATACTTTTTAACCACCGCGTTTTCTTCAAGTCTCTTCGCCTCTTTCTTGCCAATAAAGTTGGATGTAAATTCACCCAGTTTTGATGTAAGTAGGCGTCAAATGTGCGAGCAATATCGAGCATTTTCGGCCTCCAAATATGGCGAATCATGTTTTAGGCAATTGTGCTAAAGCCGCCTGACAAAAGCACTCAACGACTTTATTCAAGATGACATTTGTATTAATCCAATGTTACCCAAAGGGTTATCCACCGTTTCTGTGGGTAACTTCTTAAAGTCATCGTAATGCATTGAATTTATAAGGGGAAAACACGTGTAAGCGTTGCCAACAAGCGTCTTAAATGTGAAAGTTACTGACATCAAATGATCACCTAGCCGTAACATGATGTGCCCATTTATAGAGACACAAATGCGAGGGAAATATGCAAACATTATTCATCACTGGCGGTAACAGGGGTATTGGCTTACAACTCGTGAAGCAAAGCCTGAAAAACAAAGATGTCGTACTTGCCACTTATCGCGGTGATACGCCTCCTGAACTTCCACTTACCCACGACGAGAAAAACAGACTCACATGGTTACAACTTGATGTTACCAACGCGACTGATCTCGCCCGTCTGCCAGAAGTGTTAGCGAATCAGCCCATAGACATCCTCATTAACAACGCGGGTGTCATCGGTCCTGATAGACAGTCTTACAACGACATGGACACACAAGGCTGGTTACACACATTCGAAGTGAATACCATTGCTCCACTGATGGTGACAAACGCCCTCTTAAAGAATCTATCCCTAAGTTCATCACCACGCGTTGTGACGGTTTCCAGCCAAATGGGGGCGCTGCATAGAGAATCTACAGGCATGATTGCTTACAGAAGCTCTAAGGCTGCCATCAACAAAGTCATGCAGGTATTATCGCTAGAACTGAAGGCACAGAAGATTGTTGTTTGCCCTGTTCATCCTGGTTGGGTACAAACGGACATGGGAGGCAGTGAGGCGGACATTACTGCAGAACAGAGCGCATCGGGTATTCTCTTACTGGCTCACCGTTTAACCATGGAAGACAGCGGTAAGTTCTTTACGTGGGAAGGCAAAAAGCACGTCTGGTGAGTAACTTCTCGCCGTTTTAAGACAACAAGGCGCATCGTTTAGGGCATGAAAACGCAAAAGAAAGGAGGCATGAATGAAAGCTAACAGTGATGTTGAATTTGTTACGCTCAATCGCGACGAACCATTTTATCAAGATGCGCTGGATTTGAGGTTCACTTTGTTCTTCGAGCCCGTCAATCTTTCGAGGGACGTGCTTTTTGATGACGCTGAAGCGAGCAGTAATCACCTCGCGCTCACGCGAGAAGGCACGCTGGTGGCCTATTTACGGCTGACTGAAACATCGGAAAACCACTATCAATTGTCGCAAATGGTCGTAACGCCAAAAGATCAAGGAAAAGGGTTAGGACATCGACTTGTCACCGAAGCCATTCAATACTTACGAGCACGGTCAGCCACGGATGTCACACTGAGTGCAAGGCTGCATGCTATTCGTCTTTATCGTTCTGTTGGGTTTATTGTCTCAGGCGACACCTATTTATCGAAAAGAACAGGCGTTGAGCATATAAACATGCACCTAAAACTAACATAGCCTTAAAATAAAAAACGCAACAAAGGGCCATTAATTAAAATGGCCCTACTATTATTTAACCCAAAACTAAATGTAATCTATCGTTCAAGATGAACAGAAGAATCACACGAGTTCAGCGTTCTTTTCTTCAATGGATTGCTCAAATTTAGGCGCAACACGCGACTGTCCATTAATTGCAATGCTTCTTGGTTTCATTGCTTCTGGAATACGCTTTAGAAGCTTAATGGTCAATAAACCATTTTCTAAATCAGCACCTGTGATTTCGATATAATCAGCGAGGTTGAACTTTCGCTCAAACGTACGGTTAGCAATACCTTGGTAGAGGTAATGCTTGTCTTCGGTTTTTGCTTTCTCACCACGAATGGTCAGTACGCCACGTTCAACATTGATGTCTAGCTCATCTTGCGTAAACCCAGCAACAGCAAGGGTAATGGCATAGTTATTCTCTTCAAGAGACTCGATGTTGTACGGAGGGTAACCGCCTGCAGCACTTTCTGCACGGAATGCGTTATCCAACAAAGATGCAAAGCGATCAAAGCCGACGCTATTACGGTACAGTGGGGTTAAATCGATAGTTTTCATCATAATATCCTCCAAATGAAGCGATATGGTTAATAGAATTTTCATATAAAGGCCGCACGAATATCGCCACAACCTTACATCACTCTATTTGGTGTCCACCCCATTCACTTTCAAGGCTAAATTGGAAAATATTTTTAATTAACCTCTAAGATTAAGAAATACAAGGCGTTATTTTTCACATTTGAAAATTAAAGAAACATTAATTTTAAACATAAATAAAATCTATAATCTTAAAGATATGGTGGCAGGAAAGACTGTTTTCAAGGCTAGATCTATAAATATTTTAAATTTCAATATAACAGCAAAGAAATCCAACAATTAATTAACGAATCAATCATGGTGATTCGTAGGTTATTGCGCCTTTTGAAGACGATGAACACATGCATTCAAACATAACTTTTGGACTGCTTGCTTAGATTCGACATCAAGACAACTAAACTCTGCAGCACACAATTGCCCATTGAGAAACAGCCTCTCCAAGCTATCAACTGATATCTCTATCTGTACCGTTCGCCTTTTCGGCGTTATCTCTGCTGGAGGATGAGTAACGATATTTCCATGAACCATGATGACGCTCCAATCTCTGCCTTGCCACTAAGATTAGATGAGAATAACTCTCATTACAATAATTCAACATCAAACTGACGGTAAAATTACAGTGTAAATTTTGAGCGTTCATCTCTGGTGTTAAGGCATTTTGGAGAAGGTTCAGCACAACGGATAGAGAATGTTAAACATATCTCCCGGGTGTGCTTCCAGTCATCTTACGAAAAAAACTGATAAAGGCGCTGTCGCTGGAGAAATGCAGCCCACTTGCAACGTCTGATACGCTGTAACCCTGTGAGAGACGCTCAACAGACGTCTGCAAACGCCATTGCTGCCGCCATGATTGATAGGGCATGCCCGTTTCCCGCGTGAAAATCCGGCTGATGGTTTTGGCGCTCGCGCCAATATCCTGTGCCATTTCATTTAATGGCGCAGGCAAATACTCACCGTCTAACACGCCCTGTAACCATCGCACGATGCGTCGATCCGTGGGCAATATCAACGAGAACTGTTCTTCCTTTGCGGATTTGAGCTCCTCACAGAACAGTGAAAACGCAGGCTTTTGTGCCTGCATTGGCATCTCCCAATCCCAATACGCCATGCGCTCAATCAACTCCCTCATCAACCCATTAACCGAGATGATCTTTATCTCTGATGGCAACATGGGTGCGACGTCACGGTGGAAATAGAGAGAACGATAGGCTTCTACGTTTAACATTTCAGTACAATGATCAATGCCCGCAGGGATCCATGCCGCACGGGTTGGTGGCAATACACACCAAGCACCATTCAGCATAATGCTCATGCAACCAGATGATGCGAACAGCAGTTGCGGTTTGGCATGATGATGCATACACACATCATGTATGCCCACGTTAGCCGCAACACCAATCACCAAGTTGTTCAAATGATCAGCATTGAACGAAGTCGTTTCAGAAATATCAGCCATAGTGCCTTTTAGCCATAGCTCCTTTTAACCATGGCTCCTTTGAGTAATAGCTCCGTTGAGCAGTAGTTACATTAAGAAACCGTTCCGCAGAGTAACAATCCCGTAGACAAAACCGTGCCTTAGGGGCTTACGCTGAAATCACCTTTAAGTGAGATAGCGTTTACATCGATACGTCGAATAGAAATCTATACGGCGCTATCACGTCTATCGGATTACTTTATGGGTATAGGGTATTTCTGGAGTGCTTAAGGTCTGTTGAGGTTGAGGTTGAGGTTGAGGTTGAGGTTGAGGTTGAAGAGTGTCAAAGGGAATATAGAAGGCACAACAGCAGCACTGAGACAGAACTGCTGTTATAAAGAAATGAAATAGCCATAGAGCCAGATTAGGCCTTGATCGGCGTACAAAAACTCACATCAGCAATGTGATGTTCTTGGTCGTAAGTGTGGTACCACTCAAAGCAAGGGCGATTATCAGGCTCAAGACCAGAATTAATCATGTCTGTCATGATGTCATCCCACGCCCCAGAATACTGCGAAAAATCGGTGATGGTTTTGCGCATCACACCGTAATTCCCCCCTGGAAAGTCTTGCAGTTCGATGTCCCCTTGCACAGTCGTGTCTTCTGGCACCATCAAACAAATGTCGGTCCGGCATTTCTCAGCTGGCGTAATTTCGGGGTTATCGTGGTAAATAAAGAGACAAGTGGCCTCAGCAAGTCCTTTCGGCCCAGCCCATTGATAGAGCTTACCTGCCGCTGGCTCATAGCCTTCACCATAAGGGCCTGTGACACGTACATACGCCAATTTGGCTGGCTCAAAATGTTGCGTTTCCATAAATTCACTCCTCGTTGATGTCGTTGAGTCAATATATAATTCTGTGTCTCGATCTGCGTTTCCAATCTTGCGCAACGTGTGTCCAATCTTGCTGCTTCGAGAAAGCTGACCAAACATTTGCCAGTCTTCACAGTCTCTGAACGCTGAAGGTGTAACACCAAAGTGCTGTTTAAAGGCTTTAGCAAGGCTCTGTGACGATGAGAACCCATAATCAAGCGCAACGTTCAGCACCGGAGGCTTGGCCTTGAACAACTCTTCGGCCGCCGCTTCTAGCCGTAGACGACGGATAAAGTCGGCCAGGGTTTCTTGCTGCACCGCTTTGAACATTCGATGAAAATGGTAGGGAGATAGGTTGGCAAGCGCAGCCACTTCAATCAGATTGAGCGGTTCGTTGAAATTTGCCTCCAAAAACCGAATCACAGGCAATAGGCGCTTCTTATAATCCACTTTCATGGCTGAATGATGCTCCAAAGATGCGTAACGTAACTCGAGACTATCGAACTCATTCCAATAAGTCTTCTCTATGGTAAGTGAAATGGTACATAGACCGAGATAAGGCCAAGCCTTGCTGCATGCTTAAAAATCACCCAAAAATCCATAATAACTTCTATGTTTGTCTCACGAATCGCCCATCTTGGATTGGCGAGTGAGAGCAAGCTCACCGAACGCTAAACTGCCCCTACCCTACGAATTTCAATGCGTTAAAGTGCATGCAATCTATTGAATACAGTTAGTCAGAATGAAATTCGAACAACAATTAGACCACGCACACCAAGTACTGCTCGAAAAGGGCTTTCTTCCTTCTTCTATCAGCCCAATCATCTACCGTTTAGCGCGTCGCGTTGGCATTAAGGTTCCGCCACCGCAATTTTGCGCGTTTGCCGTTAACGTGCTGTTCGGGATTGCATGGTTTGGCACCATTTGGGGTGTGATCATGTGGTTTATGCAGTGGCGCAGCTTAGGTGTCTCTGTGTTTTACGCATTCAACGCATCATTGTTTACGGGCGTTGTCTTTGGCCTATTGATGGCGAGCTGGTACAAGTTTTCTGCGAAGCGCAAAGGTGTACCGAGCTGGAAAGAGGTAATGCGTTAACGAGATACGAGATACGAGATACGAGATTATCTAAAGCGAGAAGCGAGAAGCGAGAAGCGAGAAGCGAGAAAATAATCTGCGATTTGTGCTTGGTTTGCCAATGACCTTATTTGGGGGAATGGGTCGTTGGCAAGCCAGCCTTTCTAAGAAAAACCATCAAACGAAGGTCTACTGACAAACATCAATAAGCCGCCGCCAAAAACCTACACCGGTTTCACACCTATTTTTCAACAACTGCGCGCCACAGACTACTCTTCAATGCCACGCAAACGTGCACTTCGACGGCGTAAAAACTCTAACGTTGTCAGCAATGCAATCGATAAGACCACCAGCAAGGTTGCTGCAGCCAAGATCGTTGGGCTGATTTCTTCACGGATCCCCGACCACATCTGAATCGGCAACGTTGTTTGCTCAGGCCCTGCAATAAATAACACCACGACCACTTCATCGAACGACGTAATAAACGCGAACAACGCACCAGAAATCACTCCGGGCGTTACCAGCGGCAGGACAACTTTAAAGAAAGTGTAAACCGGGTTTGCCCCCAAGCTCGCCGCAGCGCGGGTAAGTGAATGGTCAAAGCCGCTCAAGGTTGCCGTCACCGTGATAACCACAAACGGAATACCTAATGCTGTGTGTGCAAGCACGACGCCAATGTACGTATGTGTCATTTGGAATCGGGAGAAGAAGAAGAACATTGCTGCCGCTGAGATGATCAACGGCACAATCATTGGCGAGATAAGAATCGCCATGATGGCATCTTTGTATGGCATGTAACGGCTTGATAAACCAAGCGCGGCGGTGGTTCCGAGCACTGTCGCAAGGATCGTCGATGCTATCGCCACAATCAGGCTGTTCTTAATGGCGGTCTGCCAAGATTCGGAGCTAAAGAAGTCGTCATACCAACGCAGAGAAAAGCCTTCGGGACTAAAGCTCAACATTTCAGGTGTGAACGTAAAATAGGGTTCAGCATTAAAACTTAGCGGGATAATGACCAACAAAGGGCCAATAAGGAATAAGAATATACCGGCACAAATGATACGAAACGCAACATACCAAACCTTTTCACTCGTGGTGGCGCACTCTGGAATAGCCATGTTATCTCCTACCCTAATTTCACGTTATCGACGCCAATCAGGCGGTTATAAAGCCAATACAATCCGATAACGATGATCAGAAGAATCGACGCAATGGCGGCTGCCAAGCCCCAGTTCAGCGAGGTTTGCATGTGGTACGCAATAAAGTTAGTGATAAAGGTACCGGTTTGTCCGCCCACCAATGCGGGGGTGATGTAGTAACCAATCGCGAGAATAAACACCAAAATCGAGCCAGCACCAATACCGGGCAATGTTTGAGGGAAGTAAACACGCCTAAACGCGGTAAACGGTGTCGCGCCCATAGAACGCGCTGCACGCACGTAACTTGGAGAGATGGTTTTCATGACGGAATAGAGTGGCAATATCATGAACGGCAGCAATATGTGTGTCATCGCAATCAAGGTGCCGGTCTGGTTATAGATCATCTGTATCCGGTCTTCATCCGACAGAATGCCAGCCCCCACCATGAGGTCATTCAACACGCCTTGCTGTTGAAGAATCGCAATCCATGTTGCAGTACGCACAAGTAATGACGTCCAGAACGGTAACAGCACCAAAATCATCAGCAAATTCGCCTGACGAAGTGGCAGGTTTGCCAACAAATAGGCTATCGGGTATCCCAACAACAAACACAAGGAAGTGATCGCGATACTCATGTAAATCGTTCGGAAGAAGAGAGAATTATAGATTTGGAGATGTTCGGGCTGTGCCACGATGTCGCCATTGTCAGCGTATTTGTGGTCAACCGCGTTAAGATAATAAGAGAACGTATAAGGACTAGACTCACGCTGAATAAGTTTCCACACTCCGACATCTGCCCAGCGTTTATCTGCCTTCAACAACTGTTCTTTGTATGCCCCTTCTTTAAAGCGTTTGGATTTACGCGCTGATTTCATGATCAGCGAGCGCATGCCCGATTTTTCGTAGTTTAGTCGTGACGCGACTTTACCAATGGTTCGCGCTTCTGCACCTGCTTTTAGATCCACAGCCAATGCAGCAAACACACTTTCATCTGGCAGTTCGTCGTCATTCCATTCTTGCAGCGCAACAGTCGTGCTGGGAAGGTAAGTGAGTACTTCGGGGTTTTCGACACTGCGTTTTAGCATATCGACAATGGGTAAAACGAACGCCACCAGCAGGAATATCAGTAGCGGAGCCACCAATAAAAACGCTTTGATTTTGTTGCGTCGAATTGATCGTTCTTGACTGACGCGAAGTGAAACGCCATCTGCTGTCGTCAATTCTTGTGTTTTACTTCCCTGCACGTGCTCTCTCCAACCGCTTGCTCACAAAAAGTCGGCGGATAACCGTACGTCATCCGCCGACTTTTTGTTACGTTACTGTACTAACCACGCGTTAAAGCGTTGTGCCAGTTCATCACCATTGTCAGCCCAGAACTCATCATCTTTCGGAATTGCAGTGCTGAAGTTAGGACCAAAGGTTGGCATATGCGGTTTCATGTCGATACCCGTATCCGCATGCGTTGTCACCATCGCCGCGGAAGAGTTTCTTGCTGGGCCATACGAGATGTATTTCGCTTGGTCAGCTAAACGCTGAGAGTCTGTCGCAAAGCGCAGGTAATCTTTCACTTTGTCTAGCTTACCTTTTGGCACAACCCAACCGTCTAGCTCAAACACTTGGCCGTCCCAAATGATGTCAAACGGCTGCTTCTCATTCACCGCCGCGTTAAAGATTCGGCCGTTGTACGCAGAAGCAAAGGCCACTTCTTTGTCAGCAAGAAGTTGTGGTGGCTGCGCGCCCTCTTCCCACCAAATCACAGAATCTTTGATGGTATCGAGTTTCTTGAAGGCACGTTGAACACCTTCTTCGGTGCTTAACACGTCGTAAACCTCACCCGCTGGTACACCATCCGCGATCAAAGCCCACTCAAGGTTGTTGATCGGTTTTTTCTGAAGTGAACGCTTGCCGGGGAAAGCCTTCAGGTCAAACACATCGTTGATAGAGTTTGGCTGCTTGCCTTTAAACATTTCGGTGTTGAACGCAACGATGTTCGAGTAAACAATGGAAGGAACAAAACACTCCCCCAAAGAGCCCGCAAGGAAGTCTTTTGTCGCTGGCGTGCCATCTGGCGAAGCAGCAAGCAATACATCGTGATCAAGAGGCTCAGCCAAGCCTTCATCACACGCGACAATGGCATCAGAAGGCAGAATGTCTACCAAATCCCAGCTAACATTGCCCGCTTCAACTTGCGCGCGCAGGCCTGAAAGACCGTTCTGAGATTTATCGATATTGATGACTTTCTGACCCGTCTTAGCCGTCCAAGGTTCATGATATGCCTTCGTTTGGCTGGCAGTATACGCACCACCCCAAGACACAACATTTAACGACTCTTCTGCAAAAGACGCGGATGCAACACCCGTTAGTCCTGTCAGGATTGCAACTTGCAACGCGAGTTTTTTCATTGTTTTCTTCCTCAAGTCTATCGCTTGTTAACATCTAGACAGGTGTAGGAATCCACTTTTGCATGGCATCAATAGTCCTCTTTCATGCCATGCAAAAAACTGCGTTCCTAAGTGCCCGTCTTTCAGTCCTCGTTTTCCATGTGTTGTACGTTTTTACGTCACGTTCAAACTGGGCATACACGCCAATTTAAACAGGATGAGGTGATGCTATGAGGCATCCAATGCGCGACAATCTTCTTCAGCCCAACCGACGCGGATCATTTCTCCGCGGCGCAAGTTTGGGTGACCGTCAGCATTGGGGGTTTTGATAATAAATTCGTTGTTTTCGCAAACATTCACGCGAGTGCGCAAATGATCGCCGAGGTAAATCACTTCCTCGACTTTCGCATCAAACACATTCGCCATTGCGCCATCTTCAGGGTTAATGACGATACGTTCAGGGCGAAGTGACAAGGTTGACTGCGACCCCATGCTGTCCACCGCCACGGGTTTCGCCGTAATGATGTCGCCATTCGGTACTTTTACGCGGCACTGCGAATCGCTTAACTCGATGACATCGCCTTTCAAACGATTGTTCTCACCAATAAATTGCGCCACGAACGCATTCACGGGTCGCTCGTATAATTCTTCTGGTGTCGCTAGTTGCTGGACGACACCGTCATTAAATACAGCAATACGATCAGACATGGTCAGTGCTTCGGATTGATCATGCGTGACATAAATCATGGTGACACCCAGATCTTGCTGAATGTGTTTAATTTCGTACTGCATCTCTTCACGCAAGTTTTTATCCAGCGCACCGAGTGGTTCGTCCATCAATACCAATTCTGGTTCAAACACCAAAGCGCGAGCCACGGCAACGCGTTGTTGCTGACCACCCGAAAGGTGGGCCGGACGGCGATGCCCAAACTCAGAAAGACGTACCATGTCTAAGGCACGTTTCACTTTTTTTTCGGTGTCAGATTTAGAAAGGTTGCGAACTTGCAAAGGAAAGGCGAGATTTTCTTCCACCGTCATATGAGGAAACAACGCGTAGTTTTGGAATACCAATCCAATGCCACGTTTGTGAGGAGGCAACGTCTTAATCGGTTGGTTGTTCAGGTAGATCTCACCATGGGTAGGTTGTTCGAAACCCGCCATCATCATAAGAACAGTCGATTTCCCCGAACCAGATGGGCCGAGAAGCGTGATGAATTCACCCTGTTGAATATCAAGATCGAACCCTTTGACGACCAAACTTCTCCCGTCATAACTCTTTTGAACATTGTCGAAACGCACAAAAGGAGAACCACTGTCGCTTGTCTGTTCCTGAATGATTTCGCGGATGTTTCCTTGTCCGTTCCCAGCATCTTGCATGGTGAATGCCATCCTTTACACTTTTAACCAACTTAGAGCGTATAACATGGCATTAACATTGATCAAAGAGCATGCACCCCCAATGAGAGACTGATCAATTCATCCTGCTCCCAGTTATGAAACACTCATTTTTAACTTTGAATTAGCAAAATCTAACAAACGTCACGATTACCGTTAAATTCACACGCTTCATTCATACACTTTGTTATCGTCTTTCACTGAAGGCATTACGCTGAAAACTATACTCAAACGACCTGAAGATGCTTGAGTTCAGAGGCGCTCACAACACCCGTAAAACGCCCTGAGTTCTGCACCTTGATGTTGCTTTGGCATAAGGTTTACCACACAAAAAATAACAAAGACGAACATCGTCGACTGCCGGAGATTTTCACATGCAAAAACGCTATCTTCCGCTTGCGCTGCTAGCTCTCTCTCCTTTCGCATCTGCAGATGAATGTGGCAACGTCACCATCGCGGACATGAACTGGAATTCGGCCACACTCATGGCAAACGTAGATAAATTTATTCTAGAGAATGGCTACGGCTGTGACGCTGAACTTGTGCCGGGAGATACCATGCCAACGGGCATCTCCATGACGGAAAAAGGCGAACCAGATATTGCCCCTGAATTCTGGAGCAACTCACACAAGGAAATGCTTGAAAAAGGCGTGAGCGAGAAAAAACTCCGCTTTGCCGGTAAAGCATTTGCTGAAGGCGGCGAAGAAGGGTTTTGGATACCAAAATACATGGTCGAGAAACATCCCGAACTTGCCACGATTGAGGGTGTGAAGGCGAATGCCAAGCTCTTCCCTCACCCAGAAGATGACAGTAAATCAGGCTTCATGACCTGTCCGTCAGGCTGGACGTGCCAAATCACCGCTGGCCATCTATTTAATGCACTCAATCTTGAAGACGCCGGTTTTGAAATGGTAGACCCAGGTTCAGGCGCTGCGCTGGCAGGTTCAATCGCCCGTGCGTATGACCGCGAGAAACCCTGGTTTGGTTATTACTGGTCTCCAACGCCCGTGCTTGGTCGCTACGACATGGTAAAAGTCGACTTCGGTGTAGAAGCCGATCCCGTGCATTACGAAGAATGCATTACACAAGAAGACTGTGAGTCGCCAAACGTGACGGCTTACCCACCGTCTGCCGTAAACACCATCACAACGGAGTCTTTCGCAACGGAATCCCCTGAGGCTTACGCATACATCGCCAATCGTGCGTACCCGAATGCTGACATGAGCGCGATGATGGCATGGATGGAAGAAAACCAAGCAGATGGTGAAATCGCGGCGCTGGAATTCCTTGAATCCTACCCGCAGCTATGGAGCCAATGGGTGCCAGCTGACGTTGCAGCTAAAGTGAAAGACGCATTGTAGGTACATCATCTCGACAAATGTTCACCGTCATTTATCGACACTGTTTTCGATATATATTGCGGGGACATTTTAAAAACCAAAGGAGGCGCAACGCCTCCTTTTTCGTGTCTTTCACACCCTCAATGAAAAAGATCAACGCGTTCTGACTTTTCCCTCGCACATCGCGCCTCCTTCAACTGTCTGATTTATTGTTCATTTCTCACACCTCAAATGTTTATTCCTTGCCGCGCAATTCTCGCGTTTCATTCGTCCCAAGATGGACACAACCCAATGTGACAGGTTGCTTATACTTTTTCCTACCGCACTGGAGAGGCAGTAAAAATGGACATTCAGCCACCACGTTTCACTGACGTACACCAACATAATTCCTTGTCAACACACACTAACTCGAGCAGGGAGCATTACGCATGAACAAATGGGTCTTAGGAATGCTGGTGGTGGTCGTGCTCGCCTTTGGCACCGTTATTGGCTTTAACCTTTTCGTGAACAATAAGATTAAAAATACCCTCGCCAACCTGCCAGAGCCTGTTTATCCCGTGACGATTGAAACGCTCACCCCAACAGTGTGGCCGCAAAATATCAGTGCGATCGGGTTTATCGAACCTAACCAAGGGGTCAATATCTCTAATGAGGTCGCGGGCATCGTCACCGGCATTAACTTTGAAAACGGCCAATCCGTGGAAAAAGGCACCGTGTTGGTCAATCTTGATGCTTCCGTGCAAGCCGCCGATCTGAAAGCACAGCAAGTGCAATTGCCGTCGGTGCGCGATGACTACAACCGCCTCGTCAAACTCTACAAAGAGCGCTCAGTATCAGAACAAAGTGTTGAAGCGGCGCAATCAAAATATGAGGCGCTGCTTGCCAGTATTGAGAGCCTGCAAGCCACCATTGCCCTCCGAGAAATCAAAGCCCCCTTTAATGGTTTACTCGGTATTCGCAACGTTAATCTCGGTCAATATGCCTCTGTAGGTTCTGACATTGTTCGTCTCGATGATTTGTCCGTCATGCGTGTACGATTCAGTGTGCCGCAATCGGAACTCGGTAAAATCAGCATCGGTCAGCCTATTTCACTGACCGTGGAAGCATACCCAGACCGCACTTATGAAGGAAAAATCAACGCCATTGAACCTGTGGTCAACGCCCAAACAGGTTTAGTCGCCATTCAAGCTGAACTGCCCAATGAGGACCGGTCATTACGCGGCGGTATGTTTGCCGACGTCGCCGTTGCACTGACAGATTTGGACAAACAGTTTGTGGTTCCACAAACCGCCATCGTCTTCGCCTTGTACGGTAACTCAGTGTATGTCACCGAGAAGAAAGACGACGAAACACGGGTAAGACAGGTCACGGTTGAAGTGGTTGCGCGAAACGGTAACAACGCATTGGTATCGGGGGCGCTGAAATTCAACGAAGACGTTGTCACCACAGGCATTTTAAACTTAGGCAACAACACCAAAGTGAAGATTGTGCCAAACCCCATTTCTGTTCCTGATTCCATGCCACAGTTGTAAGGAGTCAGACGATGAAATTTACAGATATATTCATCTACCGCCCTGTGATGGCGGCATCACTCAGCATCTTATTGCTGTTGCTCGGCCTGAATGCGTTAAAAGATCTGCAAGTGCGGCAATACCCAGAAATGACAAATACCGTCATCACCGTTGGCACCGCGTATCCGGGGGCAGATGCAGAATTGGTGGAAGGCTTTATCACCCAGCCTTTAGAACAAGCGTTGTCTCAAGTGGACAACCTCGATTTCATGACCTCCGCCAGCGAGCTTGGCAGTTCAAGCATCGTATTGAACATGATGCTGAACACCAACCCAGATGAGGCACTGGCGAACGTCCTCTCCCAAATCAATTCCGTCACAAACCAATTGCCGCAAGAAGCTTACGATCCGTCAGTCACTTCATCGACGGGCTCAACAACGTCAATCATGTACTTGTCGTTTTTCAGTGAAGACCTCAATTCCAGTCAGATTGCTGATTACCTTGAGCGGGTGGTGAACCCCCAACTTTCGACCATCAACGGGGTGTCCAATATTTCCATGATGGGCGGCGCCCCTTTCGCTTTGCGAATATGGCCAGATCCGGAAAAGCTGGGGCAGTACGATCTCTCCACCTCCGATCTTGTCGGCATCTTGCAGCAAAACAACTATCAATCAGCGGTCGGCCAGTTCAGCAGTTATTTCACTGTGCTAAACAGTACGATCGACAGCCAAGTTGACACGGTAGAAGGGTTACGCAACCTCATCATCAAAAGCCAAAAAGGCCAAGTTGTGCTGCTCAGTGACGTGGCCGAAGTGAACATGAGCAAAAGTAACGACAGCTTCCGCGCGTTAGCCAACGGACGAGAAGCGGTCATTATCGGTATTAACGCCACCCCAACCGCCAATCCGTTGGACGTGGCAGCAGGCATCAGTGGTTTGTTCACCTCGATTCAACACAACTTGCCGTCCACCATGAAAGCCAGCGTACTGTATGACTCCACGCTGGCAATCACAGACTCGATCGATGAAGTGGTTAAAACCATTGGCGAAGCTGCACTCATTGTGATTGTGGTGATCTTGCTGTTCCTTGGATCGTTTCGCGCCGTTGTCATTCCTATTGTTACCATTCCCTTGTCACTCATTGGCGTCGCTGTCGTCATGCAAGCCTTTGGCTTCACGCTGAATTTGATGACCTTGCTCGCCATGGTATTGGCCATCGGGCTGGTGGTAGACGATGCCATTGTGGTGGTGGAAAACGTCGATCGACACATCAAGATGGGCACCAAACCTTTCAAAGCCGCGCTCGAAGCGACACGAGAAATCGCCGTCCCTATTATCTCAATGACCATCACCCTTGCTGCCGTGTACGCACCGATTGCACTGATGGGCGGCGTAACAGGGGCATTGTTCAAAGAATTCGCACTCACACTCGCTGGCGCTGTGTTTATCTCCGGCTTCGTGGCGCTCACTTTATCGCCGATGATGTGCTCCAAAATGCTCAAACCACACACCCAACCGAGCCGCTTTGAGGCCACCGTCGAGCGCGTCTTGGGTGGGTTAACCCAACGCTATGAACATGCTTTACATGCAGTCATGGAACACAAACGCGTCGTGGTTGCCTTCGCGATTGCCGTGTTCGTCGCCCTTCCCATGCTGTTTACCTTTGTACCTTCCCAACTCGCGCCTGATGAAGATCAGGGCGTGGTTGTGGTAATAGGCAGCACACCTTCCACGTCAAACAACGATTACATTCAAGCCAACATGAAATTGATCGCGAACATCATCGCCGATCAACCACAAGCAGAAGCGTCGCTAGCCCTTGTCGGCGTGCCGACCAGTAGCCAAGGCATTGCGATTGGCCCATTGATACCGTGGAGTGACAGAGCCTTAAGCCAAAAAGAGATCTCCGCCAACATCAATAAGGCAGCGAAAGACATTCCGGGCATCAATGCAACTGCCTATCAAATGCCTTCACTTCCCGGCGCATCTGGCGGCTTGCCGGTTCAGTTCGTGATCACCAGCCCCGCTGATTTCGAAACCTTGTTCAACATTGGCAACAAGATCCTAGAAAAAGTGAAAGCCAGCCCGCTTTTCGTCTATTCGGACGTGAATTTAAAATATGATTCGGGCTTGGTGCGTCTGCACATTGATCGAAATGCTGCGGGGGCATATGGCGTAACCATGCAAGAGATAGGCGCGACGTTAGGCACCATGATGAGTGGCGGGTACATCAATCGCGTGAACATTGATGGCCGTTCTTATGAGGTCATTCCGCAACTTGATCGGGTTAACCGCGCCAACCCGAGTAACATCAATAAATTCTACGTGACGACGCAAGACGGATCCGCCGTTCCGCTCTCTAGCTTGGTCAGCTTCACTGTGGATGGACAAGCGAAATCACTGCCCCACTACAACCAAATGAACTCCATTTCGATTGAAGCCGTGCCTGCCCCAAATGTTGCAATGGGCGATGCCATCGCCTTCCTTGAGGGGTTAGCGGTCACTGACTTACCGCAGGGTTACACCTATTCCTTTATGGGCGAAGCGCGTCAATTCGTGGAAGAAGGCAGTTCCTTATACCAAACCTTCGCGCTGGCATTAGCCATCATCTTCTTGGTGCTCGCCAGCCAGTTTGAAAGTGTTCGTGACCCTTTGGTGATCATGTTCACCGTTCCTCTTGCCATCAGTGGCGCATTAATTGCCTTGGGGTGGACACATATATCAGGGGAAACCTCGATGAACATCTACTCGCAGGTCGGATTGATTACCCTCGTAGGGCTTATCACCAAGCACGGTATTTTGATGTGTGAAGTCGCCAAAGAAGAGCAAATATTGAAAGGTGCGTCTAAACAAGCCGCGATCATTGAAGCGGCAACTGTGCGTCTTCGTCCTATTTTAATGACCACATCCGCCATGATTGCAGGTTTGATCCCCTTACTGTTTGCCACAGGTGCGGGCGCAGCATCCCGCTACAACATCGGGCTCGTGATTGTGGCAGGGCTCGCCGTGGGCACCTTGTTCACCTTGTTCGTGCTTCCCGTGATGTACACCTTTATTGCCGATCAACACAAACTGCACGAAGGAGACATGGACGAGGCCGAAGAAGAATTTGGAGATAACGAGCCAAAACCAAGCCATTGATCGCTAACACCGATAGACCGGTATCCATGCTCGGCATACATCGCCGAGCATGTCCGTTTTATCCGCGTCATGCCATTGAGGGAAACTCACTAAACGAGGCGCGTTTACATGCATCTTGGCTTTGCGTGCTCGTTTGCTTTGCGTATACTGCGCCCCCCTTGATTTAACCCTTATCGGTCACGACCTATGATTATTTTATCTACCAACTTCGGCGACATTGAAATCGAACTCGACATGGACAAAGCGCCAGTCACGTCTAAAAACTTCCTGAAATACTGCGAAGATGGTTTCTACGACAACACGATTTTCCACCGTGTGATCAAAGGCTTCATGATCCAAGGCGGCGGTTTCACCGCGAAAATGAAAGAAAAACCAACACGTGAAACGATTGTGAACGAAGCAAACCGCGGTTTGAAAAACGTCACAGGCTCTATCGCAATGGCGCGCACAGATGCCCCACATTCAGCAACTGCGCAGTTCTTCATTAACTTGGAAAACAACCATTTCCTTGACCACACCGCAACGACCAACCAAGGTTGGGGTTACGCCGTGTTTGGTAAAGTGACCGTGGGTATGGATGTGGTAAACAACATTGGTAACGCAATGACCACGCGCGTTGCAGGCCACGATGACGTGCCGATGGATCCGATCGTTATCCAAAGCGTGACCATCAAATAACACTGACTTACCGTTGTTTAACGACACAGCATTCAGTGAAAAACAGACACAAAAAAGGCAGGTTTTTAAACCTGCCTTTTTGATTTCTGCTACTCGATTAAGGTGCGTTCAACTCGCTAACGACTAACGTGCAAAGCTGCGTTGAGACCATGTAGCTTCTGCTTGTTGTACCCCACAGCACAGCGCCATGATGATACCAAAACACGCACCTTGCGTGATCATCGCCGTGCCACCGTAACTAATGAACGGCAACGGACTCCCCATCACCGGCAGCAACCCGCTCACCATGCCAAGGTTGATAAAGGCATACAGGAAGAAACTCATTGCCAACGCGCCACTCACAAGACGAGAAAACGCGGATGGGCTTTGGCTCGCAAGCCACAGAGTTCGACCTGAAATAAACAAGTACAACAAGATCACTACAACACAGCCCAAGTAGCCCCACTCTTCCGCAAATGTCGAAAAAATGAAGTCAGTGTGGCTTTCAGGAATAAAGCCCAGTTGTCCTTGTGTCGCGCTCATGAACCCTTTGCCTTTCACGCCACCTGAACCTATCGCAATCAAAGATTGGATGATTTGATAGCCAGAACCCAAGGGATCAGACTCAGGATTCAGAAACTGAGTGACACGCATTTTTTGATAGTCTTTCATAAAGAAAAACCACATCACAGGCACAGTCGCTGCCACCGTTGCCAACACCGAACCAATAATTTTCCAACTCATGCCCGCTAAATACAGCACAAACAGCGCGTACATCACGGTGAAAATCGCACCATCCAAATCAGGTTGAATAACAATCAATCCAGCAGGTAGCGCTGTGACTAACCCGCACATGGCGATTTTATGAAACCCCGGTCGCCCTGGGTCTTTCACAATGAGCCATGCCACCATCATTGGCATAGCCACTTTGATTAGCTCAGAGGGTTGAAAACGGATTGGGCCGAGCGCCAACCAACGTTTTGCACCGTTTACTGTGTCACCAGCAACGATAACCCCAACTAACAACACCACTGCAATAATGAAGAGCTTGGGTGCAAAATCTTTATAGCTTCTTGCAGGAATGGCTGATAAACCTATGAGTGCCAAAATGGCCAACGCGGCACGCGCTAAATGGCGTTCTAGCGTGGGCAAGCTATAGCCACTCGCACTCCACACACTTAGCGATCCGAAGGCAATCAACGCACAAATCGCAAAAAACAGCGGATAATCTATCCGCAAGCGAAAGCTAAACACGGAACTCTCTATCTCACTCAGTTAAAAAAAGCGCGCCATAGTAACGCCAACGCGCACAAATGCAATCTTATGCGGAGGGTTTCAAATTACCTTGCAGCGCTTTACGAATGCGCCACGTTACCGCCGTCAAAATCGCGATACACAGAGTGATCACAGGTGCTGCCATCAGCCCCATGGTCACCAAACGACTGATCGGCTCAGGCAGCGACGGTAAGAGGTAACCCAATCCCGACAGCAAGAACACCCACATGGTTGCACTCAACCACGCAAAGTAGTGGAAACGCGGTGCCTCATGAACACGCATCCCCATCATCATTGGCAGCACAGAGCGCACCCCTGGCACAAAACGCGCGATAAACAACGCAACCAGACCATGACGGCATAACAGCGCATCGACTGTGCGCATTTGCTTCTCAGGCACTTTTGACAGCCATGACTGCACCAACGGCAATCTGTTCAGCCATCGACCTTGAGAGAATGCCAACCAACTGCCCATGGAAGCCGCAATGATCAGCATTGGGAACGCAAGGAAAGGATCCAGCACACCCACCGCTGACAAGGTGCCAACTAACACGACGATACTGTCACATGGCAAAGGTGCTGCAGGGAGAAAACCGCTCTCAAGGCTGATGAGAATCGCCACGAGAATATAGATAAGGGTTGCGCTGCCCGGGGTGAGAAGTGCGTTGAAATCTTGGTGCCAAATGGCGACCAAAACTTCTTGGATTGCTTCAAACATGGTTTCTCCAAAAATACCAAGGTTCAAGAAATGCGTGTTACGGAGTCATTGGTTTTTATTGTTCTACACGACGTGTTCCGCCACGTGAGGCGTGATCACAGAAAACAGGGGCGTCGATGTGTTGCTCGACGTTGGGCTTTTAGCGGGAGTGAATAAATCGATATTGCAGATTAGCGTCTTGCCAACCTCCTAAGCGATCGGAGTCGATGGACAAATGTGTTCTTGGAAACCCATACAAGATGCGTCGCAACACCAGTAGGCTTGCAAAAGAAGCAAACAGCATCGGCCAAGAGAGAGGATCTTTATTCAGTGGGTCTGACGCTGAAACGAGTATTCGAGGCGACGCAATACGCGGGGCTAATGTATCGATTTTAGTGTCTGGTGCGGATTCTTGGCTGACAGCCTTATTTATCACATTTTTAGCATGACTTAACCCAATCACACCAAGGGCGTAACTGCAAAATAACACAGTAAGCAATACCATGATAAATGGTAGCTTTTTGAGCAGTTTTTCCACGCGAGAACCAAGAGAATGAAGGTAGTAACTATTTACTTCTAAACCTGAAAAAAGACAACATTTTTGTCAGGGACAATGCGTGTAAAGTTGAGCAAACACCCACGGATTAAAAATCTAATGAGTAAGCGTAAAAAAAGGGCATACGCCCTTCTCATCAACCTACATATCACGCTTGGTTATTTAGTATTCGACCTTGCCGATAAATCACACTTTCTGCCAAGGGAACAAGGAAGCAAATGCCCGTCGCGAAGATGAGTGAACCGAAAAGATCCACAGGCCAATGCATGCCAAGCCAAAGTCTGCTCATGCCTACAAGCCCCGCCCACATTGCCAACAATACAGCGAGCAAGCGATAGCCTTCAGACAACAAAATAGCACCCCAGAAAATTGCAGCGCAAGCCGCAAAAATCGTATGCCCAGACGGGAACGAATAGTTTGTTTCCCCTTCCCAATGCGGCAAACGCCATTCGCTTACTGAGTCCTTCACCGTATCAATCGCCTTGACACGTTGTGCTGAAGACAACGAATAGAAACCATCCGCAGAATCCACAGCGCCTAGATCCTGCAATACATGCGTATAGGGACGAGCTTCTTGAGTGACCGATTTCAGCACGGTTTTGGTCACGAAACTCGCGCCGAGTACAAACGCAAAACACGACAAACACACCAGCACTCGCTGACGAGGCCATTTTAAGAAAAAGGGGATCGCGCAGAATAATGCAGTGGTGAACAAGAACCCTTTAGATCCCGCAGACCAGGACAAAAAAGAAAACGCTGCACCGAGCGCGTCATTCACTTCACCAACGAACGAAAAGCGCACTGAAACAAGCGCAGAGAAAGACAAAAACATGCAAAGCAATACAGCGCACATCAATCCGTATTTTTTCTGAAAAACCATAAACAGCGCGACCTTTCACTCTCTAAGAACAAGATAATTGGATTCAGCAGTTTACCGCCAAGCCAAAGGTTGCGTGTAAGAACCCGGTGAATTCTTAGATTTCACTTTCTACATGGCTTTCACAAGATCCGACACCATTTCGGCGAAAACAGCGAAACCCTCAGTGAGTGATTCCTATTCCAACCATCACCAAAACATCAACTTCATGCTTTTTTCATCATTTAGAACTGCACATTTACATTGCGCATAACCTGAAAAATTTTGAATTGATATGCCACAAAAAGCACCGTCCAATAACCCAATGTATTTTGGCGCTTTTAATGCACCTTCATATTCTGAGTACTTTTCGTTGCCGATTAAACATGCAGGCTTATTCACTCGCCATAACTCGCCCCTCATGCTTTTCTCCTTTATTTACATCCTCACCCCTTACATATGATCACCCTGTTTCAATAGTGAGGCATTTCTAATTTCAACGTCAGAATAACCACACTTATATTAATGTCACTCAACCACGCGCTCATTTAATAACCACAACAAGAAGCGCATTCATCAACAGAGGGATAAAAGGAATGTCAAACATCATCAATGGGACAAACGGTGACGATAGACTTCGAGGAACCACGGGCGTAGACACAATTTATGGTCACGACGGTAATGATTACATTCAAGGCGACGGCGATACGGATTTCATTTACGGCGGTGACGGCGACGACACGGTGATCGGCGGTGACGGAACAGACGAAGTACATGGCGATGCCGGTAACGATTGGGTTCGCGGCGGTTTCGATAACGACAACCTATTTGGTGATGATGGCGACGACCTCGTTGAAGGTGGCCTAGGTGATGACACCATCTCAGGTGGCAGCGGCGCAGATCGCCTCTTCGGTAACGAAGGCAGCGATACCCTTTACGGCGGCACTGGCGACGACAAAATCCGCGCTGGCGACGATAGCGACGTGGCTAATGGCGGCGAGGGTAACGACGTCATCTTCGGTGACGACGGCGACGATACCGTGAATGGCGACCAAGGAAACGATGTGCTTTGGGGAGGCGACGGCGCCGACACAATGCGTGGTGGTGACGACAATGACTCCCTTTGGGGCCAAGAAGGCAATGATTTTCTTTACGGCGATAAAGGTGACGATACCCTGCGCGGTGGAAACGGTAACGACCAACTAGACGGTGGTTACGATAACGACACCTTGTTTGGTGGCAGCGGTAATGATCGCCTGATTGGCGATGACGGCACTGACCCCAATGCAGGTTCAGGTACCCTTGGCGAAAATGGCGTTGTGCGCATTGAAGCGGCAGGCCCAGCAACAGACGGTGAAGCCAATAGCGCTTGGAACACCACCACAATCACCATTGATGGCGTCCCTTACGTGGTATCAACCAGCTTTGGTTATAGCGGCACAACCATCATCTCACGCGTGGAAACAGACGGCTCACTCACCGAAACAGATCGCATCAGCTACAACAACAGCACAGGCGTGGTAACGTCCACCTCTGGTGGCGACATCACGTCACAAGTTACCGACGCTGGTTTGTCGGTGGGTGCACTCGGCAATGGATTGACACAATCAAACATGTCTGTGGTTGATGGCCAAGCTACCTTGTTCTTAACCTCACAAAACAGCGGTTCGATCACTACGTGGCACATCTCTGAAGATGGTCAACTGTCTTTAGACGGCGGTTTGTCCCACTTCGGTGGTTCTCAAACATGGTTGCGCGGCGGCATCGTGCGTGAAAACGTGAATTTCGAAGCCGACGATGGCACCGAGTACATCTACGCCACCCGTTCTCAGAATGATCGCATCGATATTCTGACCTACGATCCGGCCACGGGTAAAATCGCAGAAACAGGCACCTCTGTTGCAGCAGGCGATTGGGTATCTGGCATCGACATCATTACGACCAACAGCGGCACTTACCTCGCGTCTAGCGCAAATGATAGCGTCAACATGTATGCTGTGGACTCAGCAACGGGCAATCTAACGCTGCTAGACACAGAATCCGTAAAAACAGGCGGCGGCAACTCTGTAAACTTCTACCAAACCGCTGACGGCACAACCTACGCCATTTCATCAAGCAGCGGCAGCGACCAAGCATCCGTGTTTGAAGTAGGCGCTAACGGATCTCTTACACTGACCGACACCGTTGATGGCGGCGGTGCGTACATGTCTTCTGCGGGTTACGTGGAAGGCGAACCTGTCTTCGTCATGCCAAATGCCACAGAAGGTGTTGATCTCTACACCATCGCCGAAGACGGCACGCTGGTTCTGCGCACTACCATTACTGACATGGAAAACGATCAAACGCCTCCTGTCATCGTTCAAACCGAAAACGGTAAATACTTCTTGGTCGATGGTGACGGCAATGCGTCCACTGTCGAACTCGCAACAGGTTTCGTTCACGGCAACGCGTTTAACGACAAACTGTTCGGCGAAGAAGGGGATGATTATCTTGATGGCGGAACCGGTGACGACTTACTGAAAGGCGGCGCGGATAACGACGAGCTTCATGGCGGTGATGGCAACGACCACCTCGTCGGCGACGACGGCACGTCATCAACCATCTCGATCGGTGCAAGTAACAACACCGTCACCAACGAAACCAACTCAAGCTGGAACACCACCACGGTTGATATTGACGGCGTACCATACGTCATCTCCACCAGTTTCGGTTACAGCGGCACCACCATCATTTCGCGCGTTGAAAATGACGGCACACTCACCGAAACCGACCGCATCAGCTACAACAACAGCACGGGAACCGTCACCTCAACATCTGGCGGCGACATCACCGCGCAATTTGCAAGTGCTGGCCTGTCTGTTGGCTCAATGGGCAACGGTTTAACCCAGTCCAACGTCTCGAACATTGATGGCCAAGAGACCCTGTTCGTTACTTCGCAAAACAGTGGCTCCATCACCACATGGCACATTTCTGAAAACGGTGAATTGTCTTTAGATGGCGGTCTGTCTTACTTTGGTGGTTCACAGACGGGGTTGCGCGGTGGCATCGTGCGCGAAAACGTCACCTATGAAGCGAACGACGGAACGGAGTACATATACGCAACACGTGCGCAAAATAATCGTATAGATATCCTGACGTACGATCCTGAAACGGGAAAAATAGCTGAAACAGGCACGTCCATCGAGGCAGGTGATGTTGTGTCTGGTATCGATATTATCACCACAGAGAGCGGCACCTTCGTCGTCTCTAGCGGTAATGACAGTGTGAATACCTATGCCGTTAGCAGCGCGACAGGCAACCTCACGTTGGTGGACTCTCAATCTGTTAAAGCAGGTGGCGGAAACTCTGCAAACTTCTACGAAAAAGCTGATGGCACAACCTATGTGATCACATCAAGCAATGGCAGCGATCAGGCGTCACTCTTTGAGTTGGGATCAAATGGCGTAATGACACTGACAGACACGGTAGATGGTGCGGGCGCTTACATGTCTTCGGCAGGTTATGTGGATGGCGAACCTGTGTTTGTAATGCCGAATGCCTTAGCAGGTGTGGATCTGTATACCATTGGTGAAGATGGCGCCTTCGTATTCCAATTGAACGTCACAGGCATTCAGAACGACCAAACGCCACCGGTGATTGTTCAAACGGAAGACGGCAGCTACTTCTTAGTGGATGCTGACGGCGCAACCGCAAGTGTAGAACTGTTCTTCAACTACGACACGGGCAGCCTTGAAGGCGCGACCAACAACGATACACTTTACGGGGAAGACGGCGACGATTTACTGGAAGGTAATCAAGGCGATGACATGCTCGATGGCGGTGAGGGCAACGATACCTTGCTCGGCGGAAACGGTAACGATTTCCTCACTGGCGGCGCAGGTAACGACACGCTAACCGGTGGTAAGAACGACGATACCTTCTACTTTGACAGTGAATCCGGTAACGACATCATCACTGATTTCAATTCACGCCAAGACAATATCGAAATCGACAGCTCACTTGCGAATGATTACGCCCTGCTGTCATTCACACAAAGCGGCGCTGACACAGTAATTTCAGTTAACGACGGTGCAGCAACCATTACGCTAGAGAACGTCTCAGCAGATACCTTGAATGAAGACCTTTTCGATTTCACATAATTGAACTGACTTACACACAAAACTAAAACGGCCCAACAGGGCCGTTTTTCTTATTCCATTCGATAAATTGGGGCGCTATAGCAATCAAGCATTAGCACACACCTTGCGCCAACATCGCATCTGCCACTTTCACAAACCCCGCGATATTCGCACCAAGTTCATAATTCACTGTCCCTGACTCATCTCGGCCATACTCCGCGCATGTATCGTGAATACGGCGCATGATTTCTTGCAAACGCTGGTCAACTTCTTCTCGGCTCCAACCGAGACGAAGCGCGTTTTGGCTCATTTCCAGACCTGACGTTGCCACACCACCCGCATTGGCTGCTTTGCCGGGCGCATAGAGAATACCGACATTGTTGAACACCGCGACGGCATCTGTCGTACTTGGCATGTTCGCGCCTTCAGCAACCAGTTGAACGCCGTTGCCAGCCAACATTTCGGCATCGTGAACTGTGAGTTCATTTTGCGTTGCACAAGGAAGCGCAATGTCCATTTCATATTGCCAAGGCTTCGCATTCTCAGCGTAGGTCAGACCCATTTTAAGTGCGTAATCAGCAACGCGACCACGTTTTACATTTTTAATGTCCATCAGAATCGCGAGCTTTTCGGGCGTAAAGCCTTCGGGGTCATAGACAGTACCGGATGAATCAGACGCCGTGATCACGGTCCCTCCCATCTGCATCGCTTTTTCAATGGCAAATTGCGCCACATTGCCTGAACCCGACACACCCACACGCTTACCTGTTAGTGTTTGCCCTTTCTCTTTTAGCATTGCCTCAACAAAGTAAAGCAGGCCATAGCCCGTCGCTTCTGGGCGAATCAAGCTGCCACCAAAAGTCAGTCCCTTGCCTGTGAATACACATTCAGCGCTGTTAGAAAGCCTCTTCATCATACCAGTCATAAAGCCAACTTCACGCGCTCCCACGCCGATATCGCCCGCAGGCACATCAGTGTCAGCGCCTAAATGACGGTGTAATTCAAGCATCAATGCCTGACAAAAACGCATGATCTCGTTGTCACTTCTACCTTTCGGATCAAAATCACTGCCGCCTTTACCGCCGCCCATTGGTAAGGTTGTTAACGCATTTTTAAACGTCTGCTCAAAGGCCAAAAACTTGAGTACCGAAGAATTGACCGAAGGGTGAAAACGCATTCCTCCTTTGTATGGCCCTATCGCAGAGTTATGTTGAACACGAAACGCGCGGTTGACGTTCACTTTGCCGTTATCATCAACCCAGCTTACGCGGAATTGAATTAAACGCTCCGGCTCAACCAGACGCTCAAGGATCCCCGCTTCAATGTATTTTGGATGCCTTTCAACGAAAGGCCATATAGAGGCTATTACCTCTGTCACCGCCTGAAGGTACTCAGGCTGATTGGGATTGTTTTTAGCAACACGCGACAAAAACGCGTCTTTAAGCATCACTTCTGTCATCACGAACTCCGTCTCTGAAAGTCACCCCCTATGAATTAATATGCACTTAGGTGGGTATATTTTGTTCCATCGACGGTTATATCAGGTTCATCACCCTCGCTATAAATAAGAAGCGATGATTTTTAATCACACATCTAAGTCCGAGATTAAAGTATTTTGTTTTGTTTATTTTGACTTAGGAGTAATGTAAATCGGTAGAGCCACATACTTCGAAAAAACAGCTAATTAGATAGCCTTAAGGTGTGTAAACAATGCATATTGCCTGATGCGATTTACGCCTACCACTTTAAAACCTGAGAGAAAGGGAAGTTACAACGACAGACAAGCAGGGTTAACAGCGTTGGTTTAAGGATTGTGGGGAAACACTAAGTCACCCCGCCTGCTCATTCTCACCACATACCCTTATTGGGATCACTCTCCTCCACCCACGCAGCATCTTCTCTGGCTTCTAAATACAACTGCAGACCATTGTAGGATGCGAAAGCCGCAGCGCCGCCGAGGTGTTGAAAGTCATCAAAGTAATCATCTTCCAACAGGCACAGGGCTGATAGCGTATGTGCGCCCCTGTCCATCGCCCATTGAATGGCGAAGGTGGGTGCGATGGCACCTGATACCGTGACTTCAACAACGGCATGATCTTGGGCATTCATCGCCAACCGTTCGCGCTCGGCTTCTCGGTCTTCGACTTCTTGAACGGCGATGTCATCAATGATCTGGGTGCGTCGTGCGGGAGAAATGCGTTTGTTGAGTTTGGCGATTTTCAATGCGTAGCCGAACCGGGCTGGCGTAACAATATCCACCACTTGCGTCAGCAGGTCTCTGTCTACATCACTCGCGTTCACGAAGAATTCGACACACGCAGCAAGCGAGGCATAGTGCATGCCGTCAAATTCAAAACTGCTCGTGTCATCAATGGCGTAAAAAGGCAGACCATCGACGATAAGCGGCCAACCTTCGTAAGCGATTCGCTGCTTGGCGATTTCATACATCTGCCATGCGCTTTCTCCGAATCCACCCAATATCGAGCCTGAAAACTCACTGTCTTCGAGCTCTTCCTTCGTCCAGTTCTCACCGACTGCCAGGTGTTTGGTGTATTTGGTCATCAGTTGCTGTTTGATATGGGCGCGCAATTGCCAAATCGATTTAATGTCACGAGGGTGTGAGATTGCCTCGCACTCTTTGCAAGCAGGGATCGCCAACAATGCATGTTCTACGTTTTTATTGGCGCGACGCGGAAAGTTCAACTCTCGAGAGGCTGGCTCGCCACAAAACCAACAGGTGTGGCGAAAGTTGAACGGGATATCAATCAGGGTATGAGAGTCAGTTTGCATGGCGGCTATATACTTGAACGAATGAGGGCAGTTTACGTTGGAATGCGAACAAAGTATCTATTCGCGCGACGACAAAGTCGGCTTCTTTGTTTCAGGCTCGCCTAACGCATATACCCAAACAACCTGAAGATGCTCGATTTCAGAGGCCATCAGTGCGTTCAGTTCAAGGCAAATTCTTGTAGGAATAGTCATTCTATTTCACAGGAATTTAACGATGAAGTGGACGCACTGAGGGCCTCCCTTCGGGCGAGTTTACTGACGCCATGCTCGGTGT
>NZ_MDAG01000015.1:1148-83827 GCF_002876705.1 Enterovibrio norvegicus | reverse complement strand
CGAGAGTGCGAGAGTGCGAGCCAGTGTGTTTGGCTAGGGAATCCTGTCAAGCCTATAACGACAGACGCTTGCTCTCTCTTTATGCTTTGGCTTTTGTCTGCTCTCTTCTCGCCACTCGCAATCTCAACACTGCTTTTTCTGCTCGTTCCGCTTACACCGCCGCCATGTGCTCAATCATCAATTGCACGGTACGATTGCCGCGAAACTCATTCACATCAAGGCGATAAGCCAGATCAACAAGTTGAACGGACGGGTCAGGCCAACGGCGCACATCAATATTGAAGGCAATGCCATCAACCATTTGACCGCCCATCGCAGGCTCTAGCATCATTTTCAGGTGTTTTCCGCCCACCAGCTTCTGATGCAGGATTTTGAACTTGCCGTCGAAGAGCGGCTCTGGGAAACCTTGTCCCCACGGGCCGCCGCTACGAAGCACTTCCGCGACATCCAGCGAAATTTCTGTTGGCAACAGTTCACCATCAGACATCAGCACGCCTTTTAGCTCTTCTTCGCTGATCACCGATTTAACGGCGTCATCGAATAATCGAGAAAAACGCTCGAAATCCGCTTCGGCAATGGTTAAGCCTGCCGCCATCGCATGTCCACCGAATTTATGAATCAAACCAGGGTTTTGTGTATCAATTAAATCCAAGGTATCACGCATGTGCAGACCAACGATGGAGCGCGCTGAGCCTTTGATTGTGCCTTCGCCGCCATCCGCAAACGCAATAACAGGGCGGTGGAACTTATCTTTGATACGCGAAGCCACGATGCCGATAACACCTTGGTGCCATTCGCGTTGAAACAAGGCCAACCCACACGGCAGCTTCGTCTGTTCACCAAACTGCAAGCGCTCGCAAATCGCCATGGCTTCTTCTTTCATGCCTTGCTCTATGTCTTTGCGCGTTTGGTTTAGCGCATCCAGCTCACTCGCCATTTGGCGGGCGGCTGGCAAACTTTCACTGAGCAGCAATTCGACGCCAAATGACATGTCATCCAAGCGCCCTGCCGCATTGATACGAGGGCCAAGGGCAAAACCAAAATCGCTGGCAACCAGGGTTGTCATGTTGCGGTTGGCCACTTCGATCAACGCTTGAATACCAGGACGACATTTTCCAGCGCGAATCCGCATCAAGCCTTGGTGCACCAAAATACGGTTGTTGGTATCAAGCGCCACCACATCTGCGACGGTACCAAGCGCCACTAAATCCAGCACTTCTGCCAAATTAGGTTCAGGAATGTTCTTTTGCGTAAACCAGCCGATGTCACGCAAATGCGCACGCAACGCCAGCATCAAATAAAATGCCACGCCTACACCGGCGAGGGATTTCGATGGGAAACCACATTCGTTCAGATTCGGGTTCACCATGGCATCTGCATCGGGGAGCACATTGCCGGGTAAATGGTGATCGGTCACCACCACTTGAATGCCTTTGGCTTTTGCCGTTGCAACACCTTCAATCGATGACACACCGTTATCCACCGTCATGATCAATTCTGCGCCTTTTGCCGCAGCTTGCTCAACCACATCAGGGCTTAGGCCGTAACCGTCTTCAAAACGGTTGGGCACCAAATAATCCACGTTAAAACAGCCCAACATGCGCAGCGCTGTCACGGACAACGCGGAACTGGTCGCTCCGTCCGCATCAAAATCGCCCACAATGATGATTCGCTTACCGTCTGCAATAGCAGCAGTCAATATCGCCACTGCTTTATCCATGCCATGAAACTCATTAAAACCATGAAGGCCCTTGGCGCTGCGCTCTAATTCGCCTTCGCTGGTGACACCACGGTTAGCATAAATACGCTGAAGAAGCGGAGGAATAGACGCAGGGAATACGGCATCAGTCGCCGCATGGCGACGTTTAATTTCAATCATTGAACAGAACCTGTATCAGACGGCAAGAGCGCGGGCAAAGGCATGCGCAAGCAAAACTCTTTGCCATTCTACCGCTCGAAAAACAAAGCGAAACCCCTATCAAGGAATTGGAGGCTGAAACAACGAACCGTCGATGAATTGGGGATATTCAGAAACAAAAAAACGCAGGCGGGATACCTGCGTTTTCATTCGACTCTATTTACCACACATGCGTTTAATAGCGCATGTCGCTTGGATTAAGATTGCTTGGCTTTTTGCTCAAGCACTTGCAGCAGTTGTGGCGCAGGAAGGTAACCTGATAGCAGTGAGCCATCTTGAAGCAAAATCGCTGGCGTCCCCGTTACACCCACAGTGCTACCGAGCGCCATGTGGCTGCGGATCACGTCAGTACACTGATTTGATTCTTCATCAAAATTGCGCCCTTTCGCCAAATCCATCGCTTTCACTTTGTCATCCGCACACCAAATCGCACTCATTTGAGGGATGTTTGGCGAGCGCTCACCAGAGCGTGGGAATGCCAAGTAGCGCACGGTGATACCCGCATCGTTGTATTGCTTCATTTCACTGTGAAGCTTCATGCAGTAGCCGCACGTCGTATCAGTGAACACATTCACCACATACTTTTCGTCTTTCGCCGGGTAAACGATCAGCTCTTTCTCTACATTTGCCGCATCAAACACTGCTTTATTGCGTTTTGCGGTAGTAATATCGGTCAGGTTAATCGAATCGTTTTCTGTATTGTGGAACAGTTGGCCATAGAAAAAGTAAGACGCGTCTTTATTCGCGTAAAAGATGCCACCGTTTGTTACCACTTCATAAATGCCATCAACAGGCGATGCTTCAATACTTTCAACGTTCAGGCGGTATTTCGCCATCACACCGTTAATTGCCTCTTGGTTGGCCTCTTCTGCAGCTTGCGCACCCATAGACAACAGCGCCGAAGTAAACATAACGCCAGCTAGCAGTCGTTTGAATTTCATAGTGTTTTATCCTAACTGTTGCAAATAGCCTGCCTCTTGCAGACCAACTAACACTTTTTCAGACCGGAGAAAGGGGAAAAAGTCTCGGATCGACATAAAAAAAGTCGCGAAATTGCGCAACATTATGCCCGAGGATGGTGCTCTTGGTGTAACTGTTTTAAGCGCTCTGTTGCGACATGGGTATAGATTTGCGTGGTCGACAGGTCGCTGTGCCCCAACAACATTTGCACGACGCGCAGATCCGCTCCGTGATTCAGCAAGTGAGTCGCAAAAGCGTGGCGTAAAACGTGCGGCGATAGCAGTTCGCTGTCGATATTCGCCAATGCCGCATAGAACTTGATGCGATGCCAAAACGTTTGTCGGGTCATTTGGCGAGCGCGTCGGCTCGGAAAAAACACATCTGATGTTTTTTCACCCAGCAGTTGTGGCCGGCTGTAAGTCATAAATTGCTCTAACCAATCAATGGCCGTTTCCCCCATCGGCACCAAGCGCTCTTTACCGCCTTTACCGATCACACGCACCACACCTTGACGAAGGCTAACGTTTTCCGTGGTCAGGCTGATCAGTTCAGTGACACGCAACCCCGTGGCGTAAAGCAACTCCATCATGGCTTTGTCGCGCAGCTCCAACATGTCTTCCACATCGGGCGCATCCAACAAGGCTTCGATTTGTTCTTCGCTAAGATCTTTAGGCAGTCGTTTTGGCAGCTTAGGGCTAATTAACGTCGCACTCGGATCGTCTTCGCGTTGCTTTTCTCGGTACAAATATTGGAACAATCGACGTATCGCAGACAACATACGCGCGCGGCTGGTTTGTTTGTAATCTTGGTCAAACAACCAATGTTGATAATCCTGAAGGGTGGAGGTTTGTACTTTGGTTAAAGGTACGCCTTTCTCTTCCAACCAATGGCAAAGCTTCAACAGATCGTTGCGGTAAGACGCCAAGGTATTTTCAGATAACCCTCGCTCCATCCACATCGCGTCTAAAAACTGTTCGACCAAACTGGCGTTTTGTTCCACTATTCACTCACTTAACAATACATCTCGCTCAGTATCACGTTACCTCACATTGGTAATATTGCAATGTTTCCGCGTGCTTCAGCCTTCTTTCATTTCACTTAGTCTCACTAAATCAGACTGAAACAGGGGTAGAGAAGCCACCACAAGGCAGGTAAAATCTCGCCACGCGCAAAAGTAGGAAAAACAGAATGAAGATAGGTTTGTTTTACGGTTCAACCACCTGCTACACAGAGATGGCGGCGGAAAAAATCCGCGACATTTTAGGTGATGAACTGGTCGATATTCATAACATCAAAGACGTGCCTGTCAGCGAGATGAATCAATACGATCTTCTGTTACTGGGAATCTCTACGTGGGATTTCGGTGAGTTGCAGGAAGATTGGGAAGCAGTGTGGGCGCAGCTTGACGGCCTGAATCTCAGTGGGAAAGTCGCGGCACTGTTTGGCCTTGGCGATCAGGAAGGGTATGCGGAATGGTACTTGGATGCCATGGGCATGCTCCACGACCAGCTGCTTCCAACAGGATTGCATTTTGTTGGTTACTGGTCTGTCGATGGCTACACGTTCGATGCGTCAAAAGCGCTAACTGAGGATAAAACCCAATTTGTCGGCCTCGCATTGGATGAAGACAGTCAATACGATTTGAGCGACGAACGCATTGCTACCTGGTGTGAACAGGTACTCACTGAATATGCCGCCCTGCTATAAATAGCCATAAAAAAACCACCGCATGCGGTGGTTTTTTTGTCTCTCATTTCCAGGTTTCAGCAATGCCAGTTCCTACGCCAACGTCACCGAGAACACCTGAATACAAAAGCGCATAAGTCACAGATATCTGCTCCGTTACGCGTGCGAAGATTCGCTTTTCGCCTCACCAACAAAGCGCATTGCAATCAGTGCAATCACTGTTGGCATCAGCCACGCCATACCATATGTGAACAATGGCAAAACATTAAACAGTGACACATCAACGCCAAGAATTTTCGCCGCATCAATCAGTGCAAAAATCAGTGATACGCTCAGTACCACACGGTATGCCATCGCTGGGTTCGGCATGAAAGGACGAACAAACGTCAGGGCAATCAATGCAATAGCAACAGGGTATAGCGCGAACAATACGGGAACAGAAATCGCAATCAATTGTGTCAAACCAACGTTTGCAACCACAGCACAAGCAACAGACAGCACAACAACCCACTGGCGGTAGCTCAGTTTGTCCGTCAACGTGCTGAAGTAGTCAGAACACGCAGAGACCAGACCGATCACCGTGGTCAAACACGCCAGAATAATGATGGTAGACAGGATGATTTGACCTGCAGGACCAAACAACGCCAAAACATACGCTGCCAGAATTTCACCGCCGTTGCTGGCGCCACCCGCGACAGACGATGCGGTTGCACCCAAGTAGAACAAAGATACATAAACAAATGCCAAACCGCCTGCCGCAATGATGCCTGCGTAGATCAAGTATTTGCAGGTTTGCGATTCAGAGGTGATGCCCTTCTTGCGGATAACATCGACAATCAGCATACCGAACATCAGCGCCGCAAAGGTATCCATGGTGTTGTAACCTTCAAGGAAACCCGTTGTAAACGCTTGGTCAACGTACGCACCTTGTGCCGCAACGATGTCGCCTTGTGGATTAACCACAACCGCGATAGCAAGCACAGCCAGCGCAGCAAAAAGTGCAGGCGTAAGTAGCTTGCCAATGGTATCGATCAGCTTGCCTTGCGACAGCGAGAAGAACATCGCTATGGTAAAGAACACCACAGAGAACAAAGACAGCTCAAGTTGTCCTGCACCCGTCAAAAATGGCTTAAAGCCCATTTCATACGCGACAAGACCTGCACGTGGTGCCGCAAACGCAGGCCCGATAATGATGAAAATCAGTACAGCCATCAGTGTCGCCACAGACGTTGGCAGATCACGTGTCAGCCCTTTCCAACCACCACCAGCGAAGGCAACTGCAATGATACCAATCAAAGGCAGACCGACCGCGGTGATAAGAAAACCGAGCATGGCAGAAAATGTGTGCTCACCAGCAAGGAAGCCTGCTTGCGGTGGAAAAATGATGTTGCCTGCACCGAGGAAAAACGCGAAGGTCATAAACCCTAGCGCGAGTATGTCACTAACCTTTAAACTCTCTCTCACTTCATACTACCCTTGTGTGTTTGCCTAAGTTATCTGTAATCAACTGGTTAGTGTTTTAGTTGTTTTTACTAATCCATGCCGATTCAACAGAATAATGACGAAGTTTCATTAGTCAGACAATAGTGGATCGAAAATAGGATTAATAAACCAGTTTCACTAAATTAATCAGCATATAAAACCAAATTTAATATCGAGACTGGTTTATGAAGTAGGTTTTAAAAGGTTAAATTGTCAACATTTCAGCAACATATTTGTCTGTTATTTAATCGCGAGCAGTATTGCCGCCTGTGGAGTAAACGTGAGTAAAGGCTTCCAATTCAAACAATTTTCCATCGAAGACAACGGGTGCGGCATGCCAGTAAGTACCGATGGTGTACTGCTCGGCGCGTGGGCACATGTCGCCGAAGACGATGCAGTGTTGGACATTGGAACGGGCACTGGGCTTTTATCACTGATGCTGGCACAACGTGCGTTAAGTGCGACAATCATGGCTGTCGATATTGACCAACACGCCACGGAGACAGCGGCATTAAACGCGAGTGCATCACCATGGGCAGACAGAATCACTGTCGTCCAACAAGATGTCACTCACTGGGATATTCCGACTCAGTTCGACACCATCATTTGTAACCCACCCTATTTCAATTCAGGCGAACAGGCGAATGATGCACGACGCGCAACAGCTCGTCATACAGACACTCTTTCGCACACCATGTTATTAAAAGTGATAAAAGCGCGACTTTTACCCACCGGGCAGGCGCATTTGATCTTACCCTCAGTAGAAGCCGACAAACTTATTGCGTCGGCAGAGGCTTATCATCTGGTTTGCCAGCGGCTCACAGAAGTAAAAGCGACAGCCAATAAGCCAGTCACCCGAAAACTGATCACTTTGGCACCAAAAACGGCATTGTCGCCATCAATTTCAAGTAAAAAGATCTCGGTGCAACACCTTGTAATTCAAGACAAAGGTGCATACACCCAAGACTTTATTTCCTTAACGAAGGATTTTTACCTCAAGATGTGATGATCACGCTTGAAATTATCTCTATAATCCGACCCTTACTTTGAGTGGAGAACATAACGCGTGCGAACTTTTGCTGAATTAGAACTGGATCCTCAACTGCTATTAGCGCTGGATGAAATGGGCTTTGAGCGACCAACAGCAATCCAAGCTGACGTGATCCCTCATGGTATGGATGGCCGTGACATTATGGCGTCTGCCCCTACGGGCACAGGTAAAACGGCAGCGTTTTTGCTTCCAGTACTGCAACACCTGCTTGACTTCCCTCGTCAAAAACCCGGCCCAGCCCGTGTGCTGATCCTGACGCCAACACGTGAACTAGCGATTCAGGTTGCTGACCAAGCACGTGAGCTGTCAAAGCACACTGACCTCAAAGTGTTCACCATCACAGGCGGTATCTCTTACCAAGAGCACGCTGAAATCTTAGGGAAAACCCAAGACATCGTGGTAGCAACACCAGGCCGCTTGATGGAATACATTGATGCGGAACGTTTTGATTGCCGCGCCATTGAAAGCCTGATCCTTGATGAAGCTGACCGCATGCTAGACATGGGCTTTGGTAAAACAGTAGACCGTTTGTCAGATGAGTGTCGCTGGCGCAAACAAAGTATGCTGTTCTCAGCAACGCTTGAAGGTAAAGGCATTGAAGGGTTCAAAACGGCAATCTTAACCGATCCTGTCGAAGTCACCGTTGAGCCACCGCGCCGTGAGCGCAAGAAAATAACACAGTGGTACTACCGCTGTGACGACTTGAACCACAAGCACGAAGTGTTAAAGGCCATTTTGGCGCACCAAGCAGAACGCGCCATTATCTTCGTGAAAACACGCGATCGTCTTGCCGCTCTTCGTACCATGCTTGAGTCAGAACAAATCAAATGTGGTTGGTTACAAGGTGAAATGGCACAAGCGAAACGCAGCGCTGCGATCGAACGTTTCACCAATGGTGAAATCAATATCCTGCTGGCGACTGACGTTGCAGCTCGCGGTATTGACGTGCCTGACATCAGCCACGTGATCAACTATGACCTGCCACGTACTGCTGACGTGTACTTGCACCGTATTGGCCGTACTGCACGCGCAGGTAAGAAAGGCAGTGCCGTTTCTCTTGTTGAAGCCCACGATCAACCAATGATGGATCGTATTTGCCGCTACATGGAAGAAGACGTTAAAGAACGTTATGTTGAAGGCCTCAAGCCTTCGCACAAAAAACCGCTTTTCAAGAAGAAAAAGAAAAAGCTACCAACAAAAGTTGTTAAAGCTAAAGCGAAAAAGAAAGCAAAAAAAGCGGCGAAAAAAGCAAGCCAATTGCCCGCCTTATGAGCTTTGATGCTTATTAAGACCTAAGAAGGAGACGATTCGTCTCCTTTTTTATTTTTACTTCAATAACGTCAGCGAATTATTCTCTCCCCCTCCACACCCCCAACGCGCCCTCGACGACAGATCAGGCTCACAAAGCATCACAATAACAGCACAAAGCGTTAACAATATCGATCATTTTAAGACTATCCTGCTACCGAATTATAAAAACACAATTCCAACGCTTTGTCTTAGAGGGATCTTGTAATGCAATCTTTTGTAGATTTTTTGAACAATATAATTTGGAGCCCAGTCCTTATTTACTTGTGCTTAGGCGCAGGCTTATTTTATTCAATCGCCACACGTTTTGTTCAGGTTCGCCAGTTCAACGAAATGTGCCGTCTACTACTTTCAGGGAAAAGTTCAGACAAAGGTATTTCATCATTCCAGGCATTGGCCGTTTCACTGTCAGGTCGGGTCGGTACCGGTAATATTGCAGGTGTCGCCGCCGCTATTGGCTTTGGTGGACCCGGTGCCGTCTTCTGGATGTGGGTCGTGGCCTTTTTAGGCGCAGCCACCGCATACACAGAGTCGACACTGGCACAGATTTACAAAGAAGATGATAACGGCCAGTTCCGAGGTGGTCCGGCGTATTACATTGAGAAAGCCATGGGGCAAAAGTGGTACGCATGGATATTCGCCATCGCCACCATTTTCGCCTGTGGCGTGCTGCTACCGGGCGTGCAATCCAACAGCATAGGTAATGCCATTGAAGCTGCGTTTGGATCAGGCGAAATGATCGACACTGCCATTGGCACTATCAGCTTGGCGAAGATCATCACTGGCTCGATCATTTCAGTGCTGCTTGGCTTTATCATCTTTGGTGGTGTAAAGCGCATTGCGAGTTTCACGCAAGTCGTGGTGCCTTTCATGGCACTGGCTTACATCATTATTGCGTTTGTCATCATTCTATTGCACATCACTGAAATCCCAGCGATCGTTTCGATGATCATTGGCGATGCATTCACGCCAATGGCAGGCTTTGGTGCGGCTATCGGTTGGGGCGTAAAACGAGGTGTTTACTCCAATGAAGCAGGTCAAGGAACAGGTCCACACGCTGCAGCGGCTGCAAACGTTCAGCATCCGGCCCAACAAGGCTTGGTTCAATCGTTCTCTATATACATCGATACGCTGCTTGTCTGTTCTGCCACGGCCTTCATGATTCTCATCACTGGCGCGTACAACGTACACGGCATTGGCGATGCGTATATCGTGCAAAACGTAGCAGCAGAAATCGCGGCTAACGGCCCTGTATTCACACAACTTGCTATCGAGAGCACCATGCCAGGCTGGGGTAAACCGTTCATTGCCATTGCATTGTTCTTCTTCGCCTTCACCACCATTTTGGCTTACTACTACATCGCAGAAACCAACATTGCTTATATCCGCCGCAGCGTGAAGGTACCTGGAATGATGTTCGCGCTAAAGCTCGTGCTGATGACTGCGGTATTCTACGGCACTGTCAAAGCTGCAAACCTAGCTTGGGCCATGGGTGACGTAGGTGTCGGCTTAATGGCATGGCTAAACATTGTCGGCATTCTCACCATCTTCTTCTTGGGCAGACCAGCGTTGAAAGCGCTGAAAGACTATGAACGCCAACAGAAAGAAGGCGTAGAGAAATACACTTTCGATCCAGTGAAACTCGGCATCAAAAATGCGGATTACTGGGAACGTCGCTTCGCGCGTGAGCAAGGGAAAAGCACAGCGCAGAACAACGCTGATGAAACGCCTAACAAACCGGTTAATCCAACGGCGTAATATCGATGAATGTTACCAGTAGCAGGTGCGTTAACTGCGCCTTGCTACTGCTTAACGAAAACCATCCCGAAACAAAAAAAGGTTAGCCTAGGCTAACCTTTTTTTAACTGGCTTTTACTACATAAAAAAGATACTTAATAGCCGATAATATACTTCGTTCTTATTACTGAGTTTAGAATTTTATGAGTAAAAATCGCAATAAAAACCGAAGATATAATAACAAAAGCAAAAACTAAAAAATATTTAAACACATCAACGGTTGGGATCTGAAGTTCAAATGGCAAGCGCTTTAATATGGTCAAGACCCAAGGATGGAGAAAATAAATAGCAAAACTAACATCTGAAACATAGTCAACACACTTATTTTTAAAACTTAGCGCATCAAGGAGGTAATACAAAGACGTCGCCATGAATATTTTTTGAATAAACATAATATCAACCCCACCATATTGGAAAAGTGGTTTTATATAATTACCCTGATGACCAACACTATACTGGTATATAGCTAATAGAACTGTCAAAGCCATAAGTATCAAACCACGAGAAAGACTGTTCCTAGTCAAAACCTCTCTGTTTTTTGAAAAAAGAATACCCAGTAAATAAAATGGCGTGAAATATATTAACATTTGGAATGGGTTAATGTTACCCATCGAGCGATGTACAAAAAGTGACACTATGGAAAAAAGTAAAAATATAGCAATCTGCTTATTCATTGATAGCAAACCATACTTCCGATGCAATGGGGCACAAACAAAAAGTAATATTGCAAAAGGAATATACCAATAGGCAGTCAACATCCTTCCAGTTAAGTAATACTTAACTATAGTAATAAATGATGAATCGCTCGATGAGAAAAAACGTGTATCCGAGTCATAAAAATTTTCAGAAAAGTAGCCATTATTAGTGATAAATAATAGTGCTATCGCTAACGTTGATAAAAATAGGTATGGTGAAAAAACACGTTCCAATTTGGATTTTATAAATTTCTTATAATTATAATTCCTCATAAAAACATGATGAAACATAAATCCAGAAATAAAGACAAAAAGTGCTGTAGAGTTACTTAGCAAATTTTTGATCACTGATAAATATCCAGTGGTGTTTTCTAACCCATAAGGATAGACGTGAACCGACACTATCATCATTATTGCAAGTGCTCGGTAATTACTTATTGACTGTAAAAACATTATTCTGTCGATTCCTTTCACCCATAAAACTCTTTAAGATTCAGCGTAAAAACCAAACCAAAATAGTTTATTACTTTTAATATGTTATATAAAACCACTTACAAGAAACGCACTACTCACTTGTGAGACATTTTCACGAAAAATGAAACACAGTAAAAACAGCTATGTTTTCAGAAAAATCAGACACAAGATAAGTATGCAGAGTCACGTCTAAAAAGCAAAGTTCATGTAAATTATAGACATGCGTTCAAACGGCTTAGGCAAGGGATGATATAGAAACCATAACAATTGATTTGTGACAGAGTTCAAATCGAAGCGCGGGTCATTCTTATGTAGTGCTTTAGCTTTAATAATATTTTTAGAACATAAAAAATAGAGCTTAACCATGAAAGTAAACAATCAATAGCTAAGCCCTATACAGTAAAAATGATAAAAGTATTTCCAATTCATACAGTAAGGAGTTACTGCTCTTCGCGTTTGAACACCAACTCTTTATCGTTAGATTCTTCTTCGCTGAACCAGTAACCTGCACGGTCAAAGGCTTTCAAGCCTTCAACACTGTCGATACGCTCATCAATGATATATCTCGCCATCATGCCTCGGGCTTTCTTGGCGTAGAAACTGATGACCTTGTACTGGCCTTTTTTGCAGTCTTTGAACACAGGCGTGACGATCTTACCGTCCAACTTCGCAGGTTTAACCGCTTTGAAGTATTCATTAGACGCTAAGTTCACAAGCAGTTTGTCATTCTGTGCAGCCAGCGCTGCATTCAATTCGTTAGTGATGATCTCACCCCAGAATTGATAAAGGTTTGTACCGCGTTCGTTGGCCAGTTTTGTGCCCATTTCCAAACGGTAAGGTTGCATCAAATCCAGCGGGCGAAGCAATCCATACAAACCAGACAACATACGCAGGTGATCTTGCGCCCATGTATAGTCATCGTCACTCATACTTTCCGCTTCAAGACCGGTATACACGTCGCCTTTGAAAGCCAATACCGCAGGGCGAGCATTGTCCGTTGTAAATGTCGGTGACCATTCTGCAAAACGCGCTACGTTCAACCCTGCGATTTTATCGCTCACTTTCATTAAGCCAGAAATATCAGCAGGCGTAAGCTTACGGCACACTTCAATGAGCTTTTCTGAATGCGCAGTCAGCATCGGCTGGGTATGACGATCAGTGGCCAATGGTGATTCGTAATCCAAGGTTTTCGCAGGTGAAACCACGATAAGCATAATGTTCTTCCCTCATTTTTCACTTGTTAAGAGGTTAACATTTAAAGGCAAAAAAGCCACGCGATGAGGCATGGCTTTTTCCTATGGCTATGATGGGTATTTCCTATTATTCCGCCACTTTCTCACCGTGATGTTTTCGATTCAGCATTTTCAGGCGCCTTACCCCACACACCCGGTTCAATTTGATTCAGCATGTCTGGGTATTGGCGACTATCAAAAGCAGGGACTTTGCCGTGTTTGAGTTGTTGGTTGTAATCCTTCGCGAGCTTAATCACGGTACCAGACAACAACAAAATCGCGATCATGTTAACGATGGCCATGAGCCCCATGGAGGTGTCCGCCATTACCCATACAATCGGTAATTCCGCCAAAGCCCCAAACATCACCATGCCTAACACAATGCATCGGAAGACATTTAACACTACTTTTTGGTTGTACTTCAGGAAAATAAGGTTGGTTTCAGCGTACGAATAATTGGCAATGATCGACGTAAAAGCAAAGAAGAAAATCGCAACCGCAATGAAGATCCCGCCCCAATCCCCCACTTGGCTAGACAGCGCACGTTGTGTCAATTCAATGCCCGTAATATCGCTGCCCGGCATGTATTCGCCCGACATCAAAATGATCGCAACGGTTGCCGAACAAATCACAATGGTATCGACAAACACGCCGAGCATTTGCACATAGCCTTGCGATGCCGGGTGCGGAGGATAAGGCGTTGCCGTTGCCGCTGCATTAGGCGCAGACCCCATGCCTGCTTCATTAGAAAACAAACCACGTTTGATCCCTTGAACCATGCCCTGAGCCACGGTGTAACCCAGTGCTCCTGACGCGGCTTCTTCCAAACCAAACGCACTGCGAAAAATAAGCGAAAGCACGTCTGGCACTTTCTCAAGGTTCGTGAGCATCACGTAAACCGCAAGCACCAGATACAAAAGCGCCATCAATGGCACGATGATTTCTGCCGTGCGGGCAATTTTACGAATGCCGCCGAAAATGACAAAAGAAGAAAGAATAACCAGTGCAAATCCGACATAAAGGGGATCAGCACCAAACGCGACGTAAGCAGCTTGGGTGATAGAGTTTGCTTGCACCGAGTTAAACACGAGACCAAAAGCGATAATGAGCAAGACTGAGAACACCACGCCCATCCAGCGCATGCCCAACCCTCTTTCCATGTAGTAAGCAGGGCCACCGCGGAAATTACCGTCATCATCACGGGTTTTGTAGAGCTGCGCGAGCGTGCTTTCCGCAAACGCAGTCGCCATGCCCAAGATGGCGATAAGCCACATCCAGAAAATTGCGCCCGGACCACCAAGCGTCAACGCAACGGCGATACCCGCCATGTTTCCTGTACCAACACGCGCAGCCAAACTGGTGCACAATGCTTGGAAAGACGAAATGCCGTCTTTATCTGATTTACGGCTGTTCTTCATCACTTTAAACATGTGACCAAAATGACGAACTTGGATAAACCCAAGACGCAGAGTGAAGAAGACACCACCGCCAATCAGGAGATAGATCAACACTGATCCCCAGATCAGGTCGTTCAAAAAATTAACCAGACTTACCACGCCTACCTCTCTGTACGCATAAACATTCTTGCCAGCGAAAACGTCTCCAACGAGGGAGTGTATGACTTGAAGTGAAAAGCAAAAAATTGCTTTTCAAAAAATACGGATGGTTCGAACCCAGATTGGCTCGACATCCCTTTGAATGCATTGTTTTAGTATTGGTATTGCAGGTGTTACCAGCAATTTTCCGCGAGATGATGAAGGTAGCGCCCACAAAAATCAATATGCATCAGTTGTCATATTTATATCTATTTGTTTTTATTTTTCGCCTTCTTATAGAAACACATGATGCTTTTTGGTTACAAATGAGGAACATTCTATTTTCTTCGTGTTTTCTTTGTTTTTGCCACCCTAATCTTTAGAGTACGTAACATTTTTATTCCTAGTGTATTGCTGTCATTGAGCTTTTCCCTGTTTTCCCGCAATGACGCCATTTTCCTTCTTTGCGACAACATTCGCCTATGCCACTGTGCACATTTTGTACGATTATTCATCTTAGGTGATTTGTATCTCATAAAAACTTCACCCAAGTGCAACAAATGAGAAACACTTCAATTTTATTTTGGAGAAGGTTTGATACTTAATTAGCGACCGCTAAGGAAAAATGAGGTGAATTATGGATAGCTTTGCCTTCAACGAACTTTTTGACCAAGAGCGCCCACAACGCGGTGGACGAACCAAACAAGCTAAACGTAAATGGAGAGAGATCGAAGCATTGCAAGACAGGCAACGCTTGCGTAAAGAGCTACAAGATATCGATATGCTTGGCAACTTGAACGACGGTGACTTTGACCTTTAACTTTCTCGTTCAGTGTTCGTAGAAACCTCCCACGCACGACACACAGTGCGCAGCGCCGGATTCGTAAAAGGCACCTATGAAAGGTGCCTTTTTATTTTACCGCCCGACAAGCAACGTCCACCGGATCGTTAGATAGCCGCCGCCAGTTCCTTAAACTTCGCAGACACATTCTCACCAAACAGCGGATCATGATCATCTTCATCCCAGCGCGCTTGCAGTATGTCCCAATCTCCCGTTGTCATCGCACGTTCAATCACTGGCAATACAGATTTTTCCTCAAGTTCTAAGTGCGCCCGTTGCGTCATCACAAAGCCATTTAGCTTGTCAGCAAACACATCGAGCGGGATCACTGCATCCATCAGCACCATCTCAATGGTTAACGCAAAATCAGCCGTGAGTTCTGCTAGCGCTTGATGATCATCATCGAGTGCTGCAACACGTTCCGCATCCACATAGTGCTCAATATAATAGTGGTAAATCAGATCTTCTTTGGGGTGATGGTATTTTTCGGCGTGTTCTTGAAGGTAAACAACCACATCTCTAATCAGGCTGTAATTAACGTCTTTTTCTGCGCGGATTGCGGACAGCTTTTCCGTAAGCAACTGCAGTAAGCGGTTTATATTGTTGTGATCTTTATGAATGCTGGCTAATAACATAGCACCTCCTTGTCTTCATTCACACGAACTTACTCAGTCTATCGAAGTGGTGAGATGACAAATTGCGCATGGTCATTTTTTGCGCAGTTATTTCAACAGGAAGGTGGAAACAAGAAAACCCGCGATCAGCGTCACTGATAGCGGGTTTCGATTCACCAACGTCCTGAAACGGTACGTTGTTAGAGGCGGTTATCGGAAAGGCAATATCAATCTAAGACAGGTTGCCAATCGATCGGCGCTTTCCCTTGCTCACTCAACAATTGATTTGTTTGAGAGAAATGCCCACAGCCCAAAAATCCTCGATGCGCAGACAATGGGGAAGGATGCGGCGCTTCCAGCACATGGTGGCGGTCTCGATCAATCACGCGTCCTTTTTTGCGAGCATGGGCGCCCCAAAGCAGGAAGACAACACCATCAGTGTGCGCATTTACTGCCTCGATAATACGATCAGTAAAGGTTTCCCAGCCAAGGTGGGCATGGGAATGTGCATTGCCTTGTTCAACCGTTAACACAGTATTGAGGAGTAAAACGCCCTGATCTGCCCAGCTTTTCAAGTAACCATGATTCGGAATCGAAAAGCCTTCAATGTCCTGTGCCAACTCTTTATACATATTGACCAATGAAGGCGGAGTTTTAATCCCCGGCATTACAGAGAAACAAAGCCCGTGCGCTTGATTCGGTCCGTGGTAAGGGTCTTGCCCCAAAATCACCACTTTCACATCGCTGAGCGCTGTAAAGTCAAAGGCATTGAACACGTCCTCAGGGGGAGGAAATACCACAATGCCACTGTCACGCACTTCAGTCACATAGGTCATGGTCTGTTTAAAGTAATCTTGCTCTTCTTCCCGACCAATCACTTCATGCCAGGTCACTGCTTCTGTCATTGCTACTTCGTCCTTTCTTGGTTCAAAACGTTACTCTATACCTAAACAATCGTTCACTGCCGCGTTGCTGAAGCTTCAAACTGACGCAATAAGCGAATTTCTTCTGCCCAACACTCAGGTTTGATGGTTTCTAAAATAAGTGGAATACCATCAAAGCGCGCATCTTGCATCAGGACTTCAAAACACGCCAATCCAATTTCACCGTCACCCAACGCTTGGTGCCGGTCAACACGGCTTCCTAGGGGCGTTTTGGCATCGTTAAGGTGCATCCCTCGAAGGTACTCAAACCCTACCATGTCGCCAAAAGCATTAAATGTCTCTTCCGCGGCACTGTGCGTGCGTAAATCATACCCTGCTGCAAACGCATGACAGGTATCAATACAGACACCAATACGTTGTTTGTCTTCGACCTGATCGATGATGATCGCGAGCTGCTCAAATGACCAACCTAAATTCGTGCCTTGCCCTGCGGTATTCTCGATCACAGCAACCACATTCGGCACGGCTTGATGCACAAGGTTGATGGATTCAGCAATCAAAGACAAACAAGACGCTTCACTGATTTTTTTCAGATGACTGCCAGGGTGGAAGTTGAGTAATGGCAGGCCCAATTGTTCACAACGTTGCATTTCGTCGATGAATGCATCGCGCGACTTAATCAATTTCTCTTCTTCTGGCGCACCAAGGTTAATCAGATAGGAGTCATGCGGCAAAATGGCTTCAGGGACAAAACCCAGACGCTGGCAATTCGCTTTAAAGGCGGAAACGGTGCTGGACTCCAACGGTTTGGCAACCCATTGGCGTTGATTTTTGGTGAACAATGCAAACGCATTTGCGCCTAACTCGGCTGCGTTTACAGGGGCTTTATCTACGCCACCCGCAGCAGAAACGTGCGCTCCAATATATTTCATTTTCTCTCCGCCCACTTCTTGCGGGATAGGTAATCACTTTAGTAACCGACAACATTTTAGGTTACATCTTGGGTGCTAAGAAGGCTTTTCCGATGGAAATTTACGCATGAAAATGTAGTTATTTTATTACAAATGAAAGTCATTCATACATACCACCCATGTTACTGAATTGTTTAAAACCAAATAGTTGTCATTTTATTGATGTGAGACAAAAAACACAGTGTGAAAATCCCGCATATTTTAGTTGTAATTTGACCAAAATCAAAATAACCTTACAGATAGTAAGGTATACAGTACCCAGCTCATCAAAAGATGGAAAAATAAAACCACTAAAGCCTATCAAGGGGAAAGTTTATGATCACTGGTATTCAAATCACTAAAGCAGCAAACGACAACCTATTGAACTCAATTTGGTTGCTGGACAGCGAAACCAACGAAGCGCGTTGCATTTGTGCACAGTCTGGCTTCGACGCTGACCAAGTTATCCCTGCAGCTGATCTGGGTGAGTACGAGAGCCGCGACATCGCGATCGAAGTACCTGCAAAAATCGAAGGTGGCCAACACCTGAACGTAAACGTACTTAAGCGTGAAACGCTGGAAGATGCAGCTGCACACCCAGAAAAATACCCACAGCTAACAATCCGTGTATCTGGCTACGCAGTACGTTTCAACTCACTGACTGTTGAACAACAGCGTGACGTTATCGCGCGTACCTTCACTAACTCTCTGTAATAGATTCTTCTACACAGATAGCTAGAATGAAAAAACCGACCCAAGGGTCGGTTTTTTATTTTTGCATTCCGCCTTTCAGTGGGACTTTTTCTTAGCCAGCCACTTCCATGAGGTAAGCGCGGATCTGAGCAAAATCAGCATCGCGTTCAGACGACAGCAATTCCATCACAGCATGCTTCGCCAGCGGACCCGGCAATGGGATGTCTTGTCCAAGAATGTCATCTACCGATTCTTTGAACTTCGCTGGGTGCGCAGTGCAAAGGAACAAGCCATATTCACCGTCCTGCAATTGCTCTTCTAGCAAGCGGTAAGCAATCGCACCGTGTGGTTCACATAGGTAGCCTGCGTCAAACATGGCTTTCAGTGTTTCTGCTGTCTCTTCGTCAGTCACTGCGCCTGAAGCCAATTCGTTCAATCCCCACCCTTTACGTTGGCAAAGCTCTTCGATGCGCGGCCAGTTGTTTGGCTGACTTACATCCATCGCATTCGACAATGTTGGAATAGTGGGTGTTGGCGTCCACTCGCCAGTTTTCAGGTAGCGTGGCACAGTGTCATTCACGTTGGTCGCGGCAATGAAACGCTTGATTGGTAAGCCAATCGCTTTTGCCAGCAAACCTGCAGTTAAGTTACCAAAGTTGCCGCTTGGTACAGAAATCACCAAGTTTTCGCGCTGCTCTGGTGTCAATTGAGACGCTGCTTCGAAGTAATAACAAATCTGTGCCATCAAACGGCTGATGTTGATGGAGTTCGCCGAGTTAAGACCAATCGCTTGGCGAAGTTCTGCATCATCAAAGGCTTGTTTCACCATGGTTTGGCAATCATCAAAGGTACCGTTCACAGCCACTGTGTGAATGTTGCCACCCAAAGTACAGAAAAGCTTTTCCTGTAGCGGGCTGATTTTGCCTTTCGGATAAAGGATAACAACTTTGATGTTTTCCATGCCATAAAACGCATGGGCAACCGCCGCGCCAGTATCACCCGATGTTGCAGTTAAAATGGTCACTTTGCCGCCGTCAGACACGGCAGCCAGTGATTGCGCCATAAAGCGACCACCAAAGTCTTTAAACGCCAGTGTTGGGCCGTGGAACAGCTCCAATGCGCTGACACTGTCAGTGACTTTTTCGACTTTCGCAGGGAATTGGAATGCATTTTCAACCATTGAACGCACGGTTTCTTGTGGCAATTCGTCGCCGATAAATGCAGACAGGATGTCGGTGCTGCGAGAAACGAAATCTTTCTCTAGCAACGCATCAACATCATCAAATGCGGGTAATTCACTCGGGAAGAACAAACCTTGGTTACGACCAAGACCTTGTTTTACTGCTTGTCCAAACGAGACCTGCTCGTCATTTTCCTTGATATTGTAAAGCTTCATAGTTCACTTCCTGTCACGGTCGATCCGGTCACATCCAATCGACAGACGTGGACAAATCCTTCTTCATTTTGAACATAATTATCCTGTAGCCACTTCGCTACACGCTCGGCAATCTCTTTATCATCAGTGATGCTAAAAAGTGTCGGCCCTGAGCCTGAAATGCCGGTAGCAAGTGCGCCCGCTTCCGTCGCATAGCGTCGTGCTTGTGCAAACCCTGGCAGCAGCTTTTCACGATAAGGTTCTGCAACCACATCTTTGATCATGCTCGCCGCCAATTGCGGCTGACCAGAGTAACAGCCATGAATGAAGCCTGCCAGATGACGACCATGATTAATCACATCTTGGCGACGATATTGCGCGGGTAAAATGGCGCGTGCTTCAGCTGTCGGCACTTTGATACCTGGGTACGCCATGACCCAATACCATTCGTCGAAACAAGGCACTTGCTGACTGATGATACCGTTTTGCTCAACCATCAACTGCAAACCACCTAGGTAACAAGGGGCTACGTTGTCGTAATGCAAGCTACCAGAAATGGCCGCTTCCATTTCCCCCATTAACGCCAACAAAGTGGTTTCATCAAGGGCGTTATCATGAAAACGGTTAAGCGCATCCAATGCGGCAACAATGGAACATGCACTCGAACCAAGGCCTGAGCCAATCGGCATGTTCTTTTCTAGCGTCATGGCAACAGCGCGAACCGTCGCGCCATGTTTTTCCATTTCACGGCAAAAGACCAAGTAGCTTTGGTAGACGATATTTTCTTTCGGGTCTTCAGGCAGCTTATCAACAAAACTACCAATACAGTTTAGAGAAAATGGCACATTGCCACCGTCGGCGACTAAGACGCGGTCACCCAATAAGGTGCCGTCAATCGGGGACACTGCGGCCCCCAATACATCAAACCCGACACTGACGTTACCGATAGACGCTGGTGCGTAAACCACAACACTCATGGTTACACCCCCAGTTTCCAGCCAAGTGTACGCATCAAGTCTGCGAACACACCCGCCGCGGTCACTTCAGTACCCGCACCGTAGCCACGCAATACCAACGGAATAGGTTGGTAGTAGCGGCTGTAGAACGCGAGTGCATTCTCGCCTTCTTTAATCTTGAACATCGGGTCATCAGCATCAACCGCTTGGATTTTCACTGAACATTGACCGTTGTCGATGCTACCGACATAGCGCAACACTTTGCCTTCACTGCGCGCTTCGCCCGCAATCTTATCGAAGTAAGCATCTGCCTCTGGCAGTTTCGCCATGAATGTCTCTACATCGCCAGAGTCATCAAAGCCTGGTGGCAATGCTGGTTCGACATCGACGTCTTCAAGCTCTAGATTCATGCCTGCTTCACGTGCAAGGATCAACAGTTTACGCGCCACGTCCATGCCAGACAGGTCGTCACGAGGATCGGGCTCGGTGAAGCCGCTTTCACGCGCAACGGTTGTTGCTTCACTAAAGCTTTGGCCTTCATCCAATTTACCGAAGATGTGCGACATTGAGCCGGACAAGATACCGGTAAATTTCTCAAGCTCGTCACCCGCAGCGATCAAGTTCTGCAAGTTTTCGATAACTGGCAAGCCTGCACCCACTGTGGTGTCGTACATAAACTTACGGCGACGTGCACGCGCTGCATTACGCAGTTGCTGGTAGTACGCCATGCTGGCAGTGTTTGCTTTCTTGTTCGGCGTGATCACGTGGAAACCCGATGACAGGAAATCAGCATATTGGTCAGCAATTGATTGATCTGACGTACAGTCAATAAACACGGGGTTGATCACGTGGTGTTGTTGAACCAAACGCACCATGCTTGGCAGACTAAAGCCTTCTTCAGCACTCGCTAACGCTTCACGCCAGTTGTTTAGGTCAATACCTTTGCTATCGAGCTTCATTTGGCGGCTGTTCGCAAGACCACAAACTCGGATCACAATGCCCTGCTCTGCGAGTTTGACTTGCTGGCGTTTCACCTGCTCAACCAACTCACCGCCTACGCCACCCACACCCACGATGAACACATCGAGGTAGTGATTACTGTTAAACAAGTTTTCGTGACACGCTTTCACTGCTTCCGACACTTTGTTGTTCGGAATAACTGCTGAGATAGAACGCTCAGAAGAACCCTGTGCAATCGCAACGATGTTTACGTTCACTTCCGCCAGTGATGTGAAGAATTGGGAAGCCACGCCTTTCGCAGTGCGCATTGCATCGCCCACTAAAGAAACGATCGCAACGTCATCCGTAAAATCAACAGGCTCTAGCAAGCCATCTTTTAGTTCAAGCTCAAAGCTGTCATGCAACGCACGCTCTGCCAGTGCTTTGTCGTCAGACTCAATACAGAAGCTGATGCTGTATTCAGACGAAGACTGAGTGATCAAAACGACAGAAACGCCCGCCGCTGACATGGCACCAAATACACGAGCCGCCATGCCCACCATGCCTTTCATGCCAGGGCCTGACACGTTCACCATGCTGAGGTCGCTAAGGGTGGTGATCCCTTTAACCGCTAGGTTGTCTTCGCCGTTGTCGATGCCGATCAATGTGCCCGCACCTTGAGGGTTCGCGGTATTTTTGATCAAGCAAGGGATGTGGAAACGGGCAATAGGCAGGATGGTTTTCGGGTGAAGCACTTTCGCACCGAAGTACGACAGCTCCATCGCTTCTTGATAGCTCAGTGATTTAAGCAGCTTCGCATCCGGTACCAAACGTGGGTCACAGCTGTAAACACCATCCACGTCCGTCCAAATCTCGCAGCACTCAGCACGTGCACAGGCTGCCAAAACCGCCGCAGAGTAATCAGAGCCGTTACGGCCTAAGGTAACAAGCTCACCTTTTTCATTCGCCGCAGTGAAGCCCGGCATCAAACCAATGTGCTTCGCCGGAATTGGCTCGCGCTTGAAGTTGTCGGAAGACACCTCAATGTCTACCATGGCTTCAAGGTAATCACCTTTCGCTTGCAGATAATGCACAGGATCAATCACGAACGTCTTATGACCACGTGCTTGCAACAATGCTGACATGGTCGCGATAGACAGGCGCTCACCTTTACTGATGATGCGTGCGTAGATGTTGTCAGGACACAAGCCCAGAAGCGCAATACCGTGGATGTATTGCTTGAGCTGATTCAGTGTTTTATCCAGTTCGAGGTAAAGCGGCGCTTTATCGAACGTTTCTTCCATTTCATCAAGCCCATCAAACAAGGCGCTAAAAATGGCGTGGATTTCGGCAACTTGGCGCTCTGCCTCACCGTGTTTAACGGTGCTATCAATCACTGCGACAAGCGCGTTAGTGATTTTAGCTGGTGCAGAAAGTACAGCGGATACGTCGCTTTGACAGGTATTGCTGGTAATGATTTCTGCGGCTCTACTAAATCGTTCCGCATTCGCGAGGGATGTTCCCCCAAACTTTAAAACTCGCATCCTTTCCTCCAGCTCCATCCCGAGCTTTCTAATTCAAAAGTAAACTAATGAAAAAAAAGCCCGCACCTTGTGGGGTACGGGCTTTTTTTTAAAATTCTGTGCAAATCAGCCCGCACCTGCACACGTAGTGCCGGTAATAATGGTAATAATGAAACGGATTGTGGCTGATTGAAGCATGTTTTAGAACTTCCTTGCTGCGTTTTTATAACCTTTACCCAAAGCGGGTTACTAGGTCAACAAAAATTTAAGTTATCTCTCAAAAAAACGCAGCATTTCGCAACTCTTAGTTAACCATTTTAAAAGATGAGAAAGCGCAGCATTCCGGAGGTTACTTCTTGCGCAATAGTCATCATCAAGACATAGTGGGTTGAAAAGTGATGAAAAAAGCATCTACTCCAAGGAGGGAATCGTGGCAGAAGCAATGGAGCAACTCGTCGCAGCGACAATTTTACAAGGCTCTGATGCCATGTACGGTCGCTTTCTTGATGTAACGGCTGGCGCACAAGAGCGTTTTGAGCAGCAAGACTGGAAAAGCGTACAATCGGCATTGAAAAAACGTATTAACTTTTACGACCTTCATGTCGGCCTGGTCGCCCAGCAACTCAAAACCATGCTCGATAAGCAACACGCAACACGCTCATTCCTCATGGGTGTAAAAGATGCGTACAGCCAACTCCTCGATGATTACCCTCGCTATGATATTGCAGAGAGCTTCTTTAACTCTGTATATTGCCGAATTTTCGATCATCGTAATATTCGCCGAGACAAACTGTTCGTTAACAGCTCGCAAGGCGGGCGTATTCCCAAATACCCAACCCCATTGCTAAAACGTTACGCCAGCAATAAAAACCTGATTCATACCGTTGAGCGTTTGTTGGACGACACCCCTTTTACCTTGGCGTGGGAAAACAAAGCGCGCGATGTTCATCGTATTGTTGAAGCGCTCCAACTTCGCTTAGGGCCTCAACTGACCAGTGAAATCATCATTGATATGGTGCGTGAGCCTTTCTATCGAAACAAAGGGGCTTATTTGATTGGCCGCATTGAGATGGCTAACCAAATGCGCCCATTAGTGATCCCTATTTTGATCAATGAACAGGGTGAGCTTGTCGTGGATGCTTGTATCTCGGATTCCGATGATGTCAGTGTTATCTTCGGCTTTGCTCGCTCTTACTTCATGGTTTACGCCCCCGCGCCTGCGGCCTTGGTCGATTTTCTTAGCCAGTTGATGCCACACAAAACACCGGCGCAACTCTATACTGCCATAGGCTGTCAGAAACACGGTAAAACGGAACTGTACCGAGAGTTTCTACACCATATGGATAACTCAGATGACCAGTTCGTTATCGCCCCAGGCATCAAAGGGATGGTGATGTCCGTGTTTACCCTCCCCTCTTATGGCTTCGTGTTTAAGATCATTAAAGACAAGTTCGCCCCACAGAAAGACATCACGCATGCCGTCGTCAAAGAAAAGTACCAATTGGTAAAAGAGCATGATCGTGTGGGTCGAATGGCGGACACCTTGGATTACCGCAACTTTATCTTTCCAAGAGAACGCTTCAGCGAAGAATTAATTAAAGAACTCATGGACGTTGCGCCGTCTCTCATCAAACTCACGAACAAAGAAATCCATATCAGTCATTTGTATATGGAACGACGCATGATCCCGCTCAATATCTACCTAGAGCAAGCCAACGAAGAAGAACTAAGAGAAGCGGTGCAAGAATATGGCGATGCCATTAAACAACTCGCTGCCGCAAACATCTTTGCGGGAGACATGCTGTTTAAAAACTTCGGCGTCTCGAGGCATAGCCGTGTCATCTTCTACGATTACGATGAAATCATGTATCTGACAGAGGTGAACTTTCGACGTATTCCACCACCACGCTTCCCTGAAGATGAAATGGCCGCAGAACCTTGGTACAGCGTTGGCGAATATGATGTATTCCCCGAAGAGTTTCGCACCTTCTTATTGATCAACCCGAAAATACGTTCGCTCTTTAACGAACTGCATTCTGACTTGTTTGATGCTGACTATTGGAAGCAATTGCAAAGCAACATTCAACAAGGCCAGTTCAACGATGTCTTCCCGTACAGCGATGACACTCGTTTCAATATTCTCAGGGCTAAAATGTGAATTAAGGCTTAACTGGCGTGTCATTTAGGCACGCCGTTTGCTTTTAATTTAGAGAAGAAGAATAGACGGCAACGCACTGACACAGCGACAATTCCCAATTGTAGAAAAAATCTTCAACACCCCTTATCAAAACTGAAACGAGTGAACTAGACTAGACACTTAATCATAAAAATAACAAAAAGGAGTGGCATAAATGAACAAGCTTTTACTCGCTGTCACTCTTCAATTCGTGGCATTTTTCAGTGCTGCACAAGACTCCCTGCCACTTTATGAATATATAGAAGAAGACGCACGCAAGCCTTGGTTTTCGAGTTCAATCACCAGCGGTTATAGCGGGTTCGACAGCTGGACTATCAATAGCGGGTATCACTACCCAGTGCTTAAGAACATAAACGTCTATCTAGCCACTGAAATGCGCACCGCCACCAACGACTCAACAAGTACTAAAGGTTTGTTAAGCGGTATTCAATACAGCTTTAATGAAAAGCTCAGTTTTGAAAGCAGTGTCCAAGCGGAGCACGCTAACGAAGAGACCGTGGGTATTGTCGGGATGGGCAGTAAGTTGCAACTCACCGAGCACCTCAATGTTGAAGCGCGTTTTGATTATTCATTAAACCAAGAGCCTTCAGCGTCAGCACAATATCAACTCGGTGTCGGTTACCGCTTCTAACCGACACTTGCTCATGCGGCAGCATTACTTGACGGGTACTTTGCTGACCATGACACCGTTGAGGTCAGCATACAGATAATCCCCAGACGCTATGGAAACACCACCCAGCTCGAGCGTTACACCCACATTCCCAGCCCCCAACTTTTCGGTTTTGATCGGGCAGACTCCCAAGGCTTTCACCCCTAGCGCCATTGTGCTCAGTGCGCCTGCATCTCGCACGGCGCCAAAAATAACAATGCCTTTCCAATTATTTTCAACTGCGCGTTCTGCCAATAAATCGCCTAGTAGTGCTTTGTTCAAACTGCCTTGCCCATCAACAACCAAAACACGGCCATGACCAGGTTGATTAACCAGCTCCCGCACCTTCGAGTTATCTTCCATACAATGCAGGGTTTCAACCGGCCCTGAGAAAATTGACTCACCACCAAAATCACGCCATTGAATAGGTAACCATTGAACGGTATCGCCGTGCTCATCGCTCAAATCAGGAAGTAAATCGTTCATATCGCCTCCATGCTTTTTCATGATTTTCTTAAATATTCTGTTGAAAAATCGCGTGCATTGCGGGTTTTCAGCCATAACTGTAGCCAAACTTTCACGACCCGCGTTTTTTGGCGAACAGACAATACGTTCTCAAACAAGATGACCCTGACATTCAAAATGGCGTCAGCCTCAATAACAACGTGCCACTCAGATGTAAACTCTAACAAAGTAACTGAATACAATTTAATCATCCATACCAGCACCTTATTTATATATTTAATTTCTCTCTGCGGATTGCTGCACAAATTAGAAAAACGTGAAGTGACGAGCGCAAAGCTCTAAAGGGGAAGTGGTTGACCGTTATGCTACAACATGGTGAGATACCCGCGCTGGCGCGAAATCTCTTTACACAATTTTCACACCTGTTGTAATAGTACGAAAATGTTTAAACGTACTCTTAAAGAATCAGCCAAGTATCTAAGTGATATTCCCCTTTTTGGGACGACTTTCGCCGAGATTGACGTATATCAATAAAGATTAAAAAAAATCGCGTTGATTTATTACTAATTATTGTTAGCACGCTGTTAAATGAATACAATCAGCGCTATCCAATGGATTTGCTGGCCAAAATGATTTGATCAGTAGCATGCAGCGTAAAATTACGCTTCAGCAAAAACCTTCTCTAAGGATGGCGTTCGGATCAGGGAAGTATGCTTTTGAAAGTCGAACAATGGCTTTCTTGGTACTTTTCCTGTTTGTAAATTTTTTTCATAGAATCAACATATTCTGTGATTGTTAAATACCAGATTCCTTAAAGAAATTAGGTAACGCCAATGCAAACCCCTCATATTCTGATTGTAGAAGACGAACACGTAACGCGTAACACGCTGAAAAGTATCTTTGAAGCGGAAGGTTACACAGTACTGGAAGCCAACGATGGCGAGGAAATGCACCAAGTGCTTTCCAACAATCAGGTACACCTGGTGATCATGGACATCAACCTTCCAGGTAAAAATGGCCTGCTGCTAGCACGCGAATTGCGCGAGCAAGGCGACATGGCTCTGATGTTCCTAACTGGTCGTGATAACGAAGTAGACAAGATCCTAGGCTTGGAAATTGGCGCTGACGATTACATCACTAAACCATTTAACCCACGTGAACTGACTATCCGTGCACGCAACCTTTTGACTCGTGCAATGAGCCAAGGTGCGGTACCAGAAGACAAACGTTCTGTAGAGCGCTATGTGTTCAACAACTGGGTACTTGATATCAACAGCCGTTCACTGATCAGCCCAGACAACGAGCAATTCAAACTGCCACGTTCTGAGTTCCGTGCCCTGCTGCACTTCTGTGAAAACCCAGGCAAAATCCAAACACGTGCAGACCTTCTTAAGAAGATGACTGGCCGTGAATTGAAACCACATGACCGCACGGTTGACGTTACTATTCGTCGTATCCGTAAGCACTTCGAGTCATTTGGTGATACACCTGAAATCATCGCTACTATCCACGGCGAAGGTTACCGTTTCTGCGGCGAGCTTGAAGATATTTAATCTTCGCTGACGCAAACGACATATATAGAAAAGGCCTGCTTTGCAGGCCTTTTTGTTTTCAATGTTCAATCATGCAGAGAATGCCTCTACTTACTTCAACTATTCTTCCTCTCCTGCCCATGCTTCATGCCCTATCAGACAGATTGGCGAGCACATCGCGTTCAATAGACAGAAAGGTCAGCAGAAAAGAAAAGGGACAAAAGCATCGGCTTTTATCCCTTCTTCATCTTGTTACTTACTGTATTCATCCAGCCATTGTTTCAACACGGACAAATCGTGCTTATAGCCTTCCTTGATTTCATCAACCCAGTCAGCAATGTTCTCCCACCAAGCAGGTAACTCGGGTGATTGCGCTTTTTGGGCAACTTTCTGAATATGTTTCAAACCGATCGATCCTGCCGCCCCTTTTATTTTGTGCGCTTCACTGGCAATGCCATCCTGATCTTTGGCCGTCATGTTGCTGTCTAAGATTTGGAGGTACTCAGGCATCACCTCTTCGAACATGGTGATGCTTTGATAAACAGGCTCTGGGCCCACAATATCCACGTAGGAGCGCAGCATTTCGAGATCAAGCAGTGTTTCGTAGAGCTCATTTCCCGGTTTCTTCGGTTCAACCACAGGTGTATGTCCTTTACTAAATGGGCATTGAAGCGCTAATCGCTCAATCACATCCGTCACCGCAGCGACGCTAATCGGCTTACTGATAGCGTCATCCATGCCGCGTTGAATGTATTCGGATTTGTCTTTTATGACGTTCGCAGTCAAGGCCACCAAAGGTGGTAAAGGTGCGTCGCCACTACGCAATTGCGCTGCGATATCAAACCCTGTCATATCTGGTAGCTGGATATCCAGAAGTAAAAGATCAAAATGTGCGGTTGGGAATGTCTCGAGTGCTTCTTTGCCACATCGCGCAACCGTCACCGTATGGCCAAGGCTCTCAAGCAAATTCACAGCAACGGTGATGTTCAGTTCAATGTCTTCCACCAGCAGAATGTGCAGCGAACGTTGTTCTGCTGTCACACGCTCTTGGCTTTCAACAGCATCACAAAGCGGGACGCTGAGCGTAACGGTAAACGTACTCCCTTCGCCCACTTCACTGTCAACTTCGATATCGCCACCCATCAATCGCGCCAGTTTTCTCGATACCGCCAATCCGATGCCTGTTCCAACGGCGTGCAGATTGTCTTCGCCTTGTTTTACTTGGTAATACATGGCGAAAATTTTCTTTTGTTCCTCAGGCGGAATGCCGATACCACTGTCTTCAATGTCAAACTGAAGGTGTGCCATCTCGTCTTCAACGTCGCAACTGACCGCGACATTTACCGCACCTTGCTTGGTGAATTTCACGGCGTTCCCGACCAAATTCCAAAGTATTTGACGTAAACGCGTACCATCAACACTCACCGCAGCAGGGAATGACGTCATGCGATCAAGAGAGAAGCGCAGGCCTTTTTGTTCTGCCATCAGACCGCTGATGTTTTCAATTTCAGTGACGAAATCAGGCAAATCCATAGGCTGAGGAAGAAGCTCTAAGCGGCTGCGATCCGATTTATCGAGGTCAATAATATCGTTAAAGATGTTCCCCAAAGTAATCGCACTGACGTGAATCGTGCGGAGATACCCCAGTTGGTCACTCGATAAACGGGTATCCAGCAACATGCGGCTTAAACCAACAATCCCATTAAGAGGGGTTCGCAGTTCATGGCTGATCGTCGAAATAAACGCGGTTTTGTCACGACTCGCTTTTTCCAATGCATCTTGGTAGCGCTTACGCTCAGTGATCTCACGACCAAACCCAACCAGGCCTAAACGGCGTCCATCACGGGAATAAAACGGCAACTTGCGCAGTTCAAAGTACGCTTTTTGGCCATCGTTGTACTCAAGCCATTGCTCGTAAGTCAAAGAAACGTTGTTATCAAAAACCTGCTGATCGGTTTCAACGACCTTGCTCGCCACGTCTTCACTGTAGACATCCCAAGGGGTTAGGCCGACCAGCTCTTTTTCTTTCTTGCCAGTCAGTTCTTCCATGGCTTTGTTACAACCCGAGAATTGACCACGTTCGTTACGGTAATAGATAAGATCAGGCGACGCATCGATGAAAGAGCGCAGCAATGCGGTCTGCTCAGCCAACTCTAGCTGGGCTTTTTCACGCTGATAGACTTCGTTTTCAAGATCGAGCATGGCCTCTTCACGTGCTTCTTCTGCACGCTTACGCTCTTCAATTTCTAAGTTGAGCTGGGCAATGTTATCGGTGAGTTGGCGGTTAAGCTCCATGTCGCGAGAACGCATCTCTTCGAGCTTGGCGACAAGTTTCGTCAAGCGCTGGCGAGATTCTTCAAGTTGGTCGACGACGACAGAAAGGAAATACACGGCCCAAGGCGTGATGAGGAGGCCAAAAAAGACGGAGCGGACGATGTCACTATCATGAACACTGCCATTGAGCACAAGCGTAATGGCCACTTGCACCACAACAGCCAGCGCAACAAGCGCGAGGGCCAGCAACATGCTGAATCGGACAATACCTAACTTTACCAACAAGTCGACGTAGTATTGTGCCAAGAGTTTTATTTGCTTCATTGAACTTCCTGATCAACGGTTCTGAAGCAACATAATAGCGAGCCCCCAGAACAAGCTAAAGAAAAAGGCGTCGAAACGCCCCTTATGTACCCTATTTTTATTGGCTTGCGTGATTTACACGAGATCAACGACTAGGTTTGTCGAGGCGATGCGGTTTCGACCCGCGCGTTTTGCACGGTAAAGGGCTTTATCAGCCGCCAAGACCAAGTCGCCATAATCTTGCCCTTGAACCGGCAAAATGGTTGCCACACCCTGGCTCAAGCTCAATCTCGTTGAGACAGAAGAAAACTCATGTTCGATATTGGCGCGCGCCAATGCTTCTGATATTTTTTCAGCCACATACACAGCCCCCTCTTCCGAGGTATTCGGCAACAAGATGGCAAACTCCTCACCGCCATACCGTGCAACCGCATCAAGCGGTCGTCGAATCACATCAAGGAAGACTTCCGCCACCATGCGCAAGGCTTTATCGCCTTGTTGATGACCATAGTTATCGTTGTAGGGTTTGAAGAAATCAATGTCGCAAAGAATAAGAGACAATGGCTCTTGCTCACGAATGTGGGAATGCCACATTTTCACTAACTGCTCGTCAAAGCTGCGTCGGTTCGCCACTTTCGTTAAGCCATCAACGAAGCTGAGCTCTTCAAGTTCCATGATGGCGTCTGCTAATTCTTGCTGTGTTGCTTTTCGAGCCGTTACGTCACGGGCGATCACCAAGACACCGATAGTGTCATCCGTCGGATCGCGGAATTGGGTTTTTGTTAACTCATACCAGACTTGAGAACCATCACGCTTCATCACCAAGTCTTCATATTTAATGGTCTTGCCATCTTTCAGTACGGGTATATCAACGCGCTGATGATCCGCCAACACATCCGGATCCATGAGATCTGCCGCTTGCTGCCCTTCAAGGTTGTCATGCGGTGCGCCCATGGCTTCTGCAAAAGCCGCATTCCCACCAAGGAAAACATAAGAAGAGTTATAGATCCCAATCGGGTCCACACTGGCCTCGAAGATTGAGGTCAACACATTACTGTGCTGTTTTAAGCGTTGCTCAACTTCTTGCCTTGCCTCAATCTCTTGCTCCAAGACTTCTTGCATCATGTGCCAATTGGTCACGTCGTGGCTAATGCTCAAGGTGCCATAGATACGATTGTCGTTGTCTCGAAGCACTGTTTGACTGGTTTCAAGCAAGCAACTATCGCCAGCAGGGGTGGTCGTCCAGCTTTGTTGGGTTCGGCGGCTGTCAAAGTTATCTTGCGCATTAAAGAACAGGCCTTCGTCTTCTCGCTCTTTCCAGAAACGATCAAACGCATTGTTGGTACCCACAATGCGTCCATCTCGGTCTTGAAAGCACACCAATTCAGCCAGAGAGTTTATGACGCTGCGGAATATATGGTTGTCGTTGTTTGCGAAGGGCTCGCTATAGACGCTTTCAGATTCAGGCTCGAGGGAGATAATCCACGCTCGCTGACCACTGCACCAAACAGGAAGGCCTGAAAAACGCGCATACCTTGGCGCATTGCGGTTTGATACCGCCCTAAAGTCAGCAGTGACATCAATAAAAGGTAAGGGCCAGCGGCGGTATCTCAACAGTGTATCAAACGTCGATTTGTCTTTTGTCCCTTTGAATTCAAGATGTCCATTGACGGTTTCCACGTTGAAAAGACGTACAAAGCCTCTATTCGCAAACAGGATCTTGCCATCCTCAATACCGATCATGGCTTTGGGAGAATACAGATTTGATAAGTATGCTTGCCACGTTTTCTTCGATATAACGCGACGGCGAGACGCCCAAAACGTACCGAGAAGAAAGCCGACAAAGAGCGTTACGGCTGCCATTGGCATCCAATCAGTCATTCAACCATCCCAAACTTGTGTTTCCTTTGCGTCTTTATCACTGGCACATTCGATTTTTGAACAAACCTCACGCTTTATCTTGCCATATGGTTGAGAAAGAAAACGAATAAGCCTACGTCGTTTTGCGACGTAGGTTCGTTAGGGTAACGCGATTTCCGTCACTACAGCACAGGCATGTCCAGTAAAGCGCGGATTTGAGAATATTAGGAAGGAAAGACAAAGGCATCATTTAACAATGCCCCTTGTGCGCCTTTTAGCGTCAACGCACGAGCGACACCCGTCATTGCTAACCACCGATTTTCACACCACGTTGGTGCAAGTAAGGTTGGGCGACGCGCACTGGCCGAGACGCGGTGATACACAACATCTGATGGCGTGCGAAGGATCATTTCTGAAGCACTTTCGACGTAGTCTTCAATCGTGATTTCATCCAAACGGCCTGCACGCCAAGATTTCGCCATAACACTGCCTTCAACAATATGAAGAGGATGAAGCTTGATACCGTCAGTGCCCGTCTCAACAACGCGTTCAATGGTGTCGATATGATCAGCGCGTGTGTCGCCCGGTAAACCGACGATAAGATGGGTGCAAACGTTCAGCCCAAGGGCTCTCGCCTTCTTGGTGACACGATCATAGCAAGCGAAGTCATGACCACGGTTTATACGGTGCAGGGTTTTGTCGTTTGCGGTTTGCAGGCCGAGCTCTAACCAGATCTCAAAGCCTTGAGCATGATAACTCGCCAACAACTCAAGAACGGCATCAGGAACACAATCAGGACGCGTACCCACACACAAGCCAACAATGTCTGCGGTCTTGAGTGCTTCTTCATACATGGCTTTCAGCTTTTCCACTTCCGCATACGTACTTGTGTATGCCTGAAAATATGCCAAGTAACGTTTCGCTCGGCCAATTTCGCCCGCTCGCTGTAACAACTGTGTTGTTACCGACAGTTGCTGAGCCGTTTCATCGGCAAACGACGCGACGTTGCAAAATGTACAACCACCGCGGCCTAGTGTGCCATCTCGGTTGGGACAACTAAACCCACCATGCAATGTGAGCTTGTGTACTTTTTCGCCATACCTGCGTTGTAAATCCTGACCAAAGGTATTCACCAAATGATGAAGTTCCATCGTCGACTGCCTCAGTGTTAAACGTAATAAAATAATGATGCTGAAAAAAAGCCGTCGATTTTATCACCAGCACTAAGCCGAAAAGCTCGATTGAATCAATCAAAATAGTAATTTTGTGCGACGAATTGAAAAAAAATTACAAAATAAAAACATTTACCTAGCCCACACCTCACGAAGGAAAACTCAATATTCAACAAAAGCAGTCCATAGCGAATAATTAGTCAATTTAATCGAAATTAAACGCAATAAATGTAAAATGATGCGCAATCGATTGTTAAGTTTTTATGGTAATTAAATTCCGGAATATGTAGGATATCTACAGCTGCGACTAATTTGTGAGCAATATAATTCGCGAAATTGCGCCTGTTCATAGCGACATATTTGGCATTTAGAAAAAAGCGCAGCATATCTACATAGTTTTGTAGAAAAAAAGGCTTACTTTTCTTCGTGAAAGTAATCTGGCTTGGACACCTGGAAACAACACATTTGTTGTTCCAATATTCGTGTCCGCTATGCCCATGCCCGCAACAGGTATGGCAAGGGAAGACAAATGCTTCCACAGCATTTGTGTCAACTGGAAGGACGTAAAGATGACAGATTCAGTGCTACGCACCGAGGGGCTCTATGTGCCCGAGATGGAACACGATGCCTGTGGTATCGGCTTCGTTGCCCACCTAAAAAACAGAAAGTCCCATGCGATAGTAACCCAAGCACTCGATATGCTGGCTCGTATGGAACACCGTGGCGGTCAAGGCTGCGATCCATGCAGTGGTGACGGCGCGGGTATTCTTCTTCAAAAACCTCACGAGTTTCTTCTTGAAGAAACACGCGCACTCGGCATTCAGCTCCCGTCGACAGACAAGTACGGCGTTGGTGTCATGCTCTTCCCAAGAGACGAAAACAAGCGTTATCAGTGCCGTGAGATCTTTGAACGTAATGCGAAGCGTCTTGATTTGGAGGTTATCGGCTACCGTGAATTGCCAACCGACAACTCCATGATTGGTGCTGACCCATTAAGCACAGAACCCCATTTTGAACACGCATTTGTTACAGGTGGCGAACACCTTTCAATCGATGAACTAGAGCGCAAACTTTTTGTTCTTCGTAACTATACCGTTCGTGTGTGCCTTGAAAGCGTGTCGAACATTGGTGATGACTTCTACATCAACTCGTTCTCAGCGAAAACACTGGTCTACAAAGGTCAATTGACCACAGAGCAGGTGCCACAATATTTCTTAGACCTTCAAAATTCTTCGATGGTCACTGCGTTGGCACTGGTTCACTCACGTTTCTCAACCAATACATTCCCCCGTTGGCGCTTGGCTCAGCCTTTCCGTAATATCGCGCACAACGGCGAAATCAATACCGTTCGTGGTAACCTGAACTGGATGAAAGCACGTGAAGCACTGCTTGAATCTAAGCTGTTCAGCGAACAAGAACTCAAGATGCTACTGCCTATCTGTCAAGAAGGCGCATCTGACTCTGCTAACTTCGACATGGCGCTAGAGCTCCTTACTCTGTCAGGACGTAGCATGCCGCACGTCTTGATGATGATGGTGCCGGAAGCTTGGCAAGAGAAGAAAGACATGGACCCTAAACTCCGTGCTTTCTACCAATTCCACGCCAACATCATGGAACCATGGGATGGCCCAGCCTCTTTGTGTTTCACTGACGGCGTAAAAGTTGGCGCGACCCTTGACCGCAATGGTCTTCGTCCAAGCCGCTATACCGTGACAAAAGATGACTACCTCATCATGGCATCTGAGTCAGGCGTGGTAGAAATCGCACCAGAAAACGTTCACTTCCGTGGTCGTTTGCAGCCAGGCCGTATCTTCGTTGCTGACCTAGAACAAGGTCGCATCATTTCTGATGAAGAAGTGAAGAACGAAATCGCGTCTGCTCAGCCTTACCAAGAGTGGGTTGAGAAGAACTTATTACAACTCGATAAGCTTCCAGAAGCGGGCACGAAGAACCACCAGCCATCACCTGAGCGTCTATTGCATCATCAACAAGCGTTTGGTGTGACGTCAGAAGAAGTGAATGAAATTCTGGTACCGATGGCGAAAGATGCAAAAGAACCGCTTGGCGCAATGGGCGCTGACTGGCCTTTGGCTGTGCTTTCTCACCAGTCTCAACACTTATCTAACTACTTCAAGCAGTTGTTCGCGCAGGTCACCAACCCACCGATCGATCCGATCCGTGAGCGTATGGTCATGTCTTTGAAAACCTACTTAGGTCAAGACCAAAACCTGTTGATTGAAACGCCTGAACATTGCCGTAAAGTGGAATTGGAAACCCCTGTTCTGAGCAATGCCGAGCTAGAAAAGCTGCGTGCGATTGATAACGATCACCTCCAAGCGAAAACGCTAGATATCGTATTCCGCGCAAGCGGCGAAAACGGCAAGCTAGAACGTGCGCTAAAACGTATTTGTCAGTATGCAGAGGATGCGGTTAACGATGGTTACTCCATTATTCTTCTTACTGACCGTGCCGTGAACTCTAACCACGCAGCAATCCCAGCGATGCTTGCAGTGGGTGCCGTTCACCACCACCTGATCCGCAAGGGCCTTCGTGCGAAAGCGGACATTGTTATCGAAACGGGCGATGCTCGTGAAACCCATCACTTCGCCACACTCGTTGGCTACGGTGCGAATGCTGTTAACCCGTACCTGGTCTACGAAACTTTGGTCGATTTACAGCGCACCAAGAAGCTGGATCCAGAAGCGGATGTGGATGTGTTGTTCGAGAACTACCGTAAGTCTATCAACGCAGGCTTGCTGAAAATCTTCTCGAAAATGGGTATTTCTACCCTTCAGTCATACCACGGTGCGCAAATCTTTGAAGCATTGGGTATCAGCAAAGCGGTTGTCGATAAATACTTCACCGGTACTGTTTCGCGTATTCAAGGCCTGACCATTGATGACATCGCGAAAGAAGTGCTGATCCGTCACCGCTTGGGTTACCCAACACGTGAAATTCCCGTTCAAATGCTGGATGTCGGTGGTGTTTATCAGTGGAAACAACGTGGTGAGAAGCACCTGTTTAACCCTGAAACTATCCACTTGTTGCAGAATTCAACGCGCAACAAAGACGTTAAGCAGTTCAAAGAGTATTGCCACGCTGTAGACAGCCAAGGCGATGATGCTGCAACGCTGCGTAGCCAGTTTGATTTTGTGAAGAATCCAGCAGGTAGCATTCCTCTTGAAGAGGTTGAGCCAATCGAAAGCATCCTGAAGCGTTTCGCGACCGGTGCAATGAGCTTTGGTTCTATCTCGCATGAAGCGCACTCTACCCTTGCAGTTGCAATGAACCGCATCGGTGCAAAATCAAACTCAGGTGAAGGTGGCGAAGACCCAGTCCGTTTTGAGAAGAAAGACAACGGCGATTGGGAACGCTCAGCAATCAAACAGGTTGCATCAGGTCGTTTCGGTGTCACGTCTTACTACCTCACCAATGCCGCTGAGATCCAAATCAAAATGGCGCAAGGCGCGAAGCCAGGTGAAGGTGGTCAGCTTCCAGGTCACAAAGTGGATGACTGGATTGGTCGCACACGTCACTCCACCCCAGGGGTCGGCCTAATTTCACCACCGCCACACCACGATATCTACTCTATCGAGGATTTGGCGCAGCTGATTTATGACCTGAAAAACGCAAACCGTGAAGCACGTGTTAACGTCAAACTGGTTTCAGAAGCGGGTGTTGGCACCATCGCGTCAGGCGTAGCAAAAGCCAAAGCTGACGTGGTACTGATTGCAGGTTTTGATGGCGGTACCGGTGCATCACCACTGTCGTCAATCAAACACGCGGGTCTGCCATGGGAACTGGGATTGGCGGAAACACACCAAACACTGCTGAAAAACGGCCTACGTAACCGTATCGTCGTTCAATCAGATGGCCAGATGAAAACCCCTCGCGACTTAGCAGTGGCAACACTACTGGGCGCAGAAGAATGGGGCGTGGCAACCGCAGCACTGGTTGTTGAAGGTTGTATCATGATGCGTAAGTGTCACCTCAACACCTGTCCTGTTGGTATCGCAACACAAGATAAAACCCTGCGTGAGCGCTTTGACGGCCGCGTAGAAGACATTGTGACCTTCTTCACTTACATGGCGGAAGGCCTTCGTGAAGTCATGGCAGAGCTTGGCTACCGTTCTATTAACGAAATGGTAGGTCAGTCTCAGCACCTGAAAGTACGTAGCGATGTAGGCCACTGGAAATACAAGAACCTAGACCTCAATGTTGTTCTTCATAAAGAAGAACCACGTGAAGGTGACGGCATGTACTGCCAGCGCGAGCAAAACCACGGTCTTGAAACCATTCTGGATCGCCGCTTGATTGAAGTGGCTTCAAGCGCGCTTTATGAAGGCCGCAAGGTGGATGCAGAGTTCGCTATCGTCAACACGGACCGCAGCGCCGGTACCATGCTGTCGAATGAGATTTCGAAAATCTACAAAGACCAAGGCTTACCTGAGCAAATGAATGTGAAATTCAAAGGCTCTGCAGGTCAAAGCTTCGGTGCATTCCTTGCGAAAGGTGTGAAGTTCGAAGTCGAAGGCGACGCGAACGACTACTGGGGTAAAGGTTTATCTGGCGGTACCTTGGTGCTTTACCCAGATGCGAAGAGCGACATCATTGCCGAAGACAACATTGTTGTTGGTAACGTGTGTTTCTATGGCGCAACCTCAGGTGAGTCATTCATTCGCGGTGTAGCAGGCGAGCGTTTCTGTGTACGTAACTCCGGTGCGAAAGTGGTTGTAGAAGGTATCGGTGACCACGGTTGTGAATACATGACCGGTGGTGTTGCTATCGTTCTGGGTCAAACAGGCCGTAACTTTGCAGCAGGCATGAGCGGCGGTGTTGCTTATATCTGGGACCAATTCGAAAACTTTGAATCTAAGCTGAACCCAGAGTTGGTTGACTTGGATCCATTGGATGCGGAAGACATCGAATTGCTGAAAGAGATGATTGGTAAACACCAAGCATTTACAGGCAGTGCCGTTGCCGAGACCTTCTTATCGAACGTTGATGAGAACCTCAAGCGCATCGTGAAGGTGATGCCGCGTGATTACAAAGCTGTGCTGGAACAACGCAAAGCAGAAGCCGCAAACAAGGAAGAAGTGGAGGCTGTAAATGGGTAAGCCAACTGGATTTTTAGAATTTGGCCGAGAACTCCCGGGCAAAAAAGACCCCGCTGTTCGTATTCAAGACAACAAGGAATTTGTCCTGAACGAAGAGTTTGGTGAAAAGATTAACGAGCAATCGTCACGTTGTATGGATTGCGGTGTCCCGTTTTGTCATAACGGTTGCCCAATCGGAAACATCATTCCTGAATTCAATGACGCGGTATACCGCGACAGCTGGGAAGAAGCGTGGAACATTTTAAGTTCTACCAATAACTTCCCAGAATTCACAGGACGTGTGTGCCCTGCACCATGTGAAAGCTCATGTGTATTGGGTATCAACCAAGACCCAATCACCATCTGTAACATCGAAAAAACCATCGTAGAGACAGCGTACCGTGAAGGCTATGCTAAGCCAAAAACGCCAACGTCTCGCACCGGTAAAAAAGTCGCCATCATCGGTTCAGGCCCTGCAGGCCTGTCTGCTGCCGAGCAGCTTAACAGTGCAGGTCACTCCGTCACCGTTTTTGAACGTGATGAAAAAGTCGGTGGTTTGCTGCGTTTCGGTATTCCAGATTTCAAACTCGGCATGGACATTATTGATCGCAAGATCAATCTAATGGCCGAAGCTGGCGTACAGTTTGAAGTGAATGCACACGTAGGTGTGACGGTTAACGCGCATCAAATTCGTCAAGATTTCGATGTGGTATTGCTCACCGGCGGTTCAACTGTGCCACGTGATTTGCCAATCCCAGGTCGCGAGCTAAAAGGCGTTCACTTTGCGATGGAATTCCTTGGTCAAAACAACCGCCGTGCAAATGGCATGGATTTGAAAACCGAAGAAATTCACGTAAAAGACAAGCACGTTGTGGTTATTGGTGGTGGTGATACCGGTTCTGACTGTGTAGGCACATCGAACCGACATGGCGCGAAGAGCATTACTCAAGTGGAAATCATGCCTATCCCACCTGAGCTGCGCCCTGCCAACATGCCTTGGCCGCAGTACCCAATGATCATGCGCACTTCTACTTCTCACGAAGAGGGTTGTGATCGTCATTGGAACATCCTGACCAAAGAATTCATCGGTGACGATGCAGGCAATGTTAAAGCCCTGCGTATCGCGGATATTGTTTGGAAAGATGCAGCGCCAGGCGAACGTCCCGGTTTTGAAGAAGTGGCAGGCACCGAGCGTGTTATCCCATGTGATAACGCATTCTTGGCGATGGGCTTCCTTCACCCAGAACCTCAAGGTGTGCTAGCACAACTCGATGTTGCCTTAGATGACCGCGGTAACGTGGCGGCGACCAATTATCAAACAAGTCAAAAAGGCGTATTTGCTGCAGGTGATATGCGTACAGGTCAATCATTGGTTGTTCGTTGTATCAACGAAGGCCGTGAATGTGCGCGCGCCATTGATGCCTTCCTTATGGGTGATACGCATCTCGAGGCAAAAGCTGACTCGTTGATGCTCTCCGCATAATAATAAGTAAGTGTTATCTTCCAGTTTTGCCAGCCCTCAGTGGCTGGCTTTTTTCTTTTTAGAGACAAATTCACGTCAAAACTGCCAAATCCCCTCCTTTCACATTCTATTTCCCGTTCGTGCATGCCAGTAATCTCTGCGACAGACTTAAAAATATCTGCCATAAAATGCTACTCAAAGGGGCTGTTTTCGGCATATATTGCTGTTTATCCGTAAAGTCAATGTAACGTGACGAAATTTGACCTGTTAATCAATAATCGATAACGTGCAATGCCGGAATGAATACCACCGAGTTCCGTTATTAGAGAAATGATGTCAGGAAGACATTAAAGAACTGCAGTCACTGCTTGAAGCAGTCGCAAGGGAGAATTGCAATGTCGCTGTATGATCCAACGCTGGAGAAAGACAACTGTGGCTTTGGTCTGATCGCCCACACAGAGGGTGAAGCTAGCCACAAACTCGTCAGAACAGCCATTTCCGCACTAGACCGAATGACCCACCGCGGCGCGATTAACGCCGATGGGAAAACCGGTGATGGTTGCGGCTTATTACTTCAAAAGCCCGATAACTTTTTCCGCATGATTGCCGAAGAGAACAACTGGACACTCAGTAAACTCTACGGCGTCGGTATGATTTTCCTCAGTCAAGATCCCGAAAAAGCAAAAAAAGCCAAAACGATCTTTGAACGTGAAATTGAAGCCGAAACCCTGTCTATTGTTGGCTGGCGCGAAGTGCCAACAAACTCAGACGTATTGGGTGAAATCGCCCTAAGCTCAGTCCCTACCATCGAACAAGTCTTTATTAACGGTCCCGCTGGTTGGCGCGCCCGTGACCTTGAGCGCCGTCTGTATATCGCACGTCGCCGCGCAGAAAAAGCCCTTCAAGAAGATCCCGATTTCTACATCACCAGCCTGTCGACGCGCACCATTGTCTACAAAGGCTTGTGCATGCCCGCTGATCTGCCGAGGTTCTACCTTGATCTTGCTGATCTTCGCCTTGAGTCGTCGATCTGTTTATTCCACCAGCGTTTTTCAACCAACACCACCCCTCGCTGGCCATTGGCTCAACCGTTTCGTTATTTGGCGCACAATGGTGAAATCAACACCATCGAAGGCAACCGTCAATGGGCGCGTGCCCGTGCTTACAAATTCAAATCGCCGCTATTGCCTGACCTAGAACAAGCCGCGCCGTTTGTTAACGAAACGGGCTCTGACAGCTCTAGCCTTGATAACATGCTGGAAGTCTTCCTGGCTGGCGGCATGGATTTATTCCGTGCAATGCGCATGCTTGTGCCACCTGCATGGCAGAACCACCCAGACATGGATGAAGATTTACGCGCGTTTTACGACTTTAACTCCATGCACATGGAACCGTGGGACGGCCCAGCGGGCATCGTCATGTCAGACGGTCGATATGCCGCGTGTAACCTCGACCGAAATGGCCTGCGCCCTGCACGATATGTTGTCACTAAAGACAAGCTAATCACCCTCGCCTCCGAAGTGGGCATCTGGGATTACGCGCCGGACGAAGTGGCAGAGAAAGGCCGCGTTGGCCCCGGTGAGTTGCTGGTTATTGATACCTTTGACGGTGAAGTGTGGCACTCAGCCGACATCGATAACGATCTGAAAGGTCGTCACCCATACAAAGCATGGCTCGACAAAAACGTTCGACGCCTCACGCCATTCGAAGACATGGATCCAAACGATCGCGCTAGCCAACGCAGCATGAACGATGATGAGCTGCAGGTTTACCAAAAACTCTACGGCGTATCGGGCGAAGAGCTCGATCAAGTGCTGCGCGTACTGGGTGAAATAGGCCAAGAAGCGACAGGCTCGATGGGTGATGACACCCCCATGGCGGTACTCTCTTCCCAAGCACGAAACGTCGCGGATTACTTCCGTCAAAAATTCGCGCAGGTCACCAACCCACCTATCGACCCCTTGCGTGAAAACCACGTTATGTCGCTGGCAACGTCGATCGGTCGTGAGAAAAATGTCTTCTCAGAAACCGATGGTCACGCACACCGCGTCTCGTTCAAAAGCCCGGTTTTGCTCTATTCAGACATGGTGCAATTACTTGAGCTGGACGACGAGTATTATCAAAACAGCATTATCGACATCAACTTCAACCCAGAAGAAAAAGACCTCAAACAAGCCATTGTTGATGTTTGCGACCAAGCAGAACGCGTCGTTCGTGACGGCACGGTATTGGTTGTGTTGTCAGATCGTGGCATCACAAAAGACAAACTCCCCATTCCAGCAGCCATGGCGGTGGGTGCTGTGCAACAACGCTTGGTGAACGCCAATCTGCGTTGTGATGCCAACATTGTTATCGAAACCGCCTCTGCGCGCGATCCACACCAATTTGCCGTTTTGCTTGGCTTTGGTGCGACGGCGGTTTACCCCTACCTCGCGTATGAATCCATCGGCAAGATGGTCGACAACAAAGTGATTGCCAAAACCATGTCGGAAGCGGCACTTAACTTCCGAAATGGTATCCATAAAGGCCTGTTTAAAATCATGTCTAAAATGGGTATTTCGACCATTGCCTCATACCGCTGCTCTCAGTTATTTGAAGCGGTTGGCCTCAACGACAACGTGGTTAACCTTTGCTTTAAAGGCGTAGCAAGCCGTATTCAAGGTGCAGATTTTGATGATTTCCAGCAAGATCTCGTCAACTTGTCGCGCCGTGCTTGGCTCAAGCGTAAGCCTATCGATAATGGAGGCTTGCTCAAATACGTCCACGGCGGCGAATACCATGCCTATAACCCAGATGTCGTTAACTCACTGCAATCTGCGGTTAAATCCGGCGAAAGTGTCGACTATAAGAGCTATGCAAGAATGGTTAACAGTCGCCCTGTTTCATCAATCCGCGATTTAATGCGCCTCAAGCCAGTTGAAAAACCTGCCGTTCTTGAGCACGTTGAACCCGCCAGCGAGTTGTTCAAGCGTTTCGATTCCGCCGCCATGTCGATTGGGGCATTGAGCCCTGAAGCACATGAAGCCCTCGCAATTGCGATGAACCGCCTTGGCGGTAATTCCAACTCGGGCGAAGGTGGCGAAGATCCACGTCGCTTTAACTCTGAGCGTAACTCACGCATCAAGCAGATCGCGTCAGGTCGATTTGGTGTAACGCCACATTACCTGACTAACGCCGATGTGCTGCAAATCAAAGTAGCGCAAGGTGCAAAACCGGGGGAAGGTGGACAACTACCAGGCCACAAAGTCACCGCAGAAATTGCACGTCTTCGTCATTCAGTCCAAGGCGTAACGCTAATTTCACCGCCGCCGCACCACGACATTTACTCAATTGAAGATTTGGCGCAGCTGATTTTCGATCTCAAACAAGTAAACCCTGATGCGCTCGTGTCGGTGAAGCTGGTGTCTGAACCTGGTGTGGGCACGATCGCGGTGGGTGTGGCAAAAGCTTATGCCGATCTCATCACCATTTCTGGCTACGACGGCGGCACAGGCGCAAGCCCACTGACTTCGGTGAAATATGCCGGTAGCCCGTGGGAGCTTGGACTCGCTGAAACCCAACAAGCGCTAGTGGCTAATGGTCTTCGCCATAAAATCCGTCTTCAAGTCGATGGCGGGTTGAAAACCGGTTTAGACATCATCAAGGCCACCATTTTGGGTGCTGAAAGCTTCGGTTTTGGTACTGCGCCAATGGTCGCTCTGGGCTGTAAATACCTGCGTATTTGTCACTTGAACAACTGCGCGACCGGTGTTGCAACGCAAGATGACACCCTGCGTCGCGATTACTTCAAAGGCTTGCCAGAGCAAGTCATGAACTTCTTTAAAGGCCTTGCTGAAGAAGTGCGTGAGCTTATGGCGGAACTTGGCGTTGAAAAACTCACCGATTTGATTGGTCGCACAGACTTACTCGAAGCGGTTGATGGGTTCACGGCCAAACAGCTAAAACTCGATTTGAGCAGCATTCTCGAATCCCCAACGCCCGTGTCAGGTAAATCTGTTTATTGGACCGAGCCTAATCCACCGTTTGATAAGGCTTTGCTGAACCAAACACTCATGGGCACGTTTGCTGATTCCATTGAAAAACGTCAGCCCGCAAGTACCTACCTCAACGTGAAAAACACCGACCGCTCTATCGGCGCGACCTTGTCGGGTGCCATCGCGAAACGTTATGGCAACCAAGGAATGGCGGGCACACCGCTCAATATCCAATTGCAAGGTACAGCAGGACAATCTTTAGGCGTTTGGAATGCGGGCGGCGTGCACATCACGCTCACCGGCGATGCCAATGACTATGTCGGTAAAGGCATGGCAGGCGGCAAAATCATCATCAAGCCACCTGTCGGCTCTGCATTTCGTTCGCACGAATCTACCATCATCGGTAACACCTGTTTGTACGGTGCCACCGGCGGTAAATTGTTTGCTGCCGGTACGGCGGGTGAACGCTTTGCAGTGCGTAACTCCGGCTCTTTAGCCGTGGTGGAAGGCGCTGGCGACAATGCGTGCGAGTACATGACGGGCGGTATTGTGGCCATCCTCGGGCATTGTGGCGTCAACTTCGGTGCAGGCATGACGGGCGGTTTTGCCTACGTGCTGGATGAAACCGGTGATTTTGCAGGCCGTGTAAACCCTGAACTGGTTGAAGCGCTGTCACTCGATGACTTAACGATTCATCAAGAACACCTCCGTGGTCTCATTGATCAACATTTGGAACTCACGGGTTCCGCTCGTGCGCAGGAAATCCTCGCCGACTTTGAACAATGGATCAGTAAATTCTATCTGGTGAAACCTAAAGCAGCAGACGTGCGTTCTCTGCTTGGTCACCAAAGCCGAAGCGCAGCTGAGCTGCGTGTTCAGGCGCAGTAACGGAGGACCTTATGAGCCAGAACGTATACCAATTTATCGACGTGCAACGTATCGACCCACGTAAGAAGCCGATCAAAACACGTAAAACAGAGTTCGTTGAAATCTACGAACCCTTCACAGGCACGCAAGCATCTGCGCAGTCTGATCGCTGCTTGGACTGTGGTAACCCCTACTGTGAATGGAAATGCCCGGTTCACAACTACATTCCTCAGTGGCTTAAGCTGGCGAACGAAGGCCGTATCATTGAAGCAGTGGAGCTTTCTCACCAGACCAACAGCTTGCCTGAAGTGTGTGGTCGCGTGTGTCCTCAAGACCGCCTGTGTGAAGGTTCATGTACGCTGAATGAAGATTTCGGCGCCGTGACCATTGGCAATGTTGAAAAATACATCACCGACAAAGCCTTTGAAATGGGCTGGAAGCCAGACATGTCTGGCGTGGAATGGACCGATAAGAAAGTTGCCATCATCGGTGCAGGCCCTGCAGGTCTTGCCTGTGCGGATGTACTGGTTCGAAACGGCGTTAAACCCGTTGTGTTCGATCGCTACCCTGAGATTGGCGGCTTGCTGACCTTTGGTATTCCGTCTTTCAAATTGGAAAAAGACATCATGCGCAATCGTCAGCGTGTCTTTACCGAGATGGGCGTGGAATTCCAGTTGAATACAGAGGTCGGTTCAGACATCACCTTGGAAACGCTTATCAAGGATTATGATGCTGTCTTCCTTGGCGTCGGCACATACAAATCCATGCGAGCAGGCCTTGATAACGAAGACGCACCAGGTGTTTACGACGCCTTGCCGTTTTTGATTGCCAACACCTACCGTGTGATGGAACTGGAAGGCGATGCGCCTGAGTTTATCGACATGGCAGGCAAGCAAGTTGTCGTGCTAGGCGGCGGGGATACCGCGATGGACTGTGTTCGCACCTCGATTCGCCATGGCGCGAAAAACGTGGTGTGTGCCTACCGTCGTGACGAAGCCAACATGCCTGGCTCTCGCCGTGAGGTAAAAAATGCCAAGGAAGAAGGCGTGAACTTCATGTTCAACCTTCAACCTCTTGGCCTTGAAGTAGACAGCAGCGGCAACGTCACTGGCGTTAATGTGGTGAAAACCCAGTTGGGTGAACCTGACGAAGCGGGTCGTCGCCGTCCTGAACCCGTCAAAGGCAGCGAACATGTACTGCCCGCTGACGCGGTTATCATGGCCTTCGGCTTCCAACCACATCAAATGGCATGGCTTGAACCATTCGGCGTTGATTTAGACCAATGGGGACGCATTCAAGTACCAGAAAAAGGCGCATTTTCGTATCAAACCACCAACGAGAAAATCTTCGCGGGCGGTGATGCAGTGCGAGGTTCAGATTTGGTGGTGACCGCCATCGATGAAGGCCGAAAAGCGGCGGAAGGCATTTTGGATTACCTCGAGGTGTAAACCGCTTCGCTTGCTTCAAACATCACGAAATTAAGTGCCCGCAAGGGCACTTTTTTTTCGCCCGAATTTACCGTCATGTTACACTCAGTGCATTCCCAAAAACCGAACGAGTATAAACATGAAAATTGGTATTATCGGTGCCATGGAGCAGGAAGTTACCCTGCTAAAAAGCAAAATTAACAACTGCCAACTGCAAGAGATTGCGGGTAGCAAGTTCTACACGGGCGACATGAACGGCGTTGACGTTGTTCTTCTGCAATCTGGTATCGGCAAAGTTGCAGCGGCGCTGAGCACATCGATTCTGCTTGATCGCTTTAAAGTCACCGAAGTGATCAACACGGGTTCTGCGGGCGGTTTCGACCCATCGCTTAACCTTGGTGATGTCGTCATTTCTACTGACGTGGCATACCACGATGCTGACGTAACGGCATTTGGTTACACCATGGGTCAAATGGCTGGCCAACCCGCCACCTTTACATCAAACGAAAAACTGATGGACGTTGCAGAGCAAGCACTCGCAGCAATGGACCCAGCGCCGCATGCGGTTCGCGGTTTGATCTGTACAGGTGATGCCTTCGTTTGTACTGCAGAACGCCAAAACTACATTCGTGAACACTTCCCGAACGTGATTGCGGTAGAAATGGAAGCAGCTGCGATTGCGCAAGCATGCCACCAATTCAACGTACCTTTCGTTGTTGTTCGCGCCATCTCTGATGTTGCAGACAAAGAGTCACCAATGACGTTTGATGAGTTCCTGCCTCTCGCAGCGAAAAGCTCAAGCGCCATGGTTGAAAAAATGGTCGAGTTGCTTAGCGCATAATGACCGAGCTCCCTACCCCGTTTGAAACCTTGCTTGGCTATTCAACCTTGCTCGCGATGTGGGGAGCTTTGCTATTGCATTGGTTTTTTCCAGTGCCTCCTTCAGCCAATCCTCTCAGTCTTTGGCGGCGAGTCGCGGATGCTATCGCAGACAAAGTAAACCATCCTGATGACGAACCACAGCAACGTAAGCTGTCGGGCGCATTGGCGTTTGGCATCATGTGGCTGACCCTTGCCGTCGCACTCATCGCCTTAAAACAATTGGTTTGGATCCCTTGGCTGTTTGATTTACTTCTTCTTTGGCTTGTCCTTGGTTGGCGTCCCATCGTCAATCAAACCCAACAGCTTGAACAAGCGCTTGCCCGAGAAGATAAACCTGCTGCACGCACATTGCTTGCTGAAACCCTGAATAGAGATACACAGAGTCTATCTGGCGTTGGCATTGCCAAAGCCAGCTGTGAAACCTTGCTGTTAGGCTATGCGCGACAGGTGGTTGGCGTATTATTTTGGTATGCCTTACTCGGAGGCATTGGCGCGTTTCTTTATACGCTCGTGGTGTTATTGGCGCGCACATGGCCAACACGCCGAGAAGAATATGCAGAATTCGGATTGTTCTCTGCAGCCTTTCTCTCTGTGCTCGATTGGGTGCCAACACGGTTGTTTGCGCTACTCATTGCCGCCGGTCACCGCTTTGAACCTGCCATGCTGGCAATCCGAGATACCGGACAACGCTGGGCAACAAGCGGCAGTGATTGGGTGCTTTCTGCCACTGGCGCAAAGTTTCAGTTATCTCTCGGCGGCCCAGCCATTTACGATAACCAAAAGATCACTCGCCCCAAGTTAGGCGGTGATATTGCTCCCTCATCGGTTCATTTAGCTTTGCTGAATCAGCAACTTCGCCAAAAAGCATGGCTATGGATTGTACTTCAAAGTTTTACCATGTGGTTCGCACACGGATTCCTCTAATGTCTCGCATTTTTTTTGTTTTGCTCTTGTTGCCAACCCTTGTTTTGGCCTCGCCACTGCGCGTGATCAGTTTATCGCCTCACACCACCGAACTGGCTTATGAGGCCGGTTTGGGTAAAAACCTTATTGCTGTCAGCGCCCACAGCGATTACCCACCAGAAGCCCTAGATCTAGAACAAGTCGCTTCATACCGTGGGATCAAAATCGAACGCGTCGTGGCGCTCGAACCTGATCTGGTACTTGCATGGCAAGGCGGCAACCCTGATCGAGAACTGGCAAAACTTGAGCGCCTTGGCATCAAGGTGTTTTATTCCAACCCGCATTCTTTATACGACGCTGCAGACAATATCGAAAAACTGGGTGCGTACTCTGATGATCCCGAGGCAGCAACCGCACGAGCCAATGACGTGCGAAAAGCGTTAAAAACGATAGAAGCCAACCAGAAAAACAAAGCGAAGGTGCCTTACTTTTATCAGCTCAGTGACACACCATTAATGACGAACAACGGCGAACATTGGCCGCAACCTCTATTCTCTTTGTGTGGTGGTGAGAACATTTTTGCCAACAGCGCGGCACCGTATCCACAGATCAGCATGGAGCAAATTGTAGTGAGAAAGCCACTCGCGATTTTCTATCCATCCAGCCGTATTGCACCGATGGACGTTTGGACATCATGGGAAACTTTTATTCCCGCCGTGAAAAACAAACATGTCTTCGAGGTAACGGGAGATTGGCTCAGCCGCCCAACACCACGCGCATTGAAAGCGGTTGCACAAATCTGTACAGCCTTTGATCGAGTAAGAAGCGATCTAAATCACTAATTCGAATAAAGATGACCGACAAGCCAGCGCAATGGATTGCCCAGTTACGGAAATAACGTAAAATCGCGCGCGCTTTTTATAGGGATAGCGCAATCATGCTTTTGTATTTTTTAGACATGTTTGGGACGGCAGTTTTCGCCATTTCAGGCGTTTTATTGGCGGGTAAACTCCGCATGGATCCATTCGGCGTTGTCGTTCTCGCCATGGTTACTGCCATCGGTGGCGGCACCATTCGAGACATGGCACTTGGAGCAACACCTGTATTTTGGATTACTTCACCAGAGTACTTGTGGATGATTCTGGCTACCTGTGCACTGTCTCTACTACTGATTCGACGTCCTCGTCGTCTACCGTGGTATTTTCTCCCTGTTGCGGATGCAATCGGCCTTGCTGTGTTTGTTGCCATTGGTGTTGATAAGGCACTGAGCTATGGCGCATCACCGATGGTGGCTGTCATTATGGGCATCATTACAGGGTGTGGCGGCGGTATCATCCGTGACGTGCTAGCCCGAGAAATCCCCATGATATTGAGAACCGAAGTGTACGCGACTGCGTGCCTTGCGGGCGGTATGATCCACACGCTGGCACTGGCTGCGAACGTGGATTCAGTTGCTGCATCGATTGCTGGCATGGTCACCACACTCTCCATTCGACTCGCCGCCATTAGATGGCATCTTTCTCTGCCCACTTTCGCCATCAAGTAAACACCCGTCCTTGCAAGCCCTTCATGTTGCAGACATGAAGGGACGCCAGACTCAGAATCATTGCAAAAACGCGCCTATTTTCGGCGCGTTTTTTTATGTCCGCCCCAATTAAATAAACCAAAAACTTTACTTAACTACATTCTGACCTACTATATAAACATATAGCTTTACTTAATCACTAAGGAGCACGTCATGACCAGTTATGTAGAACATGCCAATATCACCGTCAGCAACCTCAACAGCGCCATTGCTTTCTTGCAGGCGGCAATGCCGGACTTTTCCATCCGTGGTGAAGGGAGCAACGAAGAGAGAGCATGGTGTCACATAGGAACCGACACGTCGTATATCGCACTTCAAGAAGTGGTGATTGATAAACCTGTCGATCGCCTTCCCTATTATCAACTCGGCGTTAATCACATCGGGCTTGTCGTTGAAGATGTCACACGCGTGGCAGAAAACCTCAAAGCCGCAGGCTTTAAAGAAACCATTTTTGATGAGAGCCACCCTAGCCGAAAACGCGTTTATTTTTGTGATAGCGATGATCTGGAGTGGGAGTTCATTGAATACCTCACCGCAGATTTGACTCGCCGAAACGACTACGCGTTGTAACGATGACACGATGCAAAAACGCTGTGTTGTAACAGCCCTACATTCATAACGAAAGCGCAAAGGAATGCCATCATGTACCAAGCACTCTCTGCGACAGGCCTTGAGCTAATAAGGAAAAGTCATGGCTTCGGGCCGACCTTCGGACCACGCTTTTCAAACCACCTGCCAATGGCAATCACCGCCATGCAAAGACTTGGCGCTTCACCGGCGCAGCTGGAAAAAGAGTACCAGCGTGCCGCCGATCATTTAGCGCCATTGGGAGAAGCACTGGGTGTCGACACGCCAACCTTGGGCGAGAAAGCGCACAACGCCGATTTCGTGGAATATTACCGCAGTATGCTAGGTAACCTTGGTACAGAAGAAACACTGCGACGCATACTGCCATCTCTTCTTCCAGGGATCTCCGCGGGTGCGTTTCATGGCGTTATTCGTCTCGCGTACGCCGTGGAATTAGAAGATATCGACGAGCTCAGTCATGCCCTTGCTTACTGGTCATCGGGATTCACGCCGCTCGGCGATCTCACCTTTCAGCAAGACCTGAGTCCGGAAGATGATTTGAACCAGGCGCTTTCTGTCTTTCATGATCACATCTATCGAAAAGGGATCATCATCGATCATGTCGAAGAACTCGTCACACTGGAGAAGTATCAGACCATCGCACGTCAGCCCGATTCATTGTCGCTGGAAAGAGTGGCGCGTATCGTTTTAACGCAATACACCGCAAGTGACGATTTCACCTTGCTACACGGCGTCACTGGCTTTCAGGCACTCTGTTCACTTCTCCCATTCATCGAAAATAAAGACGTTGCGCTTCATTACTTTTGGCAGGCTTATGTCGCCGCTGCCTGCACCGCCGCTTACCGAGAGCCTTACTCAAACAACGAGCAGCTCTCAGATAGCATCCCGGACTGGCCTCATTGGTTTGAGCAAGCTCTGGAAACAGAAAACGATCACACCATCAAACTGACATACAGCTGCGCGCGACTTTACGATTCTCTTCGCCTTCCCGAGGCTTTATACGCCGTCAAATATCGACTGGAGAACACATAATGAAGCGCATTGCCATCGTCTATTTTTCACAAACAGGAAGCACAGCGAGCATGGCGCGCGCCGTTGCACAAGGTGCGCAACAACGTGATACAGAAGTCCTACTCTACCCAATTGTGGGCACGGACATCATTGAGGGACGATTTAAAAGTGATGCATTGTTTGACGACCTCGCCAATATGGATGCCATTGTCTTTGGCTCGCCAACCTACATGGGTGGTCCCGCAGCACAATTTAAAGCTTTTGCAGATGCCAGCAGCGAGTCATGGTCAAATCAGTTATGGCACAACAAACTTGCGGCAGGGTTTACCACTGGCGGCAGCCCGTGCGGAGAAGTGCAAAGCACAATTGAAAGCTTTTACCTGCTTGCCACCCAACACAGCATGCTTTGGGTAGGAGTCGACGCCCCAGAAGGCACAGCATCAAAAATGTTTAATCGCCTGAATTCATCGCTCGGCGCCATCGGCATGGTGGATGAGAAAGGGCTATTGGATGATATTGATATAAAAACGGCAAAGCGCCTTGGTGAGCGGGTGGCAGAGCTTATTCACTAGGGTCTGTTGACCTGATTTATGACGGGACACTTATTTAGGGCGGGGCAAAGGCACAAAAAAGGCGCTTTTCAGCGCCTTTTCATTTTGCATTCGCTCAGTAGTAAAAGCTAAGCGGTAAAAGCTCAGCCGAAAAAAATCGGCGGTAAATTACGCTAACGTGATACGCGCGAATTTACGTTTACCCACTTGGTAAACTGCCGTGCCAGCCGCAGGAACCAGTTTCGTATCGTCGACTTTCTCGCCGTCAATCTTCACTGCGCCTTGGCGGATCATACGCATTGCATCTGAGGTAGAGCCAACCAAGTCAGCGTCTTTCAGAAGGTTAGCAATGGCGACGCCTTGCTCGAAAGAAAACTCAGCCATTTCATCTGGCATCGCACCTTTTTGGAAACGATTGATGAATTCAGCTTCTGCTGCTTCCGCATCCGCTTCTGAGTGGAAACGAGCAATGATTTCTTTTGCCAGCAAGATTTTCACGTCACGTGGGTTCTTGCCACCTTCGATGTCCGCTTTAAATTGTGCAATCTCTTCCAAAGGACGGAATGACAACAATTCATAGTAGCTCCACATCAGATCATCAGAGATCGACATGATTTTACCGAACATTTCGTTGGGTACATCACTGATACCAATGTAGTTGTGCGCAGACTTCGACATTTTCTTAACGCCGTCCAAGCCCACCAGCAATGGCATCGTAATAACAACTTGCTGAGATTGACCGTTTTGCTTTTGCAGTTCGCGGCCCATTAGCAGGTTAAACTTCTGGTCTGTACCACCCAGCTCAACGTCCGCCTCAAGCGCCACTGAGTCATAACCTTGCAGAAGCGGGTAAATAAACTCATGGATAGCAATAGGTTGGTTGTTGCTGTAACGCTTTTTAAAGTCGTCACGCTCAAGCATACGCGCAACGGTAGAGCTTGCAGCCAAACGGATCATGCCGTCCGTGCCTAGCTCGCTCAACCAGCTTGAGTTGAATTCAATACGTGTCTTAGCAGGATCCAAGATTTTGTAGATCTGCTCTTTATAGGTTTCAGCATTGCTCAAAACCTGCTCACGTGTCAGTGGTGGACGCGTCGTGTTCTTACCACTTGGGTCACCGACCATCGCGGTATAGTCACCGATAAGGAAGATTACTTCATGGCCCAGCTCCTGGAACGCACGCAGTTTATTCATGATCACAGTGTGACCAAGGTGAATATCAGGCGCCGTTGGATCCGCACCTAACTTGATACGAAGAGGACGGTTTTCTTTTAGTTTCGCAATCAGTTCCGCTTCAGGAATCAATTCCTCAACACCACGCTTAATTTCGGCTAGCGCGGCTTCAATGCTCGCCATAGTTTATCGCTCCCACAGAATCGGCAATTTTTCGTAAAGCGACATACTACTTGAATAGCGATGGTTTTTGAAACCAGTTAGACTTATATAAATAAGCAAGATATGACGCTTGCATATAAATCAAAGGGAACCACTCGCCACTCTGATTTTCCGAGGGATTTGGCAAGCATCAGTGTGTTCTGGGTAATTTCATTTTCCTAAACGATATTTTTAATGCCTGTAAACAGAATTGCTGCGCTACCTCGCCTTCATCAGGTGTCTATTATGGCCATCAGTGCGCTTGTCGTGCTGTTGATTTTGCTCCCCTCCGAATCCCCGACTCAGCACCCAGAGTCGAAATTTGAGGTTGGAAAACAATACGCGATAAAACTCGAAGCTAACTCTTTGCTTCCCCCTGAAGATGAAGCCCAACCCGTCGGGCATTTTGCACCGCTGACTTGGCATAAATTCAAAGTCCAAGCCGGTGACAGCCTCGCGGTGATTTTCAATCGTGTTGGGATAAGCCCAACAACCCTTTATCGACTCATCAATAGCGACCAAGGCACCAAGAAGTTAGCCTCATTGAAAGTGGGCGATGAAATTCACCTTGGTTTCGACGACCAAGGGTTGTTTACGCAATTAGTACAACCTCGCGATGTGAATGAAACCCTTGTGGTCACGCGCATTGGCGATCAGTTTGTGTCAAAAGTCGAATCAAAAGAGATCGATACACAGGTCAACTTTGCGTCAGCCACCATTGAATCAAGCTTTTGGAATGCAGGGATAACCGCAGGCCTGAATGCCAATCAAATCATGGAACTGGCAGGCTTGTTTGGTTGGGATATCGACTTTGCGTTGGATATTCGACAAGGTGATGCTTTCTCAGTGCTGTTTGAAGAGCAACTCGTTGAAGGTGAGATCATTGGCCGTGGGAATATTCTTGCGGCGACGTTCACCAACCGCGGCGAAACCTTTACGGCTATCCGTTCGAAAACAGGTAAGTATTTCGACGAAAAAGGCCGAGCAATGAAGAAAGCCTTTTTACGCTCGCCTGTAAACTTCCGTTATGTCAGCTCGAACTTTAACCCTCGTCGTTTACACCCCGTCACAGGCAAGGTGAAATCACACCGAGGCACAGACTACGTTGCCCCTGTCGGCACACCCATTTGGGCGGCGGGTGACGGTATCGTCATGAAGTCTGCTTATAACAAGTTCAACGGTAACTATGTCTTCATCAGACACAGCTCGACTTACATCACCAAGTATTTGCACCTCACCAAACGTAGGGTCAAAACGGGGCAACGTGTGAAGCAGGGACAAACCATTGGTACGCTAGGCGGAACGGGACGCGTCACTGGCCCACACTTGCACTATGAATTCCTCGTTCATGGCGTGCACAAAAACCCACGGACCGTGAAGTTGCCGCAAGCGAAGTCCCTAGCAGGCAAAGAGAAAACCGCGTTCATTGCACTGGCAAAAGACCGACTGGCGCAGTTGAACAAATTGAGTGAGCTTCTTGCCTCTATTGGCACCTTAGAGCGTAACCACTCCTAACGGAGGCGATATCACTCAAACGAAAAAGCAGCGCGATGCGCTGCTTTTTTAATACCACCTCTAAACGCTCCCGCAATGTCGCTAGGACTGAGATGCCGGCACGGTGTTTTGCTGCAACGCTCCAGAAGTATCACCTTGCTCTTCTTCGGTATCAGAAGAGGTAAACATCAATCCTTTTTGCTTACCTGGCGTTTTAGAAGGCGTGTCAGGCATTGCCTTCTTAGGCTCTCTCGCCAACATCAATAAGCAAGGTGTAAGCACAAGCGTCAGCACGGTCGAAAACGCCAATCCACCCGCGACCGCCGTCGCAAGTTGAGACCACCACTGCGTGCTTGGCGCACCAAATTCGACACCTTGGTTCACCAAGTCAACGTTCATCTCTAACACCATGGGCATCAGACCGAGAATCGTCGTCACTGTCGTCAGTAACACGGGCCTCAAACGCTGTGCCCCGGTTCGCAATATAGCGTCTGCTTTCGCGAGGCCTTGGCGACGCAACACATTGTAGGTATCAATCAGAACAATGTTGTTGTTCACCACGATACCCGCCAAAGTGATCACCCCAACCCCAGACATGATCACACCAAATGGACGCTGGAAGATAAGCAAGCCAAGGAAAACGCCTACCGTGGAGAACAGGACGGCACTCAAAATCAAGAAGGCTTGATAAAAGCTGTTGAACTGAGTGATCAAAATGATCGCCATCGCGGCCAGTGCCGCGACAAATGCAGTGATCAAGAAGGACTGACTGTTGTTCTGTTCTTCGTTTTGACCCCGCACGATGGTTTCCACACCACTTGGCAGCCCTAACGCATCGATTTGCGCCGTCAGTGTCGGCAACTCAAGGCTCAAGTTGTACCCTTCAGCCATGTCTGCCATCACTTTGACCACACGCTTACCATCAACGCGATCGATATTCCCTTGCTTTTGCTCGGCGGTGATCTTCGCGAAATTGATAATCGGCACTAACCCGTATTCAGTTTTGATTCTGAGTTCATCGAACCGACCAATGTCCCTTTTATCTTCTGGGTAACGCACCAAAATATCGACTTCTTCGTCAGCATCGTCTGGCAGGTAATCACCAATTTTCAAACCATTCGTCACGAACTGAACCGTATTCCCCACCAGCGTGGCATCAGCACCAAACCTTGCAGCATCAGCGCGATCAATATCAATCGACCAATCAATACCGGGCTTAGTGAGGGTGTCGCTCAAGTTAGTAAAAGCGACATTCTGCTCCAACAGTGCACGAAGTTGTCTTGCCGCAGGCTCGATGTCACTGTTAACGTCTGACGTCACTTCAATGGAGAGATCCTGTTCACTTGGCGGCCCTGCATCTGGCTTTTTAAATTCCAATTCAAGGCCCGCAAGATCTGCCATTTCTTCACGAAGTTCCGCAATGATTTCCTTCACTTTACGACGATCTTGCCAATCGACAGGCTTCATCTGAATAACGCCGATTTCATCTTCTCCGCCTGTTCGGGTATAGACGCTTTCTATTTCATCCATTCCTAGAACACGTGCTTCGACTTCTTTCATCAATACGTCTTTTTCGTAGATTGAAAGGTCACCATGAGAGCGGACTTTAATATTAAAGAAAGCAGGATCAACATCAGGGAAGAATTCAGTACCTAGCCCTGATTTGTTGTACGCAAAACCCACCACGAAAGCGACTAATAGCGCAGAAAACAGGATTTTAAGCGGATGGTGAATAGCGACTTTTAGCGTATTGATGTAGGCACGCGTAATGCCTCGTGCTTCATTGAAATCGCCGTTCTCGATAGCTTGCATACGCGCTTGCTGCTTATCAGACAGAGCCAAAGGCTTACCAAACCAGCTCCCGAGAACAGGGACAAAAAGCAATGCCATCACCAAGGAAGCAAACAACGTCGCTATCAAGGTGAGCGGCATGTACCTCATGAACTCGCCTGTGATATCAGGCCAGAACAATAAAGGGGCGAAGGCCACTAGCGTCGTTGCGGTAGAAGCAATGATCGGCCACGACATGCGATGTGCAGCCTCTCGGTAGGCTTGTTTACGACCAATGCCTTCACGCATACGCCTGTCGGCGTACTCGGTCACCACAATCGCGCCATCCACCAGCAGCCCCACCGCCATGATCAAAGAGAACAGCACAACGATGTTCACGGTGAGGCCAAACAGTGACAATACGACCAAACCCGTCAGGAAAGAGCCCGGAATCGACACACCCACCAAAAATGCCGTTCTCGCCCCTAAAATGGCGATGATCACCACCACCACAAGCAAGACGGCAGACAAGATATTGTTTTGAAGATCAGAAAGCATGGATCTGACGTCATCAGACCCATCCCATGTGTATTTCACTTGCAGTGCAGCAGGCCATTCCGGTTGTTTTTGCGCTTCAACCAACACGGCTTTCACCAACTCCACCGTTTCAATGATGTTTTCACCCGCGCGCTTTTTTACATCCAAAACAATCGCAGGTTTACCGTCTAGTCGTGCAAAGCTTTCAGGGTCTTTAAAACCGCGTCGCACCGTCGCTACGTCTTCAACGGTTACCACCTGAACACCATCCACCTTGATAGGCAACTCAAGAACATCACGTGCAGATTCAAAGACGGACGGGACTTTTACGGAAAAACGCCCATACCCTGTATCAACGTAACCCGCAGCAACAACACGGTTGTTGCGGGCAACAAGATTAAATATCGCTTCTTGGTCAAGGCCGTAGCTTTCAAGCAGCAATGGCTCGACGATGATCTCAACCACGTCATCCCGATCACCCGCCACATCGACTTCAAGCACTTGCTTGAAGCTCTCTAACTTCTCTTGAAGTTTGCGCGCAATCTTTACAATCGCACGCTCGGACACATCACCGTATAGGGCCACCGACAGGACAGGCTGCTCGCTGGCAAACGTCACTTCGTTAACGGTGGGCTCATCACTGTCTTCAGGTAAACGAGGCTTGACCAGATCCACCGCTTCACGCACATCCGCCATGGCCTGTTCTAAATCGACACCCACGTTAAATTCAAGCGTTACCGAGGCATGCCCTTCTGAGGCAATGGCGGTCATTTCCTTAATGCCTTCAATCGAACGCAACTCTTGCTCAACAGGACGAACAAGCAAGCGCTCAGCGTCTTCCGGTGAGATGCCTTCATGACCCACGGACACATAAATGACAGGAATGGTGATATCAGGATCGGATTCTTTCGGAATGGTTTGGTAGGTGTATACGCCTGCTACAAATAAGAACAGTAGCAGGGTCACCATAGTGCGCGTGCGTGCCAGCGACGCATCAATCAAGCTTCTCACAACAAGGCCTCCTTATTGTGCGTCAGATTGACGAACAGCGATGACCGCATCACCATCTCGGACAAACCCTTGCCCTTTCGTGATGACGTCAACGTGATCGCCAAGCCCTGCTAGCCAAACGCCATCTTGTTCAGCTTTGACCAACGTGGTCGAAACAAAAGCGACCTTGTCGCCGAGTAAGGTTTTGACCCCTAAATTTCCCGACTCATCCAGTGCCAACATCGAAGGCAATAACTTCACGGCGCTTTGCTCTTCGAGAGGCAAATCCACTTCGGCACTGATCCCAGCAGGAATCGCTTGCTCAGGGTTAGGAATTTCCAATTCAATGACAAAGGTATTGGTTGTTAGAGAGGCAGTGTTTGACTGATAACGAAGACGGCCTTCAAGCTCATCACCACTCACAAAAATAATGGTGGCAGGCATGTTGGCATCGATATGGCTGATGTGTTTTTCACTGACATCCGCTGTGACGATCAAGGGATCCAGATCGATGATTTTCGCAATCGGATCGCCGACCGCAAGGTAATCACCCACCTCCACCATCACATCATCAACAATGCCATTAAACGGGGCTCGGACTTGCGTGTGGGAAAGTGCAATTGACAAGTTTTCCACGTTGGCTCGGGCTTCAATCAAGTTTGCTTCAGCCAACGAAAACGCGACTTCGCCTTGCAGCCCTTTTTTCTTCAACGACTTCGCCGCGTTATATTCTTTCGTTCTAACAAGACGTAGCGCCTTTGCACGCTCTAACTGCGCATTTCGATCGCCTTTGTCGATATTCAACAGCAGATCCCCTTTCTTCACTGTTGCGCCTTTTTTCACACTGACACTGACAATGCGCCCATCAGCTTCAGAGGAAATCGTCGCTTCGCGATCAGGTGCCGTTCGGCCATACAAAGAGATAGAACGCGTAACCGGTTCGGCAAAGAAAGTATCGACCGACACCCGCGTAAGAGGGGCTTTCGTTTCGTCTTGGGACTGCGCAGGTTGCGTGTCATCGGTGTGACCGCTGCCAACCCAAAAGACGAGAAGAACAAGGAGAACCAAGGAGATGATCCAAGGTCGTTGAGAGAAGTAAGACGTGATTGCGCCTGCATTAGCCATAGTGTTTATCCTGACTTGGTTGCTGCAGAAAATAAAACGGGCTCTATCCATCAAGCCCGTTTAGCATGTCTTATACTTTATACACTGAATGACGCACCACAACCACAGGTGGTCGTCGCATTTGGATTGTTTACGAAGAAACGTGAACCTTCTAACCCTTCGGTGTAATCAACAACACCACCCAGTAAATATTGCAGGCTCATTGGGTCAACCACCAAGGTTACCCCTGATTTTTCAATGGTCATGTCGCCGTCATTCACGCTTTCATCAAACGTAAAGCCGTATTGGAAACCGCTACAACCACCGCCTGTAATGTATACACGCAGTTTCAGGTTCGGATTTTCCTCTTCCTGGATCAGCGTTTTTACCTTGTTCGCCGCTGTCTCAGAGAATTGCAACGGCAAATTGGTATCGCTCATTTCTACCTCACATACGCTTTTATATTGTTTGCATTATCCAATACCCGACTAAAATGGTCAAGTATTGTGCATTTCGCTAAAGAGCATTCAACAATCATCCCTCATATCCGTCAATAATGACATGTCTGTGATAGTAAACGCATCAACTAACTCGCCTGATCTACTCGCATCTCGTACAATACGGTCAGATTTAACACCGACGAACTAATGGCCTAGGAAAGAACCATGACCAAATCAGCCGAGTTATTCCAACAAGCCCGCAAAACCATTCCTGGCGGCGTAAACTCTCCTGTTCGCGCTTTCGCAGGCGTTGGCGGCGACCCAATCTTTATCGAACGTGCTGATGGCGCGTATATTTATGACGCCGATGGCAAAGCTTACATTGATTATGTCGGTTCTTGGGGTCCAATGATCTTGGGTCACAACAACACCGCCATTCGTGACGCAGTGATTGAAGCAGCACAAAGCGGTTTAAGCTTTGGTGCACCGACTGCGCGTGAAATCACCCTCGCTGAGCTTGTGAGCCAGCTTGTTCCTTCTATGGAAATGGTGCGCATGGTAAGTTCAGGCACAGAGGCGACCATGAGTGCCATCCGACTCGCCCGTGGTTTTACTCGTCGTGACAAATTCATCAAGTTCGAAGGCTGTTATCACGGCCACGCTGACTGCCTACTCGTGAAAGCAGGCTCAGGCGCACTGACACTTGGCGAACCAACATCGCCAGGCGTTCCTGCTGATTTTGCAAAGCACACCCTCACGTGTACCTTCAATGACCTTGATTCTGTTCGCGCAGCATTCGAGCAATACCCTGAAGACATTTCGTGCATTATCGTAGAACCTGTCGCAGGCAACATGAATTGCATTCCTCCACAACCAGGTTTCCATGAAGGCCTTCGCGCATTGTGTGATGAGTTCGGCGCACTGTTGATCTTTGATGAAGTGATGACAGGTTTCCGTGTTGCACTAGGCGGTGCACAAGCGCACTACAAGATCACGCCTGACCTAACCACGCTGGGTAAAGTGATCGGCGGTGGCATGCCTGTAGGTGCATTTGGTGGTCGTCGTGAAGTCATGGAATACATTGCACCAACAGGCCCTGTTTACCAAGCGGGCACATTGTCAGGTAACCCTGTTGCGATGGCTGCCGGTGAAGCTGCACTGAATGAACTTCGTAAAGAAGGCAACGAAGCACAACTTGCGAGTATCACGAAGCGTCTTGCAGAAGGCTTTAAAGCGGCTGCAGACAAGCACGGTGTTCCACTGGCAATTAACCAAGTGGGCGGCATGTTTGGTTTCTTCTTTACCGACAAAGAAAGCATCACGTGTTTCGCAGACGTTCAACAATGTGACATTGAGAAATTCAAACGCTTCTTCCATTTGATGCTGGACCAAGGTATTTACTTGGCGCCATCAGCCTTTGAAGCAAGCTTTACCTCTTTGTCTCATGGTGAAGAAGAGCTTGAGGCAACGTTGAAAGCGGCGGATAACGCATTTGCAGCGCTGGCTAACTAGCCGCTAAAGCAACGCACATTAAACGAAAAAAGCGGCGTTATGCGCCGCTTTTTTCGTATCTGTTGATGCCCTGCACGGAGGGTTACTGCCAGAAAATCACCACAAGAATGGCAAGCACGACAAGGCAAACGAGAGGCGCATTGAATCTGCGTCGTTTTTTGGACTGACACTGCCCTTCACAACATCCCATCACATTTACCCTTTTTCCGTTGAAAGTCACAACGTATCATAGTCTTCACACTACACTGTTCACCAGATAATCTGGAGAAGAACAAATAAGGAGCCTATCTGTGGCATCTTCTTACAAAGTTGAGCCTAAGCACTGGACGCTCATTGCCGCATTGGCTTTGGCAGCTTACGCTTGTTACGCCTTGATCGCTCCCTATGTGGGTTCAATCGTCCTTGCTTTCATCGTTTCGCTGCTGTTTTTCCCATTGCATGAAAAAATCGAAGGAAGATTCAGCAAACACCCGAACATTGCAGCATCGCTGTCATGCGTTCTATTGACAGTCATTGTCATCATCCCTTTGATTTTCGTTGCCGCCGCCATTTTGCAGCAAGGGATTCATTTCTTCACCAATGCATATACCTGGTTGACCCATGGCGGGGCAAAAGAAATTGTTTCCATGCCTATCGTGCAGTCATCCCTCAGCACTTTAGACAAATGGCTTCCAGCAGACTCCATTAACTCACAAGAATTGATTTCACGCGTAGCATCCACGGTGTCGTCAATGAGTACGGAAATGATTGGTATCAGCTCACGTGTTCTTGGTGATGTTACCGGCGTTTTCGTCAACTTCTTGTTGATGTTGTTTGTGCTGTTTTTCTTGCTGCGCGATCACGACAAGATCATCCAAACCCTGCGCCATGTCAGCCCTTTATCACGAAGCCAAGAAGACACTTTGCTGGATGAAGTAGAAAAGGTCGCTAAATCCGCAGTGATGGGCTCATTTCTCACCGCCCTTGCTCAAGGTTTTGTGGGTGGCTTTGCCATGTGGGTAGCGGGTTTTCCGGGGCTATTCTGGGGAACCATGATGGCATTTGCGTCATTTATCCCTGTCGTCGGCACAGCATTAATTTGGATGCCTGCGGCCGCCTACCTTTTGCTGATTGGTGAATGGCAGTGGGCTGCATTTCTTGCGAGTTGGGGCGTGTTAGTTGTTGGTTCTGTCGATAATCTATTGCGCCCTCTATTGATGCAGGGAAATTCAGGGATGAACACCCTGTTGATTTTCTTCTCCCTGATCGGTGGCTTGCAGGTTTACGGGCTGATGGGCTTGGTTTACGGGCCCGTCATTTTCTCTCTGACACTGGTGCTATTCCGTATGTATGAAACTGAATTCCATCACTTCCTAGAGAAACAAGACAACTCCTAATCTGAGTCGTCACCAAATCGTTGCACAAAACAATGCAACGATAACGCTATCTAGTGTGCGCGGAGAGTTTCCTCACGACTCGCTTTGTGGGAAAATCCGCGCTCATTTTTTTATACGTCGAGGCGTTCATGTCTTACAGCACCCCAAGCCAAGTAGTGGCTCGTCAACTTGAGTACTTTGAAGGTAAGCATGTATTGCTCGCCGGTGAGCTGGAAGACACTTTCGCCACCGAACTGTGTGAACATGCCGCTAGCGTGAGTATTTTCACCACCAATTTGGCGTACGCGAATCAAATGTCGCGTTACACCCAGTTGGATGTCCAGTTTGGTGATACATACCAAAAAGCACCGAATGTCGACATGGTGTTGTTGTATTGGCCAAAAGCAAAAGCCGAAGCGGAATTCTTGCTTTCGATGCTGATGGCAGCGTTAGGTAAAGACACTGAAATCGTGGTGGTGGGTGAAAACCGCAGTGGTGTTCGCAGCATCGAAAAGATGTTCGCGCCTTACGGCAAAGTCACCAAGTTCGACACTGCCCGCCGATGCAGTTTCTACTGGGGACAATGCATCAACGAACCTACACCATTTGTGCTTGATGCATGGTTTAAAAGCTACCCGCTTTCTCTGGGGCAAGACACCATCACAATTCGCTCATTGCCTGGCGTTTTCAGTCATGGCGAATTAGATGCAGGTAGCAAACTTCTGCTGGACACATTACCACCGCTAAAAGGCACAGTGCTTGACTTTGGTTGTGGCGCTGGCGTTATCGGTACCGCCATTAAACTGCGCTATCCTGATACGCATATCACCATGGTGGATATCAGCGCGCTTGCGGTTGCATCTGCAAAAGAAACCTTACGTTTTAACAATCTTGACGGAGAGGTTTTCGCATCTGATGTATATAGCGCCGTCACGTCAACGTTCGACAGTATCATTAGCAATCCTCCATTCCACGCTGGCTTGAAAACACATTATGCGGCAACGGAAACCTTCCTAGAGAAAGCCACGTCATTTTTGTCGAAACAGGGGCAGTTAATGATTGTGGCAAACAGTTTCCTTCGCTATCCGCCTTTTATCGAAGCGGCATTTGGCCATTGCGACACACCGGCTAAGAACAACAAGTTTGCGATTTATCACGCAATTAAAAACCGTTAAGCCGACAAAGGGCTGTTCGCAGCCCTTCGTTAAAAACGTTAAAACTGAGCACTCGCACGCGCTTCATTGATAACTTACTTGCCAAGAAAAATTAAGTCAGTATAAGGATTTTTGACACGGTCAATCCTGTAAGGCTGCAGTACATAACTCGTCAAAATCGCCAAAATGGGTTAGTGGACTTGCCTTTTGATTTCTTATTTTCAGGCAGAGACATGCAAAAAAAACAGAAGTTCAAGCGACTTCAGCACAAGCTGATGTTAGCTTTTCTGGTGCTGAGTATTACGCCTCTCACCCTGCTGGCTATCTTTTTTCTTGAGTCACATAGCAGCGACTTAGAAACGCAAAGCACCACACACCTCGCATTCCTACGCGACAACAAGCAAGAGCAAATCATTAGCTTCTTCGATGCTCGTCATTCAGAAGTGAAATCTTTTGCGCGCTCAGAACTTGCCACGGCCAGTGGTGGGCGTTTCTATGGGTTAGTCGCCGCATTCCATCAGCTTGGTAAAACACAAGCGCTCGCGCGCGAAGCTGCACGCTTGAGGTACACCGAAAATCCTGACAATCCGCAGCAAAGCACCATTAATGACACCAATTTTATTGGTAGTGAGCGTTATCGATTACTACATAAACGCTACCACTGGGCATTTACCGAACACCTAAAACGTTCAGACTTCACTGACATCTTGCTTGTCGACATTGACGGAAATGTCGTTTACTCAAACCTAAAAGACAACGTCTTTGGGGCAAATTTGTTGTCGCCAGAATGGGTGAATACCGCGGAGGGACAATCTTTCTCCAAGATCAAACGACAAGTCAAAGCACCGTTGGTTGATACTGACAGCACCCCGATCATTTTCAGTGATTTTAAACAATCACCAAACGGCGAAATGATCGCATGGTTTGCAGCACCCATCACTCAGCAAGGCTACCTTCATAGCTACGTGTTGTTTAAGCTGCCAAACACAGCACTTGCCAACATGCTAAATAAAACGCCTGCCGAAACCAGCTACATTTCGACCCTTGTCGTGGGTCGCGACATGCTACCTCGCAACATACTAAGTGAAACGCCGCTTGCGACAGCGTCGAGCAGCGCCATTGATGCCGCGCTCTCGGGTACGCGTGATGTGGGCAGTTTTTTAAGCTCAACCGATGAAAAGGTACTTGGCGCATACTCTCCGGTCGGCGTGTTTGATGAAGAGTGGGCACTTATTCTTGAGCTCCCAGAAGAAGAAGCCTTCTCTCGTATTTATCAGTTGGAGAAAATCTTCATCGTTGTGATGGTGGGGGCTATTTTCCTTGTAGTAGTCGCTTCGCACCTACTTTCAAACTCGATTACCGCACCACTTCTTAGGCTTACATGGGCCGCAGAACAAGTCTCTGCAGGGGACTTAGATCAGAAAATCACGAGCACAGACAGAGAAGATGAGATTGGCCGCCTCGCGGTGAGTTTCGCACGTATGCAGCGCTCTGTTAGGGATAAGCTCGCGTTAATCCGTGAACAGAACAAAGAACTAGAACAGAACATTCAGCTCATTCGCCACAAGAATGATGAGCTCCAGCAAGCAGACCGCATGAAGGATGATTTCCTCGCGACCACGTCACATGAGCTGAGAACGCCTTTGCATGGCATGGTTGGCATTGCAGAGTCCATGCTTGCAGGTGCTGAAGGGCCGCTCCCTGAAAGGCAAAAGCATCAGCTACAGATGATCATTAACAGCGGTCAGCGCTTATCAAACCTGGTGGACGATTTACTCGACTACCACAAAATGCGTTATGGCGATTTAGAAATCAGTCCGCAAGCTGTTGATACAGCCAACGCTGTCCGCCTCGTGATCGAGTTATCAAGCCATTTATTAGGTGGAAAACCGGTTCGGATTATCAATCAAGTGCCGATCGATCTGCCGTTAGTAAAAGCAGACGAACAACGACTTGAGCAAGTGCTATATAACCTGCTCGGCAATGCCATCAAATACACGGATGAAGGCAAGATCATCATCTCAGCGACAGTACTTGATAGCCAACTGCGTATCCAAGTAGTCGACACAGGACAAGGCATTCCATCCGATCAGCTGGAATACATCTTTGAGCCACTCACACAGGCAAAATCAGGCACTTCTGTCTATCGACAGGGCGCAGGTCTTGGTTTATCCATCAGTCGACAGCTTATCGATATCATGGAAGGGCAACTGTATGTCAGCAGCCAACCTATGGTTGGCGCAACGTTCAGCTTCACCTTGCCGCTCGCGACAGAAGAAGACAAAGCCAAGACGCGCTTGGCGAACAATACACACTTTGCCGCGCCTAAAATGGATTCCGATTTACCTGAATGTGCACAACTGCCAGATAACCCTGATGGTCCGCTCATTCTCGTCGTCGATGACGAGCCGGTTAATCTTCAGGTTCTCAACAACTTTCTACGCCTAGAAGGTTACCGCGTTAAAACCGTCGAAAATGGCCGACAAGCGATTGAATCAGTCACTCAAGAAGTGCCTGCACTGATGTTGCTTGATGTGATGATGCCTGAACTGAGTGGCTACGAGGTGTGTTATCACTTACGTGAAAGGCACAGTAGAACAGAGCTCCCGATCATTATGCTTTCCGCACTGAGTCAGGTGCAGGATAAGGTGAAAGGCTTTGATGCGGGCGCGAACGATTACCTGACGAAGCCATTCAACAAAGATGAGTTAAGTGCACGTATCCGAGCCTACGTTAATGCTTCTTTGACGGAACAAGAGCGTGAGCAGAATCGTTTACTGCAAAATGAAATCCACTTCCGCGAGCAAGTTGAAGCTGGATTGCGCGAAGTACAAAACCGCCTTCTTGGCATGCTGGACTCTGCATCAGAAGGCATTTTGTGTGTGCAAGACAACGGCAAAATCAGCTACGCCAATGACGCGTGCAGCAAAGTATTCCACCTAAGTGCGGAACAAATCGAACGCCACCAGCTGAATGACTTCTTGGCGATGGCGTTGCCAGAACCAGAAATGATCCGCGGACATTTCAGTGGGCAGCTCCGCTTTAAGGTAGATAACGACATTGTCACCATAGACAGTGATGTGCTGACCCTGCCTGAATCATCAGGTATGCAGATGATGTTGATTTTAAATACAGGATTAAAAGCCTCGTCGCAGCGCGTTCAGTTGCTCGAAAGCGCTGTTGAAGCACTCTCTGACTACGCGTTTGACGGTGACCAAGGCAAGCTTCAAGAACTACGCGAATTAGGCGGAGAGTTCACCCGCATGGCCGACAAATTCTCCAGCGACAAACCGGATAAGGCTGATGTACTGCGAGAAACGTTGGTGAAAGTCATGCTGGTCACATTGAATTATTGGAGCAATTCAACCGGAAAAACCAAGTTTGATTTAGCAGAAGAAAGCGGCTTGTGGCGTGTTTACCTTGACAGAAGCACACTGCAAACACGGACCTTAGATAAGTATCTTCACGTTGAAACCGTGCCAAAATCCCCGCGTTGGCGCACCGTCATCAACACGATTGACTACGTCTTAGAACGCTGCGAGAGCGAAACAACAGAGCGCGGCGAACTTGCAATGCTACGAGATAAGCTGCAATCGCTTATCACACGTTAGGCGCGTTTTATCCTCCGGCATTACCACGCACCAACGCCATATAAAGCCCCTTCAGGGGCTTTATTTTTATCTATTCCCCCTAAGTCATACATGCCGATTTAATTCTTCTCGGCTTGGGCTAGAAACACCTGAGATACCCAATTTCACGCTGTAAGCCTTCCAGACCCGATTGATACTGACGCGAAATACAAACCTCAGACAATGCCCAAACATGCCCCTAAAACCCGCAAACGACTCACCGTGACGCCAAGTTTAAATAAGACCGACCCCAATAAGAGAAACAGGAGGAAGAACTTATTTTTCGCCGTAAAAGACGTGTTTGAAAACGAAGGTATTGGTTGGGTATATCGTGATTTTACCGCCGTAAAATCGGCGATAAATCACACAACCCTGACTTCTACGTGAGTTTAATTCCGTTTATGAGAAGAGACTCACAACAAACCAGAGTGCGAAATTTTCAGCAAAAAATTAACGCGATGAACAAATGGAGATCCTGATCAACATAGCCTGCAAAAATCCAACCCCTCCATTTAAAACGGGGATTTAAATGATAGTACACACTAACTTTTCATATCTAAAACTTATCAAAAAGTACGAAAATTGACCTAAATCAACCGTCTGTGTTTTGCACTAAAAATGTAGGTTTTAACGTTTTTGACAGGGTCTTACGTGGTTTTGACGTTTTTAACGGGAAACTCAATTGACCCAAAATCAGAACAGGAGTTTCCTTAAGTGGCACTGAGCCTGCACGGCCATTTGGATAACCAAGATCACTTGCCTGGTTGTTCATAGCGGGGTCGGGCCTGACCACAATGATTACGGTCAGAACCAAGTGGAACAAAGCAACTAGTAAGGAACAGCTATGCTTGCCAATCTTAAGAAAACAAAACTAGCAGTAGCCGTCGTTGCGGCCGCAGCGTCTGCACTGGCAGCACCAACTGTTTTAGCAGCTGAAAAAAGCCAGCTAACAGTGGTACCTCAGTTCTACCCTACATTAGTTCAAAACTTTAACCCTTTCCTAGAGTCTGCACTAAACACAACGACTGAGTTTGTTTACGAGCCGCTGGTAATCTTTAACCAGATGCAAGGTAACAGCCCAGTAATGCGTTTGGCACAAGACTACTACATGTCTGACGACCTAATGGAAGTGACTTTTGTCATCCGTGACGGCGCTAAATGGTCTGACGGTAAAGCTTTCACTGCGAAAGACGTGGCTTACACAGTTGAGCTACTTCAAGCGAAGCCAGAGCTTGACCGTACTGGTCTAAACAAATGGGTTAAAGAAGTTAAAGTTGATGGCAACAAAGCTATCTTCTCTCTAACTCAAGCTTCTTCTAACGCACCATTCGAAATTGTTAAGGCACCTATCGTTCCTGAGCACGTTTGGAGCAAAGTGAAGAACCCTGAGTCTTTCGCTAACGAAAACCCAGTAGGTTCTGGTGCGTTCACTGAGATCGACACCTTCACCTCTTCTTTGTATGTTCAGTGTCGTAACCCTAACTACTGGGACAACGACAACCTGGAAGTTGACTGTCTACGCGTTCCACAGATCGCAGGTAACGACCAACTGCTAGCTAAAGTTATCAACTCTGAGCTTGATTGGACTTCTTCATTCATCCCAGATATCGATAGCACTTATGCTGCAGCGAATCCAAACCACAAATACTGGTACCCAGCTGCGGGCACCCAGTCTTTCCTACTGAACTACAAGTCGCCTAAAGAAGGTAACAACGAAGCAATCAACGATGTTGATTTCCGTCGTGCATTCTCTATGGCTCTTGACCGTCAAACCATCATCGACATCGCTTTCTACGGCAATGGTAAACCAAACGACTATGCGTCTGGTCTAGGTGATGCATTCGAGTCATGGGCTGATAAAGGCACTTACAACAAGTACAAAGGTTTCAATACCTTCGATGCTGCTGGCGCGAAAGCATTGCTTAAGAAAGCTGGCTACAAAGACATCAATGGTGACGGTTTCGTAGAAACCCCATCAGGTAAAGAACTGAAGCTTGAAATTCAATCGCCTAACGGCTGGACTGACTTCAACAACACAGTTCAACTGTCTGTTGAACAATTGAATGATGTTGGCATCGACGCAGTAGCGCGTACTCCAGACTTCCCTGTGTATAACTCAGCGATGGCTAACGCGACTTATGACGTTGCTTACACCAACTTCTTCCACGGTCCAGATCCACACGTTTACTGGAATGACGGCTTCAACTCAGCGTTCCAAGACGGTGAAGGTCTACCACGCTTCGCGATGCACCATTACAAAAATGCAGAATTGGATAAGCTACTAAACAGCTTCTACAAAACTTCAGACCGTGATGAGCAGTTGAAAATTGCTCACGGTATTCAGCAAATCATCGCTGAAAACCAAATCACTGTTCCTGTAATGTCTGGTGCGTTCAACTTCCAGTACAACACTACCCGCTTCGACGGTTGGTGGAACGAGAACAACGCTAAAGGCCGTCCAATGATTTGGGCTGGTGTTCAAGAGCGTGTTCTTCAAGTTCTGGACCTGAAACCTAAGTCATAAGTTCTACGTAGTTTGCGGTGCGCGCCCTGCGCACCGCCTTTCCCCCCTCCTTTTATATTTATGGCAGATTCTGTCAGGGGAAGGGTTTGTCCTAAATTCGGTAGCAGGACGCTACTGGTTTGGAAAGGTGTGAGTGATGGGTTATTTCCTACGACGTCTGACGTTCTATTTTATTGCTTTTCTCGTGGCTGCCACGATCAACTTTATTCTTCCTCGGGCGATGCCTGGTGACCCAGTCACCATGATGTTTGCTAACGCAACCGTACAGGTTACGCCAGAGCGTATCGCGGCAATGACCAAGCTACTTGGCTTTGTTGATGGTCCTCTCTACGAGCAATACTTCACGTACATTAAAAGTATCCTGAGCTGGAACCTGGGTATCTCTATCCAGACTTACCCGCAAACTGTAAATGCCATGCTTGGCAACGCAGTGGGCTGGTCTCTGTTCCTAGCAGGTACTGCTGTTATTCTTTCTTTCTGTATTGGTTCTGTACTGGGCATCTTCGCTGCTTGGAAACGCGGTAGCCGATACGACGCATTCATTTCTCCAGCCATGCTTGTTGTTCAGGCGGTACCGCCTGTCGTAACAGCCATGATTGTGCTTTATACCTTTGCTATCGGCTTAAAATGGTTCCCAACCAGTTACGCCTATACACCGGGTACGATGGCTGACTGGACAAGCCTCGCGTTCTATAAAGACATTGCTTACCACGCTGTTCTTCCACTTTTCTGTGCAACCATTATTCAGATTGGTGGCTTCCTCATCGCCATGCGTAACAACATGATTAACCTTCTTAATGAAGATTACATCACCATGGCTAAAGGTAAGGGGTTGTCTGACAATCGCGTTGTCTTTAACTACGCCGCTCGAAACGCACTATTGCCAAGTGTTACCGCACTTTCAATGGCGCTAGGTATGGCAATCGGTGGCCAGATGATTGTCGAAATCATCTTCAACTACCCAGGTCTTGGTACTGTTTTGCTTAACGCAATCAACAGCCGTGACTATCAAGTTCTTCAGGGCCAGCTTCTGATCATGACCTTGTTCATGCTGTTCTTTAACTTCCTAGCTGACTTGCTCATCGTTGCTCTCGACCCACGTCTGCGTAAGGGAGGCAAATAATCATGAAAGGTCTTATTACTCTTCTAAAAGGTAACCCTAAGGCACTGTTTGGTGTGGTTATTCTTTCGGTATTCATCTTAGGTGCCATCTTTGCTCCTCTTATCACAAGCTATGCGCCTGATAAGAAGACTGGCGGCCCACACGAATACCCTGCGTTTATTGTAAAAGCGGCACAATCAAGCCCTGATGGCTGGATCGCGGAAAACCTTGCAGATAACCGTCGTACGCTTCTTCTTTCCAAGAAAGCTGAACACGTACTCGGCACCTCTCGCATGGGTCGTGATATCTGGTCTCAAGTTGTATACGGCGCGCGCGTTTCGCTAGCTGTTGGCTTTGGTGCTGGTCTTCTTGTGTGTTTCCTAGCAACAGCAATTGGTGTTTCCGCAGGTTACTTCGGTGGTCGAGTGGATGATGTGTTGTCGGCAGCCATGAACATCATGTTGGTTCTGCCTCAATATCCATTGCTCTTCGTTATCGCCGCCTTTATTGGTCAGTCGGGCCCTCTCACCATCACCTTGGTTATCGGCCTCACCTCCTGGGCGTGGGGTGCGAGGGTTGTGCGAGCACAAACCTTATCAATCCGCGAAAAAGAATTTGTTAAAGCCGCAGAGGTATTAGGCGAATCAACGTGGCGCATCATCTTCGTTGAGATTCTTCCAAACCTTATCTCAATCGTCGGCGCGAGCTTCATCGGCTCGGTCATGCTGGCCATCATGACGGAAGCGGTTATCTCCTTCCTAGGCATGGGCGACCCGAATACCGTGAGCTGGGGCGTCATGCTTTACAACGTACAAACGTCTTCTTCTATGATTATCGGCGCTTGGTGGGAGCTGTTGGCTCCATGTATCGCACTGACTCTGGTTGCGACTGGTCTTGCAATGCTTAACTTCGCGGTCGATGAAATTGCTAACCCGCAGCTTCGTGCTCAAAAAGGCATGAAACGCTGGAAGAAAATGCAAGAAGACGAGCAAAAATCACGTAGCCAGGCTGAACTTGCTCCTCAAAATGCAGTACTGAGCGGAGAAAAATAATGACTGATCCACAACTATCAATCCGCAACCTATGTGTTGACTATATTACCGACGCGGGCGATGTCCGCGCGGTAAACAACGTCAGTTTCGACATTGGTAAAGGCGAAGTATTTGGTCTAGCTGGTGAATCTGGCTGTGGTAAATCAACCGTTGCAATGTCCTTGATGCGTCTTCATAAGCCACCTGCATTCATCAGTGGCGGCGAAGTGTTGTTCAACGGCGAAGACATCATGAAGTACAGCGACGAACGCATGAGCCGTTTCCGCTGGAAAGAAGTGTCAATGGTGTTCCAGTCTGCGATGAACGCACTGAACCCTGTATTGACCATGGAAGAGCAATTCTGTGACGTGATTATGCGTCACACCAACATGACGCGTGAACAAGCGGTTCGCCGCGCAGAAGGCCTACTGGAGATCGTTGATATCCATGCTAGCCGTCTTCGCGACTTCCCACACCAGTTCTCAGGTGGCATGCGTCAGCGTTTGGTTATCGCTATCGCCCTAGCATTGAATCCGAAAATGATCATCATGGATGAGCCAACTACTGCACTCGACGTGGTTGTTCAACGTGAAATCCTTCAAAAGATCCATGCGCTTAAAGAAGAGTTTGGTTTCTCTATCTTGTTCATTACGCACGACCTTTCTTTGATGGTCGAGTTCACTGACCGTATCGGCATCATGTATGCGGGTCAGTTGATTGAGGTAGCACCTGCTAAAGAAATCCTAAAGAACCCGTATCACCCTTACACCGAAGGGCTTGCTAGCTCCTTCCCTCCGCTGACGGGACCAAAAACGCGTCTTACCGGTATTCCAGGCAACCCATTGAACTTGCTTGAAATCCCACAAGGCTGCCGTTTCCAGGCTCGTTGTGGAAAGGCCAAAGACAGCTGTTTCAACGTCGCAAACACCCTGACTCAGGTCGAATCTAACCGTTTCACCAACTGCCACTTGTTCACGAATAAGTGATCTGGCGTTTAGCGACTTGTAGGAGTGAACATGACTAAAGAATTAGGTAACCCGATCATTGAAGGGAAAAATCTGGTTAAAGATTTCCAGATTAACAGCAACGCGCTGAACAAACCTAAAATGCGTGCCTTGAATGATGTGTCATTCAAGCTTTATAAAAGCCGTGGCTTGTCAGTTGTAGGTGAATCTGGTTCAGGTAAATCTACAACGGCGAAAATCATCGCCAAGATGTATGCAGCAACTGCCGGTACGATTGAGTACAAAGGCCGCGACATCGAAACCATCACCAGCAAAAATGACCTGATGCTATACCGTCAGGGCATTCAAATGGTATGGCAAGACCCGTTTGGCTCTTTGAACCCAACACACACTATTTTCCACCACATAGCGCGTCCTTTGAAAATTCACAACAAAGTTGGCAGCAATGCAAAGGAATTGGAAGAGCGTGTCTATGAACTGCTTAATCAAGTAGGCCTAACACCACCAAAAGAAACGGCTGCGAAATACCCGCACCAGCTTTCTGGTGGTCAACGCCAACGTGTCAACTTGGCGCGTAACTTGGCGGTAGGTGCTGAAGTCGTGCTGGCTGACGAACCAACGTCAATGCTTGACGTTTCTATCCGTGCAGGTGTTTTGAACCTGATGGAAGAAATGAAATTCGAGCGTGAAATGGCACTGCTATACATCACGCACGATATCGCAACTGCACGCTACATCGCTGAAGACTTAGCGGTTATGTACGTAGGTCACATGGTTGAGTGGGGCGATTGTGAAGAAATCATCCACCACCCTCAACACCCGTACACCAAGCTGCTTGTTTCTGCGGTGCCTGATCCTTCTAAGTCTATTCACCAGAAACTTGAAGGTAACAAAGGCGAAATCCCTCTTTGGACACCAGATACTCGCGGTTGTCCATTTGCGGGTCGCTGTCTGCATGCTACTGACAAGTGCCGCGAGCAATTGCCGGGTGTAACCAAGCTCTCAGACAACCACTTCGTACGCTGTTACTTGTTCGAATAATTGTTTTTCGAACAGACTATTTAGGAGGAACAATGCAGCTGTTGACCAACCATATCGGCTATGAGCGTTTAGGCAGTAAAAGTGCGCTCATTCTTGCTAAGCATGCCGTAACTGCTGAGCTTGCCGATATTGTGGATTGCCGTACCGGTCAATCCGTGATGCAGCTGCCTGTCTGTGCTTGTGGTCCAGTAGACCAATGGCATACTGGTGATGTTTATAGCATCGACTTCTCCGCACTCGAGCAGTGCGGAGAGTTCTGCGTAAAAGTAGGAGAGACGACCTCTCCTGCTTTTTCTATTGCAGACGGTATTCTTTTTGATCGCACGTTTTCTGATGTGATCCACTACTTTAAATCTCAGCGTTGTACAGGCAAGTTTGATCAATATGATCGCGCCGTTCCACTGCTTGGTTCTGACCAAACAGTTGACGTTCGCGGTGGGTGGTATGATGCTTCTGGCGATGTCAGTAAGTATTTCAGTCACCTTTCCTACGGTAACTATTTAAACCCTCAACAAATTCCAATGATCGTCTGGAATATGCTTCATGCATTAGAAACACTTTCCAACGATGCACCTCGCTTTACCCAAATACGTCTGCACGATGAAGCCCTGTTTGGTGCTGACTTCTTAGTCCGCATGCAAAGTGACAATGGGTACTTCTACACCACAGTGTTTGATAAGTGGAGCAAGGACACAACTCAACGTGAGATCTGTGCTTACGAAACCCAAAAAGGCAACAAAACTGATGCCTACCAAGCGGGATTCCGCCAAGGTGCTGGTGTTGCGATTGCGGCTTTAGCAAAAGCGGCAAGGCTCGGTGAAGGGGCAGATTTTTCCGTTGAAACCTATAAAGACACCGCAGAACGCGGCTATTGGCATTTAAAAGAAAACAATAACGCCTATTTAGATGATGGCTGTGAAAACACCATCGATTTTTACTGTGCTTTGCTTGCCACTGTAGAACTTTACCAATTAACTCAAGACGCGACTTACCTTGATGAATCGCGTTATTGGGCAGCTCGTTTGATCGAGCAGCAAAAAAGCGACGAAAATATCGCACACTTCTGGTCAGCGAACAGTGACGGCTCTCGCCCTTACTATCACGCTGCAGAAGCTGGTCTTCCTGCTATCACATTGATGCAGTATTTGACGATTGAAACGGATGCAACACTAAAAAGTGCGGCACTTCAAACTTTCGTCAACGCATTGAATTTTGAGCTACTTATAACGCATCAAGTCAATAATCCGTTCGGTTATCCAAGGCAGTATGTGAAAAATGTTGAGGGGGCAAAGCGCACTAGCTTTTTTGTCGCTCAGCAAAACGAAACTGGCTATTGGTGGCAGGGTGAGAACGCACGTTTGGGCTCTCTCGCAACCATGGCATTTATGGCAATCTCGTTTGTTGACGATGAATCTTTAAAACATCGTCTGAACACATATGGACAAAATGCTCTGAACTGGATTTTGGGTCTCAACCCTTATGACATGTGCATGCTCGATGGGCACGGAAGAAACAACCCTGATTACCTTCCTGAACTCGGCTTTATCAACGCCAAAGGCGGTGTTTGCAACGGTATTACCGCAGGGTTTGATAACCCGAATGACATCGCCTTCAACCCTGATATTCACAAAGATGACATGCTACAGAACTGGCGCTGGGGCGAACAATGGATCCCACATGCTGGTTGGTACTTGCTGGCGCTGGCAGCACAAAAACAAGCGATGAAAAACGTCACATCTCACGATAAGGCGCTTTCTCATGGCTAATTTCTTTTGTGGTGTGGATGGCGGCGGCACGTCATGTCGTGCCCGTATTGTGGATGACAAAGGGACGGTTGTCGGCGAAGCAAAAACTGGCTCCGCCAACATTTTATTGGGCGTAGAGCTGGCGATGTCTTCCATCCAATCCGCAGTCACTCAGGCCGCAGAGCAAGCAGGTATTTCTGATCTTTCTTGCATCTCTGTTGGCCTAGCACTGGCTGGCGCTGAACAAAAATCAGCTTGGCTGGCGTTTATGGCCCAGCCACGCCCTTATCAACACATGACGCTGAATACCGATGGTTACGGCGCTTGCATGGGTGCATTTAAGGGTGAGAACGGTGCCATTGTGATTGCTGGTACTGGCTCAGTCGGCATTGCACTTCAAAACGGCCAGCAAGTAGTTATTGGTGGTCGAGAGTTCCCGATTTCAGATCAGGGTGGCGGCGCTGTGATGGGCCTTCGCCTGATCCAACAAACCTTACTGGCTCATGATGACTTACGTCCTTCATCAGCTCTGTCGGATTATGTTCTTGCACACTTTAACAATGACCTAGACGAGATTGTTACTTGGTCAAAAACAGCAAAACCTCGTGATTACGGCCAATTCAGTCCGAAGATTTTCGAATTGGCCATGCAACGAGATGCGCTCGCTATGGAGTTACTGCAAGGCTCAGCCGACGACGTAGAACGCATCATACTGGGATTGGCCCGTAAAGGTGCTTCACAAATCGCATTAATGGGCAGCATTGGTGAACGCATTGTCGCGTGGTTGTCACCTGCTGCTCAGAGCTTGCTGGTTGAACCCAAGGCGGATGCCATGGCCGGTGCCCTATTAATGGCACACGGTAACCACAACCTCTACCCGCTTTCGAGATAAGCCATGAATTTTCGTTTAGACCTCAACGTGATTGACGTCCAGCAAAATGAAAGTCGCTTTGCGCTGGTACTGCACAATCTCTCAGAAACAAACATTGAACACTGGCAGCTAACGTTTAGCGTTAGTCGCTTTGTTCTTCCTACGAGTGTTTCGCATGGCACATTAAAGCAAGTAGGCAGTCTGTGTACGTTTGAAAGCGGACAGCCACTCAATGCCAATGATCACCTGTATGTAGAATTTAGCCACAGAACTAAGCCTTTCTCTCTTCATGACGAAGGTATCGCTGACGCTTGTTTGCTTGTTACTACCTCAACAGGTGTACAAGCTATTCCAGTCGAAACGACCACGATCAACCTTGGTGCGCAATCTCCTGAACGTGAGCCGCTATCGCTTCCTGAGCCGAAAGACATCAATCTCATTCCACAGCCAAAAGCCATGGTGGTTAAATCCGGCCACTTTGCAATCGCTGACGATTGCGCGATTGCGAGTGATGATGAAGACGCAAAATCAGCGGCACTTTGGCTTTCAGAAGAACTGTCAGACCATTTGCGTCGTGATATTTCAGTCAAACAAGAAGGCCAGATTCGACTTAAGAAAGACGCATCATTAGCACCGTCGAAATACCGATTGAGCGTGTCCTTGAATGCGATAGTCATTACCGCATCAGACAAAAATGGCTTTAGTTATGGCGTAGCTAGCTTACTTCAACTGCTGCCAGTTAACGCCTCTCATCGCCATTACGCTGGGTTCGCGATCCCTTGTGTTGAGATTGAAGATCACCCTCGCTTCGGCTACCGCGGCATGATGTTGGACTGTGCGCGTCACTTCCACCCGCTTCGCCGTGTGAAGGACCTGATCAACCAACTCGCACGCTTGAAATTCAATCATTTTCATTGGCACTTGACCGATGACGAAGGCTGGCGCATTCAGATTGATGCTTACCCAGAGCTCACTGAAATTGGCGCGTGGCGTGGGCCGTTCGAAACCATCGAACCGCAGTACACATCATTGTCAAAGATCCACGGTGGCTTCTACACCAAAGATGAAATTCGCGATGTGATCGCGTATGCCGCTTTACGTGGCATCACAGTCGTCCCAGAGATCGACATTCCTGGGCACTGCCGCGCAGCCATCAAATCACTGCCGCATTTGTTAGTAGAAGAGGCTGATACGTCGGTCTACCGCAGCATTCAGAACTTCACTGACAACATTTTAAATCCGGGTATTGAAGGCACTTACACCTTCTTAGAAACCGTGTTTGATGAAGTGTGTGAATTGTTTCCAAGTCATTTCATTCATGTGGGTGCCGATGAAGTACCTGAAAATGTATGGACTGAAAGCCCGTCATGCCAAGCCTTGATGAAAGAAAAAGGCTATGCAGACAGCAAAGATTTGCAAGGTCACTTGTTACGTCATGTTGAAAAACATCTCGAAGCAAAAGGCAGAAAAATGCTGGGGTGGGAAGAAGTGGTGTTTGGCGACAAAGTCAGCAAAAACACCCTTGTCTTCACATGGGTCAGTGAACAATCTGGCTTGGATTGTATTCGCAATGGCTATGACATTGTGTTGCAACCTGGCCAAGAAACTTATCTCGATATGGCACAAGATTTCTCGGCTGATGAGCCGGGAACAGATTGGGCTGCAAAGATACCGCTTGAAAAAGCATACCACTACGAGCCTTTTTCCCACTCAGACGCCACTCAAAATGATTTTGAGAAGGTGAAAGGTATCCAGTGCGCACTTTGGTGCGAAATGATCAATACCCAAAGCCGCTTTGAATACATGATCTTCCCTCGCCTTTTGGCGATTGCAGAAGTGTGTTGGAGCGCCAAGGAACAGCGAGACTGGGCAGACTTCCAAGCCCGTCTTAGCGGACAACTACAGTACCTGGATCGCCTAGGTATTAACTATCGTCGGTAATAACTTCAATTTTTTTGATTTTGTAGAAGGAAATACGCCATGAATTACGGCTTCTTTGATAACGATAACCGGGAATATGTCATTACCCGTCCTGACGTACCGGCGCCATGGACCAACTATCTGGGTACAGAGAAATTCTGTACCGTGATTTCTCACAATGCGGGTGGTTATTCGTTTTATCAAAGTCCTGAGCACAACCGTGTCACTAAATTCCGTCCAAACGGAACGTTTGACCGCCCTGGACACTTTGTTTACCTGCGTGATGACGAAACTGCAGATTACTGGTCGATCTCTTGGCAACCAGTAGCAAAGAGCCTTGAAGAAGCTTCATACGAAGTTCGTCACGGCCTGTCGTACTCAAAATTCAAGTGTGAATACAAAGGCATCACTGCATCAAAAACCTTGTTTGTACCAAAAGGTGAAGATGCACAGCTTTGGGATATCACGATCAAAAACGACGGCGACAAGCCACGTACGATCAGTGCATTCTCTTTCGTTGAGTTCTCATTCAGCCACATCCAATCTGACAACCAAAACCATCAGATGAGCTTGTACTCTGCAGGCACATCTTATGAAGATGGCGTGATTGAATACAACCTGTATTACAACACCAATGATTACGATGGCTTCTACTACATGGCAGCAAGCTTCGACCCTGACAGCTACGACGGTCAGCGCGACAGCTTCCTAGGCATGTACCGTGATGAAGCAAACCCAATTGCCGTTGAAAAAGGCCGTTGTTCTAACCACGTACAAACCTGTTACAACCATTGTGGTTCTCTGCATAAGCAATTCGTCATCCAACCAGGTGAAGAAGTTCGCTTCGTTTACATCCTGGGTGTAGGCAAAGGCGAAGGCCAACGTCTACGTAAGAAATACCAAGATTTTGCTAACGTTGACGCTGCATTTGCTGGCATCAAAGAGCACTGGGACACGCGTTGCAACAAGTTCCGCGTATCATCGCCAAACGAAGGCCTAGACACCATGATCAATGCTTGGACATTGTACCAAGCAGAAACCTGTGTGGTTTGGTCTCGCTTTGCATCGTTCATCGAAGTAGGCGGTCGTACTGGTCTTGGTTACCGTGACACCGCGCAAGATGCGATTTCAGTCCCTCACTCAAACCCTGAGATGACCCGTAAACGTCTTGTTGATCTGCTACGCGGCCAAGTGAAAGCTGGCTACGGTTTGCACCTGTTCGATCCAGATTGGTTCGATCCAGCTAAAGCTGACGTGAAACCATCTAAGTCGCCAACAGTTGTACCAACACCAAGCGACGAAGATAAGATCCACGGCATCGATGACACCTGTTCTGACGATCACTTATGGATCGTGCCAACGATCATCAAATACGTCACCGAGACCGGTGAAGAGAGCTTCCTAGACGCAACCATTCCATATGCAGACGGCGGCAACGCAACTGTTTATGAGCACATGAAAGCGGCGCTAGATTTCTCTGCAGAATACGTGGGTCAAACCGGTATCTGTAAAGGTCTACGCGCAGACTGGAACGACTGTCTAAACCTAGGCGGTGGTGAATCAGCAATGGTTTCGTTCCTTCACTTCTGGGCGCTGCAAGAGTTCATTACTCTAGCGAAACACAAAGGCCAAGATGCTGACGTTCAGAAATACACTGAAATGGCAGCGAACGTACGCGAAGCGTGTGAAAAACACCTTTGGGACGAAGAAGGTGGCTGGTACATCCGTGGTCTAACTAAAGACGGCGACAAAATCGGTACCGCGCAACAAACTGAAGGCCGTATTCACTTAGAGTCGAATACGTTGGCTGTGCTTTCTGGTATGGCATCGCAAGACCGTGGCGAAAAAGCCATGGATGCCGTTGATGAGAACTTGTTCTCTGAATACGGCTTGCACCTAAACTCACCGTCTTTCTCAACGCCAAACGATGACATCGGCTTCGTTACCCGCGTTTACCAAGGCGTGAAAGAAAACGGCGCTATTTTCTCGCATCCAAACCCATGGGCATGGGTAGCGGAAGCGAAACTGGGCCGTGGTGACCGTGCAATGAAGTTCTACGATGCACTTAATCCGTACAACCAAAACGACATGATTGAAAAGCGTGTTGCTGAACCTTACTCATACGTTCAGTTCATCATGGGTCGTGACCACGAGAACCATGGCCGTGCAAACCACCCTTGGCTAACAGGCACATCAGGTTGGGCTTACTTCGCAGTAACCAACTTCATTCTGGGCGTACAAGTTGGCTTTGATGGCCTAAGCGTTAACCCTTGTATTCCAACAGAATGGCCTGGATTTGAAGTAAACCGCGAATGGCGCGGTGCAACTTACCAAATCAAGGTAGAAAACCCGAACGGCGTAAGCAAAGGCGTAAAAGCTATCACTTTGAACGGTGAAGTTGTTACCGGCGCTATCCCAGCACAAGCTGAAGGCTCTGTGAACGTTGTTAACGTTGTAATGGGCTAACAAAAAAAGGAGGGCACTTTTGCCCTCCTTTTTTATTCCTGTTTAGAAAGGAGCTCTATCATGATTCAATTTGGTACAGGCGGATGGCGCGCCTTCATCGGTGAAGAATTTACCAAAGACAACGTTCGTCTCGTGGCGCAATCTCTTGCGAACATCATGATCACCGAAAATGCTTGTGATCCAGGGTTCGTGATTGGTTACGATCGTCGTTTTCTCTCTGACAAAGCTGCTGCATGGTTTGCAGAAGTGCTTGCTGCAAATGGCATCACTGTCAGCTTCATCGATAAATACGTTCCAACCCCAATCGTCATGTTCAAAGCAAAGCAGATGGAAACACACTACTCTGCGTGTATCACAGCGTCTCACAACCCTGCGGACTACAACGGCATCAAAGTGTTCATTCAAGGTGGTCGTGATGCAGACGAAGTCATTACGGCAAAAATCGAAGAACAAGTCGGTCAGCTGAAAGACACTGACGTGAAATCAATGGATTTCGAAGACGCGCAAGCCAAAGGGCTGGTTAAGATCATCAACCCAATGAACGAATTCGTTGATTCGATCATTGATTTTATTGATATCGAGGCGATTAAAGCCGCTAACCTTCGCGTGCTGATTGACCCAATGTTTGGTGTGGCTAAAAATGCCCTGCAAACTGTTTTGATTTCAGGCCGTTGTGACGTTGACGTAATCAACGATGGTGAAAACCCAGGGTTTGGTGGCGTAATGCCTTCACCAAACGCTGCAACCCTTTACCGTTTGAAGCACATGGTTGCTCACGAGGGCTATGACATCGGTATCGGTACAGATGGTGATGCTGACCGTCTTGGTATCATTGATGAAAAAGGTAACTTCATTCATCCGAACGAAGTGTTGCTGCTTCTCTATTACTACATGTTGGAATACAAGGGCTTAAAAGGCTCCGTTGTTCGCAACATCGCAACGACTCACCTTCTGGATAAAGTGGCTGCTGACCACAATGAGAAAAGCTTTGAAGTGCCTGTTGGCTTCAAACACATCAGCTCGCAAATGGAAGCGGATGATTCTCTGATCGGCGGTGAGAGCTCGGGCGGTCTCACGATCCGTGGCCACATCAAAGGTAAAGATGGCGTATTTGCTTCAAGCTTACTGGTCGAAATGATCAGTGTAACAGGCAAGAAACTGTCTGAAATGCTTGATGAAATCTACGGAAAATACGGCTATGCCTATACAGCAGAAGGCGACTGTACATTCAAAGCATCTAAACGCGACAGCCTTTACAATCGTATCTATGTAGATAAAGAGTTGCCTGAGTTTGCTTACGAAGTTGAAAAGGTTAGCTATGCCGATGGCTTGAAGGTGTACTTCAAAAATGGCGGCTGGGCATTAGCTCGCTTCTCAGGCACTGAGCCACTGCTGCGTATTTTCGTAGAATGGGAAGACAAAGAAACTGCAGAAGCACTTGTTAGTCAGATTAAGTCCTTCCTAAAAGTTTAAAATAATTATCAACTCGTTGATTTTAAAGGGTAGCCATCGCTACCCTTTTTTGACTGAGCTTTAACGCATTACGCACTCACGATAAGACAATTCATCCCACACCAACATGGCATCTTTGCCTTTGGTATATAGTCCTGTTTCTTTATCTTCTGATTCATACTGAGCACCAGACGCCGCTCGAATTCTTGGTATTTCTCTTTGTTCATCGTTAATACGAATGACTGCATTGTCTGATGTCACCATTGCATCGAACCCAAAGCCATCTTCGCACGTGAATTGGTGAGGCAACGACGAGCTACAAGCCGTCACGAGTGTCGATACTAAACAAAGGCCCATTATTTTTTTCATCTCACTCTCCTTTAACTAAACCGCGACATCCATATGATTCCATGCTCATAACTATATGGCTATTTGGTTGGTCACAATGCGCAAAGTTATTTAGTCAAAAAAGACGAGAGTGCGAGAGTGCGA
>NZ_MDAG01000015.1:0-363 GCF_002876705.1 Enterovibrio norvegicus | reverse complement strand
CGAGAGTGCGAGAGTGCGAGCCAGTGTGTCTTTGGCTTTCATGCCAGTCAAGGTTTTCAAGCGATGGTGCACGTGTTTTACCGGGCGTTTGCTTGGTTTTTTCCCCCTAGGCTCTAGGACTTTCTCTCTTATCTGCCCTTCCTCGTTACTCACCTTCTCATTTCTGCTTTTCTTCAGATGTAAAAAAGCCCTGACCGTCAGGTCAGGGCTTTTTTAAATTTGAAGCCTGGCGATGTCCTACTCTCACATGGGGAAACCCCACACTACCATCGGCGCTGTTACGTTTCACTACTGAGTTCGGCATGGGTTCAGGTGGGTCCATAACGCTATGGTCGCCAAGCAAATCTTGTTGTGTTCCCCGCT
>NZ_MDAG01000014.1:0-259263 GCF_002876705.1 Enterovibrio norvegicus | reverse complement strand
CGGTCACGATGATCACAAAGACCATGACGACCACGGTCACGATGATCACAAAGGTCATGACCACCACGACCATGATGATCATGAGGGTGAAGGTGGCCACGGTGAGTTCAACGTGCAGTACACCTTTCACTGTGACAACCCAGAGAACTTAACGTCTGTGACTACTGGCTGGTTTAAGGCTTTCCCGCAGACTGAGCAAATCAAGGTTCAATCACTCACAGACAGTGGCGTTACAGCGACAGACATGACAGCGTCATCAAACACCTTTACATTTTAAGCTGCGATACAGTCGGACATATACCCAAACAGTTTGAAGATGCAGGATTCAGCGAGCTTTACTGATGTTATGATCAAGGCGTCCCTTTGCCGATGTAGTGCGCTCCATCAAAAAGGGACAACACCGAGCATGGCGTCAGTAAACTCGCCCGAAGGGAGGCTCTCAGAGCGTCCACTTCATCGTTAAATTCCTGTGAAATAGAATGACTATTCCTACAAGAATTTGCCTTGAATTGAACACTCTGAGGGCCTCTGACATCGAGCATCTTCAGGTTGTTTGGGTATAAAAGAGCAACAAGGAGTAGGCCCTCTTTATGAGGGTCTTTACCATATGTCGATATTGAAATTAGAGAACGTGCGTTTTCGCTGGGAAGGTCAGTCAGACTGGCAAATTGATATTCCTGCTTTTTCCGTTGAGCAGGGTGAGAAAGTGTTTTTGAAGGGCGCAAGTGGAAGCGGTAAATCCACATTATTAAGCTTAATTGCTGGTATTAACCTCGCATCATCGGGGACTCTGCAACTCTGTGAAACCGAACTGACCGCATTAAAAGGCAGTCAGCGTGATGCGTTTCGGGCTGACAACATCGGTTATATTTTTCAGCAGTTTAATTTGCTTCCTTATCTGTCGGTATTGGACAACGTTCTCCTGCCTTGCCGTTTTTCCTCTTTGCGTAAGCAGCGCGTGTCGGGTGACTTAGCGCAAGAGGCTAAACGTCTTTTGCTGGCACTTGACCTACCCGAAACATGTTTAACCAAGCCTGTGACTGCGTTAAGTATTGGGCAACAACAACGTGTTGCTGCTGCACGAGCGTTGATCGGAAAACCGGCTTTGTTGTTGGCGGATGAACCCACCTCCGCCCTTGATTTTGATAGCCGAAATGCGTTTATCGAGTTGCTGATGAAAGAATGTGAGCATGCAGATTCTAGCTTGCTATTTGTTAGCCATGACCACACCTTAGAATCGCATTTTGATCGTTCGGTATCGCTTACCGAAATAAATGGAGCCAGTCTTTCAGGCACTGCAACTCATACGGAGGGCGTATGACCATTTTTAAGCTCGCCTTACAAAGCCTGAAAAACCGGAAAGCAACGGCGCTGTTAACCGTGCTGACCGTGGCCATTTCCGTGGTGTTGTTACTGGGTGTTGAGCGTGTTCGAACGCAAGCGAAGGACAGCTTCGCGAATACCATTTCTGGTACCGACTTGATCGTGGGTGCGCGTTCAGGACAAGTGAATCTGCTGCTGTATTCTGTTTTCCGAATTGGCAATGCCACCAACAATATCGATTGGAAAAGTGTTGAAGACATCAAGTCAAACCCAGCGGTTAAATGGACCATTCCGATTGCCTTAGGGGATTCTCATCGTGGGTTTCGTGTGGTTGGCACCACGGAAGAGTATTTCAAGCATTACCGTTTTGGGCAGAAACAAGCGCTGAGCTTCCGTGAAGGAGAACCCTTCGATGGGCTGTTCGATACAGTGATCGGCGCTGAAGTCGCGAAAAAATTAGGCTATTCACTCGGTGACAGCATTGTAATAGCACATGGCTTGGCGGACAAAAAATTCAGTCGTCATGACAACCTTCCTTTCGTCGTTACAGGTATTCTTGCTCCGACGGGAACGCCCGTTGATCGCAGTGTGCACGTCTCTTTACCTGCCATTGAAGCTATCCACATTGGGTGGGAAAGTGGCGCGCAGTTAGGCACAGGAATTTCGGCGGAAGATATTGATATTGAAACACTTCAACCAGACCAAATTACGGCACTATTTGTTGGGTTAAACAGCCGTATTCAAACCTTTGCCTTACAACGTAATATTAACGAATACACCAAAGAACCACTGACCGCCATTATGCCAGGTATCGCGCTGCATGAGCTTTGGAGCTTGATGTCAGTGGCAGAACAAGCATTACTGGTTGTGTCGGGGTTTGTCGTGATTGCGGGCTTAATGGGTATGTTATCGAGCCTACTGACCAGCTTAAATGAGCGTCGCCGAGAGATGGCTATATTGCGGGCAATGGGTGCACGGCCATCGCATATATTTGTTTTGTTGGTCAGCGAAGCGCTGTTATTGACCGCGTTGGGTATCGTATTGGGCGTGGTGACGTTATATGGTGTGTTGGCTGTTGCGTCACCTTTTGTGTTGTCACATTACGGGTTACAACTGTCAGCATCTTGGCTCAGCATGCATGAATGGATGTTAATGGGCATTGTGCTCAGTGCAGGTTTTCTCGTTGGTGTGTTTCCCGCCCTTCGTGCTTACAAACAATCACTTTCTGATGGAATGACAATTCGGATCTAATTGAATGAAAAAATGGATATTAATATTGGCAGCGTGTTTTCCATTGCTTGCCCAAGCAAGCAATGACGATGTGTTAACGCTGGATTGGATTGATCTGGTGCCAGAAGCAGAAAGAAACCAATTTGATAATCGCGGCATGCCGGCGATTAATCATGACAACGCTGAGCCACAACAAAGTTTGATTGGCGCGGTACGCCCAGAACTGAACAACAGCCAAGTGAAAATCCCCGGGTTTGTTATTCCGCTAGAAGGGGATGCAAACAAGGTCACTGAATTCTTGTTGGTGCCGTTTTTCGGGGCGTGTGTTCATGTTCCCCCGCCACCACCAAACCAGATTGTTTATGTGAAGTTTGAAGAGGGTGCGCCTGTTCAGGAGCTTTGGGATGTGGTCTATGTGGTGGGTACGTTGAAAACCCATACAGTTTCTCATGATCTCGCTCAAGCAGGCTATCTGATAGAAGGCACCGCGATCGAACCTTACGATGACGAATAAGTGATGACGGTTTTGTGGTGCGACCTTCGCTCACAGATATAAAAAAACGCCCTTCAAGGGCGTTTTTCTTTTCTAATCTTGAGCTTTGGTTATCGCTGAGAAGGGAACAAAGAAAACAGCGTAGTATCTAGCCATGTCATGACTTTGTCCCAGCCACGAGCTTTACGTTTGATAACGCTCAGCGTGTATATGGGTGGGCTGGACAGTTCTTGTGTCGAGATGATTTTCACTTGACCGTGGTGCCATTCATGTTTTGCAATGTGCTCAGGTACAAATGCCCAACCGACGCCTCGCATAACCAAGTTAATGATGTAAAAGTAGCTATCAACGTGCCAATAACGCGGTGAAATGGGTTGTTCTTGTGAATACCCCAAACGGTCTCTGATGGCGAGCTGCCGATAGGTGATCAAATCATCTTCATGAGGGTGTTCAATTTTGCTCAGTGGATGATCGCATGGCGCGATCATGACTTGTTTGAGCGTTGCTAAATCATACCAGTCTAACGATTCTGATAGCGGCTTCATGCGGAATATAAACCCAATGTCAGCACGGCCTTCGTTCACCCAAGTTGCAATATCGTCTTGCGAACCATTGAGTATGGTGAGCTTCAAGTTCGGGAAATTATCTGCCAGCATTTCGAATAAGGTTTCGAACGTCTGAATAGGGACTGCTTCATCCATGGCGACGTTGAAAGAGACCGGGTCGCCTTCGGTGACAGCCATCGCACGAGAGTTCATGCGTTGGCATTGGTGCAAGATGGCTTTCGCATCCACCAACATCTCTTTTCCAGCCTCTGTCAGCACGGGCAATTTGGCGCTGCGGTCAAACAATTCAAACCCTAAATCCACTTCAAGGTTGGAGATGGCAGTACTGATGCGAGACTGCGCTTTGCCTAAGCGTCTTGCGGCAGCAGAAAAAGATCCACTTTCAGCCGCTTCAACGAAGGCCTTTAATTGATCGAGTGTCCAGTTCATAACGGTAACCGAAGGGAGTAATCCTGATAAGACAATAACTTAATCTATCTGATTTTCGGATAGGTTGTAACTTTATTCTATCAGTTTAGAAGAGATAATAGCCGCCACCTTTTTTGATGAAACTTTTATGCATACTTCTTCTTTAGAACACAACGGTCCGATCAGTCGTACATTCTGGCGATATACCATTCCAGCGATTGCAGCAATGATCGTGAATGGCCTCTACCAATTGGTCGATGGGGTTTTTGTTGGCCACTACATTGGTGCTGAGGGATTGGCCGCGATCAACATCGCGTGGCCAGTGATTGCGCTAGTGAGCGGATTTGGCCTTCTGATTGGCATGGGTTCAGGCAGCCTTGTTTCCATTTATCGTGGTGAGGAAAAGATCCCTACCGCGAGAACCGCTATGTTTACCGGCCTCATGCTGATCATCGTGTTTGGTGTATTGGCATCCTTGTACCTGACATACCTTGGCAATCCGTTGATCGGTTTGCAGGGCGCGCAAGGCATGACTCAAGGCTATGCTGAGGATTACATCGGTGTGTTTTCTTTGTGTGCGGTTGCAACGGTAGCATCGGGTGCATTGCCGTTTCTGATCCGAAATGATGATAGTCCCATCGTGGCAACGGCCATGATGGTGGTGGGTGCGCTCACCAATATCGTGCTCGATTACGTGTTTATTGGCGTCCTAAATTGGGGGTTAGCAGGCGCTGCGTGGGCAACCGTGATTGCCCAGCTAACAACGGTTGCCATGGCGTTTGTCTACTTGTTGTCGCGCCACTCTTACTTATCCGTTTTTTCTCATCCTCTGCAATTTAGCGTGAGTGATGCAAGAAAAAGTGTGGTAATGGGGGTGTCTTCGCTCGTTATGTACCTGTATTACGGTGTGCTGGTGGCATTCCATAACCGCTTATTTGTGGAATACGGCTCGCCAATGAGCATCGCGTCGTTCGCCATTGTCGGCTATTTGATGACGTTGTATTACGTGGTTGCAGAAGGCATCGCTGAAGGTATGCAACCGCAAGTGAGCTTCTATCACGGTGCTCGACAGTTCTCGAACATCGCTAAGGTTGCGAAACTTGCCACCGTGGTGTCTTTGGGGGCGGGATTGTTGTGGTTAGGTGTGTTGAATGCTTTCCCTGAACACGTCATTGGCTGGTTTACCACGGGTGATCCTGCGCTTGTGAGCGAAGCCACCCTCGGTATTCGTTTGCACCTTTCTGCAATGTATCTCGACGGGCTCATTATTTTGGCGTCGATGTATTTCCTATCCGTTGGTAAGGGCGGAACGTCGCTCAGTATTTCTGTTGCAAATATGCTGGTTCAGTTCCCATTTCTTGCGATTATGCCAAAACTGTTCGGGTTGCAGGGTGTGTGGATGGCGATGCCGTTATCAAACATTGTGCTGGCATCCGTTGTCATTCCATTGATGTGGCGTCATATCCAGCGTCAGCGTCGGGTTGAAACGCATACCGTGACGGCGTCACTTGCCACAGTTAGCCAGTGATTCAATAAATTGGTTAGTGATTCAAAAAATTAGCCAGTGAGTCCGTCAATCAGTGATTCAATAAAAAAGAGGGAGCATAACGCTCCCTCTTTTTTTATAAACGCCCCGTTTAAAATTCATCCCACTCAACGTCGTCATCTTCAACACTCGGTCTGGTTCGTGTGACCGGTTTTCTCTGCGGTTTGGTTTTTTTCTTAAAGATCGGTGTTTTGACTTCCTCATCAATTTGAGTGACGGTAAAGAACTCCATCATCACATTCATGTCTTGCGCTTGTGAGAGCATGCTTTCGCCAGCGGTTGCAGCTTGTTCAACCAAGGCCGCGTTTTGCTGCGTCATGGTGTCCATTCTGGCAATGGCGATGTTCACCTGTTCTATGCCTGAGCTCTGGTCTTGTGCTGCTTCGCTGATCTCGGCCATTTTGATGCCGACTTCTTCCACCATATTGACGATTTCTTGCAAGGTATCACCGGATTCGATGACCAATTCCGCGCCGTCTTCAACCTTTTTGTTGGTATCGCGGATCAGCTCTTTGATTTGCTTGGCGGCTTCTGCAGAGCGTTGAGCAAGGTTTCTAACTTCACCCGCCACCACCGCAAAGCCTCGGCCTTGCTCTCCTGCACGAGCCGCTTCTACGGCTGCATTGAGCGCCAGTAGATTGGTTTGGAATGCGATTTCGTCGATCACGCCAATTATGTCTGAAATCTTGTTGCTCGCTCCGCTGATTTGATCCATTGCCGTGATGGTGCGCATCACGACATTGCCGCCTTCACGTGCTTTTACGCGGGCTTCTTCACTCAGTTTGTTGGCTAACATGGCGTTGTCCGCGCTTTGCTTCACGGTCTCTGTCATGTTCTCCATGCTGGCTGCCGTTTCTTGCAGGGATGTTGCTTGATCTTCCGTTCGCTGGCTAAGGTCGCGGTTGCCAGACGCAATTTCGTTCGATGAACTTGAAATGGTACTCGATGCTTGCCTGATATTGCTGATGACTTGGGTCAGTTTTTCAATGGTGGAATTGGTATCGATCTTTAACTGACCAAACCGACCTGTATAGCTCTTTTCAATGCGTTCGGTGAGGTTACCGCTTGCAACAGAGCCAAGGATTCGCTGCATGTCTGCCAAGGCTGTGTCTGTGTTTGATGTGAGGTTATTCAAACCTTGTGCGAGGTTAAGGAAGAAACCCTGCTTGTCTTGCAAAGAGAGCTGTTTGGTGAAATCACCACGGCTTGCCGCGTCGACCATGCCATCGATTTCACGCTCGATGGCCACTTCTGCTGTGCGGTCTGTCCACTCAATCACCGTACCGATACGTTGACCATCATCGTCAATGATTGCATTGGCTGCAATGGCCATTGTGCGCGTGCCTACGGGCAACTCGATATGATGTGTGCCATCTAGTTGGTCTAACATATTGCGCTGATGCGCTGGGTTTTTATGGAAGAAATCGATGTTTTGCCCAAGGATTTTGTCTGGGTTGAAACGAGGCACCAGCGTGGCGAAATCGGCTTTGGCGCTTTCCATTAACTCATGGGCGGTGCGGTTTAAGTAGATGATATTGTAATCTTTATCCGCAATCATGGTGTTAGTAGAAACGTTATCAAGTGCTTGTCGAACACGCACGTTTTCCTCTGCCCGTATTTTGGCGGTTTGTTCCATTTCTGCACGCAGGTTTTCAGAATGTTCAACGTTAGCCAGAGACGTGTTCGTGGCTTCTTTGATTGACAATAAATCACCTTGGAAATCTGCTTCAATACGGTTGCTAAAGTCACCTTTCGCAAGGCCTTCCATGACTTTGTTGATTTCAGATAATGCTTGCTGTGTGCTTTGCATAAAGCTATTGAATGCATCTGCAGATTGCCCGATTTCGTCTCGGCTTTTCACTTCCACACGCGCAGAGAAATCGCCACTTACGGCCACGGTTTCGAGGTTTTTAGTCAGCTCGATAATCGGACGGGTAACCGATCGCGTAAAGACTGTGGCGATCACTGTGATGATCACGACACCGCCTAGCAGAATAAACCCAAGCAGCCATTTTAAGGCGATGATCGTACCGAAGGCTTCGGATTCATCTATCTCTGCTACCAATGCCCACGATGTATCCCCAAACGAAATGGAGGTGTATGCCGACAACACCGGAATATTTCGGTAGTCGGAGACCACTTCGTAGGCAGAGAGGCCGCCCAACGCATTGCGGGTCGCAACGGTTTTAATATTGCCACTTTCCGGATTGGCAAAAGAGGACATCACGGAGTGAGTGCTCTCTGCAAGGTAGGAGTCTGAACGCATCAAATAATCAGGGCCGACCAAATAGGTTTCGCCAGATTCGCCCATGCCTGTGCGTTGAAGCATGATCCTGTTTATTTCGTCGACAGAGAGTTGAAGCACGGCCACAGCGAGTGTGTTGCCGCTTAAATCGACAATGGGTCGACCTATAAAGGCGGCTGGCTCATCGTTTTGCGGTGCATAACGCTGATAATCTTGAACATGTGTTTCTTTTGAAGCGAGTACTTTTCGAAACAAAGAGGCGAGAGGGCTGTCTTTCAGTTCACCCGTATTGAGGTTAGCGCCGAGGTCGCGGTTTCTGTTTGCTGAGAAAACCACATGCCCGCTGTCAGCTTGAATAATGAACACATCGGAATAGCCATACACCTTCACATAATCACTCAGGGTGCTGCCTTGTGAACTCCATATTTCATCGTACTCATAGGTATCAGTAATGAAGGGGTCATTGTCGCTGATCTCTTCATCGACGGCGTAAAACTGGAGTAGCTTTTGAATTTGTTTGGTGTCTTCACTGCCCGCCAGGATTTGAATGTCGTCATAAGCGCGTTCAATAAAGGATTCAATTTGTGTTTTCTTGACTTCTCGCATGCTGACGAGCTGTGCAAAGGCTTGGCTTTGCATGGCTTCACTGGATTTAGTGAGTGCAGCATAACCGACAACCATGATCGGCACGCCCCCGATGAAAAGGAAGATGAGCAGCAGTTTTGTTCTTAACTTTCCAAACATGGTTAACCCTTCTTTCTCATCAAGCAGGGAGCGGATGCGCTCCCAAACATGGTTTTATCGTGGTGACTGAACGAATGTCTGCGTTCTTTCTAGCGAACCGACCAGTGATCATCTGACACTTCTATTTCCCAAAGCGGCATGTTTGCCATGCGGTACGGGGAGTACGTCACCTGTTTGTTGACGGCCAGCACCTTGTTAGGCGTGGGCACGAACAACATGTATCCGTTGTCATAGACGTGGTGCATGATCTTTTCTGATACGTTGTCGAAAGCAGGAGAACCCACAGATTCTCGGAACATCTCTTCCACGTAGTTATCCAGTTGCGGATCCGGTGAGATGGTGCTCCAGTAGTTGTGGGTGCGATAGACGAGGAACGCAGACCAAGGGTGGTTGTAGTACCAATCATCATCTCCCCAAGCGAGTAAGTCCCATTTTTTGGTGTTTTTACCCGCATTGGTACTGAGCAACTGCCCGAACACATCTTTTTCGCTCGTTGTAATGTCGAACTTGAGCTTTACGCCTACCTTACGCAGATCGCGATCGATGCCTTTCCATATGTGCATGTACCTGTCTTGGGTATAAACGTTCAGCACTAAACCATCGAGGGTGCGCTTGAGCTGATCGCGAATGGCCTTTGGGTCTTCAACCTCTGAATAGGCTTTGAGTTTTTTAACGACTTTATCAACGCCGGGGTAGAGCGGGGCGGCGAGAGTTGGTTTGATTTGTCCTTCACCATCGTAATATTTGCTGAGTAAACGACGTTGGTCGATGGCTTTGTTCAGCGCGACACGCACAGCTTTGTCTTGCAGGCGTTTATTGCCTGTGATCATGTTGATGTGAATTGCGATGTTATCGGTAGACGGCGCAGTCACCAACTTAGCGTAAAGTGACTCATTGACGCGGCGTTTCTCAGACACCGGGATGGGCATGATATCCAGCTCGCCGTCTCTGTCGATGGCCCTTTCTAGCGCGACCTTACTGTCGAGCTCAGTGTAGACGGTGACCTTTTCAATTTTTGGATACTCAGGGTTCCAATAGTTTGGGTTGGCTTCAAGCACCGCGTTGGGCGTTTGTCTATCGCCTTCAATGTAACCCTCTTTTAAGATGTAAGGGCCAAGGCCATATGGGCCAGGTTCAGCCAAATTTGGGCACGTTGCTTTGCCGTTCCAGCCGAACTTTTCTAGATACGTTCGGGTATAGAATTGAATCCAAATGGCATCATTTAAAAATTGACCGTATTTCTGCGTTAAATGAAAACGCACGGTGTAGTCATCAATCTTTTCTGCGCGATCAAATACCGTGTCTATTTTGGTGAAGAGAAAAGGGGCCTTTTTGAAATGCTCCATATTTAACAGCACGGCATCTGCATTAAATGGTGTTCCATCTTGGAACTTAACGCCCTTTCTTAGTGTGAACTCGTAAGTGCGTTCATCAATGACTTTATGGCTGGTTGCCATGTCATATTCCCAGCCCTGCTCGTTGTTTGCGGGGCGAAGAAGTGCAGCATTGATGGAATGGGAAATATAGATATAGGGCAAGCTGGGAATAAAGACTTTTAAGTGCGACCCAGACACAGGCTTTGCCCAAACGATGCTAGGAGCAAAGACGAAAAGAAAAAAGATGGCGCTGACAAACCTGAACAATGTTTTCATAACGACAACCGTGTTCCTTGATTGTGAGTTCGAATTATTAGGAAGTTGCTGTTTAGTCATTGAAAAGTGTAGTTAAGTATTGACTCACTAATGAGACGTTTATTTCCAAAGTGTGGATGTGTACGGTTATATCTTTATAAACAAAGACTTTTTATTTTCTGGAGCCCGTTTTAATTTAAAACACGCAAAACAAAAATCGGTATTTTGTTGATAAAAATGCCACAAAAACAACCGACTGAGCAGCGGTACTGGCATGGGGCGATGGGAGTGGTATGCTGGCAGGGATATTGGTGAGGCATCACCTTTAAACCTTCAAGGAGAGAAAATGAAAGTATTGGCGTTTGCAGCTTCGAGCAGCACCGAGTCCATCAATAAACAGTTGGTGACGTATGCGGCCAGTCTGGTTGATGGCGCAGAAACGGAAGTGCTCGACCTGAATGATTATGAATTGCCGCTGTTCAGCGTTGATCAGGAAAAGGCGCTGGGTCAGCCTGATAAAGCAAAAGCATTTTTCGAGAAAATTGGTCAGTCTGATGTGTTAGTGATTTCTTTTGCTGAGCACAATGGCTCTTATTCTGCGGCTTACAAGAACCTCTTTGATTGGGCATCGCGCATTAACCAAAAAGTGTTCCAAGGCAAAAAAACTGTCTTGTTATCAACGTCCCCGGGCCCAGGTGGTGCGCGTAACGTGTTGGCTGCTGCAACCACCTCTGCACCGCATTTTGCCGCAGACGTGACGGCCAGTCTTTCTGTCCCTTCTTTCTATGATAATTTCGATATGGAAACGGGATCGTTGAAAGACGAAACGTTGAACAATGCATTGAAAACTGCCATGGCATCGTTGGCGTCGTAAAACGCTACCTTTTCAACATGGCGGCAAAGAGGTCGCCATGCTTCTCCTTTAGACACATTTCGTCACACTTCTTCCTCACTTGTTACTGATTCTTTTGCGCTTTTTGTTTGGCTGTACAGCTAACAGAAAGGATCGCTTGTCATACTTCTGCTGTCATGGCCGTATTTTCTAACATTCCTTATTTGTCTGTTATCAATATGTGCAATTATGTGCATTCGTGAGCCGCAAATAATGTCGGCTAAACAATGGCTTGAAGCACATCAAACGGCCTCAAGTGAAATGCGTTTCTATAAAGTAATCAGTAAACCTTGGTATTCATCCCATTGAGGGGGAGTGTTAAGGAAAAGGAGAGAAAAATGGTCAACCGGAAGTTACTGCTTCCTGCGCTGATTAGCGCAACGCTATTGGTTGGTTGCGGCGGTAAAGAAGCACAACAAGGCGGCGGGTTTGTCCCTCTAGTGTCGGTCGAAGCTGCACACGTGATTGATTATCAAGCGCGTCAAACCTTTGTTGGGCGAACGCAGGCCGTTGAAGATGTCAGCATTGTTCCGCAGGTGTCTGGTTACCTGAAAGAACGTTTTTTCAAAGAAGGTGAATTGGTTTTTCAAGGTCAAAAGCTCTATCAAATCGATCCTTCTTTGTATGAAGCCAAAGTGGCGAGCGCGGATGCCGCGATTGCGCAGGCAAAGGCAGGCGTAACCAATACCACTTTGGATTGGGAACGCGGAAAAGATCTTTTACCTAAAGGTGGCATTAGCCAGTCTGAATTTGACCGATTAACCGCGGTGAAACTGCAGGCAGAAGCGGCGCTAAAATCTGCGGAAGCGCAGTTGAAAGGCGCTGAAGTTGATATGGCCCATACCGAAATAGTTGCTCCTTTTACCGGCCGTATCAGTGAAAGTAATGCCAGTATTGGCGACTTGGTTTCACCATCAACGGGTGTGCTTACCACCATCGTCAGCCTTGACCCAATGCAAGCGGCTTTCTCCATGAGCGAGAAGCAGCGCTTAAACATGGGTGCAGATTTGATCTCGGGCAGTGGCGAAGGCCGTAGCGGCAATGCGGAAGTGTTCCTGAAACTTGGCAAAGGGCATGACTATAAACACGCAGGTCACATTGACTACATTGGTAACCGTATTGATCTAAAAACGGGCACCATTGCCCTGCGCGCGAGCTTTCCTAATCCTGAATTTCGTTTGTTACCTGGCCAATATGTTGAGGTGGTAGTGCGCGACAAAGCCTCCACGCCTAGCATTGTCATCCCACGTTTGTCGGTACAAACCGATCTGGAAGGGGATTACGTCATGGTGCTAAAAGAAGGGAACATAGTTGAACGTCGAAACGTGGTGTTAGGTGTGCAAACCGACACTGGCGTTATCGTTAAAGACGGCTTGCAGATAAAAGAGCAAGTGTTGGTGAAAGGTCTGCAACGTGTTCGTAACGGCATGACTGTACGTCTCCAAGATCAGGGAGCGTAATCGACGATGTTGAGCCGCTTTTTTATTCAGCGTCCAAAGTTTGCGCTGGTTATTTCGATTATTCTGACGCTGGCGGGGGCAATCGCATTGCTCAATCTGCCCGTCGCAGAATACCCAAGAATCAGCCCTCCTTCCGTTAACGTGTCTGCGATTTATTCAGGTGCAAGTGCTGAGGTGGTTGAGCAGGCCATTGCCGATCCGATTGAAACTTCGGTCAACGGCGTAGAGAACATGATTTACATGTCCTCAAAAAGCGCCAATGACGGCTCATACAGCTTGAACGTGACGTTCGACATCGGCACTGACCCTGATATGGCACAGGTGAACGTGCAAAACCGCGTGGCGCAGATTGAATCTAAACTGCCGCCAGAGGTGCGTCAGGTTGGCGTGACGGTGAAGAAACGTTCTCCTGACTTGTTGATGGTGTTGAACTTCTATTCTCCCGAAGGGAAGTATGACGACCAATTTCTGGTTAACTACATCAACCTCAACGTGAAAGACCAACTGGCGCGTGTAAAAGGCATCAGTGAAGTGAACGTTGTGGGCGGTGGTGAATACGCCATGCGCGTATGGTTGAATCCAGAGAAAATGGCCAACCTTGGCATTACCACGTCTGACATTCGTTCCGTGCTGGCGGAACAGAACGTGCAAGTGGCTGCGGGCGATATTGGTGCGCCGCCATTTAACGACGCGCAGGAAATGACCTTTAAACTCGTGACACAAGGCCGCCTTGGGTCCGTGGAAGAGTTTGAACAAGTGGTTGTGCGTGCTAACACCGATGGCAGCATGGTGTATTTGAAAGACGTTGCTGATATCTCTCTTGGCCGCAAGTTCTATTCGGGTAATGGTAAATACCGAGATCGCCCAGCATCTATCGTGATTTTGAACCTCCAGTCTGACGCGAATGCGCTGGAAAGTGGTGGTCTCATCATGGAGCGCTTGGACGATCTTTCAGAGAACTTCCCGGAAGGCATGGCATATGAAGCCAGTTATGACACGACTTTGTTCGTTGCGGAATCCATCAAAGGCGTGGTCAAAACACTGATTGAAGCTGTGCTCTTGGTTATCGCCGTGACCTACCTGTTCTTGGGCAGTTTCCGTTCGACCTTGATTCCGGTCGTTGCGATTCCCGTATCACTGGTAGGTACGTTTGCCATCATGTTGGCGGCGGGTTTTACCATCAATACCGTGACCTTGTTTGGTTTGATACTTGCCATCGGTATCGTGGTGGATGACGCCATCTTGGTTATTGAGAACGTTGATACCAACATGGCGAAAGACCCGAGCCTGACACCGCGACAAGCCACGCTGATCGCTATGAAGGAAGTGACGGGGCCGATCATTACCTCCACCTTGGTATTGTTGGCGGTGTTCCTGCCTGTTGCGATGCTACCGGGTATCACAGGTATCATGTACCGTCAGTTCGCACTGACTATCTGTATTTCAGTACTGATTTCTTCTATCAATGCGTTAACGCTGTCGCCAGCACTGTGTTCTCTTGTCTTGAAACAAGGCGAAGACAACCATGCGCGTTGGTTTAAGAAGTTCAACCGTGGGTTGGAAAAAGTCACGAACAAATACGGCTCGGTCGCGGGCTTCCTCGTTCGAAAAACCGTGGTGCTAGGTACCTTGTTTGTTGTTGCTGTTGGAGCCGCGGGTTATTTCGCGAAAACCACATCAACCGGCTTTGTACCGCAAGAAGACAAAGGCGTGCTATTGGTCAACATTCAGTTGCCAGATGCTGCCTCTTTGTCGCGCACGGAAGAAGTAACACGCAAGCTGACGCAAATCGTGAAGAACGAGCCGGGCGTTGATGGTGCAACCGTTGCGAACGGCTTTGCCTTCCTAACGGGCGCAGCTGCGTCAAACGGTGCGTCGATGTTCATCAAGCTAAAAGACTGGGAAACCCGTCAGGCGCTTGAGGGTGAGCATGATGCGTTCTCTATCACCAATCGCATTAACGGCGCAGCGGCAATGCATTTGCCTGAAGCGATCGTGTTTGCGATGGGGCCGCCAGCTGTTCCGGGAATGGGTGCCGCATCGGGCTTTGAGTTTGTGTTGGAAGACACGTTAGGCCGCAGCCGAAGTGACCTTGCCATGTTGATGCAGCAGTTGATGGTAAAAGCGAATGAGCAGCCTGAGATTGCGCGTACTTTCAGTACATTCCGTGCAAATGTGCCGCACTTTTATGTGGATATTGACCGTGAGAAAGCCAAGCAGCTAGGCATTCCACTTTCTGAAATCTTCACCACGCTTCAAGGTAACTTGGCGTCGATGTATGTGAACGATTTCAGCATGTACGGCAAGAACTACCGTGTCACGATTCAAGCAGACTCGGATTACCGTAACGACCTTGATTCCTTGGGTCGATTCCACGTGCGTTCCAACTCTGGGGATATGATCCCTCTCAGCACCTTGATTGATGTTGAGCAAGTGTTTGAGCCTGATGTGGCATGGCGTTACAACATGTACCGTTCTGCTGTCATTCAAGGCTCACCCGCTCCGGGTTATTCATCGGGTGATGCGATTGCTGCGATGGAGCGTGTTGCGGCTGAAATGCTGCCACAAGGCTACCAGTACGAATGGACTGGCATGGCTTACCAAGAAGTTCAGGCCGGTAACCTTGCTATTTATGCTTTCATTCTGGCACTGATCTTCATTTACTTGTTCATGGTGGCGCAGTATGAAAGCTGGAGTATTCCGTTAGCGATCATTCTCGTTGTGCCCGTCGCGACGCTGGGTTCTTTCCTTGCGCTTGCAATGACAGGCACACCGCTGAACTTGTATGCGCAGATTGGTTTGGTTCTCTTGATTGCACTGGCTGCGAAGAACGCAATTCTTATCGTGGAATTCGGTAAGTATGAGCGTGAAGAGAAAGAGATGTCGATTGCAGATGCGGCAGTGGAAGGCGGTAAGCTTCGTTTCCGCGCGGTGAACATGACGTCTTGGTCATTTATCCTCGGTATTATGCCGTTGATTTTTGCAAGCGGTGCGGGACATATCAGTCAGAACTCCTTGGGTATCTCTCTAACGGGCGGCCTGTTGTGCGTATTGTTGGCCGGTACATTCCTGATTCCTGGCTTCTTTGCTTTGATTCAGCGCTTACGTGAAAAGCACCACGGCGGTTCGACGAAATTGGCAGAGTTAGACGACTAATCTCGCCAAAACGAAACGCCATTGAAAAGCACCTTCGGGTGCTTTTTTTTGTACCCAGTTCGGCAGTTACAGAACAAGGGCGTGTTTAGAGGGGTGTTAATGGCTTGTGGTTTGGTGCCAACGTGCGGAGAAACTGAAAGCTTGATAGGGCGTTTAATGTGATTTGCTTCCAAATCTGGATTGATAACTTGGAATGGGACCTCAAAGAGTTAAGTGATGAACATCTAAGGTATACCCCGTATCAATCTTCTAGCCGATCGTGTTCACCAAAATGACGTTCATTGGCAACATACTGCCTTTATGTTCTCTCCGTCCAAGAACAAAATTATAAAAATCACAAAACGGCATGTTGCGTAACGTGTCTGTTTTTGATGCGAAATCATCTCATTGATACGATTAATAGATTCATCAATAGCTGATTCATTCATCAAGTTGAAAATCATTGTGTGTACTTTGGGGGACTGCTAGATATCTGCTTCTCTTTGATTCTTTGTGTGAATCAAAGAAGGAAATGACACGTTATGGACTGATTCTTTCCACGGTGTCCATAAGCCTTCGTGTCAATTTTTGTTTATGGAGAAGCATGAATGACAACGCTCTTTAGCTTGATAGTGATCTTTGCTGTCGGCTACCTCATCGTAAAACGTTACAACCCACAAACGACACTGTTTATCGGCGGTATGATCCTCATGGTCGCCGGCATTTTCTTCGAAACAGGCATGCCGTTACCTGAATCAGCATCAAGCGGCTCTGTTGCCCTCGATATATTCACCTTTGTAAAACAGACCACGAGTAAAACGGTTGCAGGTCTTGGCCTCATCATCATGGCCGTGGGTGGTTTCGCGCACTACATGGATCATATCGGTGCTTCTCGCGCGCTGGTGAGCATTGCGATTAAACCGCTGGGGTACTTCAAAGCACCCTATTTAGTGATGGCTTTGGGTTATTTGATAGGTCAATTCCTCAATATCTTCATACCGAGTGCGTCAGGGCTTGGTTTGTTGCTGATGGTGACTTTGTATCCAATCTTGGTTCGCTTGGGCGTGAGCAAAATGTCGGCGACCGCAGTGATTGCGACAGCGGCCTGTTTGGACTTGGGGCCAGCTTCAGGGAACGCGAACCTTGCCGCTCGTACGGCAGACATGCCTGTGACGGAATACTTCATTTCTTATCAACTTCCCGTCGCGCTAATCACCATGGTCACGATTGCCATACTGCATTTGTTTGTTCAACGCTGGTTCGATAGACGAGAAGTGGAGAATAACGACACTGAAATCAGCGCAAGCGAAAGCGAGTGTAACCCACCGATTTGGTATGCATTGCTGCCCGTTATTCCTTTGGCGTTGTTGCTGATTTTCAGCCCGATGGCGATTGAGTCCGTGAAGATCGATGTGGTGACAGCAATGTTCGTCTCGATTGCAGTTGCGATGTTGTGTGAAACCTTCCGCCGTACACCAAAATCTGTTTTCAGCGATATTTTGGTGTACTTCGATAGCATGGGCCGCCAGTTCGCTCGCGTTGTTACCCTTGTTGTTGCGGGTCAAACGTTCGCACACGGCCTGAAAACCACAGGTTTGTTGAACACCGTCATTGATGGTGCGTTGGCGGCAAGTGTTTCTCCTGCACTGATGGTTATCTTGATGGTACTGATCATTGCACTGGCTGCCATCATCATGGGATCGGGCAATGCGCCATTTTTCTCCTTTGCTGCTATCGTGCCTGACATCGCGGGTAAAGTGGGAATTCCTGCCGTGGCGATGTTAATGCCGATGCAGCTTGCGTCTGGTATTGCGCGCTCAATGTCGCCGATTACGGGTGCTGTTGTCGCGGTGGCGGGAGTGGCAGGTGTATCACCGTTTGAACTGGTAAAACGTACTGCCATTCCAATGGTGGGCGCGTTGATCGTCTCAACGGCAGCGTCACTTGTCATTGGCGTATAACGTGATGTAGCGATTACAGATAAAACGGAGCAGCCCAGTGGTAGTTCACTGGGCTTTTTATCGTCTTTTATCCGTGAGTAGTTCAGGAACAAAAAATATGTGGTTGTTTGTTTATTTCTCTAAAGAGATAATTCAACTGTAGCGATAATGAGCCGGAATTCTGTATTTACTGATAAAGAGTAAAAATTATCGACATGCAATTCGCGTTTAATGTGTGATGATTTTAATTTTTCGTGTTTTAATTTTCTTCAATTAAATTGTTAAAATTTTTTCAGTTAACCATTTTTAAATATATTTTCATTCTTTACTGCTGTTTTTATTGTGATTTTTTTGGTGTGTAGGTGGGGGTATGTTTGTTTTTAATGATTCTCGTAAAGTGAACATGAAGCAATGGTGAATTTACGTTTACTATGTGCGAGTGAAAATAAAAGGTCTGCATGACGAGGTGTGTTTATTCCTTCCGGGATTGTGCTCTTTTTTTTGAGAATGATAATGGGAGAGGTGCATGTCACGCGCAGTCAATATCCTATCTGTATCTAAAATATTTTTAGATTCTCTTAGAGAAGCAGTGCTCGCTCTTCTTCCTTTTATGTTTTTGCGCTCCGTTTGGATATTGTTCAATATTATCAATGCGCATTTTTTGTTTATGGAATCCAGCATGGCTGGCTCGTTGTCACAGCTGTTTGGGCTTATTTTCCCTTTGTTGTTGACGATATCACTGGCTTATCACCTTGCGCTCGGTTTTTCCTATGAACGGATCCACGCCACTATTTTAACCTTGCTGTTGTTTCTCAAGTTCTCTGGGTACATTCAATTTTCAGAAGACGGTATCGTGCTTTCCAGCGACTTCGTTTTGCCACAAGCGATTGCTATTCCCGTCTTTGTGTGTGTGTTTTATGTCGTTTTACGTCGTGTTTTCACTTTTTCTATCGATCGAAAAGGGGTCTTGAATCGGTCTTTAAAACGGCATATCGATGCGACGTTGCCGTACATCGTTATCTACCTCATTGCCTTACTATTAACGCCAATCATGCACCACTTTTCGCTTACGCCATTTGTCAGTTGGGTCGCTGAACTCTCTATGCAGTGGCAAAGTGTGTTGTATAACTTCTTCATTCATTTGTTCTGGTTGGCGGGTATTCACGGGGCTGCCGCATACTACACCTTCTTTGACGCCCAATTTGTCACAGACATTTACGTTTCGAACATTCCGTTCACTCAGTTTTTTGATTTGTTTGCCGTACCAGGCGGGGCGGGTGGTACTTGGTCTTTGATCTTGGCGTTACTTCTCTTTTCGCGTAATCAACATGGCCGTGCTATCGCAAAAATATCGCTGCCCTTTGCGCTGTTGAACATCAATGAAATTTTGCTGTTTGGGCTGCCTGTCATTTATAACCCCATGCTTGCCATTCCTTTCATTTTGGTGCCGCTTGTTAATCAACTCCTGGCATTCATACTGTTTTCTGTGTTCCCCATTAGCGTCGTGAATCTCGACCTTAGTTGGATTACGCCCGTGTTTGCGAATGTGTGGTTGGCGACGGATGGCAATGCCATGGCAGTGTTGGTGCAAGGTTGCCTCATTGCAATTGGCGCAGTGATATATCGACCTTTCATTCGGCGTTTTGAAGTGGACAGCAATGAAATGCTCGGCGATAAGCTTGCGCGGCGGTTGCGTCTTAACGGCAGAGTGTTGGCACACGGCGACATGCTGCTGAATAAAGCGCAGAATGAATTGGGTGAGCAAGTTGCAACGGTGAATGATCATATGAAGCAACTCTTAGAAGGGGATTTAAAAGTCTACTATCAACCGCAATACAACGTGAAAACGGGCATGTTGTCTGGGCTAGAAGCCTTGTTGCGAATTGAAAAAGATGGTGTGGTAAGTAGTCCCGCTTTTTTGAAAGATTTCATTTCTGCAGGTATGGCGAGTCCCATTGATGTGTGGGTATTGGAGCAAGTGGCGTTGGATATGAAAGATTGGCAACAACGCGGTCTTCTCCATACCAAAGTCAGCATGAACCTGACGGTGGAATCGTTGTTGGATTCAGAGCATATCAACAATATCAATACGATGTTAGGTGGCCTTCCCCTCGTGGTGGAAATTACCGAATCGGGCTACATCCAAAACCAAGTTGAAGCACAATCGGTGATCTTACAGCTTCAAAATCAAGGTTTTCATGTGGCCATTGATGATTTTGGTTCTGGCTATGCCAGTCTCTCTATGTTGGCAAAACTGAAGGCTGATTTCGTTAAACTCGATCGTCAGTTCTTAGAAAACGCGTCATCACCTGAAGGTAAGATTTTGTATCACCATATAAGTAGCGCACTCAATGAAATGGGATACACCGTTATTGCAGAAGGCGTGGAGAGTGAAGAAGAAATGGCGCTCATTCAAGCGTGTGATATCGAGTTTGTACAAGGGTATTTTTACCAGCCTGCGCTAAGTAAACAGCGCATTGAAGAAGTGCTTGAAGGTGCGGGTAAGGCGTGAAGGTAGCGCGAGGCCTTGAACGTGGATTGGAGTGCGAAAGTGTAGAGGAAACATCGATATAGCGCCGAGACCAAGAAGCTCGATCTCAAGCGCTTATCGATGTTGATTGCTCGTGTTAATGCTGGGGTAAATCTGGTTTCGGCCTTACTTTCACAAGACTCTCGATAATGGTGATCGCCAGACCAAACCAAATCAGGCCAAAACTCACGGTTTTTACGCTATCAAACGCTTCGCCAAACAGGACCACTGCCAATACAAATTGCAGACTGGGTTCGATGTATTGCATGAGACCAACCATCGACATTTTGGCGTGTTTCACGGCTTCAGAGAAAAAGAACAAAGGCAAAAGCGTGATAGGCGCAGCCCCTAAGTACAGCAAAAGTGTCGAGAAATCCCCAGATACCGCAACACTGGTGCCGACGCCGATTTTGTAAGCCATATATATGGCAGCAATCGGGAACAGCACGATGCATTCAACGAACAAAGACGTGATCGCATCATAATTCACATAGCGTTTGCACCAACCATACATCGCAAAAAATATCGCCATTAACATGGCTGCAATAGGTACTTCACCGTATTGGACAATCTGATAGCTCAAACCGAGTGCGCCAAAAACCACGGCGGCTTTTTGACCGAGTGTCAGTGTTTCTTTGAACGCAAGCACACCGAGAGCAATCACTAAGAGTGGATTAATGAAAAAACCCAAACTTGCGTCTAACACGCGATCGTTGGTCATTGCCCATGTAAATGCACTCCATGAGATACACATCATTACAGAAGCAAGCGCAGAGAAGCCAAAAGAACGTTTGTCTGCAGTAAGCGTTTTCCAATTCGGCGTTTTGCCTTTCCGACACTGCAGCATCAGCAAGAGGAAAGGCACTGATGCAGCGATTCTTAGGGCAAGCAGCTCATCCATAGCGGCGTTAGGCATAAATTGGTAGTAAAGCGGCATTGCTCCCCATAAAAGAAACGCTATCGCCGCCATCACGTTACCAAAACGTGTCGGATTCATTGAAGTACCTGAATGGAAAATAGTCAGAAGATGCGGGATTTTATAACCAGAACGGCATTTGTAAAGCGATAAGGGTAGAATAAAAACGTTGCCATGCTCATTGTTTTTTCAAGTGATTGAAAAAACATCTTATTGTGAATGTTTGAAATGTATTTATTGTATTAATACAGGGTTTTAACAGCATTTATTTAACATTTATTTCGAGCGGGAAGTGACAGTTTTATTCGGGGGATACGGTGCGATTTTACAAGTTAACAATGAGAAATTGGCCACGTTTTATCTTAACGTGACCAAGTGGTGGTTATGGTAAGTTTTTAATGCTGTCAGCCATACTGATTAAGCGGTCTAAAATTCTCTCGCCATCTGCACGAAGACCATTGTGTTCATACTCATTGGTGATCCATGCGCGGCTCTTCGGAATGCCTTTGAGTGTCTCGCACGAGTAATCCATTTCTACATACATATCATCCGCATACACCGCACAAACGACAGGCACGGTGTTGCTGGCCAAAGCATCAACGTCATACAGTGCTGGCCAATCTGCTTTTGATGCCAATCGATCTGCAGCACCTTTCAATGATGTCAGATTCTCCATCTGATCAAACATCCACGGATACACCATCTCACCGGTAAACAAGAAGGGTTTGCCTTGTTCATAGTTGAACTCTGGGAAAGCGTGGTGACGAACGCGGTGAGCAGACCAATTTGACGCATCGCCTTGGTTATAAATAGGCTCATGCAAAAAGGCATAGATAGGGTTGGTTTGATAGCTTTGTTCGGCAAGCATAGCGTGCAAGAAAGTATCACTGAGGATCTTGCCATGGGCCGTTTCGATGAATGCTTCTTCAAGCAAATAGTACATGGGCAGGTTTGCGCCACTGCGACCTAGGTTAATCCCGATTTGCTGGAATTGCTCAACAGTAAAGCGTTGTCCATTGGGGAGTGTTACCTGGTTATCAAGCAGGTAATCCGCGATTTCAGCGCAACGTGCTTGAGCCGATGGGAATTGCGCAAACAAGGTAAGGTTTTTATCGAGTACTCGCTGATAGGTGGCACGATATACATCGTCAGCAGGGCGCGTTAGAGAGGGAACACCCCCTGTGATATAGGCACAGGTAAGGCTTTTGGGATAGAACGATAGGTACGTCAACGAGCAAAAGCCACCAAAGCTCTGTCCGAGGGTTGACCACTGTTTCACGCCGAAGGCTTCCCGGATCGTTTCTGCATCACGGACAATGTTATCTGCTCGGAAATGCGAAATATAGTTCGCTTGTTCTTCGTCCGTCATGTGTGCAAGGGTTTGGTGGGTCAGTGGCGAACTCAACCCTGTGCCGCGTTGGTCTAGCAGAAGAACGCGATACTGTTGTAATGCGCGTTTTAGCCAACCGCTTCGCGCATCAGGGCGTGGAGAAGGAAACCCCGGGCCACCCTGGAAATAGACTAACCAAGGGAGTGTGTCTCCCTCTCGATCACGATCGAGATCGACGACTTCACGCGCGAACACAGAAAGCGTGTCACCATTTGGTTGTGTGTAATCAAGGGGAACATCGAAAGTATGTTGGCGAAAAAGTAAATCACCGTCGATAAATGTTTTCTGCATGAGGGTCTTACTGCCATTTGTGAATATGACACCACGTTAGCAGATCATGACGTGGATTTACCGAAAAAACATCATGCGACGGTGCTTTCAAGCTGTTCGTAGATCTCGGTCAACTCCGCCTGTGCCAGTAAATGCGCGATGGCTTCGCGAATGCGGTGAGGCGGTTTTTCACTGAAACATACGCCAAGTTGAAGGCCTTCCCCGCAGCTTTGTACGTTAGCGATCTCACCGGAAAACGCGAGAGGCGATTCAAACAGCTTGTTGAACACCACACGAATGCCTTGGCCTTTTTCGACTAACAAACTGCTGGTGACTCTAATACCACAGCCTGTGAGCGAAATATCGGATAGCTTTGCAATCGCCATGCGATCATCCAATTCAAGCTGAACGATGCGAGAAATCGAAAAACGCGGGTTCTTCCGCATTCTATGTATGCCAATAGATTGAGGGATCGCAATCGCGAGCATTTTCTCGGGGCGATGCATAACGCTCAGAATATGACTTTGGAATGCAAATATATCGCCAAACTTAGATGCTGATAACCCGCGAACCACGACATGAAACATCGAAGGATCTTCCAGTAGTTTCCCCAGCTCGCGATCGGCAGGCATTTCAATCAATACGTATTTCTTGTCACGATAACCAATCACACGCGACGCACCGCCAAAGGCCTTGGATTGGTCTTTGTATCGAAGCTCAAGCGTCAATGGCGTGCCAACAGGGAGCATGGGCAGGAATTGTGAAGGGGTCAGGGTATCGGTCGTCTTCATGTCTATTGCAAACGGTAATTGTTGATGGTCGCCGTCTTACGCTTTTCGTTGATCGTGTTATAACGCGATTGATAAGTTACTAAGCAATGCGGCGGGGTTCGCTAAACAAGGATGGTGCGACCGATCATTAATTAAGTCAATGATTTAAGCCATAACAGTGTGTTAACTGAATACCCATTAATCAAATGTGGTTAAATGCCTCGTCAATTTGGTCATTTCGACGAAGAGCGAGGAAGGACACACGCACCTTTTGAGCAAGGTTCACAGCGAAATTTCCCTGTGAAGAGGTAAGAAATGCGGTATCGATTTCGCGCAAAGAACAAATAGGCGCGATCAGCAAACCAACGAATAACAGGCCAACGCAATATCGCAATCCAACGTTTTTTGCCCACCAATGACCACGCTTTATGTGTCACGTCTAAGCCCAAAAGCAGTTGCCCATCGGCGTTGTTGAGAGGGTCTGTATCAGACAGAATGCCATGCAGGATACTGCTCGCAGCAGCAGGGTCGATAGTTGGGTAACGTGATTGAAAATCCGCCGCGAGAATGTCTTCAAACCGCAGGTGATTTTGCGTGTTTAACGCACGAAGCTGGTCCATTTCTGCTACGCAAAGTGGGCAACTGCCGTCATAGAAAACTGTGAGCGTCATTCAATAAGCTCCTATAAAGTGCAATAAACTATGATACGGCGTTGAATTCGATTCGGATTGACAGAATATCACTCGTTGAACAAGAAATAATCACAGGGGGTGACGACATGGAATTTTATCAGGCATTTTTAACCTTAACGCTGGTGCATTTGCTTGGGGCAGCTTCACCGGGGCCAGACTTCGTGATGGTGTCACAGCAGTCTTTGGTGCATGGTCGTCGCGCGGGATTGCTCGTGAGTTTAGGTATTGCACTTGGCCTTTCCGTTCACATTATTTATTCCTCTGTGGGATTGGCGACAGTGATCAGCGAATCGTCCGCGATTTTATCTGTGATGAAATACTTGGCAGCCGCTTACCTGATTTACCTTGGCTGGAAAGGCATTCGTAGCAAAGCTTCGGTAGGCGATGACGAGCAACAAGCTGATATCAAACCGCGCTCGGCTGGGAAACTTATCTCAATGGGGTTTGTGTGCAATGCATTGAACCCGAAAGCGCCACTTTACTTCCTTTCTGTGTTTACCCTTGTACTTTCTCCTGATATGCCGATTATCGAACTGGCATTATTGGGCGCATGGATGATGTTTATACAAATGGTGTGGTTTGGGTCTGTGGCCTTGGTGCTTTCTAAGCCATCAGTGCAAGCGAAGTTCAAGAAAGTCGGCCACTGGGTTGATAGGGTGTTGGGTTCAGTGATGTTGGTGTTTGGCTTGAAGCTGCTTTTCACCAGTACAACAAAGTAAATGAAGACGAGAAAAGGTGTGCGTAGTTGGAAAGTATTACGCATATTGCGCTCAACAATGGATGAACTGAAAGAGCTCAAATGACCACACAAGCGACCGAAGACGATTTGATGTATGCCTTGTCAGATCTGTTTATTGATAACGAAGTGGAGTACGCATATATCGCGGCGGTGGCGCGTGAATTCCCACTCGCTGAGGTGGAAATTGCTCTCTTTCGTTTTGTTGCTCCCGTCTGTTTTCAAAATCTTTCTACTCCTGTGCCACCAGTTTGGGCAATGTTTGATAGGGAAGAATTGTTGTCAGACATTGAGAGATTAAAAAGACGACAAGCGACAGCAGGTTGGTGGCGAACAACTAAAGCTCGATGGTTGGAAGCGTATTTACGACGGCGTTTTTGTGATGAATGGGAAACGCTCAAGTCGGTCATTGATGCAGATGCTGCATTTCAACAATAAAAAAGGGGCGCATAACAGCGCTCCTTTTTATGTTCAAGCACTTTAGGTCAAAGCACTTAAAATCAAAAAACCTAGCGTCATAAACGCCGCTTAATGCGTATTAATAAGGCGCAGTGCCACGGATAGGGTAGTTGTTGTCTGGGTTGCGTATCCAGGTCAATCCGTTAATCAGGGTTTGTAAGTCTGGTCGAGAGAACGGGTTGTTGGCGATATCGACCACTTGCACTGTGCCTTGTTCATTGATGACAAAGAGGCCAGGTTCCGCGAAGTGATGGTCTGTTTCCTGCTCTGAACGCGGCAGCGACACATACAAGCCTAACTCACGCATTTGTACTTCGCTGAGGCCATAGACAAACGGAAACGATACCTCCATGCGAGACTGGTGTTCTTCAAGCTGTGCTTGGCTGTCGCCAGAAACGGCTAGAATGTCCACCCCAATGTCGGCAAGGGCCGACTTGAAGGTTTCGAGCTGATTAAGGTATTTGGTACATAAGGGACAATGGCGACCTCGGTAGACCACCACCATTTGCCATGTTGCGCTCTCGCGCGGCTTTCCTAAGGTGTGCGCATTGCCATCCAGATCTGACAGTGTGATGGCCGGGAATGCGCCACCCGCTTGAAGTTTTTTGGTATAGCTCATTATCAGGCTCCTCGTGTAATCGTTATCGCTGTTTCTGATGTTCTTGCGAGCTTGGGTTTCACCTCTCTTCCCCACCTACTTTGTTGTTGAACTGCTAGGCTGTCAATCAGTGTACTTTTTGTAACCTAGTTACTTTTTTCGCAAGCCGACAACACAGGCTTCTCCAGAGTTATGTCTGCGATGGAATATGTCTTTATCTCGCCCAGTATCAAAGAGAACCCTAAATTAGCTCTTTTTTTAGTAGTCCCAATTTTGCGACGACATACTTTTCAAAAAACCGATATAACGCTCTGACTTTATTACTGCTATCTGCTTTTAGTGAGTCAATGCGCTGACACTTGCCGGCGCTTGATGTGGTTGAAAAATAAACAGCCATTTTGTTAACATTGGTTACATATGTTAACCAGGTTACTTAAGGTGACTATATGGTAGTCACGTCACTTGATGTAGCAAGAGTGGGTAGGCATGAGAACAATGGAAAACGCAAAGAAAGCGGAGAATAAGGCTAGCACTAACGGCAAACCTGCCGCTTGTTTAGAGCCATGCCCCATTGAACGAGGCATGCGGATCATCGGTGGGAAATGGAAGGCGTCAATCTTGTGGCATCTAAAAGATGAGCCTGTGAGGTTTAACGACCTTTGTCGCCAATTGGGCGGTGCGAGTAAAAAAATGGTCGACCAACGGCTCAAGGAAATGGAGCAGTATGGATTGGTTAATCGCAACGTTCTGAGTACGCGCCCAATCGCGGTGAGTTATGAAATTACGGATTTTGGCCGCTCTGCACTGTGTGTGTTGGAAAAGCTGAGAGACTGGACGGAAGAATATGGGGTCTAGTTAACCCCTGTCACAGCCATGTTTTTATGCGCCTGCCTTGCAGGGTTGACGGAGTAAAAAGACATCTAGCGTGATGTAAAAAGGACAAACCATGGAAAACGATAAAAATAATGACCTCGGCACGACACCTAAAAAGGTGTTGGTGCTTTTTGCACATCCCTCGCTGCGCCGCTCTGAAGTAAATGCGCCTTTATTTAAAGTGGCTCAACAAGCAGAGGGTGTCACCGCTGTCGATCTTTATGCGGAATACCCGACGTTACACATTGATATTGATCGCGAGCAGAAGCGTTTGTTGGCGAACGACATCGTGATCTTCCAATTTCCCCTTTACTGGTATTCGACGCCTTCTATTTTGAAAGAGTGGCAGGATTTGGTATTGGAATATGGGTTTGCGTATGGCTCACAAGGAACCGCGCTTCACGGCAAAACCTTTATGTGCGCGATTTCTGCTGGTGGTAAAGAAGAGTTTTATAAAGCTGATGGTTATAACCACTTTAAAATTCGTGAGCTTTTGCATCCGCTAGAGCAGATGTCGAATCTCGTGGGCATGCGTTATATGGCACCGTTTTCTTTGTTCGGGTCTCGCACTGCGGTCGAGGATGGAAAAGTTGCCAGCCATACCGAAGGCTATCGCCAGCTGTTATCGGCCTTAGTGAGTGACACGCTGGATCTTGATGTTGTCGCGAAGCGTGAAAAAGTGACGGCAGCCAACCTCAGCACCATGATGAAAGGAGCGACATCATGACGGGTATTTTTCTGCAAGCGTTCATCTATTTGGTCGCTGCTGTTATCGCAGTACCAATCGCAAAACGCCTGGGCTTAGGTTCGGTACTGGGTTATCTCATTGCTGGCGTAGTGATTGGCCCTGTTGTGGGTCTTGTGGGCGATGAAACCACCACCATTCAGCATTTCGCAGAATTCGGTGTGGTGATGATGCTGTTTTTGGTCGGCTTGGAGCTTGAACCAAAAATGCTGTGGGCAATGCGCAATCGCTTAATGGGATTGGGTGGCCTGCAAGTCGGTTTAACGACGGCAGCGGTCATGGCCATTGCGCTTAGCTTTGGTTTGCAGTGGAGTATCTCACTGGCAATTGGTTTGATCTTCGCGCTGTCTTCAACAGCGATTGTCCTTCAAACATTTAATGAGAAAGGGCTGACCAAGACAGAAGGCGGACGCAATGCGTTCTCTGTTCTCTTGTTCCAAGATATTGCCGTGATCCCAATGCTGGCGTTTATACCGCTACTCGCGCTGCCTGAGCTGGTGGCTGCGGCGCAAACGGCAGCAGCAAACGCAGCAGAACACCATGAAGAAATGAGTTTGGTTGCGGGCCTACCGGGTTGGGCGATGGGCTTAGTGATCACTGGCACCATTGCGGGTGTTGTGGTCGGTGGGCATTTCTTGAGCCGTCCATTGTTCCGCTTTGTGGCAAGCTCCGGCCTTCGTGAAATCTTCACGGCAACCGCATTGATGCTGGTGATTGGCATCGCGGCTTTGATGAGCCTTGTGGGGTTGTCGCCAGCGCTGGGTACATTCCTTGCGGGTGTTATCTTGGCGAACAGCGAATTCCGTCATGAATTGGAATCTAACATCGAGCCGTTTAAAGGGCTGTTGTTAGGGCTTTTCTTCATCACGGTAGGTGCGGGCATCAACTTTGGTATTTTGTTCGAAGATTTCTTCTTGATCATTGGCCTCACCATTGGGTTGATGGTGCTGAAAGCCCTCATTTTGTTGCTACTGAGCTTTATTTTCAAAATCAAAGGGAGCAGCCGTTGGTTGTTTGCATTGAGCCTTGCGCAAGCGGGTGAGTTTGGTTTCGTGCTTCTCAGCTTCACCACACAGAACCATGTGTTGCCGATGGACATCGCACAGTTGCTATCACTGGTGGTCGCAATCTCTATGTTCCTAACACCTGGGTTGTTTATCTTGTATGACAAAGTCATCTTGCCACGCTATGAAAAAGCGTCGAATGATCGCGAAGCGGATGAAATTGACGAACAAGGCACTGCCATCATTGCTGGTGTCGGTCGTTTCGGTCAGGTGGTTAACCGCTTGCTGACGGCAAATGGCGTAAAAACGGTTGTTCTTGATTATGAAGCCACCCAAGTGGAAAACCTTCGCCAAATTAACATCAAGAGCTTCTTCGGTGATGCGACACGTCCTGATCTGCTGCACACCGCAGGCATTGAAGAAGCGTCGTTGTTGGTGGTGTCTATGGATAATCAAGAAACCACGACCGAGCTGGTGAGATATGTGAAGCATACCTATCCACATGTGAAAATCATTGCGCGTGCGTTTGACCGTGGGCATTCCTACATGTTGAGAGCGGCGGGGGCAGATTATGTCGAGAAGGAAACATTCCACTCCGCGATTGAAGTCGGTGCAACGTCACTGCGCTGTTTGGGTGTGCACCCATTTTTGGTCGAGCAGCAAAAAGCCAAGTACCTTCGCTTAGAAAATAGCAGCTCTGAAATGTTGTATGAATCTTGGATGGGCGGCGAAGAAACAGAGTCGTACGATAATCACTATCAACATTTGTTTATCCAGTTGGAAGAAACCATTCGTGATGCCATGGATGAAGATCGTATGGATCGACATGGGTTGACGGAACGTGAGTGGACGCCACCGCCGAAAGATTACCTTGATGATTTTACCGATCACCCATTGGACGAAGTGGTCGATGATGAGGATGATCTTTCTGGTAGTGAGAAGCCAGCATAATGGAGCTTGTGCCCTTCGGTGAAAATGACGCGGCGCAGCTTTGCGCTTGGATCCCTGATGCCTCGGCGAATTTTCAGTGGGGTGGGCCGGCGTTTTCTTTCCCACTGACGCCTGACCAGATCTGTACGCACATTGCGCGTGAAGAAGTAGCACCGTATTTAGTAAAACATCTTGAAGAAGCGGTGGGCTACATCGAGCTGTTTCGTGTGTCCGACAATGAGTACCGTTTGTGTCGTGTACTCATTGCTTCACCGACGCAAAGAGGTAAAGGTTTAGGGCACCAATTGGTTGCGCTGGCGTTGGAAAAAGCGCGGGTGATTCCGAACGTGTATAAAGTCTCCTTGGCGGTGTTTGCGCACAATACGGCGGCGATTTCCTGCTATTCCTCTTTGGGGTTTGTAGTATTGCCTGATCACACCAAGACACGCTTCTTTAACGGAGAGTCGTGGACGTTACTCCGTATGGAACGTTGGCTGTAGCCGGCACCTATACAAACCAGTAGGTAGGCAGTCGTCATTAACAGAGGGTGTTGAAACCAAGGCCAAGTAAATTAAAAGCCAGACATGCTGTCCAGTATGTCTGGCTTTTTCATGTGTAATCAATCGGGTATGAAATATCGCCACACTGCTTGATATGTCATCAATGCAGATTGCGCACACCTTGATTTAATGTGATTAAAATCACATTTATGGATCTGTGTGCTGTTTGTATGCAGTAAATGTTTGTCTCGACGCGTTTTCTGAATACTCTGGCGACCGTTCCACAATCATCGGCAAACTGCTTGAAAAAGCAGGACGCAAAGCTTCCGGTCTAAGGGCAATTACCCAATAAGAGGTAACAGCTTACGACAGCGGGGCCGCCATTTTCTTGGTTCACGAAGAACCTGCTCGTTAAGACGCGTTTTCGTAGAAAGCGACGTTCCACAACACGAGTCTCCGAGAAAATGTTCCGTTGCGACGTTTGTCAGTGCTGTGGGTGAATTTATAAACACTCAGGAAGTACAAACATGCTCAAACTACGATCGACCCTTCTTCCCCTTTCGGCTGCATTGTTTAGTGCGGGCGCGATGTCTCATGGTTATATCAGTGCGTATGATGGCGGCGTGGCTGCGGGTCGTGCTGCTTTGTGTAAGGCGGCAACCGCTGATACAGGCGAACAGAACGCAAATTGTGGACAAGTACAATGGGAGCCTCAAAGTGTTGAGGGCCCTGAAGGATTCCCGGAATTTGGCCCAGAAGATGGCAAGCTTGCAAGCGCTGGCCTGATCCAATTTTCTCCGCTGGATGAGCAGACGGCATCACGCTGGGTTAAGCGTCCTATTGCTGCGGGCATGAATGACTTCGAGTGGACGTTCACCGCGAACCACGTGACCCGTAGCTGGAAATATTACATCACAAAACCAGACTGGAACGTCAATCAGCCGCTTTCCCGTAACCAACTCGACTTAACCCCTTTCTGTGTGGTTGAAGGCAACATGCAAAAGCCACCTAAACACGTTCTTCATGCATGTGATGTTCCAGTACGTGAGGGTTACCACGTCATTCTAGCGGTGTGGGATGTGGGCGATACTGCCGCTGCTTTTTACAACGCGATCGACGTGCAATTTGGTGGTGACCAACCGGTATTGCCAGAGTGGTCAGTCGCGGGTCAGATTTTCCCAGGGATTAACTTGGCGAAAGGCGACAAAGTGTTCACTCGCGTGTTTGATAATGAAGGCGAGCGCCCTGAATTGACCACACGTCTTGAAATCAACTCTGAAAAAGCGGGCATCGCGAACAACTGGTCGCATGATCTTGCCGTGAAAATTAATGATTCACACAATGATGCAATCAAAGCGGGCCAGCCTGATGGCAAAGGTAAATTTGTGCCTGCATATGGCGCAAACCCAGTCTACCTGAAAACCGACAGTGGATTAGCACGCGTTGAAGTGGGCTATGAGATTGCATCGCCAGGGCTTGACTACAACATCACGATTGAGGGTCTGAAAAACGAATACATGCTGAGCAACGAGCCTGTCACACTGGATCTTGCGGTGACGGCATCTGGTGACTTAACCGTTGAAATGACCGTGTATAACCATGCCCAAGAAGCTCTTGCTAACGAGAGTTTGGCATTGAAAGACGGCACAACCGCCTACGTTGATATGGTGCTAAAGAGCCCGACAGCGGGTCATCACATGCTGGTATCTCGCCTGAAAGACAAAGACGGTAACCTTGTTGATCAACAGTTATTGGATTTTCATTTGATTGAGCAAAGCGATCAATGTGGTACTGATCCTGATGCGGTTAACTTCCCTGTGTGGAATACGGACAGCATTTATACGGGTGGCGACAAAGTCAGTTACAACGGCTTGGTATGGCAGGCGAACTACTGGGTAACAGGTGCAGAACCTGACAACAGTGATGCGTGGTCGCTTGTGAGCAACATGCCTGTGCCATGGACACAAGGCAAAGCCTACAACGGCGGCGAGCAAGTGATTTTCGATGGTGAGCTGTATCAAGCAAAATGGTGGGTGAACAGTAGCCCTACATCTTCCCCTGAAGCGTGGGAGCACAAAGGTGCGTTTGTTTGCGAATAATCGCAATTGTTGTGAAGATGCAGAGTGCTGAACTCTGAATAACGTCGTAAAAACCACACGCTAAAAGAATGAAAAAAGCCCGACACGGGGATGTGTGCATCGGGCTTTTTTGTTTTGCTCTTTCTCGTGTCGATTGACCACTATTTTGTGACGTATTTAGTGGTGCATTTTGTTGTGCATTTTTTCAACCAATGCCTTTAGTTCGCTGGCAGCGAGCTTGGCAAAGGTTTGTAGATTTGTTGCGTTGTGTTCAGTGTCTTCGTAAACCGCTTCAAGGTTATCGATCATTAAATGTTGCTCACGTTCGATTTCCGCTGCGACTTCGACTTTCTTTTCTTTGTTCTTTTTTGCCGCTGCTTCGAGTTCAGAAAGCAACTTGCGCGCACGACTGATTTCTTCCATTAACTCGTCATACGATAATTTTGAATCTGGCATCTTGGCCTCCTAGCTAAGCAAGATTAGGAATAATGGGACAACGAAGAACACAAACACGATGTAGGCCAAAGGATATAGCTTGCTTCTTGCTGCGAGGTCGCCCATGTAGGCGGCGCCTTTGAGTGGTATCTCCCGTAAGAACGGAATACCAAATATGACGGCCACGGCTAATACATTATAGACAAGGTGTACCAGTGATATTTGGAGTGCAGCATCCGCGAGCTCACCACTCACCGCGGTGGCAGCCAGCAATGCCGTTACACACGTACCGATGTTTGCGCCCAAGGTGAAAGGATAAATCTCACGTACCTTGAATACCCCAGAACCTACCAATGGAATCGCCAGGCTCGTTGTGGTCGAGCTAGATTGCACAAGAATCGTCATCAAAGTGCCGGAGAAAATGCCTGAAATGGGGCCTTTACCGATGGCATTGTGAAGAAGCTGCTTCGCTCGGCCTACCATCGCGACCTTCAGCAATTTGCCGATGATGGTGATGGAAATGAAGATGCACGTGATGCCCAACAAAATCATGATGATGCCACCAGTCGGCTCACCCAAAGATTCCAATGCGCCTTTGACTGAGTTGATCACCGGCTTGGTGATGGCTTTCATGAAGTTGAAGCTGCTCAAACTCATGCCGTCAGAACCTGATAGTGGTGACACCATCCATGCACTGACCTTCTGCAAGAAGCCTGTTGCGATTTCTAATGGCAGGAAGATAACAACCGCCATCAAGTTAAAGAAATCGTGAATGGTGGCAGCTGAGAATGCACGTTTGAATTCTTCTTTGTCACGCACGTGGCCCAAGCTCACTAAGGTGTTAGTGATGGTTGTACCGATGTTGGCACCCATGACCATAGGGATGGCCGTTGCGAGAGGCAAACCGCCTGCAACCATGCCCACGATGATGGAGGTTACAGTGCTAGAACTTTGAATGAGGGCAGTACATACCGTACCGATAATGAGGGCAGTAAAAGGGTTTGAAGCAAATTCAAAAAGTTCTTTAGCTTGTCCGCCAGTGGCCCACTTAAATCCTGAACCAATCATGCCGACGGCTAAAAGTAACAAGTAAACCAAGCCTACGATCTTGATCCAGACCATAAAGTCAGCGCGTTTACCTGTTTGTTTATTTTCGGCTTCTAACTGTGCCATATCCTTTCCTTGTGATGGAAACCAACATATTTATCGTTGTGGTTTTCTGTACGCACGCAGAAGGTAGGATCGAAATATGACAGTTATCTTACAGCCAGATGACAGGCACTACTGATGGGATGCAATATCAAAATTGAGACAAATTTGTAACTGTTGCACTTTTGTTGCGCTAAATTCTGAGGTGAGGCGTCAGTAAATATAACCATCCCGTCTGAGAATGTGTGCATCTTGTGTTCAATGAAAACAGGTGAATATCCGGCAGGTATCATCGAGCACAAAGGGGTAAGTCGTAGAGGAAATTTAGGGGTAAACGGTCAAGAGGATAGGGACTATGAGTTGCGGCCTGAACAGAGGCAGAGAACGAGAGTGAATAAAGGGTGACTAAATGAGGTGTGACTATAGAGGGCAAGGCTCTGCACCTACGAGAGGCGCAGAGGCTAAACTACCATTCTATTTCAATGGGGGTTCCTATATTGACCAATGCCAAGAACTCATCCATCTCTTTGTTTGAAATTGCAACGCAGCCGTCAGTCCAATCTTTGCCGCGATTCAGGCTTGGGTGCGGGCCGTTACCGTTCTTTTGCCCGTGTATCATGATTTGACCTCCTGGCGGAAAGCCCAGTAACTCCGCGCGCGCGAGATCATCTTTACTCGGGTAATTGATGCGAATTGAACGGTAAAAGCGCGAGCGCTCGTTAATCAAATCCAACGTGTAGCGGCCTTCAGGTGTGCGCTTGTCACCTTCCCGTAGCTTATGGCCTTTAGGGTTCGCGCCTAATGCAATGCCATAGGAAGCAACCACTTCTTCCCCTTTGAGCAGAAACATCTTTCGCTTTGACTTGTCTATTTTGACCAAATCGACTTTTGGCGCTGCTATCGGCTCGGGTGGCTTTTCGGGCAGAGTTTGCTTGTTGTTTGGTGTGGCGGCGCTTGTGTCAGCGCGTTGGCTTTTTCCCAAAATCTCATCGATGGAAGAGCGGGAATAACGCGCGGCAGATGATGACGTGGAGATAATGCGGCGAACGGCATCAATGGACGACGTATCGCTGACTTGCGATACCGATGGAAGTGCGGTTGCGTCTGTCTGATTATCGCTGAACGGTGCGATAGTGTTATTCGAGGTGGTAGACGCGGTCAGTATCCCCGTCTCCTCGGAAAGTAAGTTTGCAGAGGCTGTGCTTGTTTGCGGTAGCGCCCACAACATGGTTGCGGCTATCGTAATCCCAATAAACGTTTTCATGAATGTCCTGCTTTGTTTCTGGTGTCCATACCGTTTGTCTTTCAATCTTGTGTTTATTCTGCCCGACGCGTTTCTTCGACGTGTCTACTTCATCCATCTCAATCGATGTCGCCCCTCGATATGCGCTCGCTATTCTGCATGTCAATGCTTTTTCTGAGTGAACAAGTCGGCGGAGATATAAATAAGTATTGGCGATGAACACCAGTAGAACGGGATTTTTCAGGAATTTTTGTTTCATAACTGAAAATTCAATTGATTAGCGCTTCTGGATTCTCAATTTTCCACGAATTTGATGCCAACCCCGATTTTACAAGGGCTTCCGAAGATCTATGCGCGTGGAAACAACGACCTAACAAATGAAAATAATATATCACTTCGACAAGAAAACTTGCTTTTGGTCGCAAAAATCTCTGATTGGAGGTGATTTAGGGGCTTCCGTATACTCGGGCCATCTTTGAATTTTTAGTCACTGATAACACGTAAAATTACAGATCGTGTAGAGAGCCCTTATGATTGATTTTTGGCCATTGATTGGCATTGTGATAATAACGGTGGGCTTAGCATTAAAGCTAAACACCTTGTTGGTAATTTTGGTTGCGGGTGTTGCGACTGGCTTGGTCGCAGACATCGCGGTAATGGATATTCTGTCTACCTTAGGCCAATCCTTTACCCAGAACCGCTACATGTCCCTGTTCATCCTTATCCTTCCTATGATCGGTATTCTTGAGCGTTATGGCCTGCGCCAACGTGCAGAAGCCTTGATCGGTGCAATGAAAAAAGCCTCTGTCAGCAAGATATTGATGACATATTTGCTACTTCGCAAAGTGACCAATGGCATGGGCTTGAGCATCGGTGGTCATCCATCCATGATTCGTCCTTTGATTGCACCGATGGCGGAAGCCGCCGCAGAAAAAGCCTCGCCAAATCTATCTGATGAAAAACGCCAAGGCATTCGTGCGTTATCCGCAGCCAGTGAAAACTTCGCCAATTTCTTTAGTCAGCTGCTGTTTATTGGTACAGGCGGCATCTTGCTGATTAAAGGTGTAATGACCGATAACCAATTGGATGTAAAACTCGAGACCATGGCGCTGTGGGCACTGCCGACCGCGATTGCTTCTTTTGTTGTATTCGTGATTTTCAGCAAAATCATGGAAACCCGTTTGTTGAAAGCGGATACATCGTCTGCTGCTGCAACGGCAAACGTTCAAAAAGAAGGGCAGTAAGCGATGTTAGAATACATTTACCAAACCACAGGCTTGCTGTTGCTGGCATTCTCCCTACAAAGCTTCCTTGATAAAGACAACCCAAAACGCATCGGTTCCGGCTTGTTTTGGATGATCTACGGCATCACCTTTATCTTTGGGGCAATGATCCCGAACTGGGTAACCGGTGTGATGGTGTTAGCGCTAACGGCGTTAGCGGCTGGCGGCTTCATGGGCGTGGGCAACTATGGCACTACCTCTGAAGAAGAGCGTCATAAAACAGCGTCTGTGCTGAAAAATAAACTCTTCATTCCTGCGGCCATTGTACCTGTGGGTACGGTTGCGATTAGCCAATTCACCTCATTAGGTGCGCTGGTGGGCCTAGGTTTAAGCTCCATTGCATCCATCGTCGTGGCATTGCTGCTAACCAAAAGCAAGCCAATGCACAGCTTGAACGAAGGCCGTCGCTTGATTGATTCCATCGGTTGGGCTGCCATTCTTTCGCAATTCCTTGCAGCATTGGGCTTCTTGTTCAACCAAGCAGGCGTGGGCGATACCGTCGCGCAAATCGTCAAAATGATGATCCCTGAAAACATGCTGCTGGTGAACGTGATTGCTTACTGCGTGGGCATGATGATCTTCACCGTGGTAATGGGCAACGCGTTCGCGGCATTTGCGGTGATTACGACGGGCATCGGTATTCCACTTTTGGTCATGGAATATGGCGGCAATGCTGCAATCATCGGTGTGGTGGGTATGCTCTCGGGCTACTGTGGAACGCTAATGACGCCTATGGCAGCCAACTTTAACGTTGTACCTGCGGCCTTGCTTGAATTGAAAAATAAACACCATGTTATTTTGATGCAAGTTGCGCCCGCGATGATCATTCTCGCGTTTAACATCTTCATTATGTACAGCTTTGCTTTCTGAGAATCCCAATGAAAAAAGTACTGATTACTGGTTTTGAACCGTTTGGTGGCGCAGCCATTAACCCTGCTCTAGAAGCCGTAAAAAAGTTGGATGGCGTGAAGCTAGACGGCGGCGAAATCATCATTTGCGAAGTGCCTGTCACGCGTTATGAAGCCATTGATGCGGTTATCGCAGCGATTGAAACGCACAAACCTGATTTCGTTATCACCGTCGGCCAAGCGGGTGGACGCATTGCGATTACGCCAGAGCGCGTTGCGATTAATATTGATGATTTTCGCATTCCAGATAACGGTGGCAACCAGCCTATCGACGAGCCAATCTATGAAGACGGCCCAGATGCGTATTTCTCTACCTTGCCAATTAAAGCGATTACCGCCGCGATGCAAGCGAAAGGGATCCCTTGCCAAGTGTCTAACACTGCCGGCACGTTCGTGTGCAATCACCTGGCTTACGGCGTTCAGCACTACCTGCGTGATACTAATATCGGTCATGGCTTTGTTCACATTCCATTGTTGCCAGAACAAGCAACAACGGGCGAACAACCAACGATGGCACTGGATGTCATTGCAGAAGGCCTACGAATCGCCGCGCAAGCAACCATTGATAACAAAACTGATATTGCAGTCGGTGCAGGTAAAATCTGCTGATTGTTGTTTTGCCGTGATGCAGTTAAAGAGAAAAACGCCAGCAATTTGAAGTGTTCCCTTAACGTTGGACATTTCAGTTAGGCGGATTGCAAGGCCTGATTTCGATATTCCATCGGAGTCAGGCCTTTTTGTTTTTCTGACTGAGTAGTTTTATTGATCCAAAAGCGCTTCTTCTACAATCACATACGCATCTTCAAACCATTCCAATTCGACAGGGGCTTTCAAGCTCAAGAAGGGCAATATTTCAGGGTGAAGTGCCGCCAGTTTTGGCGCGCTATACAGCACGAAGTTATCTGCATTATCAACAAACTCTTGGGTTTCTTCACCCGTAAAAAAACGCCATCCGCTGTCTTCGCTACTGTCAGGTGTTTCACGATAGAAATAACCAATGGATTTGCCGTCATCAATCAGTTCTTTATTCACAATGACATAGCCAAGTAGGATAGGGGAATGGCTACTATTTCCATTCAATTCTGTGTGTTGCGTCATTTCTACGTCCTGTTGAAAATGGTTGGTGACAATTTGTTTTTGCCTATCAGATTATATCCATGAATTTGATAGAAATGTCTTATCTCCATGAAATTGAGCAATAAAGCCAAAATGTCAGTGCATGTACAAACGTCAAAGCATCACTTTTTGGGCTACGAAGGGTGAGAGTGCAGCATGTTGTTGTATTTGATACTGAAAAATGACGGTCGAAATGAACGTTTAAATATGCATTTTGATTCATTTGTGAGGGCAGGGTTTATGTGCCATATATTAGTGAACAAAACAATAAATAAACTGTTTGCTTTGCTGGACATTTTGTCTGTTAAAACTGGAACTTAGTCGTAAGTAAAGATACGCAGGAATACATCCGTACAACGCTTTTGGCATTAAACATTTTAAGTAGGAAGAGAAAGGCATCGCAATTGTGTAGTGCTCAATCTTACCTGGTGTTCAATGGCGGCTGTGTGGGGTGAATATGCGATATACGGTGGTTTTTTTACTTTTCATTCCTCTTCTCGTCGGATGCGATACTCGTGGGCTTTTCTTTGATGGAAAAGCCAGTTCAGGTGGAGACACCAGTGACTCTGACGCCAGTTCGACCTCTGTTTCCACGTTAACGGCGTTTAATCTTGTCAGTATTGATGCCGTATCTGGTGATCTAAAAACACTCAAGTTTGTTTGGGAACCCAGTCAAGACGCGCAAAGCTATAGTTTGTGTCGTCGTGATACGTCGCAGCCTAATAACTGCCAAGTTCTGCAAACGGGCAACACTGGTACCGAATTAGAATACACACTTGAAGAAGTGGTAACGCCTACGCTCACTGAAGATGATTTTTTCGTTTTGGCAGTGGACGAAGAACATGTGCTCAGTAGCAGTGAAATGACAATGGATATGAGTACCTATACCGCATTGTCTGGGTATATCAAGGCTAGCAATATGGGAAGCTCTGATGCGTTTGGTGGTGAAATTAGCATGAGCGCTGATGGAATGACGATGGCAGTGAGTGCGAGACAAGAAGGCTCTGGGGATGCAGCCGACCCAAGCGATAACAGTAAGAGTCTTTCTGGAGCGGTGTACATATTCGTCCGAAATGGCAATGTTTGGACAGAAGATGCTTATATCAAGGCCGATGTTATTGATAGTTCAGATCGTTTTGGAACACATATTAGCCTGAGTGATGACGGTCAGCGACTTGCTGTGAGCACCCGTTATGAAGATTCAGCCGATCAAAACAGCCCATCGGACAACAGCGTTACTGAGTCTGGAGCAGCTTATGTCTTTGACCGAAGTGGTTCGACTTGGACACAAACCGCGTACTTGAAAGCCAGTAACCCAGAACAAGATGATTTCTTTGGGACTTCAGTCGATCTTAGCGGGGACGGTTTGACGTTGGCTGTCGGAGCGACGTATGAAGATTCGGGGGATCCTAATGATCAATCGGACAATTCAGAATCAAACTCAGGTGCGGTCTATATCTATACCATCAATGCGGGGGTGTGGGGGCAAACGTACTATTTGAAAGCAAGTAATGCGGGTAACGGAGACAACTTTGGCCAATCTCTCGCACTTGATGATGACGGAGATATGTTGGTAGTGGGAGCCATGTATGAAGATTCTGCAGATTCCAATGATCCTACAAACAATTCTGCCCCGAAGTCAGGGGCAGTGTATGTGTATTCACTGAATGGTGGGGTTTGGATCGAAGATGCTTATATCAAGGCCAGCAACCCAGAATATGAAGACGGATTTGGCGTGGCTCTCGCGATGAGTCGCGATGAAAAAACACTCGCGGTTGTCGCCCAGTATGAAGATTCGGGTGACGCAAATGATGAGTCAGACAATGGAACACTCGGTGCAGGCGCTGTTTATGTTTATACCTTTTCTGGTGGGGTGTGGACGCAACAAGCGTATGTGAAAGTACCGGCACCAAGCAATTATGACTACACAGGATCAGGGGTAAGCCTCAGTGATGATGGTAACTTACTGGTGTTTGGTTCGGTGGCGAATGATTCGGGAATTCTTAATGACCCTTATGACAAAAGCGCGAGTGATGTGGGCGCTGTGTATATTTATGAACGAGAAAATCAGACATGGTCATTCAGAGATTTTCTTCAACCTAATATCACGGGCAGCAGTGATAGATTTGGCATGGCGATTGGCATAAGTGGTGATGGTAAGACGTTAGCTGTTGGCACATCGAATGAGGATTCAAATGACCCAAACGATCCAACGGACAACAGTGCATCGAGTTCTGGTGCAATCTATGTGTTCTAGCCGTTTCAATGGCGATCGACAAAATGTAAACGTTTTGGTTTTATTCTTCATGTATGCATATATTCGCACTCATAGAGCCAATGTCTTATATCAATGAATTTGTGTTAGAAAATAGCAAATCCAACGCTTGAAAAACCACGTCGTTGTTACTTTGAACGATAGTAAGGTAAGGCGCGCCAACTTAGGGCGTATTTACGTGGAGGGATAGCCATGGAGACGCGTATTCACAGCGCTTATCAGGGTGAGGTATACGGCATTTCTTTCTTCACCTACTTTGCCGATCATTATTCAGATGCTTCCGCCAACGTTGCGACAGAAAACGCGCGTGAAGCGCTTTGGGAAGCACTCGTCCTTGTCGAGGCACTCACTGCCGATTTACTTGAAGAAACGCTCAAAGCGCGCGGTGTGAGCTTCGACAGAAATGACCAAGAGATGCAGCAAAAAGGCGTAGAAGATGCACATGCTTGGGTGGCGTTACCATGGAATGTGTTAGTGGACAATTTGGTGCATTGGGTTGCCCCGTGGGAACTAAAATATCGCGAATGGTTAGACGATGCTCCCAGCGACTTTCGATCGACGTTTCTGTTGATTGCTGAACAAGAAACTGCGATTTACCAATGCTGGGAAGCAGAACAACGCGGCGAATCTGGCGTGGATATCCTTAACGACTTTATTCGGAAATACACAGCCATTTAGCCAATATTTTTTACAGGCTGTCTCATTATGAGTTCAGATGCAAAGGTGTGAGCCTCGGTAGAATTGCAGAAGAAAAGGGATGTTTTGCAGTTTTTCGAGGTGATGATGAAAAGGTCTTTCTTGTGTGTGGCGTTAGTGGTGTTGAATGGTTGCGGTGGCAGTGGAAGCGATACCAGTAGCAACAATAGTGGAAACAGCACAAGTGCCACAGCATGTTTTAATGCAGATCTTAATGCGATTGGTGCGGATGTAACGACGGTTCACAATCTCTCGGTAGATGGGCAAAGTGGTCAGAATTTTACAGAGCGAGACGTGGTCAGTGGCCAAGTCACTTACGAGGGCTATACCAACGCTCGTGAAGTCTTGTTGTATGAAGATTCGGTGGTGAATAAAGTCTACATTGTGTCGGACGAGAGCCAACAACACGTTATCACTCTTGGGCAGATTATTGGTGGCGAAGAGATTATCTATAAGCCGAATGGTATCCAATTGGATTACAACTTGAGTGCAGGAGAAACGCGAGAGTATCCAACGGTATCAGTGTTTACCAATGGCACGCAAACGGCAACTTACGACATTTCCTTTACGTTTGAAAAGAATGAAACCATTACCGTTCCAGCAGGTGAATTTAATACCTGTTTAATGACGTTAACCTTTGATGTTGTCGAAGATGGCGAATCAACAAACGCGGTGTTTACTCAAAATATTGGGGTAGGCAACGGGTTAATGATTCGTGAGGAAACGAATTCGACATCAGGCAATAGTACTTTCACAGAGGTCAACGAGTTGGTGTCCGCAACGATCAATGGTGAGACCGTTCAGTGATCCTATTCTTATAAAGAAAAACTCACTCGCAGTATTCAACTGCTGGATGTTAGAAAATGCAGGAAGTTTCAGCTACTTGGCGATAGTCTAGCAAATATGGAAATATTAAATGGCGGGCGCGATAACGCCATCTTCAAACAAGGCGACCATGTGTTTAGACCATTAAATCCATGGTCGCCTTCTGTTCATAAACTGCTCACGTTCCTTCATGACAATGGATTTCATGCTTGCCCCGAGGTTATCGGCATTGAAGGCGGGCAAGAAATATTGACTTTTATGGACGGTGATACCTCGAACTATCCCTTGGTCGGTGCGATTGGTACAGATGCAGCCTTAATGTCAGCAGGCGCTTTGCTGTGTGATTTTCATGATGTGTCGGCACAATTTCTCGTGTCTGAACCCGCACAAAACCTACCTTGGATGCTGACACCTAGGCCACCCTTTGAAGTGATCTGCCACGGTGATTATGCGCCTTATAACGTGGCGTTAGACGGTGAGCGTGTCGTGGGGGTCTTTGACTTCGATACCGCACACCCTGCACCAAGGCTATGGGATGTGGCGTATGCGGTGTATTGCTGGGCACCGTTCAAAACGAACGAATACGACAAGTTGGGTGACATAAATACACAGGCCAAGCGCGCTGCATTGTTCTGTGAAGCCTACGGATTATCGGCACCGGAAAAGGCGGGTTTGATTGATGCCATGATTGAGCGCCTGCATGCGCTGATTGATTTCATGATGGCGGAAGCCAAGAAGGGCAATGCCGCCTTTGTAGAAAACATGAAAGATGGGCATCACCTCTGTTACCTGAACGATATCGCCTATCTAAAGACGCATAGAGAAAAGATTGAGGCTGCACTGACATAATACGGTGCGAGTAGGAATCCTCAGACAATAAAAAACCGCTCAATTGAGCGGTTTTTTTGGATTGTAGCGCGGGATTATTCGCCAGTCTTCAAACGTAGGAAGTAGTTTTCGTACTTCTCCGTCAGCTCGCCAACGGCATCTTGCCACTCACCACGATCAAGGTCGTCTTGTGGTGGGAACAGAGCTGGGTTGTCTTTGTACGCGGAGTTTGATTTCTCTACCGCGGTTAGGTAACCCGTGTCAGCACTGATTTTTGCTGCTACTTCAGGACGCAGAAGGAAGTCGATCATCTTGTGTGCGGCTTCAACGTTCTTCGCGTTCTTTGGAATAGACAGGCTATCTACCCAAAAAATGCCACCTTCTTTTGGCCATACCAGCTCGATTGGCAAGCCTTCTCGCTGAGCTGCTGCCGCAGAGCCGTTCCACAACATACCTAGGCCAACTTCGCCAGACATGTATGGGTTTGCAGGGTTATCAGAGTTAAATACCAGTACGTTTGGCATCAGTTTCTTCAACTCTTCGTAGGCTTCATCGATCTGTTTAGGATCGGTCGAGTTTCCTGAGTATCCCAGTTTACGCAATGCAATGTGGAATACTTCGCGGGTGTCGTCCATCAGCATGATTTGACCTTCCAACTCTGGGTTCCACAGATCAGCCCAGCTGGTGAAATCGTCAGGGTTGTACATGTCAGTGTTAACGGCCAAGCCCGTCATCGCGATGACGTGAGGGATCGAGTAGTCATTGTTTGGGTCGAATGGCTTGTCGAGGTAGTTTTTGTCTAGCTCGTTGAAGTTGTTCAACTTAGAAAGGTCAAGCTTCTGCAACATACCTTCATCGCGCATTTTGGCAACGAAGTACGTAGATGGCACCACAAGATCATACCCTTCAGGGTGCGTCTTCATTTTTGCATACAGGGTTTCGTTTGACTCATACGTCGAGTAAATCACCTTGATGCCGGTTTCGCGGGTGAATTGCTCAAGCAGTTCGGTGGAGAGGTAAGGTCCCCAGTTCGCGAAAATAAGTTGATCGTTTTCTGCTTTCGCAGGTGTGGTGAACATAGCAACTGCACATGCAGCGCTGGCCAGAATCGCAGACCATTTCTTCATTGGTGTTATCCACTCCAAGTCCCGTGTGTCGGGAGCATTCATACAGCGAAAGGAGATCGTTCTCTTTCGCTTAGTGTTTGAAAATGTCAGCCATTTTCGTTAGTTGTTTGGGCATAAAACCCTTCGCATCGCTTGCCAGTTGGGCGCTGCGGGCGAAAAGTCGCGGGATATTACCCATGAAATTCTGTTCAGGCAATACAAAAGCAACACGGTAAAGAACAAATTTAAGGGAAATGAAAAAGGGAGACGGATTATTACCAATGAGTAAGGGTGATTTGTCAGAATTGGCGATTATCATCGCCGATGAAAAAGACTACAATTTGACCACCAAATGAGGGAGGTATCGCTGATGAATCAAGAACGCGCAGAGAACCTTTACTACTTCCTGCGAGAACAAAACACGCCCCAAGCCGAAATCAACACGGTGATTGAACGCTTATTCGACACCCACGGCATTGATTTGAGAAAACTGGATCTGCATTACCGCATGAGCCGTGGCTATTCCCCAAACCGCTTCGATATCAACACCTATGGCGGCGCAGGGTCGCGCACCATGAATCAAACCAGACAGATGCAACGGACTGAACGTTAAGTCATGGTCATGTAGGTTGTGTATCGAAGACACAGAAAACGCCGAACACAAAAACAAAAAGAGGATCACGGTTTACCCTGATCCTCTTTTTTGTGGAGCGTCCGGCTTAAACAGCGCTAGTGATCCAAATAGAGGTAGTTCTGCCAGCTCTTCATTCTCAGCAACACTTTTCGCATGATAGCCAAATGTTCAATACTGTCGGAATACACAGCGATTTCGGCATTTGTACCATCGGGAAGGGAGTATTGGCTCATGTCTTCGTTGATTTTGAGGGTCACGAGTGCGCGACCTTGCTTATCGAGCAATTGGCTGCCGTACAAGGTGCCCTGTGCCTGAACCTGACTTTCACCAATAGCAGGCAGTACTTCAACGATTTCACCTTGGAAAACTCTGCCAGGAATGGCTTTAAAGATGAATTCCGCATTAAAACCGGGCTCTAAGCGCAGTAAGCTATTTTGCCTAAATGCACCAACGAACAGCTCGGTTTCTTTAGGAATGAATGTCATTACTGGTCGTAACGGCATGGGCACGGCGAGCATGCCCGGTCTCAATGTTACTTGCGTGACATAGCCATCTGATGGGGCACGCACTGTGGCACTGTCGAGATCAAACTGCGCGCGATCGAGTTGTGCTTGGGCTTGCGCCACGATGGTGTTTTGACCGTCAATTTCTGATTGCGCAGCAAAGCGTGCTTTTTCTTCCTGCGATTGAACGGCTTTGAGTGTGGCTTCTGCGGCGAGATAAAGCTGCCTGCGGTTATCGACACTCGCTGCAGTGAACGCGCCTTTCTTTGCACCTGCCTCGTAACGTGCATATTCCTTTTTGGTTCGGTCTCTATCGGCAACAGCTTTTATCGTGTTGGCTTTTGCTGTTTCATAAGTCGCGTTCAGTTCTAGGGACGACTGCTTCGCCGATTGGAGCGCTGCTTTGGCATCTAATAGACGTGCATCAAAAAGGGTTGTGTCTAGTTGGAACAGTACATCGCCTTCTTTCAGCAATTGATTCGGCTTGACTGGCACATCGACGACTTGCCCGCGTACATTAGGGATGATCGGCGTGGTAACAAACACATTGCCACCGAATTGCGTGTAAGGGTGGTTGTAATTCATCAATAAGATCAAGGAACCCACCAACCCAATCCCCCCTAAAACAGCCGTTGGTACTGTCCATTTGGTGAGGGGAATATGGAAGACTTTAAAGACGACAATACACAAAGCCGTGTACGTCATGATCAGAAGGATATCCATTATTGGTTGCCTCCCACATTGTCATCGTCATTCTTGGTTGCATTAGCGGCAGTAGAAGCAGCGCTCGCCGTCTGTGCCATTTGTTGTTTTTCCAGCGCGTCGATACGCTCTGAAAGGGTATTAACCTGTTCAAGTAATTTGGTTTGGTTGTGTTCTAAACTTGAAAACCCCCAGCCTCTTTCGTCTTGCCACATGGTTGCCCATATCCACAAAAACGGCCATAAAACATGAAGGGTAAAAAGGCTCACCCAGCCGGCATAATGAATCGCGTCTGAATGGGGATGGTTGCGCTTTTTCGCGATTTCACAAGGGATGTCGTGAATGGCGATCACGCCATAGAAAAAGACAATCGCGACGAAGAAGAGTAACCCTAGCGCGAAATAATCAAGAAACATGAGGACTCCTTGTCTCTACTGTTTTTTATATATACCTAAACAGCCTGAAGATGCTCGATGTTAGAGGCCATCAGAGTGTTCAATTCTAGGCAAATTCTTGTAGGAATAGTCATTCTATTTCACAGGAATTTAACGATGAAGTGGACGCACTGAGGGCCTCCCTTCGGGCGAGTTTACTGACGCCATGCTCGGTGTTGTCCCTTTTTGATGGAGCGCACTGCATTGGCAAAGGGACGCCTTGATCATAACGTCAGTAAAGCTCGCTGAATCCGGCATCTTCAGGTTGTTTGAGTATAAGTATTTAATTTGAAGATAATAATTCGCACATTACTGCGCGACTAAAAATTCATCATATACACAAACGCCAATCACCATACCGCACAATATAAGAATATCTGCCACTTCTCAGCCATGAAACAGGGGAACGGCTAGTGCAATACAGCAACTTGCTTTCACCCTCCAAGAAGGTGAACAATCGCATCACGCTTTTTCGACGAATATTGTTTAACCCTAAAAGCTTACTGTCTTTTTTTGGTTACAATTTTGTTATTAGTGGTTGATCTTTGTTCGATGAGTACTTAACATGCGCTCGCACTGGGTGCTTTCACCATTTTTCTTATCGACGAGCAAAAGGAGACATAAACATGACGATGACAATATTTACTCCCTTTGCAGGTATTGATAGCCAGTAACAGTTCCCTCGCTTCGCCGTCGTCTGTTCTATCCGTCTACATGCCTGCCTAAAAACATATTTTTATTATCCTGATCAAAGGAATAGGTAGCATGGACAAATCCGTCCAAATACTGACTGAAAAAGTCAGCCTTTTCGCGTCTGAAAGCACGTGGGTTGAAGGGCTGGCGACACAACAACTCATTAAAACATCTGAGCTTGCTGGCATGATTGCCGTTGCAGGAATGCCTGATTTACACCCAGGCCGTGGATACCCGATTGGGGCCGCATTTTTGTCAGATACCAAGGTATATCCCGCATTGGTGGGAAATGACATTGGGTGTGGCATGGCGCTCTGGCAATCCTCACTGAATGTGGCAAAAGCGAACGTCGATAAGCTCGCGAAGAAACTTCGACATGTTGAATCTGAACTAGATGAAAGCTGGCAGCCCCTTGTGCAAAAAAGAAAGGTGGAGAAACAAATATCGGTATCTCTGTTCGATGTTGCACTTGGTACCATTGGTGGAGGTAACCACTTTGCCGAGTTTCAAGCGGTCGATGAAGTGTACGACGCCTCCGCGATGGAGCAGCTCAACATTGATAGAAAGAAACTGTTGTTGCTTGCGCATTCTGGTTCGCGAGGGCTAGGGCAATCCATTCTCGTTGGCCATATTACGGAACACAATCACCAAGGGTTATTGGTAAATTCGCCAGCGCATTTGGTGTATATGCAGGCACACAATGAAGCTGTTAGTTGGGCCGAACTGAACCGTGAGCTGATTGCACGACGCTTTTTTGATGCCATCAATGTGAACGGGGAGTGTGTGCTGGATGTAAATCACAACTTCATTGAGGAAAGCACACCGCGTGGTGATGACCATAAAGCGGGTTGGCTTCATCGAAAAGGCGCGACACCCAGTGACAAAGGTTATGTCGTGATCCCCGGCTCGAGAGGCGACTATTCCTACCTTGTGAAGCCAACTGCATTGACCAGCAAACACCACGCGTTGGCGCTGTATTCTCTTGCTCATGGCGCGGGGCGAAAGTGGAAGCGCGGTGAATGTCAGGCAAGATTGAGTCATAAATACAAGAAAGATGACCTGTATAAAACGTCGTTGGGCAGTAAAGTCATCTGTGGCGACAAAGGCTTGCTGTATGACGAAGCGCCTCAAGCCTATAAGCGCTGCGACAGCATCGTTGGCGATTTGGTCAATGCAGGCTTGATCACCTTGGTGGCAAGGCTGCGCCCAGTGTTGACGTTCAAGACACAGGGAGGCTGTTCAGCATGATATTGTTGCAATTAACCGCGGGACAAGGACCTGAAGAATGTTGTTTGGCGGTGGGGTTGGCGCTGAAGGCCATCGAAAAAACGTGTCGTGAACACAAGGTGAAGGTGGACATTGTTACATCAACGCGCAGTGAACGGTCGCGTGGGTTTAAATCGGTATTATTGGCCTTCGATGAAAAGGACACCGTGTCGGTAAAACATCTCGCACTGCAGTGGGAAGGCTCGATGCTTTGGGTGTGTACTAGCCCCATCAGACCAAAGCACAAGCGTAAAAACTGGTTCTTTAGTGGCAAAATGTTTGAAGCAAATCAGCAAACGCTCGACAGGGACATTACGTATCAGGCTTGCCGTGCTTCGGGGGCGGGTGGGCAGCATGTGAATACCACCGATTCGGCGGTGAGGGCGACGCATGTTACCACTGGTATTTCTGTTCGCGTCGAAAGTGAACGAAGCCAACACGCTAACAAGCGATTGGCTCGCGCGCTTATTCTGCAAAAGCTAGAAGAAGCCAAGCAAGAGACAGTGGAACAAGATGCGAATGCGCGTTGGCAACAGCACTGGGATCTGGAGCGCGGAAATGCAGTACGTAAGTTTGTCGGCGAAGGGTTCAAAGAAGTGCGTGAATAAAAACCGTTCAACCTGAACTTGATGTGATTTTATACAAATATCCTCATTCAAGAGCCAGCGTTTGCTGGCTCTTTTTTTGCCTTCTTTGCCATGGGGTTCAATCACGCATCGGTTTCAATAATTCAATTAACCATTCACTCAATACCTGTCATCAACTGTGTTACATCTTCGTTTTGTTTCGGCTACGAAGTGGGGTTTTTATGTGCTGAAAATCTGATTCAGAGACATCGCTTTTTTTGAAAAGAAGGAGTGTGAGACGTTGTTTAGAAATTATTGAAAGATAAGCGGAAAATACAAATAGCCATAAAATTTAAGAGGTTATTGGTATGTTGTACTTGGAATTTTTATTCCTTCTGTTAATGCTTTACATCGGTTCACGGTATGGTGGTATTGGCCTAGGTGTGGTCTCGGGCATTGGTCTGGTGATTGAAGTCTTCATCTTCAAAATGCCGCCAACATCGCCACCTGTTACCGTTATGCTTATCATTCTTGCGGTGGTCACTTGTGCGTCGATTCTTGAAGCCGCTGGTGGCTTAAAATACATGCTGCAAGTTGCTGAGCGTGTACTGCGCAAGAACCCAAAACGCGTCACCTTGATTGCGCCGTTCGTGACCTATGCAATGACGTTCCTGCTTGGTACAGGTCACGCGGTATATTCCATCATGCCAATCATTGGCGATGTGGCGTTGAAAAACGGCATTCGCCCAGAGCGCCCAATGGCGGCATCGTCTGTCGCATCTCAAATCGCGATCACGGCATCACCGTTATCTGCGGCAGTGGTGTATTACTTAACGCAGCTTTCAGGCATTCAAGCTGACATTACCTTGCTTTCAATCTTGCTCGTTACCGTGCCTGCAACCTTGTTCGGTACGTTACTGATGTCTCTATACAGCATGAAGCGTGGTAAAGAGCTGGATGACGATCCTGAATATCAAGCGCGTTTGAAAGATCCAGAATGGCGAGAGCGTATTCTCAACACCACAGCAACGTCGCTGGATGAAGTGCTTCCTAAATCAGCGCGCAATGCTGTGCTTATCTTCCTTGCTTCTATCATTACTATCGTTGTGATTGCGATGGTGCCTGAAGTGCGCACCATTACTGAAGGTTCAAAGCCTATCAGCATGTCTGTCATCATCCAGATGATGATGCTGTGTTTCGGTGGTGTGATTCTGTTAGCGACCAAAACCGACCCGCGTGACGTGCCAAACGGCGTTGTATTTAAGTCAGGTATGGTGGCAGCGATTGCGATTTTCGGTATTGCATGGATGTCAGACACCTACTTTCAATATGCCATGCCGCAGTTCAAATCGGGCATTGTTGGCATGGTGACAGACTACCCTTGGACATTCGCACTCGCGCTGTTCATTGTTTCTGTGGTGGTGAACTCTCAAGCAGCAACTGCACGTATGATGCTGCCTGTTGGCCTGGGTTTGGGGTTAGATCCAGCGTTGCTGATCGGTATTATGCCGGCGGTATACGGTTACTTCTTCATTCCCAATTACCCATCAGACATTGCAACCGTTAACTTTGATACCTCGGGCACAACCAAAATTGGTAAGTGGTATTTCAACCACTCATTCATGTCTGTTGGTCTGATCGGCGTTGTAGGTGCATGTTTGCTGGGTTATGTGCTTGGTCAGATGATCATCGCATAATCACTTTCGGCATAAGCCATACTTCAAGCCCTCTTTTAGAGGGCTTTTTGGTGCGAGTTGAATATAGAGCAAAAAAATGAGGATTTTTCCTTGGATTTTTCTTTACCTACCCATCTTTATCGTTTCAACCATTTATTTTGTAAATAATCATTTAATATCAGATGGATATAGCGGAATCTGAGGTTTCTTTGCGTGCTGGATAAAGTAACGTAATTACTCTAAATACTTTGTTTATGTAAAATTAAACGACACATGTGTTTTGTATTTGAGTCGTTAATTCTTTAAAGAACACATTTGTACTTTTAAAAAATCACATTCTGGTCAAAGCTAAAAGCGTAGAAAGAAAACGCGATTATTTAATAGGGGAAATAATCGTGTTTTATAAGAACATTGGGTTTCCACTCCTTTTCCTGATGTTCTTTATACTTGACGACAATTGGCTAGGTTGTCTTTCTGCGGGGAATGGTTCTTTTTATTTAGATGCAAGCTTCATATAAAAAATATAAATGACCAGTAGTGCTGGTCGACAATAGGACAAATGAAAAAAAACGATTGCTTAAATATCATCGTTCACTGGGGAGTGTTTCCCATGCAAATGATAAAGTGTGTAATATTTCCATTGTTAGGGTTAGCAATTTCTGCATGCGTTAATCAGGATGGCGTAAAAGAAGACAAACTGAACGCGACATTGAAAATTGACGGGTATTACCATTCAGAGTTTGACCAAGATTCAACACTGGCGAAGGAAACGCTGCGGTTTGTTGATAAGGTTAATCGAAGGGTTGTTGTATCCAAAGTGTTGATGACACAAGGCGCGGGGGAGTCCGGGCTGCATGTTACAAAGACAAAAGAATCTGGTAACTATCACATAGATTGTCGGCAAGGTCGTCAGTTTTGTTTCTTAACCATTGATGGCGAGCTGGATGGAGACGAATTTAAATACACTTATCGACTCAGTTATAGCGGTGCATTGGTTAGGGGGGATGGCATCAGGAAAAGGTTTATCTCTGACACGTTAGATAATATTTAATGTATGTAGACAGGAAATAGTTTACGTACTCAGTTTTGGACAGGCATATAACAGCAACAGCACGACTCCATTTTGTCTGTCCATTTTTATTCATTAAACGCACAGTGTGTTTAATCTACAGAGTTCTCGTTGACACGGATAGTCAGAATGTGTGTGTTCTCAAGACACATTTGAAATAGGTTTTTCTGAGTGATGCAGTGTAGTGTTTACCTATTTCATCTTTTATATAGAATTGTGCTTGTCGGCAGCGAGCAATATAGCCCTCCTTGTGAGGGCTTTTTTTTAATTTGATGATTATTTTCTGCGTTAGTTTGCGACGCCACCTTTCGTGAGTGCTGTTGGGTCAAGCAGGCGCTCAAGTGTCGCTCTGTCTAATTCCGTCTCTTCTTCAGCCACATCAATGATCGCACGTCCTTCTTTATAAGCTTTCTTCGCGATTTCAGCGGCTTTCAAATACCCGATCACAGGGTTGAGTGCCGTGACTAAAATCGGATTTTTTGCCAATGCGATGTTGAGGTTGTCCTCTCGCACAGTAAACGTCTTGATGGCTTTATCAGCCAATGCGTTTGCGCTGTTTGCCAGTAATTCAATACTTTCCAGAATGTTATGCGCAATAACAGGCAGCATAACATTGAGCTGGAAATTACCTGATTGTCCAGCAACGGTAATGGTTGCGTCATTACCAATCACTTGTGCAGATGCCATGGCTGCTGCTTCCGGTATGACAGGATTCACTTTCCCTGGCATGATCGACGAACCAGGCTGCAAAGCTTGGAGTTCAATTTCACCCAGACCTGCCAGCGGGCCTGAGTTCATCCAACGTAAATCATTGGCGATCTTCATGATGGCGACAGCGGCGGTTTTTAATTGCCCTGAAAGTGCCACAATGGCGTCTTGGCTACTGAGATTAAAGAAAAAATTTACGCTCGGTGTGAAAGATGCCTTCGTCAGTTGCGACAAGTTGTCTGCAAATGTTGCTGCAAAACGAGGGTCTGCATTGATCCCTGTACCGACGGCAGTACCACCTTGGGCAAGGGCGCGAACCGCAGACAAGCTCTGTTCAATGGCGCATTTTGCATGGTCAATTTGGTATTGCCATCCTGCCAGTTCTTGGTCGAACGTCACGGGCATTGCATCCATTAAATGGGTGCGACCTGTTTTTACAGTATCGCCAACTTCAATGCGCTTTTCACTCAAGGTTGAAATCAAATGTTCTAGGGCTGGCAGTAGCTGTTTTTCAACGCTCAATACGCTGCTGATTTGAATCGCCGTTGGAATGACGTCGTTACTGCTTTGGCCCATGTTGACGTGATCATTCGGGGAAACATCGCCACCCAAGGCTTTGCTCGCAAGGGTTGCGATCACTTCGTTGGCGTTCATGTTCGAGCTTGTACCAGAGCCGGTTTGGAACACATCAATCGGAAATTGATCCAAATACTGGCCGTTGATGATGTCTTGCGATGCTTCCGCAATCACTTGTGCAATATCACCTTCCAGTAGACCAAGCTGTGCATTGGTCAGTGCCGCCGTTTGTTTGATGTACGCGAGTGCTTGAATAAATGAAGCTGGCATTGTGTGCTTACTGAACGCGAAATTGTCTACAGCGCGTTGAGTTTGTGCCTGATAAAGCGCATTTTCAGGGACTTTCACATCGCCCATGCTGTCTGTTTCTGTGCGGAATGTTTGCGTCATGTCCTGTCCTTTTGAATCAATCTAGCGGTGCTTGAAGGCGTTGTAGCATCAGCTGAAGTTGGGCAAATTTTCTCTCGCCGCCCGGTACTTGTACGTAATGACGTTGCAATGCGTAGAGCGGGCTATGCACCCCATCTAGGCAGACTCGCCGAAAACTGTGGGTTCTGTAAGGGCTTTGAATGGCATCAAGTAGCTTAAAATACACCTGACGAAGAAAGAGTTCGTTCAGCAACACGCTTTCGTTCTCGGCACCAAGCTCGTGGTAAGACGCCAGCATTAATCCTGTTTGCACAAATCCCTGCACGATATCAGGCTCGTAACCAAATGCGCTTCTGTCTTCATCGAACTTATCTTTTGCTTTGAAATAGGCATTATAGATGTGTCGTCTGGAATCCATAGCCAACCCCTTGTATGTATCACTCGTCTTGTAATGATAATTATTACCATTTAGTGCGTTCTATAACAACCCTGAGTTTGCTATGCCTACTGGTTTGCATTCGTAAGCGTTAGAAAATAATAAAGGGCACATAATGCCCTTTATTGGTTTGTGTTTTTGAAGGGGGTAGCAACCCTCACGGAACATTTACATGGCTTGATCTAACCATGCCGTGAATTCTGACTGTGGCAGTGCACCGTTGATCTGCTTCACCATTTTGCCTTCGTTAAACACCATGATGGTTGGAATGCTGCGAATGCGGTATTTCGCCGCCAGCGTTTGCTCTTCCTCGGTGTTTATTTTTACAAAGATCACATCATCAGCTTTGCTCGAAGCAGTCGCTTCAAAGACGGGTGCAAATCCTTGGCACGGGCCACACCACGGTGCCCAAAAATCGACAACAACAGGCTTTCCTGACGACAACAGCGCATCCATATTCGCTGCAGTGCCTTCAACTGGTTTGCCATTCACTAACGGTGACTTACACGCGCCACACTTCGGCTGATCATCAAGGCGTTCAACCGGAAATTGGTTGTTTTTATGGCAACTTGGGCAACGAACAGTAATTGAACTCATAATCTTCCCTTTGTTTTTTATTCTGTTTTTCTTTGTTGATTGAACAGTATTACGGATGAAGGGAAAAGGCTATGTGGTTCTGGCTATTGGTGTGATTGGTGGGGGCGATGGAAAGGAAGGAAGAGCAGGAAGGGCAGGAAGAGCAGGGGCGAGATAAGAGAAAGAGCAGACTTGCTTATACCCTCACCTAGAAAGCCCGCCCCGAAACACACCTGCAGGGCGGGTTATCTCATTACTTATCAACGTCGCCAATCACGCCTTCATGAGAAAGGTCGCCAGAAAGCTCCGCTTTAATTTCTGCTAGGCTTTCTTCTTCAGCCGCAACGATTTTGCCGCTGGCAGCGTCGACTTCCACTTCATACGCTTTTTCGCCTGACTTAACGAATACATCCCACTGCGAGTCTGGCTCGTCAAAACGGATACCAAGCACTTCTACGCCGACTTCCAGTAGTGCAGCTTTGATTGCGTCTTGCTCGCTGATGATGTCGGCGTTACTTGCTGCGAAGCTTGGAACACTGAAAGCGCTTAACGCTGTTAATACAACACCACTTAAGATTAATTTCTTCATTTGTTTTTCCTTTACTTCGCATAAAGCGCACGTATGTAAATTCTTGCGCCTTTATAGGCACTAAGTTCCATCGGTATCGTCACTACGACGAGAGAAAGAGTAAGAAAAGTAATGTCGAAAAAATGTGTACGCAGAAATCTCAGTGAGTCTGAGGTGGATTGTAATCGACGAATCAAGAGAGCTATGGACCTAAATGGCACATAGATTGTGTTTGTTGAATGGGAGGCTTGGAAATCGCAACACGACCCGAACAAGGCTTATAAATAGCGATGCTGGGTCGTGTCTAGGAAGTGATTTACAACGAATGAATCGTTATTTTGCTGATTTACGACCCAAAATATAGCCAAGTCCTAACGGGGCAAAGAAGATCACCGCAATAAACAAAACGATGTAAAGAATGAGGCTGCGTATCACGTCGATGAGCTTGTCCATGACAACATTTACCAACTCTTGAGAGACGGTATTTACATCGTCCACAAGTGCTTTCCGTTCTTTGGTGATAATGCGTGCCACTTCTGCGCGTTCCAATGCAATCATTTCTTCCAACAGTCGTCGCTCTGCGCTTAATGTTTGTAGGTGCTCACCGGTTTTCTCATCAATACTGTCAACGAGAGGTTGAAGTTTGAATGCCATTTCTTCAGCGAGGTGGCGCATATATTCAGGGTTGTTTCGAATAAAATCATTCATAGAGTTCGACACGACTTTGAAGCTTTCGACGGCCTGATTTACCTGCTCAATACTGTTCATACTATTTAGTGCAAGCAACTGAGCTTTCCACGTCATGATTTTCGGTGTCTGCTCTGAAAAAAGGCTCATTTTATCCGACATATCACCTATCGCTTCTGGCATAGTCCCCAGCGTCGTAACTGCTTCTAGACCCCCACCGTCAATACTTTCCCGCCACAAACGGTAAGCGGGTGTTCGATTGAAACTCAGGTCTGCAAATGGGTATGCATTGGCGTGTTGTTTCACAAAACTGGCAGCGCTTTGATATTCGTGAGTAGGCAGCAAAGACTTCGCGACGTTGTCCATTTCGTTTGCAAGGTGCTGCGAGAGCTCTTTTGCTTCGTTACCCACGAACAAGTCTTTGCCATTCCCTTCAACATAGAACTGGTTGAGTTGGAGTGAAAAGACCCAAACATCAATGAGTCCAGCCATTGGAGACACCTGGTATGCAGCCGACTGCATTCTTTCCACTGCATTGATTTTCCAAAGCAAAACGTTTGATTGGTTTTCTTGATCTTTCGGGCCGTAATATTGGTGCATTTTGTCAGCAGCTTGCTCAGTTTGTGAAAAAAACTGCTGGGCATATTCTCGCGTTAACACGCGAGCGTTCAATTCTTGCTTGGTTAGAGGGACGGTTTGGCTTTCTATTTTAATATCGAGCAACGAACAGCCTGACAGCAAGAACACTGCCAAAAACATGGAGATGAAATGACGCTTCAATGTGAAAACTCGCGGGAACGAACTTAAGTGGTTCGCTTAGTGTTTGTAATATTAAGGACGCTTATCGTGTTGGTGCGCAAACAACTGACGTATGCGGTAACAGTGCGATAGGGACATCCTTAGCCGGGCGCGGATTCTACTGCGTTTGTATCTATTTGGTCGATAGCTATTCGTGTTTCCTGATTGCGAATATTTTTTGTCTTCGAGTGGAGCAACAAAAAAAGCCCCGATATCGCTATCGAGGCTTGTGCGTTGAACGAGTTCGGCGTGAAATTATGCGCGGCTCATGAATTTGTGTTCAACGGTGTTGATGCGGATTTTGTCTCCATTACCGATGTACTCAGGCACTTGAACAGTCAGGCCAGTAGAAACGGTAGCTGGTTTAGTACGAGCACTTGCTGATGCGCCTTTGATAGAAGGAGACGTGTCAGTAATAACCATATCAACGGTTGATGGCAGTTCGATTGCTACAGGGCGACCGCTCACTGTTAGAACCTGAATACCTTTGGTTTCTTCAGTAATGAACAGGATTTCTTCTGCAATGGTTTCTTTGTTGAAGTGGTACGGCGTGTAATCTTCGCTATCCATGAAGATGTACTCGTCACCATCGATGTAAGAGAAATCCGCAGCGTGACGGCTGAAGTCAGCCAGTGGAAGCATGTCATCCGCTTTGAAGCTTTCATCATATTTTGCGCCAGTTGCTACATCGTAAAGACGCATTCTGTACAGGCTAGTGCCTGCACGGCCAGCTGGAGTCAGCTTTGCAATGTCTTTAACCGCCAGCACTTTGCCGCCATGTTCGATAACTGCGTTCTTTTTAATTTCACTTGCCTTTGGCATGGTCATTTTTCCAATTGAGAAAATTTGGCAAGAAAATATCACGATTCTAAATTTTGGCAAGATGTTGGACGTTGAGATGGCGAAAGAACCACCGGTGAAGGCGTTCTACGAGGCATTTATCACGTATTCATGGCCTAAATACGTGCCTGAGATATCTTGGAAAAAGGGCCGCTGAAAAATTTCTTGAACAACAATGCAATCAAAATTGCGACTGATTCGTTAGTGAAGGAAAGCATTGTGTTTTACATGCGCCTTATTCATTCACACAGGATCTCCTATGAACAAAGACAGTACGCGTTATGCAAACGCCGCCCTCGCATTACGTATCGGACTCGGGTTGGTGTTTGTGATTGGTGGCCTTTCGAAACTGAGCCTGCTTCTTTCAAGTTCTAAGCAAGCTGCCATGGTTGCTAACTACATGGGGACGACGGGCTATATCAATGAATTGTTTCAAGACTTTCTCTTTAGTAATGGTGTGCTCTCGCCTTGGTTCTTTTTAACGTCACTTTCAACGTTTGAGTTGGTTTCAGGCATCGCCCTGATTGCGGGGTTTATGGTGAGGCCATTAGCGCTATTTTACGGCTTGTTGTTATGGACCTTTGTGTTCTCTTTGCCCGTCGATACCGTGCCCGGTGCGTCCGTGGGCGTGAAAACCTACACGTCACCTGCGATGTTTGTGCAAATTCGCGATATCACCTTATCCGGCATGATGTTTGTGTTGTTCAATCTTGGGGCAGGGGCGAGAAGCCTTGATCAGCGTCGAGGTCAAGGTGTAGGTGACGCGAACGCAGCGCCAAATTGGGATGTTCTTGGATTGCTGCTTCGTTTTTCACTTGGGGTGACGTTTATCATTGGTGGCTTCTTCGGGGCTTACGCAAAAATTCCATCTTTCGTGACGTATCAAATCATTTTGGCGTTGATTGGCTTGGTGCTGATCTTTGGTCAAGGCACGTCGCTAAAGGCTGCGGCAGGCGCGGTGGTCTTGGTCATGGCATGGTACATGTTACAAAAACTTAACCTCGATAAAGGGGTGATTGCGAACCTAAATGGTGTGAAACGGGAATTTGCACTGGCGGCTGCGGGTCTTGTGTTAATGAGGCTGGGCGGCGGTGCGCGCTTTACCTTGTCAGATTGTGTGCGAAGAACGAAGGAAACCTTGGGTATTCAAACGTCTCCTTCCGCAGTTGGGCACCAATCCAAGCCGTAATGAAAACTCGTAAGGTGGTGCCTGAAAGCGTGCCACCTGCATGAATGTATTTCCAGAGAGGGACGTTTCCTTTTCATTGGCGAAGGCGATTTAGGTTTCTCCGTATTCGTTTTACGGCTTCGCTGATGAGAAGGACACACGCCATGTTAAATTTTTTCAGAAAACGTCGAAAGGTCATCTTTACAGAAGATTTGCTCAATCAGCTTTTTCGCTATTCGCTGTCTTTGTGCCACCACGAATCGCAAGCTTATGATTTGGTGCAAAGCTGCTGCGAAAAAATGCTCAAGAGCGAAGATGAAACCATGCACAACAAAGCCTATATGCTGCGTGTGATCCGCAATGAGTTTGTGGATCACTGCCGACGTAATCAGCTTGAATTGATCACGTCGGCAGATCTGATGGATGATGAGGAAAATGATGGCCTTGCATTCAATGAACTCGAACAAATGACGATTGACGAACAACACGTTGATATTTTGCTTGCCAGTATTTCAGCGAAGGAGCGTGAGTTGCTGTATTTATGGGCGGTAGAAGGGTTCAGTATTCAAGAGATTGCCACCTTAACGAACATTCCAAGAGGAACATTGCTTTCGCGTTTGTGTCGAATGAAAGCCCGCTTGGTGGATGATTTTGGCCACATGTTAAAGCAGGTGTCGTAGCCATGACGTATTCAAAAAACCAGGATCCGTTAAAGTCGCAACTTACTAAGCACTATGACGCAAAATCCCTATCAGTAACGCAAGTGAACGCCTTAAATGAACTGCAGGAAAAGGTAACAAAAAAACAATCAGCGCCGAGATCACAGGCACATCGAACGGGCATGGCACTGGCAGCAATGTTAATGCTGGCGGTGAGTGTGTGGACACTGTGGGGTGATAGGCATGATTACGGCGCCATTTCGGCGGAGATTGCTTATAACCACAATAGCCAAATGCAGATGGAGATTCTGAGTGATTCGTTTGCCGACATTGATACTTATCTCAATCGCTTAGATTTTTCAGTGGTCATGCCGTCGCAGCTTCCCGTTGAAAAATGGGTCTTACTCGGTGGGCGTTATTGCAGCATTGACGGAAAAATTGCCGCGCAGCTTCATGTGAAAGATTTGGATACCGATCGTGTCTACACTTTCTATCAAGCCAAATTGCCGCGGGGTGTGGAAGCCCATGTTGATGACATGGTGATGGATGTGGATGGCGTGAGTGTGTCGCTGTGGGAAGAAAACGGTTTGTTGATGGGCCTCGCCAAATAACGTCAATCGGTATGTAATGCCGTGTGTTTTTGTACTTTTCCAACTGGGGACATGCGGGTATATTGCGTTGTATTCGATATCATTCTTTCGCCTATGACTTGTCTGAATAGGGTGTGCGAGAGAGCAAAAAAGGGATGCACCGTGATAAAGCAACTCGACAGTAAAATTGTTTACCAAAACAAGTGGATGAGCGTGAGAGAAGATAGAGTTCTTCGACCCAGTGGAGCAGAAGGCATCTATGGGGTAGTCGACAAGCCAGATTGTGCAGCGATCATCGCCATCGACAACGGCTTCATTCATCTGGTTCAACAATATCGCTATACGGTGCAAGAGCGTTGCTGGGAAATACCCCAAGGGGCGTGGGAGTCGTCGCCTGATGCTGACCATCTTGATCTAGCAAAAGGGGAGCTGCGAGAAGAGACCGGATTAGACGCGGCATCCATGACTTACTTAGGTGCTCAGTTCATCGCGTACGGCTTTCTTAACCAAACCTGCCATGTTTATCTCGCGACATCCCTGACGCAAAAAGAAAACCAACTCGACAGTGAAGAAGAAGATTTGATCACACGCGCTTTTCCTGTGGATGAATTTGAACGCATGATCATTGATAACGACATCAAAGACTGTGTGACAATATCTGCTTATGGCTTGGCCAAATTGAAGGGGTTGGTGTAGCGAAATTGACAATGGAAAACGACCATTCATTCCCTTCAGATAAGCTTGCCCCCTCATTACGCTAATGGCATTGACTTACTTTTGAATAATCTCAACCTGATATTGTTGTTTGGTGGTATTTGTTTTGTGTTTTTGCGACGAAAGATTGGCAAAATGTCGTTTAAATATACACATTTAAGTCATTTTTATGGCGCTGAGTGAGGGATATCGCAGAGACGGCCATAAACCACAATATATCCGTGTGCACGACAAAGTTTCATTCTTATAATGGCAAAAAAATGTATTAAATCGACTGTAAAAACATCGATTTAGATAATACGTGTCATAACAAGAAGCAGTTGAGCAAGGACGTCCAGTTTTACACTTCCGTGTAAGCGTGGAGAAACGTTGCGCTCATGGATAAAAATATGCGTATAGCCTCTCTAGCAATCCTTATCGCAGGATTGAGTACCAATGTCTCCACGTCTGCGTTCGCCGAGTCAGAACTCGATGAATTGCTTAATATGTCGCTTGAATCTCTTTCCGAAACCAAAGTTGTTTCCGCCACGCGTACTGCCCTCAGCTTGGCAGACACACCCGCCGCTGTGCATGTCATTACCGCCAAAGAAATCAAACGCTCAGGTGTTCGCTCAGTTGCGGATGCATTGGTGCTTGCCCCAGGCCTGCATGTCGCAAAATTCTCCAACTACGACTGGGGGATTTCAGCCCGAACCACCAATGAAGCCTTGAGTAATTCCATGTTGGTGATGGTGGATGGTCGAAGTGTTTTCAATGGTATGTTCTCTGGGGTGGATTGGGATCTCATTCCTGTCAGCCTTGATAATATCGACAGAATTGAAGTGGTAATGGGGCCAGTTGGCACCATTTGGGGTGGCAACGCCGTGCATGCCGTCATCAATATCATCACGTTGGATGCAGAAGATGCGTTACGCCGTCACGTCGCAGTGTCCGTCGGGAATTATGAATATCAAGAGTACCAGCTTCATCACGGCGGTCAGATCAGCGAAAATCTGCATTTAAGTGGGTACGTCGAGTTTGTTCAACACAAACCATGGACGAGTGATGAGGAGCGCGTAAAACCGCTTCAAGAATACAAGGTGTATACTGAACGTTTCGGGCTAAGAAGTGATTACCAACGCCTCGACCGCACTGTCTCCGTGCAGCTTGGCGGCATTCGTTCTCGTGAAGACTATCAATGGGGATATTACGAGCCTCATTTCCTCAACCCAGGGCATGATGGGCCAGATTTCAGTGCCTTTGACACCGAGCTTTTAGCGGAAGAGTATTTTGCAGGCTTGAAATGGCTTCAAGAAGTGGACGACCAGCGTCAGTGGGAGCAGCAATTTTGGCTGACCTATAGCAGCAGTGATGGCTCTGACCGCAATGCATCGTTTACGCGATTTGATTCTGAAACGCGGTATACCGATCAGAATGTGCTTGGAGGAAGCCTGACACTCGGCTTGAACTACCGATTGATTGACGAGCACTTCGACACCTATGATACGAAGTCGTCTTATACCCTGCCTTATGCGCGAGTGACGGATGAGCCGGATTTCACGAACCAAAGCGTGGCGGTTTATCTCAACTACTCCTATCCCCTTACTGACACCACAGAATTGATGGTGGGGAACCGTTGGCAGTACTTCAATTTGGTTGAAGACACCTTCGCGCAGCCACAAATTCGTGTGATGCAGGATTTGGGTGAAAATCAGCGCCTATGGGCTGGTTGGGGGCGTGCCGTGATCACACCGTCGCGCTTAGATCGTTCTACAGATTTCCATCAAAACATCTATGGCAGTGATGTGATGTTTTGTACGGCAACGCAACCCGTTCAATGCCTGCCAGAAAATTATGATTATCTGCAAAGCATCAGATACCTCGGTAACGAAGATATCCCTGTCCCTCAAATTGATACCTTCGAGATTGGCTATCGCTTCTGGGATGACAGGCGCATTCAGTTTGATGCCAATCTGTTTTACAGCGAAGAAGATGGTATTCCTGCTTATCAGTTGCTCAGTGCTGATCGTTATCTCTTTGGTGAAAACTCATCCCCTGGCACTGCGGGCACCGTTGTTGATGTTTACAGCTATCAATTGATCACGCCGCTTTCGGCGACAACCTACGGCGGAGAGTTAAGCATGAAGTGGTCAATCAATTCTCAGCTTCAAGTGAATGCCAGTTACGCCTACAAACAAATCGAAGCGAAATGCGAAGGAAGTATATGCGGAACGACCGAAGTGCCGCTGCGCTCATATGAGAATGAACCGATGCATCTAGCGGGTGCACAAGTGATGTGGGACGTTACACCAGCGTTTTGGGTGAGCAATGTGGTTCACTATGTATCGGGATCTCATCCTGACGATGCCATCCCAACAAAAGAGCAATATGAATGGCCTGAAGTGGTAACGTGGGATCTGATTTTAGGGTGGCAATATTCGCCACGTGCCCCTCTGTTCACTTTGACGGTTGAAAACCTGTTGAATGACCAAGTGAACGAGTTTCCTGATTCCGTGGGCGGCTTTGATAATGGCACGCAATACTGGCTAGAACTTGATTGGCAGTGGTACTGATTATTCGATGACAAGGCAGCGTTTACGTCACAGACAAGATTCAACGCGCTTTCACCAGTTCATTCTTGGACTGGTGATGCTTGCGTTGTTGTCTGTGTGCTTGCCTGTTCGAAGTAACGATTTCCAAGATGAAGATTTAAAGGCGGTGTATTTGTACCGTTTTGCGTTCTTGGTGAATTGGCGAGACATGCAGCCAGCAGACGGTCGGTATGATTTCTGTGTTTATGGCGACAGCAGTGTCAGCCGTCGACTTCAAGACATTGCAAACTCAAAACCTGAGCAAGTGCAATATCACAACATAAAAGTCAGTGGTTCTTCTCAGGAACCTTGCCAAATCATTTACACCCCCGAACGTGCCGAAGAACACATACGCACACTGCATAATCAATATCCCGATGCGTTGATTGTGGGTGAAGGTAAACGGTTCTCTAAGGCGGGTGGCATGATTTCGTTTATTAAAGTGAACAACCGCGTCAAATTACTCATTAATAGAAAGAATATTCAGGGTATGCCCTTTACTTTGCGCTCGCAGCTACTATCCATCGCCGTTATAGACGGGGAGGAGGAAATATGAATCGTCGCTGGATTAACAGCCTTCCTCTTCGCGTAAAACTTATCATGCCGATCTGGCTCTTGCTTACGCTTGGCATTGCCGTTGTTGGGCTTGCAGTGACGCACATTGTGAGTAAGAACCTCGATCAAAGCTTACTGAGTCGAACAGAAATCATGGCAAATGGTGCCGCAAGCAACTTAACGGCGGCACTGGCGTTTGAAGACAGGGCAACGGGTAGAGAACAGCTCGCAGCCTTGGGTTATGATCCTGATTTGATGGCAGCCCGCGTAACCCGTGTTGATGGCTCCGAATTCGTGAACTTGATGCGTCTACCTGATGATTGCTTCACCATGGGCGCAGGGATCATATGCTCGAAAACCCCATTCACCAAAGTCTCGCGTTCCATTTCATTGGGAACGGATGTGCTTGGTCACATCGATTTGTTTATGTCACGCAGCGCCATCGTGAATGAACGAAATAGACTGATCTTGTTCCTTGCTCTTGGAACGGTACTGTTGTCTCTGTTTTCTTGGATGTTCGCGCAGTTATTGCACCGTATTGTCTCTTACCCACTGGCTTCTCTTCACCGTTCAATGTCGAACATGATCCGGTTGGGTATTCATGGTCACACGATCCCGATTTATCACAATGACGAGCTCGGTCGCCTCACGGATTGTTTCAACGACTTGGTGAGTAGCCTTGAGGCGCGTGATAAGCAATTAAACGCGACGTTTAAACAGCTGGAAGAAAAGAATAGCTATATCAATCAGGTATTGGACACCATGGATCAGGGTGTCATGGTTATCGCACCGGGCGATCAGGTTACGTATTACAACCCTGCAGCCGCTGCACATTTGGCGCAGCTAGGCTGTGACCCAAATGACTTGGGGCAACTTCTGCAAATTTTGGAACCTTCGTCGGTGATGCATCAAATTTCCCACGCCATTGATGCGCATCAGCCGCTGACTGGGCTGGAATTGCACCACCGCCACACGAACAAATTGTTCCGCGTAAGCACACACCCAATGGCGACCGCGACGCATTCTTTGCTGCAATTTGAAGACATCACTGAGCAACATGTTGCGGAACAACGCCGTAAAATGGCGGAGTACATTTTTGACCAGAGCAAAGATGCCACTTTGGTACTGTCCCGAACGTTAGCCATTGAAGCGCAAAATGCGGCGTGTATTCGTCTGTTTGGTCAACATCGTCATTGGTCAGAATTGAGCGTGGATCAACATTTACGCTTTGGACGCCCTGAAGTGAAAACGCTGTTGTCTAGTGGCAGTCATCAGTGGCAAACCCATATGCTCTCGGCATTAGGTACCAGTTTGCCGTGCCAAATTTCAGTGCGCACACTGACAAATCGCCAAGGTAAAACCGAAGCCTTTGTGGTGTCCATTATCGATCAATCAGCGGCGATGGAAATTAAACGCCTCAACCATTTAGCAAACCATGACCCACTCACGGGCCTTGCAAACCGTGTAAGGGCTCAGAAGCAGTTGCTCCGTAGCCATGATATGGGTTGGGATGTGCACGTGCTGTTCGTTGACCTTGATGGCTTCAAAATGGTGAACGACCAATTTGGTCACCGAGTCGGTGACGAGTTGCTGAAAGTGGTCGCAAGACGATTATTGGCCAGTGTGGCTCAATCCGACATGGTGGCACGCCTATCAGGGGATGAGTTCTTATTGATCATCAATAATGCTGCCGAGATTGAACCTGTTGCTGAGCGTGTTCTTCATAAGTTAAGTCAGAGCATCATCATTGATGGCGCAAGACCTCAAATCAGTGCGAGCATTGGTATCCGCCATTGGCGAGCGGGGGAGAGCGGTACGTTTAATTCAATCATCGAGCAAGCGGATAAAGCCATGTATGCGGCGAAAGAAGCGGGTAAAAACCGCTATGCGATGGCGCTTGAAGGAAGCCAAGAAAGCTCCGTATCCTAATTGCCTTAAGACACGGCCGTGGAAAACATCAAAGGTAGAAACGCCATAGATTGCGCACAAACGAAGCGGCAATCGATGGCGTTTTATTTTGTGTTTTCGTTAACCTATACCCAAACAACCTCAAGCTGCTTTGAATCCTGAATCCTGAATCCTGAATCCTGAATCCTGAGACTATTTGGGTATAGTGTCAGAGAATCTTACTGGCTATTTTCTGGCAACGTGTAGTGACGTTACTCTCGTTTGACTTTGTAAATGTGGACTGAGATAGCCAAGAAATATCCCATTCTGATGATTTTGTGCGCATCAATCCTTTACGTAAAATAGGCACAAGTGGCTTTGAAATGTCATTATTTGCTTCCACATCAAAGTCGTTATTATTCTCCACCAATTTCCCGTCTTCTAATTTCCATTGCCCATGTGCAGACACATTAAAAGAATATGCATCCATTGGCTTAGGGTTTTGAATTGTCGAGATGGCTTGGGTATCTAAACCGCCGTCACTGAGGTAGGTAATGTCTGCGTTAAATGCTGTTTTTTCGCTGGGTGAGGATACGGTGGTGCATTGCCATGATCCCAGTATGTTTTCTTGCATATCAATGTATTGAAGATTACTACTGGCCAATTGCTGTTGTGTGTTGTCAGTCGATGCGCAGCCTGAAACTGCCGCGCAAATCATGAGCGGTATGAGTCCCTTCACGATACTGTGTCCCTTTTTGTCTAACCATTCATAATAAATAGCGGTGCGAGGCACGGCTACTAATAGGGGAAATAATAAAACTGGATGATTCGGTATTGCTGTTATTTTTATATGTCTTAATAGTCATCGATTGCCTAATTTGGCAATCAATGACTAGGCAGTGTTAAATGCCATGGCAAACCCGCATATTCTATTTATTGTTTATCGAGTGTTGCGAGAAAAATAATATCTTGGTTTCACATTGCAGAGTGTCAACAGGATGAGATTGCCGAAGATATTCCGCGACAGGTGTGTTAGGCATCACAGAAATGAATTGAAAATCGAAAGAGTGCGTAATCTCGTATCACAAGCAAACTGTTTTCCCCCAGTTTATTGCAGACGAGAAAGCGATCGAAATGAAAGCGATAAGGCACGTTTTTGACGAGGGTGATGTTGCGAGGGAAGACATCGCAGGCAGTGAAACTGTACCGTTAAACGGTTAGTCAAGGTTTTGTGGAACCATGCTTTGCGAATCAAAGCTTCGTGAATGCCGTCATTGGGATTACAATGCGCCGGATTTTTCATTCCCCCGCAAAACCGCCTTCCTGCGAGTATGCTTTCAGACGGACACCTTCTTGAAACTCAGTAAAAGATTGACTCAAATCGATGCGATGGTGGCATCAGGCTATGACCATGTGTGGGACTGTTGCTGTGACCACGGTTTTTTAGGTTTTTCGTTGCTTGCTCGAAATGCCGCTCCGCATATTCATTTTGTCGATATCGTTCCCGTGCTCATGGAGACGGTAAACCAGAAGCTGCAGCGTTATTTTGAAAATGCAGTCTCAGCATGGACAACACATTGCATCGATGTTGCCGCGTTGCCTTTATCGCAATATCAAGGTAAGCACTTGGTGATCATTGCTGGTGTTGGCGGTGATCTTATGATGACGTTTATCTCTGCCATTCGCCGTCGTTATCCAACGCTGGAACTGGACTTTTTGCTTTGCCCTGTGCGCCACCAGTTTTCATTACGTGAGCACCTTATCTCGCTCGAATTCTCTATGCTGCACGAGGCGTTAGTCGAGGAGAATAAGCGGCTTTATGAGGTGTTGTTGGTTTCTACAGAAAGTGATGCTGGTTTCTCTGTTCATCCCGTCGGCGAGCGATTTTGGCAAACTCACACACCAGAGCAATCCAAAATTGCGTCGCATTATCTCAGTAACACGCTGAACCATTACCGCCGTCTTCAGCAAAGTCAGCAAGAATCCGTTTCTCACATTGTTGAGGCTTACCAAGCGGTTACGTTGCACGACCTTATTTGACGTTAGGAAAGATGAAGAAGTAAAAACCACCGTAGAAGAAGATAAACAAGATGGACGCGAAGAGTCCCGCGAAGAAATGCGATTTGTTGTCGTAGTAGTCGATGAACCCACCTGCAAACAGTACGCGCTTGGTGGTGAACGCGTAAATCACGTTCGCGAATGACACGATAGTGGCGATGAGAAAAACGATGTCCATAAATGCCCAACCAGTCTGTGAAAAGATGTGATTCTACGTGAACGGTTCTCGACCATAAGATTTGCTGTTCTTCGCGAAAAACTTTCATCGATAGTGTTCACATTTCTGTGTTAGCTTCGCGGAATAACAAAGCAAAAAACACGGAGGAGTCGACATGACGTTGGAAGGGGCGGTGACGTTCACCATTGCGATATTCATTTTTGTTATCACGCCTGGACCTGGCATTTTTGCGTTAGTGGCACGTGCAATGACGCGAGGCGCAAAAGACTGTTGGGCGCTGGCATCTGGCATGGTGTTCAGTGATTTGGTGTATCTCACCTTGGCGTGTTTTGGTCTGGCGACCATTGCGGAAAACTATGCCACCTTGTTTGTGGTGATCCGTTATGTGGGCGCGGCGTACCTAATTTATCTGGGTTATAGAATGTTTGTGGCTTTGCCGCAAGTGCAAGACCTTGCTGAGCAGCCTGAAACCAAACATTCAGGCCATGTGGCGGCCTTTATGCAGGGCTTTTTGATTTCTGCATCGAACCCTAAAGTGATTTTGTTTTATATCGCATTTTTGCCAACCTTCATGGATTTGACGGTGCTGAGCATGGGCGATGTTGTGTTGGCAGTCGTGCTGGCGTTTTTTGCCTTGATGAGTGGCGCGATGCTGATGGCATTTGGTGCTGCGCGTATGGCGCGCATGCTAAAAACGGAATCGGCCCAGCGCAAACTGAACCGTTGTGCAGGTTCTGTCATGATTGGTGCAGGCGCGTATTTGGCCGTGAGCCGATAAACGCAGAAAACAGCTTTTCGACGCTCACAGCTAAATAACAAACAGCAGCTTCAAAATTACAAAAAAGCAGCCGAGAAGGCTGCTTTTTTACGTTTATGGGCGGGTGTTTTTTGCCACGAGCCTACTTAACGCGACGTCCCTTAATGGAATACAACAAAGGAATGGCATGGCCTTGATGGCGCAACTGGTAGCCTTTTCCTTCAACTTCTTCCATGTCGTTAAAGCAGTTATACGGGCTGTATGGATACTCTTGAAAGGCGTCTAACGCAATGCCCGCTTTGTTTAATGCCGTGATCACTTCGCCGAGGGAATGCGACCACTGCATCGTCTGATTTTTCTCTTCAGATTGCCCATCCGTGTATGTGCCTTCCAATTCAACGCTTGGCTCAACCGTTGAGAAGTAGTTGTAGCCAAACACCAAGTCGATCGCCGGATGAAATTCGACCATGTGAAACTCACCGCCTACCTTTAAGGCCTTGGCGATGGTCTGCGCCCAGCGATCCACGTCAGGCAGCCAACAAAGCACACCATAAGAGGTGAATACGATGTCAAATTCTGTCGTGTTGTTGTCGCCGAAACGGTAAACATCATCGTTGATGAATTGCGCATCCAACTTGAGCGTGTTGGCGAGCTCGTTGGCTTTCTCAATGGCTTCTGAAGAAAGATCCACCCCCGTCACGCGCGCGCCAAGACGCGCCCACGACAAGGTGTCTTGACCAAAATGGCATTGCAGGTGAAGAAGGTGCTTATCGTTAACATCGCCGACTTGTTCTCGCTCGATGTCGTTGAGCGAGCTTTTGCCGTTCAGGAAGCCATCGACATCGTAGAAATCTGATTTTACGTGCGTATCGACACGTTTATCCCATGCATTTTTATTAACGGTTAAGTAGTCCATGTTTCTTTCCAATTTACTGTTTTTATTATAATTAACCGATATTGGCCTGTTCGCTGTACTTTGCAGCAAAGGCTTGAGTCAGTGTTGATACCACAGACGCCGACAACAACGGGTGTGTGCGTGTTGCAGTGACCAACACGATATCAACGGCGGGCAACGGCGGCAGGTTCGCATGTGTGATCACGGTGAGGTCGTCAGGTACGCTGTTGGATGCCATGGCTGATACCGCAAGGTTGTTTCTCACCAAGCCTTTCAACGTGGAAGCGCTGGTGGTGAAGGCATACAAATCCACATCAATGCCAAATTTCCCCAGTCCATCTAATGCGGTGGTGTGAAATTTACAATTCTTATCGAACAAAGCAAGGGGCAGGGGGCGCTGCAATGGAAGTTGTTTGTCGCTGCCCATGATCCACACGCCTTGGTCGTGCTGCAGCAACCAACCTTCATCAGAATCAGGGGCGCGCGTTACCACGGCCACGTCAAGTTCTCCGCTGTCTAAACGTTGTCGAATACGCGTGCTGGATGCGCATAAAACATCAAAAGTAATGTGTCCATTTACGTGCGTTCGAAGTGATTCAAGAAGCCGTGGCAGCAGGCTTTCTGCATAGTCATCAGGGCAACCAATGCGAATGGGGCGAGAGGCATCTTCCTGTTTAAACGCGATCAAGGCTTCATCATGCCCAGCAACAAGGCGTCTTGCATGGCTCACTAAACGTTGTCCCGACAAACTCAAACTGAGGGGGCGTTTATCGCGATCAAACAGCGCACTACCCAACTCTTCTTCAAGCCGTTTAATCTGCATACTAATGGCAGATTGCGTGCGATGAATTTGTGCTGCCGCGCGCGTGAAACTGCCGGTATCGACAATCGCGAGAAAGCTTCTGAGTGAGTCGATGTCCATGACTGATTTTTCCTTACATCACAATAGTGAATACTTAGTATCAATACTTTGCGTTAGAAACCTAACGGCTTACTCAGCATACTGGTTTCATCAACGTAAATGCAAAGGAGTGCAAAGTGAAACTATTTATCGCAAACAAAAACTACTCTACATGGTCACTTCGCGGTTGGCTGGTACTTCGCGGTTTCAACATTGATTTTGAAGAAGTTGAGCTGTCACTTTTTACTGATGAGTTTTATACCGAACTGAAAAAATACAGCGGTGCGGCGAAGGTCCCGATGCTAGTGGACAATGGTCTTCCGGTCTGGGAGTCACTTGCTATTTGCGAATACGTGAACGAGCAATATTTGCAGGGAAAAGGCTGGCCACAAAATGCGGCTGACCGAGCGAAGGCGCGCGCCATTTCTTCTGAAATGCATGCGGGTTTTGGTGGGGTGCGCAGTGAAATGCCAATGAACATTCGCGGCCGCCGCAAAATCTCACCTTCCGACACTTGCCTCAAAGACGTGCAGCGTATTGACGATATTTGGGCAGAGCAAATGGAAGTGTTTGCGGACAAAGGCGGTTATCTGTTTGGTGAATTTTCCATTGCGGATGCCATGTATGCGCCAGTTGCGCTGCGTTTCCTCACTTACGGCGTTCAACTGTCCGAGAAGGCCCAAATCTATGCGGATAACATTCTTGCAAATGCGGCGGTGCAGCAGTGGGTGGAAGAATCTAAGCAAGACTTGAGCGTGGTGCCGGAAGATGAAGCCGGTATCGAAATCAATGCTTATGCATAGTGTGTCGACGACAAGCGTGAAACATACCGAGTAATAACACCCTCTCAATCCTATCGATTTACCATACCTTTGACGGGCGTAAGCCCGTCTTTTTTTGCCTCAAACAGTCAGTTTGTCATCAAATCGGCCATTTCTTTGATGTAACCCATCGAATCCGTTTTTCACTTGCGTTTAAGGTGTGGTTTCATCCCGCAGAAAAGAAGTCGCACACCGATGACAAACATTAATCAAGAAAGACTGGTAGAGCATTTTATTGAGCTGGTGAAAATTGACAGCGAGTCAGGTAACGAGAAAGCCGTTGCCGAAGTGCTTGCGGAACAACTGGGCCAAATGGGCTTTGAAGTGACGAAGCTTCCTGTCCCAGACACCATTTCAAATGGCTTTAACATCTACGCGAAACTGCAAGGCGAGCTTGAAGGCAGCATTGTTTTCAGCAGCCATATGGATACGGTAACACCGGGTATCGGTATCGAGCCAATCATTGAAGACGGCATTATCCGTTCGAAAGGCAACACCATTTTGGGTGGCGATGATAAATCTGGCATCGCAGCGGTGATGGAAGCGGTTCGCACCATCAAAGCGAATGGCGAAGCGCACAAGACCATTGAAGTCGCGTTCACCGTGTATGAAGAGCTTGGCCTTGAAGGCGCGAAGCACTTTGACATGAGCAAGATTGAATCCAACCAAGCGATCGTGCTTGATTCAGGCGGCAACATTGGCACCATCATTACCACGGCTCCAGGTCAGCAAAGCCTGAAAGTGACCATCAAAGGTAAACCAGCGCACGCAGGTCTGGCACCAGAGACGGGCATCAATGCCCTGACGGTCGCTGCAGATGCGATCAGCAACATGACGCTAAGCCGTATTGACCATGAAACCACCGCAAACATTGGCGTGGTGCGTGGCGGACAAGCGACTAACATCGTGATGCCAGAGCTATACATTGAAGCGGAAGCGCGTTCGCTGGACGACGAGAAGCTGGCGAAGCAAGTGGCGCACATGATGTCAACGTTTGAAGCGGCGGCTGAAAAGCACGGTGCTGAGATCGAAATCGAGTCTACCCGTTCTTACAATGCTTACCGCATCGCGGATGACAACCCTCACGTTATTGCGATTAAAGCCGCATTCGAAGCCATCGGCATTGAACCAATGACCAAGCCAACGGGCGGCGGTTCTGATGCGAACGTCTTTAACGAGAAAGGCCTAACCACGGTTAACTTGTCTACAGGTATGTCAAAAGTTCACACCACTGATGAGTTCATCGCGATTGCTGATATGGTGTCTGTGACTGAATTCATTCGTTCATACCTGACGCGTTAATTTCAATCATACGATTTTTCAAAGCATCAAATGCCGCCTACATGGGCGGCATTTTTTTATCCAAGCACCTAGTATGAAACCCTGCTTCTAGGAAAACCAGACACTTAGGCTATGTTCTATGCAAATGGAAACAGCAACGTATGCCAGCAGCACCGCCATCACCCGAGTGAAATACGCAAAGTAACGAGGGTTTTCGATCTGTCGTCCAAGCGCTCCGCCAATTAGTGAGTAGGAAAGGGGCGCACCAAAGGCCAATATCGACAGGGCGACTGACCACAACACCCCCGTCATGCCGCTGATGTCTGCGGCGGGGAATTGTATGGTGACGATAGGCAGTGTTGCGACTAAGCCTTTTGGGTTGAGCAATTGCACGGTTAACCCTTGGCGAAACCTTAATCTTTCTTCCGTCTGTTTTTCCTCTTTCTCCGATGTATCTGTAATCGGTGAATGTTGCTGAAAACTTGCGTGCAGCAATTTGCTGGCAAGGTAAAGAATATAGCCGCTTCCTAGCAAGCTGGTGTAGGGCAATACGTTAGGGCTTATCAAAGAGTTACCCAGAAAACCAAGGCTAAGAAACAGCAATAACATCGCAACGCCAACCCCTGCAAAGAAGCCGAGGTTTTGTTTGGTTTTCCCGTTAACACCGCCGTTTAAGCCAAGAAAATTGACGGGGCCAGGGGAATACATGATGCCAAATGCATACGTCCAAATTTCGAACATAGAAGAGAACCCTTATTGTGTAGACGAGCGAATGCAATGCTTCTGATTTTGCCAATCGTGACAAAAAGAGCAGAGGCTCGGTTTACCGCGTGATAAGACGCGAGTGCGTAGAGAGTGGATCTCGGTTAAGAACCACGATGATCGATGAATGACCTAGCTGGAAGCGGGTGGTGGCAGTGCGCGTATCTGGAGTTGGTATTGTTTTGGCGTCATACCGTAGGCGCGCTTAAAGCGTCGATTTAAGTGGCTGCTGTCTGAAAAGCCAAAGGCTTGAGCAACATCGCTGGAAGGTAACCCTGTTTCCAACGCTTTCCGTGCACCATTGATGCGGCAATTGAGCACGTATTGGTGCGGTGTGATGCCGAATTGCGCGCGAAACAGCCGAATGAAGTGGAATTTCGACATAGACGCTGCATTCGCAATGTCATCAATGGCAATGTCTTTGTGAAGGTTGGCTTGGATGTAGTCTTTCGCCCGCAGCAACAGTGATTCTTTTCGGCTCGATGTTTCCATTTCATCAAGCAAACCTGCACTCGACACCATGGCGTGTGAAAGCTGAAATAAGGCGGATTCTTGCTCTATGCGACTGCTTTGCGGATCTTTCAATAACGAGGCCATGATCAGGGCTTGGTTGCGCAGGTCAACATTGTCGATACGACACCCTTCGATGCGGAGTGCGTTGGGTTGTTTCACGCCAAGCGCTCTGAATTGACTCTCTACGCTTTCAGGGTGCACATAGAGCATCAAGTACTCCAAATCTTGCAGGCCTCCCGAACAACCATCATGCACATCTTCAGGGTTAAACAGTAAAACGCTGCCTGCGGGGTTTTTATGAAATGCCCCTTGGCAGAAGAAATCTTGTCGCCCTTGTAGTGTGACCCCGATAGAGAACTCTTCATGTGCGTGTTTGTCATAGGCGAAGTCGCGCATATTGGCATCAAGCACCGACACACCGTTGAGGTGCGTGCTATTAACAAACTGGAAGCGATTACTTGAGTCCACGATGACAGTCCTTTTGGGTTCTCTTAACATCTTGGCAAACTATATGAGAGAAAAGAAAGCAAAACTTGAACAAAATTGCGCATCGTGACAGTGAAGGACATATCGCGTTAGGTGCAGGTGCAGGTGCAGGTGCAGGTGCAGGTATAGGTATTGCAGCTGCGAGGTGGTGTGATACAAAAAAGTTGGTTCGATATAAAGCGGTCAGTGACATCCTATAGACAGAAAACTGACAAAAAAGAGGCAGCGTCTTTAGACACTGCCCCTATTAAATAATCATTTCTTAGCGCTTACGCCGTATTAAAAACCACCGCCACTTTCAGGATAACCAAATGTCGAACCGCAGTGGTCACATTGTTGGTAAGAAGAGCCAAGCATCACATCGATGGAGTTCGATATAACGATGGTCGCGCGATGGAAAAGCGTGCTGTTTGCGTCCGCTTTCAGTGGTTCTAGGTCGATACGTTGGTGCGAAGTCATACACGCACACTCGTTGCAAAATAGCTTGTTTTCTTGGTCTGCCATGTCGCCTTCCTTGGTTCGGTGAACAGATTCGGATGACTTCACCCTACGTAGCGTGACGCTGAAAAATAGGTTAACGCCCTATATTTGTGACTCACATCACTGTATCTGGCGATGACTGCTGACGATTTGAACACCACGAACAGAAATCTTTACGAAGACGTTGAATGCTGGACGCTCTCTTGTTTTGCGATCCTCTTTCGTGCATTGATGGCGCAGCCTTTTTCATTCACTGGGCCTGATACTGCTAAAAATAGGGGAGGGGTAGCAGTATCTGGAGACAGCAAACCTTCGACGCTATATTTCAATCTTGCCGTATATGCATGAGCTGTGAGCATAGAATTTATCGGTTCTCCGTCTAGGAAGTATTGGATGTCATTCTTATTAAGGTACTGTGCGAGTAGCATGTTATCGCTCGCGTCTTCACCCAGAATATTAACCAATACTTCCTGGTGGCATTGGGCTCGTGAGAGCACATACACATAGCTGCTGTTATTGGTGTTTAATGCTGCTTTAAGATCAAGAGTCCAGCCTGAACTTGCTACGGTCTCTAAGAAGTGTGTCTCTGTTTTTTCATGTTGCGTGATAGCGGCAGTGCTCGTATAGCGAGCAACCTTTTGACCAAGACTCACTGTGGCGATGAGGATGAATAGAAAAATACAACCGTAGTGGGTTCGCATCATGTTATGCCTCCCTAACAGCATTTATTGGCGTTTTTTTGTCACTGAACAGCAAAGCAGATGCGGCAATTAGAGTGAGCAATACATTGTACACTTCGAGCCCGACACCTTCATGGACGACCAGGTAAATGTCGTAACTTATTGCCATTATGCCGATGCGCACGATGTTCAGTGACATCAATAGAACAATGATCGCGATTGGCCAAAGTGGGCGAATGGACTGTCCGCCTTTCAAAAAGAACAAAGACACCCATCCCAGCATGACGAAAGCAACATTGGAAAAACACGAACAGCCAATGCCGATGGAAAGATCATGGTTTCCGGTAAAAAGAAGGTGATTTCCGTTGATAATGAGTCCGTCATAAAGTAGCGAAAGCGTAGACCCAATGAGCCAAGTCTCAGCATCTAGTATTGGCGATGATGTGATTTTGAAAAGACAGGATTTCCAGATAAAGCTACCAGCAATCATCAGCCATAGCAGGTGCTGCGGCTTGGCACGCTGACAGAAGTAGATGCGCCATACTGATGCACACGCTAAACCGATCCATGCCACCAAGGTGCTAGGAATCAGACAAGCAAGTGAGAGAACGAGACAAGGAACGATAACGTTATCTGGCTTGTGGTTGTCTTTCCCCCGCTTCCAGTGAAGACACATTATGGTAAACAACGAGACAATCAAGACGGCGGGGAAGGGGTCGTTGGATTCTCCGTTAACCCAAAGAATAAGGTTGTAAGAGAGCCCATTCGCGACCGTTAGCAAGGCCAAAACAACATAAACGGTTTCGGTAAAGAAAATGGTTTTGCCATTGCGATTCTGGGCTTTCATTCTTGTCACCGTCAGGTCTGTTTAGAGACTAGGCCGCTGTGTTATCAGCATGTGAAACATTGGCTTTTCTGCGCTGTAATACAAAACCAACTGCGCCTGCAAGAAGTAGTACACCCGAACTAATAGCACTTGCGCCAAAATCGCCCATTGGAGCACTAGAACTTGAGGCACAGTGTGGATTACCCACGTGTTTACCCTTTCCACAAACGGCATCAGGCACTGCATAGGCTGCTGTTGAACACGCCAGTAACGTGACAAAACCAAGGGCTCGATAATATGTTTTCATTGTGATCTCCTAAATGTGATGTGCGTAGCTGTCTGGTTTCAATATAAAATTCAATTTGAAGAGAGATTTTCAATTTGCACTTATCCAATGGTGAATTGCGTAAAATTGCTCTCTTCCATTGATACAGTTCAAGCGCTGTGCCAACAAAAGGTGTTGTATGATTTTTTTAATCAAACTGTGAAGATAAATGGACGGTGAGGAAGTGCTGAAGCGCAACCTGAGAAGAGAGAAGAGAGAATATGGGAATGAGGAAACAAGAAAAAGGCCTGCAGATGCAGGCCTTTCAGCAGACATTACCGTCTCGGGTTAATCGACGCTGATGAGTATGCGACTCTCTTCCAACATGGTTGAGATAACGTCGGAGCCGGATGATGTTCCCGCCATTCCAAGGTTTTCTGCCAGCTCAGACACCGAGGTGTTACTGAACACGATTTGCTGGTCGATCACGTCGCCATCTGTCGAGATAGAAAGAATGGCTTCGTTTTCGTCGTTGTCTTCGAGAGATACAAGATAGTCACCAATACTTTCATTCTGGATGCCATCAAGGACATCGGTGAAATCCAGCACATCCATTGATGGCGAGTAATCTGTGATGGTGTCGATAGTCAATGGCGCTGCATCCCCCTGAAGGAAAGCAAAAGTATCTGAACCTTCGCCGCCAGTGAGTGTGTCAGACCCTGCACCACCAACGATGAGGTCATTGCCCAAACCACCGTCGATGTCATCATCACCCAGGCTACCGTAGAGGCCGTCATTGCCTTCTTCGCCACGAATGACGTTATTGTCCTCGTCGCCAATGAGCAGATTGTTGCCTTCAGTGCCGACAAGCTCATTATCATCTACCAGCGCATGAAGGTCTTTATCGACATCTTCGCCAGCTTTAATGTCTAGTGTGCTGTCTGCGTGCTCACCAAGATCGTTCACTAAGACGAGGTCAAAATGCTCAACTTGATCGTCCGCTATCGCATCATCAATCAAATGATAAGCGTATTCACCTTCTGCGTGACGTGGGTCGTCGCGTCCAAAGATGGTGAGTTCACCTTTGTCGGTTTCGATCACCACGGTTGATTCTGGCATTTCGTAAACGGTGCCATCAATGTTGATAGACTCGATGTGCCAATGCCCAATCATGTCTGCTTCAGAGAGTAGGGCGCCCGTCGCAAGGAAGTTGTCGTCTACTTGTGAAACAATGGCATGTTCTTCAAAAGAGAGCACACCTGATTGGGCAATCAAATCGTTGAAGTCTTCATCAGACACAAACTCAAAGTTGCTTTCATCAAGGTCATCTACTGCGACATCCACCAAACGTAGCGTGTTGTTACCCAGTGTGATCAAGGTGTCCAAGCCATCTTGTGTGAGCGTCAGCCCTGCAAGGGTAAAGGCACCGACCGAGCGAGGTAGTGAGATTTTGTCATCACGGACGCTGAAATCAGCCACGGTGTCATTCCCTTTGCCATCAAAGAGCACCACATTGTTGCCGCTGCCTAACGTGATGGTGTTGTTACCTTCACCACCATAAACCACGTCGCTACCGCTACTGCCGTATAGGTTATCGTTACCTTTGCCGCCGATCATGATGTCATCGCCGCTGCCGCCGTTCAGATCATCATCACCCAAACCACCAGACAAGATATCGTTATCATTTCCGCCGTAGAGGGTGTCGTTGCCGTCACCGCCGTTAATGGAGTCGTTACCGTTGCTGCCGTAGAGGGTATCAGCACCGTCGCCGCCATTGACGATATCGTTCCCGACGCCGCCGTACATTAAGTCGTCACCCAGACCGCCGTCTAAGTTGTCGTTGCCTTCGTCACCCCACAGGCTGTCGTTGCCTTTTCCACCCCATTGCGTGTCATTGCCGATGCCGCCGTAAAGCTTATCATCGCCTTTGTCACCCATGAGTAGGTCATTGTCTTCTGCGCCATAGAGAACGTCGTTTCCATCGTTGCCGCGAAGAACGTCATCGCCTGTACCGCCTTGCAGTTCATCAGCGCCTACACCGCCGTTGAGGGCGTCTTCGCCTTCATCGCCGTAAAGCACATCGTCGCCTTTACCGCCATTGAGTAAGTCTTCACCTGTGCCACCAACCAGCAGATCATTGCCGAGTCCGCCAATCAGGGTGTCATCGCCAGCATCGCCCTTCACGTAGTCATTGCCTTTTCCGCCGATGACGACATCATTGTCGTCACCACCGAACAAGCGATCATTGCCTACACCGCCGAGCAAGGTATCTTCACCTGCTGCACCATAAACCTCATCGTTCCCTTTGCCACCGTTTAGGGTGTCATTACCGATGCCACCTTGAAGCTCATCAGTACCAAGTCCGCCAACCAAGGTGTCATCACCTTCATCGCCGTGGAGAACATCGTTACCTTTACCGCCATTTAGCGTGTCGTTACCGATGCCGCCGTCGAGGTTATCATTGCCTTTTGCACCGAGAAGGACATCGTCACCTTCTTCGCCTTTAAGCCAGTCATTCCCCAAGCCACCGTTGAGCGTGTCTTGGCCTGTACCACCTTTCAGTTCATCGCTGCCGCGACCGCCATAAAGCATGTCATCGCCCGCATCGCCTTTGACGTAATCATTGCCTTTGCCGCCATTAACGACGTCGTTATCGTCGCCACCAAACAGACGGTCAGCACCGACACCACCTTGAAGATTATCTGCGCCTGCTGCGCCATAAAGTTCATCGTTGCCTCGGTTGCCTTTCAATGTATCGTCGCCAACGCCACCTTGAAGCTCATCAGCACCGAAACCGCCGAGCAAGGTGTCATCACCTTCATCACCGTGGAGAACGTCATTACCTCTTCCACCGTTGAGCACGTCGTCACCGATACCGCCATCAAGGTTGTCGTTCCCTTTGCCACCGAGAAGGGTATCGTTGCCTTCCTCGCCTTTAAGTAGGTCGTTGCCCAAGCCACCGTTGAGCGTATCTTGGCCGGTACCACCCTTTAGTTCATCGCTGCCGCGACCGCCGTAAAGCATGTCATCGCCCGCATCGCCTTTGAGGTAGTCATCCCCTTTGCCGCCTTTCACAACATCGTTGTCATCACCACCGAACAAACGGTCAGCGCCAATGCCGCCATGCAGGTTGTCTTCACCCGAGCCACCGTAGAGCGCGTCTTCGCCCTGATTGCCGCGTAGAATGTCGTTGTCATCGCCGCCTTGCAGTACATCAGCACCACGTCCGCCATTGAGGACATCGTCGCCTTCTTCACCGCGAAGCAGATCTGCGCCACGTCCACCGTTTAAGGTGTCATTGCCGTCGCTGCCGCGAAGCTCATCATTTCCGCGTCCGCCGAAGAGTGTGTCATCCCCGTCGTCGCCTTTGACATAATCATCGCCTTGACCGCCATGGAGAACATCGTTGTCGTCACCGCCGTAAAGTCGGTCTGCGCCTCGGCCGCCGTGCAGGTTGTCTTCACCTTCTGCGCCATAAAGCATGTCGCTGCCTTGGTTGCCTCGCAGCACATCGTCCCCGAGGCCGCCTTGCAATTCATCTGCGCCGCGTCCGCCTTTAAGGACATCATCGCCTTCATTGCCGTGGAGTTCATCGTTGCCTTTACCGCCGTGCAGAATATCGTTACCGGTACCACCGTTCAGGTCATCAGCACCTCGACCACCGAACAGGCGATCATCACCGGATTCACCAAAGATTTTGTCATCACCTTGGTTTCCGTAAAGGGTGTCGGCATGGCCAGTAAACTCGTAAACAACGCCGTCGATTTCCACGGTTTCGTAGACTTCAGCCAGCGACACTTGGTCAATCAGCGCGCCGTAGCTGTCTGATTGTCCCTCGCCTTTGAACGTGACGGTGAGGCTTTCTGTGCCTTCAGGCACAACAAACAAGGCTTCAAAAGAATGGAAGCTTTCATTTGATTGGGTGTTATCGAAAAATTGGGAATAAAGGACATTGCCTTCATTGTCTTCTACTTCAACCGAGAATTGGCTTGTCTCTGTGTTGCCACCGCGATAGCGGTTTGCATAATCAAAGCTTAAAGAAAGAGGGGAGGTTGAATCTGCAGAAATACCGGATACATCAACGGTTTGTTGTACGGTCGCATTCGCCGTCGAATCCAGCTCCATCACAGTGTTTGATGTACTATTTTGTGGACCACCACCGAAGCTGCCTTGTTGGAATTCCATGCGAACGTTGTCTGGTGTGCTCCAGCCTTCCACTTGATCGTCTTGGAAAAGCCCCCAGCGATTACCGGCATCATTGCCCCACGCTTCAAACTCACCGTTTACCAACTCACTTTCGCCGCGTGTTGCATTGTCGCCGTCGTCGCCAAAGATAACATCGTCACCACGACCGCCGCGGATGGTGTCATTGTCGCTATTGCTGTCGTCAATGACGGGGTTTTGTGTGACGTTAAGATCGAACGTAACATCGTTGTAGTTTGCATCACCCAAATCCCACAGGTCTTCCCAACTGGAGCGGGTACCGTCAAAGTTCTCGTGGTCCTCGCCGTCACCATTGGCATTGTCGTCAGAGACATAAACATCCAGTGATGACCCGTTTTGAGTGACGGTCGGGCGGGCGAGACTTAAATCAAGTTCGACATCACCCACTTCAAATCCGTTATTCCCACCATTTGGCACCAAGAAAAACCCAAGGGTTTCTGCACCAGAGGGTGAAATATTGATATCAATATTGTCCGCAGTTTTTGCGTTGGTAATGAGCACCTGCGCTTCAGTGACATTGCCATCACCATCTAGCAGGTAGTAACCCATGCTGTTTTTGTACCCTGCGACGCTTTCTACATCGGAGATGGAGATGTTAACGTCCCCATCACCTTGAAGCGTGAACAAGCTGCTGTTGGTTTGATGACCCAGTTCTATTGGATCTGCATCAACGTTGTTCGAACTAGGCGTGCCGTCAGGTTCGCCTGCATTACCGTATAGGCGGTCATCACCTCGGCCACCGAGAACAATGTCGTCACCGCCATCACCTTTAAGGGTATCTTCCCCGTTTCTGCCAACGATTTTGTCTCTTTGTTGCGTACCGTCCAGTGCGTCATCATCGGCTGTGCCTTGAATAACGTTATCAAAGGCAGGCGGTGCTACCTCTTGTTCTCGCGCTTCAGGCAACACTGACTCGATAGGATCTTGAACTGGGTCGTCTTCTTGTGGGGCTTCTTGGTTGAGTGCCGCGATAACGGGTTCGTCTTCAGCTATTACAGGTTCTACATTATTGTCGTTCTGTTCATCATTATTCACTGCTGTGCGACGAGAAGGTGAGAAGGCATCAAAGCGGGTAGTCACCAGTGAATTGAATTGATTCGCAGAAAGACTGAAGTCGGGGTTGAGATCGTTGATGTCGTTAAAAAGAGATTCGAGGAGAGATTCCTGCTCTTCATCAACATCGTCTTCTTCATCACCGAGGCCTGCAAAGAAGGTCGGTTGACTAACAGGTTGCCCTGCTGCTGGATCGCTTCCGTCTTGGCTAGTAGGGTCGTCGCCATTAGCAATGGCCTCAACAATACCTTCAACACCCTCGGGCAATTGAAGTTCCTTGTCTTCACCGTTTTCATCAATGAAAACCACTTCACCGTTGAGGGCGACAGAATTGTCTGACGTGTCAACAAATGTGGTTTTACCTTGTTGAGAAGTTAACAGATCTCCACGACCAATTTGATCGCCGGCTACTATCTCTCGCGTGCCACCATCTGGTGATACCGCGAAAGCTTGACCCTGTACCTGAGTAACGACAAGCTTCTCATCCATAAAATTTCACCTTCTTCTCGTTTTCTGAGTGCTCAAAAAGTGCACAGTGCTACAAGGTAAAAAATAGGCACAAGATTCAAGTGGCTCAAATATAAAATTAACGTCTCATATATGAGATTTGAATTTGAAGCAAATGTCAGAGAATTTTTGGGAGATTAAATTCTTATTTACAAGAGGTTAATGTGATTTTGAAAAAGGTGGGTAAATAAAGAGCATAACCAACGGTAAATACGCAAAACGCCGCAAAATGGAAATGTGTAAAGAAAGTAGACAAAAAATCCATTCTTCTATGCAATTGGTGGCATTGCTTTGACTGGTCGCTATTTCTCTGAGGGATTTATGTTTCGTTGTTACTTCCATCGCATTCTATTCACGTGATACACGTGACTAAAACACCTTGTGCTGAAATATCTATTTAGCCAAAGGATAAGGAATATGCAATGCGCTCAGAGGTTGAGGCGATCATTCAAATGAGGGAAGAACACGTTACCGCTGTGAGTGTTAATACAAATAAGAGCGTGATTGAGCGATTCTCTTTTCAAGCGCCTTCACTGATTGATAATGCAGCAGGGGAAACCGCGAACCGCGACATTGTTGTTTACCTTCCGCCAAGTTATGAAGCATCGCCTGATTGCTTTTACCCGATTGTTTATGTCCTACATGGCTATGATGCCTCACCTGAAAGTTGGTTTACGCAAGCTGAAGGCGTGCCAGCGCTTGATGAGATCATGGATTCGCTCATTGAGTCTGGTGAGGTGGAAGAGATGATCCTTGTGGCAGTCGACGGCACAAACTCTTTGTTCGGAAACTGGTATTTGAATTCAGATGTATCTGGCAACGCTATGGACTACGTTGCTAAAGATCTTATCGCTGAAGTAGAGAGCCGATATCGCGCCTGTAGCGATAAACGCGCATTGTTTGGGCACTCCATGGGGGGATTTGGGGCATTTAATATTGCCTTCCATTTTCCGAATACCTATCAAGCCATTGCTGCTCTGAGTCCTGCCGCCATGATGCTTGTTCCTCATGCCTACCAAGCGCATGCAGATTTCTTTGGCGATCAAATACGCCGCTATTACAACGACGAAGACGTAGCGTGGTTCATCATCGCCTATCTGTCGATTCTACGTGGCGTTGCCCCAAATGCAGCCAATGCGCCAAGTTTTATTGATCCCACCATGAAAGAAGCGATGGCGGCACTTGAAACCCTTGGGCTTTCGCAATTGTCGCAAACACACGCAAAAAGTGTTGGTTCACTGCCGTTTTACACTGAAATAGGCACACAAGAAGAGGATGTGTTCGACATGCCTGTGTTGACGCAGTTTGATCAAATGCTCGCCACGATGAAAGACAGTGGTTTGAATGTCACGCACACCACGTTTGAAGGTGGTCATGTTGATAAGATCTCGGACCAAATTACGCGTGCATTAACTTTTATTGGGCCATTTTTGCGATAACGCTAGGGTGTGAACGCGCCATGAAGCGTGACACCTGATTTCGTGTATTGCGCCTTTTTTTTAAATTTTCGTCGTCTTTTCTCTCGCTACCCCGTCTTATAAGCAAAGATACAATAAACGCCACATGCATAGCGTGTGGCGAATTTTATTAAGTTATTGCGATATATAAGAAAAATGACAATGAAATCAGATTCTGTTTTGGCTGGCACGCTTGGAGGCATCCGCCGAGGTATTGAAAAGGAAACCCTTCGCACCACAAAGAACGGCACATTCGCACAAACCCCTCACCCTAAATCACTAGGCGCAGCACTTACACATCCATTCATCACCACGGACTTTGCAGAAGCGCAGCTCGAACTCATCACGCCGGCATTTACAGACAAACTGCAGATGTTTGAACACTTGGCGTCGTTGCATCATTTCGTGGCAACTGAATTGCCAAAAAGTGAAATGCTTTGGGCGGGCAGCTTGCCGCCAGTATTGCCGAACGACGACGATATTACGATCGCGCAATATGGCACCTCGAATGCCGCACAGATGAAAATGAAATACCGCCAAGGGCTTGCGAACCGTTATGGCAAAAGGATGCAAACCATTTCCGGCATTCACTATAACTTTTCATTTCCAGAGCACTTTTGGCAGTACGTGCATGCACAAGAGAACAGTGAACTGGCACTGTCTGATTTTATCTCTGAAAAGTACTTTCACATGATCCGCAATGTGATTCGTCACGGTTGGATCGTTCCTTTCCTCTTTGGTGCATCACCCGCAGTAGATAAAAGCTATGTGGAAGGGCGTGAGCACAACCTAGAGCCGATGGGTGATGACACGTTTTATTTGCCTTGGGCAACATCGCTGCGTCTAAGCAATCTTGGTTATACCAATAGCGAGCAATCAAACTACCCCCTCAATTACGACAGCAAGATGACGTACTTGAAAGGTGTGTCTGATCTGCTTGCAATGACGAGTGATAAGTATCGTCTTCTCGATGACAATCAGCAGTTGAATGCGTCAGTGCTGCAACTCGAAAACGAGCTTTACAGTTCGGTACGTCCAAAGGTTGTGAGTGCGGATCTGCGTCCGCTGGACGCCATGTGTCAGCAAGGTGTGGAGTATGTCGAGTTGCGCACTGTCGACAACAATCCGTATTTGCCGCTGGGCATCAACGAAATGCAAAGTCATTTCCTCGATCTGTTCCTGACCTACTGTGCATTGTCGCCAAGCCCATCTTTGACACCCGAAGAACTCGCCGTTGTTCAACAGCGCGTTGAGTTGGTTGCCAGTATGGGTAGAAAACCTGATTTACTCCTGCCAACCCTTGAGGGTGAGCAGCGTTTGGCGGACATGGGGCAGACGTTACTGGCTTCAATGAAAGAGGTGGCGGCGCTGTTTGATACTGCGTTTAACACGCAAGCCTACTCACTCAGCGTGTCACTGGAACGCCAGAAGTTCGCTGACACCTCGCTGACGCCGTCAGCCATGCTACTGGCAGACATGCGTGCCAATGGCCTCGGTTATCGAGAACTGGTTCAACGTTTATCCGATGGCCACATGCAAACGCACGCCGCGTATTTGATTTCTGATGCTATGCACGCCGAACTTCATCAGTGGGTAGCGAAATCTATAGACGAACAAGATGCGTTGGAAGGGACACAAGATGTGCCATTTGATGCGTTTTTGCGTCGTAAAACCGCCATGACGTGCGATTGCTAATCCTTGCGCCAACTAACAGATAGATAACCCATGGAACTTATTTGGAAAATGCGCGGGTACATGAAGCTATGTACCCGCCGATACTTGATTGCGTTTGTCTCCTTGCAGACAGTGGCAATCTTAAACCTTGCGCCGCCTTGGCTTATTGGACGCATTGTTGATGCGATCAGTGCCGACACCTTAACGCCGTCGTTTCTGTTTTCACACCTTGCGGGCATTCTTGTCGCAGCGATTGCGATGTACGCGCTGCGCTATGTGTGGAATAGCCAGTTGTATGGTGCAGCCGTCGAGATCTCGCGTGTGATCCGCCGTGATCTGTTCTTACACTTCACCGCCATGTCGCCATCCTTTTATGGCAAACACAGCGCGGGGGATTTGATGGCACACGCCACCAATGATCTGAATGCAGTCGAAACCGCCGCGGGTGATGGTGTGATGACCTTGGTGGACTCGCTCATTGCGGGCTTTACCGTGATTTTCGGAATGGTGTTCTTGGTCAGCGGCCATTTAACGGCTGTCGCGTTGTTACCTTTTCCGTTACTGGTGTTTGTGACGAATCGCTACGGCGCGGGGATGCAAAAACACTTTGGTCGCGCACAACAAGCCTTCTCTCACCTCAATGAAGAAGTGCGAGAAACCGTTGCAGGTATTCGCGCAGTCCGCTCGCACGGCATCAATCAGCGCCAGCAGCAACGTTTTGGCGAAAAACTGGATGAAACCCTTGATGCGAACATTGCTGTGGCAAAAGTCGACGCCTTATTTGGCCCGACAATTCAGCTAATTTACGGCACGTCGTTTGTGATCACCTTGGCGTACGGCGGTTGGCTGATCAGCAACAACACCATCACGGTGGGGTTGTTTACCAGCTTCACCTTGTACTTGGCGCAGTTGCTTGGGCCTTTCTTGCAGTTTGGTTGGCAGTTCAACGTGTTCCAACGCGGGAATACCTCGTGGAAGCGCCTTGAAGCCTTGTTTGCCCAAAAGCCCGACGTGGTGGAGGGGACTAAGACCCTGCAGGTTGATCAAGCCGCAACACTGGCGGTCAACATTGGCGCGTTTTCTTATTCGCACACCAAGGTGTTGGAAGATATTCACTTTACCTTGCCTGCCCGCGGGCTTATTGGTGTCACGGGGCCAACAGGGGGTGGCAAGAGCACGCTGATCAGCTTGATCATGCGTCAATACGGTCTGTCCGATCCTCAATCAGAGATTACGCTGGCGGGGGTAAATACGCAGGAACTTACCTTTGATGCACTGCGTGGGAAGCTGGCTTGGGTGCCACAAAAGCCGATGCTTTTCTCTGGCTCCATCTCGGACAACATTGCCCTTGGAAAGCCAAGTGCGACCCATGAAGAAATCGCATTTGCCGCTGAGATGGCGGGCATTAAGCCTGAAATCGATGCCATGACAGACGGTTTCAATACCCAGCTGAGTGAAAACGGTGCGAACCTGTCAGGCGGCCAGAAGCAACGCATTGCGCTCGCAAGGGCATTGATGACAGATGCCGACATCTTGCTGCTCGACGACCCGTTTAGCGCGCTCGACATGAAGACCGAATCCTTGGTGAGGCATAACTTGCGCACGTATTTCAGCCACAAATCCATGTTATTGGTGACACAGCGCCTGCCAAATCTGCGCCATGCGGATGACATTCTCGTGTTAGAGCAGGGCACGGTCGTCGAACGCGGCAATCACTCTGCACTAATGGCAACGGATGGTTGGTATGCCAAAGTGTATGAGCGACAAGCACACGCTGATGTTCAGTTGCGCCCTGAGGCCGTAAATCTAATGGCGGCGAATCAGAATGAAGAAGGAGGTTGCCATGTTGAGTAAATCCATGAAGCGACTGGTTCGCTACACCTTTCCTCACAAGGCAAGGTTTGCTGTGGCCTTTTCGTTCTTGCTGGTGGCAGTGACCGCAGAAATGGCCATCCCTTGGCTGGCCAAAATCATTATTGATGAAGTAATTGTGCCTCAGCAATTTGAATGGCAGCACCTTGGCTATTTGAGTGCGGCGGTGTTGGCACTGTATGTGGTGCAAGCGGGTTTCCAGTACCTGCAATCGCTCTCGTTCAAACACAGTGCCTTGTTGGTGGTGAACGATGTAAGAAAGCAATTGTTTGATCACGTACTGAAGCTGCCCATCGCGGCGTTTGATCGTCTGTCCACGGGGCGCATGGTGTCTTATGTCACTAACGACACCGAGTCTTTGCGCGACCTGTTTGTTTCGACGTTTCCGACCATCATTCAGGGCAGCTTGCGTATTATCGGTATTTTCATTGCCATTGCGTTATTGGATTGGCGTTTAGCGCTGATCAGTTTGGCGCTGATTCCTGTGTTGCTGGCAACCATGCAGATTTATCGCAAGGTCTCCACGCCTGTGTTTGATGGGATTCGTATTCAGATTAGCCACATCAACAACACCATCAGTGAATCGCTGCAAGGTATGTCGCTGGTACAGGCGTTTCGACAAGAAAACACCTTCAAGGCCAAATTCGAAAAAGACAACGACGCATGGTTTGGATTTCGCACCCGTTCTATCGCGGTAGATAGCCTTATGTTGCTGCCGTTTACCCGGCTCGTTGGGTCATTGACCGCATTGGGTATCGTGGCTTGGTTTGGTAGCGCATCGCTGCAAACCGTGGTTGAAATCGGCACGCTTTATGCGTTCCTCAATTACATCGAACGCTTCTTTGAACCCTTTAGACAATTGTCGATGGAGTTGCGAAAAATGCAGGTTGCTCTGGTGTCATCTGCGCGTATTTTCGAAATTCTTGATGAACCAACACAACATAATCACCAAGAAAACGCACCAATCTTGCCACTTGCGCGAGATAAAGACATCGAGTTCAAAGATGTTCGACTAGCGTATGAGGAGGGTGTGAATGCATTAGACGGAGTGAGTTTCGTTGCCAAGAGCGGTCAGTTCACCGCGATTGTTGGTCCAAGCGGCAGTGGTAAAAGCTCGGTGGTTAACTTGCTGATGCGTTTTTATCCGCATCATGAAGGTGAAATTCTGGTGGGTGGGCAGCCGATTGATGCATTGCCAGATGCGCAGATCCGCCGCTTGTTCGGGTTGGTGTCGCAAGACCCTTATATGTTTAGCGGCTCGGTTCGCGAGAATATCGATTTATTGTCACAAGATGCCAATGCTGAAACGGCGGTGACTGCGGCAACTGCCGTGAATGCTTCGCGGTTTATCGATCGCTTACCTGAAGGGTATGAGCATCATCCAGGTCATGGTGGTGCGTCTTTGTCGGTAGGCGAGAAACAACTTATCGCCTTAGCGAGGGTGTTTGCCCACAGCCCTGACATCTATTTGTTGGATGAAGCGACTGCAAACATTGACAGTGAAACGGAAGAGGCAGTAAAAAGCGCGCTATCGAATATTCAGCATGGGCGCACGGTTATCGCCGTCGCGCATCGGTTATCAACGATTAAGAATGCCGACCAAATTTTGGTGATGAGCAAAGGGAAGATTGTTCAACGAGGTACACACGACGAGCTGGTCTCACAGTCGGGTGAATATCGCGAGTTATACCTCGCGCAAAAAGAACAAGAAGAACATGAAACTGAAAATGCCCATCTCGGTTTGGCAACAGCATGAAACCATGGATGTTTCTCCATCCATTGGCGTTCATAACGGCATTCAAAGACGTGCAAATGTGTGCGTGAAAAGTGAAACGGTAAACATGATGAAGACGTCAATACTCGAAAAGCAACGCGTTGAAGAGCAGTACCTGAATACACAAACCGTCGATGAGGTGTGTGAGTGGCAAATCATGCATGGTGTTGCCATCAAAAACAGTGATGGTACCGCACGTCATTGTCCTTTTAGTATTGCGCCAATGACCATGAAGCGTCGTGTGTTTGAGCACCTAAAAGCGGTGACGCCGATGCTTACCAACCTTATTAACAAAGTGTCAGAAGACATGCCTTTTTTGCAGTCTTCGTTGAGCAACATGGCAAATGCCGACCCTTTCTTTGGTCGCTTGATCAAAATGCATGCACAGATCCACGGCACGGAAGATGCACCCAAAACCGCACTGCGTAAGCCTTTGCTTCTGATGCGTACCGATTTCATGGATGATCGCCAACAAGGCGCAAAAGTGATCGAGTTTAACGGTATTGCTGCAGGCATGGGGCCCTTTGGTCAACGCGCGAATGAGATGCACGATTATGTGCGTAGACAGTGGCCTGAAATCTATCAGGATTGGGTAGAGTCACCGGCGGCGAAGCCTGCAGATAATGTATGTTTGGAACAACTGGCACACGGCATTGCGACAGCAGCACAAGACATTCGCACAGCGTTTGGCACGCCAACTCAACAACAAGAACAACACACGTTCTTGATGGTTGTGCAGAAACACGAAGACAATGTGTACGACCAACATTTGCTTGAAGTTGCGCTACAGCAGCTCGGTGTGCGCACCGTTCGTCGAACCTTTGACCAACTTTCGACGCAGCTTTCGACAGGTGAAAACCAACGCTTAATGTTGAAAGACATCGGCGCGGTGGATGTGGTATACCTTCGCGCTGGCTACCAATACTCAGACTACTTTGCCCCTGAACTGCGTGAAGCCAATTGCTGCCACACCTTGAGTCAAACACGCGTGTTCATTGAACAACACAACGTGGCAGTTAACGCCACGGTTGGTCAACAGCTTGCCACCAGCAAGACCATGCAAATGATCCTGACCATGATGACCGCGCAAGAGTTAACGCATTGGGGATTGAGCGAAGAGGATGCCACACTGGTCAAAAGTGTGTTGGCAGATATGCTGCCAATCCATTCTGAAGCGATAGCATGGTTTAATCGCGATGCAGAGAAGCGCGAATGGGTACTTAAGAACCAAGGTGAGGGTGGTGGTCACTGTGTGTTCGGAGACGACATTTCAGCAAAACTGGCGGCGCTGAAACCCGAAGATTATGATGCGTGGGCGTTGATGCAGCGTTTGTATCCTCATGAGCGCGAACGTCCAACCATTGCTGTGCGCAATGGCGAGCAAACGCTGGTGGACGATCTTGTCAGTGAAATTGGCCTGTTTACCGCGTATTTCGACGGGAAACCCGTCACTGACTTTGAAGGCTATGCGGGTTATTTGGTGCGCAGCAAGCCAGCAAAAGAAAATGAAGGCGGCATTCATAGCGGTAAGGGGATACTCGATTCTATTACTCTTATCGACTAGCATGCCTGTAAGTAGAGTTACCCAAGCAAATTTTCACTGAAGAGCATCTTGAGGTTGTTTGGGTTTTGATCGATAGCTGCGGAACATCGCGGCTATCGAATATTAAGAGTAAAACGATGACGATCGAAGCTGTTTGGCATGAGTATCAATCTAGCGTAAAAGCCTTTCTCCACGCAAAAGTGTCGAATCCCGACGATGTTGACGACCTTCTCCAAGACATTCTCTTGAAAACCTACCTTCATCTCAACGAAGTGAAAGACAGAGCCAAGGTGAAATCCTGGCTGTTCCAAATTGCCAACAATGCCATTGTTGATTTCTATCGTGAGAAAGGGCGTTCAAAGCGTATTTCTCAAGATGACTTGTGGTTTGAGCGTGAGAAAGAACAGGTGCGTGAAGATCTCGTGTCATGCTTGCTTCCGTTTATTCAAGCGCTTCCTCATGAAGATGCTGAAATGCTGACATCCATCGAACTGAATGGACAATCTCAAAAAGCGTATGCGGAAGAACAAGGCATAAATTATTCCACCTTGAAATCTCGTCTGCAAAAAAGCCGCGAAAAAGTCAACGCGCTGTTTCAGGATTGCTGTGAGCTCTCACTCGACAAAAATGGCAGTGTCATTGATTACGAAGCGCGCCAAAAAAACGGGAAATATTGTTAGGATCTGTTGATCTTTGGTGGCGAAGTTTTGCCTAAAATTTGCCCTTTCATAACGCGTTCATTAAATGGCACGGAATGTGTTGGCATTGGCTTATGCAACCCGACTCTATCTTTGCCTAATAATCTAATCACCTGTCTCTTATGTCGGCACTATTGCCGCGTTAATGACGCGCTTTTTTGCGTTAATAGGCATAAAAATAGTGAGTGAAAACGGGTAATTAGCAGTATTGAGAAAGAAGTCAAGCGATGTTGTGTCAGGAATTCTAGGTTCGCTAAAAGCCGCATTCTCGCTGCTTTTCGTCCTGAAATGGCGACATTGAATAAGCCGAGAATCTAGTCAATATTTTGCTAAATTGTAAAGATTCCCAAACTTACAAAACCTCACTATTGTTACATCGGTCATAATCAGCCTACTAATGGCATACGCGTCAATGCCAGCGTTTTTCTATAACAGGAAGAGGCTAGACCATGCACAATCAACCGAGAACCAAAGATCTCCCTTCTTTTATCGAACAACGCCTGAATTTCTTCGTTCAAGACTTGTTTGAACCCTTTAACGACAACATTCCGTTGCCTGTGGGTCAAAAACCAAGTCGTGACGCCGTAACGATGCAAAGCAATGATTATCTTGCTTTGTCTTTGAACGATGAAATTCAGTCTGCTCACATGCAAGCTATCTCGAACAGTGATGAGAACGTCGTGATGTCGGCGGTCTTTTTACAAGATGAGGCATCTAAACCTGATCTCGAGAAACGGCTCGCTTCCTATGTTGGCATGGAAAGCTGTGTGCTTTCTCAGTCTGGCTGGGCGGCGAACATTGGCTTGCTACAGACCATTTGCGCCCCAGAAACTCCGGTGTATATCGATTTCTTCGCGCATATGTCGATGTGGGAAGGTGCGAGAATTTCCGGAGCGAAGATCCGCCCATTTATGCACAACAACGTTGCTCATCTGCGAAAGCAGATTAAGCGTCACGGTGCGGGTATTATTTTGGTGGACTCCGTTTACAGTACAATCGGCACGGTTGCACCCCTTGAAGCCATCTACGAAGTGGCAAAAGAGTTCGATTGTGCGCTGGTGGTGGATGAATCCCATTCGTTGGGTACGCACGGCCCTGAAGGTTCAGGCCTTGTTAGGGAGTTGGGGCTTGAGCAAGACGTGGATTTTATCACCACCAGTCTTGCAAAGGCATTTGCTTACCGTGCGGGTGCCATTATGGGCCCTAATAAACTGATGCAAGCGCTGCCTTTCGTGTCATTTCCAGCCATTTTTAGTTCGACGGTACTGCCACAAGAAATCGTCAGATTAGAATCTACGCTGGACGTTATTCAACGTTCTGATGATAAACGAAAGCGGCTCTTTGAAGTGGCGGAAATATTGCGTACAGGGCTGAAAAACATTGGTTTTACGGTTCGTAGTGAGTCGCAAATTATTGCACTGGAATGTGGTAGCGAAAAAAACACTGAGCGTGTGAGAGACTTTCTTGAAAACAGACATGTCTTTGGTTCTGTGTTTTGTCGACCAGCAACACCGAGGAATAAAGCCATTATTCGTTTCTCGTTAAGTGCTGATATGACGAATCGTGATATCGATTATGTGTTAACAGTTTGCCAAGCTGCGTATGACAGCCCTGACCTTGAGTTTGTGTAGTCTTTATGATGTAGCTAACACATTCGCGTTAACGTAAAAGCTCAGCCTTGTGCTGAGCTTTTTTTTCTGTGTATCGATAGCATTTGGAAACCCAAAGATCAGGACACCCAGGTCGCAATCTTATCGTGGAGGCGTTTTCTATCGGAAGGTTTCACGATGAAATCAGACATGCCAGAAGACGCCACTTTGTCTAAGGTAGACCTTGAACTGTCACCCGTGTGCGCAATGATCGGTACGCTAGAATAACTTTTTCCCGAGTCTCGAATAATACGTGACGCTTCCACGCCGCTCATTACCGGCATTTCTATGTCCATGAGTACTAAATCAACGCGCTTGTTATCTAAGGTTTCAATGGCTTCTCCACCGTCTTTGCATTGGATAACATTGAATCCCAACTTCTCTAGAAGTTTCGCGGTAAATTTTCGCAAGGTTTCACTGTCATCGACCACCAAAATGGTGTGCTTTTGAGGTTCTAAAACACACTGAAGCGGTGCCATCACATCCTGCTCTGTCGCATCAAACAGCAGACCTTTGATGGCTGATGGCGCATTGAGTAACCAAGAGCGTGTTTCAATCCAAACTGGATTGAAGACGGCATTGGTCTGATAATCCGTCGCACAGTGCTGGAATAAGTAAATAATACGCGCATTGGTAAAGGAAAGCAGGGGTTCAATGTGCGTGAGGATATCGCCATTGGCGACCATGCTTTCTAAGTCAATAAAGACTAAATCGTACTCAAATTCATGTTCTTTCTTTTGCAGCATGGAAAGGGTACTCATGCTGTCCACACGCATGCTCAGCGCTTTACCGGTATCTACTGCTTTTGATGTAAGGATGCTTTGGTCACTTACAATCAACATGGATTTGAGGTGCAGGACATTCCGCTCAATGACATCGACGGCATCAGAATGTAGTGCAGGGAAACTGAGGGTAAATTCGGACCATGCACCCAGCTCTGAGGTACAGGAGATATTTCCGCCAAATGCCACCATCACTTTCTTACAGAAGGGTAACCCTAACCCATAGCTGCCTGAGCGCCCAGTGGTGTAGAAGTTGTCGAAGATGTGTTCGATGATTTCATCTGGAATGCCGGAGCCATTGTCTTTCACGATAATACGACTTTCGTGCTCGTCGGATTCAAGTGTGACCTTGATATGGAAGTTCTCTGCACTTCGATGATGAAAGGCATTTTTAAACAGATTGTAGATAACGTACTTGAGTAAGGTATCACTGCCTAAAAATTCAAATTCGTCCCGAATATCGATAGAAATCAAAAAACGATCCGTTGCGCTCTTATAGCCAAAACTTGTCATGGCGTTTTCTAAAACGTGCTGCGCCGAGTGCTTTTTGAAGGTGGAGCGAGAAACACGGTTCTCATCGATCGAGGTGAGCAAAAGATCAATGGTCTCATTTCCCGCCCGAATGATGTTCATTGCGTCATGGCTAATCTCACGCAGTAAAAGTGCGTCTTCAGCAGAGAGGGTGTAGTTGGCTTTCTTTTGTTCGTGGGGGTTGGGCAGGATGGCTTGAATCAAATCAATGGAAGTACATAGCCCACTGAGCGGGTTGCGCATCTCATGAGCGATGCCTGCCCCGAACACTTTGGCAATCGAGACTTTGGTTTCGTGTTCCATTTGATTGCGAAAGTAGAAGAGATTCCCAAACATATACATGAACAGGAAGATAGGAACATAGGTCCAATTCATGGTTAATGCGAGGTGGTAGTCTTTTGAAACCCACGCGAAGAAGATGGCAAGGGTGATACCAATAAAGGTTTGGATAAACATCACCCGTGTGATGTGTACCATCAATATATGAACGAAAATCGCTGCCATACAAGAGAGTAGCCACACGCTCGACCAATCATTCATAAAGAGCATATAGAAAAAGAAGAAGGGGAGGCAGACGGTCATGGCGACTTGATAATACAAATGCATATTATCCTGCCATGCGAGCTTTACTTTATTACGGAACAAAATGATGAGAAAAAGAACGGAACAGAAGAGGCGAAGTGGCAGGTTTTCATAAGGTTGCGGGAAGATATATTGCCAGACAACAAAATACGCGGGGAAGCCGATGAGCCCCATCCATCCGATTAACGTCAGATTAGGCTCAGCATATTGATATACTTTGCGAAACGCCGCATCCATGCTCTCGATAGTAATTTTCCTAACCCTCACCAAACATTGTATTAACTGGCTAACTCTTTGAGTGCTTTGCGCGGAAATGTCACTGCAAGCCGTCTCTGTACGTTGCTCTTATTATTTCGTCGCTTTTTTCATACTGTTTTTCAAACCACGGCAAAACCGGAAGTACATAAGCGTTCTCTTATACATCCGACTCGAAAACAAGGCGGGGTATGAAAAAATTTTATACAACGCTTCGACATTGCAGTGTCTCTCTTTTTGTACAAAGCGATTAAATGCTGATTGGTATTAGATTTCGCTGTGACTTTGAGATCTAGACACAGGAAATGGGCGTAGGGGGTTGGGCGTGAGGCGCGAAAATAAAGGCTTAGAGTCAAATAGATACTGCAATTCCAGTGGGTTGCAAACCCTCGAATCGCGTTGTTTGTGTGAGCTGTGATAGGTAAGTGGTTAGTTGATTACACTCCATACACAAAAAAATGCAGCATTTATACAATGACTAATAATGCAAACTTTATGAAAGAAAAAACGAGCCAGAAAGGCTCGTTTTTGTTTTGTTTAAAACGATAGCGGTGCTGATCAGTCTTCCATGTAACTTTCAATGCTCGGGCACGAACAAATCAAGTTACGGTCGCCGTACACGTTGTCGACACGGTTTACTGTTGGCCAGTATTTCGCATCTTTCGCTTGCGCACTCGGGAAGCATGCCAACTCACGGCTGTATAGACGTTCCCACCCCTCAGACATCAAGTCTGATTGAGTGTGTGGTGCATTGACCAATGGGTTGTTCTCCAATGGCCATTCGCCGTCTTGCACTTTCGCGATTTCTTCACGAATCGCAATCATGGCATCACAGAAACGATCCAACTCTGCTTTGTCTTCACTTTCTGTCGGCTCGATCATGAGCGTGCCAGCAACAGGGAATGACATGGTCGGTGCGTGGAAGCCAAAGTCCATCAAGCGTTTTGCAATATCTTCTTCGCTAATGCCTGATTCGTCTTTGAGTGGACGAATATCAATGATGCATTCGTGCGCAATACGCCCGTGTGTACCGCGGTACAGCACTGGGTAGTGCGGACGCAGACGCTCCATCACATAGTTCGCGCTCAAAATCGCGACTTTAGTGGCTTCGGTCAGGCCTTGTTCACCCATCATGGCAATGTATGCCCACGAGATTGGCAAAATAGAGGCGCTACCGATTTGTGCAGCAGATACTGCGAATTCAGTGCCGTTCACAGCGTGCCCTGGAAGGAAAGGGGCGAGATGTGCTTTCACACCGATAGGACCCATACCTGGACCGCCACCACCGTGAGGGATACAGAAGGTTTTGTGTAAATTCAGGTGAGAAACGTCTGAACCGATAAAGCCCGGGCTAGTAAGACCAACTTGTGCGTTCATGTTCGCGCCATCAAGGTAAACCTGACCACCCGCTTCATGAACCAATTCGCACACTTCTTGAACCGCTTCTTCGTAAACGCCGTGCGTTGACGGGTAAGTGATCATGATGCAAGAAAGGTTGTCGCGATGTTTCTCAATCTTCGCTTTCAGATCTTCAACATCGACATTACCGCTGTCATCACAACCCACTACTACCACTTTCATTGACACCATGGCTGCAGACGCTGGGTTTGTACCGTGTGCAGAGCTTGGGATCAAACACACGTTACGGTGCGCATCGCCACGGCTTTCGTGGTAACGCTGAATCGCGATTAAGCCTGCGTATTCACCTTGTGCACCGGAGTTTGGTTGCAGAGACATTTCGTCGTAGCCTGTGATTTCACAAAGCATCTTGTTGAGAGAGTCTGCAAGCTCGGTATAACCCAACGCTTGGTCAGCAGGCACAAATGGGTGCAGGGCACCAAATTCCGGCCACGTGACGGGGATCATTTCAGCCGCCGCATTTAGTTTCATGGTGCAGCTACCCAGCGGGATCATGCCGTGCGTCAAAGAGAAGTCTTTGTTTTCGAGCTTCTTCATGTAACGCATTAGCTGTGTTTCGCTATGGTGCGTATTGAAGACGGGGTGCGTCAGGTACGCACTGGTACGACGGCAAGATTCTGGAATCGCCGCAAACTCGTCAGCTTCGATAGACGCGGCGAATTGGGTGGCATCACTTTCATCAGTGATGGCGGCCAACAAGCCGTTGATGTCTTCCAATGTGGTGGTTTCATCCACACTCACACCGAGTTGACCATCAAGCTTACGCAGGTTGTAGCCAGCATCTTGTGCTTTCTTGAACAGTGCGTCCGTTTGGTCGCCCGTGTTCAGGGTAATGGTGTCGAAGAAATCGTGGAATGCCACTTCTACGCCAGCATGATTGAATGCTGCTGCCGCCAACGCAGTCAGGTGGTGAACACGACGTGCAATTTTCTTCAGGCCTTCTGGACCGTGGTAAACCGCGAAGAATGCCGCCATGTTGGCCAATAACGCCTGAGCAGTACAAATGTTCGACGTCGCTTTTTCACGGCGAATATGCTGCTCGCGGGTTTGCATTGCCATGCGCAGCGCTTGCTTACCTTTGTTATCGATAGACACACCGATAACGCGGCCAGGCATGGTGCGCTTGAGTTTGTCACGGGTTGCCATGAACGCAGCGTGAGGACCACCGTAGCCCATTGGCACGCCGAAACGTTGTGCTGAGCCAATCACGACATCTGCACCCATCTGACCCGGTGCTTTTAGCAAGGCGAGAGAAAGCAGGTCTGCGGCGACAGTAACCAATGTTTTATTGGCTTGTGCTTGGGCAATCAAATCCGTCAAATCACGCACTTGGCCAGTCGTACCTGGGTATTGCAGCAGCGCACCAAATACGTCGTGCTGTGGCAGGGTATCTGCAGCGCCAGTGATCACGTCGAAGCCCATGAAGCCCGCGCGTGTGTTAATTACGTCGAGGGTTTGCGGGTGCACGTCATCAGCAACGAAGAAGGTATTGCTCTTGCTCTTACCACCACGCTTACATAGCGTCATGGCTTCAGCAGCGGCTGTCGCTTCATCCAGCAGTGAGGCATTCGCCAATTCCATGCCGGTTAAATCCATCACCATTTGCTGGAAGTTCAGCAGTGATTCAAGACGACCTTGAGAAATTTCTGGCTGGTATGGCGTATAGGCCGTGTACCAACCCGGATTCTCTAAGACATTGCGCAGAATGGGTGTAGGCGTATGCGTGCCATAGTAACCTTGGCCGATGAAGCTTTGCTTGATGACATTCTTGCTGGCAATGCCTTTCAGTTTGTCTAGCATGGCAACTTCGCTGAGTGCATCGTCTAACTCAAGCGGTCGAGGTAAACGAATGTGAGCAGGTACCGTTTCTTCAATCAAATGCTCAAGGCTCGTGGCATTCACGGTACGCAGCATCTCGGCTTGATCAGTGTCACGCGGGCCATTGTGGCGCGTCACAAACTCATCATGAGGTTGGAGTTGGTCGAGTAGGCGTGATTCGGTCATGACAGTCGTCCTGAATTAGTCTTCGATAGTTTCTTGGTAAGCGTCAGCAGACATCAAGTGATCGAGGTTGCTGTCTTCAGCAAGCTTGATTTTTGCAATCCAACCACCTTCAAACGGCGCTTCGTTAACAAGTTCTGGGCTGTCTTCCAGATCTTCGTTCACTTCAACGACTTCGCCGTTTACTGGGCCGTAAATGTCAGAAGCTGCTTTTACGGATTCTACCAATGAGAAACCTTCGCCCACTTCTACTTCGCTGCCTACGTCTGGCAGATCCACAAAAACAACATCGCCTAGAAGCGTTTGTGCGTGCTCAGAAATGCCAACGGTTACAGTACCGTCACCATTGTCTTTTACCCACTCGTGGCTCTCAGCAAACTTCAGGGTTGCATCCATTTCTTCATCTCCGTTTGAAACGTGGTTATTCGTCTTCGCTCACTCAGCGAAAAAACGCGATTTTGTGTTCTATTCGGCGCGCTTTACGACAGCGCGCCAGTGCTATGTTCGTTATTTTTTTGACCTTGCTGGCGCGCGCCTCAACACGCGACAACATTGATGGCGATGGTGTTTGTTGCAAGGCCACCTTGTGAGGTTTCCTTGTACTTGCTCATCATGTCGAGCCCGGTTTCGTGCATCGTCTTTATGACGCTATCTAACGAAACGTGGTGCTCACCATCACCGTTCAACGCCAATCTTGTGGCGTTGATGGCTTTCACTGCGCCCATGGTGTTGCGTTCAATGCAAGGCACTTGAACCAAACCATTTATTGGGTCGCACGTTAGGCCCAAGTTATGTTCCATGCCGATTTCTGCGGCATTTTCAATTTGTGCAGGTGTCGCCCCCATTGCGGCGGCCAATCCTGCGGCTGCCATGGAGCACGCCACGCCAATTTCGCCTTGGCATCCCACCTCTGCGGCGGAAATCGACGCATTGGTTTTATAAAGCGAACCAATTGCGGCTGCGACAGCGAGGAAAGTACGAATACCGTCCATGTTATTTGGCGACACAAACTTGTTGTAGTACGCCAACACCGCCGGAATAACACCCGCGGCACCGTTTGTTGGTGCAGTGACTACACGTCCACCCGCTGCATTTTCTTCATTGACTGCCATGGCATACATGTTGACCCAATCATTCGAATCAACGGGCAGTCCGTCGGTGTCTTTACGCTTGATGCAGTCGCGTAATTTTTTCGCACGACGTTTTAGCTGCAAACCACCCGGTAGCGTACCTTCTTGTTCAATACCGCGCTCGATACAGGCCAACATCACTTGCCAGATGGCATCGATTTGTTGATTGACGGCATCCATCGTTGCCTTTTTGTCTTGATGTTTGGCGCGCGCCAACTCATTGGCAAACATGATGTCAGCAATCGATTTATTTTGCGTTTTACAGTGCTCAAGAAGTTCAACGGCACTGCTAAATGTGTTCGGTGGTGAAAAATCCGACGCCAATGCATCGGTTTCACCTTTTTCAACCACAAAACCACCCCCTACCGAGAAATACGTTTTGCAGAGCAAGATGTCATCGTTTTCACCCATTGCCGTCAACGTCATGCCATTTGGGTGTTCAGGCAATACTTTGTCGAAATGGAAGACCAAGTCTACATCCCAATCAAACGGAATAAATCGATGTCCGTCGAGAGGCAGCTCTTTGCTTCCTTTAACCATGTTGCACATGGTTGGAATGTCGTCTGAGTTAATGCTATCAGGCCATTCACCCATCAATCCCATGACACAGGCGATATCGGTAGCGTGTCCCTTTCCCGTTAAGGCTAATGAACCGAATAGCTCGATAGATACCTTGTGCGTATTGTGGAGCAATGCTTCTTCGCGAAGATTGGCAGCAAATCGGGCAGCTGCGACCATCGGCCCAACGGTGTGGGAGCTAGATGGGCCAACGCCAATTTTGAACAGGTCAAACATGCTATGGCTCATTGCACGTCTCCTCGTTTTGTAGGGTACACACCATCCCTTGATGGGGGATGACAGTCCGGAGCCTATTATTTAAGTATTGGCTTTTTATGCGTTGCCGGAGTCAACATTTGTGTAACATACAAAACGTACTACCACTTCGTAAAACAAAATTTCCTATAGGAAACTCGCGTTGTGATCGCCTAGCCATATTTCGAAAATAGCCATCCACACGAAGCATTCTGGTTTTCGTTTTTGCGCAAACGTTTGCTTTTTTACCTTTTGGCATCCATGATTGCAACGGTTATTTCATTGTCATTCATTAATAGTGATTAAAAACAGTGCTTTATAATTCGTGTTATTTTGTTGGATTTTTGAGTGATCTATCGAAGCCATGGGTTGATGTAATTTCAATTAGTTAGGGCTCATCGTATGTCAGTGCGTTTTTATCGTAAGTTTCCAATAGGAAACTTTTTGTTAAAAGTGTTAACTCGCGCTTATCGGCTCACACAGTCTCTGTGTAAGAATGAGCCCACGCTGACGGCCCATGAGACAATGTAAAGGGGAGTCGAATGACAACACAGACAGATACACAGGACGTGTATCCATCAGTAACCGTTGAACGCGGAAGCTTGAGTGCAAGCGGTGACGCGCACGTTGCGCCCCTGAAGTTGGGTGAACGCTTGAAAGAAATCCGAACCGCGGGTGGTTTGACCTTGGAAGAGGCGAGCAAACTGACGGGCTTGGCGCGATCGACATTATCAAAAATCGAAAACGAACAGATTTCGCCAACCTTTCAAGCGATGCAAAAGCTGGCTGCGGGTTTGAACATTGGTATTCCCCAATTGTTCACGCCACCAAAACAACGAAAAGCCACAGGCCGACGCGACATTACGCGCGCTGGTGAAGGTAAGGCGCGACCAACTGCGACTTACGAACACGAGTTACTTGCTACACAGCTAACTAACAAGAAGATGTTTCCGTTCAAGTCTCGTGTGCATGCTCGCGCATTTGATGAGTACGATGAGTGGATTAGACACGATGGCGAAGAGTTCCTCTTAGTGCTTGAAGGAAGCATCGTATTTTATTCAGAATTCTATGAAGCGATTACCTTAGAAGAAGGTGACAGTGTTTACTACGACGCAGCGATGGGGCACATGCTGACCTCTGCCAGTGAAGAAGACGCACTCATCCTTTGGGTAACAGCCTCTTAGTATTCTCCTCTAGAGAGAGGCTGGTCATCCTCTTAAGAAGGATGACCAAAACACCATCCCGCCAAATGGCGGACAATTTCTCAGTACGTCGGCTATTGCCATGATCATGGAGTGAAACATGTCACAGGATCTTCTCAAAACCCCGTTACATGCCCTACACATTGAAATGGGTGCCAAAATGGTGCCATTCGCAGGTTATGACATGCCTGTTCAATACGAATTGGGTGTGCGTAAAGAACATATCCATTGTCGCGAACATGCGGGTCTGTTTGATGTGTCGCACATGGGTCAGCTTCGTTTACATGGCGAAAATGCAGCAAAAGCACTTGAGGCGTTAGTGCCCGTCGACATCATCGATTTGCCAGCCGGTAAGCAGCGTTATGCGTTGTTCACCAATGAGCAAGGCGGCTTGATGGATGACTTGATGGTGACAAACTTTGGCGATCACTTGTTCGTGGTCGTGAATGCCGCGTGTAAAGCGCAAGATATTGCGCACCTTCGTGCCAACCTGCCAAGCGACGTACAACTGGAAGAAATCGAAGACCGTGCGCTGCTAGCATTGCAAGGTCCAGAGGCCGCTGCGGTGCTTGCTACCCTTAATCCTGCTGTTGCTGACATGGTATTCATGGATGCGGCGTCAATGGATTTGGGCGGCGTTGAATGTTTGGTGAGCCGCTCTGGTTATACGGGTGAAGATGGCTATGAAATCTCAGTGCCCGCTGATCAAGCCGATGCATTTGCCCGTGTTCTTCTCGCCAACGATGCTGTTGAATGGATTGGTTTGGGAGCGCGTGATTCTCTGCGTCTTGAGTGTGGCTTGTGTTTGTATGGTCACGACATTGACACGACAACTACGCCTGTTGAAGCAAGCTTACTGTGGGCGCTGAGCAAGCCACGCCGTGCAGACGGTGAGCGTGCCGGTGGGTTCCCTGGTGCAGACATCATTCTTGACCAAATTGCGACCAAAGATGTTTCGCGCAAGCGTGTTGGTTTGCTGGGTGGAAGTAAAGCGCCTGTTCGTGAAGGAGCAGTGCTGTTTGATGCTGATGACAATGAAATTGGCGTAGTCACCAGCGGCACGTTTGGCCCAACGAAAGGTCAACCTGTGGCGATGGGTTACGTTTCAACGGCACTTGCAGTGATTGGCACCGAAGTGTTCGCTGAGGTGCGCGGTAAGAAATTGCCGATGACCATCGAAAAGATGCCATTTGTACCACAACGTTATTATCGCGGCTGATTGCATCGCTTTGCGGCAAATTGACAGCGAATTTGGTTTTACGTTCTGGCGTCAAAAAAATGCAGACGGCAGTAAAATTGCCAATGAAGTGTCACAAAATTGCCGCTTTATGCAGTTCAAACAATAAATCTGCATCGTTGATAGTGAACTCGACAACAAAGGCCAGTGATTATCACTGGCCTTTTTCTTTTTGTACTCAATGGCCTAAATGTAACCATTCTGACGCTGTAAAATATTTTTACACATCGTCTCGTGATTGGCATCGACTATGCATGCATTTTATACAGCAAATGAGTGTTCTGTTAGTAGGGGTGAAGCCTCCTGCCAAGGAGCAAAGAGCTGTGAGTCGGCGCAGAAGAACGGAAATTCGCAGGCGATACACAGCATAATGGATTAATGTCTTATATGTACGACATGTCGTCGATAGGAGAATTTGCAGTATGCTTGCTGAACAACGGGATGACATTGATAACCCCCTGATCTGGCCGATTCTGAGCGTGCTCGAAGAATCTCACCAAAGTTGGAAGGTTCACTACCTGATGTCTGAGCTGCAGAAGAAAACCATCATGGATCATTTAGACGATGACCTTCAGCTGGATCTCTTCAAGCGTAATTTTCTCATCATGAACGCCCTATACCAACTGCAAGAAATGCTGCTTCCTCAGCAGTGGTTGCAAGTAGAGTCGATGGACATTCAATTGAAATGGCGCGGCGCAAGCTCAGGGTTTGTCCAACATGAAATCAATCGCGACGATCCCTTGCGCGAATATTACATGGATTGGAAAAACTACGATGCGCAACTCGAAGATGTGCGTGATTTGCTTTCCTCTTTCTGGAAGCGTTATCAGCAGCATGTTGGACATTGCAGTGAGACAACGGTCGAGCGTAAAAATGCGCTGTCAGCGTTGGGATTGTCGGTGGATGCGTCGGATTTAGAGATACGCCGTCAGTGGCGAAAAATGGCACTGAAATGGCACCCAGACCGTCCAGAAGGCGATGCCGCTACATTCCGCACTATGTGTGAAGCGTGGCAAAGTTTACGCCTTTAGGCCTGTCGCCAACAATTCGGTCTGTAACAATGCACCAATGATTTCGAAAAGCCAGTATCAACCGATGCTGGCTTTTTTGTTGAGTGCGCGCTTTTCATTTGCCGCTGAGACGGTGAACAATATCAAGGTCAATAAGACAATGCCTCCGCCGATCAGTACGTTCTGGCTCGGCACTTCCCCCAGTCCCCACCAAACGAATAATGGGCCCAAAATCGCCTCCAAAAGCATGAACAAGTTGGCATGCGCCGCAGGTAGATAGCGAGGACCAATGGATATCAGTACGAAGGAAAGTGGCACCACACCCACACAAAGGATCAAGATATAAACCCATTCTTGTTCGGTAAGTGCGAAAGGTTCAGCGCCTGCAATAAGGGCAATGACCATGGTGAAAAAACCGCCAAGCACAAGGTACAACGGTGCATTCTTGCTTTGCGTTTTGCGTAGGATCACAAAGTAAGAGGCCAGCATAAAAGCGGTGACTAGTGCCATCAAATTACCGATCGAGGCGTCTGGCAATGCGGTATCACTGAACACAAACACAATGCCTGCCGTCGCAGCGACAATGGCGATGAGTGTGCGTCTATCAACACGCTCTTTGAGGAAGAAGTAGGCGAGCAGGGCACTGATCAAGGGGCTGACATTAATGATGATTAATGTACTGGCAACTTGTGTCATTTCAATGGAGAGCACAAAGCAGATCGTCGACAAAGAGAACGCGATTGAGCCAAGAAATAGCGATTTTGTTGGCGCTTTTATAGCTGCAATCGTTTCTTTGGGTCGAACGGCGAGCATAACTGCCAGAATAACCACCACCGAAAAAAAACCACGCCAAAAAAGCAATGTCCACTCTGAGGAATGTATTAGTCGAATCAATAAGCTATCGACACTCAGCAAGGTGATGCCGACCAGCATCGCCCACGTCCCTTTATAAATCGGCGACACAGCCACTCCTTAGCGTTTCATTTAGGCGATTTGGTTTCGTCTCTCCCTTTCTTGGGTCAACGTTTTATTTCAGGTATTCGGTAAACCGTTTTCAGTATAAATGTAGATGCAAACAGGCTTTTGCTTTTTCTCACTTTATCAACCGAATGTCGCCGTCTACGCTTATATAAAACAAATGTCACGAACATGAGATTTTCGGAGACGAAATGAGATCAATTCGGCACGTATATTTTGCCTTCATGGGATTCATTCTTTTTCTAGGCGCATCCATTATTTTTGCAGTTATCCGCTCTGAAGCGCTGAGTGAAGACATCAACGAGATTTATGAGCAACGTCATCAACAATATGCCTTAGCCATTGAGCTTAAACAAAGTTCTGATTTGTTAACGCAGTTCGCGCGCAACTATTCCGTCACGACAAACAATCGGTGGCGTTACTTGTTTGAGCAGGTAAAAGCGGTGCGAGATGGGCAGCTCCCGATGCCAGCAGGGTACAATTTCGACTATTGGTCACAGCTTTCTGATCCTAGCTACGAAGTGACTCAGCCAGAGATTCCCATCCGCCCTGACTATCCTTCTTTGCTGAGCAGATTGCGTGATGTGGGTATCAGTGAAGCGCATTTGGCGTTTTTGACACAAGCGCTCTCGCGCTCACAAGACCTGATCGATATTGAACAGTCGGCAATGGACCTGATCCAAGGTCGCAAGCGCACTGCACGTGGAATCGAGCGCGTATTACCCGACTCAGAACTTGCACAGCAAATGTTGTTTGGGGCTGATTACATCCATGCAAAAAACAAGATCATGGGCCCAATTGGTGCCTTTTATGACACGATAGAAAAGAGCACGCGCTCAGAGTTAGAGAGCTTGATACAAAGTAAGCGCAACATGGATGGCATTGTTATATCCATGGCTTATTTGCTGATAATCTCCGTCGCCGCAACAACAGTTTTGCTATGGGTACGTTTCTTGAAGCCGCTAGACAATATTCGCAGCACAATTGTCAGCAAGGTTAGGGACAAAGAGTTTGAATTCAAATTGGACGTGGAAAGCCAAGGTGAGCTCAAAGATCTCGCTTCGGCGCAAAACAAGGTACTAGAAGAAATTGCAGAACGGTTTGAGTTTAGTCGCCAGATAAAAGCCTTTTCCGATTTGATTCGAGGCTGTGCAGATACGCGCTCCCTCGGTATTGAAGTGCCAACGTTCTTCTCGCAACGATTCGAAATCCCTTATTCAGCCATTTATTGCGTGAGAAATGAAAAGCTTCATCTCATTGGCGGTGTGGGTGTTGATGAACAAACAAAAGTGATGGAAGCGGAGAGTGTTTCATTCCATCGCACTATTATTCGTACCAAAGAATTCTTGCGCATTCGTAACCAAGACGAAAAATTCACCCTAACGCTACCCGCAGGGTTGTTAAAGCTCGAGGAAATGTATTTCATTCCACTGTTTGTAAACAGTGAAATGGTGGGCGTGTTGGAATTGGGCTCGGTGCGTGTGCTTTCTGACAAAGAAATAGATTGGCTCTCCGAAGCGCAAGAAGATTTGGCCGTGGGCATTCAGCTCACCATGAACGCCGAGCTTCAGGTAGAAGCTGAACGCAGAATCTCAGAACAGCTCAAACTTAACCAACAAATCATCAATGCAATGCCTAACCCAACCTACTTCCGCGACACAGAAGGCAAGTACATTGGGGTTAATGACGCGTTCACAGACTTCCTTGGTCTGTTCTTTGTTGATGTGGTGGATAAATCCCCGGATGAGCTCTTTAAAGAAGACGTTGCCACCATGTTTGCTGAGAAGGAAAAAGCCCTTCTCGAAAACCCAGGTTCACACGTTTATGACATCGAACTCGCCAACGCAGAAGGGGATGTGCGTATCCTGACGGTGTATGAAGCAACCTATTATGGCGGCGATGGGCAACCACTCGGTATTGTGGGTCTCTTCGTTGATGTGACAACGCAAAAACGCCTAGAAACTGACTTGATTGGCGCGAAAGACCAAGCCACAGAGGCCAGTAAAGCCAAAGGCGAATTCTTGGCAAACATGAGCCACGAAATTCGTACACCAATGAATGCCATCCTAGGGATGTCGCACTTAGCCTTGCTGACGGATCTCAACGACAAACAACGTAATTATGTTGGCAACATAGAAAAAGCGGGTAAATCGCTACTCGGCATCATTAATGACATTCTTGATTTCTCGAAAATCGAGGCAGGTAAACTCTCTGTTGAACACATTGAGTTCAGGTTCAGCGAAGTGTTGGACAACATTAGCAACATCATTTCCGTGAAAGCCAAAGAAAAAGAACTCGAGCTTATCTTTGATATTGACCCAGACCTTCCTGACGACTTAGTGGGTGACCCATTACGTCTTGGTCAGATCATTATCAATCTCACGGGTAACTCAGTGAAGTTCACCGACAGTGGGGAAATCATCATCCGTGCACGTAAAGTGTCTGATGGTGATGAAGTGGTCGAGATTCAGTTCGACATTGAGGATACCGGTATCGGCATGAGCGATGAGCAAATGGAACGTCTGTTCCAGTCATTCTCTCAAGCGGATGGTTCGATCACCCGCAAATACGGCGGTACAGGCCTTGGTCTCACCATTTCTAAGAGTTTCGTTGAGCTCATGGGCGGTCGCATTTGGGTAGAAAGTGAGACGGGTAAAGGCTCTACGTTCTCGTTCACTATTCGTTGTGGCCGCAGTGATTCAAGTATCAAAGAACAAGTGGCGAAAAGCACCATTCTTAACGATAAACGCGTGCTGGTGGTGGACGACAACCAAGCCTCGCGTGACATCATGTATGCCTTGCTTGATAACTTAGATCTGCGCGTGGCGGCGGTATCTAACGGTGAAGAAGCTGTGTTCGAAGTTGAAAATGCCTGTAAAGGGAATGATGGCTTCGATGTGGTGGTCATGGACTGGAAAATGCCGGGCATTAACGGTGATGAAGCCACCATGCAAATTCAAGAATTGCCTTTGAATAAGATGCCAAAAGTGATTCTTGCCAGTGCATACGGTGAAGATGCAGGCCTGATCACCGATGACATGCAGGACTTGTTTGATGCAACCCTCGTGAAACCCATCAATCCTTCTTCTCTGTTTGATGCACTGATGGAAGCGTTCGGAAAAGAAGAGCTGAAACTGGTTAACGCGCGAGATATTGAAGAGAAATCGTCAATTGTTTATGACTTCACGGGATTAAATATCCTGTTGGTTGAAGACAACATGATCAACCAGGAAGTCGCGAAGGGGATCTTGGAAACCTATAACCCATCGATTGAAGTGGCAGATAACGGGCAAATTGCCCTCGAGCGGGTGCAAGAAAAAGCATTTGATATCGTCCTTATGGATATGCAAATGCCTGTGATGGATGGCGTGACGGCTACGCAGAAAATTCGTGAAATTGAATCTCTCTCAGGTCTGCCTATTGTCGCCATGACGGCCAATGCGATGGAGCGTGACGTTAAACAATGTAAAGAAGCAGGCATGAATGATCATGTGTCGAAACCTATCGATGTTGATGAATTGATCAGTGCTATTCATAAATGGACATCAGCGTCACGGGAAGCGGTGAAGTCGTCAGTCGAGGCGAATGAGAAGAAAGAAACAGAACAACAGGTTCATGATCTGAGTGATATCGATCCGCTAGTGCTTGATGCAAATGAAGGCATTCGTCGAATTGGTGGTAACAGCGTGGCGTACTGGAAAGTCATGACCGCCTTTGTAGAGAGTAAACTGGCGAAAATAGACACGATCAGAGAAGACATTGCGCAAGAAAATCGTGATGACGTTGAGATGTTTGCTCATTCCCTGAAAGGTGCCGCTGCGAATGTGTCAGCGAAAGGGTTAGCGGTTTTGGCGGGTAATTTGGAAGACCAAGCAACGAGTGATGGAAGAATGGAAGCAAGCTTAATGGATAAAATCCAAGCAACGCTGCTGGAAATCCAAAAATACATTCCGAGCGATGAACCTGTTGAGGAAAAACCGGCACAAGCTTCTTTTGCGGGGTACACACCAAGGGAGTTTCGCATTGAGCTAGAGCAACTCAAAATCCTCTTGAATAATTTTGATACTCAAGCTGTTGATTTTGTTGCGGGGATTAAAGAAAGTTCTAAGAGCATGGATGTTGATCTTACGCCTGTAGAAGATGCTATTCGTAAGTTTGAATACGAGGTTGCCGCGAAGAAACTAGAGATTGTGTTGGAATCATTAGGTATTGATGAAGAAGAGAACACACCAACATTGTTTTAGGTTAGAGATGCACAACGCAGTGCAACAGAAATAAAGCCAACGAAAACAAAAAGGCCGCTCAATGAAAATTGTGCGGCCTTTTCAATGGGTCAGTTAAGTGACCAGAAAGCGATGTCAATCGTGAAACGCGATTACTTCGCCAGAGAACGGCTACGCAGTTCAAAAATTAATTTTTCGGCGCTGCATTCAAACTTCAGGCGAACTTTTAGCGGATTAAGCGCCAGTTCTGCAGACTCATCCAGATCGTGCACCACAGCGTCATTGACTTGTTTCGCCAGTGCTAGGTATGCATTGAATTCAGCGATAGCGATTGTTTTGTCTTCTGCAAAGATCTCAACTTCAGCCACGTCATCGCCTTCGCTGATTACGTAACCCATTTCAGCGGTCACGCCGCACGCTTCACATACTTGAAATTCTTCCTGACTCATGAGCACTCTCTCGATGATGGGGATAATAGTAAGATTCGCCCTTCGGCTGTTTCGTAATATTACTACACTTAACGTTGGTCTTTGTAGGGTTTTTTCGAGGTTCTCGCGAAGAGTAAGGTGAGAATGTGTACGATCAGTGTGAGTGAATTCATCGCCAACAAAAAGAAAGCGGACCTATCAGTCCGCTTTGATTTGAAAAGGATTAGCGAGAGAGCGTTATTCTTCCCATTGCACCAATTTGTCTGATGGCCATGTCGCGCCCAGATCGTGATACTTCTTCTCGATCAAGTGGCGACGGATCTTCAACGTTGGCGTGAGCAAGCCATTTTCAACGCTCCACGGTTCTTTGATTAGCAGCACACCCTTAATTTTTGCGTGTGCTTCTAATTCACCGTTAATGGTGTCGATGATGCGTTTTAAGCGACGCTCATAGCGTTCTGGGTCGAAGTTTGGAAATTCTTGAGGCAGAGCAAGCAATACAGGGCCTGGCATGCCTGAGCCCACGAGACACATCATTTCGATGTTACTGAGTTCAAACAAACGTTTTTCGATCGGCACAGGGCTGACAAATTTCCCTTTGGCAGTCTTAAAGGTGTCGTTCTTGCGGCCTTGAATACTGAGGAAGCCTTCGCTATCTAAGTCACCGATATCACCGGTGTGAAGCCAACCATCAATGACAGTCTCAGCAGACGCCTCGGGATTCTTGTAATAGCCAGCAAACAAGCCTTCACCACTGACAAGAATTTCGCCATCAGCGGCAATTTTAATATCAATCCCAGGGCCTGCATTGCCCACAGTACCGATTTTGTCGGCACGGAACGGATAGTTCAGTGTGCTATAGGCAAATGATTCTGTCATGCCCCAGGCTTCTGTGATGTTTAATCCAAGACGTTCATACCAACGCAACAGCGCGGCAGAAACAGGCGCAGAGCCACAACCCAGCACGCGGGCTTGGTCGAGACCTAGGTTTTTGGCGACTTTCTTCTTAATCAAACCCGACACGAAAGGAATGCTGAGTAGCAAGTTCAGTTTGCCGTCTGGCAGTTTTTGCTGAATACGTTGCTGGAACAACGTCCACAAGCGAGGCACTGAGATAAACAGCGTTGGTTGCTGCATTTTCACATCATCGATAAAGGTATCGAGTGATTCAGGGAATGCAGTACAAATACCAGACATCATCGCAGAGCCCATGATGTAGACGCGCTCTGTGATGTGTGCCAGCGGCAAGTAAGAGAACAAGCGTTCGCCACCAATCATGCCGATGTGGTCTATGAGACGCTGTGCAGACCAAGCGAAAGCACCATAGGTCAACATTGCGCCTTTGGGTAAGCCTGATGTACCTGAGGTGTACACAATCGACATCAAGTCGTCGTCAGCATGCTCAGGGTTCACGTCCGCTCGCTCATGCTGCGCCACCAAATCTGACCAATCATACCCACAGTTGATAGTCGGGTAGGGCATGGCGATGGTTTGTAGGTTGCTGCGTGAGACCAAGGTGTCTTTCAGCGCTTTTGTGTCGTCGAGCTTGCCAACAAAGAGGGCTTTTGCCTCACTGTGGTCAAGCACATGGCCAATGGTATCTTCACCGGCGGTTGGGAAAATCGGTACGCTAACATAGCTTCCCAACATCATTGCCAAATCAGCAATGAACCATTCGGCACAGTTTTTTGAGATTAGACCGACTTTGTCACCCGGTTCTAAGCCCATTCCACGTAAGGCCGTAACGATCCTCAGTGCCTGATCGACGGCGTCTGAGTATGTGAAGTCTGTAAATTGGCGATTGATGATTTGTCGTAGAAAGATTTCATCAGGGCGTTCATCAGCCCATCGCAGCATTTGTTGATATGGTTTTGGTTGACCCATAACGGACCCCGTATAACTGAAGGGAAGAGGTTAATCGTTCTAATTATATGTTATTGAGTTGTTAAACTAAGATTCGAGCCATGGTTTGGTCAAGTTGTTCTTTCAAACGCTTGTTCAAATTTTGAAGCTGGTAACGAAGACGCATTGACATTTGTGCACTCATACAAAGAATAACACCTTGGTTTCATGGTGTTATCGATTCACCTGACAATCTCCCGCCTCAAACCTTACTCGCTTCACGCTTCTTACAATTTCGCGAACTATACGCTCATATAATAGACATATGTACTATCTTTAAGATCGCGAGTTAACGATGGGTGGTCGGTAAATTCCCCTCGATTTCCGCTAAAACAAAAAGCAAATGCGCGCCTAAAAATACTATTCACTCAACAGCGCGCGTGCTGGTCGCAGAGAGGTCGGACGTTCTGAAGCCTGCACTTACTCCATATGGAAGCCAGGAAACAGGGATTAGAGATATGCCAAAGAGAAGCAAAGAAGATACTGAAGTAACGATTCGACTGATCCTAGATGCCGTGGTCGATCAACTCGTTACTTTGGGGTATGACAGAATGTCTTACACCACATTGAGCCAGCAAACAGGGATTTCACGAACAGGGATAAGCCATCACTTTCCCAAGAAAACCGATTTCATCACACGTCTGGATGATAGGCTGCTAGGGATTTTGATTGACCGCTTAGACCTCGATGGTGATAAACGCAGCTTCATAGACAGCTGGTTGAACGCATTGCGATCAGATAACCGTTTTACCGCCGTACTGCGCTTGTTCTTCCTTCATACGGTCTCCTCAGAAAACGCGCAGGAATTTACAAGCCATGCGAGTAAAAAGCTGCATTCACTTTGCTGCGATCGCTATGGTGACGACTTTGAAAAAGAATTTGAGTGGTTGTTAGGAAAGTCTCTGCTGACCATGGCGTAATTTTTGCCATTTAAGACACATTAACACGAGAGCGAATACTCTCCCGACCTCGTAAGCTCTCGCCGCTGACACTGGAAAAAAGACGCTCATCTCGAGCGTCTTTTTTTATTCCATTCTTTGACGGATGATTTACAAAATGACGTTTTTTAACCACATTTTTCACAACTAAATTGATCTGAAACAGTAAATAGCCAAAAACTATTCAATCACCCAAATTTAAGTTGAATAGTTCAAATTTAATTTAATAATGGGCGCTTCGGAATCCGAAATCTAGATTTACCTCCTTTTCCCAATGAGAGTTTTCATGAGCAATTCATTAGTACTAGTCCTGAACGCCGGCAGTTCTTCCCTTAAATTCGCACTGATGGACGCACAAACAGGCGCAGCAATGTTGTCTGGTCTTGGTGAGTGTTTTGGTCTGGAAGATGCGCGCATTAGCTGGAAGCGTGACGGACAAGACAAACAAGAGCTCATGTTCGAGCAAGGTGGTAATCATCACGAAAAAGCGGTTGAGCTTATCGTTGAATTGGTTGAAAGCATGAACGTGAACGATCAGCTCGTAGCGATCGGTCACCGCGTTGTTCATGGCGGCGAAAAATTTGCACAAGCAACATTGCTGAATGACAGTGTGGTGAATGACATTGACGCCCTCAGCGACCTTGCGCCACTGCACAACCCAGCGAACGTAATGGGTATTCGTGCAGCAATGAAAGCATTCCCTGCATTGCCTCAGGTGGCGGTGTTCGACACTGCATTCCACCAGACCATGCCACAAAAAGCCTTTACGGGTGCTATTTGTAATGAGCTTTACAAAGAATACGGTATTCGTCGTTACGGTTTCCACGGTACAAGCCACTACTACGTAAGCCGTGAAGCCGCCAAAATGGTGAATAAGCCCATTGAAGAAACGAGTTTCATTTCGGTTCACCTTGGTAACGGTGCGTCTGTGTCTGCAATTCGCAACGGCGAATCTGTTGATACGTCGATGGGCTTTACGCCACTGGCTGGTTTGATGATGGGCACGCGTTCTGGTGACCTTGATCCAGGTATCATTGAATTCTTGATGAAGAAAGGTTGGACGCATGAGCAAGTGTTCGACACATTGAACAAGAAATCGGGTTTCTTGGGCGTTTCTGGTTTGACGTCTGACGCACGTGGCATCCTTGAAGCCATGGAAAGCGGTCATGAAGGTGCGAAACTGGCGTTTGAAGTCTTCACTTACCGTGTGGCGAAATTCATCGGTTCTTACATGATCCCATTGGATAGCCTAGATGCCGTTATCTTTACGGGCGGCATTGGTGAAAACTCACTGCCTATTCGTCGTGAAATTCTGAAAAACCTAAAACTGCTTGGTTTTGTTGAAGACGTTGCTGGCAACGAAGCGGCGCGTTTCGGAAACGCAGGCGTTATCGGTGCGTCTGAAATGCTAGGTGCACAAGTGTTGGTTATTCCAACTAACGAAGAATTCGTTATCGCGTCACAAGCAGCTGATTTTGCGAAGTAATTAGTAAGAATAGAATTGCTAAAAAAGCCGCTGACGAGAGTCTGCGGCTTTTTTTATTCCATCGAAGAACAATCAGAGTAGAGCATGTTAGAAATGGTAGGCCACGGTTGCACCAACCATCCATTGGTCTTCACTGTCAACAATGGGAGAATCAGCAACTTCGTCGCCTAAACGTGTGTATTGCGTTGACTGCGTGAGATTCCAGTTGTCGCTGAACGGATAAATCAGCTTGTACCCCACCTCATAAGCGACACTGCTTTCGCCGCTGTAGGCTGGGCGATTGACCCGCGCTTCGTTTTGATTCACGCCAAAATAGTAATCAACAAAGTCTTTGCTTTGCAGCATCACACCTGCGAAAGAAACAAAATCGGCATCGCCAATGGGAAAGATGTCGAAGTATCTCGCGCCAGCAACATACCCTTTATAAGCACCGGAAACATCGTGTTGGAAATAGGTGGATATCACGCCTGTACCGGCTCTGAAATCTGCATTTACGCCGAGATCGAGGCTCAAGTTTCGGTCATCCATGCCTTTTAGGAAGTCTGAGGTGTCTTTGTCATAGGCGATGCCTGATGTGGTCATGATAACCCCAAGGTTGACCCAATCACTGTCTGTGCCGTAGACACGATAGTTTGCGCCACTAAAATCGACATTTAGGTTTTCACCGTGGTAGCCAAAGTTCAACAAGGGAACGACAGAGTTATCTTGTTCCTTATAGAGATCGCTGACACCCGCTGCGCCCACCTCCGCTATCCATGTGTTTTGTTTGGTGTAGATACCACCGTTTAAAATATACGTGTCGCCTGCGGCATGAACGGCAGAAGCTGCGGCAAGGGTAGAACATAAAACGATAATGTTTTTCATGATGCTGTCCTGAGTTATGCGTCTTGTGTACACCGTACAAAATCACTCATGCTGACAAAAGGATCAGTGTGTCCTTTGTTTGTGGTGACTTTGTCATTGATTGTCAGCGTCATGGTTTGGAAAGGTGAGAACGAGCTTGGCTCCACCGGTGGGATTTTCTTCAAAGGTGGCGAAACCACGATGTTTCTCTACGATTAGTTTCACGATAGCCAGTCCTAACCCGTGTCCCATGTTCGCTTTGTTTCTTGATGGGTCAACGCTAAAAAAGGGCTCAAAAATGCGCTCACGAAATTGTTTTGGTACGCCGGGGCCATCATCTTCAATGATGATCTTAACGGTTTGCGCATCTTGAGAGCAATGCACTGTTACCCTTGATACGGAATACCTCATGGCATTGACGAGCACGTTGTCAATCGCCCGTTTGAGCAAGGTTTTGTCGGCAATAAACGATATGTTAGGGTCAACCAATATGTCCATTTGACGGTTTTCGGGGTTCGGTAGGCGCTTAACCAAATGCTCGATAAACGGTTGAGCTACAATGTTTTCTTTGCTGAGCGGTGCGTCCTGACGGCCCATTTTAGCGAAATAAAGCAGTGCATCGACCAACTGCTCCATCTCCTCTGTGTCTTCGATAATGCTGGCAAGTTTTTGCTTTAGTGCCGGTGACTTGGCCTCTTCATGGAGAATTTCTGCCTGCCATTGAATACGAAAGATCGGTGTCCGAAGGTCATGTGCGACGGCTTGGGTAAGAGAGCGGTTGCTGGTAATGAGTCGGGATATTTTGTCCGCCATTTCATTGAAGCTTTCGTTCATCTTACCCACTTTGCTACCACTGTTAGTGGGGGCTCGAACGCTTAAGTTACCTTTAGCGAATTCCGCTGTGGCATGCTGCAAGGCGCGCATTCTGCGACCGATAAACCAGATGATCCAGCTGGAGTAAATTAAGAAACCTATGGCGGTGAACACAAAAAACAGTGCATCACTAAATTCAATCTTCTGTCTGACCTGTGCGGTTTGATCAGGGGCGATATGATAGAAAGTGCTTGAATCAGGAAAGGTGAGCCACAGCGCCCGATCTTCGTCATAAAAGGAAAAAGGGTGGGGTGGTGGACTTTGTGCAAAGTAGTTTTGCACCTCTTGAGGCACGAGATCCACGGACACTATGTTCAATGTACTGGCTGTTGATTCGGCATAGTTGGTGAGTAATTGCGCCGTAAACTCGCTGCCCTGAGGCTCAGACAAGGTGTTGATGACATGGTGAAGGGCAGCAGCCTGCATATCCTCCAGCACATAGTCATAATCTGGATTGAGTTGGTAGACAAAGAAATCAAAGGCAAACAGACTGACAATAAAGAGAAAAAACAGTCCGATAAATGATTCGATATAAATTCGCCACATAGTCACACATTATGTTGAGAGTCGTGCCAGGCATCAGGCACAAAAAGGTAGCCCTTTCCCCTGACGGTAATGATGCGACAGGGCAAGGAGGGGTTGTCTCCTAGTTTTTTGCGCAAACTGACCACTTTGTTGTCAACGGTGCGATCCAATCCATCGTATTCAATGCCTCTTACTGCAAGGGTTAGTGTATCTCGCGATAACACCTGATCTGCTGATTCTGCAAGTAACCATAGAAGATCAAATTCACTGTCTGATAAGGGAACATGCTTATCTGCCAACACACACCATTTTCGAGATTTATTCAGCGATAAATTGCCATAAGCCAGCGTGTTTTGCGCGAGTGATGACGCGTGTTCCGCTGTTTTGGGCTGAATGTCAGTTCGACGGAGTAACGCGCGTAACCGAGCCAGTAACACTCTCGGTTTTATCGGTTTGGTAACAAAATCATCAGCACCGATTTCCAGCGCAGCCACGTGGTCAAAATCATCATCACTGGCTGTCAGCATGAGTACTTTGCCAGAAAACTGTGGGCGGATCTGTCGGCAAATTGTCAGGCCATCGATGTCAGGCAGCATGAGATCCAACATTACGACGTCGGGCTGCTCCGTTAAAATAGCTTCAATCGCACTCTCGCCTTGTTCAAATGCCTTAACGTCAAAGTCTTGTTCTTTGAAATAAGAAGACAGAAGCTGACGAAGTTTAGCGTCATCTTCAACAATGAAAAGACGGGGAGTAGGTGCCATCTGACGTCCTTAATATTCATGTAAACAATATGATCCACAAATTGTTTTAGCACAGCCTTCGGTGTTGAGTGGTTATTAATTTTTAAATTAGGGATAAAAAGGTAAAGAAAGTTCGTCCGTTGACAGGGTTGAAAATGTTGACAAAAAGAGACGCCCAACCAAGCGTTGATTGATGCCAAACACCGTTTTTGGATTTTGCATGAATATATTCTTGTGATTTGAGTCACAAAAAATTACCATCTCGCCCCCAAATAAATGCAGACCCCAAATTCAATGAACATTTCACAATTTATGTTAGCGGTAATCACAAATGACTACGTTTTAGCCTGCAGTATGCTTGCTGGCTTTGTTGCGATCACATATTTAACGCTAAGCTACGCGCGTGTTAGCTATATGCCAACAACCCCAAAGTGGTTGATGTCTTTAATTGTTGTTATAGCCATTGCTGGCGTTTCGGTTCCCCTTTATGTGGAACTCCACGTCAAAGAGCAAAGCACAATCAATACACAGCAAGCACCCATCAATAAATACTGATTTTTACGACAACGCTACTTTCCGTCGCCGATGAGATTAACGGACAAACTTATCGGCTATAGCCACTTGCCTCTTTATGTCTCCACGTCGTAATAAAGCCCCCTTATGTACTCCTCAGATGCGACAGATAAGGCAAGTTCAAGCCCGACGAGATGCCTGTGTAGATGGCTAGAGTAAAAAAGATAAAGCAGGTCAGCGCCATTTCGTATGCGATCAAGCAGTCCTTTTGCACAAAAACCATACGTTGTGTGCAGATATTTTGTAACGGACGGTAACGAAAATTGATGCTCGAAAGGGCGCCTAGAAACACGATGAATGCATTGATTGTATTGTATTTCCTGCGTTGAGCCGTGATTGGCCAGCCCTCTAGTCTCTATGAACCAACTCGTTGCTACGCGAATATTGTCTAGACTCTTCTATTTCGGCGGAAATATACTGCGCATCCTGTTATTACATTAGGAATACTGTGTGGACCCCTCCTCGAATCAATTGTGTAAACCGTTCTTGGTCTTTAGTTATCAAGGGAGAGCACGACAATGATTGAGCCCCTTCTCACCCTGCTATTTGGCATTTTTCTTATCTTGGCGATCATTGGAGCAAACGGCTATTTCGTTGCGCAAGAGTTCGCGTACATGGCCGTTGACCGAGCAAGACTCGCGACGTTAGCAGCCACTGGCGATGAAGCCGCAAAACGCGCTCTAGCCGTCACCAAACGAACCAGTTTCATGCTGTCTGGTGCCCAGCTTGGCATCACAGTGACTGGCCTTGTTCTGGGCTTTGTTGCCGAACCGCTGGTCGGTCAATCAATGGGCGTTATATTGCAAAGCTTCGGGCTGTCGCTCGAAACGGGTATTGCGATCGGTACGATTGTCACCTTGGCCGTGGCGATGGTCGTTCAAATGATTTTTGGTGAGCTTTATCCTAAAAACTTGGCGATTGCTAACGCCGAGCCGATGTCTCGTATGATGTCTCGCTCAACACTGATCTACATGTCAGCGTTCGGCTGGATCATCAGCTTCTTCGACAAATCAGCCAACCTTCTTCTGCGGGCAGTTCGCATTGAACCTGTTCACGATCTTGACGTGAGTGCTTCAGAAGAAGATTTACACCATATCATCGCGAACTCGCGCGAAAGTGGTGACTTGGCCGTCGAGTTGTCGCTGATGATGGATCGTATCCTTGATTTTCCTGAGCGCGACGTTGAACACGCCATGGTGCCTCGCTCGCAGGTGGATTGGGTTGAGCCGGAAACCACACTGACCGAGCTTCTGTCTCTGATGGCACAAGCACATACACGTTATCCTGTGATTAATGATGATGATGCGCCTGTGGGCGTTGTACATCTTTCGGATGTGTTAGCGCATGTCGATGCGGGCAATACAGACGACACTGTTGAGACGGTCATGCGTCCTGCCATCGTTTTGCCGACCTTGATGCGCCTGCCTGACGCACTTGATCAACTTGTCACGTCAACTAATCAGTTGGCCTGTGTTATCGATGAATACGGCGGTTTTGCGGGTGTGCTGACCATTGAAGATTTGGCGATGGAGATCGTTGGTGAAATCACTGATGAACACGATGCAGATAGCGGTGAAGCCGTTGTCTCTGAAAGTGACAACATTTGGTTGATGGAAGGGGATGTTCACATCGACGAAGTGGAACGTGCCATTGGTTATGATCTGCCAAGAGGCGATGTCGAAACCATCGCAGGTATGTTGATCTCTGAGCGCGGCGCGCTTCCAGCAGAGGGAGAGACAGTCAATATCGAACTGCCTGTCGATCCTTCAGAATTCGCTTCAGGCGAACTGTTCAAGCGTCACCTAGAGGTTGAAGTATTGCGTATTGAGCGACATGTGCCGACAGAAGTGCGAGTGAAGCTGGTAGAGAATCTTGTTGAGGAGGGTGAAGAATGATGACCGATCCGTTGATTGTCACACTCGTGACAACTGCCCTCATCGTTCTGAGCGGCTTCTTCGTTATTATCGAGTTTGCCTTGATGGGTGCTCGTCGTCACCGCCTAGAAGAGATGGCGGTGGAAAGTGCCTCAGCGCGTGCAGCATTGCGTGGCATGAATGATCTCACTCTGATGCTGGCGGGTGCTCAGCTTGGTATTACATTCTGTACCTTTGCGTTGGGTGCTATTACAAAACCAGCGGTTGATGTGTGGGTTAGCCCTGTCTTTCTTGCTATGGGTTTGCCGGAATGGGCAGCGGGTGGTGCATCGTTTGGTTTTGCACTGTTTGTTGTTACTTTCCTTCACCTCGTTGTGGGAGAAATGGCACCAAAATCTTGGTCTATTGCGCACCCGGAAAAGTCAGCGCTTGCCATTGGTATTGTTGCTCGCGCTTACGTTTGGCCGCTGCGTCCGTTGCTGAACTGGATTAACCGCATTGCAAACCATTTGGTGAAAGCGTCAGGCGTTGAACCTTATGAAAGTGCGGCGGTTGGTGGGCAAAACGTTGATACCATTCGCCAGCTCGTTGAGCATTCTGGCAAAGTGGGTACGCTGAAGCCGAACATCCAAAAGCAACTCTCGGGCCTTATCGATCTGAGTACCATTCCGGTTGAAACCTTGGTGACAGAAGGACAGGTGATGGCGCACGTTGATAAACATGCAACGGTTGCCGATGTACGTGCCGCGGCGATGACATCGGGCCATCTACGTATTCTTGTATTTGGAAAACGTGGTTTGAAACCACTTGTTGTTCATGTGCGAGATACCTTGTTAGAGCCTGCGGATAGACCTGCTCGAGAGGTTGCGCGTAAGGCTTATGTGCTGGATGCAAACACGCCTGTTTATGAGGCACTGGCACGCATGCGTGAAGCGAGCGTTCAGTTAGCGGTAGTGAGCAAGGGCGACAAGATGATCGGTGTAGTGACCTTGGCAGATATCTTGAAATGCGTTCTGCCGACGACATCGATTCAGCAATAGGTTTATTTGTCATTTTCACGCCCACGTTGCGAAGGGTGATGAGAATGAAAAAGCGCTAGAAAAAGCCCAAACAGCAATGTTTGGGCTTTTTGCATTTTATCCGGTGAGGACGTTTATCCAGAACGGTAACGTTTCAGACGTCGTTAGGTTTCGTCTTTAATCGGCAAGCGCTCTCGCCAGTAACGTGATGGGATGCAGCGTTTCAAGTTGGGTGTTTTCATCCAATTGCCATTTGCAGGTTTCGCAATCAGACACGATGAAGTCTGCCTCTTGCGCGCGGACTTGTTCGAACAAGGATTGGCCAATCTTCATTGACGTCTCATAGTTTTCTGATTTGAAGCCATACGTCCCCGCGCTGCCGCAACATTGGCTGTCTAACACCACCAAGTCCAAATCTGGGATCAGTTTGAGCAGTTCCAAGGTGAAAATGACGTTGCCGCTTCGCTCTAGATGGCAAGGCGTGTGATAAAGCACGCGTAACGGCGTCGATTTCAGATTGAGTTTCTTTCCTTCCATCACGCGTTTTAATAGGTAGCGCGTGACATAGAAAATTTGGTCAGCCACGGCGCTGTTATCTACGTCGAGCACGTGTGGGTATTCTTGCTTTAACGTAAACGCACAGGTGGATGATGTTGAGAGCACAGGCATCGGCGACGGTAAGTCACGCATCGCCTTCACGTTACTTTGTGCGTTTTTCTCCGCTTTTTTGAAATAGCCGTTAGCAATGAGCGGCACGCCACAACAGCTCTCTTTTTTCAGCAATTGAACACCCACCCCCATGGCATTCATTACGTTGACGAAGTCTTTTCCTTGTTGAGGGTTGTTGTAATTCACATAGCAGCCATGGAAGAAGCAGACTTGTTCATCGAATTGTTTCTGGGATTCGGTTTGAGCGGCAAACCATTTGCGAAAAGAGGTGCGGCTGTATTTCGGCAGTGATTTATGTTCGTCGATGCCCACCATATGGTGCATGAGCTTTTTAACGGGCTTAACGCTGGTGAGGGTATTCACAACTGGCGCGAGGGGGGCAGAAATTGAGCCGAACAGATCGGTGTGGCTCAATACATAATCGCGTAAACGCTTCGGGCTTACCGGCGCTTTTTCATGATTTTTACGCGCAACAGCAATGATATCGCCAATGTTCACCCCTGACGGACAGGCGGTTTCGCAGCGTTTGCAGTTAGTACAAAGCTTTAGTGCGTCGTCATAGTAGGTGGCATCTTTCAAACGCAGGCGTTCGCCATCAGGGCCACATTGTTTTGGCCCAGGATAAAGAGGATTCGCTTTGGCGACGGGGCAATAAACGGTGCATACCGTGCACTTCAGGCATTGCTCGAAGTTTGTGTGTTGCTGCGGAATGCGTTGTTTCGGATTCTGAAGGGCTGTGTTCATACCATGGCCTCTAATTCTGCTGTTTCTTCTTTTACGGGTTGCCACGTCGCGACGGCATAGCCGGTGGCGATCGACACGCCGCCGCCGGAGCCCTCTTTCACGGGATCAAATCCTCCTAGTACGCCGCCAATGCAATGCAGGTTGATCACGGTGTCACCTTGAATGGCGGGCTGAAGGTGATCATTGGTCACGACACCGCTACTGATATAGGGTTGAGCATCAAGGAAACGCGGGTTGTACCAATCGTCTCTGCTTTCTGGTGCGGCGATATCGAGGCCAAAGACAGGTTCGTAGATGCGGTTTGGTGTAGCAATTAAGCCTCGGCTAAAGAAACTGCCGCTGGCAAGCACGTACTGGTTCGCTCGAAGGTGAAGATCTCCCATCTTCTGGGTGTAAATACAATCGACCTGGTGGCCTTCCTGATGTCGGGTCAGGGTTGCGCCCGTCACACTGTCACCTTTTAGAAGCGTACCGCCCGCTTGCGTGAACGCACGGTGCAGCGCGTCAGAGATGCGAATACCTAATAGGGATGGCGGCATGGTCGGCACTTCATGAAACTGCAATTGCGTGTCCTGCTGTAAACGCGCCATGTAGGCCTGCCCGTCGCCATTACCAAAGATTGAAGGCAGAACCACAAGGTCGCGCGGGGTCGCATAGCGAGAAAGCTGCTCGCACATGGCGTCATACACGCGGGGTTCACGCATCGCGCGCGCATAATCGATCGCGCGTTTGGCGCGCATTTCATTGCCTGTTTGCTGCTCCGGTAAGATGATCGATACGGCTTTGATTGGCGTGTTCGCAAATTGAGGCAGCAAGGCGAGGTTTTCTGCGGTGACGTCCGCTTGAAAATCGCGAAACCCTTCAATGCTGGCGACAATCACACGTTCAAACGCGTGCGGTTTTTCATCGTCGAGCATGGTGCAGAATATTTGTGAAAGCCACGTAGCTTTGAGTGTGCCGAAAGGGGTGATTCGCCAGTGGTTTTGGCCTTCATCAAGCTGATGGAAGGGAATACCTTGTTGTTCCATGACATCGCGAAACCAGCTTAACGCCGCACGCGTGTCGTTCGCGCCGACTTTGCGATAAGGGTGCGGATGCTGTGGTGGCAATTGTGAAATTGTTTTTAATGGAAAACGCGTTGGGAAGAAGGCATCGGGATCTTTCGCCAGCACATCAATTGAACCGGATGCGAAATGCAGGCTGCCTTCACCTTGGCTGATTAATGCTGTTTTGAAACCCGCTTGTGCGCGTTTAATTGCTGCACAGTAGCCTGCCAAACCACCGCCAATTACGATTGTGTCAAACGTCAACATGAGCATTCTCCTGCAATTCTGTGGTATTCGCTTTTTTAGGTGGAAGTTCATCACCGCCCATCAATGCTTCATAAATCCAATAGCTATATTCTGATTCGCGCAGCGCATCGCCCCAAAGGATGGGCTTTGCGCCTTTCCAGCGTTCTTCAAGAAAATCGACGAGCAGATGTGCTGCGTTGGCATCAGAATATTTCTGGAACAGGTTTGCTGCGCGATAGGCACACAACTCGCCTTGGCAAGGCCCCATGCCTAAGCGTGTGCGGCGGCGTAAATCCACGAGGTTGTGTACGTCTAAGGATTGAATGGCGTAATGAATTTCGCCTGCGGTCACCATTTCACATTCGCAGATAATGGTGTCACTGCCTTTACCACTGTTAAGAAAGGCTTCGGCGCGTTCGCCGTGGCGGTATACCGCGCTTTCGTAAACAGGTTTAGCGAGGCTGGCGCTTTTCTTTGCTGGCGCAGAAGGCGCGGCGGCGCCTGGTAATAGGCGCGTATGCGTGGTGCATGGCGTGGTGTTGCCAAGCTTTTTCGCCACTAAATCAGTCGTCCATTCCGCCATTAAGCGGCTGGTCATTAACTTGCCTCCCGTGATTGTGACGAAACCTTCCAGCCCGTCACGCTCTTGGTGATCAAGCAAAACAATGCCACGGCTAATGTCTCTACCGCTGCCATCATCATCGAGGGCAACCAGCGGGCGAACGCCGGCATAGGCGCGCAGTATTCGGCTATTCGCCATGATAGGGGCGAGTTTCGCGCCTTCTTCAAGCAAGATATCCACTTCATCGCTGGTGACGTGTAAGTCATTAATGTCTTTATAATCAATGTGTTTTGACGTGGTGCCGATCAGGGAAATGGTGTCGCCCGGCACCAGAATGTCGGCATCCGAAGGCGGGCGGCAACGGTTCAATACGACGTTGTTAATGCGGTAATCGAGAATGAGCAGTGAGCCTTTTGCTGGGAACATCTTGATCCGAAGATCGGCGTATTCCGCGATGCCTTGCCCCCAAATTCCCGCTGCATTGATGACTTGATGCGCGTAGATCTCGAATTTCTGTTGCTGGCGCGTGTTGAAACACTTAACGCCGATAACACGATCTTGTTCTCGGAGAAGGCCCGTGACTTTGGTATGCGTGAAGACTTTTCCCCCCAGCTCTTTTGCATCAAGCATGTTGGCGGAGCATAAGCGGAACGGGTCAAGCGTGCCATCGGGTACACGAACGGCACCGAGGAGTGATGGGTTGGCGTTAGGTTCGAGACGAAGGGCTTCTTCTCTCGTCAGGCGAGTGGCTTCAATGCCCGCTTTTCGGCACGCGTCGATAAACGTGGGCTGAAAGTGAATGTCATCTTCTGGAAGCGTCAAATACAAACCATCGGTTTCTTCAACACAATGTTTAGCAATGCGTTTGAGAATGCGGTTTTCCTTTATGCATTCAATGGCGGAGTGGCTGTCTGTCACGGCATAGCGCGCACCTGAGTGCAACAAGCCGTGATTTCGCCCAGTGGTGCCTGAGGCGAGATCATCCTGCTCCAGCAAAATCGCCTTGATTCCTCGAAGTGCGCAGTCGCGCAAGATGGAGGTACCTGTAGCGCCTCCTCCAATAATAACCACATCCGTCTCGAAGCGTGACATGTCTAAATCCTCATATGTCCGATGCTCGGATTGTGGCACCGAAATTTTCGTTTTGATATGAATTTACTCACACAAATGCGTGAACGAGCATGATTTTGTTCACGCTTATTTGTGCATGTTTAAAATTTTTCTTTGGAGACATATGATTCTTAATGTGTCTGTGATGCGGCTTCAAATGCTGATATGTGGGTATTAAAAAGTTATTTATATGGTTTATTTGTATTTGATTGGAGCTTTTGCCATGGCCAATTTTGAGCTGGATAACAGAAAAATAAGCAATTGAATGAATTTTTGTGCTCGTTCGCTCACTTGCGATTTTGTCCGATAGTCGTTTGCCCAGTTCGGCGTATATTGAGTCTCAACGGTGAGATGGGTGTTGACCTTTGTTGCCTTTAAGAGACAGCAAAGGTCAATGCGCTTTTTAACCACACATAGTAGGAGTTCATCATGGCTAATAACCAGCAACACACACTGCTGGGTCAGTGTATCGCGGAGTTTATAGGTACAGCGCTACTTGTCTTTTTTGGGGTGGGGTGCGTTGCAGCACTGGTGTTGACCAACGCTGAGTTTACGCAGTGGGAGGTCAGTATTGTTTGGGGCCTCGGTGTTGCTATGGCCATCTACCTAACGGCAGGTGTTTCTGGTGCGCACTTAAACCCTGCGGTGACCATCGCACTGGCGAGTTTTCATGGTTTTGATCGATCGAAAGTTGCACCTTACATTCTCTCTCAACTCTTAGGCGCATTCTCTGCGGCGGCCTTGGTGTACTTCCTTTATAGCCCGTTATTCACAGACTATGAGATCGCCAATGGGTTCACGCGTGACAGTGTTGAAGCGTTAAGCACGGCGGGTGTGTTCTCTACCTATCCTCACGCATCTCTTTCCTTTGCTGGCGCAACCTTGGTGGAATTTGCCATCACAGCGGTGTTGATGTTTGGCATCTTGGCGCTGGGTGACGAAAACAACGGTGCACGTCGTGGTGCAATGAACCCACTCCTGATCGGTATTTTGATTGCTGTCATCGGCGGTTCGCTTGGCCCACTAACCGGTTTTGCGATGAACCCTGCGCGTGATTTTGGTCCTAAGTTCTTTGCCTTTATTGCGGGCTGGGATTACGCCCTGTCTGGCGCGAAAGACGTGCCTTACCTGATTGTGCCAATCCTTGGTCCAATTGCAGGTGCGTGTTTTGGTGCTTGGGTTTACCCGAAAGCGATTGGCACCTTCCTGCCAACGTCTGGAACAGGTTGTACCATTCCAAACCAATGTGATGATTCAGCTGAAGTTGCTCAAATCTAAATAACGAATAAAAACAAAGGGTATGTGAAAATGACGAATAAAAAATACATTGTCGCGCTTGACCAAGGTACCACCAGTTCTCGTGCTGTTGTTCTGGACCATAATGCCAACATGGTGAGCAGCTCGCAGCGTGAATTTACCCAAATTTATCCAGAAGCCGGTTGGGTAGAGCATGACCCAATGGAAATTTACGCCACCCAAAGCTCAACCTTGGTTGAAGCACTGACGAAAGCAGGTATCCGCAGTGACGAAGTGGCGGCGATTGGTATCACCAACCAACGCGAAACCACCATTGTGTGGAACAAGGAAACGGGTAAACCGGTTTATAACGCGATTGTTTGGCAATGCCGCCGTACCGCGCAGATCTGTGAAGAACTCAAAGCGCGTGGATTGGAAGAATACGTTCGCGAAAACACAGGTTTGTTGTTAGACCCGTACTTCTCAGGCACCAAAGTAAAATGGATCTTAGATAACGTTGAAGGCGCACGTGAAGATGCGCAGGCGGGCAAACTCTTGTTCGGTACTGTTGATACGTGGCTTGTCTGGAAAATGACCCAAGGCCGCGTTCACGTGACGGATTACACAAACGCCTCTCGTACCATGCTGTTTAACATCAACGACATGACGTGGGATGAGAAGATCCTCGATGAAATGGGCATTCCAGCGAGCATGATGCCTGAAGTGAAATGTTCCTCTGAGGTTTATGGCCAAACCAATATCGGCGGTAAGGGCGGCACGCGCATTCCTATTGCTGGCATTGCAGGTGATCAGCAAGCTGCGTTGTTCGGTCAGATGTGTGTAGAAGCCGGTCAGGCGAAAAACACCTATGGCACAGGCTGCTTCTTGTTGATGAACACGGGCAAAGAGAAAGTAACGTCTCAAAATGGCCTTCTGACAACCTTGGCCTGTGGCCCTAAAGGCGAGCCTGCGTATGCATTAGAAGGTTCGGTATTCATGGGCGGTGCTTCGATTCAGTGGCTGCGTGATGAGATGAAGCTGATCGCCGATGCGCGTGATTCGGAATATTTTGCAACCAAAGTGGATACCTCAAACGGTGTGTATGTGGTTCCAGCCTTTACAGGATTGGGCGCACCATACTGGGATGCGTACGCACGAGGCACCATTGTGGGTTTAACCCGCGGTGCAAACGGTAACCATATTGTGCGCGCAACCTTAGAAAGTATCGCGTTCCAAACACGCGATGTGTTGGATGCCATGCAGGCTGACTCTGGCATTCGCCTCTCGGCGCTGCGTGTCGATGGTGGGGCGGTTCACAATAATTTCTTGATGCAGTTCCAAGCAGATTTGCTTGATACCGAAGTACTTCGCCCACGTGTTACTGAAGTGACCGCGCTGGGTGCGGCTTACTTGGCGGGTCTTGCTGTTGGTTTCTGGACGAGCATTGATGAGTTGCAAAACAAAGCAGTGATTGATCGTTCATTTATGCCGGACAGCAATGAAGAGAAGCGTAATCTGCGGTACAAAGGCTGGAAACGTGCGGTGAAATGCGCGCAAATCTGGGCCGAACTCGAAGAGTGATGCCTCGATGACGTTTCGCTGATGCGAGCGCGTTAAAACGAAAAAGCCCCATTCCTCGGAGTGGGGCTTTCTTTTTGGCTCATGGCGCGAGATTTCTCTCATGCATGACTGGGGATCGCGCGACGTTATAGCTTGTCGTGCGTTGCCCAAATGGCGGCTAGCATGTCATGACCGAACATGGCGCTGCGCTCTGGCGACCAACCGTAGAGCTCATCAGCTTGACTGATATGATCTTTAAAGGGCATCTCAACGGTGTAAGACAAACATTTAAAGGTTTCACCTACCCAGTTTGAACACAGGGTAAGGTTGGCTTTACCGGGTTCGTCTTTGTCATACCCGAACTCGTCTTGGAACTCTGGGGTGATGGTGAGCAAGGCCTGTTTGAAGTAATTTTCCAGCGCTTCTAACTCTTTGCTGTAGGAAGGAATGCCTTCGCTACCCGCAACAAAGTTATAAGGGATGGCTTCATCGCCGTGGATGTCCAGCATCATATCCACGCCCGTTTCTAGCATGCGTTCACGCACGTAGTAAACTTCAGGGCTTTTTTCGACCGTAGGGGTTGCCCACTCGCGGTTCAAGTTCACGCCAATGGCATTGGTACGCAGGTGACCACGGATCGCGCCATCTGGATTCATGTTTGGCACCACGCGGATCACCGCGTTGTCGATCAACGCGCGTCCAACCGTGTCAGTTTCATCAAGAAGGCGTAGCAATAAACCTTCGATGAACCACTCAGCCATGGTCTCCCCTGGGTGTTGGCGACCGATGACCCAAATGTTCTTTTTGCCTTCGGCAGGTTCACCAATTGTCAGCATGCTGATGTCATTACCATCGAGCGTTTGCCCCAGTGTTTCTAGCTGACAGGCGTAGTGTACTTGTGCGCTGTGAATGAGATCTTGGTGGCGGTCGTACGAGTAAGGTGCAAAGTAAGCAAAGTACATCGAGCCGCACTCTGGAATCGCGGTGAAGCTCAGTGTGTCGCCGTCAAATTCTGCTGGAATACGGAACCATTCATCGCGGTCGTAAGAGGCAACAACATCGTAGTCTTTCCAACCTTCCGGGTAGGCAGACTTTGCGAGATTTAGGATCTTAAAAGAATGCGGTGTTTGCGGTGTGGTTTCCAAACGAAAGTGAAACCATTGTGCGATATCCGTCTGATTATCCGCTGGAATGGTGAGCTGAATATCGTTGGGCGTATCGGCGCTAACAACCTGAATGTTACCGCTTTCGAAATTGCTGAATATTTTCATTTGAATGCACTGATCAACTGAGGATAGTCACAGAGATTAGCACAGTTTTTGATGGCGAAAAGGGGATGCCTTCATTCATTGTAGATGCATCAATAATGCCGTAGTTACGTGCTCAAAACTTGTTCTGATGGGGCTATTAATGTCGGTGTTCATTAGCACATTATAATTAAGTGTCTAATATTACGTCGTTTATGTCTCAAAGAAAGGGCATTTCTCTTTTAAGTTTTTGTGTCTACTGGATATCTGGTTTAATGCTATTCAAATAACCAGAAGGTGCCGAACTGAGCAGATTTGCCTTATGACGTATGAATGTTTGTGACGTCAGGCTGCTTGGGTGTGGGCTTATTCATAGAGAAAAATAGTTAGGGAAGTAGACATGCATTCATTAGACATTCGTGGCAAGAAGATGGCATATCAGGACGTGGGTAGTGGCCCTGTTTTGGTTTTTGGCCATAGTTTTCTTTGGGACAGTGCCATGTGGACACCACAAGTTGAAGCGCTTAGTCAGCATTACCGCTGCATCGTGCCTGATCTCTGGGCGCACGGTGCGTCTGACTTTGCTCCAGACAGCACGAAGAATCTGATTGATTATGCCGAGGATGTATTGGCATTGCTTGATGCGCTGGAGATTGACACATTTTCGATCGTGGGCCTTTCTGTCGGAGGCATGTGGGGAGCAGAGCTTGCGATTAAAGCGTCTTCCCGCGTCAATGCATTGGTGCTGATGGACACCTTCATTGGCTTTGAACCTGAAGTTACCCATGCGAAATACTTTGCCATCATGGACATGATTGAAAGTGCAGAGATGGTTGCTCCACCGCTGGTGGATACGGTTGCGCCGATGTTTTTCTCTCGCAATGCAGCTGAAACTGCGCCAGATCTCGTTGCAGGGTTTCGAGAGAAGTTGTCAAACTTGAAAGGCGAACAGGCAAAACAAGTGGTCAGAATTGGACGCATGGTGTTTGGCCGACGTGATACCTTTGATGATATCGCCAAGTTGACTGCACCGACGCTCATCTTAGTGGGTGATCAAGATATGCCTCGCCCACCACTGGAATCCCAATTGATGCACGATGAAATCAAAGGCAGCGAATATCACGTTATTCAAGGTGCAGGGCACATCAGCAACCTTGAACAAGTGGACAAAGTAACCGCCTATCTCTCCGATTTCTTGGCGCGACAACACGCGTAAATTGTCCTGTGTAGCAATGAAATAGTGAGACACAAAAAAGGCCGAACATCGCGTTCGGCCTCTTCGTTGTCTTGATGATCTTCAACGCTCGAAGGGAATGTTGTTCTCACTTAGCTATCATTCGAAATCCATGCCATGGCTTCTGCTTCTGTGGAAAAGGTTTTCATTTCCCCTGAGATAAACCAACTGCCCACTTTGGCTGCGGCTTCCTGCCAAGTCTTACTGCCAATCATGGCGACTTTGCTGAAATTTCTGCCGTGTTTGAGCCCGAGTTTGAAATCGTCCCACGCTGCTCGTAGCTCCCAACCTTCAAAATGTGTCAGATCAACCACCACGTTGACCTCGGCATTCGGTACTTCTTTGATGGCGGAATCGAGCATTGGGGTGAAGACTTCATAATCCTCATGGGTAAGTTTCCCCACGACTGACAGCTTGACAAACAACTCACCATTTACACGTTCAATGCCGACAGATAAACCATGATTGCTCGTAGTCATATAACCTCTGTGTTTGATGGTCGAAAAGAGAAAGGAAAAAACGTTTTCGTCTGATTAGTTAAACAGAGAGGCGGCATATTGCTATCTATACTCCCTAAAAATTTGATTCTCTGCGCATTTGTTATGGTGTCGCAGAGGGCGAATAAGCCCTTTTAAAAAACACCATGTAGGAGATAGGGATGTCTGTATTGCGCTGCTCTTTTGTGATGGCACTCAGTGTCGGCTTTGTCTCTCTTCATGCCGTCGCAAGCATTCAAGATCTGACGGCTCACCGAGATAATTATTTTCTCCCTTTCTATAAAGAGCAAAAGGTGAACCAAGCGCGTTTTGAGGCGCTAAATCCGAACGATACGCCTGCCAAAGATACCTTCATTCAATTCCAAATCAGTTTGAAATACCGTCTGCTTAACCTTGATAACGAGGAAGGCAGCGGAAGAGGAGGCGACGGGCTGTATGTCGCGTACACCCAACGTTCCAACTGGGAAGCTTATGACTCTTCAGCCTACTTTCGGGATTCCGACTACAACCCAGAATTGTTCTACCGACTGACCTTTGAAAACTGGCAGACATCCATTGGTTTTGAGCATCAATCAAATGGCGCGGGCGGCGATATCGAAGTGAGTTGGAACCGCGCATACATTGACGTTCAGTATGATTTTGAGCACGGTTTTGTTCGCTTCAAACCATGGGCGAGAGTTGGCAGTGTGAACTACAACCCCGACATTGATGATTTTCTTGGCTATGGCGAAGTCGAACTTGGCTGGTTGCCGACACAAAATAATGAAATCAAATTGCTCACGAGGAACGTTTTTACCCAGGATTTCGAGCGTGGTTACTACAACCTAAGCTGGAATTTCCCGATTTATCAGGGGCTAAGAGGGTATGTAAAAGCGGAGACAGGATACGGTTTGACGATTTCGAATTACAATTTCAGAGATTCTGCGTATGGCCTGGGTGTTGCGTTTGATCTCTAGTTTCACCTGTCGTTAAACCAAGAAAAATGCCCTCCGAAGAGGGCATTGTTTTTTCTAAACCAACACTGAACTAACGCTTAGAAAAACGATGGCGCAGTAAACACCGTCACGCTATTGATAGCGAGTGGGTTACGCGTTGGTTTTGGCAAGTTGAGTGCTGCAACGGCCTTTTCACCTTCTGACGTTATACCGCCTGTGTACTTTGGTGTTGATTGCCCTGGAAGCATGTTGGCAACCACGCCTGGGTTCCACGCAGCAAAGAAGTCGGTCAGATCCGTTTGTGCGGCATACGATGCGCACAACATCAAGGTATCGCTCTTACCGAGGTTTTGATCGCGGCATTGGTTGTCACCGTGAAGCGACATCGCAGGGTCTGAGGCATTTCGCGTTAGGCGGTGCATGAGCGTGAATAAATGGAAACCTTCCATTCCTTCTACTTGGCTGTAATACGCAGGGACTTTTCCTTCTTCATACCATTTATCGATAGCAAACTCGGTCTGTGCCCATTCTTTGAGTTGCGCGAACATCAACAAACGTTCACCCGCACCACCAGCTCCCCATGCATGACCATTTTCCGCTTTAACGAAATCAGGTGCGATACGAATATCACGCTCAACACGTGGCATGGTGCCAAGGTGTTTTTGCTGCATGTAAAGGCCAACAATGTTGTTCGCCACTTCGGTCGCGCCTTCCACAGTAAAGGGTGCTTCCGCTGCGTTGTGACCCACTTCGTGCCAGATGAGCCAATCATTGAGCGGTGCAGTTGGCATGGCATTGCTGGTGGCATTAAAGCTGCTGTTCATCACAGGATAACCGGAGTGAGCCGCACCAATACTGATGGCAACGTCGTTCACAAAGGCATGACGGTTGTTCGGAATGTCAGAGTGTGTCGCTGCACGGTTTACAGAGCCTTGGACAAAGCCCTCGTCTCGACCGTAGAAATCGTTCAAATCTGCAGAGAACTGGTCTAGATCATCGGCAAATTTCCCGATATCACCACCAAAGTTTTCCGCATGCATGTTCGCTTTTGGTGCGGTGTAAACAAAGGTATTCGATACCACATCACCAATAGGCGCGGGTGAGTCGATGCCGTTTACCCATGCTTTCTGCTTGCTGTCATACAAAGGTGCATCCACGGTACCAGATAAACTCACTTGAACCGCAGCCTCGCTGCCACCTTGCACATAGATCAGGCCACCGTAAGGTACGGTAATCGTTTCCGTGCTCATGACTTTCACGTTTTTCTGCATACGAGGTGGGCGTTTCAATGCCAATTCATGCTTGTCGCGACCCGTTAGATCATCGTGTAAGCCAATGGTCACGGTCACTGGCGTGGTATTCCCCGTGACTGTTACGGTGAAAGGTTGGTGTGCAACTGCCCATTGCCCCGTCGCTTGGCGGTTTCCTGCGAAGTACGCCGCCGTATGGTTGCGCATGTCATAGGTTTTGCTAGTACCACCAGAGTAGCCTGTTGGTTCGCCTGGGAATTGGCGGATATCCACTTTGACATCTAAATCCCAGTAAGAACGGCCCAACATCAAACGCGTTAGCGGTTTTTCCATGTAGTTAAGCGGGTAACTTGGGTTCATTTGGCCGGCATATTCGCCAGCTTCTGAGCCATAAACCATGTTGAGTTGGATTAGTGATTCCGACAGTTCAGCAGGGCAAGAGGTGTTGCCGCCTGCATCGTTGCTGGTATAGCAGTTCAAGAACTCGGTGAAACGCTCAAACCCTAGCTCATCATTCGGGATGGATGATTCATAGCGGTAATCAAGGTCATTCCACAGCCACACAGACATGTTGCTGTATATGCGGTTGAGATCGACACTGCTTAAACGTTCACCCTCTTTGCCACCGGTGCGGAAGTAGGTCTCGTGTTGATACAAACGCTCGATGTTGGTGCCAAGATCTGCTGCTTTGATCATGGCTTTCGCTTCTTCGCTGCCGAGATTCAGCTTGGTATAGATAGGGCGAGACATACCACCTGTTAGTGGAATATCGTTGCCTGGGCGATACTCAAGACAGTTGATTTCATAGTGGTAATCAGAACGCAGACATTCTTGATAGGTGCGCTTTCCTTTAACTTCAAATTTGCTCAGAAGTGCATTTTTGGCGCTTTTAAGCGATTCTTCATTGAGGGTTGGCTTGCCATTCGTATCCAGAACCCATTTCCCGTCAGAGTCTTTATAGAAATGGTCTTCTTCACGAATGAAGGCTTTGAATGTCGCAGGCTCCCCTTTGTCATCAATACCTTCATAAGATGCCGTAAGCAAATCAGGCTTATCGTCAGGCTTCTGTTGTTCTAGGAAATCCCAAGTCACTTGACCTGTGGTTTTATCAATGTTGTATGGCAGTTTTGGTGCGACACCATCGCCATTTGCAACTGTCGCGTAGTGCTCAATGATCCATAGGCCGTATTCACGGTTTGCGCGAACGCGATCCGCATAGCCATCGTTCGGGCCATTTCCGGTTGGTACGACAGAGCCGCCCATCCCAAATGCAATGCCTGCTGAATCGAGCAAACGACTCAGTTCACCTGCGTTGTTGGTGTCGGTGACGGTTTCCATTACCAGAATACTGCCGCCTTTACGTGCGTATTCGATCAAAGCGTTGACGTCTTTTTGAGTCAGTTTTGGTTTATCTAAATTGGCACTGTGTGGAAGGGTATAGTGGCTACCGTCACCAAACTTGTATTCAAATCCATTGATGATAAGAAGAGGTATCTCTTTAGGGTTGATGTCGTCAAAGTGACTCAACTGATTCGTCGTTACGTTGAACGCATCGGCGATCTTGTAATCTGCTTGATTACCCGCCCACTGACCTGCTTTTGCAAAGTACACATAGGGAATGTTTGTCCCGACATTGATGACTTCACTGTCTGCGCGGTTTGTGAGGTAACGAATGACGTTGCTGAAGAAATGCTTCATGTCATTACTGTCTTCGCGACCAACACATTCTGCGTTGCTGTTAACAGCGTTGTTCCATGAATAATTGGTTGGGCACACCAAAATAGAGTTGTAACGGGCGTTACCCACCACCATGATTTTACCCGCCCCAATTTGGCCAAGGCTCGCAAACGGCAGGCCATAGGTAGCAGTTGAACCACCGACTTTATCGACGATTTGTGCGGAAGGTTTCTCAGTTATATAAGCCAAATCGCCTTCGTCATAGGCCTTGTATTCGCCGAAGGAGATCCAATAGTTATTGTCGTTTCTTGCCATCATGATAGGGATAGCACGGTTAGACACATTTACCGCAGCTTGGCCGCGCGCAGCGCCAACACTGCCATAGAAGTTGGTTGCATCTGCAAACACGTGAAACGCATCAACGGGCTTCCAGCCGTTCTTTTCTTCACCATTGATACCCCACAGCTTGTCGATGTCAGCTTGGATGTTCGCTAAATCGTCAGAGGCAACGCGTGTGTCGTTGCTAGAAGCGAGGGCTGATGCATTGTCGCAGGCACCGTTACAAATGGCGGCATCAATGTCGGCTGCAAGCCCTTCAGTGAACTGCTTTGCAAACTCAGCGGCCACTGTTGCGGTTTGACCGCCACCGATGTCTAACGTCGTATCTTTATCACTCAATGACAGCGAGATGACTTCGTTAATCACATTGGGGTACTGAGCAAAAACGCGCTCGACAGTCTCTGAAACTTCAATGTGGCTCTGGTGGGTGTTGCCATAACGTTTAACCAGCGCTTCAGCGTTACGCCCACGTTGGTCAGGACCTAGATCAGACAGTTCGAATGCCGTCTGATTACCGCGGACGCTGCCCAGTTCAAACGTGTCGATACCAAAAGAGATCGATTCGCCCCACACAAATTCAAACAGACCATTTTCGTCAGTTTTTCCGCGTGATGACTTGCTGAAATACGCCAAACCTTGAACAGGTGTGCCCAATGAGTCGGTGATTGCCGCTTTCGATAAAATGGCTTCTTTCGGTGTGTACTGGTAAGCCGATTCGGCATCTGCAGAAACAAATCCAGCGTTAAGGTCAACAGAGGTACCTGGGGTAACTTCTGGTTCAATGTCTGGAACATGGGTGCTTGGTAGCTTGTCTACGAGATTTTCTTCAGCAGGGGCTTCTTCAATCAGCTCCTTGAAATCCTCTGGAGCCATATCAAGGTCACTGCTGTATGTGGCAATGAAATCCAGTTTTGCTTGTGATGTGGTGAAATCAAAATCGATTTGCTTTTCATGCGATACCGCCACCGAGCGAACGAGTGCAAGCGCATTGGTTGCCATGTCAGGATTGTCAGTGAACTCGTCAGCATCAGACAAAGTCAGCTTGTGACGCACTATTTCACCGTCCTGTTGTCTTTCCGGTGTATCGAAAACATGGTTAAACGTCGCTAACGTCATGCCTTCAACATCACAGGCAACAGATTCTCTTTGTTCAAATTCGAATGCGTTGGCCGGTTGCCCATTACAAGTAACTGAGCTGCCGAAGATGAGGTTGCTATCGAGAGAAAACTCTCCGGCAACAATTGGGTCATTTACACCAATATCGGGTAAACCATCAGGACCAATTCCTGGCGCTGCAGGTTCCTGAATCTCTGGGTTAGGTGTTTCCGGCTCTGGAAGTACGACAGAGTCATCATTATTGCAGCCGGTGAGCGCAGCCGCTATCAACACATAGAGGAGTTTTTTATTGTTCATATAGGTCTATGTCCTTTCCATTCGCAAAAACAGCGAAGGCACATCATTAAGAGAGAAAACCAAGTGCATAAGAATTGAAAAATGCGAGACGTTTTACTGCAAAATGAAGAGGTTGACCAGTGAATAACGCCGGAAGCGGAAGCAATAAAACTATCTCTGTTTGAATATGTGATGTTTTGTCAGGAATCATTTTAACTTGTTATAAAATAAACAGTTATAGGTGGATAAGCATGTTGTTACCATGTGCGTTTGGTGTGATCTATGGTTGCAGGCGTGAATGGTTGTCTCGTGAGAGTGGTTAGCGTCAAATACAACTCAGATGAAGTGACCTAAAAGTAAGATGGAGGGGGATGGAGATCGAGGGTGCAACGTTTAGTGGTATTTAAAATTCATATTCCGATGTGGAGTATAAATTATAAGGCTTGTAAAAAAACTATACAATGTATCTGAAATCTTGCAGTGTTTATTAGTTCATCATAGATAACTGAATTTATTATGCATAAATTTTAATATTACGTTTAAAAATGCCGTTTTAATATATTGTTTTGCGGACTTTAAATCTGGGTGTCTTATTCTTATCGTTATTGAGACTGGGTAAGTGCTGTCTCTTATTTGAGAGAGGTGGACGCTACGTAATAAAGCGTGACTGACATTTTAAATTTGAATTTCGTGCACAGAAAATAGTTCATTAATACTTGTGGTACACGATGGGTTTGTCACATTATACAAGCATATAATGAATGCCAATGTTGAAGATGCTTACTGTTCAGGCAATGGTAAGTTCCAACAGGTGCTTTCGAATAGAAATAACGTACAAAGATACGTTTAAAATTATTATAAATTTTTGTTTTTGTTTAATTTAGTAACTTTATGGTTGGCAAGGTTCTAAAGGTGGTATCAAGTAAAATTCTGTTAATTGAATAAGTTACTGTCTCATTATTGCGAGTTGAGAGGTTCAAGTGGGGTATTTTCCTACTTTGGATTTTTGTATTTCTCAATTTCTTTAAGACAGCGGCTTCTTCACTTTTGAATTTTCCCCTCCAAGTAGTCCCTCTGCTGTATGCATTCTGCTCATTTCACAATGGGCGACATGATATTTATTTTGATTCAATCTAAGTGAATTTATTTTCATCGAACACGTGTCTGCATTTTTTGCCAGTGTCATTGCGGATGCTATGCGTGTTGTTGATCTCGCTGCTTTAAAACCCGTGGAGGGTTTGGATCAGCATCTTGTAATTTTTAGTTCGGTCTATCTCACCACCCGGTGAAAATTCTAGCGAATGAACGAAAGGAGAGCGAAAAAATGGCGAAAGAGGGAAGTGTAGCGCCTAAAGAGCGTATTAATATTAAATACGTTCCTGCCACAGGCGACGCCCAAGCGGAAATCGAACTTCCGTTGAAACTCGTGGTTCTTGGCGACTTTAAAGGTCACCCAGAAGACACTTCTATCGAAGAACGCGAAGCGGTCTCGGTAGACAAAAACAACTTCACATCGGTCATGCGCGAAAGTGACCTTTCAGTTTCGACGTCAGTGCCGAATGTGATGACTGAAGAGGAAGGTCAAGAGCTTCCTGTTGAACTTTCATTCAAATCTCTGGCTGATTTCTCACCAGATTCCATTGCCAGCCAAGTGCCTGAGCTCAACAAGCTTGTTGAACTTCGTGAAGCACTCGTGGCGCTAAAAGGCCCACTAGGCAATATCCCAGCCTTCCGTGCTCGTCTACAGGAGCTTCTCGCTTCTGAAGATTCACGCGAGAAACTTCTTGCTGAACTCGATCTCGTGGGTGCTGAAGAGCAACCCGCAGACGACGCATAACCCACGAAGAAAGAGAAAAGGATTTTGTTAATGTCCGTAACAGAGAAAGCGCCCGAAAGCGCGGACTACGCTACTGGTAGTCTGCTTGACGACATCATGGCGCAAACCCGCATGGCTCCGAGCGAAGAAGGCTATGACATTGCCAAGAAAGGCGTGGCAGCTTTCATCGAAAACCTTATCGGTTCTGACCAAGATCAAGAGCCAGTAAACAAAGCATTGGTTGACCAAATGCTGGTTGAGCTGGACAAAAAGATCAGCTCACAGATGGATGAAATTCTTCACAGCGCGCCTGTGCAAGAAATGGAATCTTCTTGGCGTGGTCTGAAGCTGCTTGTTGACCGCACTGATTTCCGTGAAAACATCAAAGTCGAAGTGCTTCATGCAACCAAGCAAGAGCTTCTTGACGACTTCGAATTTGCGCCGGAAACGACCCAAGCGGGTCTTTACAAGCACGTTTATTCTGCTGGCTATGGTCAGTTTGGTGGCGAGCCTGTTGGCGCGCTAGTCGGTAACTACGCATTCACACCGTCTACCCCTGACATGAAGCTTCTTCAGTATGTTGGTGCGGTAGGTGCAATGGCTCACGCACCGTTCCTATCATCGGTTGCGCCAGAGTTCTTCGGTATCGATTCATTCGAAGAGTTGCCAAACCTGAAAGACGTTGCAGCAACGTTCGAAAGCCCGCGTTACACCAAGTGGCGTGCGCTGCGTGAATCAGAAGATGCACGTTACCTCGGTTTGACTGCTCCACGTTTCCTACTGCGTGTACCTTACGATCCAGTAGAAAACCCAATCACGTCATTCAATTACCGTGAAAACGTGAGCGAATCACACGAAAGCTACCTATGGGGTAACACTGCGTTTGCATTGGCGTCTCGTTTGACTGAAAGCTTCGCTAAGTACCGCTGGTGTCCAAACATCATCGGTCCTCAAAGCGGTGGTGCGATTGAAGATTTACCTGTTCACCTGTTCGAATCTTTGGGTGCGCTACAAGCGAAAATCCCAACGGAAGTGCTGATCACTGACCGTAAAGAATTCGAATTGGCGGAAGAAGGCTTCATCTCGTTGACCATGCGTAAAGGCAGTGACAACGCAGCATTCTTCTCTGCGAATTCTATTCAAAAGCCAAAAGTGTTCCCGAACACCAAAGAAGGCAAAGAAGCGGAAACCAACTACAAGTTGGGTACGCAATTGCCTTACATGATGATCATCAACCGTTTGGCGCACTACATCAAAGTGCTACAGCGTGAGCAGATTGGTTCTTGGAAAGAGCGTCAAGATCTCGAGCGCGAGCTGAACACGTGGATCCGTCAGTATGTTGCTGATCAGGAGAACCCGCCGGCAGAAGTTCGTAGCCGTCGTCCACTTCGCGCAGCGAAGGTTGAAGTGAGTGATGTTGAGGGTGATCCAGGTTGGTACCAGGTGTCACTAGCAGTACGTCCACACTTCAAGTACATGGGTGCCAACTTTGAGTTGTCACTGGTAGGGCGTTTGGACCAGGCCTAATAGATGGCACTTCCTGACGCAGAAGACAGTGCGTATGGCGTCAGTTTCTTCCAACGGTTAGAAGCTGACGCTCCAAAACGCTCTGTGACACAAGGGCCAGATCCGGCCGACGTGTTTGAGTCGTTGAAACACAATGTGTCGAACCTGCTTAACGCGCGCATTGGGGAATCCCTCAGTGCGCCCGAATTAGGCCTTATCGACTTCAACGATGCATCGCTAAGTTCTCACGATCTTGCTGTGCAAATACGTCGCGCAATCCGGCATTGCTTACAAACCTATGAACCCCGTCTCAAGAACATGGACATCATTGTTCAGCCTGATAACGGGTCACCGCTTAACTTGCGGTTCCAGATCGTCGCGTCGGTCAATGTGGGTGCGCTTCACCGCAAATTCCAGATTGATCTGCTTTTAGATAGCAATCGAAAATACAGAGTCGTATAAGTGTCAAGGAATCGATATTTCAGGGATGAGCTTGCTTTTCTAAGAGAGCAAGGACTCGAGTTTACGGAAGTCTATCCGCAGCTTGCCCGTTTTCTAAACAGTCGAAATACAGACCCCGACGTCGAGCGTTTGCTTGAGGGTTTTGCGTTTCTGACGGGGCGACTTCGCGAAAAAGTGGAAGACGAATTCCCTGAGCTGACGCACTCCATCATTAACATGCTGTGGCCGAATTATCTTCGTCCTGTGCCCAGCATCAGCATCGTTCAGTTCTCGCCTGACGAAAAGGCGATCACCTACGGGCAAACGGTAGAAAAAGGCACGCAGCTTGATGCGAACCCTGTCTTTGGTACGGTTTGTCATTTCAGCACCTGTCGCGACACCGAGGTATACCCGCTGCGTCGCAATGGTGTGAGCACCGTGCACACACGCGAAGCGTCGTTGGTTGATGTCGATATGACGATTTTGGGCGACCAAAGTGCTGGTCAAATCGGCTTAAAATCGTTGCGCTTTTTCTTGGGCGGTGAGACCTATAGCGCAGAGATGCTGTATCTCTGGTTGAGTCACTACCTCGATAAAGTCGAAATATTGGTCGGTGACCACGTCGTCACGCTGCCGAAAAACAGTTTCCGCGCGGTGGGCTTCGAATCTGAAGATGCCATTCTCCCGTATCCGAAAAACGTCTACGAAGGCTATCGTATTCTTCAGGAATATCTGTCGTTCCCTGAAGCCTTTTTGTTTTTCGAAGTAAAGGATTTAGGCAAGTACATTCCGCCAACAGCGACGGGTGATTTCACGTTACGTTTTAGCTTTTCGAAAACGCTGCCACCTGATGTCCGCGTGAAAGATGACAGCTTTGAGTTGTACTGTGTGCCGGTTATCAACCTCTTTACCCATGATGCAGATCCCATTGATCTCACAGGGAAAAGCACCGAATACAAAGTGACTCCATCCAGTCGTTATGCCTCGCATTATGAGGTGTTCAGTGTCGATCAAGTGCAGGGTTGGCAAGAAAACAATGTGGGCCGTATTCGCGGCCAAATAAGGAATTACACCCCGTTCGAAAGCTTCCAACACGAAATTGAGCGTGCACGAGATCGTAAAGCGCTCTACTACCGCGTACGTGTTCGAGACAGCATTCACAACGATGGATTTGATCACCACATTTCATTTGTGCGCAGCGATGAAACCGAGTGCACGGGTTTCAGCGAAGCGATATCGCTCTCGCTGACTTGTACGAACCGCCAGCTCCCACTAGAGCTTGGTAAAGGTGACATCTGTGTGCCGACAGACACCTCACCCGCGTATGCCAAGTTCGCGAATTTGACCGAGCCGACGGCGCCAATGCGCCCAATGCTTGATGGCACCTTGCTTTGGACGTTGATTTCCAACCTGTCGCTTAACTACCTGTCGTTGTTATCCAAAGATGCCTTGTCGTCAGTGCTTCGCGCTTACGACTTCCGTGCGTTGGTGGATCGCCAGGCTGAGCGTGTTTCTCGTCATCGATTAGACGGGATTGTCGACATTCAATCGGCACCGATTGAAAAGCTGATCCGAGGGCTACCGGTGCGTGGATTACGTTCCGAAATCACCTTGGCGCAATCCGCGTTTGGCTCCGAGGGCGAACTCTACATTTTTGGCACAGTGTTAAGTCGATTCTTCTCGCTGTACGCCAGCATCAATTCGTTTCACGAGCTTGTCGTGATCAACGCAGATAACCAGGAAAGGTACACATGGGGTATTCAGAACGGTCAGCAACCTCTGATCTAGAGGGAACTGCGCCTCCCAATGTGCCGATGAAACCGGACGGCAGTGGAGGCGACAGCGTAACACCCGCGTTGCCTCGTGATGTGCGGGCATACAACTTTTATCAGTTGGTGGAGTTGCTCCACCAAATCAAAGACGAAGACCCAGAAGGGGAATCGTCTGATTCGTCGAGCAAATTATTGTTCGCGTCAAACCCGAGCCTTGGCTTTGCATCAAGCGACGTCACTGCGCTGGATGACGTGGGGCTCGATAAGCTCCGTTTAGAGACCACCTTTTTCGGCATGAGCGGCGCGCAATCGCCGTTGCCGGGTTTCTTCTTAGAAGACATTTTGACGGAGGATGCGGAAACCGGGCTACGTAAGCCGTTTCTCGATTTCTTCAACCACCGACTGATTTCGCTGATTTACCAGATCTGGCGAAAGTATCGTTACTACATTCGCTTTCGCGAAGATGCATCCGATGCCTTCTCAGCGCAGCTGTTTGCGCTGGTGGGGTTGGCTGATGAAAACCTGCGCGGCGATACGCCAATCAACTGGTGCAAGATGCTGTCTTACGCCGGCATGTTGGCAGGACGAAGCCGATCACCACAAGTGGTGTCAGGCATTGTTGCGCACTGTTTTGATTTAGAGGATGTCACGATTCGCCAATGGGAATTGCGACATGTTGATATTCCCGATGATCAGAAAATGTGCCTAGGTCATGCCAATGCCTCAATCGGTATGGATTCCGTGATTGGCGACAAAGTTGGCGATCGAAGCGGGAAATTTGTGATTTGTATTAATGGGTTAACGCAAGAGAGATTCAAAGATTTCTTGCCATCTGGCAAAGAGTACTTACCGCTGTTGACCCTGGTGGAGTTCGTACTGCGCGAACAAATGGCGTTTGATTTGGAGTTAGGTCTTAAACAAGACGAAGCGCCACCGATGCAGTTGAGTGCCACCAAGCCAGCCTCACTAGGTTGGTCATCGTTCACCGGAGAGGTGAAACAGTCCCGTTTCGTGCGGATTCAGCTAAGGCAGTAGAGGGAAGTATGTCACAACAACTTACGGATGCTTCGGAAACATTGTCAAAACAGCAAGTCTTGCTGGTGGTGACGAACACCCAATTCCTTGAAGCAGGCCTTTCCGCAAAACACACCTTCACCCATGAAGGCGGCTCAATTGGTGCCAGTGAAGCCGATGATTGGTATTTGCGAGACCGAGAAGGGCGAGTGTTTACCCATCACGCAGAGATTCTGTCGATTGATGGCGAGCTGTGTTTGCTCGACGTGCGCGGTGCTTGCTACATGAACGGCGCAACCATTCCTGTTGGTGGCGGTAAGCCCGTCAGGCTAAATGAAAATGACGTTGTCCTCATTGGCCCTTACAAAATCCGCATACACCTTGTGGAAGCGGGTCAAGAAGTGGTGAGCGGCCAACACGGCTTGGAACAAGTCTTCTTTAGCGAACCCAATGCCTTGGACATTGGTTCTGAAAAGAAACACTCAGACAAAGAGCCTCCAGAAGATGACGTGATTGACGATCCTCTGGCGGCGCTGGATGCCCTCACCGCGGCATCGCTTGAAACCTCGCCGTTGGACGATGAAATCGCCTCTTCATCCCCCGCGCAAGAGAAAGAAGATTACTTGCTGGCCCGAGACACGGAATGGCATGGAAGCGAAAAAACAGTGCATGCGGACAGCGAATATGAAATGAGCTCCGCCATCACACTGAAAAAAACATTAATGAATGAGGAATACCCGATGGATGACAAAACCCTAGAACGCCTGGAAGAAGAAGTCGGGCGAAATTTCTCGGATAACACGAAAGACGAAGCAAAATCAGACTACTCAAACAGTGATTACGCTGCGGGGGCGGGTGCTGACTATGGCACTAGCAATGCTGCTTTGCCTGATGATGCAAATCACCTAGTGGTAGGCCCAATTCTGCGCGGCCTCGGCGCGCAAGCGGGCAACGCTGGCAACATGGCAGAAATGCAGGCGCTCTCTGAAGAAATGGGCGCATCACTGCAAGCCGCAATTCGTGGCCTGCTTGAGTTGCACACTCAAGTTGAAGAAAGCCGTTACGGGATGATGAACAAAAACCTTCAGCCAATTGAAGATAACCCATTGCGTCTTGGCCTTGATTACAAAGACACGGTCGAAACCATGTATGACCGCCAACGCAGTGCCGTTCACCTGTCAGCGCCATCGGCAATCAGTGAAAGCTTGACCAATGTGCGCAATCACAATGAAGCCGTACAAATTGCGACGACAGAGGCACTGAGTCAAATCCTTCGTGCGTTGTCACCAGACGTACTCATGCGTCGTTTTAGCGCGTATCGCCGCCCTGGTGAAACGACACCAGAATCTGCGGATGCATGGGCATGGAACATGTACAAAAGCTACTACACAGAATTGACGTCTGATCGTCAAAAAGGCTTCGAGAAATTGTTCTGGGAGATTTTTGACCAAGCCTACGACAGAAAACTCCGCGAGAAGCAATTGGAGGTCTAACGTGATAGTCCGCCTGCTCTCATGCTTTTTAGTGCTGCAACTGGCTGGTTGCGGGGTGCTCGGTGGTTCTGACGAACCTCAAGATCAGCCTACAACGGTCACCTTCAGTATGGTGGCTACCGAGCAAGTAAACCCAAACATTAGTGGTGATGCTACGCCTGTAGAGATTCAGGTGTTTGAGTTAGAAGACGACTCAATGTTCTTGTCTGGTGATTTCGAACAGCTTTCGGATGATGCCGAAGAGGCACTAAAAAGTAATTACATTGACCACCGCGACTATGTGTTGGTACCGGGACAATTCAAGTTCATCGATCCCTTTGAGATCGAAGAGGATACCCGCTACATCGCCATCATGGCGCGTTTTTCCGACCCTGATAACAGCGATTGGAAAAAGGTCATCAAGATCATTCCTGTGGGTAGGCAGTATCACTTGCTGATGCACCTCGACAAGAACGACGTACTACTCGACAAAGTGGAATAAAGGATGTCATCGAGAAACCGGGTTGTTTGGAACGAAGGGCTGTTCGTTAAGCCACAGCATTTTCAGCAGCAACAACGCAACATGGAATATCAGCTAGATGAACGTATGTCAGCGGTTAGCCGCTATTTGTACGGCATCACTGAAATGACGCTTAATGCGGAATACCTGAGCTTCGGACGCATTGCACTTGATAGTGCATCTGGCGTGATGCCAGACGGTACCGTCTTTCGCATTCCTCAAGAAGACATGCAGCCAGAAGCATTGGAAGTTGCTGACAGTTCGTTGGCTAACCAAATTGTGTATCTCGCTATCCCGCTTCGCAGTGATTCGATCACCGAAGTGACGTGGCCTGAAGCTGCAGGGTCGGGGCGTTACCAATCGTACAGTCAGGAAATTCGTGACATTCACACCTACCAAGGTGACATGGCACCGATTGATGTCAGCCCTGTTTGTTTGCGCTTGATGCTTGAGAAAGAGGATCGCAGTGCGTATGCCTCTATTGCTATTGCACGTGTGTTAGAAAAACGCCCAGATGGCAGCGTGTTGTTGGATGACACTTTCCTCCCTTGTCACCTCAACGTCAGCGCCGTGTCTGTGTTGCACCGCTTCATTGGTGAAATGGCGGGCTTGATGCGTGAACGCGCCAAGAACATTTCTCAACGTATTGGCGCGCCGAGCCAAGGTGGTGTGGCGGATGTGTCTGATTTCATGTTGTTGCAATCGCTTAACCGCATGCAGCCACAGCTTCAGCATTTATCTCGTCTACGCAGTTTGCACCCAGAGCGCCTGTATGAAGCCTTGTCTTCTATGTGTGGCGAGCTGGCAACCTTTACGGATGAAAGCCGCATGGCGCCGGAGTTTGGCAGTTACCAACACGATGCTCCGGTGGAGTCGTTCCGTCCTGTGATGACGCGTCTACGCCAATCGTTGAGCATCGTCCTAGAGCCTCGCGCTGTTTCTATCCAACTGCATCAACGCAAGTACGGCCTTATGGTTGCGCCGCTTCAAGATCCATCATTGGTTCGCGATGCTGACTTCATCATTGCCGTTCGTGCACGCATGCCGATGGACGAATTGCGTAAGCTCTTCGTGCAGCAAACCAAAGTGGCCTCTGTGGAGAAAATCCGCGAGCTTATTTCACTGCAATTGCCGGGCATTCCAATTTCGCCATTGCCAGTGGCACCACGTCAATTGCCGTACCACGCGGGTTACACCTACTACCAACTGGATAAGACCAGCCAAGCGTGGTCAATGCTCGCCAACGCAAGTGGATTTGCGTTCCATGTGGCAGGGCACTTCCCAGATATTGACCTGCAGTTCTGGGCAATAAGGAGTTAGTCATGGCGGAAATGTACATAGATACACCGAACCGCGAACGTCACTACGATGATTTGTTGTTTGATGAAGCAGCCAACATCGATGCGGATCAGGATTACTGGTTCAAACTTCGTGGCGACAACATCAATCCATTGATTGATGCTGCCACTCCCTTGCTGGGCATGGCTTTGCGTGTGCGCAAGCTCACCGAATGCCACAACGTGGATGTGATCTACAAGCAAGCGGTTGAAGAAGTGAAAGCCATCGAAGTGGAGTTGAGCGAGCAAGGTTATGACCATGCCGTGATCTTGGCGTATCGCTATGTGCTTTGTTCGTTTGTTGATGAAGCCATCATGAGCACCCCGTGGGGCGCAGACAGTGTGTGGGCCGAACACTCACTGCTAACACGCTTTCATAACGAGACGTGGGGTGGGGAGAAAGTCTTCACCATTTTGTCTCGATTAGAAAACGAGCCAGAGCGTTATAAATCGCTGCTCGAATTCATTTTCCTTTGTCTCACGCTGGGCTTTGAAGGCCGCTATAAGGTGATGGAAAAAGGGCGCGAAGAATACGAAAAAGTGATCATCAAGCTGCATCAAATTTTGCGTCAGCTAGATGACCAAGAACCGCTCGCGCTAACCAGTGCTGCCGACAATGTGGTGTCGACGAAATATCGACTGTCGAAGCAAATGCCTGTCTGGACGATTTTTGCGGGTTTCGTGACCGGCCTTGTCGTCATTTTCATTGCTTATTCCATTGCGCTCAACAACAAGTCTTCGAGCGTGCTAGAGCAACTTAATCAAATTCTTCAATAACAGGTGAACCAGTGATCCGCATTGAACTTCACACGCTAATTGGCAAGCTAAACCCACAAACCAAACTGGCTTTGGAACAGGCGGGTGCGTTGAGCATCAGTCGCCAAAATCCAGAGGTGACGTTCGAGCACTTGCTCTTTTCTTTGCTCGAAAATCCGCTTTCAGACATTCGTGTGCTGCTAAAAAGCGCAGGGCTTGACCATTCTCAAATTCGTCAAATGACGGGCGATGCACTTAGCCGCGAAACGCAGCTAGAAACCACGCCATCATTTTCTCCGCTGTTGGTTGAACTGCTTCAAGATGCATGGCTATTAGGATCAACAGATCTTGGCCACAACGAAATCCGCTCTGGCGTGATTTTCCTCGCCGCCTTGATGCGTCCTGATCGCTATTTGCCGATGAACCTGATTCGCCAGCTTGATTCAGTGAATCGCGAAACCATGAAAAAACATTTTGCGCGCTTAACAGAAGAGTCATCAGAAACCGCAGTGGCTTCGTCCTCAAAGGGCAATGCCTCGCCTGTGCCGAATGAAGCAGATACGGCGCTAGGTCGTTTTTGTACCAATTATTCCATCATGGCCAAAAATGGCGAGCTAGACCCTGTTTTGTGTCGTGATGACGAAATCAATCTGATGATCGACATCCTATGCCGTCGCCGTAAAAACAACCCGATTGTTGTGGGTGATGCGGGTGTAGGTAAAAGCGCCATGGTTGAAGGTTTGGCGCAACGTATCGTGGATGGCAATGTGCCGGATTCATTAAAAGGCATCGATGTGATGTCGTTGGATCTGGGTTTATTGCAGGCCGGCGCGTCGGTGAAAGGCGAGTTTGAAAAACGCCTGAAAGCCATCATTGAAGAGGTAAAAACATCACCCATTCCTATCATTCTGTTCATTGATGAAGCTCACACCATGATCGGTGCTGGCGCTCAGGAAGGGGGCGGTGATGCTGCGAATCTCCTTAAACCTGCACTTGCCCGTGGTGAACTGCGTACCGTCGCTGCAACCACATGGAAAGAATACAAAAAGTACTTCGAGAAAGATCCCGCGTTGAGCCGCCGTTTCCAATTGGTGAAATTGGATGAGCCAACGGTTGATCAAGCGGTCGATATCATGCGCGGACTGCACGGCGTTTACGAAAATGCCCACAAAGTGCTGATCAGTGATGATGCGCTGGTGGCTGCCGCTGAATTGTCTGAGCGCTATGTCTCGGGTCGCCAACTGCCAGATAAAGCGATTGATGTGTTAGATACCGCCTGTGCGCGTATCGCCATCAATTTGAGTGCGCCACCGCGTCGCTTGGCTGAGCTTGAAACCAAAACCATTCAGCGTCAGCGCCAAATCGACATGCTAAACCGCGAAGTGCAATTGGGTCATGACATCGACGACGAATTGTTGGCGAAATTAGAAGCCGATGAAAACGTTGATTTGGAAGAACAAGCCGCATTGCGCGAAGCCTGGAGCACACAACAAACGCTGATTGCCGACATCATTGAAAAACGTCAGCAAGTATTGGCGAAGCCTCAAGCCGCTGAAGAAGGCGAAGAGCCTGTTGAAGCGCTGACAGAAGACGAGAAAGCAGAACTGCGCACCGAGCTGAAAGCACTGTATGCAGAACTTGCGGCCATTCCGCATGATGAGCGTTTGGTTCACCCACATGTGGATGCACAGCAGATTGCAGAAGTGATCGGTGATTGGACTGGCGTACCGGTTGATCAAATGAATACCGATGAACTGAGCCGTATTACGCACCTTCCTGATCTGCTTGGCGCGCAAATAAAAGGTCAAGACGTGGCGATCGAATGCATTCACCGTCACTTGCTGACCGCGCGCGCAGATTTGCGTCGTCCAGGTCGTCCAAAAGGGGCATTCCTGCTTGCAGGGCCGAGTGGTGTCGGTAAAACCGAAACCGTGGTGCAGTTGGCAGAGATGCTTTACGGCGGCAAACAATTCCTGACCACGATCAACATGTCGGAATACCAAGAGAAACACACAGTGTCTCGCTTGATTGGGTCTCCTCCGGGCTATGTCGGTTATGGCGAAGGCGGCATTTTGACAGAATCAATCCGTAAAATGCCTTACTCGATTGTGCTGTTGGATGAAGTGGAAAAAGCCCACCCAGAAGTGTTGAACCTTTTCTACCAAGCGTTTGATAAAGGCGAATTGGCAGACTGTGAAGGCCGTGTGATCGATTGCCAAAACGTGGTGTTCTTCCTCACGTCTAACTTGGGTTACCAAACCATTGTTGACTACGCAGAGCAGCCCGAGTTGCTTGAAGAAAAACTGTACCCAGAATTGGCTGCATTCTTCAAGCCTGCATTGCTCGCGCGTATGGAAATTGTGCCGTACTTGCCACTGAATGGCGACACGCTCAAAGCCATCATTGCAGGCAAGTTGAAGCGTCTAGTGAATGTGTTTGAGCAACGTTATAAAGCCGAAACGGAAATTGATGATGCCTTGATTGGTGAGATTTCTCGCCGTGCTACGCGCTCGGAAAATGGTGCGCGTATGTTGGAAGCCATCATCGAAGGGCAGCTCTTGCCACCGGTTTCTCTGGCGCTACTCAACAAACTTGCGGCGCGTGAGCCTGTGACTCGCGTGTATCTGACTGCCAAAGACGGGCAGTTTGTTAGCGAGGTGGAGTAATCCATGAGCGATTGGCTTTCATTAGCAGTGTCTTTGACCAATACCCGCGATCAATCTGATCTCACGAGCACTTTCGTGAATGAGATTGAGGAGTCGCTGGGTGTGTCACGTGCTTGGGTGATGTTCCCAAGTGCGCAAGGACGCTCGCTGAGTGTGACGCAAGACGGGAACACGTTTGAATGGAAAGTCGATGATTTCACCCATCCGTTTGCACATGTGCTTCAGTCAGCGTCACCGATGCTGCTCGATCCATCCAAGCTCAATTACTGGTTAGAAAATGACGACTTTGTGGCCCTTATGTCGGCACGCAAACGTGGTGAGAATGTACTCATTATGCCGCTGCCGCCGGGTGTTAAGAAGGTGAAAGCCATCTTGATGCTAACAGGCCCATCGTCGGTACTTAGCCAGCTGTTGGCTGACAAACAATGGCAACAACTCTGTGAGATCTATATCAATCAAAGCCAGATGGTGGCGGAATTAGGTAAAGAACATCGCCAAATTTCTGCGCTTAGCTCGTCTATTGCGGCAATTCGCCGTGACGAGAAAAAGCGCGAGAAAGCGTACGAATTGAAAAGCGTCTTGATTGGGGAAAGTTCACCCATGCAAAAGATGCGAGACAAGGTTGTTACAGCGGCGCAGTCCTTACTCAATGTGTTGGTCTGTGGTGACACAGGCACGGGCAAAGAGTTGGTGGCGCGTGCGGTTCATGAGTTGTCTGACCGTCGGACCAAACCTTTTGTGGCCATTAACTGTGCAGCCATTCCAGACACCTTGTTGGAGAGTGAGCTCTTTGGTCATGTGAAAGGTGCGTTCTCTGGCGCAGACCGCGCCAAAAGTGGTCTGTTGTTAGACGCCGATGGCGGCACCTTGTTCCTTGATGAAATCGGCGATATGCCGTTGTCACTGCAAGCCAAATTGCTGCGCGTACTTGAAACACGCTCATTCCGTCCTGTGGGTGGTTCCCAAGAAATTAATGTGGATTTTCGTCTGGTAGCGGCTACCCATGTCGCGTTACCCACCCGCGTAGAGCAGGGCGAGTTTCGCCGTGATTTGTACTACCGACTCAATCAATTTCCTATTCTTGTGCCGTCGTTAGTGGAGCGTCTTGAAGACATTCCTGAATTGAGCCGTCATTTTATCGCGGAATATAACACGCGCTCAGGGGTGAACATTGCAGGTCTGCGTTATGCAGCGTTGGATTTGCTGAATCGCCATGCTTTTCAAGGCAATGTGAGAGAACTGCGTAACTTGATTGAGTATGGCTGTGCAGTCACGGCCAGTGACGAAGAAATTCTGCCTGCTGCCTTGAATGAACGTCTCAATGAGCAGCCTGAGTTCAATATGACGGGTGCGCTCGCCAGCAATGATGATGTGGTCACGGACAGCTACATTGGCGTGGATTTATCCAACATCGATAACCTTAAAAATGCCGTGCAAGATTTTGAAGTGAACGTGATCCGTTCACGATTGACGGTGTTTGATGGTGACCGCACGAAAGCAGCGGAAAGCTTGGGTTTGCCTAAGCGAACGCTGGCGCACAAGTGCTTAAAAATGGAGATTGATTGACCATGAAGCGAAGCGGTTCCTTGAATGTTGGATTGCTGATTGGCACCACAATGCTCAGTTGTGCAGGGTTGAACCCAGTTTGGGCAGACACTGCAACTGAAAACGCAAATGGGCGATCTGATGCGTCACTGGTGAGCCAGGCGCAAACGTGTGCAGCGATTCCCACGCGACTTGAACGATTGGCGTGCTTTGATGGGGTATTCAATACCCCCCTTGATGCTGACAACAAACAGACCATTGCGAACATTAAACCAGAAGCTTATCAACGCGCTCATGCAAGTGAAGCGGCGCGCGGTGAAGATGAACAAGGCTTTGTTGTGCGTTATTCCGATCCAGAAGACCTCACCAAAGGCATTTGGATGACAGCAACGGCCATTCCTGATCGCGGACAGCAGCGTGAAGACATGCCGATTTTGATGCTGAGTTGCATCGACAGTATCAGCCGTATGGAGTTGGTGCTCCCTACGACCACATCGGCGGGTAAAGCCACGATATTGGTATCAGGCAGTTTTGCAGTGACAGACCGATGGTTAAGCGACGACAGTGGCACCATCATGCATGCAGGGCGCGGTATTCCAGCCATCAATGTGATGAAGGCATTGATGTCGAGTTCAGGCTCGGTGTTGCGTTCTGAATTGGATGAGATTGGTAACCTGACGTTTGACACCGAAGGGTTGACGTCTGCGATTCGTCCTATGCGCAGCACCTGTCGTTGGTAGGGGGGAATATGGATATTCAAACCTATCGCCAACGCGCTGCAAAACCTATTGAGGGAAGCAACCCTGTCGGAGAGCGACTTCATGATGATGCGCTGCTGGATTTTGTCGAAGGACAAATGATGAAGGTAGGGTCATTGTCTCACGGCGACGTGCAGTGGGCAGAAGCCGAGCAAAGCGCGCTCAAGCTGATGGAGACCCATACCAAGGATCTCAAACTGCTGACGCACCTTTTACAGTGTTTGCAGTATCAAGCGTCCCCTGAGCGATTCACGTTGTCCCTTTATGTGTTGGCAGATTTTGTCGCTCAGTATTGGGAGACGTGTCATCCCGCACCGGGACCTCGTGGTGTGTTGCCACGCAGAAAATTCTATTCGCAGATTGTTCAACGAACGCTGAAGACTGCTGAGAAAATCGACGTTTCCATGTTCGATGTGGAACAAAAAACCGAACTTGAAAAAGCCTTCACAACCCTCAGTGAGGCCGCGTCTGAGAAAGATTTGCCGACCGACGGCGTGCTGGAAGTTGATGCGTTAATAAAACGACGCATGGCGTCCAATGTACCGACTGAACCGCAAACAAACGGGGCAACCTCAACAGGGCAAGGTGGCGGAAGTGCCACGCCCATTTCTGCCGCCAAACCGAATTTGGACATTGATGGCAGCTCTGACAGAGCCATCAAACAAACATTGTTAAAGGTCGCGGAGTTCGTTTCAGAACTTGATGGCGGCATTGGGTTGTCGTTAAGGCAACGTCGCTTCGCGGTGTGGTTTTCCATTACATCTGCACCTGAAGCGGAAGCTAACGGTGAAACCCAATTGATGCCAGTTTCAACGGATCGCATCGCCGAGTACGAAGAGCAACTGACACGGGGCGTCGATCATGCTTTGTGGCGTAAGGTCGAGCAAAGTGTCACGGTCGCGCCGTATTGGATTGATGGGCACTTTCTGAGCTATCGCATCGCGCTCAAGCTAGGCAATGCCGAGTGGGCGGAGGTAATTGCCAGTGAAACCCGTGCGTTTGTTCGCCGATTGCCCGTTGTACTTGATTTGCATTTTAAAGGCGGCGCGCCGTTTGTCGGTGCGGATACTCGACGGTGGCTTGAAGAGGGCGAATCGAACGGTGGCGTAAGTTCTGGCGGCGGCACTGATTGGGAAGACAAACGTAAAGAAGCCTTTGTATTGGCTGACGAAGGCGGCCTTTCTGTCGCACTCGCCATGCTGAACGACGGTTTATCAAGTGCGAAAGACCCAAGAGATCAATTTTATTGGCGCATGTTATCAGCCGATGTCATGCGTCGTCACAATCTGTCAGCCATGGCAGATCAGCAATACCGGATTTTGTTGGATCAAGCGACAACCACGTCGCTGGTGGATTGGGAGCCGTCTCTGATTCAACGGCTGGAAAATATAACAAAAACGGATTAAAAGCAGGGATCGAAAAGTATGTTCAGCAAGTTAAAAACGCTTCTAATGAAAATGCTTCCAGCGCTAAAGGCCTCGCTGCCGATTTTGCTGGTCGCCATTTTTGTGCTGCTAAATGTGGCGATTTGGTGGGCGGGTCCTTGGCTCACGATTGACGAGAGCAAGCCGTTATCATCTGTTTCAGCGCGTGTTATCACCAGTGTGATCTTCTCTCTTGCCTGGTTGGCATTGTGGGGCTTTATTCAGTGGCGCAAGCTCAAGGGTTACCATGCCGAGCAAATTCGCGAACAGCGCCTTCAAGAAGATCCAATTAAACGCTTCGAGGAGCGCCAAGAGTCTGAACTCAATCAGGTAATGTCGGCGCTTCACAAAAGTCTCAATAAACGCAATTACTTGTACGCGCTACCTTGGTATTTGGTACTGGGCCCTGAGAATGCGGGTAAGACCAGCCTGATTAACCGTTCAGGTCAGAACTTCGTGTTCTCTTCTGTGATGCGTGCATCGGGCAAGAAAAGTGAAAACCCGTACTCCTTCGATTGGTGGATTGGTGACGACTCTGTACTTATCGACCCTGACGGTGAATTGCTGACGCAACGCGCCACGTCGAATGATGGTGAAGGGGAAATGGAGCGCCGCCTTTGGGTTCACTTTATCCAATGGCTAGAGAAAACGCGCAGTCGTCGCCCGTTGAACGGCGTTGTGATCGCGCTAGACGTTGCGAACCTTGCTACCGCGACCACCAGTGAGCGCCGTGCCTATGCAAACTTATTGCGTGCACGTCTGCGTGAATTGATGGAGACCTTGTCCACGCGTTTGCCAGTGTATGTCTCTTTAACCAAGTTGGATTTGCTTACCGGTTTTGAACCCTTCTTCCGCAATTACACTAAGGCGGAACGTGAAGAGGTGCTGGGCTTTACCTTTACACTAGATTCTGTTGACGATCTCGATAGCTGGTTAAACGAGTTTGATACTGAGTTCGGTGCGTTTGTGGATCGTGTAAATCACATTCTCCCAACCGTATTGATGCAAACATTCGATGCTGAAGATCGCACCGCGATTTATAGCTTCAGCCGTCAAATGGCGGGCTTGCACGATGTGCTCAAGCAATTCCTGCAAGATGCCTTTGGCAGTGACCAATTTTCGACCTCTGCATTGGTGCGCGGCGTTTACTTCACTTCTGTGTATCAACAGGGTGTACCGACCAACGCATTTATCGATTCAGCATCGCGCCGCTATGGCATTTCTCATGCGGTGAATACGGCGCAAAATGCGGCTAACTCCACCATTTACTTCACACAGCGTCTATTCAGCAAGGTGATCTACCCGGAAGCAGGCTTGGCGTCAGATAACTTTCGCGTGGCGAAAACCAAACGCCGTGTGATGATCTTATCTGTTGTGGCGTGTTCCATTGCTTCTCTGTTGTTGATCGGTTCTTGGCATCAGTATTACCTGAAAAACGTCAAACAAGCGGACGCTGTTTTGACCAAGGTAAATGACTACCAAGAGGACTTTGATGCGGAATTGGGCATGGACAGCGGTCTCGATATTCTTGCGCCGCTGGACACCATTCGTCAGGCAACGTTGGAATTTGGTTTCTTCCGTGAAAAACCTGAATTGGTCTCTGATCTTGGCTTATACCAAGGCCATGTGATTGGTCCTGAAGTTGAGCGCACGTATTTGAGCTTGCTGGAAGACCAATATCTACCAGCACTTTTGAAAATGGCAGCGGCAGACGTTGCGGGTGCAGAAACGGAAGAGCAGCAGCTTGGTTCGTTACGTGTATTCAGAATGATGACGGATGACAAAGGCCGTTATCAGGACATGGTACAAAACTATTTTGCCGCTAAATGGCAGGAAATGTACCCTGGTGATCGTCAAACGCAAGAGCGCTTGATGCAGCACTTAGACTATGCGATGGAGCACACTGACCTGCAGGGTTTGCGTGCAGAAGGTGACGAGCGCGCAGAGGAAATTCTGAAGCCGTATGACCGTCTGATTGATAACACCCAGCAGTCGCTCAGCCGTATGCCGATCGACCAACGTGTATACCGTAACTTGAAGCAAGCATCTGCATCGGTTCTTGGCTCTCCGGTTGACCTCGCAACATCGATTGGTCCTGTTTTTGATGTGGTGTTCGCACAGCGCATTGAAGACAGCGAAAACCTGATGATCCCTCGTATGCTGACCAAGAAAGGCTTTGAAGGTTACTTCATCCCTGAATCTGATTCAGTGTCTGAATTGGCGCTGGTGGACAGTTGGGTATTGGGGCAAACCGAATCGATTGATTTCTCAGACGAAGACAAGCGTGTACTGCGAGACAAAATCCGTAGCCAATATGTGGCGGATTACTCCGATAGCTGGCGTCGTGCGATGAACGACATCGATATCAAGTACTTCCAAGACATCCACAACGCAGTTTTGGTGTTAGAAAGCATCACGGGTAACAACCAACCGTTACACCGCTTATTGGAAGAAGTGACGGACAATACCAAGTTGTTCCCTGCATTGCCTGAAAATGACACCGCGCGTGAAGAATTAGTGAAATCACCGCGTTACCGTGTTGCAGCGCTTGTCGATAACCAATTTGCTGAATTGAATGGTCTCGCGACTACCGAAGAAGGCAAGCCTATTTATTTGGATGAAGTAATTGATTCTGTCACCCAGTTATTGGCGTACATGAAATCAATTAACGATGCACCAGATGTGGGTAAAGCCGCGTTGGAAGCGACCAAATCACGTTTAACACTTAACAGTGCTGACCCGATTTACGTGCTTGAACGCATCGCAGCGGGCATGCCTCAGCCATACGACAACATGTTGAAGAAACTGGCAGAAGAAAGCTGGTATGTGATCAAGCAAGAAGCCATTCGCTACTTAGAAGTGCTTTGGGCGGAAGATGTGTATTCACAATTCCAAACGAAACTGGCATCGCGTTACCCGTTTAACCCTGCATCATCAAAAGACGTGGCACTGGAAGATTTTGAAGCCTTCTTTGCGCCAAACGGTATTTTGACCAGCTTCTATGAAAACAACTTGCGCATGTTCTTGGAAGAAGCGGGCGAGCTGAATTCTGGTGCGGACAACAAATCATTGATCCGTAGAGATGTGCTGAGTCAGCTTGATGCTGCTGAAGCCATTCAAAGCGCATTCTTTAACCGTAAAGGTGTGTTGGATGTTGAATTCACGCTAGAGCCTGTTGAACTGAGTGCTAACAAGCGTCGCTCAGTCATTAACGTCGATGGTCAATATGTGGAATACAGCCATGGTCCACGTAAGAATGTGGGTCTGATTTGGCCAAATACGTTACGTGATTCAGCGATCAGTAAAGTGACACTCGTACCTTCTCGTACTAATCGTTCTCCGCGTAGTATTTCCATTCAAGGGCCGTGGGCATTCTTCCGTTTGCTTGAAGAAGCAGAAGTCGTGGGCTCAACAGCAACCAGCGTGGATTATCGTTTTAACATCGACCGTGGCAATGTGTTGTACCGCTTGCACTCAGAGGCTGACAGCAACCCGTTCACCGCGTCGATCTTCAAAGGCTTTAAACTCTCTCGCACGTTGTATTAACGGTGATGACATTCATGCACCACAAGGACACTGATTGAGCAATGCAAGGGCTGTATGCAGATATCGAGGGCTTGAAGCCGGCGGGAGATACTTCCCGCCTACGAGATTCGTCTGATTATCAGAAAATCCGTAGCGAAATTAACCGTAGGTTCAACCCGCTCGCCGGTCTCACTGACTGGGAAAAAGTAAGAACCCTTTGCGAGAAAGTCGCTCAAGAGGAAGGGGTCGACCTATTGGTCGCCATTTATTACACCGTTGCTGCGATGAAAACCCGTGGTTTGGCTGGTATGGCGAATGGGCTAGAACTTCAAGTCTCCGTGCTAGGCACGGGACATGAAGACAACGACATGCCAGCGGCGCGCCGTCTTGAGCTGTACCGCTGGATGTTGGGTCGCATTGGCGAAGAAGTGCGCGCGATGCGCCCCGAACAAGGGCAAATCCGCGAGCTTTATCGCTGCGAACGATCGCTGCAAGCCATCGATGCTTATTTGTCTAAGCAAAACGGTACAAAGGTCGATGATCTTGACGCGTTAGGCTTTACGATTTTTGAGCATATCGATCGCTTGGAAAGCCGCAGTGCTTCGCGCGCACCCGCAATGCCTGTCGAAGTGGAAGTGAAAAAGCAAAACGTCAACGCGTTGATCTTTTTCGTCGGCTTAACGGTGGGGGCGGTGGCGATTTATTTGCTACTTCAACTTCAGGGTACGCGACCGAACCCGACGACTCAGCTTACCACTGCGTTACCTGAGCCTAAAATCATCACGCTAGAAGAAGCGCAACAGATTCATCAAGAGTTTGGCACTGAGGCGCTATCGTCTCATCGAGAGCGATTGCTGACAGCGTACACGGACAAAGTGTCCGTACTCACTGCAAGTACATCAGGTGACAATTTGTTGGAAGGGATTGAGTTGGCGAATAGCTTGGCGTATGTCTTCCCTGAAGCGCCTGAAGTGACCTTGATGAATAAAAATCTCCAGGATTGGCAGGAGGGATTATTGGCGGAGGTAGAGGAACTCAAGCAGCGTTTTGTGACGGCAAGAACGCGGGCCGCTAATTTGAGCCTATCAGCCAAAAATGGCAACTTCTCTCAAGTTGAAGCGCTTGCAACCGGGCTTGAAAATTACGCCATCAGCTTATCTCCATTAATAGGGCGACTGACGTTTGTTGAACAGCAAATAGCAGAAGGGAATTTGGAAAGGGCGAAACAAGAACTCGCACTTTTGGATGCCGATTTGAAGGCGATAACATTGGAAAAGGCGTTGTTAGAACGAGAAATCGAAGCGAGTGATGCCGAGCCAGAAAGCTAATGTGTATAGATGCTAAGTCTTGCTGATAAGCAATTTAGTCATTCGCACTTTTTAAACCGTCATTTCATGGCGGTTTTTTTGTTATTAACGATATTAAATTCATAAATAACAGGAGGTTGCTCTCAGTTGTTCTCTGATGAAACAGGTGTTTTTTCATGTTATGTATGAGGGCGTATTCATAAGTGAGAATGAGTGAAACCCAAATGCATTATTCGAACTACGAATGTGATCAAGGTACACCTTCGCAATGTTAAAGGTTGTTTTATAGAACTGTTGTGGCATAAAACGAAAAGAAAGCGCTTTCTTTTCAATTTAAAGAACGCGTTTAGCTCCAAAATTGGGTAAATAAATAAGCGCTTTGAAATTAACACACTGATAAATCATCATTTTTAGTACCAATAAAATCGCGAAGAGATGGAAAACCACGGAGAGTCGCGATTCACACTAAGTCCATAGGGAGTGGGAAAGTGTCAAATATCTACAAAACAGGATCTGCATACCAATTTGAGCGTGAAGGTGTCAGTGCTCTGCGAGCGCAGACGCGTGATCTTGTTGACAACAAAATTCATGGCTTGTCGTTTAGCCCATACATCGACGGTCAAGGCCCAGGTACTGAAATCAGTGATGAGCAAATTCGCGAGCGTTTGGAGATTATCCGTCCGTATGTGAATTGGGTTCGTTCATTTTCTTGTACGGAGGGCCATCAAAACATTCCTAGAATCGCCCGTGAACATGGATTGAAAACCATGGTTGGCGTTTGGATTGATGGCGACAAAGAAAAGAACGAAATCGAATTGGCCAATGCCATCGAAATCGCGCAGCAAGGCTATGTGGATGTGCTTGCTGTGGGTAACGAAGTCATGCTTCGTGGTGAACTGACAGAAGATGAGTTGGTGGACTACATCAACCGCGCTAAAGCAGCGTGCCCGAATGTGGAAGTGGGATACGTAGATGCGTACTTCCTGTTTGAAAATTACCCACGTGTGGCTGATGCCTGCCAGGTGATCTGCACGAACTGCTATCCATTCTGGGAAGGCTGTCCTGTTGATTATGCGGTTCCTTACATGAAAGAAATGTATCGCCGTGCACAAGCTGCCGGCAAGGGCAAGCGTGTGATCGTTTCTGAAACGGGCTGGCCAGATCAAGGTGTTGCCGAGCGTGGCGCTGTGCCATCAGAAGAAAATGCGTTGCAGTACTTCATCGACACGTGTAAGTGGGCGAAAGAAGACGATATTGAGGTCATCTACTTCTCATCCTTTGACGAGGCTTGGAAAGTAGAAGACGAAGGTGCCGTAGGTGCTTACTGGGGGCTGTGGGATAAAGACGGGAATTTCAAATATACCGAGTAACTCGGGTACGTTGGTCTCCCATAGCCACATCAAAAGACACGGGAGCATGTTTTACTTTCCCGTGTCTTATAAAAAGAGAAAGGAAATAAGTTCATGGAACTGAGAAACGCCATTTGTTATTCAGGGTACCGAGAAGGCCAAAATCCCCGCGAAGGGATTTATCCAAGTTATGACGAAGTCAAAGAAGACCTTCAGATTTTGTCAAAAAACTGGGGCGCACTCCGACTCTATGATTGCAGCCATCACGCAAGATTGGTGCTGGATGTTATCGAGAACGAAGGAATGGATTTCAAAGTGATGCTCGGCGCGGACGTTGCTGCTGAAATGAATAACCCTGGGTGCCCGTGGGGCGCACAATTCAGTGAGGAAGAACTCGCTGCTAATCGTCAGAAAAACAGCGAAGAAATTGATCGCTTGATCGCGTTGGCAAATGAGTATCCAAACAGTGTGGGTTATGTCTCTGTGGGTAACGAAGCGAGTGTTGAGTGGACGGATCATCTGATCTCAGTTGAAAAGCTGGTTGAACACGTTGAGCGCGTTAAGAGTGCAATTTCACAGCCAGTAACATTCTGTGAAAACTATGTACCATGGACCTACAAGTTAGGTGCATTGGCGGAAGCGTTAGACTTCATCTCTGTTCACACGTACCCAATCTGGGAATACAAGACGATTGATGAAGCGCTCGAATACACCAAACAAAACTACTACGCAGTAAGAGATTGCAATCCAGGTAAGCCTGTTGTGATCACCGAAGCTGGTTGGGCTACCGCCTCAAACGGTCGTGGTATTGAAGCATGGAATGCTAACCAAGAGCTTCAAGCTGCATACTACGAGCAACTAATGGAATGGACGCGTGCAGAAAACATTCTAACCTTTGTTTTCGAAGCGTTTGATGAACCTTGGAAAGGCGATTCACACCCAGAAGAGCCAGAGAAACACTGGGGCTTGTTTAAGGTAGATCGCACACCAAAATTGGTGATGCAGTCGTTGTATGGCGAAGTTGAGCCTGCGTAAGCATGGACATGCACCGTTGACTGAATAAGTCAGTGCCAAACAACGAAAAAGGGCGACGTTAAGTCGCCCTTTCTACGTTTTATGAACATGAAGATAGATACATTCTTCATCTTTTTGTAGTAAAACTGCAGCAATATAATAGGTCGAATAGATGAAAGCGTGATCAATCGGTATTCAATGTCGTTTGATCCCGCTGTTAGCAAAACAAGTTTGTTGATTTAGGGAAAGAATATGACACATCCAACATGGGAACTGCCTGTCGAAAAAGGCGCATTGATCCTGACACCTTGTCCGGGAACAAAAGGCGAAGGGCTAACGGAAAGTCTTGAGCAATTGCAACGTCAAGGCGCAACCGTCATCGTTACCGCGATTAACCATGAAGAAATGGCTGATAAAAACGTCGCCGCACTGGGTGAAGAAACCCAGCGTTTGGGCATGCAGTGGTTCCATGTGCCTATTGAAGATGATTGTGCGCCTGCAGAAGATTTTCAAAACAACTGGAAGGCGAGCCGCGAGGCACTTCATCAAGCTATAGAAAATGGTAACAAAGTTGTGATGCACTGCATGGGAGGTTCAGGCCGCACGGGATTGCTTGCTGCGCACTTGCTTCTTGAACGTAACTGGACGCTTGAAGAGATTGTTCGCGACGTTCAAGCACTTCGCCCTGGTGCATTTACCAAACCGCTTCAAGTGGAATACATTGGGAGACTTGTTGACTAGTTCTTACGGTAGCGTATGAACCATGCGCTACTTTCTTACTCACAAGTCACTATCGTTAAGAGATGTGGCTTATTTGTAGCTTTAAAAGATATCTTTCGAATCTTGAGCCGAGATCTTCCACAAAATCTAATCATAAGCCAACTCATTCTTGTTCTTTATCCGCATACTCTTACATTTTGCCTAAGGTTGCTCTAACTTCTAAAACCTTGGAATTATGTCATATGTCATTTCATAGTAGATCCGTGACAGACGTTGAGCTGAAAGGGTAGTATCACCCTAGATCTTGACAGTTATCCCCCGTCTTTTTTGTCAATCTCTATCAATCGCTGCCGTCCATTATCTTTGTCCTTTCATTTAGTTGGTTTAAAGCCTCTAGAGGATTAAGTACTAAGCCAATTTTTCTTTGTTGCCTATTCTCTACATCGGTGTCAATTGACACATAGGAGTATCTTATTAGCAGACATTAATAGTTAGAGAGAAACAGACCTACTTTTGTTTGCACATATTGTGTTTTATCCATGCTTGAATAAGCTCTATTCCTGCTAGAGCAAAGGTGTTTTAGTGGTTGTATGGGATTATCTTTCACTCCACTTTTTACATATTCTGAACTGCCATCAGATCACAGCATCTTAAAAAGTCAAAAAATATACTTGGATGAGATTTATGATTTGGTGAGTTAGGTGAAGGTGAGTTAGCTATTTTAAGCCCTAAAAGCAGCGTGATATTTCGATTCTTGTTTACACAACACATTGTTGTCACATTTGTTAATAACAGCATCTTGTTATTTCAGGATTTATCCTTTTTTTTATTAGATATTTGAATTTATATTTTAAATATCTGTATTTTCTTGGGTTTATTACCTGTCTATAAAAAGTGATGTTATTTTTATTCGATCTGAGTGATTGCTATTGACCTTATTAACATTTATTTATTGATATGGGTCGAAATAATTTGCTTTTTGGTTTGTTTTTTTCTTGTTTTTTTTTGACGTTTAACTTCATTTGTGTGTTTTAATTTAAAAAAATGCGACTAAGTTATTATTATAATGTTTGTAATTTTATGTAAGTACGAGTGGATGTTAATTTTTAAAATGTTTGGATTAATGAGTGGTCGATTCTAATAATGTGTAAGTTTAACTGGATAATACGTAGAACAATTACCCTTGTATTTTTAGGGTTATTATTGGTTATACCATTAGGCTGTCAGTCAACTCAACCACCTCAGTGGTATACAGATAATAGTAATGTAAAAAATACAAAGTATATTTATGCACTAGGGGAGGGGAGAAGCTTATCTGCTGCAAAAATAGCAGCAATTAGCGACATTAACTCTCAGTTATGGACACAGGTTGACTCGAGTTTTTCTATGAATGATGTTTATAGAAAGATAAATGAAAATTCGGCATATCATGAGAGTGTAAATAGGAAAGTTAATGCAAAAAGTGCTCAAGTTACTTTTACTGGTGTGGAGTATGTTGAGTCTGATAAAAACGATTTTTCTTATTATGTTAAAGCCAGAATTGAACGAGAAAAGGTCAAGTCACAACTATTGTTAGGGGTTGGTGAAATTGAAAGTGTGGCAAAATCAAAAATAGAAAACCTTGCTCACCAAGATAAGCTAACATGGTGGCTGGACAATCAAGGAATTGAGAATAAGCGTAAGGATCTGTATGTTCACCTCGCAATACTTGCGTCATTAGATAATGATTATAAGTATGAAATTAAGTACTTACCAAAATTAGTCGATGAGATTTCAGAAGTGAAATCTGGCCTTCTCCTGCTTATTAGACAAGATAAAAAAGACAGAAAAAGTGCAAATTTTGTGTCAGAGAAATTATCAGGAGAAGGTATCGCTACAACGAAAAAACTATCGAGAAGAACAACACATGTGTTGGATATGGAGTCGGAGTATCGTCGTGGAATTGTAGGTGATGCTTATATCACAACAAAATTGACGAATTTGATTGTTAAGGATAAGTCAGGGAAAGTCCTATCTAGAAACGAAGTTATCTCTACAGGAAATTCATTGACTAATTATTATCTGTCACAGGAAGGTGCTGAACGGCATTTTTCTGAGCTACTCGAAGAAGCAGGGATTTGGAATGCTTTTGGGTTATAACTATAGTTTAAAGGGAATTATTTAGTGTTTAATAAAAAGTTGACTGCAGTCGCACTATCAATGGTATTAACAGGATGTATGACAGTAGCAGAGCTATGTCCGCCAGATACAAAAATTGAAATGGAGACCGCGGGTATACCTGCTAAAACTTCTGATGAGAGGACCGTAATAGTTTTACCTGTTGATATGGAGTTTGAAGATGTAGCAAAAAGTCGATTGCAAGCTGTTCTTCGTAATGATTTGGAATCAGTGATTGCAGGTACAGGCGCAAAGCTAGTTGACCGAAAATCGGCAGAAAAACTTAAAGGCGAAATTAAATTAGCAGAACAAAGCGGTCGTTATAATAAATCAGGTGTACCGATTGCTGATATAGCTGTGATTACTGAAGTAACTGCAAGTAAGTTATCAAGTTCATTTTCAGAAGCATATACATACAAAAATGATGATGGTGAGACAAAATTTGTACCTGCGAAATGTCGTTTTGATACAGAAGTAAATGCTGTTGCAAAAGTAGTTACACTGCCTGATATGAGTTTAGTTAAGCGTATTGAGTTCAGTGCTAGTAAATACAACTCAACCGAAACTAGTAACTCTCGTTGTCCAATTTCAAACCAGCAATACACTGGTATGGCGAGTGAAGCAGCTGAAGATGCCGTCGCATATAATTTTGAACTGCAAAAGCTACTAGCACCGTCAGCCCCTGTAATGGAAATGCGCCAATGTGAAGCGGGTACCATGGTAAAGATTGCGATGGGTAGCAAACAAAAAATAGCGCCAAAACTAGATGTTGTTTTTTCTCAGATTTTCAAATCTGATGAAGGTGACATAGAGACTTACACACTCGGTGAAGGCTATGTAGTGAATAATGAGATGGATGCTGTAAAGCAAAATTTCTCGTGGGTAGTTATTGAAGAAGAGTTATCTTTGAAAATACGTAAAGGTGATTTGGCAAAAGTAGTACCTGAAGAGTGCCCGATCTTGAACCCAATGTGTCACCTGAACCAGTTAGGTCTATAAAATGAAAAAAGCGATTGTAGCTGCTGCATTAGCATTGTTGCTTTCTGCATGCTCAAACAACCAAACCGTTGAACAAAGCCAAAACTTTGCGGCTTGCACATTCCCTGATTCTCCGCAAGATGACGCACCAGGCTGGATCTGTGATGTGATGCCGTCTGACATCGCTGCTGCTTCGACAGGTTACGCGAAGCAAAGCGCCGCGGGCATGGGCATCATGCGTAAAGTCGCTGTAAATGATGCTCGTGTTGCGTTGGCTTCCCAATTCCAAACTGACGTGAACAACATGTTCAGACAAGCAGTAGAAAGCACTGTGCAAACTGATGCGACGACGGGCACGACGGAATCTGTAATGGAAGTTTTTGAGAGCGTCACTAAGAACGTAGTTTCTCGATCTCTGACCAACAGTAAAATACTGGTAAGCCAAGTAAGTCCTTCCGGTGGCCTTTATGTGTTAGTAGGTATGGACGAGGCGGCTTATAAAGCGAACATGAACAGTGTTATCGATACAGCGACGGAAGATTCAGCGTTGTGGGATAAGTTCAATAATAGAAAAGCAGCGGAAGATCTTGCGAACGCGCTTGAATCTCTGAAACAGCTTTAAGTCAGAATATTGTTAGGCACCTTGTGATTCAGCAGGGAGCTTCTCAAACCCTTACTTTATGAGGTTATCGCTAGATAGCCTCTTTTTCTATATATCTAGGAATTAGCAAATGTCATTGGGTCAAATGAAAATTGCTGCCGCATGTATCACAGTGGTTCTATTAACTAATATTGCATACGCATCAGGTTCTTTTGATGAGCTACAGCGAGAAGCTAAGCGTGTAAACATGTCTCAATCAGAGAAAAAAGCAGAGTTCCACGAATGGTTAGATGCTTACTTCTCAGAATATGAAGCGTGGCGAGAGGCATACACTAAAGACATCGACCAACAACGTGAAACGCTGATTGATCTGTGGGGAAGTGGTGAATTGTCTGATCAAACTAAACACGTTGAATACACAAAAGACAGGACGTTGAAGAAAGTCGTCGACTACGAAAACAATAAGGCAGTGGTGTCAGTACTTATTGACGCTGACGCTGATGTTGATCAACTTCTACTACCGAAGGGAAAAATAGAAATTGATGGCCTAGTCTTCGAACTGACGAAAGCTGAAAAGCGCATTGGTGCGGTGGATTATTCTGCTGAACAAGAGAAGAAAGAGAAAGCCTTCGTTGTTGATCGCGTCTATGCACAAATGCAGGAATTGGACGTGCAAGCGGAGCGATTGATTCGCTCGAGCACGGGTGTTCCTGATTCATTTATCTATGAGCGTGCGCATAACAAAAAATTAGAACTGTTGGCATCAGCGAAGACTCGCATTGCGGCATTGTCAGCGCAGTTTAAGCAAAAACGCTCAGAACTTGGCATTCCTGAGCCAGTGATGACGGTGGCGAAAACACCAACTGCAACAGAAAAACCACAGAACAAACCGCCGGTGAAACCGACGCTTGAGGCAGAAAAGTCAGTGAAAGAAACCACTGTCGTTGCCGTGAAAACTGAATCTACTGATGTTGTAGAAATGGCAGCGAGCACATCAACGCCAGCTATCGCTGAGAAAGCCGCTGAAGTGAAAAAGCCTGTCGATGCAGAGAAGGCTGTTGTTGCGAAGAAACCTGCGGTAGAGCCTTTAGTTGTCGCTGAAAAGCCAGCGCTAGCGGCGAAGCCTGAGAAGAAAATTGTCAGCTACACAGTGAAATTGCCAGAAAACGCCTTGAAATCTCGCGCATCGAAATTCCAGCCTTTGGTGGAAAAAGAAAGTGAACGTTGGGATGTTGAAGCTGCGCTGGTGATGGCGATCATGCACAGTGAATCGTCTTTCCGTCCTGATGCGAAATCACATGTCCCAGCATATGGTTTGATGCAAGTTGTACCGACCAGTGCGGGCCATGATGTGAATAAGCAGGTCCACAAAATCGATGCGCCAATGAAGGCGGATGATCTGTATGTGCCGCCGTTTAACGTCGAAGCAGGCACGGCGTATTTGAACATTCTGAATACTCGTTATTTACGCTCCATTACCAACGAAGAAAGCCGCATGTACTGCGTGATTGCTGCCTATAACACAGGTGCGGGTAACGTTGCGCGCGCATTTAACGCAGACCGTTCAACCAACATTCGTAAAGCATCACATGTGATCAACGCGATGACGCCAGACGAAGTGTATGAGCATATGATCAAGAACCTGCCATACGACGAAACAAAGAATTATTTGAAGAAAGTGAGCGGTCGTATTGCTCTCTATAAGTAGTGTGGGAGAGCAAGGATGTTGAAATATATTGTATTTGCGCCGGTTGGGTTTGGCGCATTTATTGGGGTAAGGTTCTCTGACGACATTACACGTCACATTAGCGAAGACGACATCGAAGCCATCAGTGAACAAGTGATCGATACCGCCATTGAAAAACTTGAAGATCTAAGAGGGTAGGATATATGTCTTTGTTGGAGAGCAACGAACAAATTTGCCCAGAAGTACAAGAAGAAACCATGGAGCGTAACCTGCACCAGCATGTGCGTGATAAATGGGCGAAGATCATTACCTTCGTTTCCATTATCGCCATTGCTCTGGGCGGTCTTAATGACACCATGGATGCACTCGACAAGGTATATACCCTATCTTTGTCCCAGTTCACTGACATTCCTTCGCACAACAAGCTGGATCGCATATACATTCGCGCATCTGAAGACGTGTTAGAAGAGACGTTTGGTGCGCCTGTATACATCAAGAAAAGCATGTCAGGTGATTTCATCAAATACTACCGTGACAAACGTTTTGTGTTGTCAGCCGTTACTCGTGATGGGGCGATTTCTGCTTTTCTGGTCTTTCCAGAAAAGGAGTTCTTGCCAGACACAAGCGAGCACTCGGGTGGCGCGCTTCTTCTTGAGCAAGTTTTCTCTGTGCACGAAATGGTGAATGATATTCGTTTGAATTCGTCGCGTTCAGTGAGCTATTACATTGAAGAAAACAGTACCGGCGATTTCAGCAATTTGTACAATTCTGTGGCGGGTTACAGCGAGTTTCTTGGGCCGTTAGACGACACCACAAAACGTCTTTTTGATGCGCTGTCAGAAGGCATGATGCTAGGAGATGATGTGGCCAAGTCAGCTCAGGTACTGCGAGGATCCGTAACGGCAAATTTCTATGGCTATAGTACTCTTGGTTTGGATGTGCTTGAAAGTGCAATCCTAACTCTTTCAGAGTATCGCTTAATTACAAATCAATAGATTTCATAAATCTGCACTGAAAGGCTGCAATGTGCAGCTTTTTCTATTTGAATACTATTAATTAGTGATGCACAGTGATTTTGTTCTTGTTAATCGGGGAGGTCAACCAGTACAACACCAGGCACAGTAATCCTCAACGCGTCATCTGGCTTCTTTAAATGTGAAACATATCAGCTGATCCTTAACAAATGCGGCTACGAAGAAAAAGCCATTGAGATTGAAACCATTGTCTATGGTGAGTACTTTGACAATATTCTGTTTGTTGGCCTGATTGCTCTGCTTAACGTCGACCTAGCAATGGGTGTGTTGTTTGAGTTAATTGAATGCGTAGAAACCCAGCGTTTGGGCATGCAGTGGTTCCATGTGCCTATTGAAGACGATTGTGCGCCTGCAGAAGATTTTCAAAACAACTGGAAGGCGAGCCGCGAGGCACTTCATCAAGCTATAGAAAATGGTAACAAAGTTGTGATGCACTGCATGGGAGGCTCAGGCCGCACGGGATTGCTTGCTGCGCACTTGCTTCTTGAACGTAACTGGACGCTTGAAGAGATTGTTCGCGACGTTCAAGCACTTCGCCCTGGTGCATTTACCAAACCGCTTCAAGTGGAATACATTGGTACACTCGTAAAGTAACCATGCGCATTGAAAAACAAAAAAAGGGCCACGATGGCCCTTTTTTGTGTTTATAACATCCATTAAAAACGCATATCAAACTCTTCCGGGGACTGACCTTCGACAAGTTGGGAAGGAAGTCTTCCTACATTGTTTATCGGTGAGAAATTGTAGCCATTGATGGTATTGATCGTTTGCTGAGTGAGTGGCATCTTCCAGAATTCAAACAGCTCCACGAGGTTTTTCTTGGCTATTTTTGACGTCATGATTGCCATGATATTCATTGCACCTTCCGCTGTTCCATCCAACGAAAATTCAGGGTCATGGCGCTGTCCTTGGAGGTTTTCACGATAACGTTGATGCAATTCATACATGAAGGTTTCTCCAAATAGGAAAAAGAAATGGTGATAGAACATTTCACGATTTTCCCTTGAAAGCGAAGAATAACCACTGACCGTATTAAGTTGGGTAAAAGCTCGTTGAAATGGTGCATCATATTGCGAAGACAACGCGTCTATATCTGTGTTGTAAGCTCGAGCGGCAAACGCGTAGATATTCGTGGCAACTTCCGATTGACCAGGCCACTCTATTCCTGTCATCTCTAGGTTATGTCCAATCTCGTGCCAAATTCCCCAGAATGAACGCGCCTCATCTTCATTGATCATTCGGCGGGTAAGGCTATTTCGATAGGTCATTCTGTTTGTGTAAGTGACCATGTACCTTGAATTGCTAGTGACAAAATTGTAGGGGTTGTCGTCCGGTAGGTGGAGTGGGTTAATCGAATCGGCATCGATGCCAGCTGCTAACTGCGCGGGAACAAGCACTTCTTCGTAGGTATCAAGCAGGCTTTGCATATCATTGTAAATGTCACCGCCCGCATCACTTCTGAGTGTGCTGAGTATGAAATTCTCTGATACGAGATCGACAGTATTTGACTCCGCGTAGTTAGCTAGCATATCTAACCAGTCACTACCGGTAGTGACGCCCGATTTAAACACGGGGTAGCGTAAAACGCCTGTCGCCATGATTCGGGTGTGGGCTTCTCGGGATTTGTCATTGGAATCTTTACTTTCTAACCGAAGCATCAAGCGCGCACCAGCGCCGACCTTGAACGCGTTAAGCCCAGGGGAGAGCTGATGTTTTTGGCTTCCTGCCCAGTGTCCTTCTCGGATTTCTATGTAATCGTTACTTTGGGTGTTACTTACCCATACGCTAACAATCCCCCCATCAGCAGACCATAGTCCTATTGTATTCAGCGGGCTCCTGCCTGCACTGTTTCGTAGTCGATATTTTTCATGCCACCACGACGGTTTAATACGTATGGTCTGACTTTCCTGTGCTTGTGGCAATGTTGCGTAGTCACCTGAAAATGCGATATGAGGGGCGTTTCCATTTCCTCTAGGGATCCGTCGAGACGCAATTAGCCGCCAATCATTTCCGTCACTACTGCCATACACAAGCAGATCCTTGACGCGTCCATAGTATCCAGAGGCAGGCGGTGTATAGATGGCTGCACTGATGTTCTTTGATTGCCCTAGATCTACCGTGAAATAATTGGGTGTTGCTTGGGAAACATTCCAATAGCTGGCGTGATTGCCATCGAACATTTTTTGCCAGCCATTCAGTGTGGTGGCGTCTGTCACTTCCCAACCATCTCGAGAGAGTAGGTTGCCATTTGTGTCGATAAGATTGAATTCCCCGACACGCGTACTTCTAAAACCATTTTCTTCTTTAGCGGCGACAACTTTTACAAAACGAACATTGTTACCGTCTTCAACAATATTGCCAGTGTACGTGAGGGTAAGAGTTGGTGCAGTTGCGGCGCCGCTTTCTGTCGCCGAAAAACTGTTGTAAGCACGCCAAGTTGTGCTTGATAGGGCAACGGACAGCTTTCCGGTGCGCTGGATACTCTTTATTGCCATCGTATTGAGAGGAATGGTTATCCAGCCATTGTTATCACGATCACTGGTTGAAAAAGTGGCAACGATTGCCCCAAGTTGAGGTTTTTGATTCCACGTAAACTGCGTGTTCCAAAAGTGATGATTTTCAACAAGGTGAACATTGATGATTGATTGTTTGTCGGATTGAATTTTAAGTTTTAAGTCTAGGTTCTCTGTCAGGCCAGGAATCACTTTGTCCTTCATGTCGAAGCCCAAAAAAGCGATTCGATGTGCAGGTGCATAGTTATCATCTTTCACGATGATGTGAGCGTCACTGTTTTTTGACAGGCCACGACTACGCACTACGAACGTATCAAAAGAGGCTACTTCAGAGTATGTGGGGCGCTCTGCTTTGGGTAATGTTGTCGTCTGCTCGGGGATACTTGCCTGTGACGCAATGGGAACAATAGCAGACAAAAAGATAGCGGTACGTAATATGGGAATTCGTTTTAACATTCTAAACATGAATGTTGCACTCCTAAAGAACGGATTGTGGGTGATGACGAAGTGTTATTTACCAACATGACGATAGCTATTCCCATACTGTCTAGATGGCTTATAAGTGAAACTAAAAACGGTAGTGATTAAAATTTAGGCAGTGATGAAATTGAAGCGTGGATGCTATCAATTCGTGTTGGCATGATATGAGGTGTACTTAGCTAGCTGTATCTAATGATTAATCGTCATGTTGCATATAATTAAAAAAGGTCAAAGGCGAAAATGAGAACAGTGAAAAAAATTAACGGCCAATTCTAAGTTTTAATTGTAGATAATAATGAATTCATCCGCTTTTTTAACTTGATAATACTTCGCTGTGCAATAATTCCTTGTGATTCTTTCTATATTTTATTTCAGTAATGATACAGTTGATATTTCATTAGCAATGCATAATGTTTGTGCGCATTATTGAAATGCGTGAGTATCTATTCTAATAAAATTAATTCAAGTTTTGATAACAATCTAATGCTAAGCAGGCTTATATTCTGTCTGATTGAGGGGCGTTATTGACGTTGGATTATGCAACTATTTTGAAAGGGAAAGTAATATAATGTTAAAACTATCAGCTGTATTTATGTCATTGGCGCTTGTTTCTGGCTGTTCAACCATCGTCAGTGAGAGTAGCTATCCAGTCTCAATCTCTAGCAACCCATCTCAAGCTGACTTTGTTCTTGTGAACCGTGAAGGGCAGCAGGTTCACACAGGAACAACACCAGACACTGTCACACTCAACGCCTCATCAGGCTTCTTCAAAGGTGAAACGTATCAACTGATTCTTAGCAAAGACGGCTACGAAGAAAAAACCATTGAAATTGAAAGCACTGTCGATGGTTGGTACTTTGGCAATATTCTGTTCGGCGGCTTGATCGGTATGCTTATCGTTGATCCAGCAACAGGGGCAATGTTCAAACTACCTGAAGGGGCAGAAGCGCAACTTGACGAAAAAGCGGTAGATGCAAGCACTGTGACCATCGCGATGATAGATGCGATTCCAGAAGAGCAACGTGCATCACTTATTCAGGTTAAATAGTACTACTGCTATCGATTTTTAATTGTATGCCTTTAGATAAGTGATAAATCTCATATCGCTTACTTCATATATATGAAGTAAGCGATTTTCATTTTTGGAAAGAATAAATTATGAGTGAAAGCCAAAGTGTTATGGGTCCAACCATATTTATGTTTACGGTAGTATTTGCAGCTTTTGCAATGTACTTTGAAGCACCCGCAATGGTGTTCTACTTGGTTTTTGTTAGACTGATTTATGCTATTTTTGTGTCAATAGTCATTGATGGATGGAAAAATAAATTACCAGTGTTGGTAGAAACATCGAAGATTCGTTGGAACAGAAACATCAACGGAATTCCGGTAAGTGACACGACCAATGCGCTTGTCAATTTGCATTTTAAAAGTGAACGAGAACTGAAGCATGCTTTTTTGACGTTGCTGATACCGAAAGCCATCATTGTAGTAGCCTTGGCTGTTTTGGCTGTGGTCAACGTTTATCTAAACGTCGATGACATGATCAACTCTCCACTTCATGCAATATCAATAGTCGTCGTGTGCTACATCCTTGTTAAGGTTTGTTGGGTCTTCCATCTGTTAGCGACACTGAAATCGAGCAGATGGTATTTACACAGTGCAGAGTTCGGTGAAGACACGTATTACTCCGCTTACTTGTCGTTACCTGACACGTTGGAGCCATACTTAATAAAAGTCTTCGAATGACATCATGGTGTATTGAGAGCATGTATAGAAGAGCCTTTGGGCTCTTTTTTTTATGAAAAAACGAGCTCTATTCTGGAGGGTTTTTATTTTTATATGGAGGCCACTCGGTGTATTAAAGAATAGGGGGTAGGCAAGGTATGAACGACAAATTATTGTATGCCTGTATCATTGTTATTAATGTTGTTGTTACCTTCTGTTAAATTAATGGTTGCCATCACTCTCTAGCTGAGAGTGTTATTCATTGAGATAATGATCAATCAATAATAATTGGTTCATATATTGAGTGTTCTATCAAATTACATGAAATTAATTGATACATTTGCAAATAATATTTCGATCTACTGTTGAAAACTTTTAAGTTACTTCCGATAATCCCCGCGCTATTTGTGAGGTGCTATGTGATTTACCTCGTTAAATCTGTTCACATCACGCAATAATCTGTTACTTGACTCGAAAGGATAGCTCTCTTTGATTATGCCGACATTTCGGACGGTTTCGTTCGTCTGTCCATAATTCATCGATGGCGTCATTGGTAAGGGCGTTTAAGACGAAATGAAAAACATAAAGAAAAAAATGTTCATACGAGTTCTACCTATGGTGTTTTTCCCCGTCTTTTTCTCGGGTTGTAAATCTACTACACCACCTGATTGGTATGCGGTAGAGACAGTTAATCACCCTGAGTATGTCTATGCCGCCGGCGAAGGTCGTAGTTTAAATCTAGCTAAAAAATCAGCACTTAGTGGTGTTAACTCACAGCTATGGACACAAGTCGATTCAACGTTTTCGATGAATGATGTCTATAAAAAAATCAATGACAATACGACATCTTACGAAAGCACGAGCAACAAGATTAATGCAAAGAGTGCACAAGTCACCTTAACCGGTGTGGAATACGTGCGGTCTGAAAAAAATGACGTGGCTTATTATGTTCAGGCGAGAGTGGGGCGAGATAATATTAAATCGCAACTATTGTCTGAGGTGAAACAAATAGAAAGTGCAGCGAAATTAAAAATCGACAATCTAAGTCATCAAGATAAATTGATTTGGTGGTTAGACAACAGAGGTTCTGAGGCAAAGCTTGAAGATCTTTATGTTCGTCTCGCGATCCTTTCTTCATTAGGCAGTGACGAAAAAAACAGCGTTGTTTATTTGCCAAAACTGCTTGGTGATATTTCTAAAGTAAAATCTGAACTTCTGGTATCTATTCGACCAGATAAGAAAGATAAAAAAAGCGCAGCCTTTATCTCAGAAAAATTCTCGAAAGAAGAAATTGCCACCACGCAATCGTCTTCTCGCCAAGCAACACATATTTTGACCATGAAATCGGAATACCGTCGCGGCATGGTAGGCGATGCGTATATCACGACAAAATTGACGGACCTGGTTCTAAAGAACAAGTCCGGCAAAACCTTGGCTAGCAATGAAATTATCTCAACAGGTAATTCAATGACCAGTTACAAGTTGTCCCAAGAAGGCGCTGAACGCCATTTTTCAGCACTGCTCGAAGAAGCAGGCATTTGGCAAGCTGTTGGGCTTAAAAAATAGAACGATAAATTCACACTGGAGTATCTAAAGTGTTTAAGAAAGGGTTAGTGGCAGTCGCGCTTACAACAGCGCTAACAGGTTGTGGTGTAACGGCAGTATGTCCTCCGGGTACCGAAATCGAGATGGAAACAGCGGGTATTCCTGCGAAAGCATCTGACGAACTGAAAGTGATCGTTCTTCCGGTAGACATGGAATTTAAAGACGCTGCTAAAGGCCGTCTTCAAACCGTATTCCGTAACGACTTGGAAGCCACCATTGAAGGTACGGGCGCTAAACTGGTTGATCGCAAACTGGCGAACAAGCTGAAAGGCGAAATCAAACTGGCAGAGCAAAGCGGCCGTTACAACAAATCGGGTGTGCCAATCGCTGACCTAGCAGTTATCACAGAAGTGACAGCAAGCAACCTGTCTAGCTCTTTCTCAGAAGCTTACTCTTACGAAAACGATGACGGCGAGACGAAATACGTTCCTGCTAAATGTTCGTTCACCACAGAAGTGAAAGCCGTTGCGAAAGTGGTTTCACTTCCAGACATGAACCTTGTTCAGCGTATTGAGCTAGGTGCGAGTGATTACAGCTCGACTGAAACAAACAACTCTCGTTGCCCAATTTCAAACGCACAATACACAGGCATGGCGAGTGAAGCGGCAGAGAAAGCGGTAGCGTACAACTTTGAGCTTCAAAAGCTGCTAGCACCTTCTGCTCCTGTTACTGCAATGCGTCAGTGTGAAGCGGGCACCATGGTCAAAGTTGCTATGGGTAGCAAGAAGAAGCTAGAGCCAGGCACAGACATTACCCTTTCTCAAATTCACAAATCTGACGAAGGCGACATTGAAACGTTCACTCTAGGTGAAGGTTATGTTGTGAAGCATGAAATGGATGCAGTGAAGCCAAACTTCTCTTGGGTTGCTATCGACGAAGAAATGTCTTTGCGAATCCGTAAAGGTGACTCAGCGAAAGTGGTACCTGAAGAGTGCCCAATCTTGAACCCACTATGTCACCTAAACCAGCTAGGCCTGTAATAATGAAAAAAGCCATTGTCGCCACTGCGTTAGCACTGATGCTTTCTGCATGCTCAAGCAACAACCAAACTGTTGAACAAAGCCAAAACTTTGCGGCGTGTACGTTCCCAGATTCTCCAAAAGACAACGCACCAGGCTGGATTTGTGACGTGATGCCATCTGACATCGCAACCGCAGCGACCGGTTACGCGAAGAAAAGCGCAGCGGGCATGAGCGTAATGCGCAGAATTGCAGCAAGTGAAGCGCGTGTAGCACTGGCTTCTCAGTTCGAAACTGACGTGAACAACATGTTCAAGCAAGCAGTAGAAAGCACAGTACAAACTGATGCGACGGTTGGCACGACTGAATCTGTTATGGAAGTGTTTGAGAACGTCACCAAGACCGTTGTTTCTCGCACCCTGACTAACAGTAAAGTGTTGGTTAGCCAAACCAGTCCTTCAGGTGGCCTTTACGTGCTAGTGGGCATGGATGAAGAAGCTTACAAAGCCAACATGAACAGCGTAATTGATGCTGTGACTGAAGATTCAGCGTTGTGGAACCAGTTCAATAACGAAAAAGCAGCGGAAGATCTTGCGAGCGCGCTTGAGTCTCTGAAACAGCTTTAAGTCTGAATCTTTTGAGGCACCTTGCGGTTCAGCAGGGTGCTTTTCAAACCCTTACCTTATGAGGTTATCGCCAGATAGCCTCTTTTTCTATGTGGCTAGGAATTACCAGATGTCATTGGGTCGAATGAAAATTGTCGCCGCGTGTATTGCTGCGGTTTTATCTACGAGTGTTGCATACGCATCAGATTCTTTTGATGAGCTAGAGCGTGAATCTAAGCGTGCAAACATGTCTCAATCAGAGAAAAAAGCACAGTTCCACGAATGGCTAGATGCTTACTTGTCAGAATATGAAGCGTGGCGAGAGGCATACACCAAAGACATCGATCAACAGCGTGAAACTCTGATTGATCAATGGGGCAGTGGTGAGCTGTCTGATCAAACAAAACACGTTGAATACGCAAAAGACAACACAGTCAAAAAAGTGGTCGATTACGAGAACAATACCGCAGTGGTGTCGGTGCTTGTCGATGCAGACGGCAACGTTGATCAATCAGCACTGCCGAAAGGCAAGATTGAGATTGATGGCCAAGTCATCGAACTGACGAAAGCAGAAAAGCGCATTGATGCGGTGGATTACTCTGCCGAGCAAGAGAAGAAAGAGAAAGCCTTCATCGTTGATCACGTCTATGCACAAATGCAGGAGTTGGATGTGCAAGCGGAACGATTGATTCGCTCTGGCACGGGGGTTCCCGACGCATTCATCTATGAGCGTGCGTACAACAAAAAACTAGAACTATTGGCATCAGCGAAGACCCGTATTGAAGCGCTGTCTGCGCAGTTCAAGCAAAAGCGCTTAGAGCTTGGCATTCCTGAGCCAGTGGCTAAAACACCAATTTCAACAGAAAAACCTCAGACCAAACCGGCTGTGAGGCCTACTGTTGAGGCAGAGAAGCCGAAGAAAGAAGCTGCCGTGGTTGTTGAAACCAACAAACCAGAACCAGTGATTGCAGAGCAAGCGGTTGAAATTGAAACGCCCGTCGAGGTTAAGGCACCTCCTGTTGTCGTGAAGCCTGCTGTTACTGAAAAACCTGTAGTAGCGGTAAAACCTGAGAAGAAGATCGTCAGTTACACGGTGAAATTACCGGAAAACGCCTTGAAATCTCGCGCGTCGAAATTCCAACCTTTGGTTGAAAAAGAGAGTGAGCGTTGGGATGTAGAAGCCGCGTTAGTCATGGCCATCATGCACAGCGAATCGTCTTTCCGTCCTGATGCAAAATCGCATGTCCCTGCTTATGGTTTGATGCAAGTGGTACCAACCAGTGCGGGTCATGATGTGAACAAACAGGTCCACAAAATCGATGCACCAATGAAGGCGGATGACCTGTATGTGCCGCCGTTTAACGTTGAAGCAGGCACGGCGTATTTGAACATTCTAAATACCCGCTACCTGCGTTCCATTACCAACGAAGAAAGCCGCATGTACTGCGTAATTGCTGCCTATAACACGGGTGCAGGTAACGTGGCGCGTGCGTTTAACGCAGACCGTTCAACCAACATTCGTAAAGCGGCACACGTGATCAACGCGATGACGCCAGATGAAGTGTATGAGCACATGATTAACAATCTACCATACGACGAAACAAAGAATTATTTGAAGAAAGTGAGCGCCCGTATCGCGCTCTATAAGTAGTGTCGGAGAACAAAAATGTTGAAATATATTGTATTTGCGCTGGTGGGGTTTGGCGTATTTATCGGGGTAAGGTTTTCTGACGACATTACACGTTACATCAGCGAAGACGACATCGAAGCCATCAGTGAGCAAGTGATCGATACCGCCATTGAAAAACTTGAAGATCTGAGAGGGTAAGACACATGTCTTTGGTAGAAAATAAAGAACAAATTTGCCCACAAGTGCAAGAAGAGATCATGGAACGCAACCTGCGTCAGCGTGTGCGTGAAAAGTGGGCAAAGATCATTGCTTTCGTTTCCATTATCGCCATTGCTCTGGGCGGTCTTAATGACACCATGGATGCGCTCGAAAAGGTATATACCCTCTCTTTGTCCCAGTTCACTGACATTCCTTCGCACAATAAGTTGGATCGCATTTATATTCGCGCATCTGAAGATGTGTTGGAAGAGACGTTTGGTGCGCCTGTATACATCAAGAAAAGCATGTCAGGTGATTTCATCAAATACTACCAAGACAAACGTTTTGTGTTGTCAGCAGTGACGCGTGACGGCGCAATTTCAGCATTCTTGGTTTTTCCTGAAGAGGGTTTTTCTCCCAACACCAACGAGCATTCAGGCGGTGAGCTTCTTCTTGAACACGCCTTCTCTGCACACGAAATGGTGAATGACATTCGCTTGAACTCATCACGCTCAGTCAGCTATTACATTGAAGAAAATAGTGAAGGTGATTTCAGTAATTTGTACAACTCTGTGGCGGGTTATAGCGAGTTTCTTGGGCCGTTCGATGACAATACGAAGCGTCTTTTTGATGCGCTGTCAGAAAGCATGATGCTGGGCGATGACGTGACAAAACCTGCGGTCGCGCTGCGTGATGCCATTACGCCGAACTTTTACGGCTATAGCATTCTTGGTCTGGATGTACTGGAAAGTGCCATTTTGACCTTGTCTGAGTACCGTTTGATCACTGAACAATGATCACCGAGGAATGCTCATCGAGCAATGATAGCTAGCGTTTAACGTTGTCTTAAAAAAGGAGCCAAATGGCTCCTTTTTGTCTCTCGTTCTCTTAATCGTATCATCCGGAAAACTGAGCAAATTAAGGGGTGAATGTTTTATGAAATGCCCAGTAAAGTAGTCTTTCTCACTTTGCGTAAAAAAAGTTGGACTTAAATAAGAAAAAACTGATGATAAGGATTACATTTACAGTAACACATTGAAATTATGAGAGTAAAACGGGCGTACTTTTTTGCCAAAATACAGCGTTCAAATGTGACTCTCTTAACTCCGCGACAAACGTCCCGCCCGATTTCACCCCATCCTTTGTGTATCTAAGCACTAATACTCTCGAATGACGTTGCTGATCCAATGTTCAAAATTTTGAGTTAACACACGCTGTTTTTCTTCTTGAGTTACTTTCATGGAAGTTGAAACGCACTTGGTTGTTGACGTTAATTCCATTGATCCATCGAGCGCAGCGGTGTTTAGAAGGCGTGCAAACTTGAGGTCTGTTCATAACGACTTACTTTGCACCAGAGGTAAAAAGATCTTGCGCCATTGTCTCGATTGAGGAGGTATTCCATGCCAGTCGCACTCACATATCCGGGCGTTTACATTCAAGAAATCCCTAGTGGTAGTCGCTCTATCGGCGGCGTAGCTACATCTATCGCCGCGTTTGTTGGCGGTTTTTCTCGAGGACCACTCAACTCGCCCGTGACCCTGTTTCATGTTGGTGATTTCGACACCCATCTCGGCGGTGTGCATACCGACAGTGAAACCAGCTATGCCATTTCTCAGTTCTATCTCAATGGCGGTGGTCAGGCAGTTGCTGTTCGTGTTGGCGGTGGGACAACGGGCGACATGATAGTTCAAAGCTGGAATGGTGCTACATCGCTGAGCTTTATCGCGGGTCGACAAATACAAGACGCGCTGGTTGAAGACCCCGGTCGATGGAACAACCACATTCGTGTTGATATTGATTACCTCACGTCTGATCCCGCCAATTTATTCAACCTTTTAGTAACGGAAATCCGCCATGTTGATGGGCTAGAAGTCCCCGTTCGTAGCGAAGCATTTCGTAACGTTTCCATGGTGACAACGCACCCCCGTAATGTGTTGAGCGTGGTCAATGATGATTCCCTCATGGTACAACTTGAACTTCCCGATGCCGGTACCGATATGCCTGCACCAACAGGTTTCTATTCTGGTGTACAAACCGTCAATACGTACGCCGATATGGCGGATAACACGACACTTCAAGTCGATTTAGGCACGGGCTCTCATGATGTATCCATTGTTGCGACAACCAAACCCACTACGATCGCCGAAGCGGCTTTGATGCTGCAAAACGCTATTCGAGACACTCGACCGGAAGATCCATTATGGGCGCAGTGTCAGGTGGTCGTTCGCGCTGATCGCATCGCGATTTTCTCTGGGAGAAACTCTCCTGAATACCGTTCGGGTCAGATGGTTTCTATTAATGAATCAGCGGGGGATGCAGGTACAGTGTTGATGCTGCTGGCGGGCAGTGCAGAAGCCAACGTTCAGCAATATGCCATGAACAATGTGGTGGCAGGACATCAAACGGGGGCCACCCCCGGAACGGACGGCGTCACGCCAACTGCTGAACAACTTCGCGGAAATCGCGCTTTGCGGACTGGCATGTATGCGCTGGAAGACATAGACCTATTTAACATCATGTCGATCCCTGAAGCCTCAGATTTAGGCAGTGTTGCGGCAATGTCGAGCGTGATCAGTCCTGCGATAAGTTACTGTGAAGAACAACGCGCATTCTTACTGATCGATCCGCCAGATGACGTGAACAGCGTGGAGGAAGCGAGCGATTGGCTCGATGAAGTGGCAGGAGCAGGGCTTCGTCATCGAAACACCGCCGCCTACTATCCGCGTGTTCAAGTGCCCGATCCGAACAACGAAAATCGCCTCAGAACCATAGCACCGAGCGGAACGGTCGCGGGGCTTTATGCCAGAAAAGATACTGAGTCTGGGGTATGGACCGCGGCTGCGGGGATTACCGCAGGTCTTCGAAATGTTATCAGCTTCAATCACTCCCTCACCAACAATGAAATTGGCCTACTGAATCCTATTGGTCTTAATTGTCTTCGAAACGGTGGCATCAGCGGCAACATTGCATGGGGCGTTCGAACACTACGAGGAGCCGATGCACTGGCCTCTGAGTGGGCGTATATCCCCGTTAGACGCACCGCACTCTTTATTGAGGAATCCCTTTTCCGTGGTCTGCAATGGGCCGTTTTCCAACCCAATGATGAGCCTCTTTGGTCAGAGATCCGCATCGCGGTGACTAACTTTATGCAGGGACTCTTCCGTCAAAAAGCGTTCCAAGGCTCTGCGCCTGAACAGGCCTTTCTCGTCAAGTGTGATGCAGAAACAACCACACCCGCTGACCGCGCTGCGGGACGTGTGAATGTACTCGTGGGATTCGCGCCGAAAAATCCTGCGGAGTTTGTGGTGGTGAGTTTACAGCTCATGAACAACAGTGGCAGCTAAAGGCGTGAAGGGCGACGCCTCATAGGGCGTGTTTAAGGCAAATGAATTTGAATAATTGCGAGGAGGCGACATGTCGCAACTCAATGTAAATGGTCAACGCATTGTTCCGTATCCCGGCTACAAATTCATCGTGAAAGAGATGGGTGGCGACGTGTTGGCAGCGGTTCAAAAAGTCTCTGGGCTGAGCCGCTCGGTGGAAGTGTTGGAATACCGAGAAGGGGGCGACCCATCCCATACTCGCAAATCGCCTGGGCAAGCCAAGTTTGAGGCCATAACGTTAGAACGTGGTGTGACAGAGAATCTGCAGTTTGAACAATGGGCCAACAAGGTGTGGCGAATTGGTACTGATCTTGGTGGCGAAGTATCACTGGCTGATTTTCGTAAGACGCTGATTTTAGAAGTGCTCAACGAAGCCGGCCAGAAGGTGATGAGTTACACCATTCATGCCTGTTGGGTTTCGGATTACAAAGCCATTCCTGCACTGGATGCGTCGAGTTCGGCGTTCATGATCCAGTCAGTGAAGTTGGAAAACGAAGGGTGGGAGCGCAACGATGTTAGCGTGCCGAAAGAGCCAAGCTTTGTTTATCCTGAATCGTGATCCTGCGCTGAGTGTTGAGTAAGAAAAATGCGTGTTGGTATCGCGTCATTAGACGACAACCAGCGTGTTGCCCTTTGGGAATCGGCGATGGAGTTATCGCCTGCCCAACGCGCAATCACCATCTTGGCAGCCCATCTGCCGACAGTGCCGTTCGACGCATTGCAGCGTTGGACGCTAGTAGGGCGAGATCATGCCTTGCTATTGGCATATCGCAGCCAATTCGGTGAAGGCATTCAAGTTGAAGGGCGTTGTCACGCCTGTGATACCAAAACGCAGCTGACGTTCACCGTGTCAGACTTGCTTGAAAGCAGCTCTGATACGTTAAAAGCCGCGGTGTCTTGTATTGGCAGCCGCGATGAAAGTGGGAACCAATACAAGCACCAACATACACAGGCTTCATTAGTAGACACCGATGTGTACGTGCCGTCTTACTACCTTATTGCGTTTAGCGGCGACGAATATCGGTTTCGATTACCAACAACACAAGACCTTGCGCTAATTCAAGCGTCTTCCAGCCGTTCGAACAACCCTGGTGGAATAACCACCAAGCAAGTGTGCGAACGATTGCTGGATCAAGCGAGCTTCAACGATCTGTGTGCCGTGTTTGCTGATACACACAGCCAAGGCAGCGCGACAGAACGGAAAAAAAACGAAAGGGAGCAACAGGACAAAGGGTTAGAGAGCGAAGAGCAAAAAGCATGGACCAGCACCTTGGATGCGTTGGAACAAGAAATGCTGCGTATCGAGCCGCTGACTATTATTTCGCTGAATGCATTGTGCCCCGAATGCGGGGCACAAACGCAGCATCAATTTGACATTGGTCATCAGTATTGGGCCCTGCTCGCCGCTGATGTTGAGAAACAACTGTGGGATGTGCACATTCTTGCCACCGCTTATGGTTGGTCGAGTGATGCCATCTTATCGATGAGTCCGGCGCGTCGTCGTCAACATATCGCGATGGTGATCTCATGAGTCGTCTATTCGGTCAATACCTCACGCGAAACCTGCAAGGTCAACAGACTTTGAAACCGATGATCCCGTCTTACTATTCGGGGATCTCGGCGGGCATGCCTTCAAGCCAATCTGTCACTGCAACGCAGACACCTAGCCAAGGGGATTTGGGGCAATCAGAAGGAGAAAGGGGCGATGCGTTTACGTCACTAGCCTCTTCGCCTTCTTCATTGTCTTCGAACCCAAATCAAGCGTCGAATGTTGTGGCCATTTCGCCGCTTGAGACATCGTCGTTCCAAGAAACCTCTGATGACGCCCGAGCGCCCTTTGCGAAGGGGGGAGATACAGCAGGTCGCTCTGATAACAACACGACCACGCTTAACAACACGACAACGCTTAACCGTACAACGGAGCAATTTTCAGATCGCTCGACACTTCAATCATCTACATCTTCTACATCCACATTTTCGACGGATGATTCACTTTCTCAACATGGCTCGCGCCTTGCGCATTCGTCCTCGAACAATACGTCAGCATTGAATCCAATAGGGCAGGGTTCAGACGGGAAATTTACACCACCTTCATCTGTTCAGCGTGCACACCATGACCTAATGCACGGAAAAAACGGAAACGAAGACGCTAACGTGGCATCGGTAAATACCCAATCTCATCAAACGTCACCGATGCGTGGTGACTATATGCACGATGTGGCTGCCTCGATTTTGTCACCATCTTCTTCCGTTGAACCATCGTCAAAAGTGCTTAACAGCCAAGCCTCGTCGAGTGTGGATGTTTCTCTTCAATCGTCGTCAGAACGCACTCATCAGTTGGAACAGGCGAAGCAATTTGCCGCGAAGCGCCGACACGCTGAGAGCTATGTGTCGGTGAATGTAACGATCGGGCAGGTGACGGTAACCGCTTCAGCGCAGCCTCAGTCCTCTACGCATTCACCTCAGCACGTTGCCCGCGAGCGCCCAGCGTGGAAGCCTGCAATGACGCTTAATGACTACCTTCGTCAGCGTGAGGACGGTGAACGATGAGCAGTGCATTAGCGATTGCAGGCGTCACCCAATTGATGCGTGACTTGCTCAACGACGGCTTGGTGGATCACGACGTGGCGGCGGTGGTGAATACCAATGTGCCCGTACACGCGTTACCGCCAGATCAGATGTTGGCGCAAGAAGAAAACAACGCACCAGCGTTGAATGTGTTTCTGTATCACTCCGAAGTGAACGGCGCGTGGGCGAACCAAGGCTTACCGACACGAAACAGTGATGGGCAAAGGGTCAACAATACGCCGCTGGCGTTGGATCTTTACTATCTTGTCAGCGCCTACGGCACGGCAGACCTGCACAATGATGTGCTATTGGGTTATGCGATGCAGATTTTGCATGAACACCCTGGGTTTACGCGTTCTGAAATCCAAACGGCATTGAATCCCTCTCCCGCCATTGCAGCGGGCTTACCGCCTTTACTGCAAGCACTGGCTAACACTGGCTTGGCCGATCAAGCAGAAGCACTGCGTATTGCGCCCCATCCTTTGCCAGTTGGCGAAATGTCGTCATTGTGGAGCGCGTTACAGAGCCAATATCGTCCGTCCATGACATACCGCGTTTCCACCGTGATCATTCAATCGAATGCACCAACCCACAATGTGTTGCCCGTGTTGACCATTGGTGAAAACGATTCAGGGCCAATGGTGATCGCAACTCTCGCACCAGATTCACCATTGATTCGCAGAGTGATCACCCCAGCTTTGCAGTCCAGCGCGCGTGTCAACGACGTGCTTGATGTGGAAGGTGTAGAAATGGGTGGTGCGAACCCAAGGTTTTCATTGTCTCACCTACATCCTTCTTTAAACATTGAACACACTGTCATGGCACAAGCTGGCGGCGATGCACGTGGGCAATCCATGCAAGTGCCTAACGTCCCCGCCGTGTGGGCGTCGGGCACCTATTCGTTACTCTTTCATCATGATGTGGCGGGGTCTGCGCAAACGTCGAATCAACTGACGGTGCAAATTGCACCTGTGCTGACGTTACCGCCACTGAACATGGTTCGAGCCGCATCAAGCATCACGGTCACCATCCGTGTTTCGCCGCATTTGCATCCCGGCCAACAAGCGACGCTATGGCTTGGCAGTGAAGGGGCGAGCGCCCAAGAGATCACCACAGCGACAGACACACTGACCTTTGTTTTCTCTGCCCTCGCAGCGGGTAATTATCCGGTTCGAATCCGTGTAGACGGTGTGGACAGTTGGTTCATTGAGCGTGATCGTCCGCCCATTGCCCCTGACTTTACGCCGCGTCCGCCGATTTATGATCCAACGCAAATCGTGGTGGTGCCAGCATGACCGACATCCTTCGATTCGATGCAGACAAAGAGAACGTCAATGCTACTTCCAGCGTCAGTGCGGAACATACTCACGAATCCGCATCGTTTATGAGTTGGCAACAGGCGAATCACAGCCACATGGTTGACGTTATCGCGTGGGTGCAAGAAGGGTTAGCCATTCTTTCAAAACCTGCCCTTGCAGGGCCGGGTGAGCGTAAAAATATACGTCCTTTGAGTGAGATCCATCGCCAGTATGTCACTGAGCCGCCGACCGCCTTTACCCTTCTCGTGCAGCAATTTGGCTTAAATGGTGTGGATCAAACGGCATTGGCGCTTTCATTAAGCGCAGCACTGGACAGCGATGTGAGTAAGGTCTGCGCGTCGATGTCCGGAAATTCGCTGCAAACCAATCCAAGTATCGGGATGGCGCTCTCTTTACATGGGTTAAGTGACCAAGGTGGTGAGAGCGACAGAAGTGTATTTTCACCGCACTCCCCGCTGCGTTATTGGTTGCTGATTGAGTGGCAATCCATTGGCGCGAGCGATGCCATCATTTCCCCTGACGAACGTATTCTCAATTTCGTCCGCGGTGTGAATTACTTGGATGAACGCTTGAGCGTGATGCTAGAGCCGACAAGGGAGCACGCGGCTCAAATGCCACTTAGCGCCTCGCAAGAAATACAACGCATGGGGGCCTTGCGCTTTATTCAGCAAACGATGCAGGTACACACTCAGTCACATCGCGCAATTATCGAACTGTATGGCGAAGACAAAACCAGCAAGCGAAACATTGCACACGCACTTGCTGTGAGCGTTGGCATGAACCTGCACCGTTTACACGCCACGAGCTTACCGACCAATGCCAATGACCTCGATGCGCTATCCCGTTTGTGGCAGCGAGAAGCAGGGCTGTCACCGTTGTTGCTGGTGATTGAAGGCGCAGACGACCCCTCACGTCAGCATGTCATTGAGCAATTTGTCGATCGTATTCATGGCGTGGTTGTGCTCGAAGCAGGGGACTCGCCCATGGGCATTTTTCCACATAGCTTCTCGCTTCATGTGGCGCGTCCCACCGTGACGGAACAAGAGCAATATTGGCGGCAACTGTTGCCACACGCCTATGCAGATTTGCCGTTGCGTTTGTCGGAGCAATTTTCTTTTAGTCAATCCGACATTCAACAATTGGTCACGATTTCTTCGCTTCACGAACCGGGCGGATCGCACGTTGAACACACGCTTTGGAAAGCGTGCCAACGCCATTCTTCGACAGCATTATCGCGCCTTGCGCTGCGCATTGATTGCAAAGCCAATTGGGAAACCTTGGTGCTGCCGCCGAAGCAAACCACCATGCTTGAACAACTCACGGCGCAAGTGGGGTTACGAAATCGTGTTTACCAACAATGGGGATTTCGCGAGCGCATGAGCCGAGGCATGGGCATCAGCGCCATGTTCTGTGGCGACAGCGGCACGGGGAAAACCATGGCGGCAGAAGCCATTGCCAGTGCGTTGGAACTGGATTTATACCGCATCGATCTGTCGAGCGTGATCAGCAAATACATCGGCGAGACAGAGAAGAAAATGCGCGAACTGTTTCAGGCAGCAGAGCAGTGTGGCGCGATCCTATTTTTTGATGAAGCAGACGCTTTGTTCGGCAAACGTAGCGACGTGAAAAGCAGCAATGACAGATACGCCAACATCGGCATTGATGATTTGCTGCAGCGCATTGAAAGTTACCGTGGTCTCGCGATTTTGGCGACCAATCTGAAATCTTCTATCGATAAAGCCTTCTTACGCCGATTACGGTTTGTGGTGGATTTTCCCTTCCCAGGGCCGGCCGAGCGTGAACGCATTTGGCGCTCCGTCTTTCCGCCACAAACACCGCTCTCAGACGATGTTGATCCTGTGCGTTTGTCACGTTTAAACCTGACGGGTGGCAGCATCCACAATGTCGCACTCAATGGTGCATTTCTCGCTGCGCAGCAAAACGAACCCGTGGCGATGCGTTTTTTGATGGAAGCGGCATCGGCGGAATTGCAAAAACTTGATAGACCAGTGAAAGCGGGGGACTTGGATTATGGCTGAACACGCAATCACAATGAAACCAACGCCCTCAAGCAGTCCGAACAAGGCCGTTGAACGTAAAGTCACCAAACCGGCTGCGCCGCAACGCGAACCGTCTTTCTCGAACTCGGCAATTGTGCAGCGCAAATGCGCGTGTGGAAACGCCGCGCCACAAGGAAACGCGTGTGGGGCATGTGCAGCAAAAGCCGCCGCGTCACCGTTAGCCAGCAACGCATTTTTATCTCGTCCATCGTCTTCCTCGTCGTCGGTTCAAGCGGGCAATCTGTCTGAGGCGCTTCGTACGCGAGCAGAACAAACCTTTGGTACCGCGTTACCTGACGTCAATATCCATACGGGTGCAAAAGCGCAAACCTATGCGAGTGCCCTGCAGGCCAAAGCTTTCACAACAGGATCGGACGTGTATTTCGGTTCAGGTTTCTACCAACCGAACACAACATCAGGTTTGCAGCTTATCGGCCACGAATTAACCCATGTTATGCAGCAGCGAAGAGGGTTGTCGTTCGCGAAACTGCAAGGGACAGGCGACGCATACGAAAAAGAAGCCGACCGTGGTGGTGAAGCCTTTGCGGCAGGGAAGGCCTTTCAGCTCGCGACACCATCAGGCCCTGTTGGGCGTTGGGCGCAGCGTGATATGGATGCTTCTCAATCGGCGCAAGTGGTCGGCATGGATGATCCTGCGCATGACTTAGAATTCCTTGGTGAAGCGTTTGATCAGGATGAACTGCAAAGTATGTTTAATGGCTTACGCGAATACGAAGACGCGCAGCATAGCTTGTACCTGATACCCGAATCGGCCATCGACCAAATTGGGGGAGACCCTGCGCCATCCAGCAACTTGATTTCTCAAGTTGGGGCAATCCCGAATCAAGGCGTCGGTGTTGGGCAGGATATTGGCGCGTCTGGCGTTGCGCAAGCCAAGTCGCTCGATGGTGTCACTCATAGTGCAGAGCAATTACTCGGTGGTGCGTCAGGTCAGCCTCGTGTTGTGCAGCGCGCGGTTGTTGCTGGCTGTAACGTGCCTGCGATGACCATGGGCCAAATCGGGATAGTTGCACATCGTCAAATCGGCGGGTTTTGTGGCTTGCTCTATCAAGCTATCTCGCCCACTACACCATGTTTGGGGAATGGTCACCCTGGTTTCCAAATTCCCGGTTCAACACGCCCAGACATGGTAAAGCAGTATCCGCCAACGAGTGCGCCGATGTTGGATGAGCTAGGGGAAATCAAACCCGCATCTTGGCTCAATGGCCGACAAGCCGATGCGGAAGCGCAATTAAACCGAGATTTGGCGAATTACACCCGCATCATCGGCCCTGCAACCACCATGTGGTCATACGCATTTCCGACCATGCCATTTGTTGCCAATCCGCTACAAGATTTGTCCGTCTGGCCACCAACGGGTGGGGCGACGTCTAACGGTGTCTACTACTACCGTTGTCGAAATACGCAACGCCGCCGTGCGCCAAGGCGCATCCGTATTCGCATTCATTTACCTGTGCCGGTTGTCTTGCCGCAACCACAACCCGTGCCGCGCGTCGCTCCTCAACTGCAACCGCAGCCACAACCACAACCGCAACCACAACCGCAACCTCAGACGCCGAGACCCACGTCGCCTCGTCCTACCAATCCGGTTTCACCGCCAACGCAAATGCCAGATTTGCGCCCTGCGGCGAAGGCTGCTGCTGCGGTTGGGATTGGATATTTGATTTATCGCGGGATCCGGATGATCCCATCGCTTGCCCCACCTCTGTGGTGGACGGCACCCGCCAATCTGGCGATGCCTTAACGGTTTGCACTGACGTTTTAGGGGAGAAAATGATGAAGATAAATCTCCATATTGATGACATTTCGTTGCCGGATAACGCCTCGTATCTCGATGTATATAGTGCGTTATCGCATGCGGTTGTGGAGCATTGGCCGACAGGTATTTCTGAAGGTTCTGCATCCATGCGGGAACAGGCTTTCGCGAGAGAGCAAGCCATCGTACGAACGACGGAAACCGTGATGCATCAGTTGCAAACCCGCACACAAGCAGGAAGGGGGCGCTAAATGTTATCGAGTCAGCCGAACTTCTTAAAAGGCGGCATTGTGTTGCTGGACCAACAAAGTGGTGAGCCTATTGAAGCCATACCTTTGCTGATTAACCCCGCCACACTCAGCACTCAGTTTGAGGTGAAATCACCTGCCGGTTCACAAACGCGCACAGAGCCGATGCGCTTGAATGGGCCGCCCAAAGAATCCATTAGTTTCGAAGCGACCTTGGATGCTACCGACGCGATGGAGCGTGGTGATCGTGAAGCTTTGGAGTATGGCATTGGTCATTACATTGCTGCGTTACGTGGGCTGATCACGCCAAGCCGCCGACAATTGATGGATAACGACGCCCTTGCCCGACAAGGCAAACTCACCATCATTCCCATGGTTCAGCCATTGCCAGTGTTTAGCTGGGGAATGAATCGTAGGGTGCCTGTGCGTTTTACGAGCTTATCGCTGCAAGAAGAGTTTTTTAATTCGGCGCTCAACCCTCTTCGCGCCAAAGCCAGCGTGAATTTACAAGTGCTGACTGTTGATGATCTGGGTTTTGATCACCCTGCGTCGTCATTGTTTCTGCATTACTTGGCAGGACTGGAACGTCAGGCCAGCAAAGCGACGAAACCCGCGTTAGACAATTGATTTTCTCACCCAAAGAAGGGCAGCAAGATGACCGATCTTTCTCACTATTTGCTTAGCAACACGGAAGAGACCGCAGACTTTACGTCGAACAGTCGTTACGTCGGTTTGCCGTTGCGCGTAATGACAGATGCAAATGGTACAGAGAGGGTGTTTGTGAGTCGTCGTTTCCTTCCCCAGCCTGCGTCAACGGAACGCGTGCAAAGCCTTGTTGTTCGTGAAGGAGACAGGCTCGACCTGCTCGGTGCGGCGTATTATGCCGATCCGTCAAAATGGTGGTGTATCGCCGATGCTAACTTGGTGCAACACCCCGGTGAGCTTGTCAGCCAAGTTGGACGACGCATTGCGCTGAAATCCGATGACACTGAGAACGGTACTGGAGGGCGCTAATGTCTGATGTTGTCATGAGTTTGTACATTGGTCCTGTTGCGCCTGTGCCGGTTACCAAAGCCGTGATTCATGCGTTCATTTCCTGTGAGGTCAGTTCAGTGACGACGGGCAAGTCAGGGTTTCAGCTGGTGTTTGAAATCGACAACAACTCGCCACTGCATACGGTGTTTCTGCTGTCTGCGAATAGCCCTATCCCAATGGTTCGCACTGTGATTGCGGTAGAAATGTTCGGCAAGAAATCCGTGTTAATGGATGGCGTGGTGACTGATCACGCAGTCTCACCCGGTGCTGCGCCTGGGGTGTCTCGATTGACACTGACGGGGGAGGATTTAAGCCGTGTATTGGATTACATCGATTTCAGCTTTATGCGGTATCCCGCCATGCCTGATTTTGCGCGCATCAACTTGGTATTGGCGAAATATGCCTTCTTGGGGCTGATCCCTAAAGTGATTCCCTCCGTGCTGATTGATGTGCCTGTCCCCACAAAACGTATTCCGTCTCATCAAGGGACAGATCTGAAATACATCATGTCCTTGGCTGATCGCGTGGGGTATGTGTTTTACATCGAACCCACCGACCAAGTTGGCGTATCCGTTGCCTATTGGGGGCCTGATGTTCGACTCGGAAAAGTGCAAAAACCACTTAACGATGATTTGGACGCCCACAGAAATGTCGTTTCGTTATCGGGGAGTGTGGATACCCAAAGTGCGGTATTACCAACGATCACCATCATGAATCCCCAAACCAAAGTGCCGATCACCCTTCCTGTGCCTGATGTAAACCCCCTGAATCCCCCTTTGGGCATTGTGCGTCCCATTCCTTTGAAGGAAGCGCCAATCACAGGTACGGCAAAATATTCCCCTGTTCAAGCGGCGCTGGTGGGGCTAGCCAAAGCCGCAAAATCGGCGGTTCGTGCCGTAAAAATGACCGGCACCTTAGACGTATTGGCATATGGCGGTTTGTTGGAAGCACGGAAAAACGTCTCAGTGCGGGGGGCAGGGCATGCCTTCAATGGGCTTCACTATGTCGATTCAGTCACCACCACCTTGAGCGAAGGTGAATTGAAGCAGACGTTTGAGCTGCGCCGAGATGGCTTGTTGTCGACAGTGAGTAGGGTGCCTGTATGACTCATCGCATGCGTGAAGTGGAGACAATGAAACGGAGAGAGAAAAATGACCGGAAAATACTTCGGTAAATACCGCGGCACCGTGGTGAATAACGTCGACCCTATGATGCAAGGCCGCATTCTCGCCACCGTACCTGATGCGACGGGCATGCCGCCGGGGAGCTGGTGCCTGCCCTGTTTGCCTGTTCTTGGCCTGAATTCAGGGATCTTCTCGGTTCCGCCCATTGGGGCTGGGGTCTGGATTGAATTCGAGCAAGGGGATGTTGATTACCCCATATGGACGGGCTGTTACGCAGGGGCCGCATCAGACATTCCTAGCATGGCAAAAACCGCGGTTGCGCCGATTTCGGCCATTACGCTTCAGACCATGGCGAAGAACGGCATTGTGATCAGTGATGTTGCAGGGCCAATGGGGTTGGGTGGCATCACGTTACAAACCGCCACGGGCGTGACCTTGTCAGTGTCGGACGCGGGCATTTTCATCACCAATGGGAAAGGCGCGCAGATCAATCTTGTCGGGCCGACGGTGGATATTAACAGCGGGGCGCTGACGATTACTTAGGGGCAGGAAGAGCGAGAAGGGCAAGAAGCGAGGGACGAGATTCGAGGAAGAGCAGGGAGAGCAGGAAGGGCGAGAAGCGAGAGAAGAGATTCGAGAAAGGGCAGGAAGAGCAGAAGAGCAGAAAAAGCAAAAGCAAAAGCAAAAGCTAGAGAGTAATAAACGTGTCGTGGCAGTGGAGTGAGGAGAGGGTATGCCAGGAAATTTGCTACATGTCGGTGCCACCGTTATGTGTTCTCACGGCGGGCAGGCGAATCCGACAGTACCGAATCCCAGAGTGATGGTGTCGGGCAATGCCACGGTATTGCAGACAGCGCCTTACACGGTGGCGGGTTGTGCGATGCCACCACCAACGGCAGGTAACGGCCCATGCGTGACTGCGCAGTGGGTAACGGGAACGGTGCGCGTACTTTCCTTAGGGCAACCTTTAGTGTTGAACACGAGCCAATCAGTGTGTGCGCCGACAGGGACACCGCTGATCCCATCCGTGGTGCAACCCCGCGTGGTGGCGTCTTAGGCTCTTTGCATTGGCAACAGTCACGGTGTCGTATCGCCGTGGAATAACAGCGACAGAGGTGAACGAAACATGAGTTACCCTGACTTTCCATATCGCATAGATACACAAGGGCGAACCGCGACAACGGTGCGTCCTGATCTGATCCGCGATCGCATCGAGCAAGTGCTGTTCACGCAACCCGGCGAACGGGTGATGATGCCAACCTTTGGCTGCGGATTAGGTCGACTGCTGTTTGCGCCTGCGGGTGATGTCGTGGCGGAAGAAACCCGCACATTGGTCGCCACCGCATTACAAACATGGATGCCAGACGACATTGAACTGACGGAAGTGACGGTGAATTTCATCGGATCAGCTTTGCAGATTGATGTGGGCTACAACCTGCTTCCTTCCGGCGATCCGCAATCTGCCAGTTTCACACGGGAGGCCGCAGGATGATGTATTTCTGTTGCGACCAACGTCGCCGTGAAGCGGTTCGAGGAACCGCCCTCAATGGCATCGACTTTGTGGAAGTATTGGATCTTGCCGCCGCCGTGTCGCAAGACCGACAGCGTTTTCTGCATCTTCACCTTGTCAATGCGCCTAACGGCCTCGTGCTAGATGCTGACAACATCCGCCTTGAAGGTGGCGCTGCCGTTGAAGTGATTGGCGTCACCATGGGCTTGGATGGGCAAACCAATGTTGTCGTTATCGAACTCGCGCAGCCGGGGGATTTCTCGCCGTATACGCTGAACATCGTGACCAGCACGCTAAACCCTGCACCGCCGCCAAGCCTTGATCCTGTGCTGTCTTCCATTACCTTTTCGTTCAAAGTGGAATGTCCTACCCCGTTTGATTGTTTGACTGACTGCGATTGTCCTGATGAGCCAGCGCCTGAGACAGACATTGACTACACCGCACGGGATTTCCACTCTTTCCGCCGAATGATGCTCGATCGCATGGCCATCGCATCGCCTTCCTTTGCTACGGGACACCCCGCGGATTTGTCTAGCGCGCTGGTGGATATTCTGGCGTATACCGCCGACCAAATTGCTTACCAGCAGGATGCCGCGCAAACCGAAGCCTATCTGCATCATGCGCGTTCTCGCATCTCCCTGAGTCGCCTGACACGTATTGTCGATTACGCGGTGGATGAAGGTTGCAATGCCCGTTGTTTTTGCCATTTATCGGTTTCCAGCGATGTATTGCCGATGGCACCAAGCACCGGGGTTGTGCCTCAAGGCAGTGCGGTGTGTACGCGATTGAACGAACAACCCGTGACCTTCGCGCGGGACGATGCATTGTTGATGAAAAGCCGGGCCGTGTATGAAACGTGCCATGATGTTGCGGGTCTATTTGCCGCTCACAATGAAATGCTGTTTTACACTTGGAGCGATGCGCGGTGCCATTTACCACGAGGCGCGACGCAAGCCACCTTGGCGGGGCATTTACCAGATCTTGATGCTGGCATGTATCTCGCCATTGAAGAAATCACAGGTGCAAACACCGGAAATCATGCCGATGCGGTTCTCGATCATCGCCACGTCGTACTGCTGACGGAGACCCAAGCGTTTGACGAAGGCGGCGATCCGCTAACCGACCCAGTCACAGGGGATGAAATCACCCTGATCCATTGGCATGGCAGAGATGCACTTCGCACCCCTGTGTGTATTTCCTCTGAAACCTCTATCGAAGAAGGTCGCCGCTATATAGAGCCTGTCAGCGTGGCGCGCGGCAACATGGTGTTGGTCGATCATGGACAAACATTGAGCAACGAAGCCTTGCCTTCGGTGCCTGAACCGTATTTGGCGTGGGCACCCGGTAAAGGGCGCGAGGCCAAACAACGAAAATCAGGCAACTGCGCCGAAACGGGGTGTGAACCTCGCCAAGCCGAATTGGTTCCGCCGCGTTATCAACCGCATTTGGCCTATGCCCCTTTGACTTTCAGCCCCGATTATTTCGCGCAATCGGATACCGTCGCCGCGTCAGATGTGTTGCGCACGCCCATTCCTGCTGATACCTATCCCAATATCGCTTTGCAAAGTGATGATGGGGTGGAAACCCTGAGTTACGACCCGGTGCGCGACATCCTTGCCAGCGACAGTGCGGCGCGGGTGTTTAAGCCCGAAGTGGAACGCGACGGGGCGGTAAGTTTGCGATTTGGCGACAATGTGTTCGGTCGCCGTCCGTTATCAGGCACCGCGTTTTCAGCGACCTACCGCGTAGGCATTGGCTCTGCGGGGCACATTGGTGCTGACAAACTTCATCACCTCGCGCTTCCATTGCCCGAAGTGACGGCGGTCAGAAACATCACCGCGGGAGCAGGCGGCAGAAACCCTGAAACCAATGCCAACATTCGAAAACGCGCGCCTTTCCTGTTCAAAACCCAAGAGCGCGCCGTGACCCGTGAAGACTATAAAACCCTCGGGCAACGCTTGGCGTGGATTCAAGATGTCAGCTGCGCCTATGTCCATACCGGCAGTTGGATAACCACCTTCGCGCTGCCCGATCCGAAAGGTCGCGTTGGGATGTTGGATGAGCAACGCACCGAGCTGCGTAATCACTATGAGAAATATCGCCTTGCAGCGCACGATGTTGAAGTGTCAACGCCCGTGTACGTGCCACTCGAAATCACCTTGCACGTTTGCCTCGCCAAGAATGCCTCCAAATCCCATGTTCAGCAGGTGCTTCTTAAATTGTTCTCGGCAAAACGCCTTACGAATGGGCGTTTGGGTTTGCTTCATCCTGACCAGTTCCGCGCGGGGGAAACCTTGCATTTGTCGCCGTTGATCGCCGCTGCACAAAACGTGGAGGGCGTGATTGCCGCAAAGGCGACGCGTTTTCGTCGCTTCGGCGATCCGAGAACCAGCGGCTTGTCTGAGCGAATACTGAAATTCTCAAGAACCGAAATTGCGCGGGTGGATAACGACATGAGTCACCCCGGCAATGGCGTGTTCTTGTTAGACATGGAAGGAGGGCGCTGAGATGGCAAATTCTTACGCCGGACATTCATCCTGTGGCGCGTGTGAAGGCACGTCGGTGTTGACGCCAGACGCACCGAATAACGCATCAGGTTTGTACCGCGTTGATTTTCGCGCAGGGGAGCACAACGCGTTCTATCAAAGCATGGTGGCGCGACTATCCTCATCAAAATATGGCGCGCTTGGTACATTAACGTCGCGCGACTCAGACGATTTTACCCTTGCCTTGATCGATGCATGGGCTGCGAGCTGCGATGTGTTGACGTTTTACAGCGAACAATGGCTTAACGAAGCCTACCTTCGCACCGCACAGGAAAATACCTCGCTGCATGAAATGGCCGCCTTGATTGATTATGTGCCGCACCCCGGCGCAGCCGCGACGGCAGATCTAGCGTTTCACATTGCAGCGGGTGAGGGCATTCCAGAGCTGATTACCATTCCGGCGGGCACGAAAGTACAAAGCACGCCGGGGCAAGATGAAACGCCGGTCATCTACGAAACCCTCGATGATTTGCCCGCCCGCGCGGCATGGAATGCGATTCGCCCTAAGCTCACCGCGCCTCATCCGTTAACCACCACCACAACACGGTTGCCGTTTGAAGGCATGAACACGCGCCTGAAAGCGGGTGATGCGGTGTTCTTTTACGCCGACGATGGCACAGCCGTTTTTGGTGTGGTCAATGCGGTAACGCCCGTGATTGCCGATATCGCCAACGACCCCGATGCGAAAGATCTGACGTGGGTGACGGTCTCGCCGTTGGCGTCTGAACCTGTTTCGTTGCCGGGCAGTGCCGCGGCGATTGCCGTACCGAAAGTGCTGGTGGGGGTGGCAGAAGAACACTCGGACAAAGCCATGGATGCCGCCGAATTGGTGGAAGTACTAGAGAAAGAAAACGTCGAAGAGAAAGCCTTTTTTGCCCAGCTGATCGAGATGAGCAGTGCAGACAAAAAAGTGCTGGTGTTTCGTGCATCGGCGGCCATTTTTGGCAATGCCGCACCGCCCTTATCTAGCTTGCATCATTCACTGACGGGCTCCGTGCCTGTGTACACCGAAAACAGTTCAGGCGTGGTTGTTGAAGGCATCGAGCCTGGGCCTTATGCCGATGAAACCGAAAACACATGGGCGGATGGTGGCTCGCTGCAATTGATGGACGAAGGCGGCAACGAGATTTTCCTCGATCGCCCTGTGGCAGAGATTGCCGTGGGCAGCGACATTGTGCTGCGCAATGGCGAACAGTGGGCACGCTATCGCGTGGAGGATGCCGCAGATCTTTCTGTGTCTTTCTTTGCCGTCACGGGAAAAAGTACCCGATTGACGTTAGATCGTTCACAGCACTTCAACCGATTTGCGATTCGAAAAACCACCGCGTTTGGTGCGAGCGAATGGCTGACCTTGGCAGAGCCGCCGATTGAAGCGCCCATGGATGAAAACACCAACACCGTGTTACTAAACGGATGGTATCCGGGGTTGGAAGCAGGGCGAACGGTCATGCTGCACGGGCTAGCGGAAGGTTTTGGTGATGAGCCTGAAATTGTCACTCGTACTGTTCAAACCGTGACCCACGATCTGACACTCGGCGCGGGAACCGAGCTGATTTTCACTGAAGCGATCGGCTCGCCTTATTTGCCGCAGAATCTGCGCATTGCCGCCAACATTGCTTACGCCACACAAGGTGAAACCGTCGCAGAAGTGCTGGGCGATGGTGCGGCAATGCCACACATGCATTTTATTTCCAAGCAAGCGCCGCAAACTTTTGTGCCGGCTGAAACGGCGACGGGGGTAAAACCGACGCTTGAAGTGCGGGTGAACAACATCCTTTGGCATCCTGTTCCGCATTTCCTTCATGCTTCGCAGTCAGACCGCGTGTATACCTCTCGCATTGACGAAGAAGGCTACAGCCACATTGCCTTTGGGGATGGCGTACTCGGTGCCATGCCGGGGAATGGTCAGCAAAACATTCGTGCCCGCTATCGGAAAACCCACGGCCTAATGGGGCGGGTGAAAGCAGGGCAACTTAATCTATTGATGAGCCAACCCCTTGGTGTGGAATCGGTGAAAAACCTGCTTCATGCCGATGGCGGCGCAGACCCAGAAGGCAAGGAGGCCATTCGCCTCAGCGCGCCTTTGTCCTGCCGTACTCTAGGGCGCGTGGTGTCGCTCACCAACTATGCGGATTTTGCGCAAGGCTTTGGTGGCATCGCAAAAGCCAGCTCTCAATGGCTGCATTTGCCAACCGGCCCGCAGGTGATTGTCAGTGTGGCGGCGGAAGAAGGCGCAACCGTGCCAGAAGGCAGCGATTTGCACACCACGCTGACCGATGCACTCACCGCAGCGGGCGACCCGTTTGCGCGTTTCTTACTGCGCAGTTATCGCCAGACCTTTTTCAAATTGGGCGTGCGTCTTCAAGTCCATCCCGATTACTTGCCGGATGAAGTTGCTACGGCGGCCGAAAGCGCACTGCGTCAGACGTTGTCGTTTGATGCACGCCAATTCGGTCAGCCCGTATTTGCCAGTGAGATCATCGCGATCCTTCACGAAATTGATGGCATTGATGCGGTGGTGATCGACCGTTTATACAGCGGCGCAACTCCTGAGAGACGAGATGGATTGGCCGCGCCGATGGCGGAATGGCTTAGCGATGATGTTGTTGGCGCATCCATCTTAAGTTTGCACCCTGCGCCCTTGGATTATTTGGAGACCAGCCTATGAGCAGCATGATGTCTTCAAGCGTGTTATCGCCAGATGCCCTTTATGCGCGCTTGCCCGAGGTCTATCGCAAGCGCGATGAGGAGCAGGGCTTTCCGCTCAAAGCGCTAATGGAAATTCTGGCGGAACAAGCGGCAATTGTGCGCGATGAAGCCGACAGACTTTACGACAATCAGTTTATTGAAACCTGCGACGAATGGGCTGCGCCTTACATTGGTGAGTTGGTGGGCTATCGCTATGGCCCAGAAATTCCCGGTGTGAGCCAGCGAGCTGCTGCGGCAAATCAAATTCGCCTCGCTCGTCGTCTTGGCGTCGCGTTAACGCTAGAACAGTTAGCGACAGACACCACGCGTTGGCCGTCTCGCGTGGTCGAATTTTTCCGATTACTCGCACGGCCTGAGCACCTTGCTGCTCCGCGTCCGAATGAACATTACACCTTAGACATTCGAAACGGTCGTCAATGTGATGCACTAGGCTCGGCCTTTGATACGGCCAGCTACACCATGGACACAGGGCGCATCAGCCAAGGGGAAGGGCGGCACCATTTTCGACATGTTGGGCTGTTTTTGTGGCGACTTCGCCCGTATCGGCAACCACTCGCACCCGCGTTCAGGGTGGCGGCACGGCGTTACTTGTTTAACCCCATGGGCATCAACACCGCCATGTTCAACGTGCCCCTGACCGAGCCAGACATTAACCACATTGCCAGCGAAGAAAACCTGCCCGTGCCGCTCGCTCGTCGTCGTATTTCTGGCGCGCATCTTTCCGCGTTTTACGGGCGTTCTTTCACCCTGTTCTTCGACGGAATAGAGCAAACCCACGACATGATCCAGATCTGTAACCTCAGTGATGACGGCGCAAATTGGGCGCATTCACCTGTCGATCGCATTTCGGTTGACCCAGAACTCGGGCGACTCTTTTTACCCGCCAGTATGGACGAACCCGATGTGGTCGAGATTTCCTATCACTACGGCATGTGTGCTGATGTGGGGGGCGGCGACTACTCGCGGGCTGAGGGTTTTATTCAAGGTTTGTCGCCGTTGCTTACCATTGCTGCGGGGGAGTCTATTCAACCCGCGTTGGATACCCTCGTATCGGGCGGCGTGGCAGAAATATCCGTATCGCACGTCTTCACCGAACCCTTGGCGATCGCTGTGGATGTTGACCAAACTTTATCGCTGCGATCAGCAGACGGGCATCGTGCATTTATCAATCTTGATGGTGATGACATGACCGTTGTTGGCGGTGAAGAGGCAGAAGTGGTCATCGACGGTTTGACCCTTTATGGCGGGCGTTTGGTGCTTCCTGATGATGGCAACAATGCCCTTCGCCGTTTGGTGCTGCGCAATGTTACTTTGGTGCCGGGTATTCACCTGTCCATGGATGGCGAACCTCAACAACCAACGACGCCGTCACTGGTCGTTGAAATCCCCAATGTCACGGTAGAGATAGAGCGCTCGATTCTCGGCGCGATTCATTGTGTAGAAGGCGCATCCGTTACTGTAAAAGACAGCATGATCGACGCAACATCGCGCACGAACGTGGCGTTTTCAGCGCTTGGCGAGCTGTCCCATGGTGGTGCACTCACACTGTGTGAAACCACGGTGATTGGCAAAGTGGCCGCCAAATATTTCCCATTAATTTCCAATTCCCTGTTGGATGCCGAGCTTGACGAGGTAGACGATTGGGATGCCCCTGTGTGGGCGCAGCAAAGACAAACGGGCTGTGCCCGATATTCTTACATTCCTCCGCATTCTCGTGTTCCTCGTCAGCATCACTGTCAGCCCCAATTTGCGTCGGCGAAAGCCATTGAAGGTGCAGAGCTGCGCAACCCAACCCTTAGCGATGCGGAACGTGCACATATCGTTCGCGGCGTGCGCGCTCGGTTAGTGCCGGCGTTCACTGCGCTACGTTATGGCAACGCAGCCTATGGGCAAGTGTTGTTGGCAGCACCTGAAGAAATCCGACGCGGCGCTGACAGTGGCAGCGAAATGGGAATGTATCACCACCTTTACCAGCCTCAACGAGAAGATGCGCTGAAATTTCGCCTCGACGAATTTCTGCCGATTGGTCTCGATCTCGGCTTGATCTACGTGACCTAAAGGAGAGGAAAGATGGCTGTAGATATTTCAGGAAAGACCTTTGACCCTCGCCATAACTACTCTGAACTTGTGTCGATGCAAGGGCGAGTGGTGTCAGATGCACCACTCAATGAAGGCGCTGCAATGGTTGACCGCCGTTTCCGCGCAGAGACCATCGATCTTGCTGGATTTTGTGGTTACCCCGCACACCTTCCCGACAGTTTCCGAATTTCTGTCATCGCAGGGCAACTCGCCATCCATCCCGGTCGATATTATGTTGATGGCTTATTGGCGGAGAACTTTGGCAGCGGCGTCCCGGATTTTTATCACCCCCTTGAAGAGCTGCACAGTAACGAACCGTATCTTTTCCACGAGCAACCTTATCGGCCGCTCCTAGCTTCTATTGAACAGGCTTCTAATGAGTTGCTGGGCGATGAGCCTGAAGACGGCCGCTATTTGGTGTACCTCGAAGTGTGGAAGCGCCCCATGACCTTTCTTGAAGCGCCTGAACTGGTCGATCCCGCGATTGGGGTGGATACCACTGCGCGTATGCAAACCGTGTGGCAGGTGCGACGTTTTGGCCCTGTCAGCGATGATGTCACGTGTGCGACCGACGATCAGGACATTCCTAATTGGGATGACGTGACGGCGCCTTCTTCAGCGCGACTTTCCACCCGTGCAAACCCAGCGTCAGCGGTGGACGATCCATGTTTGTTGCCCCCTGAAGGTGGGTATCGCGGATTAGAAAACCGCACCTACATGGTGAGCGTGCACGATGTGTTGGCAGACGGCAGACCATTAATTAAATGGTCGCGTGTTCATGCTGCGTTTGCCGCGCGGATCTTGTCTCATCCTGCGTCAAATACCTTGACCATGGATCAGGTTGCGAAGGACGATTATCTCAGGTTTAACGCCGGTGATTGGGTCGAAATTACGGATGATATTCGCGTGCTGGAAGGCATTCCCGGAGCCATCGTGCGTGTGTTGTCGGTCAATGACGCGACGAACACCTTGGTGTTGGAAAACCCGTTAGCCGCGGGTGATTTGCTATTGGTGCCCGCATCGACGGTTGCCAATCAGTCGATTCACCCGATTGTGCGCCGTTGGGATCAGTCGGGCGTGGTGCTGGATACCGATGGCAACCAAATTGTAAATCTGGATTCACCAACCAGTGATGGCCTTATCCCCATCAGCGCTGAAGGCACCTTTATCGCCCTTGAAGACGGCGTGGAAGTGGCGTTGAGTCGCCATGGTGGCGCGGGCAGTTATCACCCCGGCGATCACTGGACGTTTGTCACGCGCTATGCAGACAGCTCAGTTGAAACCCTGACCGACGCCCCGCCTCACGGCACACATCATCACTTCTGTCGTTTAGCTGTAGTGGATGCGCTCAATGGCGAGTTTGTCGATCCCGTGTTTCAAGATTGCCGCGATCCCATTGGCATGACAGGGTGCTGCACCGTGGTGGTTCGACCCGGTGAAGACATTCAAGCCGCCATTGATAGCTTATCCATTGAGTTTGGTGGTTGTGTCTGTTTGAAAACCGGCGTGCATGACATCTTCCGCGCCATCCACATCAGGCATAGCAACGTCACCTTGCACGGAGAATGCCACGGGGCGCAAATCCGTCATCTTGGTGGCGAATCCGCCATTGTGGTTCAGTCAGACAACAATGACACCATTTCGGGTATTCATCTCACCACTTTAGACATTCGCGTTGCCGCCCCAAGTGAGAAGCCGCAGGGCATCATTGCGATGTTGGGGGTGGAAGACAGCCTGATTGAAGATTGCCACATCTCCTCACAGACAGGCCGAGAAAGCCAAACCCATAACCCTGCTATTGGGCTGTTTAATTGCAGCCATGTCCGCGTGCTCAACAACATCACGAACAACACCATCATTGGGGTGTGGCTCGATGAAGGCGGTGAAGATCTGCTGGTCGAAGGTAACGTGATGGATGCCTCTGACCTGGTGGGTGATAACGGGAATGACGATGTCAGCACCATCGGTGAGAGTGGACTCATTGGTGTTGGCGTCGGCCAACTCTCCGGCGCGGCAATCGTGACCAAAAATGACATTCGAGGCTATCGACGCGGGGTGGTGGTCAATAACTCCCCCATGGGGCGCAAGTACTCCACCGCCGCGAATAGCCAAGTCACGGACAATCGCATCACCATCGAACACCACTTTGAAGACGATGAATCTATTGCGGTTGAATTGAACTGTGCATTTGGTGTGGTATCGCGCAATGAAATCAACATCGGTGCGGGAAATGGTGTCGGTATCTCCGTGACTGGGCTTGGGTGTTTGATTGAGCGCAATCGCCTTCAGGGATTGTCTGGTCGCGCGTTAACCCATGCGGGTGCAACAGACGGCGCGGCGCTGCTGGCGATTAAGGTTGGCGATGACGAAGAAGTTTTCACTGGCGGTGTCACTATCACGCAAAACTGGATACAGGGCTTTATTGGTGGTGTGGCGGCTGACCAAGTATCCGCACTGCGCGTTTTGAACAACATTTTTGCAGGGCAGGCTGGCGATGAAGTCGGCGTGACAGCGTCAGAATGTATTGGCGTAAACATCGAAGGAAATACCTTTACCCAATGCAGCATTTCGGTGTTTGGTAGCCAATGTGAAGACATTCAAGTGCAAACCAACCACATCACAGAGGGTGGCGCGGCGATCATGTGCGAACGGTGTGTCCGTTTGGACGTGCTCAATAATCACATCAACAATTGCAGCCATGGCGGCATCGTGGTGGTGCTTTGTGTGATGCGCGCCGCCATCATCGGCAATCGCTTGAACTATGTTGGCGTGCAGGGCGATGGCATGTTTGCATCGTCGATCGTTTGCGTGTTTCACCTGGGTGAGAGCCACATTGAATCCAATGAAGTGCTAAACACGGGCGTCAATAAAGAGGGCGAGGTTAATGCCGAGAGAACGATCGGCATTGGCGCTGTGTTTGTGTTGGAAGCCAGAGTTGAAGGCAATCTGGTGTCTTACTCGGATTTGCTGACGCGAGAACGCATCGAAGATGATCGCGCCTTGTTGATGCAAGGGCTGGTGGAGTGGGCGTTTTTCTTTGGTGACAGTGCGCTTCGTATCGGCTATTCGGCACAGATCAACAACAACAAGTTTCTCGGTCGTGGCAGTGATACCGTCGTTGAGATCTTGTCTCGCGGCATCATCGACAACCTCAATATTCGCTTTGAACGGGTGTTCTTCAGCAACAACTATGTCGAGCACGTGGGTTTCGTGAGAGGCGAAGTTGGGCAGCATGCCACGGTCGTGCTTTCCGGATTCCGCGCCTCCGTCATGGGCAATCAAGTGAAGGCCCAAACCCGTTTCCTCCCGTCTTTTGACTTCAACAACATGCAAGGGCCTTTCATCGGCAATATCACCACTGGCCGTGTCGAAGGCCACAACGAATTCCCTGTGCCAGAAAACGCATTTAATCAGCAGGTTTGAGTTAGGAGTTTCCCATGGCAAAAGCACAAGATCTTTTAAAGAAGCACTTCTCTTTGGTGTCTGACCTGCAGAAAGTGAATCGCCCCTTGGGGGAGAAAAACCCCATCGGGCGCACCAAGGCCAATGCCGAAGCGCAACGAAGCCGTTTAGAGCGCCGAATCGCAGAGTTAGAAAAACAGCGTGAGGTGTTCAACCGCAACATTGATGAATCCATCAAGCGTGAGCAAGAACAGCTTGATGAAATTCGTAAGTTTGAAGACATGGTGACTGAACCCCAACAGAACAAAGAACAAGACAAACCTAAGCCAGCACCGAAGCCGTCACCCAAACCATCGCCTAAACCAAGGGTGAAAAACGTGGCAACAAAAACGACGCCAACACGTCGTCGAGCATCGACAACCAAAGGCAATACAACAAAGGGATCAACGCCGAAAAAATAGCAGGTAAGGGTGAGCGTTAGAGTTCGAGGTAGAGGTAGGAAAAGGATGTAACCATGCCAGAATTGATGTCTTCTCAGGCAAAAGCAACGTCCACGAAGACTGACACACGCGGCAAAGGCTTTGCGCTGACCCGACAACCAACTCTAGATAGGGGAGATGGGGGATTTGCCAAATCGGCATCTCCCATTTTGGATCGGCAAATGCGCAGTGGTGAAAATGCGTTGTCTATGCCCACAAATGTGCCGACAACGGTTTTCACATTGCAACCGCCTGATGCGCCTCGTCAATTGCCTGGAGGCAGTGACACACGACCAATGGGAATGGGGCGTGTGATCAAACGTTTTACTTCGCCATCGACAAGCCAGATGCCACCATCAGCGACTCCGCCCGCCATTCCTCACTCCGTCTCATCTGCCATTGGCGGTTGGGGGAACGCACTACTCAGTGCAGGTGCTGAGGCGCGAACTGCAACAACACCGCCAGTATCATCACCTGCGCTTCCTCATAGTCTAAATCGATTGGGATTAGAAAGTGGCGCTCCCATTCCAAGCGACATTCGACAGCCATTTGAGCAGTCATACGGGTATGACTTATCGCCAATTCGCATTCATCAGAGTGCGGCGGCGCGTCAATCTCTAAAAGCACTGAATACCGTCGCCTTCACGCTCAATGACCATATTGTTATGGATAGCCGTCTCGATCTTCGCAATCCCGCGGGTCAGCATGTGTTGGGGCACGAGCTGGCACATACGGTGCAAGGTCGATTAGGTTCCGGTGCGTCCGCTGGGGATATGCGCATCAGTCAGCCATTCTGGCATTCAGAACGCGAAGCTGAGTCCGCCGTGAATTCAGCGTTAACAGGGAAAAAGTACACAATTCGCCAAGGCGTTGACCAAGATCTCCATCAAGTTGCACCATGGCTAATTTTGGCTGGCATCGGCCTTGCTGCTGGCTTGGTTACTTGGGCTGTATCAGACAGCCCGGAAGAGAATCGCGCACGACATGCGGCTGGGGAAGACGACCCTTCGCGAAGCCTTTGGTCGCTGGTTCCGATTTATGGGTCAGTTCAACAGATAAGAGAAGCAGAGACGTATTTCCAACGCGTATTGGGTGTTGGATTTTTAATGCTAGACATGGCGACATTAGGTTCCGCGGGTGTTGCCGCGCGAGCAATGATACGTGCACCAGCCGCTTTGGTGAGAACAGCTTTTCAACGTCAGGGAACAACGCTAGTGGTGCGAGAAGGCGGGGAACTTGCAACTGAAGTTGCGTTGCGCGAAGCAGGTGAGACGTTCGCCAGAGAAGGCGGTGCGGTATTTGCCACACGCGCCGCAGCAACCGCTGAAATGAAAGCGGCGCTGCAACGTGGGGCGATGTTGTTGGTGACGGAAGGTGGCTTGAACCATGCCGTCATGTACGCGCGCAATGCTGCCGGACAGCTACTCAAAATTCACGGTGGCCCAATACGCCTATTGTTCGGCGTCGCGCCGAGGGAATTGACAGAACGCGCGGCCGCAAGCATTGGTTCTCGCGCCAATGCCTATGTGGTTATTGAAGCCGCAGAAGCGGCAATTGATATTGAAAAAGCCACCTCAATTGTTGAGCGTGGCGCCCCAGCGATCGTCCGTTGGTTGCAAGGCAATCCAACCAGTTGCGGCATATTACAAGGCGCATTACTCGAAGCGTCAGAGTTGTCAGCTGAGACACTCGCGCGGTTAATGCCAGCGAATGCGGTATCGGGGAGATTGGTGCCGATTACTATCATGGATCACATGGCTCAATCGGGCGCGGGATTAAGATTGGTGGAAGGCGGCATGACAAACATAATCGGAGGTACACTGGTTCAAGAATCAATGCTGTTAGCGGGTGGGACACTTCCCGCGATCACCTCTTCAGTGACGTCTTCAATCATGCACCTTTTATTGACCCCAGATGCGGGTGGCGGTGGCGGTGCAAGAACGCCGTCAGCGCCAGTCAGTGTAAGTGGAGGAACGCCGCAAATCATAACCGTTGAAGATGTGCCTCAATCGCAGATAGATACCACGGTCGATGTGTTTGTGGATGTACTTTCGGATGCCGATACCCAAGGTTATCGGCGTGTTGTCTTTACCTTACGCAGAACGGCCAGTGAACTTTCTCCAGGGTTTGAGAAGCTAGAGCGAGGCTCGCCGATGAGCCCTCAAGGTGAAGAGCTGCGCAGTGTTCTGCCGTTTTTTGTTGGTCGTGCTGCGCGTGAGCCTATAGGTGAATACCAAATCATCGCGACTCGAACGTCAGTGGGATGGGGGATATCGTATGGTCAATAAAGACTTCACGCGTGAGTACAAGTACGAGGTAAACGTAAAAAAATCGCTTAAAGCAACAGCAAGAAAATGAGAGAAAACGCTTTCTCGAAGAAAGAAAAAGAGGGCGAGGTGCCCTCTGATTGCCGAAAAGAGTAAGGTTATGCAGCGTCACCTTATCGTAGGCTAAGGGATAGTAAGTTCAACACCAGTCATGTTTAGGAGGAGCTAACAACCTAAACAGCGTTGACGTTCACTGGGTGGAAGCAAGACCAGTTGCTTTCCCTTTAAACCTAGTCGTTTCTTTAGCAGTAAACCAATGCCAAGTTTTTTGGTCATTATTCCGATTCGGCATAGCATGCGGTTTTGCTTGGGATTAGTGAGAACCCTGAGATTGAATTTTCAGATCATCACTGTGCGTTTGTCCCATCTGCTTTGAAATTCTCACGATGGATTTGGCCACAGCATTGTCTGGTTCGCGGTAATAAAGGCGGATTTGAAACGGAATATGCCAGCGTTCTTCCCCTGCCATTTGAAGTTCATCTCGTCTGAGTTCGTCTTTCACAAACGAATAAGGAAGCCAAGCGACGCCGTAGCCACCTAAGGCCATAGACTTTAGTGTGTGAGCAAAAGGATTTTCGTATCGTCGATTGAGGTATCCGACCTCTTTAGAGAGAAGTTGGTCGAGCGCTTTTCCAAATAAAGATTGATGTGTGTAAGCAACAAGAGGAATGGGGTCGTTTTCACTGCCAGGTAAGGTATATTTCGGCGCACCGTTGATAGAAGCAGACACGGGAACCAGCGTTTCTATGCCTATGATGGTGCTGTTAAATCTGTCTGGATCAATAGACAATCCGAGTTGTTCATGGGTATAGCAGAGTAAGTAATCCACGCTGCCTTGAGCGAAGAGGTCGATACAGTCTGCCAGTCGGTCTGACGACAAACGCACGTAGACAGGCCCGACTGTTTTTTCGACGTTCTTCATCCATGTCATAAACAGTGTTTGCACGATGGAGTTTTGCGCTGCGACGGAAATTTCATTGCTGGCTGTTTTCTTTAATGAGCGGGCAGATTCTCTTGCCATGTACAGGCGATTCAATATTTCTTCGGCATCCGTGACGAACGCGCGGCCTTGTTCTGTAAGTTCAAGTTGTTGCGACTCGCGGTTTACCAAATCCGTGCCTACCCATTGTTCAAGCGCCCGTATACGCCGACTAAACGCGGGCTGGGTAACAAATCGCTCTCGCGCAGCAGATGTGAAACTACTGGATTGCGCAAGGCAAACAAAATCTTCTAAGAGCTTAAAATCCAAGCGTCTTCTCCATATTGTGTGCATCCAAATTGCTGAGTAGGGCACGTATCCAACCAATCCATGTTGAAAGCGTTTTCATATCTGCCCTTCTTTAAAACTAACAAAGTGAATAAAACTGCATGGGCTTATGAATAAGAAAAACGGCAATCATTGAATATTTCTGTTCTTTTCAAACAGCGATATGGAGTAACTGATTAATATTTAATCGAAAAAGTCTGGAAATTAAAAAACGGAATGTCAGCCAAACGAATTGGCATGACGCACACAGGGGGATCCTGACCATGCTTAATATGACGTTTTTGTTGATTGTGTTTTCCCCTAAACACTCGAACATGACGACGTTAAAACGCATTGCCTCGTTGCTTCCCCAACACTTCACAGCAGCGAGGCAAAACAAGAAAGCGTGACAAGGAGCTGTTGTATGAAATTCCCGATCAAGACCAACGCATTAAAGCTTTCCCTAATAACTTGCGCACTCATGAGTGCCATGCCAATGGCGGTTAGCGCTGCCGAAACCATTCGCCTTTCCACCTATGTCAACGAATCTGATATTCGCTATGAGGGCTTCAAAAAATTCGCTGAACTTGCTGCAGCAAAAAGTAACGGTGATTTGAAGGTGCAGATTTTCCCTTCGGGCACCTTGCACGGTTGGAGTGAAGGTGTGGATGCGGTGCAAGGCGGTGTCTCTGACATCAGTTGGATACCGGCAGATAAACGCTTGCCATGTTACCGTGTCACGTCTTTGTATCCTGTGGCGATTGATTTAGAAAAGCAGGTCGAACTCGATGATACCTACGCGTCATTGATCGAGGCCGAGGCTGCGAAAGCTGATCTCATTCCTTTGATCAATTCCAACTACTCCTATGACCAAGAATGGTGGTTTGAAGACGCCGTAACCGATATCGGGAAGCTCGACGGTAAATTGGTGCGTTCGATTGGCCCATTGGTCAGCATGATGATTGAAACATGGGGCGGTAAGCCTGTGTTTGTCGCACCAAAAGAGGTATTCCAATCGGCAGAACGTGGTGTGGTTGATGGTATCAACATGGGTGTTGCGACATACAGCTCGTGGAAGCTTTGGTCTGTGATGCCGCATATGGTTAACGCCAACATGTTCTATGGCAACATCATCTACATGATGAACAAAGACAAGTTTGATGACTTGAGTCCGGCCAACCAAAAAGCCCTCAAAGAAGCCGCCACCGAAGCCGAAGCATGGCTCAAACCTCGTTATGAAGGCTGGGTGGATGAGCGTGTCGGTAATGCTGTGATGGCGAACGGCGGTTCAGCGGTGTCAATGTCGGAAGACCGTACGGGCGAATTGCTTGAAGGTATCGTGGCGAAATGGACACCGGAAGTGAATAACGCGTGTGGCGTTCCGCTTGCCGATAACATTCGTAGCCTGTTTGCAAAACACTCTGAATAGCGGCGTGAAGGATAAACAGGGAGCGTTTGTATGAACAAAAAGCTGTTCGACACACTCCGCCATATTTCACTGGTGCTGCTCTATGCTGGAGCAGCCGTGATTTTGGTGCAGGCGGCTTGGATAAGTTATGGCGTGGTCGTGCGTTATGTTTTCAATTCGCCTGACGGCATGGTCACCGAGGCGACGGCGCTACTCTTGGTGCCTGTTGCGTTCATGGGTGTCTCTTTTGCCTTGCTGAATGATTCGTACCCCAAAGTCACTTTGGTGCGAGACAAACTACCTCCGCACATTCAGTTCTGGGTCGATAAATTCAATATGTTTGTGATGCTGATCATTGGCTTGTTCTTCCTAGCTGCGTCTGGGAAAGCCATGTTCAAATCCTTCAGTTCCGGCGCGGCATCTGAAATTCTCCTGTGGCCTCGCTTTTACTTTTGGATCCCCGTGGTCATTGCTCTGTTGAGCTTTTCCATTACGGCATTTTGTCTCTTGGTGGCAGGCCGCCATGACCAAGGTACGCCATCTCTTCAAGACAAATCGCCTCCGCAAGATAAGCCGTCATCAAATGATGACGTGAATTCGATAGAACCCGCCGAGAAACACTAAAAGGACGCATTATGGAATGGTACGTCGTAGGGCTAGGAATGCTGGGATTGTTGATGGGTTTTATCCTGATAGGGTTGCCGATCCCATTCGCATTGGCTGCCGCTTCAATCCCTTTTTTACTCGATATATTAAGCTTCAAATCCACCTTGGTCACCGCAGAGCTCAAGCTGTGGGGGGTATGGTTTGATTACATTTTGTTGGCTGTGCCACTGTTTGTTTTCCTTGGAGAACTGATAGGGCGATCCAGCATTGGTCCCAACCTTTACTGGTTCATGCACAGCAAATTACCCATTCGTGGTGCAGCGGCATACGGCAGTATTGGCGCGTGTGCTGGCTTTGGTGCTGTGTGTGGTTCAAGCATGGTGGGTGCGCTCACCATTGGTGGTGTCGCCTTGCCGGAAATGCTCAAGCTCGGGTATGGCAAGCGCTTATCCAGTGGGGTGCTGGCGGCGGGTGGCACATTGAGTGTGTTGTTACCACCCAGTTTGATATTGCTGTTTTATGGCATCGTGACTGACCAATCCATCGGTGCCTTGTTTATTGCTGGTGTGTTACCCGGATTGTTGCTGGTGACCATGTTCTTTGTGATCATCCTGATTTGGGGAAAAGTGCGCCCCATCGACATTCCTGGTCAAGAGAATGTAACGCCGATCCCTTGGCTATTGGCACTGTCTGCCATTTTGCCTGTCATGGTGATTGGCTTGGTGATCACCATTTCCATCTATGCAGGTATTGCCACGCCGACGGAAGCAGCCGGTATCTCTGCCATGTTTACCTTAGTGTTGGCGTATTTCTTTGGCGGATTACGTATGCCGGGATTGCTTCATGCTTTGCGCTCTACCATGCAAACCATGGGTTATTTGGGGTTACTCTTGTCGTCGGGCGTGCTGTTTGGTTTTGTGATGACCTATCACCAAATTCCGCAACAGTTCACCCAATTGTTTGTCGAAATGAACCTCTCTCCGTATGCCGTGCTCGCGTTGATAGTGGTGTTCTACGTCATTCTCGGCATGTTCCTAGAACCCGTTTCCATGACCTTCATTACCTTGCCAACCTTATATCCGCTGGTGTCGGCCGCGGGGTTTGATTTGGTTTGGTTTGGGGTGGTTTACACCATCACCATGGAAATTGCGGTGCTCACACCCCCCGTGGGGTTAAACCTCTTTGTGATACAAAACCTCGCCCGTGACGAGGTGACCATTGGTGACGTCATTATTGGCTGCTTACCGTTTATTGCTGCGCTCCTTATCTTGTTAGCTGTGTTGGTGGGTTTACCCGATACCGCACTTTGGCTACCTGAATTGATGGAATAAAAACTATGAATTGCTTGCGAGTTGGCTCTGGCCCAACACTGGTGTTGGTACATGGCTTTTTGAGTGGATTAGCGTATTGGGAAAAACAGATTGAGCTGTTTTCATCGTCGTTCGATGTGGTGGCTATGGATTTACCCGGCTACAACGGAAAAGCCGACGAGGTTGGGCTCGACAGTGTCGAAGGATTTGCTTGTTATGTGTTGAATCGATTGGATGCGATGGGCATTGAGAAGTTTCACTTGATGGGGCATTCCATGGGCGGGATGATTGCGCAAGAAGTGGCGATCATGGCACCAGAACGTGTCGTCGGTTTAGTGCTTTATGCCACCGGTCCCGTTGGTAGTTTGCCGGGACGGTTTGAGTCTATTGAGCAAAGTATCGAGCGCGCCCAAACACAAGGCACAAAGCAAGTGGCGTTTGATACCGTCAGAACCTGGTTCTCTGATGGCGAAGACGATCCTGATTTCAAGGAAGGGATTGAGCTGGCAAACATGGTGCAAACCCAGACTTATGTTAACGGGTTGCTAGCCATGGCAGGCTGGCGCGCCTTGGAGAGATTAGATCAGATAGAAGCGAAAACCTTGGTGCTTTGGCCGGACAGTGATCGATCCTATTTGTGGCCGCAGCCAGAATCGCTCTGGCAAGGCATCGCAGACGCGAACTTAGCGGTTGTGCCACAAGCCGCTCACAACACACACCTTGAGAAGACCCATATCTTCAATATGCTGGTGGTGGATTTCCTCAAGAGTGAAAAAGTGAAGCTAAGGCAGAAGGCGTTTTAGAGAACCGAGAGTAGAGACTAGAGTTTCGAGATTTGAGAGTAGAGAAAGAGCAGAGGGTGATAGCGTGATGTAGGGTCATCCCGCTATCTTTTTCTCGTATCTCGTATCTCGTATCTCGCGATCTAAGACTTACTTCCTTAATCCATCAAGACGCTCAATGTGCTCTGGATAAATCGCACAACAACCGCCGACGACGTTTGAGCCTGCATCCAGCCAGGTTTGCACGAACTCGGCGTATTCCTCCGAAGACAGATCTCGCACTGTAGTCAGGGTGTTATTGGCTTCATGCGCATTTTGGATCACGGTGAAACCGTTAGCGTACGCGCCGAGCGACATGTTCGCAGTTAATGCGTCGATATTGTGTTTCGCGACTTCGATCGCGCCGAGCATGACTTCAGGCTGAGAGCAGTTAAACAAGATGCCATCGGCATTCAATTCGCAAACACGTTGAACGGCATCTTCTACTGGCTCACCTGAGCGCAAACGCGGGATGTCTGTGTCCGACTCTAACAGCGAAAAGGCGAAGAATGCGGGTTTGTTTGAACGCTCAAGCGCCGCAAACATGGTGTTGAATTCCGCAATCGAACCGATGGTTTCGGCAATCCAGAAATCAACGTGTGCTTCTTGTGCATCGATAAGCGTATTCAAGATCGGCATGGCTTTTTCAGCATCAAACAAATCAGGACGATATGAACCCAACACAGGGGGAATACATCCAGCGACTTTTACCTTGCCGATATCTTCTGTGTGGGGAGCGCTTTTTTGTACCGCCGCACGGGCGATTTTGGCGGCTTTTTCTGCCAATGCTGCACCTTGAGATTGGTACAGTTCGTCACCCAAATGGAAGGGCACACAGGCGTAGCTATTGACCGTGATGACATCGCACCCGGCTTCAATGAAATTTTTGTGGGCTTGAGACACAAACTCTGGGGCTTCAATCAGCGCTTGAGCGCTCCAAAGTGGTTGAGAAAATGGCGCGCCAATTCGCTGCAACTCTCGGCCCATGCCGCCATCCAATAGAACAAACATTGCTTACATCCTTTTACGTCACACGGTGCTGGAATTGCTATCCGCCGATCGATCTGGCGATATCGAATCTGATTTGATCGAATTTGACTCTATCAAATCTGGCTCTATCAAATCTGACAAGGGGCATTACATTTCTTGCAGGCCCATTTTCGAGCAAGATTACCTTGTGAGACGGCTGAGATAAAGCAGATTTATTGCTGTCCATAGAGCTCTGCCAAATAGAACCAAAATCGAGTCACTTCGGGCTTCACATTGTGCCTATTTCTATAGAGTAAAATCCTAAGATCTATCGGTGTTAACTTGTCATCGATAAGAACTAACTTTCCATCTTCCAACTCCTGTTGAATCAAGCTTGACGGCAGCCAAGTGGCACCAAATCCCTGAACTGCCATGGCCTTTAATCCTTCCGCCATTTCATTCTCACACACCACCTGATAGCGATAATGGGAAGGCAGCAGATTGAGTGCTTGTTCTTTAATGAGTTCGCCGAGGTAAGTGTCATCAGGAAAGGCCAATAATCGACACGGCTCATTCACATCAAGTCGGTGCATCGGATCGCCGTGTTCATTGGGTGCAGAAACCGCGACTAAAGTGTCACGCCCAACTTGAATACAAAGCTGATTCTTTTTGTGTTGTGGTGTGTTGAGTGAATTAGACGAAAACGTGAGTAGGAAATCCCCATTGCCCGCCATAAACATTTCATTGAGTGAATGAAGGTTTCCCGGCACCAATTTGACCATTGCATTATCCACGAGGGGGCTCAGGGTTTGAATCCAACTTGGAAAGAAAGAAATGGCGGTGGAGTGTTGAGACAGAAATACCAAGGAGCTGGCATTTTTTTGTTCGTGCAGCTGGTCGCGGACGTCGTGAATATCGTTCGCGATGCGTTTAGCATTTTCAACGAAGCTATCGCCCGCCTCCGTTAAGCGGGTGGGTAACGTATCTCTATTTACCAATGTCACCCCTAGCCAATTTTCGAGCGATCGAATCCGTCGACTAAATGCTGGTTGCGTCACATAGCGTGCTTCTGCGGCTTTTGAAAAACTGCCGTGCTCAGACAGCGCGATGAAATCGAGTAACCATTTTATTTCCATGAATCCAACCTGTTAGCGTCCTGCTCATTGAGATATGCAAAAAAGTAACTGCCGCTTGTTCAATATACGTATTGGCGAGGTTTGCTTCTGTCCTACAGGATTATTGTTGCAAATATGTTGCCTGCTCGTTTACTCAATTTAGGGACAAAACACTATGCACTTATCTCGCTTTCCTCGACTTCAATTTGCTCACCTTTCAACGCCACTTGAGCCAATGACGCGCTTATCTGAAGCGCTGGGTGGTCCAACACTTTGGATAAAACGTGACGACTGCACCGGCCTTGCTGGTGGCGGTAACAAAACACGTAAGTTGGAATTCTTAATGGCAGATGCCATTGCGGCAGGGGCTGACACCATCATCACCCAAGGTGCGACGCAATCTAACCATGCACGCCAAACCGCGGCCATTGCGACTAAGTGCGGCATGGATTGCAAAATTTTGCTTGAAGATCGCACCAGCTCGGACGATCCGGATTACGTGTTGAACGGCAACGTCATGTTGAACCAACTGTTTGGAGCAACCTTAGCGAAATACCCCGGCGGCACAGACATGAATGCGGCGATGGAAGATGTGGCTGCGACACTGCGTGCGGAAGGAAAGACGCCATACATTATCCCAGGTGGTGGTTCGAACCCGATTGGTGCGCTGGGTTATGTCAATTGTGCATTGGAGCTTCTCACTCAAGCCAATGACATGGCGTTACGCATTGACCACTTGGTGCATGCGACAGGATCTGCAGGCACACAAGCGGGCTTGGTAACAGGTTTAGTGGCGACAAACAGTCAAATTCCGCTGCTTGGCATAGGTGTTCGTGTACCGCAAGAACAGCAAGAAGCGAACGTGTTCGCGTTGGCAGAACGCACCTGCGATTTGTTGGGCATTCCCGGCACGGTTAAGCGTGAAGACGTGCGCGCGAACTGTAACTACGTGGGCGAAGGCTACGGCATTCCAGCTGAAAGCACGATTGAAGCGATCAATATGTTTGCCAAGTACGAAGGCATTTTGCTTGATCCGGTTTACTCGGGCAAAGGCGGCGCAGGCCTGATTGATTTGATTCGTAATGGCACATTCAAGAAAGGCGAAAACGTTGTGTTCCTTCACACAGGTGGCGGCCAAGCACTGCCGGGATATCGCGATGCCTTTGGGTTTGATAGCTACTGCTAACCCGTTTTGATTCTGGTGATGTAATCGGAAACACAATTCGCACAACCAAAAACAGACATGTCGCTAAAGATGCTTAGAACAAAGATCACTACCCAAACAAGCGATATGTGAACCCAAGATGAGTCGGTGATTGAGGTAAATCACGCATCGTCACTGACTCTGTTTACCTTCGTTGGAATGGACACTCAGCCAACGTTGTTTAGAGAGAAGAAAGGTACAGCCATGGAAATGCTAAAACGTGCGGAACGCGAAGCAGAGGTTCAAACCGATGATGAGCGCATTCAACATGTCGTGAAAGAAATTCTTGCAAAAATCCGTCGCGAAGGCACCAGTGCCGTTGAGCAATATGCCAAACAGTTTGATAACTGGCAGGGCGACTTCGTCTTGTCTGATGAAAAGAGAGCCGCGCTGATTGCCTCTGTGCCTCAGCGTGTGAAAGACGACATCGATTTTGCACACCGTCAGGTACGCCGTTTTGCTGAAGCACAGCGTGCCAGTTTGACCGAATTTGAAATCCAAAGTGAGAACGGCGTGCAGTTGAGCCAGCGCGTCATTCCTGTGGATTGCGCAGGGTGTTACATACCGGGCGGGCGTTATGCTCATGCAGCATCTGCCATCATGAGTGTCGCGACGGCAAAAGCGGCAGGTGTGCCTACCGTGATTGCGTGTTCACCACCACGTGGCGACAGCATCAATGCTGCTGTGGTGTACGCCATGGACGTTGCAGGCGCTGACATCATTTTGGAAATGGGCGGCGTGCATGCCATCGCGACCATGGCCTTTGGCCTGTATACCGGACAATCCGCTGACATTTTGGTGGGGCCGGGCAATGCATATGTGGCGGAAGCGAAGCGATTACTGTTCGGCGAGGTTGGCATTGATGTGTTTGCAGGACCAACGGAATCTGCCGTGATTGCAGATGACACCGCTGACCCGATGACTATCGCCGTCGATTTGGTGTCTCAAGCCGAGCATGGTCCGAATTCCCCGGTCTGGCTGTTCACCACAAGCCGAGAGATTGGTGAGAAAGTCATTGAGATCATTCCTAGCGTGATTGCCGACATGCCAAACGCCGATGTGTGTGAGGCTGCGTGGCGCGATCATGGTGTCGTTATCTTGTGTGAAGACCGCGAAGAAATGGCCAACGTCAGCGACGAGTGGGCGTGTGAACACGTTCAAGTGCAAGCGGCGGATCTTCCTTGGTGGAAAGGGCGACTGCGTAACTACGGCTCGCTGTTCCTTGGCGAAGGCAGCACGGTGACACACGGCGATAAATGCGCAGGCACCAACCACATATTGCCAACCAAAAAAGCGGCACGTTACAGCGGCGGTTTGAACGTGCAGAAATTCCTGAAGATCCTCACCACCCAAGAACTCAGTGCAGACGCGAACATGACGTTCAGCACCGCGGGTTCGCGTATTTCTCGTACCGAAGGCATGGAAGGGCATGCACGTGCATGTGATTGGCGCTTAACCAAGTATTTCCCCGATACCGAATGGGACTTCGATGTCTATCAACAAGCGCGTTACGACTCATGATTCAAGGTTGGGGTGACCAATATGGTCATCGCTGGAGGCAGGTGAATGTTGATGTTTAAGAAATCCTTTACGCAGCAAATGCCGATCCCCGAAGGGGCGATTGCAAGCGCAGTAGAAGTGATGCGTACAGGCCGTCTTCATCGATATAACACGCTGGATGGCGAGTTAAGCGAAACGGATTTGCTCGAAAAGCAATTCGCGGACTATTTAGACGTGAAGTATTGCCTGAGCTGCGCATCTGGCGGGTATGCCATTTACATCGCCCTGTTATGTGTGGGCGTGAAAGCGGGTGAGAAGGTGTTGTGTAATGCCTTCACCTTGGCACCTGTGCCTGGTGCAATCACCAATGCGGGTGGTGAACCTGTATTGGTGGAAACCACGGCGGACTTAACAATTGATCTGAATGATTTAGCACGCAAAGCGTCTCAACCCGAGGTGCGGTACTTACTGCTTTCACATATGCGTGGGCACGTGGCTGATATGAATGCCATTGTGGATATTTGTGATAGTTACGGCGTCACATTAATCGAAGATTGCGCGCATACCATGGGCGCAAAGTGGCGCGGAAAAGCGAGCGGTACGTTTGGCAAGGTGGCGTGCTTTAGCGCGCAGACGTATAAGCATATCAACTCGGGCGAGGGCGGTTTTCTCGTCACGAATGACGACGGTGTGATGGCGAAAGCCATTATCTACTCAGGCTCATACATGCTGTTTGATCAACATCCCACGTTGCCGCCAAAAGAATGGTTTGATGAAGTGGCGTGTTCAACACCGAACTATAGCGGCCGAATGGATAACCTGCGTGCTGCGATCTTACGCCCGCAACTGGCACGATTAGACAGACAATGTAAGCGCTGGAACTCTTTGTATGCGGCGATGGAAGAAGCCCTCTCATGGCTCCCAGGCGTGGTATTGACGAAGCGTTCTGATGACGAAGCTTTCGTAGGGAGCTCCATTCAATTTTCATTTCCTGATTTGCCCGCGGAACATTTCCCCGCCTTTGTCAGAGGCTGCCAAAGACGTGGCGTCGCGTTGAAATGGGTCGGAGCGCCAGAACCGTCGGGCTACAGCAGCAAATTTAACCACTGGCAATATTTAGCACCACCTACACCCTTGCCGCAGACCGAGAAGGTGCTTTCAACCTTAATCGATATGCGCATTCCACTGACATTTGAAGAAAGCGATGCGGAAGTTATCGCCCAAATCATTTCCGATGTTCTGAAACAAACACAGTAAATCGAACCAAGGCAACACACTAATCAATGACACACGCGGTGCAGCGCCGCGATGTGCAGGGATGCCATTCATTCACGGATGTTTTTCACGAAAAGAGGTAAAGGATATGACGCTTAAAAAATGGACCAAATATCTCGCTATTTCCTGTCTTGCTCTTCCAGTGCTTGTCAGCGCCAAAACCATGAAAGTCGGTATGGGTGACCCTATCAACTCAGACCAAGGTGCGTATGCCACGCGCTTTAAAGAGTTGGTAGAGTTTTATTCAGGTGGTGATATTAAAGTAAAACTCTATCCAAACGGTGCGTTGGGCAGTGAAACGGAAATGGTGCAAAACGCGCGCCTCGGCTCGCTCGACATGGCGCTGATTGGCATTGGTAACTTAACGCCGTTTTCGAAAGAACTCGGCGCGTTAACCATGCCATACCTGATCACCAATTCATCCGATGCCGTGAAGATCACCACGGGTGAACTTGGCGCATATTGGGCGGAATTGGCAAAGAAAGAGGCGGGTGTCGATATTCTGGGGTGGACTTACTCTAACTTCCGTCACCTCACGAATTCCAAGCGTCCTGTTAAAAACATGGAAGACGTAAAAGGCCTAAAAATTCGCGTACCTCAAAACAGCATCATGCTGAAATCGTGGGAAGTGTTTGGCGCAAACCCGATTGCCATGGCATGGACGGAAACCTTCACTGCACTGCAACAGAAAGTGGTTGATGGCCAAGACAACCCTTACATCGTGAACAACACCATGAAGTTCTACGAAGTGCAACCCTACCTCACCGAAGTGCATCACCAGTACTCTCTTCAACCTTTAGTGATGGGTGCACGTACGTTTGGGAAACTGAAACCTGAGCAACAAGAAATCCTCCTGAAAGCCGGTCTTGAAGCGCAGCAATACGCCCTTGTATTCCAGATGACAGAAGCAGAAAACGCGAAGCAAAACATGATTGCTAACGGCGTTGAAGTGTTCACGTTGGAAGATGAAGACAAATGGATTAAAGCGGCAAAAGAGCAAGTTTGGCCTGAGTTCTATGACGACATTGGCGGCAAAGCCAGCTTCGACAATGTGCTAGAGAAAATGCAGTGATTGAGCATTTGAACTAGCGATAATTCAGAAACAACAGGGGCGGTAACGCCCCTGAATAGGACTGGCTTATGCTCTCATTTTTCAAGAAGTTGGATAAGTTCGAAAGCTATGCGTGCCAAGCCTTACTGTGTTTGTTCGTTACGCTTTTGTTCTTTCAAGTGATATTGCGTGTGGTGTTCAACTACGGCATCCCTTGGAGTGAAGAACTGTCCCGATTCGCCTTTGTGTGGTTCGTGTTCCTTGGCGCATCTTATGCAGCAAGGCTTTCCGCTCACAACCGCGTGACATTCCATCTGAAATGGCTACCGCACCGTGTTCGCGTTGGTGTGGAACTGTTCGCTGATGTTCTGTGGATCATCTTCAACACCCTCATGACGATTAAAAGCATCGAAGTGATTGAAAGTTTGATGGAATTTACCTTCCTTTCACCCGCACTCGAATGGTCAATGGCCTTCCTGTATTTCATTTTCCCCATTTCCTTCACCTTGACGTCCATTCGGATCATTCAGGTGAACTACATGAAGTTGGTCATGGGTGTGGAGTTCCACGACGTGGATGACGTGAAAGTAGATTAAACAGGCTCACTCATTGAGCGCCGCAATCGGGCTTTTGTGGGGAGATGTCGCGTATTGATTCTTCCACTAAACATGCTCGTGTTGCCATCAATATGAAAGGAGCCATTCATGGCAGCTTCTGTTGTACTTTTTAGTTCTTTCTTTGGGCTTTTGCTGATTGGCGCGCCCATTGTTATCGCACTGGGTGGCTCTGCCATGCTGGTGTATCTCCTCTCTGGTGAAGATTACGTTTCACTGGTACAAACCGCATGGAATGCGGTTGATTCTTTCCCCATCATGGCATTGCCTGCGTTCATTTTGTCCGGCGCGCTCATGCAAGCCTCGGGCATTTCCCGTCGACTCGTGCATATTGCGGAATTGTTGGCTGGGCCAATGGCGGGGGGGTTAGGCTTTTCTGCCATCTTGGCGAGTATGTTCTTCGGCGCGATTTCCGGCTCCGGCCCTGCAACCACCGCCGCGGTGGGTATGTTGATGATCCCTGCGTTAGCGGATAAAGGTTACAACAAAGGCTACGCCGCAGCGCTGACCGCCTCATCGGGCGGGTTAGGGGTGGTGATTCCGCCGAGTATTCCTATGGTGATTTACGGCGTCACGGCCAGTGAGTCTATTGGGAAGCTGTTCATTGCAGGGGTGATCCCCGGCGTGATGTTGGCAGGTGGTTTGATGATTGCAAACTACATGATCAGCAAGAAAAACGGTTATGTCGGCGCATCAGAAACCCAACCCGGTGAACTGGGCAAAGCCTGCAAGGATGGCATTTGGTCGATCCTCGCGCCGTTGGTGATTCTTGGCGGTATTTACTCCGGTTTGTTCACGCCCACTGAAGCTGCCGTCGTGTCCGTTTTCTACACCTTGTTCGTTGGTAAATTCATTCACCGTGAGCTTACTTTGGACGGTTTAAAGGAATCATTGAGTTCGACCACATGGCTGACAGGCCGCGTGTTGATCATCATGTTTGCTGCTACGGCGTTTGGACGCATTCTGGTCGAGAACGATACGCCTGCGGCTATCGCCAGTTCATTGTTGGCGCTGACAGACAGCTTGGCGCTGATTTGGCTGGTGGTGATTTTGTTCCTGATTCTGATCGGCATGTTCATGGAAACCTTGGCGACCATCATGATCGTCACACCAGTGCTGTTGCCTGTGATGGTGCAATTGGGGGTTGATCCTATTCACTTTGGCGTGGTCTTGGTGTGTTGCTGCGAAATTGGCTTTTCGACACCGCCGCTCGGCGAGAACATGTTTATCAGTTCCAGTATTGCCAAGGTCACCATTGAGGAGATATCGGTAAAAGCACTGCCGTTTGTGCTTATTGAGGTTTTGGTGGTCTTCTTAATGAGTTATTTCCCCGACACCGTGCTGTGGCTGCCCAGCTTGATGGGGTATTAGCGCGAGTTGAGGCGGTAAACAGTGCAATCTAACGGCATAGAGAGGAATGGAAACAGTGAAAGAAACTGAACAAACTGTTGGTATTCTCGGTGGTATGGGGCCTGATGCCACCGTCGATCTGATGCAACGCATCATCAACGCTACCCCAGCGACAGATGATGCCGACCATATTCGATTGCTGGTGGATAACGATCCCAAAGTGCCATCGAGGATCAAAGCCTTGATCGAGAAAACAGGTGAATCTCCAGGCCCATACATGGCGCAAATGGCGCGGGGGCTTGAAGCCTCTGGCGCTGATTTTCTGATCATTCCCTGCAATACCGCCCACAAATATCTTGATGATGTGGTTAACGCAGTAGATGTGCCTGTGGTGAATCTCTTAGACATCGCCGCTGCGCACGTGAAACAAACATTGCCCCACGCCACCCGTGTCGGCTTGTTAGCTTCCACGGCGGTAAAGATCACGGACTTGTATGTGCCAGCCTGTCATGAGCAAGGGCTAGAGGTGTTGTTCCCAGAACCTGTTTGGCAAGATGGCGTAATGTCGTTAATTCGCGCGGTCAAAGCTAATGCGGGGACGAGCTCCATGTGCCGTGTATTGAATATCGCCGCCGAATCCCTCCGTGAACAAGGTGCGGATTGCATCTTGATCGCCTGCACGGAACTGTCTGTGGTGTCGAACCACCTAGAAACACCACTGCCTGTGTTTGATGCGGCTCAAATACTGGCAGAGCATGTGGTGGAAAAGGTGAAAGGCTAATGCTCAGAGAGGTCAAAGGAACGAAAGGCTAAAGCGGGTAAAAATTAAAGGGGGATAAAGGCTAAAGGGGGTAAAGGTTAAAGGAGATAAAGGGCAGAGGCGAGTTAAGCCTCGTCCATCATTTTCTGTAATGACTCAGAAAGAAGGTCGCCGTATTACGGGCTAGCTTCAGCCCTTCTTCTTCGCTGATAGGCTGACATGCACCGATAAGCTGCGGCCAAAAAGCACTGCCTTTAATCAGATTATGAAGTTGAGAGCGCGCTTGTTCGATGTTATCCATCGTTAGCGTGCTTTTTTCTTGTTGAGCAACTAACCAAGCGTGCAATGCCGTGTCTTCTTTCGACATGTTTTTCATTTGTTCTTGCAGGGCATCGGGTTGAAACAAGAAGTGACCGATAGCGACTTTTGCCATATCGAGATATTCGGGTTTCGAGAAGACAAGGATCTCTTGATAGAGCAGGGTGGTGAGCTGTTCTTCGAGTGGTTGCTGGGCAAGCTCTTCTAGTGCATCGGCGGTGATGGTGCTTTTCCAAAGCACTGATAACAGCTCCATCACTAGCGCTTCTTTCGATGCGAAGTGATTATATACGGTACGTTTGGACACATTTGCCAGTGCCGCGAGCTTATCCATGCTGGTGTTCTGCACACCATATTCATGAAAGGCTTGTCTTGCCGCACGAAGGATCGCTTCGCGTTTTAATTCACTGCGTGTCTTTTTCTTTTCTATCATCACGTTAGTCGCCAACACCTAGATTAATCGAATCTATTTTACACTAACCGGTTTACTTTTCATTCTATAATTGTAAACTACACCGAGTAGTTTACAATTTATTTCATCATTTCTTGTTTTTGTAATGACGACGTTCTCTCACTCATCGAAACAGCGTGGACGGTATGCAGAATCCAATTTTAAAACGCCAAATGGTTAAGAAATCACTTTTTAGCGCCCGTTTGTTAACCGTAGTAGGAGCGATCACAATGAGCAGTTCATTAACGTCATGTTCAGCACCAGAACAAGAAACCCAGCGCTATCCCGATAAGTTTGTAAATAGCGATCCAGCCCTCAAGGCGCCGGATAACGTGTTTGAAATCATCAAAGCATATTTCACGGCAGAGCGTAAAAACCCAACACCGACGTTTGCATTGCCCGTACACAGCATTACGGCAGAGCAATTGTTGAATGAAGAAAGTGATGTGGTTTACCGTTTGGGCCACTCCAGTGTGATCATGAAACTGGATGGAAAGCTTGTGATGGCAGACCCCGTGTTCAGCGAACGTGCATCCCCCGTGCAGTTTTTAGGGCCGAAGCGTTTTCACGACACACCGATCACGCTAGAAGCACTGCCTGATATTGATGTGGTGGTGATCAGTCATGACCATTACGATCACCTCGATAAGCATTCTGTGAAAACCTTGGCCAGCAAAGTCGGTATGTTCTTGGTGCCACTGAAAGTGGGGCAGGTTATGCGTGATTGGGGTGTGTCTGCGGAAAAAATCACTGAGCTAGATTGGTGGGAATCAAAAACAGTGAATGGCATTGCTTACACATTAACGCCGACGCAGCATTTTTCTGGTCGCGGTTTGACCGATCGTGACTCGACGTTGTGGGGGAGTTGGGTGATTAAATCCTCTGAGAACAACGTCTATTTCAGTGGTGACTCTGGCTACTTTAAAGGCTTTAAGGAGATTGGTGAGCGCTTCGGTCCGTTTGATCTGACCATGATTGAAACTGGCGCTTACAATACCTTGTGGTCGCACATCCACATGTTCCCTGAACAAAGCGTACAGGCTCACATTGACCTTAAAGGCAAAGTGATGATGCCCATTCACAACAGTACGTTTGATTTATCTATGCACGATTGGGACGAGCCGTTGGAGAAATCACTGCGCATCGCCACCGAAAGAGGTGTGACTTTGGTGAGCCCTGAAATTGGTCAGCGTCTAGAAGTGGGTGAAGCCATGCCGGTTGTTAACTGGTGGAACAATGCGTTGGAAGAGTAACTGGGCGTTGGCAGAGTAACTGGGCGTTGGCAGAGTCATTGGGCAGCGCAGCTGTGTATTGATGAGACCGTATATCAATGACACAGTGTATTGATGAGACAGCGTATGAGGGGGAGTAATGAGAATGAATGCCGCAAAAGGGTTTAAGCGAATCTTGTTACTTTCTTTTGTCGTCGCGGGCGCAATGCAAGGCGCGTTTGCCGCGACAACAACTGAGCGTATTGAAAACGATGTTATTTACCTTATCAGCCACATGGAAAAGGCTGATTGTACCTTTGTACGAAATGGTAAAACGTATACCAATCTTGAGGCTGCTGAACACCTTCTCAATAAGTGGGACTATGCCAAAGACGACATAACATCGACGGCGATGTTCATTGATGAGGTCGCTTCAAAAAGTTGGTTTACGGGTAAGGCGTACAAAGTGCAATGCGGTGGGGAAGTGGTCACGAGTCAGGTTTGGCTAACGGAGAAACTTGCTGAGAAAACACCCGTAGAACAGGATTGATCCAACGACCTAAAAGACAACTTATGGGCAGTTGGTAAGCGCGAGCGGCGGGAACATAAAAGCATGTGCATGTTGATGGTTAGCTTCCATGTTCCCAAAGCGTCACGAACTAGGATTTAACAGTATCAGCGGCGCCTTTGTTTCCGACAAACATGAGCGTAATACAGACAACAGCGTAAAGCGTGCCAATTGGCCAGAACAATAAGGTGATGGCGCAGAAAATGCCCGCTGGCAGCTTCTTATCACCAAATGCTCCCCAACAACCCAATCCTCCAATGACTAAGCCTGCGACACCAAACGCTGAGAAGAGTGCGCCCCCTGCATTAATGCCTTCGGATGCAAAAACGCTGTTGAATAATTCCCCTCCGCCAATAAACAGTATGCCAGAGAGTACCGTGAGTACGCCGCCCAATCCTAAAAGTACGCGCAAAAACATGTTCATATTTTTATAATCCATTGTGTTTAGTTATTTTCCCTTTTTGCTTTTTCAAAGGCTGACGATCTTTTACCGAAGAAATAGCACATTGCTCAATGAGCAATAACTGCACCAAATAGGAAAATTACTAACACATTGAACAATAGGGAGTATTTACTCAGTTGGCATTTTGGCAGGTGAATAGTTGCTTAAATACTGGCGAAAAATTGCCTTATCGGGCAATAAGTTGCTTCGATATAAGACGAATGCCTCAATAAATAGTCACAACTGTAAGGGTATCTTTTCCGCACGTTTTAGCATGAAACCAAGGGCGAGTAACGTAAATACAGTAACGATGCCGACCAAGCTCCATGCCCATGATAATCCAATGCTTTCAATGGCAAATCCCATTAACAACGGGCACAGCGCAATGCCTGCATTGTTTGCGATAACAGAGAATGACACATACCGACCTAGGTGAGAGTCTGGCACCAATTCGCAAAGGTAAGCATCGCCATTCGTTACTTCGAGGATTTCACTTGCAGTGATGATCAATATCGCGAAACCCATTACCAATAAGGTCGGCATAAACCCAATCATCACATACCCAGCACCGTAGCCGCATATAGCAAGCATGAGGTTTTTAATGGGGTGTGTTTTGGCCGTGAGCGAGGTGAGTACTGTCGTTAAGCCGAGCACGGCGAATGCGTTGATCATGAGTATGAGGCCGTAATATCGTGCGCCATCATCTGCAAAGCTTTCCGCCATCTGTAATGGCAGCGTAAACGTGATTTGGGCATAGCAAAAACTGACGCAGATATTGACTGCCAAGAACAACGCGATTTGTGTTTTATCTGGCTTGCTGACGTTATCTTGCGCGTCATGTTCAGTGGAGCGTTCAATCGCCTCTTGGGATGTTTTGTTGTCAGCCTTGGGCTTTCTTCCGGTGTTTTTTTTGATGAGCGATGCGAGCAAATAGGCGGCAATGAGCGTGGTGGCTGCATCGCCCCAATAGAGCCATTGGTAGAAATCGAGTAAAAGAAAACCGGCGATCAACGGGCCAACGGCGTGACCCACATTGAACGCGAGATAAGACAAAGAAAGGGCGTAGCGTTTAGATTCGCTGGTTGTTGAACACAGCGACAATAAGGCAGCGCGCATAGCGGGTCGCATAATGCCCAGCGCTAAGCTGGAGAGCGCGATAAAGATGATAGACAGAACATCGTGCGCGAACAGCCCAGCAATAATCACGCAGACCGCAGAAAAGGCCTCGCTGATTGCCATCAGTGCAAGACGGTTAAATGTATCCGCGAGATAGCCACCTAACACACTGCCAAGCATCCCCCCTATGGAGACGATGAAAACCATCATTCCCGCGTCAGCGGGCGAAAGCGAGAGTTTCTGGGTCAAAATCAGCGCATAAACGGGCAACACAAAGGTACCGCCCGCAATGATGAATCGCGCAAAGGCGATCATCCAAATGGCACGATCAAGCGCCAGATAGGGTTGGAAGTGGCGAAGAAAACCGGCGTCGTTTTTATTCATGTCGGCTCATGAGAGGTCGAATGCCATCTCAGCGCGATGACAACAAGACATTGAGCCCCAAGCCGCCTAACAAGGTGCCTGAAATGGCATTCACCATGTTCATAAGTCGGCGGTTTTGATTGAATTTCGCCAATGACACGGACACCATCACCGTCAGGAAAGAGAACCAGCAAATCGCGATCACCGCGTGAATGGTCACCAGCGAATATGCTGCGAAGAATGACACGTTGCTTGCATCAATAAATTGCGGAAACGCAGCAATATAAAACAGGGAGACTTTCGGGTTAAAAGCATTGGTGACTAGGCCTTCGATATACCAAGTCGCTTTTTGTTTAAGTGAGAAGGAAGGTAGAGAAAGAGGAGTATGTTCTGACCGTTGAATTGAATCGGTTTCGCTAATTTCTTCGCGCGCTGTCTGTTTCTCGAACAGCTTTTTCAAGCATTTCACGCCAAGAAAAATCAGGTAGCTTCCGCCTGCAACCTTTATCCAGCCGTACAAAAGGGGCGACTGCATAATAAGCAGGGACAAGCCAAACACGGTGAGCGTGCCGTGCACATAAAAGGCGGTGGCGATGCCTGCAACATTGTAATAGCCAGAAATGCGCCCAAAGCTCGGCACGTTTTTGATGATCAGCAAGCCGTTTGGGCCAGGGGAAACCACCATCAAGCCAACGACCATGGCGAAAAGTAAACTGTTAGACCAATCCATGTATGTGTTTATCCTTGCTTACGATGTGACACTTTTTCCTTTGCCACGGCGAAATTGCTTTTATCAACCATGCATTCAGGGCAAACCCAATCATCAGGTAAATCAGTGAAAGGAAGGGCATGATCCGAATCGTCGTATTGATAACCACATACTGAGCATTCATGAATCATGTCCTTTTCCTTTTTGATGATGACAAGTTGATGGTCCATCAATGCGTGAATGGCTTCTACATCGAAAATGTATCCATCCGCTTCTACTTCTTCTTCTAGCTCTGCCAGCGAAAAAGAATCCATTCGATTGAGTAATGTCAGTACCCACTGGTGTTCAGGGTCGATATCAATGCTGCCACTGGCGAAGAAAATACGCAGGTTGTCTGGATCAAGCATCAAGAACTGATTTCTGCCGATTTCGAGGCGCGTTGTGTAAGACACTTCCTCAGGCGTGTTTCGCAGTGACTGTTCGAGGCTAATTGGTGCAGGTGGCTGCTCTTGAATGAAAGGGATGACATGTTGTTCAAACAGGGAGCTTGCAAGGCTGGGGTCATCGCGAAACGCTTGGGCAATGTTTTCCAGTGAGTTTGCCATCACCTTTGAGATATGTTCACCAAATTGGGCGTCATGGCAGTTTACGGCTTGTCGTAATTGTTCGGTATAGGGGTGGAGTGTTTCAGAAAATGTCACGAACAAATCACGGTTACGAAGGTTGAGCGTGGAGAAGGTAAAGTGCAGCGAATTGTCATCCAATGCGACCGCCTTGTGACCTGTCCCGCGCGGAATGTAGAGCACATTTCCCGGCTCTAAAATGCAATCGGTTAATCGGTCGCATTCTGTGAGAAGCGTATTCGGACGATAGGTTTCCCCTTCATAGGGTCGATAGGCGCTACGCGATTCGACCATCCAATGTTTGCTGCCTTCGAGCTGCACGATGTACACGTCCTGATCGTCGTAGTGTATATCCAACGCTTCTCCGCGCGCAGGCGTCCAATACGCATTGCAATTGGTGGGGCATAAATACTGTTGGCTAAGCAATCGGCAGATATTGGCAACCACTGGTAGTTTCTGTTGCAAATCATTCAAGACCAGGGTGTAGCCACCTTTGAACGCATCGACCAACATGGCATCAGACGGTGGTTGCTGCGACAGGGTGGGATCAGCATTGTCCTTTTTGGCAATGCGAATGTCTCCCCATTCGTGCAGGTAGGTTTGTATCAGGTGGTCCAGCGAGAAACCGTTAATCAAGGTGTTTATCAGTAAAGGATTGGCGGTGCTAAACACGTAGGGATGCTTATCGAAATATTGACGATAAAATTCATCCACCGACGGGATACCAAGAATATTGGAATGGGTGCACTTAAAGTTCAATGTCTTCTCTTTCTAGTTCGATTTTGGTTAGTTCATTGAAATCACAAAGGCGGTCTTCGAACATCTGGTAGAAGAAATCCTTATTGTTTCCACGCGACGCGTAATCTTCAAAAATCTCAGCGGAATAGTTGATGTGTTTGGCTTCATCTTGGATGAGGGAATCAGAAAACTTTTTTAGTCTAGCGTGGCTTTCTTCTGGGGCGTGTTTCAGTAATGCATCTCGTACCATATATTGCAGCACCAATGCCCGAATTTCTGTTATATGCACTTGCACCAGTTCGTTGATGGACTCTAATTCAAAGAATCGTTCTTCTTCAGGGACTTTGGCGATGTCAGGGTGCTGGTTCGGCGTGAATTTTGGTTGCATGTCATCAATTTTGGATAGGGTGTCCTGATCCAAATCGAGGCCGGGATACACCAAATTCAACATTGAAATGAACATGGTGGAATGCCGCGACTCATCCAGCGCATGTTGTCGAACGCGGCGGGCATATTCGTCATTATCGAGCTTGTTGGAAAAGTTCCAGATTTGTTGCGCGCCATACCCTTCAAGGCAAGAATTGGCGACTAGTTGGTTAGCGAACCATTCACCGTCATCCGAAAGCTCAGCGTAACGCTTTGCGAAAATTGATTTGGCGAAAACAGGCTGATGGGTATCAAATGCGTGCTTTAGGATCGCGTTGTAGAGCGGGTATTGTCTCGCCTGAACATGCTTGAGTTCACCGAGAACGTTAGATGCAAGGTTAGATGAACGAGCCATAATCGTTTCCCTTTCTTGTCAATCAGTCGGCAGGATCAACAACGAAAAAAGGCAGCGGGCCCTGCTGCCTGAGTCAGTCAATTAAGTAATAGAGACTTACTTTTTCTCTTTGCTAAAAGAGTGGTTTCTGATGGTGAATGCACTCGGTGCGGCTTTGTTGAAAGAGTGGTTACGAATGGTGAACGCACTTGGTTGTTTCACATTGACCTGAGTATTTATCTTCATCGTTCTTTCCTTTTTGATGGATATAGATCTTTGAGGAATGCGCTAATGCGCGTTACTTGACCAAGTGGTAAAGAACTTTGCTGAGTTTGTTGCCAATAACAATTTGGACAGATCAATATTGTGATATTGCTTCAGACCTTTTTGTCTGCAAAATCAGGCATAAAAATGTGGCATAGAAAGTTTCATAGACGCTAAAGCCCTTATAAAACGTGGCCTGTAGAGGATGATGCCTTTTATAGGGTTCTGTTCTGTATATGCTTAAAGCGCATAACATTCCCTTTGTTATTAACAGACTAGCTAACAAACTCGATAACAATTTCGTTACGCCTATCTACGAACCCTGCGTATTGACCGTAATCGATTCCGTTGATCAAAATCATCTTTCCATTCAAAAGGCGGTTTTTTACCATTTTTAGGGGTTTTTCTGCCTTTTGACCACTTTGTTAATAATGGACATTCACGCTGACCCTAACGCGTGGATAAACCAATGCTCAGTACTAAGTGGCTGGAGCTTTACCGTTACATCAATACTCACGTCGATACGCTTCCGGCAGAGCGCCTGTTTCTTGAACACTTATTCCTTTGCTATTTTCACAGCAATTGAAAAATACCGTGCGTGGGATACTTAATTGGGATGAGAGCATGGAGATATGCGGGTTTTACAAAATCAGTCTCATTGTCAGCGCATTTGGATTCAAGGAGTTAAGGCATAATTAATGGAGAATGACTTGGTGAAAAAACAGCTGATAAGGAAGTCTTTTTATGTCTATATCAAATGAAAAACTGAAGGCATTTCAGTTCTTGCCTGAGATGTATCGCGATAGCTATTTCCCCAATTTCTTAGTCGACAAGATCAAAGCGATTTTGATCGAGTTGTGCCAACGCATAGAGAGCAATAACCCGCAAAGTTCAAGTGACTTGTTGGTCTTAACGCACGCCGCGACCGAGAGGATTAATGCACTTCAAGAAGAATTTGAAGACAATGATAGCGATTTGGAAACCGCCGCTAGAGAAGACATGGCTGAGAGCTTTGAATTTATCATAAGATCATACGGCTTTTTTGATGTTGATATTGAAGACGTTATTGCGCCAAGGGAGTGGTAGTGTGGGCGAGCTAATCTTTGAGCTTGTTTTACCGACCATCGGATGATTTATCGTATTTCTATTGGTAGAGTTGCTTTTTCAAATCATCTTCTACTTTACTGGTTACCCGATCGTCAAGATGCTTACGCTTGGCGCCTACCCAAAAGTAATGGGTGAATCTGAAGGCTCTGATAATGTCACAAGTATAATCGGCCTTATGGTGTGGCTTGCTCTCATTGTGGTTTTCATAGCTTGATTAAAACCGTGCCTTTGCTGATTAGAATGAAATGAAAAGAATCCTTTTTCTGTGCAGTAAAAACAGACTGAGAAGTCCCACAGCAGAAGCGGTGAGTGGACGCTCTGAGAGCCTCCCTTCGGGCGAGTTTACTGACGCCATGCTCGGTGTTGTCCCTTTTTGATGGAGCTCACTACATCGGCAAAGGGGCGCCTTGATCATAATGTCAGTAAAGCTCGCTGAATCCGGCATCTTCATGCTACTTGGGTATATGATGTTAACGTTAAGGATAACGTGACGGAAAATGTATGATTTTTAATGTTTCTGAATTAGAAAACCAAGCTAAATATCGCCTGCTCAATGGCGGAGTGACCCCGCGTCCTATCGCCTGGATCAGCACGCGATCTCGTGACAATGTTGACAATATTGCGCCGTATTCTTTCTTTACGGTGGCAAGTTGCAACCCGCCTGTCTTGCTTTATACGCAAATTACGCAAAGAAATGGCATCGATAAAGACACGCTAAAAAATCTCAATGAAACCGGTGAATGTGTCGTTAACATCGTCAATGAAGGCTTGCTTGAGAAAATGAACCAAACCAGTGCGAGTATCGATCGCCAGGAGAGTGAATTTACACATGCTCAGCTTGAAAGCTGCCCAAGTGCGACCGTTTCGCCGCTCTCTGTGAAAGACTCTCCCGTGCGTTATGAGTGTACGCTGCGTGACATTATCTCTGTCAGTGATCTTCCAACAGGGGGGACAGTCATTCTGTTAGATGTGACATCAATTTATGTGCGGGATGATTTGTATAAAGACGGCGTCATTGATCAACAGGATATTGATGTGGTTGGTAAGTTGGGAAGTGATTGGTTCAGTTTACCTTCTGAAAAAATTGAGTTGCTTCGTCCATGACTGAACTTGCACGGTTCAAGCGCACAAAAAGGGAGCCCTGCAGTGCTCCCTTTTCGGATGAAGACCTTCGCTTATGGTCTTCGTACTGTGTGATTAAACCAGCTCACAGCCTGTAACGAAATCGATGTCACACGTGTTAAATTTGCCCCACTGGTTTTGAAGCTGAATAGAGGTACCATCGCAGAAATCTAGCGTGACACATCCCCATGATTGGCTGACCGAAATTTGGCTCATAGAAGTCGCAAGGGAGTCGTCAATTTGGATCTTATCGCCGCACCAACCATTGAAGTCAGTGATGACGTCGCAGCCATCATTCTTATCGAAGAAGAAAACATCTTTGCCTAGGCCACCGGTGAGTACATCATTGCCTTGACCACCATGCAATATGTCGTTGCCCCATCCACCGTCGAGCTTATCCTTACCACTACCGCCAACTAAAATATCATCGCCGCATTCGCCGTAAAGTTTGTCATGGCCGTTACCGCCGTAAAGCTTGTCATTGCCCCAGCCGCCATAGAGGTGGTCGTTACCTTGGCCGCCTTTGATGATGTCATTATCATTGCCGCCATAAAGTTTGTCGTCGCCACAACCACCGTCTATGTAGTCACAACCGTTACCACCTTTGATCAGATCACCATCATTGCTTCCGATAATCTTATCGTTACCAGAACCACCATCAATGAGGCATTCATTGCCATATGCAACAATATAGTCATCACCACCTTTTCCATACAGCCAATCTACGTTGCAATCACTGATGATGGTGTCGTCGCAAGATGTTCCATGTTTTATCGTCATTTGATTTTCCTTTAGTTCACAGAATTGATGTTTTTCGCACCCTACAGCTCCAAAGGCAGAGAAAATATGACAGAAAAAATGGACAATACAATTGGTATGCTGACACTAATAGACCTAATAACAGTATGTTTATTATGTCTTCTCAAATGTGCGGTAAAATTGTTGTCAAAAATTAACCATGTCTGAAATAGTGGTCATGTGGCTTTAATGTAGACAGGCAAAATACGTTAATCTAGGGGGCGGGGGCGATTTAGCAGCGTTGGATCGAGATACTCAAAGGACGCTTTGTTGTATGGATATGGCTGATGCGAACGTGTCTAAACAAGTGTACATGATAAGACGATAGCACCTGCTTGTTCGCAAGCGCCACGCCTTATGAGTGAACTAACATCGAAGAGAATAGGGTGTTTATTGGCTTTGAATTAACGATACGGCTTTGGCGGTATCTTGGATGGATTGTTTTACTGAGCGAGGCGTCCAATCAAACAGCGAACGTGTTGCTGCATTATCCGCACTTAAATTCATGCCTAGCATCCCCAGCATGCCTTTTGCTTCTCGATCGAACAATGACATAAACCGAAGGAAGAAATCTGGCGCGATACGCGTGCTTGGCCCCTTGTAGCCTTCGTCTTTTAATATTTGCGCCATTTCCGCAAAACTACTTGGTGCTGAGCCTGCCGCTAGAATGCGCTTGCCGTTTGCCTTAGGGGTGATCATGGCTTGAACATGGAGCACTGCGAGATCACGGACATCCACCATCGGAAAGGCGATGTTTGGTACAAGAGGAAGTTTGCCGTTCAGCATTTGATCAACAATGGTCATTGTTTGACCTGTGATGTTCATGCCTAAAGGCGGCCCGAAGACGCCGCCAGGGTTTACGGTAACGAACTCCATTGCGTTAGATTTTGGCAATTTTTTCATGAAGTCCCAAGCTGCACGCTCTGCGAGCGTTTTACTTTTTGTGTAGGTGCTGATGGCACTTGAGCTGGAATCCGTCCAGTCACTTGGGCCGAATGTGCCCGTTTTCATGCTGCCCATCATTGCCACGATGGAGCTTGTTAATACGACGCGTTTTACGCCAGCGTTTTCACCCGCACGAAGCGCACGCAGCGAGCCTTCAACGGCGGGTGTGATCATTTCTTCTTCTGTTTTCGGGTTCGCGATCGTGAATGGTGACGCGATGTGCATGATGTAATCACACCCTTCAGCCGCTTCGTTCCAACCTTGGTCTGCTGTGAGGTCGAGTTGCACAAACGTAAGGTGTCGAGTATCAACGGAGGCTGCTGCAAGTGTAATCAGCACTTCGTCAGCTTTCTTCATGTCACGAATTGAACCACGTACCTCAAACCCCTGATTTAACAGTTCTTTGGCGCAATGCAATCCGATAAAACCTGATATCCCCGTGACTAAAACTCTCTCTCTTGTGTTGTGCGACATGTTACGCTTCCTCATTGATTGTTTATTTAAGTACCATGCGGTACATTAAGTAATCAAAAACGTCATGTCAACATTAAATACCAGTTGGTACTTATTAATGAGTATAGATTCAGTTAAAGCGCCGAGAGGCCGACCAAAAACGTTAAATAGGAATCATATCCTTGAGATTGCGATGCTCGCTTATTGGCAAAGCGGTGCGCGTGACGTGTCGATAAACGAAATCTGTCGACAAGCCAATGTGTCCAAACCTGGCTTATACCGTGAGTTTGGTAACGAAGATGGCTTGATGACAGCGGTGCTGCTTGCCTATCTAAAAGCGGTGCTCATACCACTGTTGGAAATACTTCAAAGTGAACGCCCATTTCATCAGGTATTAGATGAATTGGTGACGTTCATTGCGGAAGATCCATCTGAACAACAGGTGCCTAAAGGGTGTTTGATGGTGAAGATGCGTGAATCTAGCATGCTGCTAGGGCAGGAGACCCAGTCACAGATAGCGAAGTCCCATAAAGAGATCTTGGGAATGTATGAAGCTTGGATTCAACGCTGCAAAGATAATGGGAGTTTCCGCTCTGATATGACCTCAACGTTTGCTGCGGTTTATATTGATGCCCAGCTCACAAACGCCTTAGCGCAGCTCGCAAGAGGTGACGACAGAGCCATGGTGAAAAGTATTTTGGAAACGTCGCTGTCCGTATTTCGTTGAACACGCTATATGCACCACCTCCATGAACAGCCGAACAGTTTAGGCGCGTTGGGGTATATACACTGTGTTTTATCCTTTGCTCTCAAAGACTAAACAGAAAGTTAGCGGTCGCTAATGGATAATGATTTCTGCTTCGCGAAGGTGGTAGCAAGAAACGTCAATTGTGGAAGAAGTGCGGAGATAACATGAAAGAAATAACACGTATAAATCATGCAGGCCTGCGGGTTCGTGATCTTGGCATCACACGTGAATTCTATGAAAAGTTAGGGTTCGTTTTTATCGTAGGGCCTATTGGGCCAGAACCTGTCGCTGTGATGGAGCACCCAGCAGGTATTAATATTAACTTCATTCTTAATGCGTCAGCCGATGCATCTGAGAAGAATATCCTCTCTGATATGCCAGTCAAACACACTGGGTTTACTCACTTTGCATTAGAAATCACAGATGTCGAAGGTGTGAAAAGTACGCTGGCCGACCACAATATTCCAATCACTGAAACCATCAATTTACCTGATGGTACAGAATTCTTCTTTATACGAGATCCTGACGGCAACGTGATTGAATTTCACAAACCTGCGCCATAGTTGTCTATGCCCTTTTAGGGACGGACATGCCAGTGCTTAGCGCTATGTAAACATCGATAAACAATAAAACATCAGGATGTGTTGAATGAACCAGAAACTCGAAAATGCAAAAGCGCTCTACATTGAAGGGATCAGGGACGGTCATGCGCGTCAGGCCGTTGAAAAATATACCGGTGATCGCTATACCCAGCACTCAACAGGTGTGAAAGATGGTGCGGCAGGTTTTATCGAATTCTTTGAACCTTTCCTTGAAAGAAACCCGATTCGACACATTGAAATTGTGCGTGGTTTTGCCGATGGACAGCACGTGTTCATGCAAGCGTACCAAAGCTTGAATAATGGTGAGTACAAATGGGTCACCATGGATTTTTTCGACACAGATGCGAATGACAAAATCATTGAGCACTGGGATGTGATTGCAGAATACGTGGGTGAAACTGCATCAGGGCGCACTCAGGTTGATGGTGCAACGGAGATTACTGACACCGGCGACACGGCAACAAACAAAGCGCTGGTGCGTGCGATGATCGAAGATTTGCTGATGCCAAATGGCAACCTTGATAAAGCCGACGAGTATATCGCTCAGGATTATATCCAACACAGTGTGGATATCGCTGATGGTCGTGATGCGTTGGTAGGTATGCTGACATCGTCTGAGCGTGCGCTTTGGTATCAAGAAATCGTGTTGTTGATTGGCTGCGGTGATTTTGTGGCAACGCTAAGTAGAAGCACGGTGGATGGTCAAGAATACGCCCAAACGGATTTGTTCCGCGTGGAAAATGGCAAGGTGGCGGAACACTGGGATGCCTCAGAACCCGTTCCCGCTGCAGAAGAATTGGCGAACAGCGGTAAATTTTAAATAGCAATAACCCGCCATAAAGGCGGGTTATTTTTATCTACGCAGATACGTAAGGTAGATTAATCGTTGCAGTTGTCTTCTCGCGAAATCTCGCGAGCGATGCGTTTACCGTCGATGATGATGCCTTCAACTTCGATACATTCACCGCTTAAATTATCGAAATCAATGCGGTGTTCGTATTCGGTATTAGCATCAGTCACGATGGCTTTGCCATTGATGGTGAACGAAAGGGTGTCGCTATCAATGTCAGTAACGAAGCCTTCTTCTTCAAACTCGAATTTATCCCAATCGATATCAAAATCGAAATCGTCTTCAAATTCGATTTCTTTGGCGTACACAGCGTTGCCTTGGTTGCGAATCTCTACTTCGACCAACGCACCAGCTATAAGGTTGTTTTTGTTGCCATCGTCAAACTCAGTGGTTGAACGAACAGCAATACGGCCACGGTAGTTCAGTTCGAATTCACTTTTATCTTTCGCAACCCACGTCACGATACCTTCGATTTCGCCGTCATTTGGGAAATCGTTGTAGGTTTTAATGGTGATACGGCTTGAGATAAGCTCGCCATTACTTTCATCATATTGGCCTTGAACTTCAACCCACATGCCATCAGCTAGCGTGCGTTTGTCTTCAACGATCTGTGGATCAAATGAGATTGTTAGAGATTGACCAATTTTGAATGATTGGCTGTTCATGTCTAACGCTGACACACGGCCTTCCGCCACCATTTCGCCATCAAGCGGGTCTTGCAGGAACTTCACCACAGACAATACTTTGTAACCCGCGTTTGCGGTTGGCATTGATGACACCATGACCCAATCGTTGTTGACGATGGTAGTCGAAAGACGTGGGAACTTGAGATTAACGCCAGCAATAGAGAAGGTACTGTTTAGGCGGTTAATATTCTCAATTTGACCTATAAAGGTTGGCTCTAGCTCAACACTGCTGTTGGTTGCGCGAGATTGATTACTGACCTTTACCATCATATTGGGTTCGAGTGTCAGCATGTCTTGATCAAACGTTTGGCCTTTAAAAGAGGCTGACGTTGCTTGATATGTGTAGCCGTTGACGGTCACTGTCGTTGCAGACACGCTATCAATTGTTCCTTCAATCGCAGAAGGCGCAGCTTGTGCTGATGAATCACTTCCGCCATCGCTGCCACCACAGCCAAACAATGCAAAAGTTACCATTGAAAGAAAAGCATATCGTTTCATTTTATAAGCCTTAAAAAGTGATGCTGCTTAATGAGCGGCAGGAATTTACCATAATTCCTTAGTGTGATCTTCATCACCTTTGTCAGCTTTCTGTCAATTTGTACATTGTTCTTGGTTTGTGACTAATTTCCTGGTGTTTTAGTGTGTTTTTTCGCCAGGCTGTGAGAGGTGAGAGGTGAGAGGTGAGAGGTGAGAGGTGAGAGGTGAGAGGTGAGAGGTTAGAGGTTAGAGGTTAAGCCGAGGGCGATGAGAGAAACGATGTGAGCTTTTGCTGTTCAGTATCGCTAAAGAAGACATAGCCAATCGGCACATGCGTGTTTACCTCTGCAATCAAGTGTTCGGCACTTTCTTTGCCAAACCCGCCACACAGTTCGATTACCTCTATGCCAGATTCGACAAAATCACGCGCCGCTGAAATGGCTTCTTCGTCTGTTGAAACGCCCACAACCTTGGTAAAGAAAAAGCCCGAATCCAATGTGCTGTGGTGAGTATCTGGCGTGTAGTTTTCACCTTTTACGATAAAACCGTACTTTTTAATCACGGCGTGCTCCTTTTTGGCGGGGGCGGGTCGAGGTGCTCAGCAAGAAATGACAGCACGGTGGTTTCGTATTGCTCGGTATTGAACTGATGCAAATCAACATGTGCAGCACCTTCCATCACATTGAGGTATTTCGGTTCGGGCGCATTGTCAAAAAGCATAAGGGCTTCGTATAAGAAGGTTCTTTTGTCCTTGTCACCTTGTATGAAGAGCACCGGCGCATCGAGATGTTTCACAGCCTTGGAGGGTTGAAGTTGATGAAGCTCCACGCCCAGTCGAAGCGGGATTTGTTCGTATAGAAGGGGAGCCAACGCGGAGGGAAAATGACGGCTGTAAATCGCAAGGCGATTCTCGACGGCCTGCTCAATGCTGGAATAGACAGACTCTAAGATATAGGCGTCTACCGGAACGGCGCGCTCTCCCAATATTGCCGCTGCGCCACCAAGGGAAACACCCAGCGCCGCGACCTGTTGGCAGGCTTTGGTTTCTTTTAAATAGCGCACTGCAGTATGCGCGTTGTGCGATTCGAGATACCCATAGGAGAGATGTTCTCCGGGAGTTTCTCCGTGCGCTTGAAAATCAATGGCGAGCGCCGCGTATCCGTGTTTGGTGAGAAACTTGGCGCGTTCTACCATGTCACGTTTTGAACCGCGATTCCCGTGTAAAAGCAACACGCAGGCTTTGCGGACTTCTACAGGGAAATACCACGCGCTGATGGTCTCTATCGTGACGTTTTCCGCCGTTGGCGCATCCGCTGGGAGATGCACCGTTTGATTTGCTGGCGATGAAAGCTTGGAGCCTAACAGCCAGAAGGCACCGAACATGACGGCAAAAATCAGACAGAGTAAAATGCCGACGTTTTTCACATTAATCTCTCTATGCGTTTCGCGGACTGTGCCATTGCGTTAGACAACCTCTATGTACCCCATAAGTCCGGTTTTCATGTGTTCAATCACGTGGCAGTGATACATCCATTTTCCAGGATTGTCCGCAACAAATGCCGCTTTCGCGCTGCCATTCTTTCCCAGTAACACAGTATCAGTATGGAAAGGCTCATCCAGTTTTTTTCCGTCAAGTTCCAACACGGTAAAGGTATGACCATGAAGATGGATAGGGTGGTGATATTGCGTGACGTTTTTCAAATCAAAGATATACGTCTTCCCCAGCTCTAGTGTTGCAAGCGGGGCGGGAATGGAGTTCTTGGTCATGCCTTCCCATGCGCGTTTATTCATCAGCCAAAACTTGGTGTCGACATTGCCGTTTTTTTTGGTCGGCGAAATTGCACCTTCCCACTCAAACACGAAATCCATTTCTGTCGCGTTCTTTAAATCTAGATCAGGCACAGGATTCAAGGGCAGAGCAGGCAGTGGTGCAGGGGAGGTAATCTCGGAAGCGACAGATTCAAAGGTGCACAAAGGGAAAGGAAAGCGGCCTTTCATGTATTGCACGTAGACTTTTTCACCTTGTTTGGGCGCATGTAACGCAAGATCTAGGCGCATTCCTGGGCTGATTTTATGTTGCTCAAGAGGGTAAGGCGTTTTGATTGGATTGCCGTCGATGGCCACTACCCAGGCTTCTGCGCCTTTTACGGTTATGGGGTAAGTGAGGGTGTTATCTACGTTTGCTATTCGTAAACGTGTTGTCGCGTTTTCCTTCAGTGAATAAATGGGTTCGTGCTTTCCGTTTACAGTTCCCCATTCACCGGGTGTGCCCATTCTCGCGCTATAACGCGGGATCATCAGCTTCTTCCATTGACCTTGTTGGTCAAGGTGCCAGTGTTTGAGGATTAGCGTGTGTTCTTCTTCGAATACCACGGGCTCGGCTTCTTCCACGATGATTGCGCCAACCAATCCTTTGCCCAGTTGCACCACGCTGTTTACGTGCGGGTGATACCAGAACGTGCCTGCATCCGGAGGGGTGAAGCTATATACAAAGGTCTCACCTGGCATGATCGGTGGTTGGCTGAGAAATGGCACACCGTCCATCTCGATGGGAATGCGCAGGCCATGCCAATGGATAGTGGTAGGTTCTTTGAGTTTGTTGGTGAAAATGATGGTGACGGGCTCACCCTGTCGGCAACGTAACGTGGGCGCAGGTATTTGGCCGTCAAACCCCAAAACATCGGTTTGAAAGCCATCAACGATCTCTGCCGTTGCTTCTTCCGCGGTCAGTTCATAAATCCAACCTTCTTTGTCGCTTTTGCGTGTGTTGGCGAGCGAAAGTGTTGGCAGTGCAAAGTAAGAAGAAATAGCGGCACTCGCTTGCAACAGCCTACGACGGCGAAAATCCATGTTCATTTTCCCTATGTCCTTAATCTGCTTCTCACGCTATCACAGAAAGGCAATTGATTTTGTTGATGCATTAAAACAAATGAGAACTATTTACGCATTAAGGGGGTGAGCGTATTTCTAAACGGAGCAGGGTGCACCACTGTATCAATATTGCCTCATTGCGTTGCGATGAAGCCTATTAGGCTTTGTGGAATGAGTCGTGAGGGAGCGCAATAATGCTAGACCATTCTGTTCGAGAGTATGTGGCTGAAAAATTGGCTGCGATGGGTTTAAACAGTGATCCCTATGGCAATGAGCCGACATTGATTTTTATCGTCGCAGCGGTTGGTGTTGCGCTCATTAGTTACCTCATTGTACATCGCGTGATCGTACGCTCTGTGAACATTGTGCTGAGTCGAACCAATGAAATTTGGGGGTCAAACTTGGCAAAGCATGAGGTGCTGGAAAAAATCGCACTCCTTGTGCCGCTCATGATTTTGGAGCTCCTGGTTCCCCCCATTATTAGTCAGCATCCGCTGGTGGCAACCGTCACTGACCGCATTTTGAGCGTGATGGTGTTGGTGATGTTCATTTGGACGATCTTCGCACTTCTTGATGCACTCAATGACATAGCTACCGCCAAAGGCATTACACGCAGAATGCCCATAAAGAGCTTCGTGCAGTTGATAAAGCTGTTCCTGTTTTTTGTTGGGATAGTGGTGTCTATTTCCATTCTTGCTGATGAATCGCCCATTATCTTCTTGAGTGGTTTAGGTGTGGCCACGGGTTTGGTGATGTTGGTGTTCAAAGACACCATCTTAGGCTTTGTCGCAGGGATTCAGTTATCTGCAAACCGCATGGTGAGTTTGAACGATTGGATTGAGATGGATGATTTTGGTGCGAGTGGCTCGGTAGAAGAAATTTCTCTCACCACGGTTAAGGTGCGTAATTTCGACAATACCGTGTCGATGCTGCCAGCCTATGCTTTAGTGCAAAACGCATTTATCAATTGGCAGGGGATGTCTGATTCCGGTGGGCGTCGGATCATGCGTGCGATAAACATCGATCAAACCTCCATTCGTTTTATGGAAGACGCCGAAATTGAATCACTGAAAGAGATCCGCATTTTGCGGGAATATCTGTTCGAGAGAACCAAAGAGATTAGTGAGTTTAACGAGAACATAGATGATATTCCCCATGTGGCGAACACGCGTCACATGACAAATATCGGTGTTTTCCGTGCGTACCTAACCACTTACCTGCGTTCTCATAAAGATATTCACCCCTATATGTTGTTCATGGTGCGCCAACTGGCGCCTACGGCAGAGGGTCTGCCTTTGCAAATCTATGCATTTACGAACAGTACCGATTGGGTGTTCTATGAAGGGGTGCAAGCTGACATCTTTGACCATATTTATTCGATCATGCCGATATTTGGTTTACGCCCATTTCAAGCGTTTGGTGGCAGCGATGCCAGTAAGATTGGCACAGGTGGATGAGGGTTTCTTAACCATAAACTGTCACATAAATGAGAGTTTCGCGCATTAACCGTGTTGAACGTGGCGAAAAGTGCAAAGAGGCTGTAAACATTTTCTGATGTTGCCGTTCTAATAAGTAACAGCGGCACAACTAAAAAGTCACCATGTCTTTTGGTGGTGTTTGACGCACTAACTGAATGTAGGAAAATTGAAGAATCGAAGGGCAGACCATGAAGCTGAAACGTTATCGTCCGAATGACAACGCAGATGCAGTATTGGAAACAAAAGTCATCGATGGCGTTTACGTCATGGAGCGACGCCGTCCGTCAGAACGTCGTAAACAACGCCGTAAGTTTGCGGGCTATGATCGCCGAGCAGCGGCAGATCGTCGTCATCTTCGCGGTATTGATGAGTTTGTTTAAAGGCTCATCGGCCTGTTAGCAAACTCATCCACTTATCTTGTTTTTCCTGCCTCTCACGCCCACACAAAGTGATGCGCGATGGTTTTGAACTCTTCGCGTTGATAGAAAATGTGCGCTTTAAAGCGTTGGATTTCTGAATCAACGTGGATTTGCTTGCAACCATGCTCTGCAGCGTGGTGTTTAAGCCACGCCATTAATACGTTTCCCACCCCTTGCGAGCGATGGTTTTCGTTTGTCACCAAATCATCGATATAAATATGTTTTCCCCACGCGAGACTTTCACGCACTTCAAAACCCACGACGGCCAGCACAATGTTGTCTGACTTAACATAGGCGAGTTGATAGCCACTTTGCTGTTGTCTTTTAACTTGTGCGGCGAGTGCGTCTTGCGAGAAATGGGGGCGAAGCTGAGTGAGTACATCCAGTACCTGAGCGCGATCAGCGTTGTCTTCGAAAAACGTAACGTCCATGGTGGCCTCGATAAGAATGGGCAATTTGAAGAGGGGTGCTGTCGGGCATTTGGTGGTATCGGCACCAGTTGTAGGGTACGCCCGACAGCATGTTTGATGCAGCGAGATTATCACCTAACTTTATGAAATCCAGTGAAATAACGCACACTATAAGTGTGTATGTTCATATTTTTGCGGTGGACGACTGTTTCGAAATAGACGTATTGACGGCATGGTCAATATGGTGTTGTTTCTATTACATATTTACGCCATATTGATCACACTATGAGGGATTGCTGGGGGAAATGAGACATGGAAATTAAACCAATCAGTTGGCAAGAGGCGCTTCCTTTGCGGCATCAAGTGCTTTGGCCGAATGAACCGCCAGCGTTTTCGAAAGTGGAAGGCGACGAAGATGCTTTGCACTACGGGGCATTTCTCGATGGAGAAATTGTTTGCGTGGCATCGATACACTTTTCGTCTGAATTCACTGATGCACACAATAAGACCCAAAATGCCCGATTGAGGAAATTCGCCACCTCACAAGCACATCAAGGGCAGGGAATTGGCTCGTTGATGTTGAAAAGGATACTGACCGATTTGAAACAGGAAGGGGTGAGTATCTTTTGGTGTGACGCGAGGGAAACGGCGATGGGTCTCTATGAGAGGTTCGGCATGCATGCAGAAGGCGAGCGGTTTTATAAAGGTGACATCCCCTATTTTCGAATGAGCAAGAACGTTGAGAATGCCTAGGTCATGAAAATCCGTCACAACCGAGGAGGGAATGGCGTGAAAGCGTGCAAAAAAAATGTGGGTTGCTCCTTAGGTTTGTAAGCTTATTGATACTAATAGAAAAAGCCTTCTGCTGTTTCGGAAACACCGCCTTCTTTTGCGATAGCATGTCGCGTGTATGCAAGGGAATGTGTTTTAGGGAGAAGGTCGTTGTTAGCGTTTATTTCGTGTGTTTTGGCTATCGTTGCCATTTTGGTTGCCATAAAAGCGTCAAACCGTACGTTTCGATTGGAAAAGGAACTGTCGGATCTTAAAGCGACGCTGCAAGATGCTAAATTGTCCGACGCCTCGAATGCGCCTGTAAGTTCCCCTCGTGCAAGTACATCGACTTCAAAAGCGATCAATCCTGACGCTGTTGTCGCTGAGAGCAGAGAGACGCCTAGCGATGAATCGTTACGCCAAGCTCAATACAAACACCAGCAAACAATACCTTCCCACTATCAAGCCGTTAAACCTTCATCACTTAACGTTGCGTCTGTTGCGCATTCTGCTGCGAAGGCTCCATCTTCACTGCTTTCTGATGCCGCCAACCTTTCTAAAGAGCGTGCTTCAACAAACACCCTGAATGATCTTGATACTGTCTTCGATCGTGGGCTGAGAAAACTGGTTTCGAGTTTTAAAGAAAACTGGCTGGTCTGGGTGGGCGCCATTGCCATGCTCATCGGCGGCGGATACTTGGTTCAAGTTATCGGAAGTCGCATCGAATTCTCCCCAGTAATGCGTGTCGCTATCGCCTTTACGCTTTCCGCACTCACCATCGCTGTTGGGGAGTGGTTTCACCGAAGAGAACAAAAAGACGAAACCCGAGGGAAAAGGGCGTCAAGTTTCTCGTATGTGCCTGCGGCAATCACAGGGACGGGTTTAACGGGCATCTATTGCACTGTCATCTTCGCCTTTGTTGTTTACCAAATGCTCGCTCCAACCACCTCGTTGGTGATTCTCGCGACGGCGGCATTTTCGAGTCTTGCTTTATCACTGCGCCAAGGCCCTTTAATGGCGGTACTTGGGCTTGTTGGGGGCTATTCGGCACCGTTGTGGATTGGCGGTACTGATCCGAATTACTTCTTGCTTGGTGGCTATATTGCAGCGATCACGTTAGCGGGAACCGTGTTAATGCAACAGGCTAAGCAAGCATGGTTAGCACCAAGTATTGCTGTGCCGCATTTGCTTTGGATGGTGATCTTGATTGAGGCCGTGCCACAAGCCCAGTTGTTTATGTGGCTGTCTGTATTCCTGACCTTCACACTCTATGTGTTGTTTGCTGTCCCGCGATTGGGCTGGTTGCTTGATGTCCGTTATCGTCATGGCCAAACCACGTTAACCCATCATCCTGTTGTGATGTCGATAGCGACGGTGTTGTTGCTGTTTTGGTCAACAGAGCAATTTGATGTTATGTCTGGCATCGAGATGCTGTATCTCTATGGATTTTTGATGGTTACGCTTTGGCTACCTGCGCTGAGAATGGGCATTGCCCCTAGAATCTTCCAAGGTGTGTCCGTGGTCGTTGCTGTGTCACTGCTGATACTGTCTTTTAGTATGAAGGCGTTTGATTGGTGGTTGTCTGATCGGGAGATTTTGATGTGTTTAGGGGTCAGCACCATGCTGGTTGCCTTACGCACAGTCGCACAGTATTTAGGCGGCGATCGTTCTGTTCCATCACGGGTTTTATTGGTTGTTCTCGCTCCGATCATGACGATACTTATGCTCGGGTATGTTGACGTGCTGATGGCTGAACAATTGGTTTTCTGGAGCATGTTTACTGCTTTGGTCGCGGGTTTGTATGTGCAAATCGGCATGAGAGTACCTGCATTAACCGAGGATGTCTCAGCCTGTGTGCATGGCATGTTCGTGGCGTTATCGTTTGTCTGGTTTGACGATGCAACACTGACGTTCGCGATTTCTGCGCAAGTGGCGGTGATGGCGTTACAAGCGCAATATGGCATTTTCCGTCCTGCCTATTGGGCGATAAAAGTGGCGATGAGTTTGCTGGTGGTTCGGCTTACGCTCCTGCCGTTCATTCCTGATTGGCAGCCACAAGATGGAGGTAATTGGAGTTGGGTGCTTCTCAGCTACTTGCCTTCGTTAGCGCTTCTTGCATACGCAAGGGTCGTGCTGCGCAATACCCAAGCAGACATTGCTAACTGGTTTGAAGGGGCATTCTTGCATGTGTTCCTTGTAGCCTTGTTTACGCAGACTAACTACTGGCTGACGGGTAGTTATGGGTATGTCACGGATATCGATTTCACTTCTTCGATTGTGTATGCAAACCAAGCCCTTGTGATGGCGCTTGTTTACGGTTATCGCAGTCAATTTGCTGATAAGCTATCACTGCTGTATCGCGGATATGGCCACCTGTTGTTACTGGCATTTGTCGCGTTTGAAGTGCTGTTTAACACCAAGGAATCACCGTTGATTCATGACCATGTACTGGCCAGTGAATGGCCGGTATTTAACATGCTCACATTGGGGTGGTTGCTGCCTGCGGCAGTGCTGTTTGGCGCGTATTTCTATCGATTGAGTGCGTTGCAAATTTCTACACGCATTTATGCTGGAACAGGTCTAGCCTTGGCGGGAATTTGGTTGGGCATGTCGATTCGCCATTTCTGGCAACCATCGTCCATGACTATCTTCCATTCAACCAGCATGGCTGAACTGTTCAGTTATTCGGTTGCGGGTCTCGTGGTTGGCGGTGTGTTGACTTGGGCTGGTGTGACACGTCAAGCATTGCACGTTCAGCGTGTTGGTCTTGCTTTGTTGGCGTGCGTGGCGGTGAAAGTGTTCTTGTGGGATGTCAGTTCGTTGGATGGTTTTTGGCGAGCGATCAGTTTCCTTGGCTTAGGTGCATCGTTGATCGGGTTGGGATGGCTTTTCCAAAAATTAAACAAATCGGTCTCTGAGAAGCCCGTAATGTAATGTTTAGAATCGTAAAAGAAACTGTGTATGTAATGTAACCACGAATGGCGTGCCTATGCCTGTGATTGATGGGAATGGTTGGCTATACTTTCGCCATTTATGTGTCCACATCTCGTCTCATGAATTTACTGTTTGAAACAAAATGCAGTGGTCTTATCCTGTCGAAGTGCTGACGAAAATGCCAAGATGAATCTCGCATCCCATTGAGCATAATGAACTCATTCATCCTTAGGAGAAACGAATGCAGATGAAGCGCTTCTTAAGATCTATGAATCAAAAATTGGCTGGAAAGTTGAAACAATCCAGTGAATTTAGAGAAAGGATGTGGATCGTGAATGTGCGTGAAAGCACGTTGAAGAACGAGGCGTTTGTCGTCAGCGAAGATAGCTTTTCTGAGCCGATGCAATGGATGAAGCGCCAAAACTATTCTGAGTACATGATCGATGAACTCAACCAGCTCAGGCTCTCCCAATCTATCAATTTCACTGTCGGTAATGCTGAGCACTGCATACTCCGAGTGAAGTAACGGTGCCTTTCTCCTTTGACGCGCGGAGTTTGGTCGTCTCACATACCGCGTGGTGCTCGTAACACATTCATACAAAACGGGCGACCATCACTCGTCTGATATCGTTCCTATCTAAAACGCATTTCTTCGCCAGCAAACCTCCTTGTTTGGTAGGGACACCTGCGCGCTGTGTAGTGAACATCTGCGCAATATTGGATTGCTAATTGTTCTAATGTCGGGGGTCGCTTGACAGTACTTTCTCAAATTTATCAGCATTCTAAGGGGGACTTCCTCCGAAAGCTCTTCACCATAGCGCTGCCCATTACGCTTCAAAGTATTTTCTTCGCCAGCAAAGGGCTGGTGGATGTGATGATGATGGGGCAGTTAAGTGAAACCGACATTGCAGCCATCGGTGTTTCAAGCCGTGCATTGTTTGTGGTGACGATTCTGATTGGCGGGGTTACCACAGGCGGTGCTTTGTTAACGGCACAATATTGGGGCGCGGAAAACAAAAAAGGTGTACGAGAAAGCGTGGCGTTGGCATGGGTTACAGCCCTTGCGGCCGCGTTCATGATTGTCGGGATGTTCACCGCAATGCCTGAGTACATCATGATGTTGGCCACGGATTCAGCGGCGGTTATTGCACTTGGCAGTGACTATTTGATGATCACATCCTTCAGTATGTTGTCGTTGGCGTACATCAGCAGCGTGGCGGCGGGTTTACGATCAGTTCACGAACCCATGGTGAGTACCTTGTTCAGCGCTCTGGGTATTGTGTTGAATGTGCTCTTTAACTGGGTGCTGATCTTTGGCCATTGGGGATTTCCTGCATTGGGGATTCAAGGTGCCGCGATCGGTACGCTAGCCGCGAGCATGATTGAAGCTGCTGCACTCTATGTTTACTTACGATTCAAAACCCATCTGTTGTCTTTCAACATGTCGGATGTTATCAGCGTGATGACCAAAGAGCGTATTCGACAGTTTTTGTCTCTTTCTCTGCCGACCACGTTTAATTTTTTGGCATGGGCGGGTGGGTTGTTCGCGTATACCGCGATCATGGGGAAAACAGGCGAAGCGGGTCTTGTTGCGTTGTCTGTAATGACGCCGATTGAGTCAATCTCCTTGAGTTTGTTGGTGGGTATCGCCAATGCATCAGCGGTGCTCGTTGGCAACCAACTTGGCGCTAAACGGTTTGATGCTGTCTATTATCAAGCCATGACAATGGTCGTTGTCGCTGTTGTCGTGACCATGATGGCATCCCTTGTTCTCTTCGCGCTGAGAGATCCCATTCTGAATCTGTTCACCGTGTTAGAAGGGGAAACCCGTGCACTGACAGAGATCTTCTTTGTCATTTTATGTGTGGGAAACATTCTGCGTTCTTTACCGACAGTGCTTGTGGTTGGTGTGCTTAGAGCGGGTGGTGATGTGAAGTTTTGTCTGTATCAAGACATGTTCACGCAATGGTTTTTTGGCATACCTCTCGCGGCGATTGGGGCGATATGGTTCGGATTTCCGCCTCAATGGGTGTTCGCCATGTTCTTCCTTGAAGCTGTCTTTAAATGGGTGTCTTGTACCTATCGCCTTCGTTCACGGAAATGGATGAAGAACTTGATTGATGCGTAATGCACACGGGAGTAATACAATTTTGCGGGTATTCAGGACTCAATGTCTCAATTAATGGAAAAGAGTTGGCGATCTTAATACATGCTTAATAAAATCAAGATACTTTAATGTTTCATTTCTCACGTTCCTATAAAGAACAAATGACAAACGGAAGGGTAGAATGAAGGAAACACAATCAACGCTTATTCGTGGCTTTCATATCCTTGAAAAGATCGTGAAGGCAGACAAGCCGCTCTCCAGTGTTTATCTTGCAGAAGAGTTGGATCTACCGAAACAAACCGTTCATCGTATCGCGCAACAACTAGAAGAGGAGGGGTTATTGCAGCGGGAGCTTGATGGTAAACGTTTTACTGCCGGTCCCCGATTGAGGAGCCTTGCTAGAGACACGTTAAAGAATTCCTCTATTAATGTGCATCGCTATACCATTCTTAAAGAGCTGTCTGATGAAATCGGGGAGACCTGCAACCTGACCATTCTGGACGGCTATGAAATTTTATATTTAGAACGTGTCGAAACGAACTGGCCTTATCGTATTCACTTACCTGTCGGCACACACTATCCGCTGCATTGCACCGCATCGGGTAAATTGTTTCTTTCAGACATGAAACCGACCGCACGAAAGCGCTTGTTGAAAAGTATGTCGTTAACACGTGAAACAGCGCAAACCATCACGGATATCGATCAGTTGGAAACTCATTTAGCGAAGATCGCCGAAGATGGGGTCGGGATGGATTCAGGCGAATTCCTTGATGACATGGTCGCGCTTGCTGTTCCTGTGATTGATAACGACAACCGTGTTGCGTTCACGGTGGCCGTTCATGCCCCTTCAACTCGAAAAACGACAGAAGAGTTGCGGCAGTATTTGCCGTTACTTCGCCGCGCTGCCCAGCGTTTAGCGTTAGCAGAATTCGGTATTACTGACGAGTAATCGGCAATGTCGGTATTCGGGTCAATCACCTGGTTACCGGCATCGCCATTTTCTGTGTTCGTAGATAGCGCTATTCGTTAAACGCTAATGCGCAACGTTGTTGTCTTCCAAAATCATTTCCGACGCCTTCTCCGCGATCATAATGGTTGGCGCATTGGTGTTCCCAGAGGCGATGACTGGCATGATCGATGCGTCGACAACGCGTAAATTCTTCACCCCATAAACCTGCAGTCTTGGGTTCACGACTGCCATGTCATCAATGCCCATTTTACAGGTACTTGTAGGGTGATAAATGGTTTGGCTGTATTCCCTCGCCGCGACCAGCAATTCCTCGTCGGTTTGGTATTTATCGCCTGGTACATATTCACTCAATATATGCTCTGAAAGCGGTGGCGTGCTGGCGATATTTCGGGCCACTTTTATCGCATTGATGATCACTGTATGGTCGCGTTCATCTGACAGATAACAGGGTTGAATCGCGGGATGTGCGAGGGGATCTGTCGAGGTGATTTTTACACTTCCTCGGCTGTAAGGACGAAGCTGACACACCGACGCGGTAAATGCAGAGAAAGGGTGTACGCCATCGCCCGGCTTATCTGCACTCAGAGGTTGCATGTGAAATTGAATATCTGGCCGTGTGAGATGGGAGGAAGATTGGGTGAAAATAGTCACTTGGCTTGCTGCCAACGTCAGTGGTCCAGTGCGATTAAAGAGATACTGCAGCGCCACCATCGCCCGTTTTACCAAGCTGTTTAATTCATCATTGAGCGTTCGTTCGCTGGTTTTAAATACCAATCGGACTTGCAGGTGATCTTGCAAGTTTTCACCGACGCCCGCTAAGTCATGCTGCACAGGAATATTGAGCTCATTGAGCAAAGAAGAAGGGCCAATCCCTGAGAGTTGAAGCAGTTGCGGCGAACCAATCGCCCCCGCGCTTAATATGACTTCGCGACTTGCCAGTATTTGCCGTTTTTCGTTGTCCTTGATCACTTCAACACCCACGGCAGTTTTATCTTCAAACAACACCTTTGATACATGGTGGCGGGTGAGAACATCCAGGTTTTCTCGTTGTTTAGCAGGGCGTAAAAAGGATTTTGCCGTACTCCAGCGAAAGCCCTTGTACGCAGTCTGTTGGAAGTAACCCACGCCTTCTTGCACTTCACCATTGCAGTCAGGGTTATAGGGGATGCCTAGCTTGATCGCTGAGTTGATAAAATGGTCTGCAATGGGGCGACGCAGTCGTAAATCACTGACCTTTTGTGGCCCGTTTACCCCATGAAAATCATCTGATCCACGTTCTTGGTCTTCCGATTTTTTGAAATAGGGCAGTATTTCTTGGTAAGACCAACCTTGATTCCCCAATGCCGCCCAATGGTCGTAATCTTCTGCTTGTCCACGAACATACAACAGACCGTTGAGTGCGCTAGACCCCCCTAACACTTTTCCTCTTGGCCACTGCAATTGGCGCGAATTAATGCCCGGATCAGGCTCAGTGACATAACACCAATCCGTTTTTGGGTTATGCATGGTCTTGAAATACCCCACTGGAATATGCAACCAGGGATTGTTGTCTTTGCCGCCTGCTTCTATCAATAACACGCGAATGGAAGGATTTTCGGACAAACGATTGGCAAGTACACACCCCGCAGAGCCAGCACCCACAACAATAAAATCGTAATGATTTGAAGATAGTCCCATCTTTTTCACTCTCCCTCACTGTCTACCGATGCCGTGAAAAGAAGGCGGCATTCGCTCAAAAATATCTGAAATCAGAAAATCTCAAACCTTGAAATATGAGACTAATGATCTCGATTTTTATAGTCAAGGCTTGAATTTTGATTTTTCTATGCCATAAATGGAATGTTCCGGTTCGAAAATTAACCAATCATTAACATTTTGGTGGCTGGGGAGTGAGTATGAATGACGGACAAATTTATCGACTGAACGTTGGATTGCTTGGATTTCAGAGCGCGATGAGTGAACACAGACCGCTCTGTCTGAGAACGCAAATGTAGGCATGCCAGCGTAAACGTTTGAGCGAAAGCCAACACAAAGGAGTGCGAGCATGAGCAAAAATCGGGAGATACTCACGAGAAGGGATTTTATGAAGGTGTCCGCCCATTTTGGGATGACATCAACCCTGATCGCCGCGGGAGCATTGGGAGCAGGAGCCACCGTGTCTACGCTGGCGAGAGCCGCCGAAAATACGCAAAAGGAACGCTATTCTGCGCCGCCTAAGTTCCAACTTAAGTTTGGGGCATCGGGTTTTAACGAGAAAAACCTCAACATTCAAAAATCAGCACAGCTTTTTTTCGCCAGAGACCTTGAACAACGGACAAACGGCGCGATTCGCGTTGAGTTTATTGGTAGCAACCAAATCTGTGGGCAAACCAACTGTGTGAAGAAAACGCAGCAGGGCATTGTCGACATGTATTCGGCGTCGACCCAAAACTCCGCAGGGGGGGCACCGTATCTCAATGTGCTGGATTACGCCTACATGTTCCCATCCCGTGCGTCGCAGTTTCACTTTTTCTACAGTAAGAAAAGCGAAGCCTTGTTTAGAGAGCCCCTCCGCCAGCGTCATAAATTGCAATTCTTGTTTACCCACTGTGAGTTACGAGGCATTCAACTTGGCTTGAAATGGAAAGATAAGCCTTTGGTGACGTCCATCGATCAACTTGCGGGAACAAAAAACCGTGTAACGGGCACGCAACTCGGGCGAATCGCCATGCAGTTGATGAACCTCAACCCCGTACCGATCGCTTGGGAGGAAACGTTGGATGGCTTGAAACAGGGTTTGATCGACGGTGCTGAAACATGGATGGGCGCGGTGGCATACGCCGGTATGGCACCCGTGGTATCACAATGTGTTGATCTCAAGTTCTTCTCTGGCACAGAACACACGGCAATGAGTTTGCCTGTGTTCGATAAGCTGGGCTCAGATCTTCAAGACGATGTGATGGAGTCAGCGTATGTCGCGCAGATCTTCACGCAAGGCATGAATGAGGCTGCGCTTACTGACATTGTCGGTGCGACGAACCCACCACGACCGGGCACCATTTTTGCGGAAAACAATACCCGTGTTGCGACTTTGTCTGACGCTGAGCTGCGCAAAGCCGAAGAAATGTGTTCGCCAGAGTTCAACCCCGAACCTTGGGAACAGTGGCGCGATCGCTTAAACAAGTGGTCGGGTGGTCACGATACCTACCAAGAAATCTACGACATTGCGCGAGAAATTCCTCGCGACACCGAAGTTGTCAATGTGCCGCCACAACGCTGGTGGACAAGCTAAATATCGTCGTGCAGCGCCTGTTTGCTGATGTGAAAACGCATCCGCAAACGGGCCTGCGCGTATCTTTATTCAATGATCTGTGAGGTCAGCATGAAACCGCTACATACCTTGCTCAAATGGTTAGATGAAAACACGGAAAAGGTCATCATCTTGATCACCTATTCAAGTATGGCTGGCATTATTTTCGTAGAGGTTGTTCGGCGGTTTTTGTTCAACCAACAAGTGCCATGGAGCACCACTGTGCCCGTGCTGCTTTTCCTCTGGGTTACCTGGTTCGGTGCCTCATACAACATTAAGAAACGTACACATTTAGCCTTAACAGAAATTCGTGCGCGACTCTCTTATCGCCTTCAGTTTTGTTGTCTGGTGCTAGATGCGGTGCTTTGGATTGCCTTTGCTGGCATCGTGATTTATCACGCCACCAATCAAACCTATATAGCGTATGACAACTTCGCGATCGTAGGGGGGACGGATGATGTCATGGAATGGTGGTTCTATCTCGCAACACCGCTTGCATGGATACTTATCGTGATCCGCGTGCTGCAAAACTTGGCCAAGGACATTAAGCAATATCAACGTAAAGAGCCGTTTGTGCTTCAAGCGTCGTTACTGGATTAGGAGCAGAATATGGAAGACGGCACACTTATCACGCTGATCTCTCTTGGCGTAACACTGCTTTTTATTATCGGCGTTCCCATTTTTCTTGTGATTGGTTTTTGGGTTGTTGGTTGTAGCTTGGTCATTGATTTTACCCTTGCCAACATTGGCGTGACCTTGTTTGAAGGGCTAAATTTCTTTGGCTTATTGGCGCTGCCGCTGTTCATTATGACGGGGGATTTGATCAACGCTGCTGGCATTGCCAAACGCATGTCAGATTTTGCTTACTCTATATTAGGGTGGGTGAGAGGTGGCTTGGGCATGGCGACCATTGGTGCGTGCGGCATGTTCGCGGCCATTTCCGGTTCGAATGCGGGTACAACAGCGACGATCGGTTCCATCATGCAACCCGAAATGGCGAAGAACAATTACGATGAACGTTTCGCTGCTGCCACCGCTGCGGCAGGAGGCACGGTGGGGATCATCATCCCGCCGAGTATCATCTTCATTGTTTATGGCTTTTTGCTGGATCTCTCCATCAGTGATTTGTTCGTCGGTGGCATGCTGCCTGGCTTACTCATGGTGATTGCCATGCAGTTGGCGTGTTATGTCGTTTGTAAGAAGAACGGTTGGGGCAATCTCATCAAGTTTGAACCCAAGCGTATTCTGAAAACGGGCTTGAAAGCTTACCTTGGCATCATTGCTATCGGCATTGTGATATACGGCATTTATTCTGGTGCGTTTTCTCCCACAGAAGCGGCAGGTGTGACGGTTGGTTTTTGCTTGATTGCGGGCGTACTCATCACGCGCCAAATCAAACTGCGTGAGCTGCCAAACATCTTGCTACGCTCAGGGCAAATTACGGGCATGCTAGCGCCATTGATTGCGGTGTCTGTTGTGATGCAGCAGTTGCTTTCCCTATTGGGTGCGGGTGAAGTGGTGCGCGGATGGATGTCAGCGATTGGTGATCCCACTTTTGTGTTGATTGCCTGCATGATGTTAGTGCTGTTGGCGGGAACGGTATTAGAAAGCCTGCCAAACACCATCATTCTTGCGCCCATCCTTGCGCCAATTGCTTACAGCGTGGGGGTCGATCCTATCCACTTTGCAGTGATCTTCTTGGTGGGTGATGCCATTGGTTTTATCACGCCGCCTTATGGGTTGAACCTCTATGTCGCCAGCGGAATAACGGGAATACCGTATTTCACCATTGTGAAATATGTACTGCCGTATCTGTTTGCACTCATGGTCGCGTGGATGATCATTGCCTTCTGGCCGCCACTTTCGACTTATTTGGTGCAGTTCTCGGCAGTGGGTTAGCCTTAAGCTCGACACATACGTTCAATATTAGCCACCAATAAGCAAACGTTTGCCTATTGGTGGTTTTGCTGTATTATGCGCGCACTTTTCAGCTGTTGCGCGGTTAACATCTTGTTATAACGCGGTTTCGTAGTTGGAAATACTGGCAGGCTCAGGATGAGTAGTGTGGGTGTATGACACCTTATTCATCAGAGCATGTGCGGATGAATATCGTCCGGTTGTCATCATTTACTGTCCATTTCTTGCTAGCGAATCATGAAAAATACAACGCTTACTAATATCGACGAAAAGATCTCCATTCCGACGTCTTTTTCCCTTGGGGCACAACATGTGCTGGCGATGGATCTTTACATCGTGCCTATTATTCTCGCCGGTCTTTTGTCTCTTTCCGTTTCAGACACCTCTTCTTTGATTCAAATGACCTTCATTGTGGCGGGTATCGCGACCATTATTCAGTCTGGCTTACTACTGAAAATGCCCGTGATGCAGGGGCCTTCCTACATTCCCATCGGCGCAATCGCGGCGATTGGCAAAACCATGGGCATGGGCGCGGTGTACGGGGCTATGATCCCAGTGGCGATATTTGTCGCGCTGTTGGGTAAACCTGCCAACCTGTTTAGCAAGTTGGTGAAGCGTTTTGTCCCACCAATTGTGGGCGGAACGGTCATCATCGTGGTGGGTATTTCTCTGTTGCCTGTGGCATTCAATGGGATCTACTCAGGCGAGCGCCCAACCGAAAATATCGTGATCGCGCTGACCAGCATGGTGTCCTTGTCATCGTTCATCTTACTGGGGTGCTTCTTTAAATCACTTCACTGGCTACGTTTAGCGTCCGTGATTGGTGCGATTGTCATTGGTACCTTAGTCGCTGCGTTTTATGGCATGGCGGATTTCTCTGCCGTGGGTTCGTCATCGTGGCTACAACTGCCAACGCTATTGCCGTTTGGTGAATTGACGTTCGATCCAATGGCCATTCTGACCATGCTATTCATTTCCATGATTGTGCTGGTGGAAACCACAGGCACATGGTGCGCAGTCAGTGCTGTTACAGGTGTCGACCTCAACGATGAACGCCTGAACCGTGGCGCAACCGGTGAAGCCGCGGGTAATTTTGTGTGTTCATTGCTTGGTGGCAGCCCAGTCACTGGCTATTCAACCAATGCTGGCATTATTGCGGTGACAGGGGTGTCGTCTCGCCGTGCCATTATTGCCGGTGGCGTGATCCTTTTAATTCTCGGTTTGGTGCCGAAATTGACCAGCTTGATTGCGTCTGTCCCTCATGCGGTGATTTCTGGCATTTTCTCCGTCATTTGTGTGGTGATTGCGATGAACGGTTTCCGTGTTATCCAACACATTCAATTGAACGAGCGCAACATGCTGGTGGTGGGTTTGCCTATCATGTTGTCGTTGGGCGCAGTATTGATGCCTCGTGAGTTGGTGTATGCATTGCCAGAAATGGCGGGCTACTTGGTGAACTCAGGCATTGCAATCGGTGCGCTCGCTGCGGTGATCTTGAACTTTGTTTTGCCTAGCACCCAAAACGAATTGGAAAACGCATAACAAGTAGAAAATTAACGCACTATAACTTACTGGTTTGGGTATGCTTGTAACATGGAATGATTTTAAAAGGGCTCGCTTTGGCGGGGCCTTGGCTGTTTATGTCATTAATATTCCGTGACATAACTGATTTGAGCTTTGTGCTCAACAAAATGCGCTCTCGAAAGCCGATACGCTTGGTTACTCAGCTTTCGTAACAAGCAAACAAACAACTAAGCACTCGAAATAAGAAAAAAATTATGATTGATTTCAACGCTCTTCGTTTTGCCTTGCTGGCTGATACTTTCCATTGCCCTGTTAAAGGCGAATTTGAATTCAACGTCGATTTTCTGATCTTGGTGAATCACCAAGGTGATATCGCCGACACAGTGAAAGCCGATGATACACGCCATGCAGACATGGTGGTTGCACTGCGTGAGGCGGGCAAATTAGAGGTGCTACCAAAAGGCCAATACTTGATGCCAGGGTTGGTGGATCTGCATTGTCATGCACCGCAATGGCCGCAAGCAGGTAAGGGGCTGGATCTGCCGCTATTTGATTGGCTTCAGAATTACACGTTCCCACTTGAAAACCGTTATGCCGACAACGCATTCGCCGCAAACATTTACCAAGATGTAAGCCGCACCTTGTTGGCAAACGGCACAACCAGCGCGGTTTACTTCGCCTCGATTCACCGCGAATCCACGGAAGTGCTCGCGCAATCGTGTTTGGCACTGGGTCAGCGTGCGTTCGTGGGCAAGGTCAACATGGACAACCAAGAACAGTGTCCTGATTTCTACCGTGAAAGCAGTGTTGAACAAGCGCTTTACGAGACTGAACTGTTCGTGAATAACGTGCACGGCTTGGCGGGCAATGAAGGCGGCTTGGTGAAGCCGGTTATTACGCCCCGTTTTGTTCCAAGCTGCACCGACCCTATGCTGAAAGGCTTAGGCGAATTGGTTCAGAAATATGACCTTCACATGCAAACCCATTGTTCAGAGAGCGACTGGGCGCGTGACTACAGCATTGAATGTTATGGCATGAGTGACATTGCGATTTATGCAGAAGCAGGGCTGTTGAACAACAAATCGGTATTGGCGCATTCGATCTTTATCGACGAAAAAGACATCGCGATGTTGAACCAGTTCGGTGCTGGTATCGGTCATTGTCCGTTGTCGAACATGTATTTTGCCAATGCCGCCATGCAAACCCGTGAGTTGTTAGATGCCAATGTGCGTGTGGGTTTAGGCAGCGACATTGCAGGTGCGCCGTCTCCATCAATCTTCCGTGCGTGTTTTGATGCGGTAACACATTCTCGTGTGCGTGAAGACGGTGTGGATTGTCATCTACCCGCCGACAAACGCGGTGTGTCAGGCTCACGCATTAGCTACTTGGAATCTTTCTGGATGGCAACCAACGGTGGTGGTCAGGTATTGAATGAAAAGATCGGTGTGTTTGCATCGGACTATCACTTCGACGCCATTGTGGTTTCGCCAGACAGTGAACGCGGTAACCTGCGCGTATGGCCTGAAATGGATTCGCCGCGCGATATCCTTGAGAAGATCATTTCACTCTCTCAAACAGACAACATCAGCAAAGTTTGGGTGCAAGGCAAACAAGTGCGCTAAGGCTTTTATCATCGCATTGATATGGAAAGACAGCCCGCTCATTCAGCGGGCTTTTTATGCGCCAAGTTTTGTGCAGCAAGCTCTACGTTCACAAGAGCCATTCACGAGAACCTGTTCGCAGAAATCTTATGTCGATTGCCAGTAACCGCATTAAATATAATGACTTGGGGTAGATTTGCTGCATCGCAATGGATGATGGACGCAACATGAACACGATTTTATCGGTGATCGCTCTGATTGAGGATTCGCTGCCAGAGACTTTGCGTGTCGAGCAGATTGCAGCGCGCAGTGGCTATTCACGCTGGCACTTACAACGTCAATTCAAGCGCGCAACCGGGATGAGCATTAGTCAATATCAACGCCACCGTTTGCTCAGTCTCGCCGCCGAAAAAATTGCGACCACGGAACATCGTATTCTCGACATCGCCATTGAATTTGGTTTTGAATCTCAAGAAGCCTTTGCCCGTGCATTCAAACGATTCGCGATGGTTGCCCCAAAAAACATCCGACAGCAACCCATGTGGGCAAAGCGATTGTCACTGGCAGAGATGGATAAGACGGCGCTAGAACGATTAAGCCTGCTGAATCAGTCTGACATTCGATTCGACACCCAGCCTGCTTCCCGTTGGGCGTGTTCCGCAATTCGCATTGATTCGATTGACCGCGACGCGACCGTGATTGATGAGCGGATTGAAGCGGGTTTTATCCACTTGCGTCAGCAGGTGAGCCTGGATGCGAACCAAGGGGCGTTACATTTCACGCGATGTCGAATACTCGAGTTCTCAGAACACAACCAATATGCCAGCGGGTCGTTTCCTTTGGCGATAGGTTTTCAGGTGGATGATGACTTTGTTATTCCTGACTCCTTGTTTGAAGCGATTGTGCCTGAACGTCACATTGGCTCCATTGACGTACCTTCAACGGAATACATTGAAGCGGTGTATTTTCATCTCGGTATTCGATTAAAAGAAGAGCATCACTTACGCTTTGGCCCTTTGCCCTATTGCTGGGGAACAAGTGACACGGGATTAACATTTAGCTTTGCCGTCGAGCCCTTTGATGTCGCCAAACAGCCGCTCACGCACGTTGATGCCTTTCCCGTCAGCGTCATCTCACTAAACCTGATCGACATTCCCGTCTCGCGGCATTCGCTACCAAAAGAAAAGCATGCAGGCACGCGGCGCATCGCGTCAGTGTTTGACGCATTCCCGTCATGGACACACCTCATCGCAAATAACGAAGAGGGCATGATGGTGTTTGGCGACCCTTCGGCGCATTACGACGCACAATTTGATGTGTTCTTTGCGGGTTTAGAGAAAAGCCTCCAACAGGCAGAACTTCCGCCTGACTACCATTCAATGAGCATTGAAGGCTGCTACCTTGTCTCTACTTGGAAAGGGGAAAACCTTTCTGATATCGACAGCGACATTGAACGTTTTTATCACTACTTAAATCGCCATTCCGAATTCTATTATTCTGCTGGGCCAGAAATCATCCGAGATGTAAAGGTGGTGAACACAGTTGATGTTCACTCCGTGTCTTTTGAATTGTTAACGCCCATTCGATCGCGACAGCGGTAGTACCTTCACGACTAATTGCCTGAACATTAATCACTTGGTCTCCCGCGCGATCAAAATCAAGTATTGCTTTATGCACTTCGTGGTACATTCCCGCCGGATATCTTAGACAGTGATGGCGTGTTGTATGCCGATATGCGAAGGGCGGTATTACCCATACGTGAGTTGGCGTTCCGACCCCTGAGTGCTTGAATCGTTTCAAAAAGATCGAATTTTTCTTTTGCATAATGCCTGCGTAAAAACGCAGTAGAGTGCATATGGTGAAAATTTGTACGTTTTAGTGCGGGACGCCCGATTTTGTCATTTAGGTCAAAGTTAAAATGTTTTAATTGATTGATTTTAATGGACTACCTTGTTGACGTGCAGCGCTGGATGCGGGCTAGTCGGGCGTCCCGCTTTTGGACTAAACGGGCAAGTTGCACGCTAATAAGTTGTTATGCGGATCAATATACATCGGAGTTAATTATGCCATTACCTTTCATTGAGTCTGTTATTACTTCCCTGAATAGAGAAGTATTAGAGAGGCTTGAACTATCCAGATCTATAAGTCACCCTGGTGAAAGTGGTAGAGCTAGAGAACAAATAATTACCAATTATTTAATTGGTATACTTCCTAAAAATGTTAAAATTGGCACTGGCTTTGTCATTGATGCTCAAGGGGGAGTGAGCAATCAAATTGATATTGTTATTTATCGCGATGATTACCATTCTGTTCTAGAAATTGGAAATATCAAACATTTCATGGTCGAATCTGTTCTTGCGGTAGTAGAAGTAAAAGCATCCATTAAAGATGCAAAAACACTTCAGTCGGCAATTAAAAACATACAGTCTGTCAAAAAGCTTGACCGTTCCAACAATGGGACAAACATAGTTCTTCCTAGAGGAAGAAAGTTGGATACCAAAAACTTCCAACATCAAATATTTGGTGCCATCATCACAGAAAACTCTCTTTCAACAAGTTCATTGAAAAAAGAGTTTATAGGTTTTTATAGCTCAAATCTCGATATGAGAGTTTGGCCGAATATGTATGTCGACATTCGTGGTTCATCGGTTCGCTACATAAAGGAAGGGTTTGGAGTAACTTCTGTTCCCTCAGAGGCGTGGGGGTTAATAATTTCTGACCCTGAAGCTGAAAATTATACTCCTCCTTTACTAGAAATAACATTTGAACTATTAAACTTCATTCGTGTTGCTCCGTTAGTTGACTATAACCCATGTGACTATTTTTATGGGACAGTCGGCGAAGCAAAGGAAGCTGTACAGTTTCCCAAAGTAATACTTAATTCAAGTAGGTAAAATCCGCATAACAAACTGTTTAAGAGTGATTCGCAACGCGTGGCATTTTCACCATGCGTTCTTTTCAGTGATTAAGGTGGTATGCGGGAGCTTCGGTATTGCGTTGCTCACACCTTAACAGGGCTACATGGATCCCCCCGT